>NZ_JBFRGJ010000007.1:0-182026 GCF_052115265.1 Terrabacter sp. 2RAF25
GGCCTCCGGGGCAACCCTTCAAACTTACCCGCCTCAAGCTTGGGAGTCAAACCCGCGAACCAGCCTTCAGACCGTCCAGATTCAACCCGCTTGGTGTCAGCGGTTCCTACCCACCAAAGCCTACCGGACGAACCAGTGTGCTTCGGACCGCTCCGGGCCGGTCCCGATCTCTCGGGGGTGGCTCAGAGCTCCCGGTGAGAGAGCCGATCGCTCGGTCTCGCTCCGGGGCCGACCGAAACTCTACCGGATCAACCGGAGTGCTTCGGACCGTGCTCGTCAACCCCGGGACCGGCCAACTTCGCTGGGTGATCTCTCACCGCCGCGGTGGCGTCCGTTCCTCCCTGTCGGGCTGACGAAGAGAACATTACATGGACCTCCCGGGATCTCATAATCGACCCCGACGAGGCCCTGCCTGAGTGCCCCCGCAGGACTCTGACCTGCGGACATGTCGCTCAGGACACCCGGTCGATGACGATCGGGGGCAGGTCGGGGCGCGAGCCCTCGGGAGCGATGGTGAACCCGCCCTCGAGCGCCTCGAGCGCCCGGGCGAAGCGCTCCGGCTCGTCGGTGTGCAGCGTCATGAGCGGCTCGCCCCCGCGCACCGTCGCCCCTGGCTTGCGGTGCAGCTCGACACCCGCCCCCGCCTGGACCGGGTCCTCCTTGCGCGCCCGGCCGGCGCCGAGCCGCCAGGCCGCGACACCCACGGCGAGTGCATCCAGGTGGACGAGCACGCCGTCGGCGGGGGCGAGCACGTGGTGCGACTCCTTCGCGGTCGGCAGCTCGGCCTCGGGGTCTCCACCCTGCGCCCGGATCATCCTGCGCCACACATCCATGGCCCGGCCGTCGGCGAGCACGTCGGCCGGGTCGATGTCGTCCTTGCCCGCGCCGGCCACCATCTCGCGGGCCAGGGCGAGGGTCAGCTCCACGACGTCACCGGGTCCACCGCCCGCCAGCACCTCCACCGACTCGCGCACCTCGAGGGCGTTGCCGGCCGTGAGCCCGAGCGGGGTCTCCATGTTCGTGAGCAGCGCGACGGTGTGCACGCCGGCGTCCTTGCCAAGGCGCACCATGGTCTCGGCGAGCTCACGAGCCTGGCCGAGGTCCTTCATGAACGCCCCGGAGCCGACCTTGACATCGAGCACGAGCGAGCCAGTGCCCTCGGCGATCTTCTTGCTCATGATCGAGGTGGCGATGAGCGGCACGCAGGACACGGTGCCCGTGACGTCGCGCAACGCGTACAGCTTCTTGTCGGCGGGGGCGAGACCGGACCCCGCGGCGCAGATGACCGCACCGACGTCCTCGAGCTGGTGCATCATCTGCTCGTTCGTCAGGTCGGCACGCCAACCCGGGATCGACTCGAGCTTGTCGAGCGTGCCGCCGGTGTGGCCGAGCCCGCGACCGGAGAGCTGCGGGACCGCCACGCCGCACGCGGCCACGATCGGCGCGAGGGGCAGCGTGATCTTGTCGCCCACTCCCCCCGTCGAGTGCTTGTCGCTGGTCGGGCGCGAGAGACCCGAGAAGTCGAGCCGCTCGCCCGAGCGGATCATGGCGTCGGCCCACCGCGCGATCTCGCGAGGGTTCATGCCGTTGAGGTAGATGGCCATCGCGAGGGCGGACATCTGCTCCTCGGCGACAGCGCCTCGGGTGTAGGCGTCGATGACCCAGTCGATCTGGGCATCGGACAGCTCCGCCCGGTCGCGCTTGGCGGAAATGACGTCTACGGCATCGAAGGCTTCGCTCACCGGACCATCATGTCCCAGCGCACGCGTCGCCGGGCCACCGGCGGGAGCGTTCAGCCCTCGGCGTGGCGCAGGTTCTCGGGGCCGAACGCCTGCGGCAGCACCGCCGACATCGGGAGCACTCCCTCGGGGGTCATGAGCAGGCAGCCTGGGCCGCCGTTCTCCCACAGCAGCTGCCGGCACCGACCGCACGGCATGAGGGCCCGGCCGTCGCCACCTACGCAGAAGACGGCCGTGAGCAACCCGCCGCCGGTGGCGTGCAGCTCGGAGACCATGCCGCACTCGGCGCAGAGCGTCACGCCGTAGGCGGCGTTCTCGACGTTGCAGCCGGCGACGACGCGACCGTCGTCGACGAGACCCGCCACCCCGACCCTGAACCGCGAGTACGGGGCGTACGCGCGCTCCATCAGCTCGACAGCGCGCAGGCGCAGGGCCTCCCAGTCGACGTGCGCGCCGGAACCGTCCGGGTCGTCCTGGGACCCGACCGCAGCGGCGCCGGCCGTATGCGGCCCAGCGGGCTCGGCGGCATACGGCTCGGTGACACGTGCCTCGGCGGCATACGGCTCGGCGGCGCCGGGGACAGCCCCCTCGGACACGGGTGACACCTAGTGGTCACCCGCCATGAGCCGGCCGATCTCGGTGCGGTCGGCGTCGCTGCCGGGCATCTCGGCGACGACCTTGCCGCCGTGGATGACGGCGATGCGGTCGGCGAGCGAGAGCACCTCGTCGAGCTCGGCCGAGACGAGCAGCACCGCGGCGCCCTCGTCGCGGGCCGCGACGATGCGGCGGTGGATGAACTCGATGGAGCCGACGTCGACACCACGGGTGGGCTGGGCGGCCATGAGCAGCTTGGGCCCGAAGCTCATCTCGCGCGCGACGACGACCTTCTGCTTGTTGCCGCCCGAGAGCGAGCCCGCCGGGGCACCCACACCGGCGGCACGGATGTCGAACTCCTGGAAGAGCGCCTCGGCGTTCTTGCGCACCTCGTCGAAGTCGCGCACGAACCCGTTGGCGAACGGCTTCTCGGAGAAACGGTTGAGCACGAGGTTGTCGGCGAGCGAGTAGGAGGCGACGAGGCCGTGCCGCTCGCGGTCCTCGGGGATGTGGCCGACGCCGGCGACGTGCGTGTCGCGGGGGTTGGCCTTGGTGATGTCCTTGCCGAGCAGGTCGATGCTGCCCGACTGGGGCGGCCGCATGCCGGCGATGGCCTCGACGAGCTCACGCTGGCCGTTGCCCTCGACACCGGCCACGCCGACGATCTCGCCCGCCCGGACGTCGAGGGTGAAGCCGTCGACGGCTCGCAGGTTGCGGTCGTCGAGCACGACGAGGTCCTTGATCGACAGGACGTCGGCACCGGGGGTCGCCTCGTCCTTGTCGACGCGCAGCACGACGTCGCGGCCGACCATCATGGTGGCGAGCCCCCGTGCGTCGGTGTCGGCCGTGGCGACCTCGCCGACGACGGCCCCCTGGCGCAGCACGTAGACACGGTCGGCCGCGGCCAGCACCTCGCGCAGCTTGTGGGTGATGAAGACGATGGACGTGCCGCTGGCGGCGAGCTCCTTCATGACCGAGAGCAGCTCGTCGGTCTCCTGCGGAGTCAGGACGGCCGTCGGCTCGTCGAGGATGAGCAGGTCGACGCGTCGCGAGAGCGCCTTGAGGATCTCGACGCGCTGCTGCGTGCCGACGGGGAGGTCCTCGATCTCGGCGTCGGGGTCGACCTTGAGGCCGTGCTTGGCCGACAGCTCGCGCACGAGCGTGCGGGCTCCCTCGATGTCGAGCACGCCGCGGCTGGTCGTCTCGTGGCCGAGGATCATGTTCTCGGCCACCGTCATCACGGGCACCAGCTGGAAGTGCTGGTGGACCATGCCGATGCCGCGGCGGATGGCGTCGCGGGGGTCCTTGACCGGGGACGCGTCACCCTTGATCGTGATCGTGCCCTCGTCGGGCTTGACGAGGCCGAAGATCTGCTTGACCAGCGTCGACTTGCCGGCGCCGTTCTCGCCGAGCAGGGCGACGATCTCGCCCCGCCGGACGTGCAGGCTGATGTCGCGGTTGGCGCGCACCGTGCCGTAGGACTTCGACAGTCCGGAGATGTCGAGCAGTCGCTCCGCCTCCCTGTCGGCGGACGGCTGCGTGGACGACGGGGCCGATGGCTGGACCGTGGCGGTCGGCTGCTCGCTCACGAACCCTCTCCCTTCACGAACGGCTGCCCGACGGCTCCCGGCGCCCGGACGCGGCCGGCGGCGACCGCCAGCACGACCAGGGTCAGCAGGTAGGGCAGCAGGGTGATGAACTGCTGCGGGATGTTGATGACGCCCTGCAGCTGCGACGCGAGCGCGTTGGTGAAGCCGAAGAACAGCGCGGCCGCGAAGACGCGCAGCGGTCGCCAGCCACCGAAGATGAGGATGGCGAGGGCGAGGAAGCCTCGGCCGGCGGTCATGCCGCGCTCGAAGCCGGCCGTGGCCTCCATCGAGAGGAACGCGCCCGCCGCACCGGCGAAGATGCCGCCGATCGTGACGTTGACGAGCCGCATCCGGATGACGTCGATGCCTGCGGTGTCGGCGGCCGAGGGGTACTCGCCGATGGATCGGGTTCGCAGGCCCCAGCGGGTGCGGAACAGCGCGAAGTGCACCACCGGCACGGCGAGGAGCGCGAACAGCGCGATCGGCCCGGTCTGGAAGAAGACGTCGCCGATGAGCGGGATCTGCGACAGCAGCGGGATGTCCCACTGCGGCATGTTGGCCGAGAGGACCTTGCCGGGGCGGTAGAAGAAGGACGTCAGACCGGTCGCGACGATGTTGATGACGACACCGGCGATGATCTGGTCCATCAGGCCCTTGACCGTGGTCAGGGCGAGGAACGCGCCCATCGCGATGCCCGCCACCATGCCGACGAGCACACCCACGATGAGCGAGCCGCTGGCGGCTGCGGAGAAGAACGCCGCGAAGGCGGCGACGAGCATCTGGCCCTCGATGCCGATGTTGACCACGCCCGACCGCTCGCCGACGACACCCGTCAGGGCGCCGAGCACGAGAGGCACCGCGAAGAACCACGCGCCCTTGAACATGGACGTCGCGACGTTGTCGTTGATCGCGAAGAAGACGTAGGCGGCGACCAGCAGCACGACGGCCGAGCCGACCGCGACCTGGTTGCGCTTGACCCATTCCATGTCAGGACCCCCAGCTGCTCGCGAGAGCGGACGACTTGGCGGTGTGCCTGCGGAAGATGAGCTTCGCGATGATCGGCAGCGACACGAGCAGCAGCGTGATCGCCAGCAGCATGTCGACGATCTCGGGCTGGATGCCGGTGTTGAACATGAGGTTGGACGAGCCCGCCCGCAGCGCGCCCACGAGCAGCGCCGCCGGGATGGTGCCGAGCGGGTTGGACCGGGCCAGCAGGGCGATCGTGATGCCGTCGAAGCCGAGCGAGCCCGCGATGCCGTCCTGGTAGCGGTAGGGGTCGATCTCGAGGTACTCGACCGAGCCCGCGAGACCGGCGAGGGCACCGGCGATCGCCATCGCGAGGACGATCATGCCGCTCAGCTTGATGCCCGCGTACGAGGCGGCGTGACGGTTGCGGCCGATGGTCTCGAACTGGAACCCGAGGGTCGTCCGGCGCAGCATCCACGCGACGGCGAGGGCGAGCACCAGGGCGATCGGCAGGCCGATCGGCACGACGCCCAACGGCACGAAGCGCGAGCCCTCGGGTGCCGGGAAGGACGCGGGGTAGGCCGACGCGGGGTCCTTCATCGGGCCGTTGACCAGGTAGTCGATGAGGCCCGCGGCGATCGAGTTCAGCATGATCGTCGAGATGACCTCGTGGACGCCGCGGGTGGCCTTGAGGGCGCCAGCGATCGAGGCCCACATCGCACCGGCGAGGATGCCGGCCACCATCGCGACGACGGCGACGACGACACCTGGGGCGTCGCGCATGATGTGCGCGCTGGCTGCGGCCGCGATGGCACCGGCCATGAGCTGGCCCTGGGCGCCGATGTTGAACAGGCCCACGCGCAGCGGGATGACGACGGCGAGACCACAGAGGATCAGCGGCACCATCTTCTCGAAGGTGCCCTGGAGACCGTCGGCCGTCAGGAAGGAGTAGGTGAAGAGCGTCTGGTACGCGTAGGTCGGGCTGACGCCCTGGGCGCGGATCAGCACGCCGCCGATGACCAGAGCCGCGACCACGGCCACGAGCGGCACGATGATCGACTGCTCGCGCACGAGCACCCCGAGCACTCCTGTGGGTGGCGGGGGAGCTCCCCGCTCGGGCACGACCGGGGGCGGCGTCGCCTCAGCGGTCGGCTGGGTGGTCACGGTGCCGACGTTGTCGGCGCCTGACGGCTCATCTCTCGAATCGGCCATCTCGGACCTCTCGACTCCTTGTGTGGACCAGTTCTCGGTGCTGCGCGCCGATCTCCGGCGCAGAACGACGTCGAGCGGGTGCCCCTGTGGAGCACCCGCTCGACGTTCGTCATGACGGGACTCTAGTGCCGACCCCGTCGGGGGTCATGCGCCTTCGGTTCAGCCGGCCTTGTAGCCGGTTGCCTGCGAGCCGTCCTCGAGCTTCTTGACGACGTCGGCGACCTTGGTCTTCACGTCGGCCGGGACCTTGCTGTCGAAGTCGTGGAACGCCGCGATGCCGGCGGTGCCGAAGAAGTTGCCCGGCTTGATCGTGTTGCCCTTGATCGCCTTGAGCAGCTCGCCGATGCCGTCCTTCTCGTGCTTCTCGGCCGAGGTGATGAGGCACGGGTGCGCGGCAGGCAGGGTGTCCCACTGGTCGAGGTCGACACCGATGCAGAAGACCTTGTCGCCCGCACCGTTGGTCTTCGCGGCCTCCTGGAGAGCACCGTTGCCGGTGCCGCCACCGGCGCCGAAGATGAAGTCGGCGCCCTGCGCCAGCATCTTCTTGGCCTCACCTGCACCCCACACGGGGTCGTTGAAGGCGGTCTGGCCGGCCGGGTGGTAGACCTTCGAGACCGAGACGGACGGGTTGGCGGCCTTGGCGCCGTTCTCGTAGCCGGCGGCGTACGCCTGGGTCGGCGGGATCTCCTGGCCGAGGACGACGCCGATCTTGTTCGACTTCGTCATGAGGCCAGCGAGGTAACCGGCGGCGTAGCCGGCCTGGTCCTCGTGGAAGATCAGACCGGTGACGTTCGGGACGACCGGGTCGGCCTGGAACTGGTCGAAGCCGATGAACTTCGTGTTGGGGTACTGCTTGCCGGCGGCGCGCGTCGCGTCACCCATGAGGAAGCCGACCGTGACGATGACGTCGTACTTCGCGTCGGTGAACTGCTTGATGTTCTTCGCGTAGTCCTTGGGGTCGGTCGTCTCGACGAACTTCGTCTGCGCGCCCAGCTCGCCCTTGACCTGCTCGACACCCTCCCAGGCAGCCTGGTTGAAGCCCTTGTCGTCGACCTTGCCGACGTCGGTCACGAGGCCGACGCAGAACACCGAAGCGCTCGAGCAGTCGCCCGAGGCGGCGGTGTTGGTGCCCCCACCGCCGGAGCCGGTGGACGGGCCCGTGGACCCACCGCAACCAGCGAGTGCGGCGACCAGTCCGGTCGCGACAACCGCACTCAACTTCACATGTGAACGCAAGGCGCTCTCCTTCAGTCCGTCGGGCCGACGACGACATCGGCCCAGATAGCACGGAACTGTAGACCCCGTCACGACAAGATCTGAGCGCCTCGGAGCAAGTCGCAGGAAGTGTTATCGATCCGCGACCGCACTCAGCGGAGTTACGCCGCCGAGGGCCGGTGTGCCCACCAGCTGGGCTGCCGCGGAGAAGACGACGCCGGCCAGTGTGCGGGCCCCGACGACGATCGCGCCCTCGTCGATGACGAGGTCGCCCCGGTGCAGGTCGTAGGTCGGGCCGCCGGGCGAACGCGTGCCCAGACGGGCCATCGCGCCGGGCACGTGCGTGAGGTACCAGGCGAAGTCCTCGCCGCCGAGGGACTGCGGCGTCGGCGCCACGAAGGCGCCGGTGCCGGTCACGGCCGCGGTGAGCGCGTCGATGCAGCCGGCGTCGTTGACGACGGGCGGCACGCCCTTGGTGATCGTCACGTCGGCCTGGACGGCATACGGCTTGACGACCTCGTGCACGACGGCCTCGAGGAGTCGCTCGACGCCCTCCCAGATGCCGGCGTCGAGCATGCGCAGCGTGCCGCCGACCTTGCCCGACGACGGGATGACGTTGTGCGCACCGCCCGAGTGGATCGAACCCCAGACGAGGGCGGCGCCCGCGCGGGGGTCGAGGCGTCGCGAGAGCACGGCGGGCACGTCGGTGACGACCTTGGCGAGGGCGTAGGTGAGGTCCTGCGTCAGGTGGGGCCGCGAGGTGTGGCCGCCCCGCCCGGAGAGGGTCACCTCGATCTGGTCGGCGGCCGCGGTGATGGCGCCCACCCGCAGGCCGACCTGGCCGGCGTCGAGGTTGGGGTCGCAGTGCAGCGCGAAGATGCGGTCGACACCGACGAGGCCGTCCTGCGCGACGACGTCCTCGGCGCCGCCGGGCATGAGCTCCTCGGCGGGCTGGAAGACCAGCCGTGCGCCGATGCCGGCGTCGACGAGGCGGTCCTCCGTGGCCTTGAGTGCGAGTGCCGCGCCGAGCAGGGCGCTCGTGTGCACGTCGTGGCCGCACGAGTGGCTGACGCCGTCGGTCTGCGATGCGAAGTCGAGGCCGGTCTGCTCGCGGATCGGCAGGGCATCGAGGTCGGCCCGCAGCGCGATGCGGTGCGCCGGTTCTGGCGCGCCGAGGTCGGCGACGAGGCCGGTGCCACGCAGTCGGCGCACGCTGATGCCGGCGCGCTCGAGGCGCTCGGCGACGACGGCGGTGGTGCGCACCTCGCCGCGGCCGAGCTCGGGGTGGGTGTGCAGGTCGCGACGGATCGTGACGAGCTCCTGGGCATGCTGCTGGACGGTTCGGGCGACGGCCTCGAAGGGCAGCGAGAGGGAGCGGTCGGTCACGAGCACGGGAGTCTAGCGAGAGGATGGGCGTGGTCCCCGCCGAGAGGGGTCGACGGCGAGGCGGGAGGGCCGCGTGCAGGCTGGTGCGGAGGCTGGTGCGGACCGTGGTCCTGGGTCCGAGCACGTCGGGCCCTCGCTCGGTGCCGACGCGGTGCGACACGTCGTCGCGCAGGTCGACCGCGCGCTGCCCTTCATGACCGCCACCTGCGCCGACTCGCCCGCCACGGTGTGGTTCGCCGACGTGCTCGCCCACGTGCGCGCGGGCTCGGACCCCCTGCGGCCGTGGCGCGACGCGCTGAGCGCGCAGATGTCGCACCGGCACGCGGTCGACGTGCGACCGCACGTGCCCGCGGCCTTCGTGCTGCAGTGGTGGTGCGAGGTCGCGGCCACCCCGATCGCGTATGCCGCCGTGCTGGGGCCGTGGGTCCTCGCGCCGTCGGCCGCCGGGCTGGGTCTCGAGCTCGCGGCCGGGCTCAACCCTCACCGGGTGGTCGTGGACCCGGGACAGGCCCACCTCGTCGCAGAGTCCGACAGGGCGCGCCGTCTGGAACGCGGCCACACGGCATACCTGGGGCTCGTCTCCGAGGTCGTGGCGGCGTACGCCCCCGAGGTGCGGATGGGCTCGCGGCAGCGTTGGGGGGTCGTGTCGGACATGTGGGACACGGCGGTGCGGCTGGCCCACGGCGCGGCCGGCGAGGACGTCGGACCGGCGTCGACGAGGGTGTCGTGCTGCTTCATCTACGCGCTGCCGGGGATGCGCGTGTGCGCCTCCTGCCCCCGCAGCGCGTGACGCGTCAGCGGAACTAGGGTGGCCGCCATGTCTGCGCCCCTGCCCTCGTCAGAGCTCGTCGTCGTGCACGAGGACGTGCGCGACGCCCTGGACGCGGGCGTCGGCGTCGTCGCCCTCGAGTCGACGATCCTCGCCCACGGGCTCCCCCACCCCGACAACATCGAGATCGCCGGGCAGATCGAGGACGCGGTGCGCGCCGGGGGCTCGGTGCCCGCGACCACCGCCGTGCTCGACGGAGTGGTCCACGTCGGCCTCGGCGCCACCCAGGTCGAGCGCGTCTGCACCGACCCCGAGATCGCGAAGCTGTCGGTGCGCGACGTGGGCGTCGCTGCGGCACTGGGGCGTTCGGGTGCGACGACCGTGGCGTCGACCTCTGCGCTGGCGCACCTCGCCGGCATCCGTGTCTTCGCGACCGGCGGCCTCGGCGGCGTGCACCGCGGCGCCTCCGAGACGTTCGACGTCTCGGCCGACCTCGGCGTCATCGCCTCGACGCCGGTGCTCGTCGTGTGCGCCGGGGTGAAGTCGATCCTCGACGTGGCCGGCACCCTCGAGACCCTCGAGACGCTGTCGGTGCCGGTCCTCGGCTACCGCACCGACGCCTTCCCCGGCTTCTACCTCTCGGACTCGGGGCAGACGGTGCCCTGGCGGGTGGAGTCCGCGGAGGAGGCGGCGCGCGTCGTCGTTGCCCGCGACCGGCTGGGCACCGACGCCGCCGGTGTCGTGCTCGCGAACCCGCTGCCCGCCGACCGGCAGGTCGACCGCGAGCTGCACGACCGCCTCGTCACCGAGGGACTCGCGCTGCTCGAGCGCGAGGGCGTGCACGGCAAGGACGTGACGCCGCGACTGCTCGAGTTCTTCCACGACAACTCCGGTGGCGAGTCGCTGCGGGCCAACGTCGAGCTCGTGCTGGCCAACGCGCGACTCGCCGGAGAGGTCGCAGCAGAGTTCGCTCGGCTGTCCCGCGGCAACGAGCTGGCTTGGCAGGCATGAGCATTCGTCCGGTCGTCGTGGTCGGTGACGTCGGGCTCGACGTGATCACCCGCCCCTCTGGCGAGATCCAGTGGCACTCGGACACGCCGTCCGCGGTCGCTCTCGTGCCCGGTGGCGCGGGTGGCAACTCGGCCTCGTGGCTCGCCGGGCTCGGGGCGTCGGTGACGCTCGTCGCGCGCATCGGTTCGGACGCTGCGGGATCCACGTGTCGTCACGAGCTCGAGGCCGCGGGGGTGACGTGTGCGTTCGCCGTCGACCCGACCCTGCCGACGTGCATGGTCGTGATCCTGCTCGACGCCCACGGCGACCGCACGATGTTCCCCGACCGTGGGGCGAACAAAGCGTTCTCGGTGGGCGACGTCGACCTCGCGTCGTTGGGGCTGCCCGCCGAGCCGCGGCCGCACCTGCACCTGAGCGGCTACGTGCTGTTCGACGCCGGCTCTCGGGCCGCGGGGCTCGAGTCGTTGCGGCAGGCGCGTGCCCTGGGGTGGTCGACGTCGGTCGACCCGCAGTCACCGGCTCTCATCGAGCGCGAGGGAGCCGACACGTTCCTGTCGTGGGTGGCGGGCGTGGACCTGTTGCTGCCCAACGAGAACGAGGTCGCTGCCCTTGGCGGGATGCGCGCCATCCTCGAGCACACGCACGAGGTCGTCGCCACCTACGGCGCCGCGGGGGCGCGCTGGGTCGGGGTCGGAGTCGACGAGACCGCCGAGGCACCCTTCGTCGACAACGTCGACGCCACCGGGTGCGGGGACGCGTTCAACGCCGGGCTCCTGTCCGCGTGGCTGCGCGGCGAGAACCGGTCGGCGGCCCTCCGCGCCGGGGTCTCCGCCGGCAGCGCTGCGGCGGCGCGCGTGGGCGCACGGCCGGCCTGACGGCATACGCCCTCGGAGGTCGCGGCACGGTGCCGAGTGCACTGTGGTGCGGGTCGTTCCGCACGCGCGGGCACCGTCACGGTGCCGAGTGCACCGTGGTGCGGGTCGTTCCGGACGTCTCCGGGCCCTGCCGCCAAACGGCTGCAGCACGCGCTACCGGTCCCTACGATCGAGTGAGGTGGCGGCGCCCGCGGCTCCGACAGCGGGCCGCGAGGAGGCCTCATGTCAGGCGAATGGCACCGGATCGACGACGGCGACCTGCCCGGGGAGGGACGCGTCCGCAGCCTGGTGGTCGACGGCCGCAGCGTCGCGCTGAGCCGGTGCGGCGACACGCTCGGCGCCCTCGAGAACAGGTGCCCTCACCAGGGCGGCCCGCTCGGCGAGGGCTCGATCGAGAAGGGCTGGCTGCGCTGCCCGTGGCACGGCTACGACTACGACCCGATCACCGGCACACCGCCGGAAGGCTTCTCGGACGCGCCGCGCGCGCATCCGGTCGAGGTCCGCGCCGACGGGACGTGGGTGCAGCTGCCCGACCTCGAGCCGCACCGTCGCACCGTCTCGGACGTGCTCGTCGAGACCCTGGTGCACTTCGGGATCCGGCACGTCTTCGGCATGGTCGGGCACTCGAACCTCGGGTTCGCCGACGCGATGAGGCGGGCCGAGGAGCGCGGCGACCTCACCTACATCGGGATCCGGCACGAGGGCGCGGCAGCATTTGCGGCCAGTGCCTACGGCAAGCTGACCGGACGGCCGGCGGCCTGCTTCGCGATCGCGGGACCGGGCTCCACCAACCTGCTCACGGGGCTCTACGACGCCCGGCTCGACGGCTCGCCCGTCGTCGCGATCTCGGGCCAGGTGCCGAGCTCGGTCCGGGGGCGCGGCGCCTTCCAGGACGTGGACCTGTCGGCCGTCTTCGCCGACGTCACGCTGTCGACGGCGACCCTGCACGCGGGGAGCAACCACGCCGAGCTCGCCGCGGTCGCGGTCAAGCGCGCGGTCGATGGCCGAGGCGTGGCCCACCTCGTCCTGCCCGACGAGGTTCAGGTCCAGCCCTCAGACGCGCCGGCCGGCACGCCCGCCGGGCGCGTCGCCCCACGGCTCGGGCGAGGGGACGAACAGGCGTTGGCACGGGCGGCCGCACGGATCGCGAACGCCACCCGACCCGTGGTCGTCGTCGGGCACGGCGCACGTGGCGCGAGGGCTGAGGCGCTCGAGCTGGCCGAGCGCCTCGGTGCGCCGGTGCTCACCACCTTCAAGGCCAAGGGCCTCGTTCCCGACACCCACCCCCTCGGCGCCGGCGTTCTCGGGCGAAGCGGTACGCCGGTCGCCAGCTGGCTGATGAACGAGGCCGACCTCCTCGTCGTGGTCGGCGCGTCGTTCTCCAACCACACCGGCATCGCGGCCTGGAAGGACATCGTGCAGGTCGACGACGAGCCCTCGGCAATCGGGCGGTTCGACCCCGTCCGAGACCACGTCCTCGCCGGCGCCGCCCTCGGACTGCGCGGCATCCTCGAGCTCCTCGACGTGGCGCGCGAGGAGGTGCGCGCCGAGGACCAACGCGGCGACGTGGCTGCCCGCTGGGAGATCTGGCGCGCCGAGAAGGCGCGCCGGGTCGGTGACGACCGCGGCCGAGGCGTCTCCGCTGCCGCGGTCTTCGACTCCCTGTCGCGCCACCTGCCGGAGGACGCCGTGGTGACGGTCGACGTCGGCAACCACGCCTACTCCCTCGGGCGCTACCTCGAGTCGAAGGGACAGCCGGTGCTGATGTCGGGATATCTGGGCTCGATCGGATTCGGCTACCCGGCGGCGCTGGGGGCCTGGGCTGCAGACCCGAGCCGGCCCGTCGTCGCGGTCACCGGAGACGGCGGGTTCGGGCAGTACGCCATGGAGCTGACGACGGCCGTGAAGTACGGCATCCCCGTCAAGCACGTCCTGCTCGACAACCACGCCCTCGGGAAGATCGGCAAGGAGCAGGTCGCCGAGCACTTCCCGGTCTGGCACACCTCGCTGCACAACCCCGACTGGGCGGGCTTCGCGGCACTGTGCGGTGCGGTCGGTCTCGCGGTCGATCGCGCCGACCAGCTCGACGCCGCCATGCGTGAGCTCTTCGACACGTCGGGGCCGGCCATGTTGGCCGTCGAACAGGACGTGGAGCTGCTGTGAACATCGAACCTGACGCCTCGACGTCGATCCCAGCAGAGCGCGTGGGCGCCACGAACGCCGGCCAGCCCGGGGGGACGCGGAGCGCCACCCTGCCGACGACGGTCCGCGCGCTGCATGTCGTGGCCGAGCTCGTGCTAGCCGGACCCCAGTTCCGCGCGAGCGGGTCGATCGAGCTCGGCGTGAGGCCCGGCGGCTTCGGGACGACGGCGGCCCCAGACCTGTGGGTGGAGGGGTCCGAGCTCGTGTCGGGTTCCGGGCGCTGGCCGATACGGGCGACGACGGCCGCCGCGCTCGCGGCCGCCGCCGGCGTCGACGTGGGCGAGCCGGCTGGGCTCTACGGTGACGGGTCCCACGGGTCGCCGGACGAGCCGCTCGACGCCGATGCGGCCGACGCGCGGTGGGTGGCGGAGTGCTACGACCGGGGTGCCGCGGCCCTGCGCGCCTTCGCTCCGGAGGCGCGCCCGGTGCTGTGGCCCGAGCACTTCGACATCGGCATCACGGTCGGCGACGTGGCCTACGGGGTCTCCCCCGGCGACGGTCACGTGAGCGAGCCGTACGCGTACGTCAGCGTCCGGCCGGTTCCCGTCGGGCCGTTCTGGAACGTCGCCTTCGGGTCGGCCCGGCCCATGCGGGCGCTGCGCGACGCGGCCGCGGTGCGCGCGTACTTCGCGGAGGGGACGCGCCTGCTCGCGGGCGACGAGAGCTGACCCGGACAGCCGCCCGCAGCGGGCTCCGTGGCCGAACTGCCTTCTGTCAGAAGGTTTCGCGGGGCTGGTAGGTGCCCCAGACCTCGCGCAGGGCGTGGGCGACCTCGCCGCCGGTGGCGCGGGCGGCGAGGGCGTCCTTCATCGGGTAGAGGACGTTGTCGGTGCCGCGGGCGGCGTCCTTGAGCCGCGCCAGGGCGGCGTCGACGGCGGCCTGGTCGCGGTCGGCGCGCAGGGCCTCGAGGCGGGCGCGCTGGTCGGCCTCGATGGTCGGGTCGACGCGCAGGGGCTCGTACTTGTCCTCGACGTCGACCGTGTACTTGTTGACGCCGACCACGGTGCGTTCGCCGCCGTCGATCTCGAGCTGGACGCGGTAGGCGGAGCGCTCGATCTCGGACTTCTGGAAGCCCTGCTCGATCGCCGCGACCGCGCCGCCCTTGTCCTCGACGGCCTGGATCAGCGCGACGGCTGCCGCCTCGATCTCATCGGTCATCGACTCAACGACGTACGAACCCGCAAACGGGTCAACGGTTTTCGTCACGTCGGTCTCGTAGGCGATGACCTGCTGGGTGCGCAGCGCGAGCCGGGCGGCCTTCTCTGTGGGCAGTGCGATGGCCTCGTCGAAGCTGTTGGTGTGCAGCGACTGGGTGCCGCCGAGCACCGCCCCGAGTCCCTGCAGGGCGACGCGGACGAGGTTGACCTCGGGCTGCTGCGCGGTCAGCTGCACGCCGGCCGTCTGGGTGTGGAAGCGCAGCATCATCGACTTCGGGTTCTGGGCGCCGAAGTCCTCCTTCATGATGCGGGCCCAGATGCGCCGGGCCGCGCGGAATTTCGCGACCTCCTCGAGCAGCGTCGTGCGGGCGACGAAGAAGAACGACAGGCGAGGTGCGAAGTCGTCGACGTGCAGGCCCGCGGCCTGGGCGGCCCGGACGTACTCGATGGCGTTCGCGAGCGTGAACGCGATCTCCTGCACGGGCGTGGCCCCGGCCTCGGCCATGTGGTAGCCGCTGATGGAGATGGTGTTCCAGCGCGGCATCTCCTTGTGGCAGTAGGCGAACACGTCGGCGATGAGGCGCAGCGACTCACGCGGCGGGTAGATGTAGGTGCCGCGGGCGATGTACTCCTTGAGCACGTCGTTCTGGATCGTGCCGGTCAGCTTGTCGCTCGCGACGCCCTGCTCCTCGGCGACGAGCTGGTAGAGCAGCAGCAGCGTCGAGCCGGGCGCGTTGATGGTCATCGACGTGGAGATCTTGTCGAGCGGCAGGCCGTCGAAGAGGGTGCGCATGTCGTCGAGGCTGTCGATCGCGACCCCGACCTTGCCGACCTCGCCGTGCGCGATCGGCTCGTCGGAGTCGTAGCCCATCTGGGTCGGCAGGTCGAACGCGACGGACAGGCCGCCGGTGCCGGCCTTGACGAGCTGGTGGTAGCGCTCGTTGCTCTCCTTGGCGGTGCCGAAACCGGCGTACTGGCGCATCGTCCACGGGCGGCCGGTGTACATCGACGGGTAGACGCCGCGGGTGAAGGGGTAGCTGCCGGGGGCGCCGAGCTTGGTGTCCGGATCGAAGCCGGCCAGGGCCGAGGCGTCGTAGACGGGCTCGATGGGCAGGTCGGACTCGGAGCGCGCGCCAGTGCTGTCAGCCATGGTGCCGAGCGTATCGGCGCCCGGGCGGGCGTTCGGCGCTCCCGTGACGAACGTCGCCGATCTCACCCTCACGAGGGCGTATGCCGTCGCGCGGGCGCCCGGGTGCCCGGGTGCCTCCCGGCCGGCGAGGCAGCATACGTTGCCCCCTCGACGTGCGGGAGGCCGCGAAACTTGGCCTCTCGACGTGCGGGAGGCCGCGAAAATTGGCCTCTCGACGTGCGGGAGGGCGCGAAATTTGGCCTCTCGACGGTTGGGGGTGGGTGGGGTGAGAGGGGTGGGTGGGGGTGCTGGTCAGGCATCGTCGGGCCAGCCGCGGGTGACCGTGGACTTGTACGCGTCCCACTCGCCCTCGAGCGCGCCGAGCCGGTCGCCGAGGAACTCGAGGAAGGCGACCGAGAGCTGGAGCCGGCGCCCGGCCGGAGTCGCGAGGCCGCCGACGGCGGGCACGCCGGCCCGCAGGCTGGTCTCGATCTGGGCGAGCACGCGGTCGCGCGAGAGCATCGCACCGTGCCAGGCGTCGGCCTGAACGACGTAGACGTCGCGGCGGGAGCCCCGCTCGCGCTCCTTGCCGATCAGGTAGGTCTGGGTGAGGTAGCGCACCGCCCCGGAGATGGCGGCGGGGCTGACGTCGAGGGCGTCGGTGAGCTCGGCGGCGGTCATCCGCCCGTCCTCGTCGGCGAGGAGCTGGGCGAAGACCCTGGCCGCGAGGCGGGGCATGCCGGCGTCGGTCAGCGTGTCGCCGAAGCGCTCGACGTACGTCGACACGGCACGGTCGTCACGGGTCGCCTGTCGCGCCTTGGCCATCGGCCCCCACCACCTCTCGCCGGTCGCTGCGCCCCGGGTCTCGGCGCGCTCTGTGGAGACCATACCCATCCGTCACAACATTCAGTAAATCGTGAATGTTGTGTATTGTCGATCTCATGAGCTCAGCGATCCAGGTCCACGACCTGCGCAAGACGTTCGGCCACACCGTCGCCCTCGACGGGCTCGACCTCGAGGTGGCCACCGGCGAGATCCATGGCTTCCTCGGTCCGAACGGCGCCGGCAAGTCCACGACGATCCGCATCCTGCTCGGCCTGCTCCGCTCCGACGGCGGCACCGCCACGCTGCTCGGCGGCGACCCCTGGCGCGAGGTCGAGTCCCTGCACCGCCGGCTCGCCTACGTGCCCGGCGACGTCGCGCTCTGGCCCAACCTCACGGGCGGCGAGGTGATCGACCTGCTCGGCAAGCTGCGCGGAAGCCTCAACGAGCAGCGCCGCGCCGAGCTGCTGGAGCGCTTCTCGCTCGACCCGACCAAGAAGGGGCGCTCCTACTCCAAGGGCAACCGGCAGAAGGTCGCCCTGGTCGCAGCGCTGTCCTCGGACGTCGAGCTGCTCATCCTCGACGAGCCGACCTCAGGCCTCGACCCGCTCATGGAGGCCGCCTTCAAGGACGCGGCCCGCGAGCGCCGGCAGCAGGGCACGACGATCCTGCTGTCGAGCCACATCCTCAGCGAGGTCGAGTCGCTGTGCGACCGCGTCAGCATCATCCGCGAGGGGCGCAACGTCGAGTCCGGCACGCTCGAGCAGCTGCGCAGCCTCTCCCGGACCACCGTCGATGCCACGCTGTCGCGGCCGGTCACCGCGGAGCAGCTGCGCGCGGTGCCCGGACTCGCCGACGTCTCGGTCACCGACCAGCACGTGGTCTGCGCCGTGGAGACACAGCACCTCGGCGACCTGCTCGTGCTGCTGGGGCAGCACGGCATCCTGACGCTGACGAGCGCGCCGCCGACGCTCGAAGAGCTGTTCATGGACCAGTACCGCACGAAGCCGGTTGCGGCCCAGAGAGGTTCGACCACGACCAGCACGCCGGCCGAGTCGGCGACATCGCGATGAGCACCTTCGCCGGCACCGGGTCGCTCGTGCGCCTGGCCTCGCGTCGTGACCGAGTGCTGATCCCCGTGAGCATCCTCGCGCTGGTGGCCTTCGCGGCCGGGTCGGCCCGGGCGACCATCGACCTCTACCCGAGCCTGGCCAGCGCGCTCGACATCATCCGTCCCCTCGTCGCGAACCCGGCCAGCGTCGCGCTCTACGGCCCGATGACGAGCCTGAGCCTCGACTCGTTCGCCGTCTTCAAGACCGTGCTGCTCGGCGGCGTCTTCGTGTGTCTGCTCGCGTACATCGTCGTGCGCCGCCACACCCGCACCGAGGAGGAGTCGGGTCGACTCGAGCTGCTCGGCGCCGGCGCCATCGAGCGCCGCTCGCCGCTGACGGCCGCGATCCTGCTCGCCACCACCACCGTGGTCGCGACGGCCGTGCTCGCCGCCGCGTCCCTCGCCGCCGTCGGCCTCGACGGGCGCGGCTCGGTGGCCTTCGCCGTCAGCTGGACGATCATGGGCCTCTCCTGGGTCGGCATCACGGCCGTCGCGGCGCAGCTCACCGAGACCACTCGCGGCACCGCGGCCATCTCGCTCGGGGCCCTCGGCGCCGCGTTCCTGCTGCGCGCCCTCGGCGACACCGCCGGAGCCGACAACCCGGCCCGCCTCCTGTCCTGGCTCTCTCCGCTCGGCTGGGGCCAGCGGGTCTCCCCCTACGGCGAGAACCAGCTGTGGCCCATCTGGCTCGGGCTCGTCGCCTACGTCCTGCTCGTCGCCCTCGCCTACCGGCTGCAGGAGCGCCGGGACCTCGGTGCGGGTCTGCTGCCGAGCCGGCCCGGCCGTCCACGCGGCTCGATGCGCAGCGTGGGCGCGCTGACGACGAGACTGGCCCGCGGCACGCTCATCGGGTGGGGCCTCAGCGCCGTCGTCATCGGGGCCGTCGTCGGCTCGATCGCGGCGAACCTCGAGTCGCTCAGCAGCTCGGACACCACCCTCGACCTGCTGCGCAAGCTGTCGGGTGCCGACGGCCAGGTGTCGCTGATCAACGTCTTCTTCACCACCGAGCTGCACATCATCGCCCTGGCCGTCGCGGCGATGGGCATCTCGATCGTGACCCGGCTCAGGACGGAGGAGACCTCGTCGCGGGCCGAGGTGCTGCTCACGACGACGTCGCGCATCGGCTGGGCGGCCTCGCACCTCGTCATCGCCCTGACCTCGACGGCCGTCGTCATGGCCCTCGTGGGCCTCGTCGCGGGGGCCGCCGACGCGCAGCGCTCGCACGACCTCGGCGCGTCGATCGGCCGGCTCGTCCCCGCAGCCCTCGTCACCGTGCCCGCCATCTGGGTGACCGTGGCCGTCGCCCTGCTGCTGGTCGGCTGGGTGCCCCGGCTGACCGGGCTCGCCTGGGCCGCGCTCATCACCTTCCTCCTCCTCAGCGAGCTCGTCCCCGTGCTGGGGCTGCCCGCCTGGATGACGAACCTCTCCCCCTTCGGCCACGTGCCCTCGATGCCCGCCGAGGACGGCCGGGTCCTGCCGCTCGTCCTGCTCACCGTGGTGGCGGCCATCGTGGCGGCGACAGGGCTCGTGGGCCTGCGCCGGCGCGACGTCATCGCCTGACGGCATACGACCGGGGGCGTATGCCGTCGCGCGCGGACCCAAGCCCACCCGGCCAGTCACGGCGGTTCCACCGGACGGCGGCCCACCCATCTGTACCGTGTGCGCATGACCGCCATCCCCGGGCTCTGGGCCGTGATCCCCGCCGGGGGGTCCGGCACTCGACTCTGGCCGATCTCGCGCCGCCACTCCCCCAAGTTCCTGCACGACCTCACCGGTTCCGGCCAGTCGCTGCTGCGTGAGACGTGGGATCGGCTCTCTCCGCTCGTCGGCGACCGGATCCTCGTGGTGACGGGCGCCGCGCACGAGGACGCGGTCCGCCGCCAGCTGCCGATGCTCGGCTACGACGCGGTCGTGGCCGAGCCCTCACCGCGTGACTCGATGCCCGCCATCGGGCTCGCTGCCGCGATCCTCGAGCGCCGCGACCCGGAGGCGGTGCTCGGCTCCTTCGCCGCCGACCACGTCGTCGGTGACACCGAGGCGTTCCACCGCGCCGTCACCGAGGCCACCGGACTGGCTCGGCGCGGCGAGCTCGTGACCATCGGCGTCGAGCCGACCGAGCCCTCGACGGCCTTCGGCTACATCAAGGTCGGTGAGGCCCTCGGCGCGGAGGACGCCCCGAGCGCACGGCGGGTCGAGGAGTTCGTCGAGAAGCCCGACCGCCAGACGGCGACGAGCTACCTCGAGACCGGCGAATACCGTTGGAACGCGGGCATGTTCGTGGTCGGCGCGACCACGCTGCTCGAGCTGCTCGCCGTGAACCACGCCGACATGGTCGACAGCCTCCGCATCATCGCCGCCGACCCGCGACGGATGCGAGACCTCTGGCCGTCGCTGCAGAAGATCGCGATCGACCACGCGGTGGCCGAGCCCGCCGCGGCGGCCGGCAGGGTGGCCGTCGTGCCGGCGTCCTTCGGCTGGGACGACGTCGGCGACTTCGCATCCCTGACCCGACTGGTCACCGAGTCCACCGCGCTGCCGGGCATCACGGCGATCGGACCCGAGGACGACATCATCGCGATCGACTCGACGGCGATGGTGGCCACGGGCGGCAGGCTCGTGGCCCTCATCGGGGTCGACGACCTCGTCGTCGTCGACACCCAGGACGCGCTGCTCATCACCCGCCCCGACCGCGCGCAGGACGTCAAGAAGGTCGTCGAGATGCTGACGGCGCAGAACCGCACCGAGCTGACCTGAGTTGGCCACGCAGACCCGCGGTAGCGCGGTTCCGGTCGCGCCGGATCAGCACGCGGGCGGGAGACCTGCCGTGAAGACCGGCGTAACTGCGTCGTTCGGAGTGCGGCGGGCGCGGAGGGTGGTCGTCGCCGCGGCCGTGATCGTGGCGTGGTTCGCCGCCCTTCCCCGGCTCGTGCCGAGCACGACCGGCGACCACGGCACGTACGCGTCCGTCGCCGAGCGGCTCCTCGCCGGTGACCGGCTCTACGTCGACGTGTGGGACAACAAGGACCCGTTGTTCTACTACGTGCTGGCCGTGGGTCGGCTCGTGTCGCCCCTGTCGGACATCGCCGTCGAGGTCCTCTGGGTCGTCCTGGCTGGGATCGCCGTCGTCGTCATGGCCCGCGCGGCCGGTGCCTCCCGCGACATCTCCGTGGTCGCCGGGCTGGGAGCCACCCCGCTGCTCCTGACCGGCCCTGCCTACGAGACCGGCATGACCCACCTCCCGGGCCTGGCGCTCCTGCTCCTCTCCGTCGCGAGCGCGGTCCGGTCGCGGTGGGTGCTCGCCGGGATCCTCGTCGGGCTGCTGCTGCTGACGAAGCTCATCGTGACGCCGGTGGCTGTCTGCGCCTTGGTGGTCATCGCCGCTCACGGCCGCCGGTCAGGCGGACTGTGGGGGCTGACCCGATCAGCGGCGAGCGCCACCGCGGCCCTGGCCACTGGGCTCGCCGTGCTGTGGGCCCGCGGCGAGCTCCCGGGTTGGCTCGACAACTTCAGGCTGAACGCCGACTATGCAGACGGTGATCTGGCCCGGTCGCAGTACGGCTCCGTCGTGGGGCACCTCCTGCGGGCGTTCCCCGAGGACGGCCGGGGCGGCGGCGCCGTCTCAGTGGCTGCGGTCCTCGTGGCCCTCCTCGCGATCCGCCGCTCGTGGACCGCCGGCAGTCCGGGGTCAGGGCCCGCCACGACTCAGGCCCGGCCGGCCGGCGCCGGGGCACCCCAGACGATCACACCCGCGGCGCTCTGGGACCTCGCTCTCGCGACGCTCGGGATCTCTCTGGTCGTGATCGCGGCCACGGCGACCTGGCCACACCATGCGCAGACGCTGTCGGTGCCCGGCGCGTGCGTGCTCGCGCTGATGTCAGCGAGGCTCTCGCACACGGCCCACGGCTGGCGGCCCGTGGCCCTCGTGCTGGTGGCCGGCTTCGTCGCAGCCGGAGCCCTGCACCCGTACTTCTACCTCACATCAGCACGCAACGTGCCCGCGAGCCTGCGGATGCTGCAGCAGCAGTCGCCTGCGAGCGTCGCCCTCGCGTCGCAGCCGGGAGTGCGGACGTGTGCGCGGGCCGGTTCGAACGACACGAGCGCGCACGCCCTGGGGCTTCGAGACCTCGACCTCGCCTGCCCGCGCTTCCACCAGTACTCCATCGAGCCGGCGGCAATCCTGGAGGCCACCGCCACCTGCCTGCCGCGCGCCGACGCGATCATCGTCGACGACTCCCTCCGGCCCGAGGGCGGTGCCCCCGCCTGGAACGCCTACGTGGCGCGCGTCAGGACGCTCGTCGGAACGGGCTACGACTGCGTGCCCGCAACAGGCGCCCAGGTGTGCGTGCGGCGCACCGGCTGAGCAGGCGCTGGGGATTCTGCGGGAATCGCTGCCGACGCACTCCCGTCAGGTCGACAGTGGAGCCATGACCTCGATGCTGCCCGAGCAGGGCGAGTACCTCACGACCGGCTGGGAGGAGGACCTGCCGGCCACGGACTCCCTTGTGCGACAAAGCGTTCTCGCGCACGTGTCGTGGGCGCGGGCCTTGACGACGGCAGCCCGCGGGCACTTCGCCGAGGGCCACGGATGGTGCGCCGGCCGGGGCGGTGGGGCGAGCGCCCTGCTCAACTGGGCGCTCGTGACGAGCCCACCGCGCAGCTGGTCCTCGACCATGGCAGCCCTGTCCGCGGCATACCCGGACGACGTCTCGGCGATCGTGATCAGCCCGTTCCCGGCGCCCGACCTCACGGCCCACGGCTTCGAGCTCGTCGGTCACCCGCCCCTGATGTTCCGGCCGACCTCGGCGAGCGGCACCGCGCCGGCCACCTCGGTCGAGGTGCGGCAGGCAACCACTCCAACCGAGCTCCAGGACGCGGAACGCGTTCTCGTGGAAGGCTATCCGATGCCGGACATGGCCGACCTCCCTCCCGGCGACTTCTATCGTTCCGACGTCGTGGATGCCTCGACACGCGTCTTCGTCGGCTACCGGGACGGGCAGCCGGTCGCCACGTCGGCCGCTCACTCCGCGGCCGGCGTGACGGTCGTCGAGAACGTCGCGGTGCTCGGCAGCGCGCGTGGGCGAGGCGCCGGGGCGGCGCTCACGTGGGCCGCGACGACGACGTGGCCCGACCAGGGCGCCGTGCTCATCGCCAGCGACGACGGGCAGCCCGTCTACGAGCGCCTCGGCTTCCTGCGGGTCGAGCGGTGGACCTGCTGGCTGCGGATCGAGTCACCCGCGTGACCCGAGCTCAGGGCTGACAGGAGCTCAGGGCTGGGCCGGGCGCGGCGACGGGTCGAAGTAGGCGGCAAGTCCGTGCGTCAGTCGCTCGACCGGGAGCTGCAGCTCGTCCACGGCCCTCACGACACCGGGCCACCCCGGCTCGTAGTCGTCCCAGAGGATGACACCGCCCGGTCGCAGCAGCCGGAGGGCTGCCTGCGAGTCCGCCCGCGCATTGGCGTACTCGTGGCCGGCGTCGACGAGGACGAGGTCGACAGAGCCCTCCCACGGTGAGTAGTCGAAGGTCGTGCTGTCACCCAGCAGCTGGGTGATGCGCGGCGCCTCGGGAGTCTCGTGGAACCGCGAGCCGACCGGCCAGTGCGGTCAGCGCGCGCCGCCAGTACACAGGGTCCATGTGCCGGAGCATAGGCGCGCGCGCGTGGCCGCGAGCGCTATCGACGAATCACGACGTGGACAGTGCCCGACGGGTCGCGTCGGCGACGAACTGCCTGAACTGCTCGACCTGCTCGTGCGTCTCGACCCCGACCGGGGCGTAGTGCGTCGAGCGGCGCCGGCGGTCGTGCCAGAAACCGCCGGTGCCGATGGCGTCGGACGTGGCCACGAGCCACACGGCGGTGTCGGCCCCGGAGTCGGCATCACGCAGGAGCGGGCCCGTGAGCGCGGCGAAGCGGGGCAGCGACTCCGTGACTCCCGGGGTCGCGGCCCACCCGGGATGCATCGAGTGGGCGCGGATCCCCTCTGCCGCAAGGTCGCTCGCCCACAGCTCGGTGAGCACCAGCTGCATCCGCTTGGTGCGGGCGTATGCCGTCACCCCGGAGTACTCGCCGCCTGCGTACTCGGGGTCGGTGGCGTCGAGCCGCTGTCCGTAGGCGCCCCCCGACGTCACGACGACGACGCGTCCGTCGGCCAGGGCCGGACGCAGGGCCTGGGTCAGCACGTGCGGACCGAGCACATGGGTCGCGAGCGCCAGCTCGTGCCCCTCGGAGGTCGTCGTGCGCCGGGGCGGCATGACGCCGGCGTTGTGGACCACGGCGTGGAGCCGGGGCACGTCCGCCATCAGGTCGTGGGCGAACTGCGCCGTGCCGGCGAGGTCGCTGACGTCGGCGACGTGCACTGCCACCTCGGCGAGCGGCTCCTGGTCGAGCAGCGACGCCCGTGCCGATCCGAGACGCCCGGCATCACGGCCCGTGAGGTGCACGGTCGCGCCGAGTCGCGCGAGACCGCGCGCCGTGGCGAGGCCCAGCCCACCGCTGGCGCCCGTGACGAGGACGTGACGACCGACGAGCGCGCCCGGGGCCGGGTCGTCGGGCCACCAGGCGCGGCGCACCGCCGGTCCGATCTTCGTGTAGCCGAGCACCAAGGACTTGTCCATCAGCCAGTCGGCCGCCGCCGCTGCACCCTCGAGCACCATGTGCCAAGCCTAGGTGCCCGCCGGTGCACGAGGCCGTCACCGGCACGTCACCGGACACACCCCGGGGCGTCGCCCGGGCAGCGCACGTCAACGTCACGGTGGACGCGTGCGAGTCGCCATCGTCACCGAGTCGTTCCTGCCGAGCGTCAACGGCGTCACCACGAGCGTGTGCCGGGTCATCGAGCAGCTCCGCGCACGTGGGGACGACGTGGTCGTCGTCGCGCCGCGCTCCAGAGCTGCCGCACCGGCTCGGTACGGAGGCGCCCCCGTGCACCGGGTCGCCTCCCTGCCCGTGCGCCAGTTCGACGTCGGCCTGCCGACGCCCGAGATCGAGCGGGTGCTCGAGGAGTTCGGCCCGGACGTCGTCCACGTCGCCAGCCCCTTCGTGCTCGGGGCCCGCGGGCTGGCTGCAGCGCGTGGCCTCGGCCTGCCGACCGTCGCCGTCTTCCAGACCGACATGGCGGCGTACGTGCGCCAGCACACTCCCGGCGCGGCGGGCGCCGCGGCGGCTGCGTCGACGACCTGGCGCTGGATCCGGCGGATCCACTCGTGGGCCGACCTCACCCTCGCCCCGTCGTCGGCGGCGCTCGCCGACCTCGAGGCGCACGCCGTGCCGCGCACCGCGCTCTGGGGTCGCGGCGTCGACGCAGCGCTGTTCAACCCGGCCTGGCGGCAGGACGCCCTGGCCAAGGCGCTCCGGCGCGAGCTGGCCCCCGGCGGCGAGCGCCTCCTCGGCTACGTCGGCCGGCTCGCCCCGGAGAAGGAGGTCGAGCGTCTCGCCGAGCTCGCCGACCTGCCCGGGACCCGGCTCGTCGTCGTCGGCGACGGGCCGTCGCGCGACGCCGTCGGTGCCGCGCTCGCCGAGGCGGTCGCCGCCTCCCCGGCACGGCCGAACCGGCCGCCCGTCTTCCTCGGGTCGCGCCACGACGACGACCTCGCTCGCGCGTACGCGTGTCTCGACGTCTTCGTGCACACCGGCACCGCGGAGACCTTCGGCCAGACGATCCAGGAGGCCGGCGCCAGCGGGCTCCCCGTCGTGGCGCCGCGAGCAGGCGGCCCGGTCGACCTCGTCACCGACGGCGTCAACGGCTACCTCTTCGATCCCGGCGAGCCGGGAGCCCTGCGGGGTCAGGTCTCCCGGGTGCTCGCGTCGGCGGCCCATGCCGCGGAGCTGGGCCGACGCGGGCACGAGCTCGTGCGCCACCGGTCGTGGGCGCGGGTCGTCGAGGGGCTGGTCGGGCACTACGAGGACGCGATCGCGGGCCGGGCCCTCCGTCGCGCCGAGGTCGAGACGCCCGCTGCCTGAGGGGTACCGGGCGAGTCACGCCATCTGTGACGCACGTGACACTAGAGTGTGCGAACGCGCCCAACCAACGACGGTGGAGGTTCGCACGATGAGTGGAACGACGCCCGACCCCGGATCCCGATCAGGTGGGTCCATGGCCCGAGGCGTCGGCTCGCCGGGTCGGGCGCAGATCCCGGGACGCACCCTGAGGGGCGACCGCTGGTGGCTCGCACCGGCCGTGACGTTCACGCTCATCGTCATCTGGCTGCTGTACGCCCTCGTGCGCACCTCGATGCAGCGCGACTACTACGTCCCGCAGTTCCACTACCTCACGCCGTTCTACTCACCGTGTGTGACGGCCTCGTGCCACCCTGACGCGCGCCACCTGGGCACGTGGCTCGGTGAGATGCCACCACTCGTGCCGTACGCGTTCTTCCTCCTGCCGATCCTGCTCGGCTTCCGACTGACCTGCTACTACTACCGCAAGGCCTACTACCGGGCGTTCTGGCTGTCTCCGCCCGCCTGCGCCGTGGCCGAGCCGCACGCGAAGTACACCGGCGAGACCCGCTTCCCGCTCATCCTCCAGAACGCGCACCGCTACTTCTTCTACGCCGCCGTCGTCGTCTCCGCGATGAACACCCTCGACGCCTTCGACGGCTTCCACGGCAAGGACGGCGGGGTCGGGGTCGGGCTCGGCACCCTCATCATGCTGACCAACGTCGCGTTCCTCTGGCTCTACACCGCGTCGTGCCACTCGTGCCGCCACCTCATCGGCGGGCGGCTCAAGCACTTCTCCAAGCACCCGCTGCGCTACCGCGCCTGGACCATCGTGTCGCGGCTCAACACCCGGCACATGCAGCTCGCGTGGACCACCCTCGGCACCCTGCTGGTCACCGATCTCTACATCGCCCTGGTCGCCTCCGGGGCCCTCACCGATCTGAGGTTCTACAACTGATGGCAGCGGAGCTCGAGACCCACGACTACGACGTCCTCATCGTCGGCGCCGGCGGGGCAGGCCTCCGGGCCGCCATCGCCGCCCGCGAGGCCGGGCTGCGCACCGCGATCATCTGCAAGTCCCTCTTCGGCAAGGCGCACACCGTCATGGCCGAGGGTGGCATCGCCGCGAGCATGGGCAACGTCAACAGCCACGACAGCTGGCAGGTGCACTTCCGCGACACGATGCGCGGCGGCAAGTTCCTCAACTCGTGGCGGATGGCCGAGCTGCACGCCAAGGAGGCCCCCGACCGCGTCTGGGAGCTCGAGACGTACGGCGCCCTCTTCGACCGCACCCCCGACGGGCGGATCAGCCAGCGCAACTTCGGCGGCCACGAGTACCCCCGCCTCGCCCACGTCGGCGATCGCACCGGCCTCGAGCTGATCCGCACGATGCAGCAGAAGATCGTGTCGCTGCAGCAGGACGACGAGCGCGAGTCCGGCGACCCCGAGGCGAGGCTCAAGGTGTTCGCCGAGGTGACGATCACCGACCTGCTCCAGGACGAGAGCGGCGCCATCGCCGGCGCGTTCGGCTACTTCCGCGAGTCGGGCCGCTTCGTCCGGTTCAACGCTCCCGCAGTGGTGCTCGCCACCGGCGGCATCGGCAAGTCGTTCAAGGTGACGTCCAACTCGTGGGAGTACACCGGCGACGGGCACGCCCTCGCCCTGCGCGCCGGGTCGACCCTCGTCAACATGGAGTTCGTCCAGTTCCACCCGACCGGCATGGTCTGGCCGCCCTCGGTCAAGGGCATCCTCGTCACCGAGTCGGTGCGCGGCGACGGCGGCGTGCTCAAGAACTCCGAGGGCAAGCGCTTCATGTTCGACTACGTGCCCGACGTCTTCCGGGGGCAGTACGCCCAGACCGAGGACGAGGGCGACCGCTGGTACACCGATCCCGACAACAACAAGCGCCCGCCCGAGCTGCTCCCCCGCGACGAGGTGGCTCGCGCGATCAACTCCGAGGTCAAGGCAGGGCGTGGGTCGCCGCACGGTGGGGTCTTCCTCGACATCGCGTCGCGTCGCAGCCCCGAGGAGATCCTCAAGAAGCTGCCGTCCATGCACCACCAGTTCAAGGAGCTCGCCGACGTCGACATCACCAAGGAGGCGATGGAGGTCGGCCCGACGTGCCACTACGTCATGGGTGGTGTCGAGGTCGACCCCGACACCGCCGCTGCGGCAAGGGTGCCCGGTCTCTTCGCCGCCGGCGAGGTGTCCGGGGGCATGCACGGGTCGAACCGCCTCGGCGGCAACTCGCTGTCCGACCTGCTCGTCTTCGGCGCCCGAGCGGGAGCCGGCGCGGCGGCCTACGTCACCGGGCTCGGCGACGCCCGACCGGTCGCGCCGCAGGCCGCCCTCGACGCCGCGGCGACGACGGCGCTCGCGCCGTTCGAGGAGGAGGGTGGCGAGAACCCCTACACCCTCCACCAGGAGATGCAGCAGACGATGAACGACCTCGTCGGCATCATCCGCAAGGCGGAGGAGATCGAGGCCGCGCTCACCAAGCTCGAGGAGCTCAAGGGGCGCGCCCAGCACCTGACCGTCGAAGGACACCGGCAGTTCAACCCGGGCTGGCACCTCGCCCTCGACCTGCGCAACATGCTCGCCGTCAGCGAGTGCGTCGCCCGAGCAGCCTTGCTGCGGCAGGAGTCTCGCGGCGGGCACACTCGCGACGACTACCCGAAGATGGATGCCAACTGGCGCGGCCGCAACCTCATCTGCTCGGCCGAGGGTGACGGCATACGCGTGGAGGAGCAGCCGATGCCGGCGATGCGCGGCGACCTGCTCGACCTCTTCGAGCGCGACGAGCTCGCAAAGTACCTCACGGCCGACGAGCTCGCGGGCGTCGGCGCCACCGGTGACACCACGGGCACGGCCGACGGGAGCGGGTCATGAGCTACGACGCGAAGTTCCGGGTGTGGCGCGGCGACGCCGACGGCGGCGACCTCGTCGACTACACGGTCGAGGTCAACGACGGCGAGGTCGTGCTCGACATCATCCACCGGCTCCAGGCCACCCAGTCCGGCGACCTCGCGGTGCGGTGGAACTGCAAGGCCGGCAAGTGCGGGTCGTGCAGCGCGGAGGTCAACGGCATACCGCGGCTCATGTGCATGACGCGGATGTCGACGTTCACCGAGACCGAGACGGTGACCGTCACTCCGCTGCGGGCGTTCCCGGTGATCCGCGACCTCGTCACCGACGTGTCCTTCAACTACGAGAAGGCGCGCCAGATCCCGGCGTTCGCTCCGCCCGAGGGGGTCGCGCCCGGCGACTACCGGATGCAGCAGGTCGACGTCGAGCGCTCGCAGGAGTTCCGCAAGTGCATCGAGTGCTTCCTCTGCCAGAACACCTGCCACGTGGTGCGCGACCACGAGGAGAACAAAGAGGCCTTCGCCGGTCCCCGGTTCCTGATCCGCGCCGCCGAGCTCGACATGCACCCGCTCGACGCCCGCGACGACCGCGCCGACTTCGCCCGTGACGAGCAGGGCATCGGGATGTGCAACATCACCAAGTGCTGCACCGAGGTCTGCCCCGAGCACATCAAGATCACCGACAACGCGATCATCCCGATGAAGGAGCGCGTCGTCGGCAAGCGCTACGACCCGCTCGTCTGGCTCGGCAACAAGATCGGCCGCCGCAAGGACTGAGGACGGGCCGAGGCTGTCGCTCGACCCGTCCCTCCACTCAGCCCTGGGCGCCGAGGGAGCGCCAGTACGCGTTGAGGGCCCCGTTGGTCTTGACGAACCACACGATCGGACCGACGAGGATGAGCACCCCGAGCACGGCCCACAGCCCCGTGACGGCGGTGACCGGGGGACGCTGCCCGCGGCGCTCGTAGAGCCGGCCGACCTCGGCAGGCGACAGGAAGGCCGACACGATCCCCGCGAAGAACGCGATGACGAGGCCCAGCGCGCCGCCGATGCCCTCGCCGGTGTGCCGCTTCATCTCCTCGTGCGTCTGGTAGTACCAGACCCAGGAGTACACGCCGAGCGTGACGATGCAGAGCAGGATGCAGACGCCGGTGGAGCGCACCTTGCCGATGGGCCCAGTGCCCGGGCCGGCATACAGGTGGGTCGCAGGCAGCATCGGCGCGGCGACGGGCGCGACCGCGTAGGCGGGCGCCGGGGTCGGCTCCGGGAACGAGCGGTGGTCGGTGGCCGGGATCGGCTCTGTCATGGGTCCTCCGTTGTGAGTTGAACGCGGGAGAACGTATCCAGCGACCGAAGCGTCGCGCAGCGTTTTGCGGCAATGGCCCTGACCGGGGCGGATATCCGCGCCTCGCTCCCGTCGGGAAGTGGGCACTCGATGGGGGCGGTCGGGCGGCGCAGTGGAAATAGTCACAGTCGCCGCGTACCGAGGAGTAGGCGTCAGAGCCCGTGCTGCCGCGGGGATAAGGTGCCTCCGTGGCGACAAACACTCTCCCGGCAACGGGATCGAACAGACCTGCATCGGCTCGCCGGACCACCGTCTTCATGAAGATGCTCATGGCGGTCTCGGGCGCCCTCTTCGTGTTCTACGTGCTCGCGCACATGTACGGGAACCTCAAGATCTTCGCCGGGGTCGAGGCGTTCGACGAGTACGCGCACCACCTGCGCACGATGTTCACGCCGATCCTGCCGTTCGGCGGGTTCCTGTGGCTCTTCCGTGCCCTGCTCGTCGTCGCGATCGTCACTCACGTCTGGGCCGCGTTCTACCTGTGGAGCCGCGCCCGCGGCGCGCGCACGACGCGCTACGTCGCCAAGGAGGCGGCCAAGGCCACGGTGAAGAGCACGGCGATGCGCTGGGGCGGGGTCGCGATCTTGCTCTTCCTCGTCTGGCACCTGCTGCAGTTCACGATCGTGAAGTTCAACGTGGGCCCGGACGCCGCCGGCGACAGTCCCGGCAAGCTCGTCATCAGCTCCTTCCAGGTGTGGTGGGTCGTGCTCATCTACGTCCTGGCCCTGGCCGCCCTCGGCATGCACCTGTGGCACGGTGTCTGGAGCGCCACCCAGACCCTCGGCTGGGCCGGCAACGCCCGGGCCCGCAAGCGCGCCAAGCTGGTCGCCCTGGTCATCGCGCTCGTCACGTCGGTCGGCTTCGCCCTGCCGCCGCTCGCCATCCTGTTCGGAATCGTCAAGGGGAACTGACCGATGACTGACACCAACGCAGCCACCACCGGCGGCGCGGCCACGCAGCCTGCCCCCAACGCCGGCATCGTCCACGGCCTCTACACCGAGGGCGAGCCGATCCACGACGCGAAGGCCCCGTCGGGACCGATCCAGGACAAGTGGAGCACCCGCAAGTTCGAGTCCGGCCTCGTCAACCCGGCCAACCGCCGCAAGCTGTCGGTCATCATCGTCGGCACCGGACTCGCCGGTGGCGCGGCAGCCGCGACGCTCGGTGAGGCCGGCTACCAGGTGAAGTCCTTCTGCTACCAGGACTCCCCGCGGCGTGCGCACTCGATCGCCGCGCAGGGCGGCATCAACGCCGCCAAGAACTACAAGGAGGACGGCGACTCCACGTACCGCCTCTTCTACGACACGGTGAAGGGCGGCGACTACCGCTCGCGCGAGTCGAACGTCTACCGCCTCGCCGAGGTCAGCACGAACATCATCGACCAGTGCGTGGCCCAGGGTGTTCCGTTCGCCCGTGAGTACGGCGGGCTGCTCGACAACCGGTCGTTCGGCGGCGTCCAGGTCTCGCGCACGTTCTACGCCCGAGGCCAGACCGGCCAGCAGCTGCTCATCGGCGCCTACCAGGCGCTCGAGCGGCAGGTCGCGGCCGGCACGGTGACGATGTACAACCGTCACGAGATGCTCGAGGTCATCGTCGCCGACGGCAAGGCCCGCGGCATCATCGCGCGTGACCTCGTCACCGGCGAGGTCGAGACGCACCTGGCCGACGCGGTCGTGCTCGCGAGCGGCGGCTACGGCAACGTCTTCTTCCTGTCGACCAACGCGATGGGCTCGAACGTCACCGCCACGTGGCGCGCCCACCGCAAGGGCGCGTACTTCGCGAACCCCTGCTACACGCAGATCCACCCCACGTGCATCCCCGTGTCGGGCGACCACCAGAGCAAGCTGACGCTCATGTCGGAGTCGCTGCGCAACGACGGCCGCATCTGGGTGCCGAAGAAGGCCGAGGACTGCGAGAAGGACCCGCGCGAGATCCCCGAGGAGGACCGCGACTACTACCTGGAGCGGATCTACCCGAGCTTCGGCAACCTCGTGCCCCGCGACATCGCGAGCCGCCAGGCCAAGAACGTCTGCGACGAGGGACGCGGCGTCGGCCCGAAGGTCGGCGACTTCCGCCGCGGCGTCTACCTCGACTTCACCGACGCCCTCAAGCGCATGAGCAACGAGGCCGTCGCCGAGAAGTACGGCAACCTGCTCGACATGTACCAGCGGATCACGGGCGAGAACCCCTACCAGGTGCCGATGCGCATCTACCCCGCTGTGCACTACACGATGGGTGGCCTCTGGGTCGACTACGACCTGCAGAGCTCGATCCCGGGCCTCTTCGTGGCCGGCGAGGCCAACTTCAGCGACCACGGCGCCAACCGCCTCGGCGCCTCGGCCCTCATGCAGGGCCTCGCCGACGGCTACTTCGTGCTGCCGCACACGATCCGCGACTACCTCGCCAAGGGCCCGTTCGAGAAGCTGCCCGACTCGCACCCCGACGTCGTCGAGGCGAAGGCCTCCGTCGACGCCCGCGTGCAGAAGCTGCTGTCGATCAACGGCGACCGGTCGGTCGACTCCTTCCACAAGGAGCTCGGCCACATCATGTGGGAGTACTGCGGCATGGAGCGCTCCGAGGAGGGCCTGCTCAAGGGCATCGACCTCATCAGGAGCCTGCGCGACGAGTTCTGGCGCAACGTCAAGGTGCTCGGCGCCGCCGACACCCTCAACCAGAGCCTCGAGAAGGCCGGCCGCGTCGCCGACTTCCTCGAGCTCGGCGAGCTCATGTGCATCGACGCGCTGCACCGCCGCGAGTCGTGCGGCGGCCACTTCCGCGCCGAGAGCCAGACCGAGGACGGCGAGGCGATGCGTCACGACGACGAGTTCGCCTACGTCGCCGCGTGGGAGTTCGGCGGTGACGGCCGGACCGCCGTCCTGCACAAGGAAGACCTGGTCTACGAAGCCATCGAGATGAAGCAGCGGAGCTACAAGTGAGCGACACCGGCATGAACCTCACCCTCAAGATCTGGCGTCAGGCCAGCGCGAGCGCCCGCGGCGAGATGGTGACCTACCAGGTCGCCGACATCTCCCCCGACATGTCGTTCCTCGAGATGCTCGACGTGCTGAACGAGCAGCTCAACGCTCGCGGCGAGGAGCCGATCGCGTTCGACTCCGACTGCCGAGAGGGCATCTGCGGCATGTGCGGCCTGATGATCTCGGGCAAGGCGCACGGTCCCGAGGTGACCACGACGTGCCAGCTGCACATGCGCAGCTTCTCCGACGGCGACGAGATCACCATCGAGCCGTGGCGCGCCGACGCCTTCCCGGTCATCAAGGACCTCGTCGTCGACCGCGGCAGCTTCGACCGCATCATCCAGGCGGGCGGCTTCATCAGCGCCAACACGGGTGCGGCTCCCGAGGCCCACTCGGTGCCGGTGCCGAAGCCGAAGGCCGACCGCGCGTTCATGGCGGCCGCCTGCATCGGCTGCGGCGCCTGCGTCGCGGCGTGCCCCAACGCGTCCGGAATGCTCTTCATGGGTGCCAAGATCACCCACCTCGGTGAGCTGCCGCAGGGCCAGCCCGAGCGTGACGCCCGCGTGATCAGCATGGTCGAGCAGCACGACCACGAGGGCTTCGGCGGCTGCACGAACATCGGCGAGTGCTCGCTCGCGTGCCCGAAGGAGATCCCGATGGACGTCATCAACCAGCTCAACCGCGACCTGCGCCACGCCCTGACCCGCCACGGCGACTGACGCACGCGTCGACTCCGGTCGACACTCCGCACGCAGCTGACAGCCCGCTCCGGAACACCGGGACGGGCTGTCGCGCGTCCCCGTCGCACCAAAAGCCTGAAGGCGCCGCATCTCTCCTGCTACGTTCCGACGGGCGAGGGGTCGCGCACGGTTGAGGGGGACGACATGGCGAACGCCGACGACACTGCACGCAGGCTCCGGGGGCGCTGGGTCACGTGGGCCGCGTGGGCGGCGGCCGTCGCCGTGCTGCTCGTGCAGGCCGTGCGGGTCCGGTCGTTCTGGTACTACGGCACCGACATCGAGGCCACCTGGGACGGTGCCCGCAACCTCTGGCAGCACGGCGACCCGTATATCCCTGTCGCTGGGCACAGCCCGTTCGTCTACCCACCGTCGGCGGCACTCCTCTTCTCCCCCGCAGCCCTGGTCGAGAACCGGCTCTTCGTCCTCTGCGGCCTCGCGCTCACCATGGTGGCGGCGCTCGCGCTGGCGACCTCGCTCTCGTCGCTGCTCGGCGCCGGATGGAGATCCCCGCTGGCGGCGGCCCTGCTCGCCGTCACGGTCGTCTCCTCCGTCGGCACGGAGACCCTCGGCTACTCCAACCTCAGCTGGAGCATCGCTGCGCTGGCCGGGTGGACACTCGTGGCAGCCCAGCGGGGACGCTGGGTCCTCGTGGCGGTCATGGTCGGCCTCGCCGTCGCGATCAAGCCGATGGTCGTGACCCTCGGGCTCGTGCTCCTGGCGCGCCGGCGGTTCCGCGAGCTCGTCCTCGCGGCCGCCATCCCGCTCGTGCTGAACCTCGCGACGATCCCGCTGCTCCGCGATCCCGCGGACTTCGTCACCCGGGTGCTCCCCCGGGTGCTGAGTGGGTCCACGACCGGGGTGGGGAGCAACCCGTCGATCTGGGCGGTCGGCCAACGTCACGGCCTCGAAGCCAGCCTCGTCTGGGGTCTACGCGGCCTCGTGCTGGCAGCGACCGCGCTGCTCGTCGTTGCCGCCCTGCTCCGCCGTCCACCAGGCGACCTCGCAACCGTGGGCCTCGCGTCGGCCGCCGGGCTGATGCTCGTCGTCCAGGTGAACCAGCCGTCCTACGGCCTCGTGCTCCTCCCGCTCGCCGCGGTCCTGTTCAGGGTCGGCACCGCGCCGGTACGCGTCGCGGTGGCCTCCGCCGCCGGCGCCCTCCTCGCGTGCGGCACCCCGGGCTGGGTCCCGACCGACGTGACGACCCTGGGCGTCGTCGTCCTCCTGGCCGCGGCCGCGTTCGTGACCTTCGACGTGCGCGCCGTGGCTCGCGACCACCAGCCCGTCCACGAGTCGGGCGCCGCCGCGGGCCCGGTGAGCAGGGACATCGCACCACAGACGGGCTAGTCTGACCCGGCGATGACGCCCAGAGACCGTGCCCGACGTCGCCCGTGGACGACCTCCGCCGCGGGTGCGGCGCTCAGTGCCCTCGGGCTGACGCTCTCCGTGACCACGCCGTATGCCGTCTCGACCGCCTCCGCGTCGCCGCTCCCCCTGGTCCCGCGGGCCGTCGTCGATGCCGGACCACGGGTCCTCCCGCAGGCCGTCCCGACGTGCGCGCCGTGGCAGACGAGCACCACCGTGCCGCCCGGCATCGTGCTCACGCCTCGGGTCTTCCCCGGCGACGAGCGGGGAACCCCCGTCGCGACCCCGGCCGCGCCGAAGCCGGCGAAGCCGACCAAGACTCCGGCCAAGCCGGCGGCCCCCGCCAAGCCGCGCGTCGTGTGCCGCAACGCCGCGCCGACCCCGTTCCCCCATGCGGCCTGGGAGCCGGAGACGGTCGTCGGCGGTTCCCGGCTCGCCGACACGGGTGTCGTCGTGGACCGCCCGGCGTCGGTCGTCGCGCCGCCCGAGGTCTACGACGTCTCCTACGTGCTGGCCGACCTCGACTCCGGAGAGATCCTCGCGGCCAAGTCTCCGCACGCCTGGCTCCGACCGGCGAGCACGCTCAAGACGCTCACCGCCCTGACGCTCCTGCCGCGGCTCGACCCGCGGCGCATCGTCGTCGCCGACCAGGCTGCCCAGGACGCAGAGGGCTCACGCGTCGGCATCCTGGCCGGCAACCGCTACCCGGTCGCGAACCTCGTCGACGCGATGCTGATGTTCTCGGCGAACGACGCCGTCTACGCCCTCGCCGAGGCTGCGGGCGGCTACCAGCACACCGTCGATCTGATGAACGCCAAGGCGGCCCAGATCGGCGCCCACGACACCGTGACCGTCGACCCGAGCGGCCTCGACGACGGCGACCAGCACTCCAGCGCCTACGACCTCGCGCTCATCGGCCGCAACGCGATGCAGCTTCCCGAGTTCCGGGCCGCCATCACCAAGCGCGACTCCGTGTTCCCCGGCGGCAAGGACAAGTACGGCAAGGTCTGGCCCGCATTCCACGTCTACAACATCAACGAGCTGCTCAAGCACTACCCCGGCGCCATCGGCATCAAGCCCGGGCGCACCGACCGGGCCCAGCACACCTTCATCGGCGCGGCGACCCGCGACGGTCGCACGCTCGTCGTCGCGCAGATGGGCAGCGTCACCGGCTCGTGGAAGCCGACGGCGGCGCTGCTCGACTGGGGCTTCGCCAACGCCGACCGCGTGACGCCCGTCGGGCGGCTGGTGGAGCCCGGCGAAGCCGCTGCGCCCACGCCGGCGGCCACCGTGCCGGCCCTTCCGACCGACGGAACCGGAGTCGCGAACGGCACGGGCCCTGACGCGGCACCAGGTGCATCAGGATCGTCGGGGATCCCCGCACCGCTGGCGGCGCCTGCCACCCGCGAGACGGCATACGACCGCGTGGTGTCGCTCGTCGTGGTGGCCGCCGCGGGCCTCGTCGTCACGACCGCCGCGATCCTGCTCGCCGTCACGCTGCGCCGGCGCCGACACGCCTGACGGCCACGCGTCGAGCCCGGCGTCAGACCGGCCGAGCCACGGTGCGCAGATAGCCGCCGAGCCCGGCTGAGCCCAGGACGAAGCGTCCGGCGTGGGCAGCCGCCTCGCGGACCCGGCCCTTCCGGACGGTGTCCAGGGCGAGCTCGGCCGAGTGCGGGTACGGCGTCGAGCTGCGGACCACCTCCCAGCCGGTGTGACGCAGCGCCCCGGCGAGACTGCGCTTGCTGAAGAAGTTGATGTGCTCCGGCGGGCGGAACTGGGCCCAGTCGGAGCCGCGCACGATCCGGCCCGCGCTGTTCCACTGCGGTATCTCGATGACGAGGACCCCGTCGCTGTCGACGACGCGTCGGGCGTCGACGAGCGCAGCGAGCGGGTCGATGAGGTGCTCGAGCACGTGGTACATGCTGATCACCCCGAACGAGCCGGACGCGTCGGCGATCGTGGTCACGGTCGCGAGGCCCTTGGACTCGGCAGTCGCCCGCGCCGTGTCGCCGACCTCACAGGCCACCGCGTCCCAGCCGTCCTGCTCGGCGCGCAACGCGAACTCGCCCGTCGCCGCTCCGACGTCGAGGATGCGGCGGAGCGGCACGTCGGAGACCTCCGGAGCCCACATCTGGAGCTCGTCCCAGGCCCGCACCGCCTGGACGCCCGCCCAGCTGGCCCCGTCGTAGTCGCCGTAGCCGAACCCGGTGTCGGCCGAGAAGTAGGACGCGCCGTAGAAGTCGGCCAGGTCCTGCTCGGTCGGGCGCGGCAGGACGGACGCGGTGCCGCATCGCCTGCACCGCACCACGCGGTAGGGACGGTCGGAGGTCTTGGCGAGCCGCGTCTTGCGCACATCGCCCTGGCACAAGGGGCAGGCATCCACCAGCGCATCGTAGGTACTGATCGGCCCCGTGTGTCGGGAATGCGCGTCAGCGCCGGAGTGCCCCTCGAATCCCTCTGGCCCCCAAGGTCGTCGCGATGCCGACGAGAACGCCTGCCGCGATGCTCACCCGGTCGGTCGCCCGTGTTGCGGGCGGGGCGGCCGGCGCCGGGGGCGCGGTCGCGGCACCGTCACGCGACGTCGGCCGAGGACGGGCACGCACAGCAGCCGCCTCGGCCCCGGCAGCGGCCGGCTGCTCCGCGTCCGTGTCCGTGTCCGCGTCCGTGCCGTCAGCGAGGCGCGCGATGTCCACCTGGTTGGCCGCCCACGCGGCCGACAGCAGCACCACCTTGGACATGAGGTTGAGCCAGAAGAGCAGCCCGACGGCGACCGCGACCGCCCCGAGGAGCGGGTTGGCAGTGGCGCGACCGATGAGGAAGCCGCCGAAGAGCTTGAGCACGGTGAGGATCACGGCGCCGACGAGCGCACCCTGGCGCACGTTGTGCATCGGCAGCGGCACACCGGACAGCATCCGGAGCAGCACGACGAGGATGAGGAAGTCGAACGCCACGCCCAGGAGCAGCCCCAGCGCCCCGATGAGCAGCCCGTTGCCCGCGAGGCCGACCCAGCCGGCGACCCGCTCGGCGAGACCGCCGATGACGCTCGTGAGGATCGCGGAGACGGCGATGGCCAGCCCGAGCGTCACGAGCACCACCAGGTCGCGGGCCTTGGTGCGCACTGCGTTGCCCGCAGCCGCCTCGAGACCGAAGACGCCGCGTATGCCGGTGCGCAGCGCCCCGACCCAGCCGAGGCCGGCGAGCAGCAGCGTCACGAACGACACGACCCCCGTCACCGTCAGGGTCAGGCTCGCCGGGGCGGCGACGCTGATGATGCCGTCGGGATGGGCTGCCGACTTCACCATTCCGGGCAGCACCCCGTCGAGGGAGGCGGCGATCGTCTCGACGAGGTCAGGTCTCCCCTGCAGCACGAAGCCGAAGATCGCGAACGCCAGCGCGAGCGCGGGGAAGACGGAGAAGAAGGCGAAGTAGCCGACGCCCGCGGCGAGCAGGTCTCCGTTGGCGGCGCCGTACCGCTGCCAGGCGGAGTACGCGTGGCTGGCCTTGAGTCGGTCGATGATCCGCTTCAACCACGCCGGCACGGGTCAGCCTCCTGTGAGCTCGAAGGTGTGGACGGGGCGCCACACCTCGTCCGTACCCTGTTCGTAGAGATGGAAGGCACCCACGGTGAAGGTGATCGAGTAGTCGGCGAGCTCCTCGAACGCCCGGTCGAGGGCCTCGGGCGCGACGTTGTGGGCCACCGTGACGTGGGGGTGGTAGTAGAAGTCGAGGTCACGGCTCACGGGTCCGGACCGCAGCGACACCTCGAGCGACTCGCAGTTCGACACGCCACGCGCGACCTGGATGAACACGACGTCGGAGAGCGGCCGGAACGTCCCCGTGCCGCGCAGCACGACGTGGAAGGGGTCGTGCGCGGCGGCCACCTGTGCGCAGTGACGGCGGAAGGCGGCGTACGCCTCCTCGTCGACCTCGGTGGGCGGCAGCAGGGTGATGTGGGCGGGGATCTGCCGCGCGTGGGGGTCGCCGAACTCGGCCCGGCGGTCCTGCAGGTAGTCGCCGTGCGGGGCCGGGATCGGGATGGAGACACCGATCGTCGTGGGGCGCGCAACACTCACGACCCCGACCGTACCCAACTCACACCGAGGCCGAGTGGCGCGGGTCCTGTGGTTTGGCCGTGAGGGTGGGGGCAGTGCGGATTCGGTGGAGTCCCGGACCGCGGCCCGACCCGCGGATACGCTGACGCCGATGCCCTCGCTGCCCCACCTCGCCCACGTCCCGATGCCGTTGGCCGGCGACGGAAGCTCGGTCGCGCACGTCGTGCGGGCCCTCACCCGCGAGCACGCCCTGGGCGGCGGACGCTCGACCGTCATCACGTCGCACAACCGGGTCGCGACCTTCCCGCACGCCGAGACCGTGCCGGTCGACTACACCCGCAACTGTCCCCGCACGCACTTCACGCCCGCCGAGTATCGAGCGGACTGGGCGATGGGCGCCCTGCTGCGCGAGCGGCCCCACGCGGCAAGGCTGTTCGAGCCCGCGGCCGAGGCTCTTGCCGGGGTCAGACCGGACTGGGTGCTGCTGCACGAGGGCCACTACGCCGTCACCGCGCTGCCGCTGTTTCGCCGTGCGCTGCCCGCGACGACGCGCATCGCCCTCCACGTGCACAACGCGATCTCGGCCTCGGTGCTGCAGCCCGAGCTCAGCCACCTGCTGCGCAGCGCCGACCTCGTGATCGGCGTCAGCAGCTTCATGGCCGAGGGTGTCCGACGCCGGGCGTGGGTCGATGCGCGCAAGGTCGCCTGGGTGCACAACGGCGCGGACACCGACCGCTTCCACCCGAGCGGTGAGGCCGAGACGGACAGCGGCCGCACACGTCCGCCGGGAGCGCGCCTGCGGCTGCTCTACGTGGGGCAGGTCGCACCGCACAAGGGCGTCGACCTGCTGCTGACGGCGCTCGGGGCCATGGGCCGGCACGCCTCACGCTACGAGACCCGCGTCGTCGGCAGCGCGGAGCTGCGCGACACGGACGGGAGGTCGGCCTTCGAGGACCAGCTCCGTGGCCTGGCTGCGCGAGTGGCCGGCCCCGTGGTGTTCGAGCCGTACCAGCCGCAGGACGAGGTCGCGCGCCTCTACCGGTGGGCCGACGTCGTCGCCGTGCCGTCGCTGGCCGAGCCCTTCGGCATGGTGCCGCTCGAGGCGATGGCGTCCGGCGCGTACGTGCTGGCCAACGACGCCGGGGCCCTTCCCGAGGTGCTCGGCACTGCGGGACGGCTGGTGCCACCCACGGTCGCGGGCTGGGTCGACGCCCTGTCGAGGCTCAGCCGCGTCGACGTGGAGTCGGCGCGACCGGGGGCGGTGGCCCGCGCGCGCGGCTTCACCTGGGCCAGCAGCCACCGGTCACTGATGGCGACCCTCGGCACGCGCGCCGCCGGTGTCGCATGACGGCTGCGCGGTCGGGCCGGCTGCGCGTGTTGCTCATGAGCGCCGTGTCGGCCCGGGACCCGCACTCGGGAGACGTCACGTACACCGAGCAGCTCCTGGCCAACCCGCCCCCCGGCGTCGACTACACGACCTACGACAGCGCTGCGAGGGATGGGACCCTGCGGGAGGTCGGCTCTCGGAGCGACCTCGCTGCTGCTGTCGACCGGCGCCGCCCCGGTCCGGTGCTGCGCGGGCTCGGCGCCGCCACGTTGCGGAAGTTCGAGGCAGGCGTACGGTCGACAGGTCAGGCCTTCCGCGAGCCGGTCCGCGTGCTGGAGGCCGACGCCGACGCGTTCGACCTCGTTCACGTCCACGTCTTCAACACGAGGTTCGTCGGCGCCTCCCCACCCGTGCTGATGAGCGCTGCCGGCCCGCTCGAGTGGGTGTACGGCGACGCGTGGGGCTGGTCGCCCGACCGGGTGAGACGCGCCAACCGGCTCGACGCCGGACTCGCGACGGCCTTGGATGCGACGATGCACGCCACACGTCTCGGTCGAGCCAGGAGGTTCGTGGCCTTCTCGGAGTACCTCCGCTCCTGGATGATCGACCGTGGCGTCGACGGCACACGCATCGACGTCGTGCCCAACTACGTCGAACCACCGCCGCCGCCGAAGGCCGGTGGGACGGAGTCCCACGGACGTATGCCGCGACGGCTGGGTTTCGTCGCGAAGGACTTCGCCGCCAAGGGCGGCCCCGAGGTCCTGGCCGCTTTCGAGGTCCTACGACGGGACTGTCCGGACCTCGAGCTGGTCGTCGTCGGCAGTGAGCGCCCACCGGGGCTCTGCGTGCCGGAGGGGGTGGAGTGGCGGCCCTTCGTCCCCCGTGCCGAGCTGCTGACGGCGGTGATGCCGGGCATCGACGTCCTGCTGCACCCGTCGCACTTCGACGGGCTGCCCTACGCCCCGATGGAGGCGCTCGCTCTCGGGATCCCGGTCGTCGTCTCCGACTACCGTGCCCTCCCCGAGCTCGCGCGAGACGGCGCGGGCCGCGTGTGCCGGGTGGGCAACGTCCCCGGCCTCGTAGACGCCACGCGGGAGCTGCTCGTGCCCGACGCGCACGCCCGTGCCCGGGCGTGTGCCTCCCGCCTGTTCACGGCGGCGTACTCCTCGGAGACTCAGGCGCCGGCGCTCAGGCGTGCCTACGACCGAGCCCTGGGCGCGCCGTAGCCCGAATGACGGGGTTGCGCGGGGGCTCAGGGTCGCGCGGACGAGGGCAGGAGGCCGACCTTGTCGTAGACGCGACGGACGGTCGCCTCGGCCACCTCGCGGGCCTTCTCGGCGCCGTGGGCCAGGATGCGGTCGAGCTCGGCCGGGTCGCCCATCAGCTCGAGCGTGCGCGTGCGGAACGGGGTGACGGCCTCGACGACGACCTCGGCGACGTCCTTCTTGAGGTCGCCGTAGCCCTTGCCGTCGTACTGCTCCTCGAGGATCGCGATCGGCGTGCCCGACAGGGCGGAGTGGATCGAGAGCAGGTTGGAGATGCCGGGCTTGTTGTCCTCGTCGAACCGGATCTCGCGCTCGGTGTCGGTGACGGCGGAGCGGATCTTCTTGGCGATGCGCGCCGGCTCGTCGAGCAGGCTGACGAGCCCGGCGTCGGACGCCGCCGACTTGCTCATCTTCGCGGTCGGCTCCTGGAGGTCCTGGATCTTGGCCGTGGCCTTCATGATGTGCGGCTCGGGCACGACGAGCGTGTCGCCGAAGCGCTGGTTGAAGCGACCGGCCAGGTCGCGCGAGAGCTCGAGGTGCTGGCGCTGGTCCTCGCCGACCGGCACGACGTTCGCGTCGTAGATGAGGATGTCGGCAGCCTGGAGGACGGGGTAGGCGAAGAGGCCGACGTTGGTGTTGGTGCCCTTGGCCGACTTGTCCTTGAACTGGGTCATGCGGCTGGCCTCGCCGAAGCCGGTGAGCGTGCTGAGCACCCAGAAGAGCTCAGGGTGCTGGGCGATGTGGCTCTGGACGAAGAGGGTGGAGCGCGCCGGGTCCACGCCGCCGGCGATGAACTGGGCGGCGGTGATGCGGGTGCGCTCGCGCAGCACCGCGGGGTCGGGCGCGACGGTCAGCGCGTGCAGGTCGGCCACGAAGTAGAAGGCGTCGTGCGTCTCCTGCAGCCGGACCCACTCGACCAGCGCACCGATGTAGTTGCCGAGGTGGAGCGAGTCGCTCGTCGGCTGCATGCCCGAGAGGCTGCGGGGCGTGGTGGTCGGGAGGGAGGGCGTCGAGGACATGGCTGCATTCTCGCCCATCCCGCGGCCGCTCCCCCAACCGACCTCGCCGCCGTCAGGCGGTGGCGTGGCCGTCAGGCGGTGGCGTGGCCGTCAGGCGGCGGCGTGGCCGTCGAGAGCGGTGAGGTCGTAGTCGACGACCACGGGCGCGTGGTCGCTCCACCGCTCGGCATAGGTCGCGGCACGGTCGACGTACGCGTTCCGCGCAGTCGCGGCGAGCGGCCGGCTCGCGAGCTGGTAGTCGATGCGCCAGCCGGCGTCGTTGTCGAACGCCTTGCCGCGCCACGACCACCACGAGTAGGGGCCGACGACCTCGCCGGCATGGCGCCGCTGCACGTCGACCCAGGCGTCGTGCTCGAACCACCGGTCGAGGTAGGCGCGCTCCTCGGGCAGGAACCCGCTCTTCCTGAGGTTGCCCTTCCAGTTCTTGAGGTCGGCCTCGCGGTGGGCGATGTTGAGGTCGCCGGTGACGACCATGGCGGCGCCGTCTGCGGTCGCCCGGTCGAGCCGGCGGGTGATGGCGTCGAGGAAGGCGTACTTCACGACCTGCCGGTCGGTGTCGGCCTCACCGGTGTGGACGTACGCCGACGCGACCGTGAGCGGGCCGGCAGCGGTCGCGAGGTCGGCCTCCACCCACCGGCCGTCGTCGGCGAACTCGCCGTCGAGGCCGACGCGAACGGCCGTGTGCGGGTCGCGCGAGACCACGGCGACACCGGCACGCCCCTTGGCGCTGCCCTCGGTGTGGGCCACCGACCAGTGCGCGAGCCCCGCGTCTGCCAGCACCTTGCCGAGCTCGGCGTCGTCGGCTCGCACCTCCTGCAGGGTCAGCACGTCAGGCTGCGCCTGCGCGAGCCACTGCACCATGCCCCGACGGGCGGCCGCCCGGATGCCGTTGACGTTGACCGTGATGACGCGCATGCGCCGATTGTGCAGGAGGCCGGCGATTCCATTCGGCCGGGCCCATCTGGTGCCGGATCCGCGACATGCGCGAGGTGCGCCCCGCGCTGTGGGCGGGACGCACCTCACTCGTGCCTCAGGGACCCGACGTAGCGTGCGGTGGGTCGTCCTTTGGCTGGTCGGACGCAGCCCCGTTGCCCGTGCCACAAGGATTCAGGTTGTCGCCGGCGACGGTGCCACCCTGGATCGTGTCAGCGATCGTCGTGGTGCCGAAGGGGTAGGAGAAGTCGACGACAGCCGTCCCGTTCTCACTCGTTCCGAACTTGCCTGCATCCACGAACATGCACCTGGTGGAGTTGGCCGGGACCGAGAAGCTCGATGACGTGCCGGTGGACAAGGAGACAAAGGCGGGCTTCACGGTGGCGCCGACTGTCATGTTGCCAAGTGTCACGGTGATCGCGGACAGCGTCGTGTTCCTGAAGCAGAAGACCCCGTGGTAGTACTTCGGGTTTCCCGGATGCTTGCAGAAGGTGCTGGTTGTGAACGACGGGATGATCGGGGCGGAGGCGGCTGCGGTCGGGGCAGCCGCGGCCACCATCACCGCCGGCGCAGCCCACGCGGCGCCCTTGACGACCGCGCGACGGCGGACTCTGGGCGCAGCACTGCTATCGGTTTGAGTCATGTGTGGTTCCCCCCACGGAAGTGTGTCTCAGTTCCCCCCGAGACCCTCGAACTGTATCGCCCACTAAGGGCCGCGAAAGGGGGAATACCCCTGTCAATCAACAGGTCTCGGCACAATCGACGGCTCCGTGACCGGAAATGTCATGCCATGTCCGAAAGGTGCATCGCCCTCGACGCGACCGGGACGGAGTGGCGATCTCAGGTCATGGACGCGGCCCCGTCGTTAGACTCGCGCTGTGCCGGATGCCCTCGTCGTCGTCGTCCCCGCACTCCTCGCGGGCGTCCTGCTGCTCAGCGGCGTCGGGAAGCTCGGCGATCGTGACCCGCTGACCGGCTGGCGAGACCTCGGCGTGCCCGAGGTCCTGCAGCGCCCCGCCCTCGCGGCCGCGCACCCCTACGTCGAGCTGCTCCTCGCAGCCGCCCTGCTGCTCACCGGCGGTTCGGCGCACGTCGTGGCCGCCGCGCTCGTGCTGGCCCTCATGTTGGCGTATGCCGCACTGGTGGCCGTCGCGTTGCGTTGCCCTGACCCGGTCGAGTGCAGCTGCTTCGGTGCCCGCCGAGCGGCCCCGGTGACGCGAAGCACGATGTGGCGCAACGTCTGGCTCTGTCTGATGGCCGTGACCGCCCTGGCCGTCGCCGTCATCGACGACCGGTCACCCCTGGGCGCGACCTCGGCGACAGGCGCGTGGTGGTGGGTGCTCGGTGCTGCGGCCGCCGTCGTGACGACGGTGCTCGTCGTCTCCGAGCGCCCTGCGACAGAGGATGTTCCCTCCGGCACCGCGTGGGCCGCAGGCGAGGCCAGCGACGACCTCGACTACCTGCGCACGCGCACGCCAGACGTCCCGGTCACGCTGGCTGACGGGACGACGGCGACCCTCCGCGAGCTGAGCTCCGAGCGCGCGCTGCTGCTGCTCGAGGTCTCCGAGTCGTGCGGGGGCTGCGTCGAGGTGATCCGCTCGATCCCCGAGTGGCGGGAGGAGCTGCCCGAGGTCGACGTGCGCGTGCTCGTCACGATGCCGCCTGCCGACACGAGCCTCACGTCGACCGACGAGCCCCAGTCGTTGCACGACAGCCGGTTCCACGTCTCGCGCTCGTTCGGCTACGGCATGACCCCCACCGCGGTGCTGCTCGGCGCCGACGGGCTCCTCGCCGGCGGTCCGGTGATCGGCGACGCAGCCATCCGCGAGTTCGTCGCGGAGATCGACGCAGAGCTGCACGGTGCCCTGGACGACGCGTCAGCCGTCCACGCGCACGAGGCCGGCTGACGCCAGCTGCGCCACAAGCGCCTGGACCTCTGCAGCAGGGTCCGGCCCCGCCGAGCCGAAGCGGGCCACGAGCTCGTCGGTCAGGCGACTGAGCGGGACCCCGGAGACGGCGATCTCGCGTACGGCCTGGCCCAGGACGGACAGGCGCAGCACCTGGTGCTGGCCAGCCGACTCGACGAGGACGACGGAGCCGTCGTCGCCCACCAGCACGTCGGCGACCTCGCTCGCCGTGACCACGGGGTCGGTCATCGCGACCTCCCGAGGACGCCTGCAACCAGTGGTTCGAGCTGCCTCGCCTCGGCGAAGTGGACCAGGCGAAGGCCTCCACCCATCTCGACCACGTCGGCCAGTCGGCGCAGCGGGCCGTCCAGGCGCGCGAGCGACGACGACTCGGGCGCCAGCATGACGAGGGCGTCGAGGATCGGCACGTCGACCACGTCGATCGGGGAGCCGGGGGCGAGGTCCCGGCGCAGCGCGACGATGCCGGCGAGCCACGGCTCGGGGCAGGCGGCGGCAAGCCCCAGCGCTCCCGGCGCCGTCTCGTCCTTGATCCCACCGTCGGGTCGCCGGATCGACAACGGCTTGGGGTAGCTGACGATCGCGCCGTCGCACCTCACGGCAACGGTCTCGTCGGACAGGTAGCCGCGCCCTCGTCCCAGCGTCGTCGTGACGGTCGTCTTGCCCGTGCCGCCCGGCGCGACGTAGGCGATGGACGCTCCGGTGACGGGGTGGCTGAGCCCGCCCGCGTGCAGCATCACGTCGCGGCCGGCACGAGCACCGATGGCGGCCAGGGTCACGGACTGGGTGAGCAGCTGCAGGCTGCGCGCGACAGAGTCGGGAGTGCCGTCGTGGTCCGGCACACGGACCACTGCGTCAGGCTCATGGTCCTCGGCCAGGCACAGGTGCCACGCCTGCTCGATCGCCGGCAGCAGCCCTGGGTCACCGAGATCGATGCGCACCACCACGTCGAGCGCCCGCACCGTCACGGCCGGGGTCGTCATCGCTCGTCCCGGCCGGACAGCGAGGCCAGGACCTCGGCCAGCTGGTCGACGCGCCGCGCCCAGTCGATGTTCGCGAGGCGCCGACCAGGTGCGGGGGTCGCGTGGCTCGCGTCCGGCGCCTCGCTCCTGTGGAGCAGGGTGGTCACGGCAGCGGGAAACGCAGTGCGGTCGACGACGGTGACCTGCTCGTCGTCTGCGTCACGGAAGCCGGCCACCGGTGTCGCGACCACCGGTCGACCCGCCGCCTGGTACTCGTAGAGCTTGATCGGGTCGAGGCTGTCGGTGAAGGGCGTCACGACGTGCGGGACGACCAGTGCGTCGGCGTGCTGCAGGTAGGCCGGCACCGCGTCGCTCGGACGTGACCCGAGGAGCACGACGCCGGCATCGACGAGCCCAGAGCGCTGCCCCGCCGAGAGGGCATCGGGGCCCGCGAGGACGAGGTGCCCCACGCCCGCGAGCGCGCGGGCCGTGTCGGCGCACAGCTCGAGGTCCAGGCGGTCGTCGTGGAGCGTCCCCACGTACACCGCAACCGGTCCGCCGGGCAGGTCGGCAGGCCGTTCGTGACTCACCGCGTATGCCGCCGTGTCGACGCCGTTGGGCACGAGGGTCACCGGTCGGTCGGCTCCCTTGCTCAGCGCGAGGGCCGGCGAGCAGACGACGACCGCGTCGCACCGTCGCAGGAGCACCGCCTCCTGCGCCTTGATCCGCTGGATCTCCGGAGCCGGCCGGTCGGCGAGCGTCCAGTCGTCGGTGACGTCGTACAGCGCGGGCCAGGACGTGGCCTCGAGGATGAGTGCCCCCCTCGGGTCGTTGACCCACAGCAGCGGGTCGGTCATGTCCAGCGACCGGGCTGACTTGAGCACCTGGCGCGCCCACTTCTCGTCGATGCGCCGGTCGACACGGCGGGGTAGCCACTTGGTCGGTTCGAAGAGCCACAGCGCGTCGGGCGAGACGCCGTCGACGGCCGGGGCCGGCCGGAGCCCTCGTCCGAGCCGCGGCTCACCCTCACCGAGGGCGGCGTGCAAGGGGTCGGAGGCCGGTTCGACGAACAGGACCTTGAGGGAGGGGTCGCGGCGCAGGAGTCCGGCCACGAGGTGCTGGTTGCGGCGCCAGACGCCGTCCCAGACCTCGAGCGAGGTCACGACGAGGTCCATGTCAGACCACCGTCGCATAGACGTCGGCGGTCGCCTGCGCCTGGTGCGCTGGCGTGAACGACGTGCGCTGGGCCTGCTGCAGACGGAAGCCGTACGCGTCACGACGACCCGGGTCCGACACGAGGCACGAGAGCAGCTCGGCGGCACGGTCGACGTCACCCGGCGGGTGCAGCGCGGCACCGGTCACGCTGCCGACCGTCTCGAGGTGTCCGCCGGCAGCCACGGCGACCACCGGCAGCGCGGACGCCATCGACTCGAGGACGGTGAGCCCGAGGCCCTCGATGGAGCACGGCGCGAGGAGGACCGACGCACGCTCCATCAGCGAGGCCACGTCGCTGCTGTGCCCGAGGAAGCGGGTGGACCCGCTGATGCCCACCTCGTCGGCGAGGGTGCAGAGCCGGGAACGCTCGGATCCGTCGCCGGCGACCTCGAGTCGCCAGCCCTGGTCAGCGACGCCCGACTGCGCGAAGGCCCGGAGGGCAAGGTCGCCCGCCTTCTCCGGCTCGAGGCGCTGGGCCAGCAGGACGACGGGCTCCCGCTGGGCGGCGGGGCGTGTCGTCGCGGTCGACCCCACGCCGGGGTGGATGACGACGCTCTCGCCCGCGATCGCCCGCGAGACGTAGTGGCTGATGGCGATCTGCGCAGAGACGCGCCGGGCCGCACCGACGGCGGCGATTGTCGAGACCGGGTTGCTGCCGCGGTCACGGGCGAAGTGGCGCGTCACAACCAGTGGTGTCGCCACGCCGAGCATCGCTGTGGCACAAGCGATCTCAGCCGCCGTCATGTGGGCGTGCACAATGTCCGAGCTGGGCGCCCACCTGCGGACTGCGGCAAGGACGTGAGCCACGGTGCCAGCCGGCAGGGTGCGCACGCCGGGGCCGACGGCGGACGCCATGCGGGTCGGGTCGCCGCCCACGACCATGACCTCGTCTCCGGCGTCGGCCTGCGCCCGGGCGAGCCGGGCGACATGGCTCTCGACGCCGGCGAAGGCATCCGAGCGCACAGCGTGCAGGATTCTCACCGCCTGCCTCCGCTCTCGACGGAGTCCCGTTGCCGCGCGTGGGCGTCGGTCAGGACCTCGAGATAGCGCCGCGCCACCTCGGACCAGGCTTGGGCTTCGGCACTGGCGCGGGCCGCAGGTCGGGACGTGTCGGCGTCGAGCTCGAGCGCTCGACTCAGGCCCGCGGCCAGACCGCCCGGCGTGCCGTCGACGACCGCGCCGTTGAGGCCCTCCGTGACGACGTCGGGGACGCAGCCCGTCCGGGTCGCGACGACCGGGACTCCGCAGGCGAGCGCCTCCAGCACGACGAGGCCGTAGGACTCGTAGGCGCTCGGCATCGCGAGCACGTCGGCCGCGTGCAGCCAGGGCCGCGGATCGGCGTGGCCACCCGCGAACCGCAGCCGTTCGCCGAGTCGGAGCGCCGACGGCCTGGAGGTCTCCACCGCGACGAGGTCGGGTGTGCCACCGACGACGACGAGGTGCACCTCCGGACCCAGCAGGCCCACTGCCTCGAGCAGGACCGGCAGACCCTTGCGTCCGAACTCGTTGCCGATGAAGAGAACCATGCGGTCGCCGGCACCGAGCCCGAGCCGCTCACGCGCCTGCCGACGCTCGACGGCGGTGGGCGGCCGGAACCTCTCGACGTCGACCCCGTTGCCGATCACGACGGTGGGGAGGGACAGGCCCGGATAGGTCTCGCGGAGCAGCCGCTCCTCGTCGCTGACGAGGTTGACCACGAGGCGGTGGTCGCCGTGTCCCGCGTAGCGCCAACGGTCGCGCGTCGTGGTGAACAGGTGGAGCGGGTTGCGCAGCATCCGGAGCCAGTAGCGGCCGCGGGCCCGCATGGCCGCCTGGACGATGCCGTGGTTGACGTAGACGTCGCCGGCGAGGGCGTCGTTGTGACAGACGGACAGCTGGTCGGGGTGGTCACGGAGATGAGCGCGGGCCCGGCGGGTGCCGACGGTCGAGAACCAGACGACCCGGGCGAGCAGGGACAGCCGGCCCGCAACTCCCCCGCTCGCGGTGGGCAGCCACGAGCCCCCGGCCTCGTCGAGGGTGAACCGACGCACGTCGACCCCCGCCCGGAGCCACTCCTGCTCGAGGTGGAAGGCCACTGCACCCACCCCGGTGCCCGGGCCGATCTCCGGGGTGATCTGGACGATGGTGGTCACGTTGCGGTCACCGACACCGGCTGCGGACGGTGCACCGACGCAGGCGTCAGACCTGGGCCGGCGGACGTCTCGGTGTGCCACTTGGCACCGAGGCAGATGCCGAGCACGACGAACGGCAGGGACCCCATGACGGCCGCCCAGAAGAGGTCGAACTGGCCCTGGACGAGACGCGAGGCGAGGACCGCCACGGCCAGTGAACCGAACACGGGGTCGAGGCGCCAGGCCACCCTCACCGCGACGACCATGAGGATCACGAAGGCAGCCAGGCCCACGACACCCGCAGAGGTGAGCACCTCGATCTCGGCGTTGGGCGGCTGGAAGGAGAACGGGAACCGGTCGGTGTACCACCACCGCAGACCCACCCCGAACCACGGGTCGGACTGCCAGACGGTCATCGAGTCCTGGAACCAGGTCAGCCGCTGCAGCACGGAGTTGAAGCGGTTGTCGGACTGGAGCTGGTCCTGGACGAGGTTGGTGACGAAGAGGACGAACGGGCCGAAGAGAAGGAGCAGCAGCTTGGGGCGTCGACGCTCGCCGTCGGAGCGGAGCACCAGCAGGAAGACGCCGGCGACGACGCCGAGCACGGCCTGACGTGACTGGGTGAAGAGGACGGCGACGAAGGTGAGGGCCATGAGCAGGTAGGACGCGCGCCGGGTCAGGCCCACCCAGCTGGGCCGGGCACAGGCCACGACGGTGCCGAGCCCACAGACGGTCCCCGCGAAGTTCTTGTGCATGGAGAAGGGGAACGACGGGTAGACCGCCTGGAAGTCGCCGTGGGCGAACTGCACCACGCCCTCGGCGATCGTGATGACAGCCAGCACGCCGATCGTGGCGAGCAGCAGGCGGATCCCGGTGCGCGCATGGCCGTTCGCGCCGACCGCCCAGCCGACCAGGAGGGAGCCGGAGACGAGCATCCAGGTGTGGGCCCACTCGACGGCGTTGGCGGCGTACGGGTTGTTGACCACGGTGGCAAGGGTCGCGAACTGGTAGATGGCCGAGGCCCAGAGCACGTGCCGCAGGCCGGGTGAGAAGGGTCGCCTCGCCAGGAAGAGCGCCGGAAGTGCGGCCGCAGTGAGGGCGACGTCCGAGATCGAGAGGTCCACCCCACCCCCTCCGACGCGCAGCACGACGAGGAGCAGCGGGAGCACGACCAGCGGCAGGAGGCCCGGCTGGACGGCGGTCACACCCACTGCGAGCACCGCGACGGCGATGACGGCAGCGGCGACCGGTTGGGTGACGGCGAGGCGGCCGACGAGGAGCAGCAGGACGACGCCGCCGGCCACCAGCACGGCGCGGACGAGGGCATCCCTCGTCACCCGCTCGCGCAGGCGGTGCTGCACGGCGCCCGTCACGTGACGCCTGCCGGTTCGGCCGATCGGGCCCAGTCCGCGGGCCGCACCTCGGAGGCCGCCGGACCACGCACGTAGAGGCGCACCCGGTCGCGCGCCGCCCGGCCCCGCTCGCCGCCGAGCACCAGGGCTCGCGCCGCCGAGCCTGCGATCTGTCCCGCACGGCCGACCTGCCATCCGGCTGCGCCGAAGTGCTTGCGGAGGTAGATCTCCTGGGCCGCGTGGAAGTGGCCCTCGCGTCGTGTCGGGTCGGTGCTCGTCGCAGCGCCGATGTGCATGGCGTGCGCCTCGGGCACGACGGCGTGCCTCCACCCGAGCCGGGTGGCGCGGTAGGCCCAGTCGGTCTCCTCGGCGTAGAGGAAGAAGCGCTCGTCGTCGAAGACGCCGACGTGCTCGATCGCCTCGCGGCGCAGCAGCAGCACCGACCCGATGACGTAGCGCGACCGGCGCCGGCGACCGAGGCCGACCGCGTCGACCCACGTCGCCAGCGGTGACGGGAACGGCCACTCGACCCGCGAGGAGTCGCCGACCGAGTCGACCTGTGCCGGACCGACGCTCGCGAGGTCCGGCGCGGCCAGCATCGCCGTGCGCAGCCTCTCGACGTCCTCGGGGCTCACGACGGCGTCGGGGTTGACGAGCAGCACGTCGGCACGCGGGTCGACCCACCGGAGGCCCTCGTTGACTCCGGCCCCGAAGCCACCGTTGCGCGCGGGGTCGACGTAACGGGCACCGGCCCGCTCCGCGACCTCTCGCACGGCGGCCGACGAGGAGTTGTCGACGACCGTGACCGGCAGGTCGGCCAGCGGGGCCAGCGCGCCGGCGAGGAGCTCGGGCTGGCCGTACGCGACGACGACGACCTCGAGGGGGCGCTCGCGGGTGCCGAGCACGGTCGAGGGCCTGTCCCACGTCTTCGTGGCGGCGCGGTACATGGCGTCGTGCGCGGTCGCCACGACGTCCCACGAGGTCGCAGCAGCGCGGGCCAGCCCCGCCTCCCGGAGGCGCAGTGACACATCGGGGTCGCGCACGATCTCGGCGACGGCCTTCGCCAGCGCCGCCTCGTCGCCCTCTGGGACCACGAGCGCCGCGTCGCCGACGACCTGGGGCAGGGCGCCGCTGTCACTGACGACGACCGGGACGCCGCAGGCCATCGCCTCCAGCGCAACCCGACCGAACTGCTCGACCCACGAGGGTGTCGTCAGCGACGGGACGGCGAGCACGTCGAGGGAACGGTAGAAGTCGGGCAGGCGCTCCGGCTCCAGCGAGCCTAGAAACTCGACGCGGTCGGTCACGCCGAGCGCGGCTGCGAGCTGCTCGAGCCGGCGCCGGGCGGGTCCGTCACCCGCGAGCCGACCACGCAGGTCGCCATCGAGGGCGAGCGCCCGGAGCAGCACGTCGACGCCCTTGGCGTGGTCGAGGCGGCCGGCGAACCCGACCACGGGCGCATCGTCCGGCGAGCCGGCATACGGAGTGCTCAAGGGGCTGAAGAGGCTGAGGTCGGTGCCGAGGTCGACGATGCGGGCGCGGCCCGGGAACCCCTTGCGCTCGACGATGCGCCCCGCAGCGGCGTTGCAGACGTTGACGCCACTGGCATGGCGCAGGGCCGCCCGCTCGAGCCAGCGGAACGGTAGCGGGTGGCGCTTGTCGAGGTTCTGGGCGGAGTAGAGCAGGTAGGGAGCACGCTGCCGGCGCAGCCAGCGCAACGCGAGCACCTCCGCGGTCGCGAGGGCGTAGGGCTCCTCGTGGATGTCGATGACGTCGACGGGTCGCCCGAGGGCACGCCACACAGGCCTGGGGTCGTAGAGGAACAGCGCAGGGTGCGATCCGAAAGTCGTTGCCGCACAGACGTCTTCGTCGTCCCTCGGCTCGAGGCGCACGGCACGTCCGCCCTCGGCCCACGACACGGCCGTCACCAGGTCGACCCGGTGACCCACGCGGCGCAGCGCACGCTCCCGCTCACGCCACGCGTCGACGACGGCGCTGTGGCACACCCGCAGAGCCCACATGACCCCCACCCCGCTCCCAGTCCCCCGGCCGATGTCTCGTACTCGGCACAACCCTTTGGATGATATGGGAGGATGCGCCTACGTACCGTCGAGTTGGCCGGGGGGGTCAGTGACGTTTCGAGAGTTCCTCAGCGTGCTGGGCGCTCGGTGGCGGATCATCGCGCTGAGCCTGCTCGTCGTGGTTGCCGCGACGGCTGTCCAGACGATGCTCACACCTGCCGTCTACACCTCGAGCGCCAAGATCTACCTCCGCGCGACGCAGCCGCCGAGTGCGGGCACGGGCAACCAGGTCACGACGTATGCCGTGTCGGCAGCCGATCTCGCGACGTACCTCGACGTGCTGACCTCACCGTCGGTCATGGACCCGCTGCGCGCGCGGCTCGGGCTCGACCCCGGCACTCCGCTGTCGGTGACGGGCGAGGTGTCGCAGACCTCCAACATGATGACCATCACCGCGACGGGCGGCGACCCGCAGCTCGTGGCGCGCGTCGCCACCGAGGCGGGTCCGGTGCTGGCCGACGTGGCCAAGAAGTTCTCGCCGCTGCTCGCCTCGAACGGGCAGTCGGTCGAGGCAGACACCATCGTGCCGGCCTCGGTGCCGGGTGAGCCAACGTCGCCCAACGCCAAGCGCAACCTCGCTCTGGGCGGTCTGCTCGGCCTTGCGCTCGGCATCGGCCTCGCGCTGCTGCGCCACACCCTCGACACCAAGGTGCGCACGGCTGACGACATCAAAGCCGTGTCGAGCCGGCCGATCCTCGGTGACCTGCCCGTCGTGAAGCCGGTGAAGGACGGGCTGCTCTCGCTCGAGACCGACCCGCACGGCCGTCACGCCGAGTCGATCCGGCGGCTGCGCACCAACATCCTCTTCGTCGACGTCACCACCGGCCGGCACTCGTTCGTCGTGACGTCGTCGGTCCCGGGCGAGGGCAAGACGACGACCACGATCAACCTGGCGCTGGCGATGGCCGATGCCTCGTCCAAGGTGCTGCTCATCGACGGCGACCTGCGCAAGCCCGCGGTCGCGCGCACCATGGGCCTCGACGGATCGTTCGGTCTCACAACGCTGCTGCTCGGCCAGGCCGCACCCGAGGACGTCATCCAGCGCTGGCGCGAGACGTCGCTGCACGTGCTGCCGGCGGGGCCCGTTCCGCCGAACCCCAGCGAGCTGCTGGGCTCCGAGCCGATGGAGGCGCTCTTCGGCAAGCTGTCGCACGACTACGACTTCATCCTCGTCGACAGCCCGCCGGTGGTCCCCGTCGTCGACGCGGTGCTCATCAACAAGCTGACCCACGGGCTCATCATGGTGGTCGGTGCCGAGCGCACGAAGAAGCGCGACCTCGCCAGCGCCGTGCAGTCGCTCGAGACGGTCGATGCCCCGGTGGCCGGCTTCGCGCTCAACATGGTGTCGGCCGGCTCGTCGGTCGCCCATCGCTACGGCTACTACGGCCAGCCCTCCGAGGGGGAGCACAAGCCCAGCCGAGGCGAACGCCGACGCCACCACCGCGAGAGCCGGCACGCCTGACGGGTCGCGCCTGACGGGTCGCGCCTGACGGTGGCGGCTGACGGTCGCTGCCGCTCAGCCTCGTCGAGGCTCCGCGGCGGCCCGACCTTGACCGTCCACCCGCTGCAGCAGCCCGCGCGCGCACAGCTCGTCGACGAAGGCCTCGACGTCGGCCGTGATGTCCGCCTCCACCTGGCCGACCGCACCGGCGACCCGTGCGACCCACCCGGCGGCGGGCTCGCCCGTGGCCTCGCTCCAGATCAGGGCGGCGGCGCCCTCGAGCACGACGATCGGCCCGGCGGGCAGGCTCGCCACGTAGACGGTGCCGCCGTCGTCGGCGACGGTGACACCGGCGTCGGCCGACACGCGGAAGGCTGCGGTCACCGGCCGGCACCGGCGCGACGTCCCACGACCTCGCGCACCCCCCGTGCCGGCCGGCCGAAGAACTCGGCGACGACCTCGCGTCGCGTGACGGGTCGACCACGCACCAGGGTCAGGTGCTCGACGTTGACCAGCACCGAGCGGGCCGCCACGACGGCCGAGGCACGCAGCCCTTGCGCTGCCCGCACGCGGGCGCGCCACTCCTCCCAGCGGGTGCCACCGCGCGAGGCCACCCGCCAGAGGTCGTATGCCGGGTCGTGACGGTGCTCGTCGAGCGTGCCGGTGATGACGGAGAAGCCGAGCCCGGCGTCGAGGCGGCCGACCCAGTCGAGGACACGGTCTCGCTGGTCGCCGCCGGCGGAGGTCCAGACCGACTCGATGTCGTGCAGGCCCTTGGGGTCGCCGCCACCCCGGGCGGCGTGGAGCAGCAGGAGCACCGCCTGCGCGTCGCGCGAGGGGACCGCGCACTCGAGGCCGCCGAGCACCGTGGTCTGCCGCTGCGCCCACAGGGTCTCGAACGCCTCCCCCGGCGTCGGCCCGGTGCCGGGGTAGATGCGATGCAGGTCGAGCAGCCCGAAGTCCCTGTGGCGCAAGGTCGCCGAGTGCTCGAAGGACGATCCGTAGGCGAACGAGTTGATGAGCTCCCAGTCATGGCGGCGCAGCTCGTCGAGCAGCGCCGAGACGTGGTCGGGACGAGCGAGCACGTCAGCGTCGGAGTAGCCGCGGCCCGGCACGAGGGTCGGATCGAGTGCGGCGCCCTTGACGTGGAGCAGATCGAGGCCGAGGCGGTCTGCGACCCACTGCGCGGAGGCGTGGGCGAACCCGATGCGGACCTCGAGAGGCACCGTCGCCGGGGCGGCGGAGTCCTCTGTCGTCTCCTGGGCTGCCATCGCGAACCCCTTTAGACTGCAGAGGGACTGGTCGATCGCACCCTAACAGCCCAGGTGGAGGCGCCGATGCTGCGACGTGATCGCCTCCGGTGGGCGCTGGCCGCTGCTGCGAGTGCGTGCGCCTTCGCCGTCACCGGCCTCCTCAGCATCCGCACCGGCTGGGGGGTCGCACTCGACGGCGCCGTCGACTCCTGGGTGCTCAACGAGCTGCCCGAGGGCCTGCGCCTGCTCCTGAGCGATGCGGCCCGCCCCCTGGTCATCGTGGTGCTCACTCCGGTCGTCATCGCCCTCGCCCTGCTGGCGCTCGCGCGCGGAGCCTGGCGTCGCGCCGTCGCAGCCACGTTCATCCCCTCCGCGGCGACGGTCGCGGCCCTGGGTCTGCCGCTGCAGAACGTGCTCGGGACGGGCACGGACGCCTTTCCCTCGCACCACGCGGCGGCGGGCATCGGGCTGCTCGTGGGGTTGGGCGTGGTCTGGCCACGGCCGGTGAGCCGACGCTGGCTCGTCGGACTCGGGGTGCTGGGCTTCCTGGTCGCTCTCGGCAACGTGTCGTGGCACGCCCACCAGCCTCGCGACGTCGTCGGCAGCGCCCTGCTCGTGGCCGTCGTGGCCGCGGCAACCTTCGCCCTGCTCGGCGGCGACAGCCCGAACCTCGCACCGAGCGTGGACGAGCCGAGCCGCAGGACTCCCGAGCCGGCGCCCTCGACCTGACGTCAGGCGCACACCGAACGCCACACTCGGGCGTGCCCCTCGGCGCTCGCCTCCCAGGTGAACCGCCTCGCTCGCTCGAGTCCCCGTCGGACCATCGCCTCGACCGCGGGCCCCCCGGCCAGCACGTCGAGCACGCCGTCTGCGAGCGCCGGCCCGGTGGGTTCGACGAGCAGCCCGCCGTTGCCGACGACCTCGGGCAGCGAGGAGCGGTCGGACGCGACGACGGGCACTCCGGCGGCCATGCCCTCGAGGGCCGGCAGCCCGAAACCCTCCACGAGCGAGGGGACGACGACGGCCGAGGCTGCGGCATACAGCCCGGGCAGCAGCTCGTCGGCGACCCTGCCGACGAGACGCACCCCGGGCAACGTCGCGAAGAGCTCGGTGCGCCGTGGGTGCGGTGGACCGGCCAGCACGAGCGTCACGTCGGGTCGGGCGGCGTGCACCGTCGGCCATGCCTCGGCCAGGGCTGCGAGGTTCTTGCGCTCGGAGGCGCCGCCGGCCGTGAGGACGTAGGGCCCGGTGACGTCGAGGCGGGCCAGCGCGTCGGCGGGGAGCGGCGGGGCGCCGAGGTAGCGCGCCTCGACGCCGTTGGGCACGACGACGGGGTCGGCCAGCCCGAGCAGGTCGACGGCCTCTGCCGCTGTGAAGGCGGACACGCAGACCACTGCAGCCGCGCGCCTCAGCTCCTCGGCGGCCGCCCTGACCGGCGCGGACTCGTCGGCGTAGCGCCAGGCCACGACGTCGTGGAGCGTGACCACCTCGTGCGGGGCGGGCGGCAGCTCGAGGCCCATCCGATGCACCAGCCCGCCCCCGGCGTACGCGAGTCGTCCCGCCGCGGCGCGCGCCCGCGGTGACGCCCCGGCGAGCCAACCCATCGGCAGGCGAAGGCTGCCCGGCAGCGACGAGCGCAGCGACCGCGTCGCGACGTGCCGCACGTCCCACTGCTCGCCGGGTCCGGACAGGCCCGCGAGCGCCGCCGGGGCCCGGGAGATGACGTGTCGTTCGTAGGCCTGCGCGCCCATGGGCACAGCGGTGGCCGTCGTCACGATCGAGAGCCGGGGCACGCGTGGTCCTTGCTGTCGGAGTTCGGGACGGGGCTGCCCTCGCATCGTAGATTGAGACCGCACGCGTGCGGCCGGACCACGCGAAGACGACGGGGAGGAGTCGCGGTGGGTCGTCGCGTCGCGCTCGTCACGTCGTCGTACCACCCGCACCTCGGCGGGGTGGAGTCGCACGTGCGGCACGTCGCGCGCGAGCTGCGCACCCTCGGCACCGAGGTCGAGGTCTGGACCGTCGACCGCGGTGACGAGCCGGGTGACCGGCCCGGCGTCACCGAGCTCGACGGCACGGTCGTGCGCCACCTGCCCACCCCGATGCCGGCGCGCTCGGCCCGTGCGCTCGCGAGCTTCGCCACCGCCGCGCCCCGCGCGTGGCTGTCGTGGCGGGCCGCCTTCCGCGCCTTCCGACCCGAGGTGCTGCACGTGCAGTGCTTCGGACCCAACGGGCCGTATGCCGCCGCGCTGGCCAGGCGCACCGGCACCCCTCTCGTGCTCTCCGCCCACGGCGAGACGTTCATGGACGACCACGACGCCTTCGGCACCTCCGCCCTCATGCGGGAGGCGCTGCGCCGCACCATCGCGTCAGCGGCGGTCACGACCGGCTGCTCGCAGCAGGTGCTCGACGACCTGCGCGAGCGCTTCGGTCTCAGTGGGGGCGTGGTCGTCCCGAACGGCGTCGGTCCGGCGCCCGCCACTCCCGCAGAGGGGCCGGCCGCCGAGGGCGTCGACCTGCCCGACGGACCCGTGGTCTTCGCGGTCGGGCGGCTCGAGACGACCAAGGGCTTCGACCTCCTCCTCGAGGGGGTGGCTGCCTTGGACGGTGGCCTCTCACCGAGCCTTGTGATCGGCGGCGTCGGCTCCCAGCGCGACGCGCTCCTCGCTCTCGGCGAACGGCTGGGACTCGGCGACCGCCTGCGGCTCGTCGGGCCGCTGGACGAGGCGGGCGTCCACGGGTGGATGACGCGTGCCGACGTGGTGGTCATGCCGAGCCGCAAGGAGGCCTTCGGCATCGTCGCCCTCGAGGCGTGGCGCGCGGGAACGCCTTTGGTGGCAACGTCGTTGGGTGGTCCGGCCTCGTTCGTGACCGACGGCGTGGACGGCATCCTCGTCGACCCGGTCAACACCGCGGCCCTCGCGCACGCGCTCGAGGGTCTGGTGCGGGACCCGTCCACCGGTGCCGCACTCGGGGCTGCCGGAGCCGAGTCCGCCACGCGCTTCACCTGGGAGGCCGTCGCTCGGGCCTACGTGACCCTGCACGAGCGGGCCACCGCTACAGCGGCGAGCGGTCCTCCAGACCGGCCGTGAGCAGGCCGAGCAGTGGCGCGCCGAGACGACGGGCCGGGGCGGGGATCCCCCGCGTGACGGCATCGGAGTCCGCTGGGGTCAGGCCCGACCGTGTCACCCGGAGCACGACCACGTAGAGCACCCCGCCGGCCACCGCGGCGCCCACCGCCTCGAGCCACGGGTTGCCCTGCAGGACGTCGGTGGCGAGGAGCAGCAGCCCGGCGAGCGCCGCGCCGACGAAGCACGGAAGGGCGTCGCGCAGCGCGAGGCGCACGGTGATGTCGAGTCCCCGCAGCTCGGAACGTGCGAGCAGGAGCAGGCTGGTCATGGACCCGCCGATGTTCGCGATGACGGCACCCCAGATGCCCAAGGGAGGGATGAGCGCCACGGCGAGGACGACGTCGACGACGAGCGCCACCGAGGTGGCCTTGAGCATCTCTCCGGCCGAGAGCCGGGCCGAGACGAACGCCACGACCGGGCCGCCGACGGTCACGAAGCCGGCTGCGACGCCGAGCGCGACGACGACCGGTCCGGCCTCGGCGAACTCCTGGCCGTAGAGCACCGGCACGAGCACGGCGAGCGGCACGACGGCGACCGCCTCGACGACGCCGACGACCGTCGCGCCCGAACGCATCACGCGCCGGAAGGCGGGACGCACGGCCGGTGCGTCGACCTCGAGCAGGCCGGAGATGGCGGGAACGAGCGGTCCCACGAAGGCCTGCGCCGGTGCGAAGACGTGCCCGGCGAGCCCGAAGGCGAGGGCGAAGACTCCGACCGCAGCCGGCGTCGTCAGCCAGTTCATCAGGAAGATCTCGCTGCGCGACATGACGAGCCCACCGATGACGCCGGCCACTCCCACCGGCAGCGCGTAGCGCCAGAACCCGGTCGGCATCCCCCTCGGCAGCGCGGGCCGCAGCACCGCCCGCCGGTAGGACGCCGAGATCGGGATCAGGCAGAGGGCGACGGCCACCCCGGTGACGATCAGACGCGTCGTCCAGACCGCGTCGGGGGTGCGGGCCAGGAGCACGACGGCGACCACCGCGGCCTGGGTCGCCAGGGACGTGACGAGTGCGATCTTGGCCCCGTCTGCGGTCTTGTTCTCGATGGCGAGGCACGCGACGGCGCCGTCGAGAGCCGCCGGGAAGACGATGCCGAAGACGACGGCGATGACGAGCGCCCCCACCGGGACGTCCGCGAAGAGCAGCACGACGACCGAGAGCACCGGGGCCACGACGAGCAGGCGGAAGCCCTGCGACTGCGACAGCAGCCTCGACACGGCGTCGGTGCGTCCGGCGGCGTGGGCCTTGGCCCCGAACTGCACCACGGCAGAACCGAACCCGGCTGTGAGGACGCGAGCCACGACCTCCATGAGGGCGGTGAGGAAGGCGAGCCGGCCGTAGTCGGCGGCCCCCAGCACGCGCGCCATGAGGAGGTTGACGAGGAACGCGACGGGGATGGCGATGAAGGTGTGCACGACGGTCCACACCGCCCCGCGCACCGCACTGTCCTGCAGTCCCCCGCGGCTCAGCGCCCCGGTCGGCTGCTCACTCCCCTTCACGACCCACCCCGTTCCCCCGGTCGAGCGCGTCCATCAAGGTCGCGCTGCGCCCCGAGTGGACCTTACGACAGAACGGTGAGCCGGATGCCCGGATCTCGTCGAGGTCGTCCAGCGTGAAGGTGCGCGTCGAGTCCGCCCCGGGCTCCCAGACGGAGTACGACACGGGGATCGAGGCCACCGGCGGCGTGGCGGCCGACAGGACGGTCTGCAGGGCCGACTCGTCGGGGATGACGGACCGCTCGTAGAGCTGCCGCAGCGCGGTGCCGGGCCCGAGGGCGCGCAGCACGAGCTCGAGGTGGTCCCGGTCGACGGCCAGCCACTGGGACCCGAGCTGGAAGCGGACGGCTGGTGCCGGCACACGCCGCCTGACTCCCACGTGCACGCCGCGACCCCGGTCGACGAGGCGCAGGGCCAGGAGCGGTTCCACCCGGTGCGCGAGCGCCCTGGCGGCGCGGGCCGAGCCGCCCCCGCGACGCAGCGACCGGGTCAGCCACCGGCTCGCGAACCAGCGGTAGGTGTAGCGCGTGAGCTCGTCGTCGCCGGTGCCGTGCCGGCTGCCCCAGGCCGGGGCGTAGTGCAGAGGTCTGGCCGTGCCCTGCCAGCCCCCGCGGGCGAGCAGGTCGTCCTCCCACGTCTCCAGAGGTTTGACCGGGTAGCACTGGCCCGACACCAGCACGACGAGATCGGGGTCGACCGTGTCGCGAGCGGTGCGCATCGCCTCGAGGGTCACCTCGACGAGCTCCCACGAACCCCAGTCGGTGGCCCGTCCGTGGGTGTGCACGTGGACCCGTTCGTCGTCGACGACGGGAGCCGGGTGGTGCCGGTCGTCGTGGGTGACGAACACCGACGCCTCGGGGCTGGAGGTGAGGATGGCTCGGGCGAGCCGGGCGACCTGGTCGGGCTGCGTGTGGCTGAGGACGACGTACGCGGCTGGCACGGGTCAGGGCCGTGTCGGTCGCCGGTCGCCGAGTCGGGTGCGGATGGCGGCAGTGGTGCCGACGGCGAGCCCCCCGAACGCGGCGGACGCGTGGAGCGCCCTGCCTCCGACGCTGCGCACGCGCTGACGCGGGCTGCGACCGGTGGCGACGACGGCCTTAGCGCCGTCGACGAGGATGTCGCCCACCTGCCGCAGCGCCGTCCCGTAGTAGCGGCGCAGGATCGGCGCGTCCATGCCGAAGGCGTGCGACAGCAGCACGATGTGGTTGCGGTTGCCGTAGAAGGTGTAGCGAACGTCGAAGCGGCGACCCCGGGTGTAGGGCGCCGCCACGTGCTCGACGAGGGCCGACGGCGTGTAGACGACGCGATGACCGGCCCGGCCGAGCCGGAGCATGATGTCGCTCTCCTCGCGCAGGCAGGTGCCGGGGAAGAGGTCGACGATGCCGCCGATCCCCTCGAGGGCCGACCGGCGCACCGACATGTTGGCGCCGAGCACGTGGTCGACGTCGAGGTCGCGGCCGGTGTCGGCGGCGAAGTTGCCGGTCAGCGTCCCGTCGGGCAGCAGCCGGCCGACGGCGTCGTGCCCCTCGTGCTCCTCGCCGGGCCGGCCGTTGCTGGCCCGGCCGCCGACGGCCCCGACCGACGGGTCGGCGTAGCGGGCCAGGATGTTCTCGAGCCAGTCGGGCTCGGCGTAGGCGTCGTCGTCGATGAACGCCACGATGTCGGACCGTGTCTCGGCCACGCCGATAGCACGTGAGGTGGCGAGGGTGCCGGGGCCGGCGTCGTTGCGGATGTAGCGCACGCCCGGGAAGTCGGCGACGACGGCCGCCGTCAGGCGGTGTGGTGACGAGTCGACGACGACGATCTCGTCGGGCGTGTGCGTCTGGAGAGCGAGGTGCTGCAAGCAGATTCGCACGTTGTCCGGGCGGTTGAAGGTCGCGACGACGACGTCGACCGACAGGGACGGGGCCTCAGGCATGGGCTGAGTATCGCAACCGGATCGACGTCGCGGGGCGGGACCGGAGAATCCCGTTCGTCCCGTTGACAGGCGGCGTCCGCCCGGGGTCAGGGGTGCCAGCCGGCCTCGGCGAGCGCCTGCTCGAGCAGGTCGGTCGACCCCGCCCACGTGTAGCGCGCGGCGTTGCGCTGCCCGGCCTCGACGAGCTCAGAGCGACGAGCCGCGTCGGAGGCGATCGCGCGCACGGCCTCGACCAGCTGCTGCGGCTCGGAGGTGTCGCACAGCACCGCACCCTCGCCGGCCACCTCCGCCGTCGGCCCGGCACGCAGCGCGACGACGGGGCACCCGAGCCGCTGCGCCTCGACCACCGGGATGCCGAAACCCTCGTAGAGAGAAGGGAACACGAGCGCGGTCGCCGCGCCGTAGAGCCACGCCAGCTCGTCGTCGGACAGGCGACCCGCGAAGGTCGCGTGGCTCCAGCGCGCAGGACCCGCGTCGGCGAAGACGCGGTTGCCACCCCTCGCCCCCACGACGACCGAGCGGATCCCCGCCTCCTCCAGCGCATCGAGCGCAGGCACCAGGTTCTTGTGACGAGCGAAGGTGCCGACGCAGAGCACCCACGGCGTCCCGTCCGTCAGGTGCGCCTCGATGCCCCCGAGGTCCGGCACAGAGGGCGTGAAGCGGTCGACGTGGTCGCTGCCGTTCGGCACCACGCTGACGCGCTCCGGCGCCAGACCGAGCACGGACTCCAGCTCACCAGCACTGAACATCGACACGGTCAGCACCCGCACGGCCCGCCGCGCCAGCACGCGGTACAGCGCGCGATACCAGGTGCGGAAGCCGCGGCTGTAGGTCTCCGGGTGGCGGAAGACCGAGGCGTCGTGCAGCGTCGCGACCTGGCGACGCGCGAGCACCGGGGCCGGTCCGCCGAGGCTGAGCAGCAGGTCGCGGCGCGCGAGCCAGGGCAGCACGACCTGCTCGAAGACCTGACCGGTTGCGCGCGACTCGCGCACCTGCGCCGCACCCGAGATCTCGTCGGGCACGTGAGTTCCCTTGGGCACGTGGACGACCACGCGCTGTCCGTGCCGAGCCGCGAGACGCGTCACCAGCTCGAGGGCGTAGCGCTGGGTGCCGGTCGTGGCCTGGGAGAGGAATCTGCCGTTCACCGCCAGCACGGCGCTGCGGTGGCTCAGACTGAGGCTCGGCACCTGCCCGAATGTAGCGTCCGTCCTCACCGGATCGGAGACCATGACCGATCGACCGCGCGTCGCGATCGCGCACGACTACCTGACCCAGCGCGGCGGCGCCGAGCGGGTCGTCCTCGCGCTGCACCGCGCGTTCCCCGACGCGCAGATCCACACGACGCTCTACGACCCCGACGGCACGTACCCCGAGTTCCGGGATGCCGACGTCGTCGTCTCCCCCATCGACCGGCTGCTTCCCTTGCGCCGCAGGCACCGTGCCGCGCTGCCCCTGCTGCCGTATGCCGTCTCGCGCCTTCCCGTCGACGCCGACGTCGTCGTCGCGTCGAGCTCCGGCTGGGCGCACGGGGTGCCGGCGACCGGCCGCAAGCTCGTCTACTGCCACGCGCCGGCCCGGTGGCTCTACCAGACCGAGGCCTACCTCGGTGGGCCCGCGAACCGGTCGCTCCAGGGCCAGGGCCTCACCCTGCTCAGTGGCTGGCTGCGCAGGTGGGACCGGCGGGCGGCCGCGTCGGCGGACCGCTACCTGGCGAACTCGACGGTGGTCGGCGAACGCATCACGGCGGCATACGGGATCGGCGCCGAGGTGGTGCCGCCGCCCTACGGCATCGACGCCCACGACCCGCAGGCGCCCGTGGACCGGCTCGCCGACTGGGCCGACGACGGCTTCCTGCTCGTCGTGTCGCGCCTACTCCCCTACAAGAACGTCGACGTCGCGATCGACGCGGTGCGTGGCCTCGACGAACGCCTCGTCGTGGTCGGCTCGGGGCCGCTGGCGGCGCAGCTGCGGGCCGCAGCTCCCGACAACGTGCGGATCCTCAGCGACCTCACCGACGCGGAGCTGCGGTGGACCTACGCCCACGCGCGCACCCTGCTCGCGCCGAGCCTCGAGGACTTCGGCCTCACGCCGCTCGAGGCAGCGGCCTTCGGGGTGCCGACCCTGGCCCTGCACGGCGGCGGCTACCTCGACACGATCGACGAGGGCGTCAACGGCACCTTCTTCGAGGTGCCGACCGTCGAGGCGGTCCGCGATGCGGTCCTCGCTAACCGCGAACGACGCTGGGACGCCGACGCCATCCGGGCACACGCGACCCACTTCTCGGAGCAACGTTTTCGCGAACGCATGCACAAAGAGGTCGAACGCCTCATACGATGACGCCGGGGGCTGGACACGGGGGCGTGGTCCATCCTGCCCAGCGGAGGGGGATCAATGGATGGCACGAGCGCGCCGACTCCGGCGCGGACGACCGTGGCAGCACCGGCGGCGCCGGTCGCCCCTGTCGCCACCCGCCGGCTCGCGTACGTCGACACGCTGCGTGGTCTCGCCGCCCTCTGGGTGTTCCTGCTCCACGTGCACGGCTACTGGCTCGACAACGTGCGACCGCCGAAGCTCTCGGGCGACGGGCTGCTCGTGCGCGTCATGGGCTTCGGTGGTGCGGGCGTCGACATCTTCATCGTGCTCTCGGGCTTCTGCCTCACCCTGCCGCTGATCCGCGAGGGACGGGTGCGTGAGCTCGATCCCCGTCGCTTCTTCCGACGCCGCGCCTACCGGCTGCTGCCGGCCTACTACGCCGCCGTCCTGCTCGTCATGGGCCTGGAGCTCGTGCCGGCCCTGCGCGAGCGGCTCGTCGCGCACGACCTGACGGCCGTCGACGCGGTGACGCACCTGACCCTCACCTTCCCCCTCTTCGGCGACACGCTCGGGGCGGTGAACGGCTCGCTGTGGTCGATCTCGCTGGAGGCGACCCTCTACCTCGGGTTTCCGCTGCTGCTCCTCGTGCGCCGGCGGTGGGACATGCGGGGCGTCATGGTCACGACTCTCGGAGTCGCCCTCGTGTGGGCGGCGTTCGGGCTGTGGTGGGCCGGGCAGACCCATCCCGCAGGCCTGCTCCCCTCCACCGACAAGCTCTTCCCGGCGCGCTGGTTCCAGTTCGCGCTCGGCATGTGGGCCGCGACCCTCGTCCGGGCACCGCGCCCCGCCCATGCCGTGCGCGCGTGGGTCGCGCTGCCCGTCGCGGCGGCCGCGGGCCTGACTGGGTATGCCGCCGGCTGGGGCCCCTTGAGCGCCGTGGGTTTCGGGGTCGTGGCGGTGTGCCTGCTCGTGTTGCTGGCGCGCGTTCCCGACCGCGTGTTCGAGTCGGGTCCGCTGCGCTGGCTGACCGGGCTGGGCGTCATCTCCTACAGCTTCTACCTGCTGCACCAGCCCGTCCTGCTCCTGACGGCGGGCGTCGCTCGGCCGGACCAGTGGGGTGTCGGACCGACGACCGTCCTGGCCCTCGTGGTCGCGGGCACGACGACGGTGCTCGTCGCGTCCGTCTTCTACCACTTCATCGAGAAGCCGTTCCTCGTGCGTGGCAGCATGCGCAGCGTCGTGCGGTCGGGGGGCTGAGCCGTGCGCGCGATGTTCAGCAAGCTCAACGACGTCTTCGACCGAAGGACCAAGCAGAAGCTGCTGCTGGCCACGATCGGCCAGGTCGTCATCGCGACCCTCGACATGCTGGCGGTGGCCCTCGTGCTTCCCCTCGTCGACCTCGCCACGGGTGCCCCGACCGACGCGGGCGCCGTCGGGTTCGTCGCGAGGCTGCTCGATGAGCTCGACCGCGGCACGCTGACGGTCATCCTGACCGTTGCGGTGGTGGTGCTCTTCGTCCTCAAGGACGTGGGGTCGCTCGCGTTCACGTGGTGGGTCATCGGGTTCAACTTCCGTGAGCGGGTCAAGGTCTCCTCACGCCTTCTCGAGCACTTCCTGACGACGCCCTACACGACCGTGTCGCGGCGCAGCACCGCAGAGCTCTTGCGCACGATGAACGACTCGGTCAGCCAGGTCTTCAACTTCACGGTCGGCGGCCTCATGGGCGTCATGTCCGGCGGGATCGCCATTCTTGCCATCGTGGTCGGTCTGCTCGTCGTCGCCCCGCTGCCCACCGTGGCCGTCGTGGCGTACTTCGGGGCTGCGGCGCTGCTCTACAACCGCATGGTCAAGCCGCGCGCGCTGCGTGCCGGCCACCGGATGAACGAGGCGAACTTCGGCGCCTGGCGCACCTCTCTCGCTGCCCTGGGCGGGATCAAGGAGCTGCACATCCGTGGCACGCAGAGACACTTCGTCACGGCCTACCGAGACGTGTCCATGGAGGCGTCCGACGCCGGGCGGGTTGCCAACTTCCTCGGCAGCCTGCCGAAGTACCTGCTGGAGATCCTCTTCATCCTCGCCGTCGGCATCATCATGCTCCTCGCCGGGACCTCGGGCAGCGCCGGCAGGGGCAGCGCCGTGGGGCTGCTCGCGCTGTTCGTCGCGGCAGGTTTCCGCGTGCTCCCGTCCGTCACGGGCCTGCTCGGCAGCATCACGAACATCCGGGTCGGGACCGCGGCCCTGGACCTCGTGCACCAGGAGGTGCTGGCCGAGCGAGCACGCCAGCGCTCCCCCAGGGTCGACGGCCCGCCGATGCCCTTCACGCAGGCGCTGGTGCTGGAGAGCGTCTCCTTCCGCTACCCCGACGGCGCTGCCGACGTGCTGAAGGGGGTCGACCTCGTCGTGCCCCGTGGCTCCTCGCTGGCCGTCGTCGGCGGCAGCGGCGCCGGCAAGACGACCTTGGTCGACGTCGTGCTCGGCCTCCACGACCCCGTCTCGGGCCGCATCCTCGTCGACGGGCACGACATCGCCGGAGCGAAGCCGCTCTGGCAGCGAAACGTGGGATACGTCCCCCAGGACGTCTTCATGCTCGACATGTCCCTCGCCGACAACATCGCTTTCGACCAGGCGCGTGACGACATCGACGAGGACCGGCTGTGGTCGGCCATCCGGCAGGCTCAGCTGGAAGAGCTCGTCAAGGAGCTCCCCCACGGGCTCGACACGCAGCTCGGCGAGCGCGGCACCCGCCTCTCCGGCGGACAGAGGCAACGGGTCGGCATCGCCCGCGCGCTCTACCGGGCCCCGTTGCTCCTCGTCCTGGACGAGGCGACCTCGGCTCTCGACAACGAGACCGAGCACCGGATCAGCGAGACGATCCAGAGGTTGCACGGCGAGATCACCGTCGTGATCGTCGCGCACCGCCTGTCCACGGTGCGCGACGCCGACCAGATCGTCTACCTGAAGGACGGGCGGGTCGAGGCAACGGGCAGCTTCGAGGAGGTCCGGCTGGCCAACGCGGAGTTCGCGCGTCTCGTCGAGCTGGGCTCGCTCGACCGGCCGGCCGGCGAAGGCGCCCGCAACGGCCGGCTCGCATCGTCCGCGCAGGACCTGCGATGAGCGCGAAGCAGCAGCTCGGTGCGGTGAAGCGACGCACCGAGCAGTGGTGGCGCCCGGATGAGCGGGTCGTGCGCACCCGGGTCGCCGAGGGGCTGGTGCTCCCCGCGTTGCCGCCGCGCGGACGCAGCTCAGGGCTGAACGGCACCGGGAGCGTGTGGGCGGTGACCATGGTCAAGAACGAGGCCGACATCATCGCCACGACGCTGCGGCACCTGCTCGAGCAGGAGGTCGACGGGATCCTCGTCGCCGACAACGGTTCCACGGACGACACGCGCGTCATCATCGAGGACCTCGCGTCGTCGGCGCCGGTCTTCCTCGCTGACGACCGCGAGCCCGCCTTCTTCCAGGGGCAGAAGATGACCCGGCTGTCGCACTGGGCCCGCCGGGCGGGAGCCGCCTGGGTCATCCCCTTCGACGCCGACGAGCTGTGGTTCGCGAAGTCGCAGACGGTCGGCGCGTTCCTGCGGCAGAGCCCCGCCAGCATCGTGCGAGCGTCCATCTTCAACGTGGCACCGCTCGGCACAGGGGCCCGGGTGGGGGACGACGCGGGCTGGGTGATGGGGCGCCAGGCCTCGTGGTGGAAGAAGGTCGCCTTCCGCCCTCACCCCTTCATGGCGGTGGCCATGGGCAACCACGAGGTCGACCGCCCGGGACGTCCGGTGGACGGCCTCGGCATCGCACACCTGCCCTACCGCAGCCTCGCCCAGATGGCGAGCAAGCTGCGCGCCGGTGCCGCGTCGCTGAGCGACATCCCGGGCTCGTCCGGACTGCACTGGCGTGATCTCGGGTCGCTCTCGGACGAGGACCTCCGACAGGTCTGGTCGGATCTGCTCGCTGGCGACGCCGGTGAACGGGTGCAGTGGCTCCCCGAGGGCGACCTGGAGCCCGTCGACGTCTTCAGCTGGAGCTCCTGGGGATCTGATGTCCCCCTCTATGCCCAGGAAGCCGTGACGACACGCTGATCCCGCGCGCCTACCTGATCGCGTTGACGACGAGCACCCACGCCGCGACCGGCGCACCGACCGCGAGGATGATCGCCAGGACCCGCAGAGCGGCCGCGTGCGAGTACACCTTCGCGATCACCGCCGCGACGATGCCCACGGCGAAGACGCCGAGCGAGTAGTTCGCGAACCGGGCGCTCAACTCGACGATCTCGGGCGACTTCGTGATGTTGGCGATCGTGGCGGCCTTGCCGACCGGTCCCCACGGCGCAGGCAGCGGCACCTGGGCGAGCAGGAACACCGCCAGGCCGATCATGTCGGTGCGCAGGAACGAGGTGCGGCGCGCCGAGGCCTGGCTGCGGCTGCGAACCGCGGGCACGACCATCGGGGCGGGCGGGGTCAGCGCGCGCGGCAGGGTGAGGAAAAGCCCCGGGAGGCCGGCGAGCACGGCGAGGAGGCCGGCATACAGCTTCGGGCGGCCGTCGGAGGCGAAGGCGAAGACCGTGACGAGCGGCTCGGTCGCCCGCATGAGGACCCACACCCACGCCACGAAGAGCACTGCGCCGCCGATGACGAGGGGAACGTCCGAGTGGATCCGTCGTCTTCGTCCTCCAGTCACGGCCGTCAGTGTAAGCGGCAGTGGGAGCACGCCTTGACACCTACACTGGCGGCAATGGACGGCACCCGCGAACGAGACACCGACCTGTTCGAACGAGACCAGGTCGGCGCCAGCGACGGCTCGGGCGGCGGTGACGGCGGAGGCGGCGACGACGGTGGTGGCGGCGACGGCGGCTCGGACGGCCGGCCCAATCGCCGCGAAAAACGCCGCAACCGCAGGGTGCTCGTCGTCGCGCTCGTGCTGCTGCTCGTGCCGGTGCTCGCCGTCGGCGGCTACCTGGCGTGGCTCAACCACATCGTCACGAACAACGTGAAGCAGGAGCTGCTGCTGCCCGACTCCGCCGGCAGCGGGGCCCTGCCGACCGACAAGAACGGCGACGTCGTCACGCAGCCGGCGGGCAACGGCACCAACTACCTCATCATCGGCAACGACGCCGGGCCCGGGCGCGAGGGCGCCCGCTCCGACGTCATGGTGCTGGTCCACGTGCCCGACGACCACTCGAAGGTCACGCTCATCCACTTCCCGCGCGACCTCTACGTCTCGATCCCCGGCAAGGGCAAGAACAAGCTGAACGCCGCGTACGCGTTCGGCGGGTCGCCGCTGCTCGTGACCACCATGCAGAACATGCTCGGCATCCGCATCGACCACGTGGCGATGCTCGGCTTCGAGGGCTTCAAGGCGATGACCGACGCGGTGGGCGGCGTCGACGTCAACGTCGAGGAGGCGTCCACCGGCGACGGCAAGGTGTTCAAGAAGGGCGTCATGCACATGGACGGCGACACCGCGCTCGTCTTCGTGCGCCAGCGCAAGCAGCTGAGCGAGGGCGACATATCCCGTGGCCAGCGCCAGCTCGCGTTCATCAAGGGCCTGATGCTCAAGACGCTGAGCAAGGACGTGCTGACCAACCCGATCCGGCTCAAGGACTTCGCCGACGCGGCGACGAGCAACCTCACGGTCGACCAGAAGCTCGACGTCGGCACGATGCGCTCCGAGGCCTTCGCTATGCGGGGCCTGCGCGGCAGCGACATCCGCTTCATCACGGCGCCGTTCACCGGCTTCGGCACGAGCCCGGCAGGCGCGTCGATCGACATCGTCGACGAGGTGAAGATGGACGAGCTCGGCAAGGCCATCCGCGACAACGCGTTGGACTCCTACAAGTAGGCCAAGGGCGAATCGCCTTGTGGGAAGAGGCTGTCCGAGGTCGAGTCAGATCGAGGGCGGTCGCAGCGCGTCGGCGACGACGTCGATCTGCGACTCGATTTCGTGCGACATCCGGTCATATGCCTCAGGTCCGCGCCCGTAGGGGTCGTAGATGTCCGATTCGTCGGCCGTCCGCGCCGGGTTGAGCCCTCGGCGTCCGCGGGCGACGTCGGCGACGACCGCGGCCCACGGCACACCTGCGGGGGCGTTCCGGGCCTCGGCGGCGAGGTCGGCGTCGCGCACGAGGTCGGCGAGCTCGCCCAGGGTAAAGGTCTTGCGCAGCGCGCGCGGGTGCAGCGCGACGGCGTCGCCGCGGTGCTGCTGGGTCGCGGTGACGACGATGTCGGCCTCGTCGAGCAGCGCCGGCACGAGCTGGCGGGAGGCGAAGCCGGCTGTGTCGGCGCCGATGGCCGCGAGCGCGGCCGACGACCCCGACTCGATGTCGGCCCCGACGAGGGCACGCGTGCCCGCGCTCTCGACGACGGCATCGGTGCCGGCGAGGAGCTGGCGCAGGCGTCGCTCGAGGTAGGGCGAGCGGCACACGTTGCCGGTGCAGATGACGAGGATGCGCCCGACCGACGTCACGTGCGGACCAGCGAGCTGGTGTAGGCGACGCACTCCGCATAGGTCGGCAACAGGCCGGCCGCGGCGGCCTCGGACAGCGATGGCGCGGCCTCGTCCTTCGGCGACAGCAGCGGCTCGATGCCCGCGGGCATCGTCAGCCCGATCTCGGGGTCGAGCGGGTCGATGCCGTGCTCGGCGCCGGGGTTGTAGGTGCTCGAGCACATGTAGTGGGTCGTCGTGCCGTCCTCGAGCGCGCAGAAGGCGTGGCCCAGGCCCTCGAAGAGGTAGACGGCGCGGTGGTCGACCGCGTCGAGCAGCACCGAGTCCCACTGTCCGAACGTCGGCGAGCCCACCCTCAGGTCGACGACGAAGTCGATGAGCGAGCCGGCCAGCACGGTGATGAACTTCGACTGCCCCACGGGCACGTCGACGAAGTGGATGCCGCGCAGCACGCCGCGAGACGAGACCGACACGTTCGCCTGGAGCACGTCGATGGGTCGCCCGACCGCCTCCGCGAGGCGGTCGGAGCGAAATGACTCGAGGAAGACGCCACGGTCGTCGGGGAACTGCCGAGGGGTGATCTCGAAGGCGCCCTCGACGGCCAGCGGCCGGATCTCCATCAGGCCCGCTCCCGGGCCTCGGCGAGCAGGGTGTGCAGGTAGAGGCCGTAGCCGCTCTTGGCCTGCTCGTCGGCGTGTCGGGTCAGGCCGGCGTCGTCGAGCCACCCGTTGCGCCAGGCGACCTCCTCGACGCAGCCGATCTTGAGGCCCTGCCGCTCCTCGACGACGTGGACGTACTGGCTGGCCTCCATCAGTCCGGAGAAGGTGCCGGTGTCGAACCAGGCGGTGCCGCGCGGGAGGGGCGTGACGGTGAGGTCGCCGCGGCGGAGGTAGGCGTCGTTGACGGAGGTGATCTCCAGCTCGCCCCGCTCGCTGGGCACGAGGTTGCGGGCGATGTCGACGACGTCGTTGTCGTAGAAGTAGAGGCCGGGCACCGCATAGTTCGACTTGGGCCGGGCCGGCTTCTCCTCGATCGACCGCACCGTGCCGTCCTTGTCGAACTCCACGACGCCGTACGCGCGGGCGTCGGCGACCCGGTAGGCGAAGACGTGGCCGCCCACGACGTCGGTGTTGTTCTTCAGTGCGAGCCCGAGCCCCGGCCCGAAGAAGATGTTGTCGCCGAGCACGAGGGCGACGCTGTCGCCGCCGATGAAGTCGGCTCCGAGGATGAACGCCTGGGCGAGGCCGTCGGGACTCGGCTGGACGGCATACGTGATCGACATGCCCCACTGGGATCCGTCACCGAGCAGCCTGCGGAAGGCGTCGGCGTCGTCGGGGGTGGTGATGACGAGCACCTCACGGATGCCGGCCATCATCAGCGTCGCCAGCGGGTAGTAGACCATCGGCTTGTCGTAGACGGGCATCAGCTGCTTGCTGATGCCGCGCGTGATCGGGTGCAGGCGCGTGCCGCTTCCTCCGGCCAGGATGATCCCCTTCATGGTGGGTCAGCCTAGGCGGTGATGTCGGCGGCTCGTGCGGACTCCGCCTGAACCGGTTCAGACGGCCTTGCCCCACTTTGCGAGGTCAGCGCCGGCGCGCCACGTCGTTCCGGCCACCGATAGCCAGCCCGCGGACTCGACGACGCTGACCGACACGCGTCCGCCGGCGGTGTCGGCGTCGGTCTCGACGCAGGCGACCTTCGAGGCAGAGCGGCCCGACACGCGGGCGACCTCAACGCCCGAGCACTCGGAGGTGACCCGGGCGACGTAGGCCGTCGGGCCGGCCTTCTCGGAGCGCACGCTGAGCGCGACGGCACCCTCGACGGCAGCCGCCTGGCTCCAGCCCGCGCCGCCGTTGGTCGAGCGCATCAGCTGGCCGCCGGCACAGAGCGCGTAGGCGCTCGAGGCACTGGCGCGCGCGACGTCGGCGACCGCGGCGGTGCCGCACGGTCGGGCGTCGGTGCGCTGGGGCGTGATGACGGTCTGGGGCGAGGCGCCACCGGGCGTGCGGGACCAGCCGCCCTCGACCGCCCGAGGCCCGCGCCACGTCTTGCCCTCGTCGTCCGTGGGGTACTCCCCCACGGCGCAGCCGGTGCGGGCGGCGATGACGAAGCCGCGGCCTGCGTCGCCGACGGGCTGCACGCGGCCGAGGGCGCCGGTGGGGGCGGTCCGTTTGGTCCACGTCTTGCCGCCGTCGTCGGTCATCTGGATCGAGGCGCCGCCGTCGGCGCAGGTTCCGAGCACGGCCCGCCACGCCCGGGTCGCGCTCGCCGCCACGATGACCTCGCGGACAGGCTGGACCGTCAGCTTCTTGGTCGGCTCGGACGTGGGCGCCTGCGTGCCGATCGAGGTGGCCGCCGCGCTGGTCGGTGCGACGGCCCCCGCCTTGTCGGGGCGGAAGGCGAGCACCACCAGCAGGGCGTCGACGACGAGCAGGGCGAGCAGGCCTGCCAAGGCCAGTCGCCCCACGGACTTGTCCGTCAACCACCGAATCACGCCGCCACTCTACGGACAGGTTGGACGAATGCGGCGCAACTGGGTGGCTCGGCATAGGATGCGCGGGAGGGGCCGTGTCGAAATGTCCGATGTCCATGCTAAGAGCGGCCCTCTTCACAACGGAAAGACGGGGACCGTGGAACTGCAGGACTACCTCAACGTGATCAGGAAGCGATGGATGATCATCGCCGCTGTCACGCTCGTGACCCTCGGTCTCACAGCCGCCTACACGGCGCTGACGCCCCGCGCGTACGGGTCGTCGACTCGCTTCTTCGTGAACACGACGAGCGACGACACCACCGTTGCGCTCGCTCAGGGCAACACCTTCACGCAGGCCCGAGTCAAGACCTATGCGCAGATTCTCGAGGACCCGGCGGTGCTCCAGCCGGTCATAGATGCCGTCAAAATCGGCGGCACCACCGACGAGCTCGCCGCGCGCGTGACCTCCACGATCCCGCCGGACACTAGCCTCATCGACGTCACGGTGACGGAGTCGAGCCCCCAGCGGGCTCAGCAGCTCGCCACAGCCATCAGCGAGGTGTTCCCGCGATACGTGGACAGCATCGAGTCGAAGTCCAATAGGCAGTCCCCTGTGACTCTTTCGGTCACGCGACCTGCCACGCTCGAGACGACCCCCGTGAGCCCGAAGCCCACGCGCAACCTCGCACTCGGCCTCGTCCTGGGCTTGCTCCTCGGCTTCGGTGTCGCGTTGCTTCGCGACGTGCTCGACAAGTCGGTCAAGTCGCAGCGTGACCTCGAGACAGTGACCGACCGCACCATCCTCGGTGGAATCGCCTTCGACGCTGACGCAGCCACCCACCCGCTCATCGTCCAGGTCGACCCCCGATCGCAGCGCGCCGAGGCCTTCCGCTCGCTGCGCACCAACCTGCAGTTCATCGACGTGGCCAATCCGCCGAAGTCGATCGTCATCACCTCCTCGCTACCGGGTGAGGGCAAGTCGACGACCACCGCGAACTTGGCGCTGAGCCTCGCCGACACCGGGCTCAAGGTCGTCGTCATCGAGGGCGACCTGCGCCGCCCGCGCCTGCTCGACTACCTCGGCTTCGAGGGCTCCGTCGGGCTGACCGACGTGCTCGTGGGGCGGGTCGATGTGGAGGACGTGCTTCAGCCTTTCGGCCGCACGGGTCTTCGCCTGCTCGGAGCCGGCCCCATCCCACCGAACCCGAGCGAGCTGCTCGGCTCCGCGAACATGGAGCAGCTCGTCACCGACCTCAGCGAGCGCTACGACTACGTGCTCATCGATGCTCCCCCGCTCCTTCCTGTGACCGACGCGGCCGTGCTCAGCACGATCGTGGACGGCGCCCTGGTGGTCGTCGGAGCCGGGGTGGCCCAGCGTGAGCATGTGCGTCGTGCCCTCGAGTCACTCGAGGCCGTCAACGGCTCGGTGCTCGGCCTCATCCTCAACCGCGTCAAGGTCAAGGACTTCGGGAGCGGCTACGGCACCTACGAGTACGACTATCGCCCCGAGAGCGAGCGCCAACGCGCCAAGGACAAGGGTCCCCGCCGGCTGCGTCGGCCCGTTGCCGCCGACGACGAGGCTGCGCTGGTCGTTCCGCGCCCCAAGGCCGCTGCGGCTCGCCCGACAGCCGCGCCGGAAGGCGGCCATCCAACAGCACCGATAGCACGGCTCGGTGACTACGGTCCTGGCCCCATGGCGCACCCGTCGGCCGCGGACGAGCGCCCGAACGGACCGGTTCCCAACGACCCCGCCGACATCGCCACCTACCGCTGAGCCCCCTGCCTTCGGTCAGGCAGTCGAGCTGACACGAAGAGGACGCCTGCATCGCAGGCGTCCTCTTCGTATTCGTGGGTCCGGTGCGGCCTTGGCCGTCAGCGGCTGTGGCTCGCCCTCGCCGACCCCGCTACGGCCCCGAGAGCCTGCACAATCGTGCCGAGGCAGTCCTCGATGCGGTCGAAGGCCTCTGCGTGGGTACGTGCCGAACGGCCGTAGGGGTCTACGACGTCGATGAGATCGAGGTCGCGGGGGGCCACGGTTCCTCGCGCCGCGGCCGCCTCCGCCGCCACCTGGGGCAGCCACGGCTGAGCCGGGTTGATAGGGCGCCACGTGCCAGAGGCACTGCACAGGTCGGCGAAGTCGCCGAGGGCGAACGCCCTGCGCATCACGGCGGGGTTCAGTCGTGAGACCTGGCCCCGGTGGGTGCGCGTCATGGTCAGCACCAGCTCCGCCGATCCGAGGATCTCGCGGGTGACACTCCGTGCCGCGAAGCCGGTCACGTCGGCTCCCTGTTGGCGCAATGAGTCTCGTGTCTCGGTCTCGAAGTCCGAGCCGACAAGAGCTCCCGTGCCTGCGCTGACGATCTCCACCCCGGCGGCAGGGAGCAGTTGCCTCAACCTGCGTTCGGCATAGGGCGACCGGCAGATGTTGCCGGTGCAGACGAACAAAATTCCCCGGTTGCGAGAGGCGTCCCCGAGCATCCACTTCCCCCTGATCAGCGGTCTTGCGACGTACCGGTTGATCGTAGGTGCCCGACTTGTGAAGTTCTTGCAAATCCACGATTTGAGTAAGAAATCTTAAAGCGAACGTAAAGTTCGCCGACCGCACCGCCCCGCCGTTGGTTCACCACGGGGCGGTACGGGTCACGTCACGCTGACGGGCCTGACCGACGCCCCATACCTCGGTACTCCCAGCCCGAATCAGTCCACCGCTGCGGGTCCAGCACGTTGCGCCCGTCGATGACGCGCGGTGTGGCTACGAGCGACTTCGCGTGGGCCGGGTCGATCGCGACGTATTCCTTCCACGCCGTCAGCAACATGACGAGGTCCGCGCCGTCTAGGGCCTCATCTGCGGTGTCGACGATCTGCAGGTCAGGGCGCAGCGCGCGCACGGCCTCGGCGCCGGCGGGGTCGGTGGCCACGACGTTAGCCCCGCGTCCCCATAGCCGGCCGGCAATGTCGAGGGCCGGCGAGTCTCGCACGTCGTCGCTGTCGGGCTTGAAGGTGAGCCCGAGGACGGCCACCTTGACGCCGACCAAGCGTCCCCCGGCCATGGTGCTGGCCAGCTCGACGGCATGGTCGCGGCGCCGCATGTTGATGGAGTCGACCTCGCGCAGGAAGGTCAGCGACTGGTCGACCCCAAGCTCACCCGCGCGAGCCATGAAGGCGCGGATGTCCTTGGGCAGGCAGCCACCGCCGAAGCCGATGCCGGCCTGGAGGAACTTCGGCCCGATGCGGTCGTCGTGACCGATGGCCTCGGCCAGGCGGGACACGTCGGCGCCTGTGGCGTCGCACAGCTCGGCCATGGAGTTGATGAACGAGATCTTGGTCGCTAGGAACGAGTTCGCGGCAACCTTGACGAGCTCGGCCGTGGGGTAGTTGACAAGCAGCCTCGGGATGCCGGCCTCGAGGATCGGCGCATAGACCTCGTCCAGCGCAGAGCGTGCGGTGTCGCCCGCCGCATGGTCGTCCGGAAGGCCGTAGACCACCCGGTCCGGCGTGAGGGTGTCCTGGACCGCCAAGCCTTCGCGCAGGAACTCGGGGTTCCAGACGACGACCGCGTCCAGGCCGGCCTCTGCGATCCGCTCGGCGATGGCCTGCGCCGTGCCGACCGGCACCGTCGACTTGCCGACGATAACGAGCGGCCCGTCGGGCTGGGGCCGGGCGTGCGTGAGGATGTCGTCGACCGCGCTCCAGACATAGCTGAGGTCAGCCGCATAGCTGCCCCCGCGCTGTGGCGTGCCGACGGCGATGAAGTGCACCCGCGCCTGGGAGAGCGCGGACTTGTCGGTGGTAAAGGTCAGGTCGCCGCCGTCGACGCCTTTGCGCAGCAGCGGCTCGAGCCCGGGCTCGTGGAACGACGGAATACCCGCGGCGAGCTTGCTCACCTTCTCCGGGTCGACGTCGACACCGACCACCTCGTGACCGAAGTCAGCCATGCAGGCGGCGTGCACCGCTCCCAGATACCCACACCCGATGACTGAGATCTTCACGCCCGGCAGCATATCGAGCGTCACGGGCGCAGCCGTCAGCGGCGAGGCCACGCACACTTCGTTACCCTCGGCCTCATGCGCGTCCTTGTCACCGGCGGAGCCGGCTTCATCGGTTCGAACTTCATCCTGCGCACGCGCGAGACGCGGGCGGCGTGGACGCTGACCGCGCTCGACTCGATGACGTACGCCGCCAACCGGCACTCCCTGGCGCCCGTGCTCGCCGATCTGGGCGGCGACGGCTCCGTGCAGCTCGTCGAGGGCTCGGTCGCCGATGCGGGCCTCGTCGACCGGCTCGTGGCTGACCACGACGTCGTCGTCCACTTCGCGGCTGAGTCGCACAACGACAACAGCCTCGACAGCCCGTGGCCCTTCGTCGAGAGCAACGTCGTCGGCACCTTCACGCTGCTCGAGGCGGTCCGCCGTCACGAGAGGCGCTTGCACCACATCTCGACAGACGAGGTGTACGGCGACCTCGAGCTCGACGACCCCGAGCGCTTCACCGAGGCCACCCCGGTCAACCCCTCGAGCCCCTACTCGGCCACGAAGGCGGGAGCCGATCTGCTCGTCCGTGCGTGGATTCGGTCGTTCGGAATCCAGGCCACCGTGAGCAACTGCTCGAACAACTACGGCCCTCGCCAGCACGTCGAGAAGTTCATCCCCCGTCAGATCACCAACATCCTCCAGGGCATCAGGCCCAAGCTCTACGGATCTGGACTCAACGTGCGCGACTGGATCCACGTCGACGACCACAACGACGCCGTGATCGCCATTCTCGAGCAGGGTCGTCTCGGCGAGACCTACCTCATTGGCGCCGACGGTGAGCGCAACAACCTCGACATCGTGCGCATGCTGCTCGAGATCATGGGCAAGCCGGCCGACTGGTTTGACCACGTCAACGACCGCCCCGGCCATGACCTCCGTTACGCCATCGACTCCACCAAGCTGCGGGCCGAGACCGACTGGCAGCCTCGATACAGCGACCTGCGTGCTGGGCTTGCGGCCACCGTGGACTGGTATCGCGAGAACGAGGACTGGTGGTCGTCCGCGAAAGTCGATGCCGAGCGCACCTACGCACGCCTGGGCCGATGACCGACACCGGCGCCGGGCGCGCACTCGTGACCGGGGCCGGCGGGATGCTCGCTCATGACCTCGTGCCCGCCCTGCGGGCGGCTGGCTGGGTCGTCACCGCGTTGGGTCGTCGCGACCTCGACGTCACCGACGCGGCGCAGTGCGTTGCCGCGGTCGAGGGGCACGACCTCGTCGTCAACACGGCCGCCTACACGGCCGTCGACGCGGCAGAGTCAGACGAGGCGGCCGCATTCGCCGTCAACGCCGTCGGGGCCGCCAATGTGGCACGGGCTAGCTCGTGGGCAGGGGCGCGACTCATGCACATCTCGACCGACTACGTCTTCGACGGAGTCGCCAGGGAGCCCTATGGCGTGGATCACCCCATAGCTCCACGCTCCGCCTATGGCCGCACGAAGGCTGCCGGGGAGTGGGCGGTTCGAGCACTCTGCGCTGATTCGTGGGTGGTACGCACCGCATGGCTCTATGGAGCCGGAGGCCCCAACTTCGTCTCGACGATGCTCCGTCTCGCAGGCGAACGCGAGACCCTCAGCGTCGTCGACGACCAGCGCGGGCAGCCCACCTCGACGGTCGACCTCGCCGAACTGCTGCTGCGCCTTGTGGCGGCGGAGGCGCCAATTGGCACATACCACGGCACGTCGTCCGGTGAGACGACCTGGTTCCGCTTCGCCCGCGCCATCTTCGAGGAGTCCGGGCTAGACCCTGAGCGGGTGCTTCCGACGACAACCGGCGCTCACACGCGCCCGGCGCCACGCCCCGCCTACAGCGTGCTCTCCCACAGCTCGCTTACTTCGATCCCGGTCGCGCCGATAGCCGACTGGCGGGACGGCATCCGGCCGTACCTGACGTCGGTGACCCGGCCCCCACAGCGCTGAAGTGAAGTCCCTTTGAGGTCGGCCTGGACCTGTTCGATGATCGCGTGGACCTCTGCGTCCGTGTCGGGTGCCAAGCACGTCAGGGTCGGTGGCCAACGCAGGAAAGCGCCCAGCGTGGAGCAGGGTCCTCGACCTCGCTTCGCTGCGGTTCGGGACAACTGAGGACGAACGTCTCCGCAGTGGTGTCGCTCAACCGTGCCCCTTAGCGTTGGTGAAACCATGAAGGGCGGCGGGCTAGGCGCCCGCAGGCACTTGGCGGTCCGGGTCAGGGAGCGAACTCGGGCAACGCAGTCCCTACACCGATCATTTGGGCGATCGCGGCAGCGGATCGCGGACCTGCCTTGCCGTCGCCGTACGGGTTGACCGCGTTCGCCATCGCGGCGTAGGCAGCCGAGTCGTCGAGCAGACGGGCCGCCTCCGCGAAGATGCGCTCGCCGTCCGTGCCGACGAGCTTCACCGTTCCAGCGTCGATCGCCTCGGGACGCTCCGTGTCGTCCCGTAGAACCAGAACGGGCTTGCCGAGACCGGGCGCCTCCTCCTGAACCCCCCCGGAGTCGGTGAGGACCAGATGTGACAACCCGAGGAGTCGCGCGAAGTGGGCGTACTCGAGGGGCTCTGTCAGAAGTACGTTCTCGGCATCCCCCAAAGCCGGCTGGACGATGTCGCGGACCACCGGGTTGAGGTGCATGGGCAGGACGAACTGGACGTCCCTGTAGGCGTCCGCGAGGCGGCGCACCGCCGCCATGGACTCCTGCATCTGGTCGCCCCACGACTCTCGGCGGTGAGTGGTGACCAGAACTGTTCGGCGCCCCGAGGTGGTGGCCGCCTCGAGCGCCGGGTCGGCGAACGATACGTCCCGCTGCGACACCTCTAGCAAGGCGTCGATCACTGTGTTGCCCGTGACGCTGATGGACTGGGGATCGATACCTTCCATTTCAAGGTTGCGACGGTTCATTGCGGTCGGCGCTAGGTGGAGGCTCGCAAGTTGAGTCGTCATTCGGCGGTTGCCCTCCTCCGGGAACGGGGAGTAGCGCTTCCACGTGCGCAGCCCGGCCTCTACGTGCGCGACAGGCACCTGGTGATAGAAGGCAGCAAGCGCACCGACAAATGTGGTTGACGTGTCACCTTGGACCACCACGACATCGGGTACGACCTCAGCCATCACGCTGTTGAGAGCAGTGAGTGCTGAGCTCGCTATGTGGGCGAGCGTCTGGCGCGGCTTGCTCAGATCAAGGTCGAAGTCGGGCACGATCCCGAACAAGTTATTCACTTGGTCCAGCATTTCTCGATGCTGCCCAGTCACGGCCACGACAGGATTGATCCCCACGCCTCTGAGGCTGTCGATCATCGGAGCCATCTTGATCGCCTCCGGTCGAGTTCCGTACACCACAAGAGCGGTGGTCATTTGTCGGCACCTGGACCTGTCTGCAGGGGTATGAGTCGATCGGGATACTATCGGGCGTCAACCTGCCGGCTTTAGGAGACCACCCTGATGGACCATGGCGTCATCGCAGTCATCGGCCTCGGTTACATCGGACTCCCGACGGCCGCGGCACTGGCCACACGCGGCGTGCGTGTACATGGAGTTGACGTAAATGAGCGCACTGTCGAGGCAGTCAACAAGGGCGAGGTTCCCTTCGTGGAGCCAGATCTTGGCGTCGCCGTCAGTGGTGCCGTCTCGAAGGGCCTGCTGAGCGCGAGCACCACGGTTCCCCATGCTGACGCCTTTCTGGTGGCTGTGCCTACCCCGTTCCTCGACGACCGCTCCGCGGACCTTTCGTACATCCGGACCGCTGCAGAGGCCATCGCCCCCCAACTACAGAGCGGCAACGTGGTCGTGCTGGAGTCCACGTCCCCGCCTGGTACGACACGTCAGATGGGCGACTGGCTCGCCAAGTTGCGTCCTGATCTCGCCTTCCCGAGCTCGGGGGCAGCTGCGATCGACGTACACGTGGCTCACTGTCCGGAGCGCGTCCTGCCCGGACGCGTCATGATCGAGCTCGTGACAAATGACCGCGTGGTTGGCGGCTTGACCCCGGAGTGCGGCCAGGTGGCCGCCGAGATCTACCGGGTCTTCTGCCAAGGCGAGATCGTCATCACTGACGCCGGAAGCGCGGAAATGTCCAAGTTGGCAGAGAACGCCTTCCGCGACGTCAACCTGGCCTTCGCCAACGAACTTTCCATCGTGTGCGACTCGCTCGGTCTCGATGTCTGGGAGATCATCCGGAGCGCCAACCGCCACCCACGTGTCAACATCCTGAACCCCGGCCCGGGCGTCGGTGGCCACTGCATCGCGGTGGATCCGTGGTTCATCGTTGCTGCGGCGCCCGAACAAGCACGGTTGATGCGTACGGCTCGCGAGGTCAACGACTCCAAGCCCGGCCGCGTTGTCGATCAGGTCAAGGAACGCGCCGCACGCCTCCACTCCCCTGTCGTCGCTTGCCTAGGTCTCGCCTTCAAGGCGAACATCGACGATCTCCGGGAAAGCCCCGCCATGGAGGTGGTCGAGGGCATCCGTCGAGAATTGCCGGACGCGACACTTCTCGCCGTGGAGCCCCACGTCGAGTCCCTCCCCGACCGACTCAAGGGACAGGACATCGCATTCTCCGACGCACAGAGCGCGATCGAGGCCGCTGACATCGTCGTCCTGCTGGTGGACCACTCGGCGTTCCGGTCGATCAACCGCAAGTCGCTCGAAGGCCGCATCGTCTTCGACACCCGGGGCTTCTGGAACCAGCACTGACGTGGCGCCAGACCTCATGCCTCGGCTGCGCTCGAAGGTTCTGGTAGGGACGTCCTTGGTCTTAGTCGGCACGGTTGTCCACGGGCTCACCCGCTTCCTCCTGAACTGGACCGCGGGCCGGACGCTCGGTCCCGCAGACTTCGGACAGCTCACGCTCTGTATTGCCATCGCCCAATTCGCTGCCCTGCTATGGCCGACCACATTGGGTGTGGCCAGTTCGAAGTTCGTCGCTGCCGCACCCGAAGGCAGTGCCGACACCTTAATCCGCCACTTGCGGCGCATGGCCGTCGGTGCCTCCTTGGTCGCGGCTGGTGTGGCCGCCGGCGCCTGGCAGGTCCTTGGCGACGGAACGTGGGTGGGAGGTGTGATCACGGCGGCAGTCTGTCTCCTGTACGGTCTCTATCACTTCACCCGCGGCGTCCTAATGGGAGAACGCCGCTTTGCTCGGACAACATTGTTAGAGATCGCTCTCGCAGCGAGTTGCCTCATTCCTGCGGCGATCGTCGCGTTCAACGTCGGCAGTGGGCTTGCGTTCGCGGCCAGCCTGGCGTTGGGATTCGCGGTCTTCGTCATCGGTGGATTCCGTCGCACGATCACCGGGTCCGCTATGTCGCACGTGCTGAGGCGCGAGGTGCGGACCTACGTTGCGATCGGGACGATCGGAACAATCGCGAGCAGCGGCTTCCTTCAACTGTCAGTAGTGGCCGCGGCCCACTGGGGTGGCCCTGTGGGTGTCGGGCTTTATGGCGCGGCACTGGCCGTGGCAACACCAGCGAGCATCTTTGCCGTCTCTTTGGGTGCTGCGTTGATGCCGTCGATGTCGGCTGAGCACGCCCAAGGCAGCAGTGCGCGTCTTGCCGCGGTTACGGACCGCGCCATGCGAGGCATTAACCTCCTGGCAGTCCCTCTGTTTGGAAGTCTCGTCATCCTCGGCGACCAGTTCACGACGGTCGTGTGGGGCGAGAAGTTCGCAGGCTCCGTGCCGGTGCTCAGAGTTCTGCTCATCGCAGTGATGTTGACGAGTTGCGCCGTACCCAGTGTCACGCGGTTGTCGGCGACTTCCACTCAGTCACTCGCCTCGGCCACGCGCATCAGTATCGGAGGTGTGGGGCTTGCTGGACTGGCCTGGATTCCCTTGGGGACGGCGTGGGGGGAACGCGGAGTTGCCTGGGGTTACCTGATCGGTGCGGCGACCACGGCAACCGCGCTCTTCGGTGTGAATTGGCGCAAGGACTCGCAAGCTTGGACGCTCCTCGCCGGTCGCACGTTCGTTGCGACCGCCCTGTTGGTAGGGGTGGCAGCAACAGACCCCGCGTTGACGCCGTTCGCCGCTGTTGGTTACGCCGCTGTATTCAGCGCCCTTTACGTCTTCAGCGCATGGCTACCATCGAAGGCACGCCACCAAACAGAGAAGCACGCACTTCCACCTTCCTGACATTCAGCTACCGAGAGGTGTGCGGCAAGGTGGCTCGGGAGCGCTGACGGTCTGGTGGGACACTCGACCTGCGGCGACAGAGATCGCTGCTGGAAGGAGTGGCCCATGCCTGCACCCCACTTCACGGAGTTCCGTCATCGACCTGACCGGGGTCCGTGGCGGGAGCGATCCTGCCCGGTTGTGGGACATCTTCCCCGGCCTCTCTAGAGGCGGCGTTCAAGCATTGGCTTGCGATCGTCCGCATGCGTGGCGCGACGCCGTGGAGGTCGTGGCGATGGACGGGTTCACCATGGTCAAGACCGCCACGACCGAGGAGCTGACCGAGGCCGTAACCGTGACGATCCGATTCACGTAGCGCGCTTGGCCGGTGACGACCTGGGCCGGCGTCGCCGCCGGTTCCAGCAGAACATCCAAGGCCACCGCGGCCGCTTCCGCGACCCACACAACGCCGCAAGACGGACGCTGCACACCGGCGCCGGCCGCTCACCGACCAGCAGACGGCTGACTGGCGGGGCTCTGTTTGCTATTGAGGAGCACGTCTAGGTCGAGGCCACCTGTTGATGACTGGGCATCTACCAGCGGACAATCGGCGCCTACCGCGAACCTGACCAAGAGGGGCAACGAGCTTTGTGCTGGCAGTCATCGCCTCGCTCAGCGCCGGTGCCCAGCCGCGCTTACCGACCTCATCACCCCTCGGCGACACCCTAAGCAAGCGCGAGGCGGCCGTGCTGGCCTAATTCAAGCGGCCCGGCACGAGCAACGGCCCGGAGGCGATCAACGGACGCCTCGAGTACCTGCGCGGCCCCACGCTCGGCTTCGCAGCCTCACCAACTACATCGGCCGATCGCTCTTAAGACAGGAGGATTCAGACTCCGCATAAACCTGGATTGTGAAAAGTCGACAAAGCGGTAGCGCGCACGTCGTGCCTCACGCATCAGCGTGGCTGGGCTCGACGGAGCGCTGAGCTGTTCCTTGCAGAGGTCGGAGGGCGCGACCCAGCGTGGCCCCGAAGAATCTCCGCCACAATGCCAACCGTTCGATGTGATGCAAGCCCGTTGCAATCATTAGCGCCCCGGCAGCGACGGCTGCATATACCCACCATTTGTTCGCCTCGTTGATGACGAAGGACATTGCCACGTACCCAAGAACCGCATGCGTGAGGTACAGCGGATAAGTCAGGCCGCCAAGCCGTTCCGCGAATGGCAGACGCCACGACCCGACGGACGGAAGGGCGAGCGCTGAGACCAAAAACATCCAAATCAGCACCACCACCGTCACCACTGCTATCGAGATGTCGGTCTGAAGGGATTCAGCGACGGCTTTGGAGTACGCAGCCGCTCCGCTGACCGCGACATAGCCACCAGCGCCCAGACCGACCATTCTGGTGAGGGTCAATCGTCCGTCTAGGCGCACCTGAGCCAGAAGAGCGCCGACGACGAAGTAACCGAAGTAGCCGCCAGCAAATGGGATGGAGCGAGACAACGCTGGAGCCAATAGAGTCGCAGCTAACATCGCGACTGCCCAGAAGGGAGCCAACTGACCGATGCGCTTTCCCTGCCCCCTGAGGAGAAGGAGAAACACGATTCCATAAAACTCAAGTTCGTAAAGGAGCGACCAATACACCCCGTCGACGGCTGGGACACCGAAGAGCCCGGGAACCATGGTCAGATTGACCAAGACCTGTCCCAGCGATACCCCCAAGTTGACACGATCTCCCCATAAGGCGAGCGCCAATGCCGTAAGGAGCATCGCTGGCCAAAAGGCAGGGTAGAGCCGAGTCGCACGACCCACGGCGAAGTCGACAGCCGTGCGGTTGCGGGCAGAGGCCGCAATCACGAACCCGCTGATTAGGAAGAAGAGGTCGACCCCAAGGTAACCGTACTTTGCCACCTCCGCGAAGGGGGTGAGCGCTACATCGACATGGCCTTTGATAGGGGCGTACGCGAAGTAGTGGTATGCCACTACAAGAATTGCCGCAAGGAATCGCAGGTAGTCGAGCACGTCCAACCTCGTGCGCACCTTGATGTCACCGGCAACACTCACCGTCATACCTCCAGTAGACTTGGGGTGCAAGAGTTAGTCATGGTCCAGAACTTGACTCGCTTGCCTAAAGATCCACGAGTATGAATCGCAATTACGGGCCTATCCACGGCCGCCTAACAGGAAATTAGGGCACCTTACCGCTGGTGCGCTCGCAGAGCTCGCATGATAGCGCGTCTCTGAACAGCCCATGTTAAATGGTTCTCAGCGTAGGCTCGTGCGTTGGTCTGTTGCGTCTGGATGGCTTCGGCGTCCTTCATCAGACGATTTACAACCAAGGCCAATGCTCCAGGATCGTCTGGGGGGAACAACTCGCCTCCGTCGCTGTTGCGGAGCATGTCGCTCTGCCCTGGGACGTCACTCGCGAGCACAGCGAGTCCGGCGCCATGATATTCAGCCAACTTGAACGGCGAGACCCCCATCATGGTTGCCTGGTCGAGTCGTTTCGGCGAAACACCGATGGCGTGCTCCGACAGCTCCTGGGCGACCTCGACTGGGGAAAGTCGACCTCGGAAGCGGACGTGATTCCCAACTTCACCGTGGTAGTCCTCACGCGTCACGCCAATTACGGTGAGGGGAACGTCTTGCGGCCATTCAGGCAGCCGCGTCGCTTCGATCAGCGTGTCCAGTCCTTGCCAGGGAGCTGGTGTGCCAACGAAGATCACTCCTCGACGGTCCTCTACGGGCCAGGGAAAGCGATCGACGTCCACTCCATTGGTGACCCTGTGAATGGGAGCGGATGTCTCGGCCCTTGCCCATTCTGCGAGCCCATCGGACGTCGCGAACACGACGTCCGCCGCACGTAAGGCTCCGCGAAAACTCAACTCACCCAATTGGCCGACGAGCCGATACGCGAATGAGTCGGCAGGTAAGTCGCTGGGACGTCCTTGAAGGAAGAGGAACGTCTTCTTCCCCATCAACTTTGCGAAGAGGAGCGCGGGAAGTACAGCAGGATGCGCACGTGCGCCCGCCATATTCCTTCCGCTCAGGCTTCGCGCGAACGCCGCGAAGGCGGCCAACAATGAACACACCTTCAGGAATAACGCGTCCGACGACGCGTGACGGGCTCTTGTGACGCGAACAGACGAGCTCGGCCATTCGCTGAAAAAGCCGACGATGTGGGCGTTCGCCGCGCTGCCCTCCCGAGATTGCTCGAGACAGAGGTAGGAGACCTTAAGGTCCACGCTGGCGTCGATTGCGCCTGGCAGATCACGCATGGACACCCCTAGATGGCTTGAGGATGGCAGCGAACGTCTTCAAGATGAGTAGGAGGTCAGCGGGGAGCGAGGCCTGCTCGACGTATTCGACGTACAGACGGCACTTCTCCGGGAGAATGATGTCAATGTACGCCTGTTGTGGATCCGAGTGCTTCGCTAAGACCTGAGACTCGTGCCTGAACTTGATGCTCGCGGGATCCGTAATCCCAGGCCGCACGGTCAATATGACGTCTCTTTGATCTTCTGGCCAGTGACTGACGAACTGCGGCACTTCCGGGCGTGGACCGACTACGCTCATCTTCCCTCGCAGGACATCCCAAAACTGGGGCAACTCGTCCAACTTGGTGGCCCGAAGAATCCGGCCCGTGGAATGGACCCGGGAGTCCTCGCCGGCGGTCACCGCTATCCCCGGAAACTGTTCCATAGTGCGAAACTTATGAACCTTGAATACCTCTCCCCCGCGGCCGACGCGCTCCTGCTTGAAGAGGATCGGATTTCCGTGACGCCCACGCAGCACTACCGCGATAAGAGCCAAGACCGGCGACAGTACGATCAGGGCCACGCCCGAGCTAAGGGCGTCGAAGGCCCGCTTCACCTGAGCACCTGCCGCACAGCATCCATGACTCGTGAGAGTTCACCGTCCGTCATCCGGCTGTAGATCGGCAGACTCACCACTCGCTTGAACTCTCTCGTGGCGACCGGCAGCTGCTCGTCCAATGATGGGCCACGTTCACCCCGCCAGTAAGTCAGCATGTGCAGCGGAATGAAGTGCACGCTCGTGCCAATTCCCAAGTCCGCGAGAGCGCTGATGAACCTGTCCCGGTCTCGGCTCGCCTCAAGTCGGAGAACGAACAGGTGCCATGCATGCAAGCCGCCCAGGTCGTCCGCGCCGGTTGCTGGCATCTCGACCGGGAGGTCAGAGAAGGCTCGCAAGTACCGGAGGGCGATCACTTCCCTTCGAGCTCGCATCTCCTCCGCGCGTCGCAGTTGCACCAGGCCCATGGCGGCGGCTGTGTCGGTGAGGTTGTACTTGTACCCCGGTGCCACGACGTCATATCGCCAGGCGGGGCGATCACTCCGGTACCGGTTGAAGGCGTCGCGGTCGATCCCGTGCAGACGCATCACGCGCGCTCGCCTTGCAACCTCGGGATCTCTGGTCACCAGCATCCCGCCCTCGCCCGTGGCAATCGTCTTGGTTGCGTAGAAGCTGAAGACCACGACGTCGCTGGCGCCGGCCCCCACGGGGACACCCTCAGAGGCGGCGGGGAACGCATGGGCCGCGTCTTCGACCACCCTCACATGTGGGTGCCGTTGCTTCCAGCCTGCCAGGGCCGCTGCGGAAACAGGAAGTCCGGCGAAGTGCACGGGCAGCAGGACCTTGGTCCGCTCATCCACAAGGCTGGAGGCGTGCTCGAGGTCGATGTTGAGCGTCGCAGGATCGACGTCAACCAGTTCCACCTCGGCGCCCACGTAGCGGACGACCTCCGCCGTGGCGGTGAACGTCCATGCCGGAACGAGCACTTTGTCGCCGGGCCCGACTCCGAGGGCTTCCAAAGCGAGGTGCAGGCCCGCAGTTGCAGAGTTCACCGCAACCGCCTCGACACCTCCACCAATCATGTCGGCGAAGGACGTCTCGAACTCTCGAGCGCGAGGACCCGTCGTTACCCAGCCCGTGCGCATGGCGGCCACCACGGCATCGATTTCATCCTCCCCGATGTCCGGAAGCGCGAAAGGGAGCGAGGCTTGGCGCTGGGCGCTCATGGGGGATGCCTCCAATTTTGATCTTCGACGGAACCGGTATCATAACGAACGTGAACAACACGGAGGAAATCGACCAACTCCCTGCAGTGGGCCCCCTCACGGCGGACGTAAACGACGAACTCCCTGCCCTCGGCCCCCTCACGACTCAGCATCTGGACGCAGCCGCGCGGGTGCACTTGGAGGCATTCCCCGGGTTCTTCCTGTCTTCACTGGGTGCGAGAGTTCTGCGAGAGTTCTACCGCGCGCATGTCCTGTCTCCAGCGGCGCACTGTGTGGTGGCGCTCGGCGGACGTGGAGACGTGGTTGGTGTCGTGGCAGGGACCAGCTCACCCGACTCCTTCTACCGGGAGATGATCAAACTGAATCCTGTCCGCCTGTCGGTGGCCGTGGGTGCAGCGCTTCTCAGACGCCCGAGGGCGGTGCACCGCATCCTCGATGGTCTTCGACACGGAACGCCCGTTCCGTGGCCGGTCGACGGCCACGCCCTGTTGAGTTCGATCTGCGTTGCACCTGCAGCACAGAGCAATGGAACCGGTCGCCGCTTGATGCTGGCGTGGCTTGACCAAGTGGCCGAGTCCGGAAAGGCTAACGCCGCCTACCTGACGACGGACGCCGTTGGCAACGACGCCGTGATGCGCTGGTACGCCAACAACGGGTGGACCAAACTAGGAAACTACGCGCGCCACGACGGGCGCGTGCTGGCCTGCTTTCAACGTCCATGGAAGGCAAGCCCGGAAGCATAGACGTCAACGTATGCTTCCTGCATCGCTCGTAGCGAGTGGGTGGACTCCACATCGGCTTTCGCCTGACGCGCCAGTGACCCAAAGGCTGCGGGGTCGTCGATCAGCGGCTTGAGCGCTCGGGCGAGCGCCCGTACGTCAGCCGTTGCGTACACCAAGCCGTTGCGCCCGTGCTTAATCAACTCTGCGTTGTTGGGGATGTCGGAGACAGCCACCAGACACCCTCTGGCCATCGCCTCCATCAGGGCGATGGACAAGCCCTCCCGTAGAGACGGCAGGACGACCACATCGCTGGCATCGAGCAGCGCGTCAATGTCGGTGCGGAAGCCGAGGAACCAAACCGAGTCGCACAGTCCAAGTTGTTCGGCCCGCACCTTGAGGTCCTGACCCAAAGGACCTTCGCCGGCTACCGCGAGTCGCACGTCGCGGGGCAGGGCACCCTCGCTCTGTAGAAGTGCCAAGGCATCCAACAGGTACTCGATGCCCTTCTGCGTCGCCAGACGTCCATGACAGAGCAGGATGGTTCGCATGCCGCCCTCGCTCAGTTCTTTCCGCACGGAATTTACTGCCGACGGTTGCACGGGCAGCGCCTCACGGATCCCGTTGGGGATTACGACAAGCTTGCCCTCCGGGACGAGACGCAGCCGTAAGGCTAGATCCCCGTGGCTGTGGCTGACGGACACGACCAAGTCGCAGAACGCGGCTCCGAACCGCTCGGCAACGCCCACCGCCAGGACTTGCCACTTCGGTGAGCGCTCATGGAAGGCCAAGCCGTGCATCGTGTGGAGGATGAACGGAACACCTGCGACACGCGCCGCGACCCGGCCGATGATTCCTGCCTTGCTGGTGTGCGTGTGCACCATGTCGTACTTATGCCTGCGAAGCAGGCTTATCAGGCCGAGGAGTCCCCGCAGGTCCCTGACAGGATGGATTGACCGTCGGATGACATCGACGTGCACGACACCGACACCCGCGGCTCGGGCCTCGCGTGCCATCTGGTCATTGGTGGTCAGGATATCGACCTGCGCACCCTCGGCCAGCGCCGCCCTAGCGAGGTTCAGGATGACCTTCGATCCGCCTCCGTAGGCCGACCCCCCCAGGACATGCAGAACCTTTTTTCCAGCCAGACGTGTCACAGCGCTCTACTTCCGTGTTGAGTTGCGGGGGATTGCGCGCGTGCACTGGCTGCGACGGCGGTGCCTAGGGCGATGACGAACCAATACACGTTGGAGGTTTGGCCAGGCAGTGTCGCTGCATAGATCGTCATGGGGAGGGCTGCTGCCAGAAACCAATCACGCCTGGAGGACTTCCACCCAGAGAAGGCCGCGTAGATCAGGATCACAATGAGCAGCGTCACACCTACGATGCCCAACTGTACCCAGGCACCGAGCAGCAGGTTGTGTACGTAGGCGAACTCGCCTGTTGCACGTCGAAGGAACTCGGCGTCGGCCTGCGGGCCAACCCCCGCCAGCATCCAGTCGGGGTTGGCGAAGAACTGCGAAACGATGAAGGCTCGCGTGTCTCCCGTGGCTTCTCCTGTCTCGAGGAACGACGCAACACGGTCGGAAACCAAGCCCCGCGCCAAAGCGACCTGGAAAGCGAGAACAGCGATGAGGCCTACCACGACCACCTGGGCGAAACGCCTGACAGTCAGTCGCGAGAGGACGGGCGCGATCGCTGCAATGCCCATCGCCACGAATCCGGTGCGCGAGCCGGTGGCAAGCACACCCGCTGCCATGACAGCAGCCAACGCCAACCAGAAGACCATGGCGGAACGTTTGGAGGAGACCACGAGAGCAACTGCCAGGCCGATGCCCACGGTCAGCGAAAGACCCAGGGCGTTTTCATCGGCACCCATCAAGGTGATACGACCCGTGAGCTCCTCCTGGCCGAAGCGAAGTAGTGCGCCTCCCAGAACTGCCGCCCCAAATACGTAACCCACGACGACGCGGCGCGGAACGACCGGCAAGGCGTACGACAACGCTGCGAGGAACGCGACCCTCAGGAAGAGCTGGATAGTGGTGGCCTCAGACGCCTGCGGGTCGAGAGACCAAAAGTTCGTGAAGACCACCCAGGCCAGGTAGGCCGCGAGGAGGCCCTGGAGCATAGGCGGCATCCGGCCGCCGCGTCGGCCCCCCACCAGATCCAGCCCGACGACGCCGATCAGCAGGACACCCACTGGGAACGTCAGCGACCTGCCAGCCACCAGAGCAATCGGGTCGAACGGGACCGAGAACGCGAATGCCACGGCAAGCACCGACACCAGGGCGCTGGGGCCACCCCTCGTCTTTACGGGGACCTGCACAGCGACAGTAGGCTTCAAGGCAGGTCTTTCATCAAGGCATCCAACTCAGCACGGGCGATGCGCGACCACTCAAACTCGCTGGCTCGGCGTCGCAAAACCTCGGGCACGGCCTCAGCTGCCGCCAGTTCGGCGACGAGGGCCAAGTTCTCGATCACGGCCTTGCCGGGGGTCACCGCCCAGCGAGGGTCGATCAGGGCCTCAGCGACTCCACCGACGTCCACGCCCACGACAGGCGTTCCAACGGCGTAACTCTCGTTAATAACGGTGGGCCACCCCTCGCTGCGACTCGGCAGAACCGTCACATCCGCTTCCCCCACGAGGGTAGCAACCCGTTCTGGACTGACCCTTCCGACGAAAGTGACTCGACGACCAGCCAACCTCTGCTCTAGGTCGCCGCGGAGGGGCCCGTCACCAACCACTGTCAGGCTCACTGACGGGTGCCGCTTACGCACTGCCTCAAACACCTCGGGTAGACGATCTGCCCCCTTCACTGGCAGGAGATTTCCGACGAAGATCAGGTGGAGTTCTCCGGCGATGCGTGGACGCTTCGACGCCAGGCGAAACGTGTCTAACTCGACGCCATTGCCGGTCACAACGCTGTTGCCGCCCGAGTAGCCGAGTTCTCTCGCTCGTGCGAGTAATGCCTTGCTAACGAAGAGAGAAGCTGTGGCGGTCTCCAGCACCCTCGCCGTAGCGGCGGGGTTCCTCGGCATCACCGTGTTGATGTCGCTCCCGTGGAGGTGGACTGTGAACGGCAAGCCGTGCTTCTCCAGGAGCACGGCCGCGACAGAACCAGCGCCCAACGAGAACATGCCGTGAGCCATCACGCCGTCATAGCGCGTAAGGTCCAAGGCGGACGAGATAGCCACCGCTGTCTCGCGCTCCAATGTTCGCGAGACAGCCCTGCCCCTCAGCGCGAGTCTCTGAAAATGCGAGGCAGTCACCGTTGCGTCGATGAACTCCGCGGCTTTACGCCCATCCACGCGCCTACCGCGGGCGCCCACCCCTACGGCGTCAACGCTCACCCCGAGGTCCTCGAGTGCCCGAATCCGCGCCTTCACGAACGTACCTGCGGCGGGGTTCGCTTCGGACGGGAAGATGTTAGACAGCAACAGAATCCGCGTCACTTTTTTGCCCCTCGACTAGACCGACGCGCATAAGGGGCCACCTCTACTCTATCCACGGGCGCGCCTACCCCTGGCTGCATCGTCGGCAACTGCCGGTCATTCCGCGCGGCTGCAAAGCACGAGGGCCGGCAGGTCACGGGCGGCGCCGGCTTCAGGGCCTGAGGCGTGGCGGCCGGGGTAACGGCGTCCTTGATAGCGGCAGCTAGTCTGGGACAGGGCTAGCGGCGCGATCGACCCTGGTCTTTGAGCGTCGAGGACGTACTTCTCCTCGACCTCGGTGACCTTAGCCCTTGACACATAGTTCCTGCTCAAGATGCGGCCTCCAACTTACGGTCCTGAGCCACGAGAGCCTCGGTCTTCATCCAGATAACAGCGGCCTCAGCGCCGCCAAAGGGCGCATCACGTACCAGGCCGACATCGATGAGAGGCACTGTCACACTGTCGACAAGCGGGTGATCAGTGCTGCGCCTCTCTTCATTCGGGGAGAAGAGCTCTTCACCGAGCTTCTCTCCCGGGCGTAGCCCGGTGAAGACGACGTCGATGTCCCTGCGGCCGCTCATGCGGATGAGCGTCTGCGCCACCTCGAGGATCTTGACCTGCTCACCCATCTCGAGCACCATGACCTCGCCGTCTACACCGATGGATGCGGCTTCCAGGACCAGCTGGCAGGCTTCGGGAATGAGCATGAAGTAGCGGCGAACGTCCGGGTGGGTCACCGTGATCGGGCCGCCCATCTCGATCTGTGCGGTGAACGCGTGCACGACCGAGCCTCGAGACCCGAGCACGTTTCCAAAGCGCACCGACACAAAGCGGCCGCGGGCGCGGCGAGCGAAGTCTGCGGTGAGGCGCTCGGCTAGCCGCTTGCTGTAGCCGAGCACGCAGGTCGGGTTAGCCGCCTTGTCGGTAGAGATGTTGACGAAGGTTGAGACACCAACCGCTTCCGCGGCGGTGAGGACGTTGAGAGTGCCGATGACGTTGCTCTTCCACGCCTCTAGCGGGTGCGCCTCGAGCAGGGGGAGGTGCTTGAGCGCGGCGGCGTGAAAGACGACCTCTGGCCGGGCGCGCTCGAAGGCTTCTTGGAGCGCCTTCGGGTCACGGATGTCGGCCAAGATCAGATCGTCCGAGTCGAGCAGACCGTGGCCGGTCAGGCTCATCTGCGTTGCTTGCAGGCCGGACTCGTCGCGGTCAAGGAGGAAGAGCTTGGCCGGACCGAACCGAGCGATCTGGCGACACAGTTCTGAGCCGATTGATCCCCCGGCCCCGGTAACAAGCACTGTGCGGCCCGAGATCTGCTCTGCAATGACAGTGGTGTCAAGCTTGACGGGGCGGCGCCCCAACAGGTCGGCAACATCTAGGTCACGGAGGTCGGCGGTCGTGGGGCGCCCACCCATGATGTCCTTGAGCGGCGGGAGGCTCAAGACATCGATGCCTGCGTCCGCAGCCTTGGCGGCGAGCTCACGCAACAGGCCGGCCTCCGCGTTCGGCACCGCGAGCACGAGTATGTCTGCCTGGAACTTCTCGGCCACCGCCGCGATGTCCGTTCGAGTCCCGCGAACCTTGATCCCTTCCATGCGCAGGCGCGCCTTGGCGCGATCGTCGTCCAGGAGTGCGACAGGCTGAAAGCCGCTTTCCCTGTCACGCAGCATGGCGCGAAGCAACCGATGACCAGCCTCCCCGGCGCCGAAGATGATGACCCGTCGAGTCTCATCGCCAGCCTGAGCGCCGTGGGCCCTGGCGGTTCGCACGACGAAGCGGATGGCATACATCAGGATCAAACTCACCGCGGCTGCTGTCAGCGGCACTCCGCGCGGCACGATGGTCGGGCTGCTGACAAGGGCCCAGACGAACAAGCCAGCGGTCACGATCGAGACCGTGATCCCGAGGTCGATGACCTCTTCAAAGGAGCCGCGAAGGTGTCCCACGGCGTAGGGGCCGAGCAGGTGTCCAACGATGGCTTGGCCTAGAGCGGCTGCGAGGGCGAACTTGGCGGTCCCACTCGCGAACTCAGGGCTCAGCGCGAAGTCGAGTCGAAGCCAGACGGCCAAGTAGAGGGCCGCCACCCAGATAATGGCGTCGACCGCGCACCACAAGGTGCGCATCATGAGGGCTCTGCGCTGCACCGACGGCGACAAGGTGTGCTCCTGAAACAGGGGTTGCGTATGTGACTGGTGTTGCCGGTGGAGGGAGTAACGACTCAAAGGGTACAACCGATATGACTCGGTCAATGCCAACCATCCGGGCAACGGACACCCTTTCCGCACAACTTGGACGCGCGTGCCGCAGCCACCCTCAGCGCTAGGTTCAGCACTACGCTGCGAGCACCGGGGAACCCCGGGAGGTTCGAGGTCGATGTCCTGGTGAGGAGCCCGATGTACACCCCCAAGATGAGCTCACGACTCGCAGTCGAGGCCCTCGGGACCTTCTGGCTCGTCTTCATCGGTTGCGGCTCCGCGATCTTCAACGCGAAGTTCGCCGTGCAGGCCCTCGATGGCCAGCCTGTGCAACTCGGCATCGGCCACCTCGGCGTCGCCATCGCGTTCGGCCTGGCCGTTACAACCATGGCCTACGCCGTGGGTCACGTCTCCGGGGCCCACTTCAACCCAGCCGTGACCATCGGCATCGCCATCGCTCAACGCTTCGAGTGGCGTGAGGTGCCGGCTTACGTCGGAGCCCAGCTGGTCGGCGGCCTGCTCGCGGGCGGCGCCCTCGCCGGCCTTGTCTCGTCGAAGGGACTGCCAACCACTGGCAACCTCGCGGCCAATGGCTACGGCAGTCACTCCCCCGGAGGGTTCGGCCTGGGCGGCGTGCTCGTCGTCGAGGCTCTCGTGACCGCCTTCTTCGTCTACATCATCCTGGGCGCGACGAAGGACGACGCCCCCAAGGGCTTCGCCCCTCTCGCAATCGGCTTCGGGCTGCTGTTGGCGCACCTCGTCGCCATTCCCATCAGCAATGCGTCAATCAACCCAGCCCGATCCACTGCCGTCGCCTTCTTCAACGGCAACGGCGCGGTTGGACAGCTATGGGCCTTCTGGGTCGCCCCGATCATCGGTGGCCTGATCGCGGGCACAACGTATGCCTGGATCACCGGTGAGCGGCGGGAGAACCTCGACATCAGCGGCTCAACCGACACCATCTCCAACGCGGCCGTCGACGACCAGGGGCGCCCCATCCTCGACGACTGAGCTGACCCTCAGGCTTTGGGGGCAAACATGCCGAGACGGCCGCTTGCAAGACCCGGAAACACAGTTGCGGACGAGAGCTTTGCGCGCTGCTCGAGAGCTTCAGCAAGGAGAGTGCGATAGTCGGTCGTGCCGGCCAGGTCCCCGTCCACGAGGCTGGCTGCCGCCAGCCCCGGCCAGCGACCGTAGACCTTGCCGCCGCGGACTCCTCCACCCATCACAAGAGAGACGTTGCCGTGCCCGTGGTCCAGGCCGCCGGAGGCGTTCTCCGCGACACGGCGCCCGAACTCGCTCAACGTCACCAGGGTGACGTCGGCCATCTTGGAACCAAGATCTTGGTTGAAGGCAGCCAGCGCCTGGCCGAGCTCGGTCAGCTGTCGGAACATCCATCCGGAATCGCTCGAGCCGAGCCCCGTGTGCATATCCCAGTTGCCGACGTCGATCGTGGCCGCGCGGAGCCCGACGCCGGCCTTGATGAGCCGCGCCAGGTCACGCAGCGAGTCGCCGACGGCTCCCTTGGGGTAGACCGCACCATTGGCCGGCACGTAGCCCGCCGCCTTGAGGCTCGACATCGTCGAGACAGCCTCCACTGCAGCCTTAGCGGGTGCAGCCAGGGCCGGCGGCGCACCAGCATAAAGCGCATTGATGACTGTCGCCCAGCGCGCCTGCTCGGTGGCCGTCCCGGCACCTGAGATCGCGAACCCGTCGACGCTCTGGACCGCGATTTCCGGGCTCGGACCGATCATCGAGGGAGGCGTCGACGCGGCGCCTACGGCTGTTGAGCCGAACGTGGACACGGGCCCGGTCAGGCCGATCATCCGATCGAGCCAGCCGGTGCGGATTGTGGAGCCGGGTGCAGCGTTCTCCATCGTGGTCATGGCCTCGAAGTGCGACCGCGTAGGGTTCACCTGACCGACCGCATGCACGGCGGCGAGGCCGCCTGCGTCCCAGATCGCCTTGAGCGGAGCGAGCGCAGGATGAAGGCCGAACATCGCATCCAGCCTGATGGCGCGTGACACCGGGATGCCGATCGATGGCCTGGCGGCGAAGTACGAGGGATCGCCCACCGGCGCGACGGCTGACAGGCCGTCGAAGCCGCCTCGCAGGCTCAGGACGACGAGTGTGTCACCCGTGTACGAGTCGGCCGCGAAAGCGAGCTGAGTGGCTGCGCTCTCGCCGGCGACGCCGACCACGGCCCCAAGTGCTCCGAGAGCCCCGGCCCCCGCAAGAAGGGTGCGCCGTGACACCACCGACGCTGCGGCCCGCCCTTGCGGGCAGCTGCACTCCGGCACGCCGGCCCCGGCGGCTGGGCTGAACGAACTGGTCATGGTGATCCTCAACGGGTCGCGAAGTTCGGGGAGTCGAGCATGAGCGCGACGACGTACGGCAGTTTCCAGGTCACCGCGGCCGCCCCCGCCGTAAGCGCATCAGTGGGGGCGTGATCGACGAAACGGCAGATGGCGTCGCGCTGGGCGGCGCTCAGGGTGATGAGCAGCTTCGCTGCCAGCGCATCGACGAGGGCGGCATAGGTCATCGGGAGTGGCGAAGGCACCCAGGTGGCGAGCGCGGGACGCGCCATCGTGGTCAAGGACCAGTTGCCGGTGAGCCCGAGGTGGAAGTTCCAGCGATTGACCATCCCGGAAGCACCTCCCCAGGCTGCGGCCACGTCCGGGTAGCCGTTCGGTGCCGGCCAGCCCATCGGCGCCTGTCCGAAGGTTCCAGTCAGCCACAGGAGGTTACGCAGCTCGCTCTTCCCAGGTGCCGGCATGGGCTCCGGCGTGAGCCCCATGATCCGGATGCTGGCGAGCGCATCCTCGTAGGGCGTCCTGACCTTCTGACCGATCGAGGCAGCGAACTCCGGCGACAGGAAGAGGACTCGCAGGACTGGGGCGATCGCGGTCCCGTTGACCAAGTAGGCCTGCGCCAATTTGGTTACGAGGGTCGCCGGCGGTGCGTCCGACACGTAGCGTATGGCCAGCTTGGTCGCGATCCGGTTGGCCGTGGCCGGATGTGTCGCGAGGTAGTTGAGGTAGGAGGTCGCGACGGCGTCACCGCCCTCGGGAGAAGTGTTGGCGTGTGTCCAGCCCATCACCTTCACTGCTCCGACGAACCGGCGCTGCGGCTTGTAGGAGTAGAGGCCAGACTCTGAGTCGACACCCAGCCCCGTGAGGGCGAGCGCCGACTGTTTTACGTCAACCTCCGTGTAACTGCCGACGCCGACGGTGTGCAGCTCGAGCAGCTCGCGCCCGTAGTTCTCGTTCGGGGCCTTCTTGTGGCTGTCGGAGTTGTCGAGCACCTTGAGCATCGACTGATGCCGGGCGGCAGCGTTGAGCATGTCGGAGTACTTGCCAAGTGCGTGCTTGCGGATCACGTCCCGCTGGAAGAGGTGCGCGCTGTCCCACACCTCTGTACTCGGCACCGGGACAACGAGATGATTCGTCCAGAAGTCAACTGCGGTCTCGAATAGCTGACGGCGGGAGAAGATTGCTCGAGACATGTGCGACTCAAGCAGGTCATACATCACGTCACCCGAACTGCTGACAGGGACTCGCTCGCGAACCTCCCAGGTCTTCCAGTTAAGACGGGGCCAACGCGTGACAACCGCGTCCATTGCCGCGTCAGCCACCGCGGACGGCGCTAACTGGGCGTCGAGCCATGCGGTAGTGCCGGTGGATCGAACCTCAGCGAGTAGCGCAGGGGTCGGCCCAAAGGTGGCGCGACGTAACAGGTGAAGCACCGGGTCGGAGGTGGTTGTGTCTGCGGCCAGCGCGGCAGTCGCAGCGGATGTTGCCTGCGGGGCGGCTGTCGCGGCTTTCGCGGGTCCGGCCAGTGCCTGCGTCACCGCCAGGGCGGAGCCGCCGCCGAGGCCCGTGAGCACGCGGCGCCGTCCGGGCGAAGCAGCAGGGTTAGCGGTCATGCCGAAAACGGTACGTATCAGATCGGCGGGTGACTCTGTTTTCGGACATTTCAGTCATATTCTCTACATGTGAAGTATCACTCTACTTCTGTCCGGCTTGAAGATATGATCTTCATATGGCCGAACTGAAGGCTCCAGCTGTGCCCGTGGCGCTGATCGGGGACATCGTGGAGTCGCGCACGCACCGCGACCGGCAGGGGCTGCACGACGCCGTGGAGGCAGCGCTCGCGCAGGCCAACGCCGACGTGCCCGTCGACGACCCTGCCGTCATCACGCTAGGCGACGAGTTCCAGGGGGTCTACCCCACGCTCGGCGACGCCCTGCGGGCGAGCTTCCTCATCCGCGCCGAGCTGCACGGCACCGCTGATGTGCGCTTCGGCGTCGGGCGCGGAGCCGTGTCGACGCTCGACCCGGTCCGTGGCATTCACGACGGGCCGGCCTACTGGGCCGCGCGCGATGCCATCGTGCTGGCCGAGGAGAAGGCGGGGCGCGCGCAGACGCGCACGTCGCGGACGGCATACCTGGCCCCCGACGAACCGCCCGCTCAGGTTGCGGCCGTGCAGGCTGCCCTGGATTGTCTGGACTTCATGGTTGGCTCGCTGTCGACCACCTCTCGCCAGATCCTCGGAGGACTCATGCACGGCCGGGCCCAGCACGACCTCGCCGCCGCCGTCGGCATCAGCCCGTCTGCCGTGTCGCAGCGGGTGCGCCGCGACGGCATCGGGGTCGCGCTCGAGGCGATGATCACGCTCGGCGGCCTGCCGTGACCTGGCTGTCGATCGCCCTCGTCGGCATCGGGGTCGGCGACGTCATCCGGTCGACGTCGTGGCGCCCCGGGCGTGTCGTCGCGCACGTCGTCGCGCCGGTCGTCATCGTGGCCATCGGCCTGCTCGCCGGCATGGGGACGTGGGCCGACTGGCTCGCGCTGGCCCTCGCGGCGGCGGCCGGGGCCGGCTGGGCCGAACTGTCGCGGCAGACTCAGATGACCGGCCGGCGGGCCCTTGCGGGGCTCGCCACCTTCGCCGGCATCGTCGTCGGGCTGCTCGCCTTCTCCGGCGGCGCGAGCCCGGCCGGCGGTCCGCTCGCGACGTGGCTGCACTGGGCAGACCTGCCCGGCCACGGCTCCCTCACGCCCGGGCGTGTCCTGCTGCTCGCAGGACTCGCGCTGTTCAACGTCGCCACCGCCAACACGATCGTGCGGCTCGTGCTGCTCGCCATCGGGGCCCTGCGCCCCTCCGACGTCACCAACGCCAACGCTGCCGCCGCAGCGGCCGCCTCGCAGGCCGGGCGCCCCGCTCCCCCGACCACGGGCCAGCCGGCCGACCGGCTCAAGGGCGGGCGTCTGCTCGGCCCGATGGAGCGCTTCGTCATCCTCGGCCTCGGCCTCGCGGGTGAGTTCGGCGCTGCCGGTCTCGTCATCGCCGCCAAGGGCCTGCTCCGCTTCCCCGAGATCCAGGCTGCCGCCCGCACCTCGTCCGGCAACCCGGCCGACCCGGGCGGCGGCTCCTACCCCGGCGGCCCCGCCGGCATCGACGACGTCACCGAGTACTTCCTCGTCGGCAGCTTCGTCAGCTGGCTCATCGCCCTCGGCTCGCTCGCCCTCACCGTCTGAGCTGCCCGCCACCCGCCGAGGGGGCACGATCCGCCCGCGAGAGTGACGAGTTCCTGACACGTTTGTGACGGCCCCCTTACGCGTGCGCACGCTTTGGCCGCATACGGCCGGGGTCGTTTACCGAGAATCTGCTGTTCTGCCCTTGCGCACGTGACCTGCTGGCTACCTTCGATGCAGGGGAACCACGTCACGCCTGGGGGGATTCCAGTGACCATGTCGCTGCGCGCGCTGCCGTCTGACCGCTCACCGGTCCGGCACCGCATTCTTGTTCTGCTCGCCGTCGTCGCACTGCTCGTCGGGCAGGGGCTGACCGGCTCGGCCTCGGCCTTCGCGGCCGGCACCGCGACCGCCGCCGGCACCAGCCAGCCGACCGCGACCGCCGGGCCCGCGACCGCCTCGGGCCAGGTCACCGCCGCCGACGGCAGCGGCCCCGTCACGGGCGTCGTCGTCAAGGCGATCCCGCACGGCTCCGCCGGCTTCACGCCGGTGACGACCGCGACCACCGGCTCCACCGGCTCGTGGACGATGAGCGACCTGCCCCCCGGCAGCTACGACCTCCAGTTCGACGCCACCGACACGGCATACCTCTCGCAGTGGTGGTCGGCGGCAGCGACCCGCGACGGCGCCGGCATCCTCAGCGCGAGCGCGGGCAGCACGCTCAACGGCCTCGACGCGTCCCTGACCCGGGGCGCGACGGTCTCCGGCCGCGTCGTCGACGCGGCGGGCAAGCCCCTGCCCAACGTGCTCGTCACCCCGCGCGAGCAGGCCGGTGGCGACGTCACCGGCAGCAGCGTCACCACCGCCGCCGACGGCACCTTCACCGTGCGCGGGCTCGCGGCGGGCACCTACACGCTCACCTTCCGCAGCGCCGGGCGCGTCGCGTGGTCCTACGGCATGAAGGCCGCCACCGACGCCCCCACGTTCTTCGCCGTCGGCAAGGGCGCGAGCGTCACCGGCCGCGCGATGGTGCTGCCGGCGGGCAGCGCTCCCGCCACCCGCAGCCTCCTCGCAGCCGCAGTCGACACGACCGCCACGATGAGCGGACACGTGTATGCCGGGTCGACCTCGACGCCGCTGGCCGGCGCGCTCGTCGTGGCCGTGGCCGCCGACTCCGACCCCATCTCCACCGGCGGCACCCTCACCGCGACCACCGACGCCCTCGGGGCCTGGACGCTCGCGGGCCTGCCCGCCGACGTCTACACCGTGCACGTGCTCCCGCCGGTCGCGAGCGCCTACACCGAGCAGTGGTGGGACGGCTCCCAGCAGCGGTCGCGTGCGGCATACGCCGTCCTGACGGCCGGCAGCTCGCGCGCGGGGATGGACGCGACCCTCGTGCTCGCCGGCTCCATCTCCGGGCGGGCCACCACACCTGACGGCGTGTTCGGCGTCGCCGACGTCGTGGTGGCGGCCGCCCCCGTCGGCACCGACACGTGGTCGTCGGTCACCACCGACATCGACGGCAACTTCACCATCGGCGGACTCGCGCCGGGCGCGTACGACCTGTCGTTCGACGGCCAGTCCCTCGGCTTCCAGACCACGTGGTGGTCGTCCACCTCGGCCTCCGGCGTGCCCACCCGCGACGCGGGCACGCCCGTCCCCGTCAACGCCGCGGAGACCGTCACGGGCCGCAACGTCCAGATGACACAGGCCGGCTCGATCTTCGGCACCGTCACCGACGAGAGCGGCGCACCCGTTCCCGACGCGACGGTCGACGTGACGCCTGCCGACAACGGCACCGGCTCGGGGTTCGCCACCACCGACATCGGCGGCAACTTCAACGCCCAGGGCCTGCCGGCCGGCAGCTACCGCGTGCGCGTGATGCCGGCCGCGGGCTCCCCGCTCGCCACGCAGTGGTTCGACAACGCGTCCTCCCAGGCGAGCGCCACCCCCGTCGTCGTTCTCGACGGCGTCGCGAACACCGCCAACTTCGCCCTCGTGCCCGGCGGCTCGATCTCCGGACGCGTGCTGAGGCCCGACGGCACCCCGCTGCCCGGCGGCGGCAACCTCATGGTGTCGCCGGCCTCCGACCGCGGCTTCAAGGACGTCTACCCGATCAACACCGACGGCACCTTCGCCGTCAGCGGGCTCGGCCCCGGCAGCTACGTGCTGTCGGCCGTGGCCGACGGCACGCTCGTCACCTACTACGGGACGGCCACCAGCTCGCCCGTCGACAGCGCCGCCGCAACGCCGGTCGACCTCGCCAAGGGAGGCACCGTCACCGGGCTCTCCATCAGGCTCGCGGCCGGGGCCTCCGTCTCGGGGCGGGTCACCGAGGGGTCGGTGGGTGCCTCCACCGGGCAGGTCTCCGTCATCGACATCAACACCGGCGCCCAGCTCGGCAGCGCCACCCTGAGCGGCACCGGCAGCTACACCGTGGCCGGCCTGCCGACGGGCACGTACGCCGTCCTGGCCACCGGCTCCACCGGCGCCACCCGATGGTTCGGCAACACGACGACGTGGGCCGACTCCACCTTCGTGTCGCTCGCCGGGGCGACGGCACGCACCGGCGTCGACATCGCCCTCCCCGCGGTCGGGCCCGGCCCCGCGCCGACGAGCACCGTGTCGGGGCGCATCACCCTGCCTCCGGGCGCGGCGACGACCGACTTCAACAACCTCAGCGTGAGCCTCGAGGACGCTGCCGGGCAGTCCTACTCGACGTTCAGCGTCAACGCCGACGGCACCTTCGACATCTTCGACGTGCCCGCCGGGTCGCTGACCGTGCACCTGCTCGACTTCACCCAGGAGCTCGTCCTCCCGGCCCAGACCGTCACGGCACCGACCACCACCCTCGCGGTGGCGCCGGTCGTCGGCGGCTCCATCGCCGGGTCGCTCGTCAACGAGGCCGGCAAGCCGCTGGCCAACGTCGACGTCACCGCGATGTACGCCTCCGGCGTCACGAGCTCGACCCTGTCCGGCGCGGACGGCACCTTCCGCATCAGCGGGCTGCTCGCCGGCGACGTGCGCCTGCACCTCGGGCCCGTCATGCCGTATGCCGGCACGTGGGTCGGCGGCAGCCAGACCGCGGGCAGCGGCACCGTCAACGCCATCACGCTCGGCACGACGACGGCGGCCGGGCAGATCACCGTGCCCCTCGGCGGCACCATCGCCGGCACCGTCACGGCGCCGGCCGCGGCCCAGGGCACCGAGATCACGGTCGAGGCGCTCGACGCGGGCAACCACGTCGTGGGCAGCACAAGCGTCATCGGCACCCACGGCTACGAGCTCGGCGGCCTGCTGCCCGGCGTCGTGCGGGTGCGGTTCTCCGGCAGCGGGCTCGCCACGCAGCTGTGGTCGAGCGGCGGCGGCTCGCCCTCGAACGTGACGGTGGTCGCGGGCCGGACGGTCACCGGCGTCAACGCGACGCTCGCAGCCCCGCCGACCGGCAGCGCCTCGGTCGCGGGCACCATCACGGCGCAGGCCAACCCGGTGGCGCGTGCGACTGTCAGCATCGTGCGCACCAGCGACGGGCAGGCCGCCGGGACGGCATCCAGCGACAGCACCGGCAGCTACGTCGTCTCCGGCCTGGCGGCTGGTGACTACCGCATCGAGGTGGACGCGTGCCTCACCAACGGCGGCGGTGGCGCCCGCGTCGGGGGCCCGCTCTGCGTGGCATCGACGCCGATCCCGGTCACGCTGGCCGACGGCGCCCACCTCACGGGACGCGACGTCGAGCTCTCGTCGCTGCACCTGTTCACGACGGCACCGCAGCCCACCATCACGGGAACCGCCCGGGTCGGGGTGACGCTCGCCGTCACGGACGGCACTTGGGCTCCGGTCCCGACTGCGCTGAACCACCGCTGGATCGTCGGCGGGGTGGTCGTCTCGACCTCCGCCTCGTACACACCGGCCGCGGCCGACCAGGGCAAGGCCGTCACGGTCGAGACGACGGCCACCCTCGCCGGCTACGCCGCGCGGACCACGAGGTCGGCCCCGACGGCCGGCGTCGCGCCCGGAATCCTCACGGCGCCAAGCGCGGTCGCGATCAGCGGCACCGCCAGGGTTGGCATGACCCTCACCGCGGTGCCCGGCACGTGGGGTCCGCTCCCGGTCTCGCTGAAGTACCAGTGGAGCCGCAACGGCGTGGCGATCACCGGTGCCACGGCAGCGACCTACCTGCTCGCCGCGACCGACCGCGCCACGACGATCACGGTCGCCGTGACCGGCGCGAAGACGGGCTACACGCCGGTCACGAAGACCTCGGCCGCCACGGCCGCCGTAGCCACGGGCGTGCTGTCCGCGACGCCGGTGCCGACGATCACCGGCACGGCCAAGGTCGGCTCCCGCCTCACCGCCACCGCCGGGACGTGGGGTCCGCTGCCCGTCACGCTGAAGTACCAGTGGAACCGCAACGGCGTGGCCATCCCGGGCGCGGTGGCGTCCACCTACGTGCTCGGCGCCGCCGACCGCACCGCGCGGATCACCGTCACCGTCACCGGGGCCAAGACCGCGTTCACGACCGTGGCGAAGACCTCGGCCGCCACCGTGGCCGTCGCCACCGGCACGCTCACGGCGTCGCCCGTCCCGAAGATCACCGGCACCACCCGGGTCGGCTCCCGCCTCACCGCGACGGCCGGCACGTGGAGCCCGGCGCCCGTCACCCTGAAGTACCAGTGGCGCCGCAACGGCGTGGCGATCACCGGCGCCACCGCCTCCACGTACGTGGTCGCGAGCACCAACCGGGGCGCCCGCATCACGGTGACGGTGACCGGCAGCAAGACCGGCTACACCAGCGTGGCTCGCACGTCGACGGCTACGGCCGCCATCGTCTGAGCCCCGCAGCAGCAAGCGGAGCGGCGGTGCTGGGGGCGGCACCGTCGCTCCGTGACGTCCGGCGCCGTACGGAAGTGAGCACGCGAGCGGACGCCCCCTCCTCGTCGAGTGCCCACTTCCCGACACCCCGCCCACGGGTGACCAAGCCCGCACCCGGGCGGGGCCGGGACGGCATACGCACGCTGGTAGCGTCGGAGCGTCCAGCGCCACACCGATGTGAAGGGTCCATCCCGTGAGCACTACCCCCGTCAAGGTCGCCGTCACCGGCGCAGCCGGCCAGATCGGCTACAGCCTCCTGTTCCGCATCGCGAGCGGTGCCCTGCTCGGGCCCGACACCCCCGTGGAGCTGCGCCTCCTCGAGATCACCCCGGCGCTCAAGGCGCTCGAGGGCGTCGTCATGGAGCTCGACGACTGCGCCTTCCCGACCCTCGCCGGCGTCCAGATCGGCGACGACGCCTCGAAGGTCTTCGACGGCGTCAACCACGCGCTGCTCGTCGGCGCCCGCCCCCGCGGCCCCGGCATGGAGCGCGGCGACCTGCTCGAGGCCAACGGCGGCATCTTCGCCCCGCAGGGCAAGGCCCTCAACTCGGTCGCGGCCGACGACATCCGCATCACGGTCACCGGCAACCCGGCCAACACCAACGCCCTCATCGCGATGAGCAACGCCCCCGACATCCCGACCGAGCGCTTCTCGGCCCTGACGCGCCTCGACCACAACCGCGCGATCAGCCAGCTCGCCGCCAAGCTCGGCGTGCCGGTCACCGAGATCAAGAAGATGACGATCTGGGGCAACCACTCCGCGACGCAGTACCCCGACCTCTTCCACGCCGAGGTCGGTGGCAAGAACGCCGCCGAGGCCGTGGGCGACCAGGACTGGCTCGCCGGCACCTTCATCCCGACCGTCGCCAAGCGCGGCGCCGCGATCATCGAGGCCCGTGGCGCCTCGTCGGCCGCCTCCGCCGCGTCGGCCACCATCGACCACGCCCGCACGTGGGTCGAGGGCACCGCCGACGGCGACTGGGTCTCGATGGCGGTCCGCTCCGACGGCTCCTACGGCGTCGAGGAGGGTCTCATCTCCTCGTTCCCCGTCACGATCAAGGACGGCGCCTGGAGCATCGTCCAGGGCCTCGACATTGACGAGTTCTCCCGCGGCAAGATCGACGCCTCGGTCGCCGAGCTCGCCGAGGAGCGCGACGCGGTCAAGGGTCTCGGCCTGATCTGAGCCAGCCCCGCACACGACGAAGGGCGTCGGTCACCACGCGGTGACCGGCGCCCTTCCGCGTTCCCCGGCCCCGCGGCATACGCAATCGAAAGAACGCTCCGTCACGTGACGGAGCGTTCTTTCGATTGGGACGGGGTGGGGCAGCGCTCCCGGGGGCGTATGCCGCCCGGCTCAGTTGGCGGTGCGGGTGACGGCCGTGCGCGCGGGGACGTCTGCCTTGAGGTTCACCGTCGCCGAGGCGATCAGCACCCCGACCCCGAGCGCGATGAGGATCGCGATGTCGAGGCTGCGCGAGCGCACGTTGAGGCCGCCGGCCTTGCGCGACGGCCGCGCGACGAGACGGATCAACGCCCCGATGAAGAACGCCGCCGCGACGATGCGACCGCCCCACCGCACGTCGAGGAACGAGATGACGAGCACCCCCGCCGCGGCGAGACCCGCGACGAGGTACCACCAGCTGAGGACGACGAACCCGCTCCCTCGCCACTGCACAGGCGGTCAGGCCCTCAGACGCCGGCGGCGACCGAGGCCTCGGCAGCCTCGACGATGTTGGTGAGCAGCAGGGCACGCGTCATCGGGCCGACGCCGCCCGGGTTGGGGCTGACCCAGCCGGCGACCTCGGCGACGTCGAGCGCGACGTCGCCGGCGATCTTGCCGTCGACCCGGCTGACGCCGACGTCGAGCACGGCCGCTCCGGGCTTGACCATCTCCTTGGTGACGATGCTCGGCACGCCGGCGGCGGCGATGACGATGTCGGCCTGGCGCACCTCGGCGGCGAGGTCCTTGGTGCCGGTGTGGCAGAGCGTCACGGTCGCGTTCTCGCTCTTGCGTGTGAGGATCAGCCCGAGCGGGCGGCCCACGGTCAGGCCGCGGCCGATGACGACGACCTTGGCGCCGGCGATCGGCACGTCGTGACGGCGGAGCAGCTCGATGCAGCCCATCGGCGTGCACGGCAGCGGCGCCGGCTTGCCGAGCGCGAGCCAGCCGAGGTTCATCGGGTGCAGGCCGTCGACGTCCTTGGTCGGGTCGACGCGCGAGAGCAGCGCCATCTCGTCGAGGCCGGTCGGCTGCTGCACGAGGAAGCCGGTGCACTCGGGGTCGGCGTTGAGCTCGTCGATCACCGCCTCGACCTCGGCCTGGGTGGCGGTGGCAGGCAGGTCGCGGCGGATGCTGGTGATGCCGATCTCGGCGCAGTCCTTGTGCTTGGCGTTGACGTACCAGTGGCTGCCAGGGTCGTCGCCCACCAGCACGGTGCCGAGCCCCGGGACGATGCCCTGCTCGCGCAGCCGAGCGACCCGCTGGGTCAGCTCGACCTTGATCGCCTTGAGGGTGGCCTTGCCGTCGAGGATCTGTGCCGTCACGGTGCACATCCTGCCACCCCGGCACGTGACGGGTCCCGGGGCGGTCGCGTGCCGGGGTCGGCCGCCCCTCAGTCGGCGATGAGCCGCATCAGCTCGTGGACGTTGCGCTCCCACGTCATCGACTCGGCGCGCCGGCGCAGGGCCTCGCCGCGCCGGACCCGCTCACGCGGGTCGGTGATGAGGTCGTGCAGCGCCTCGGCGAGCCGGTCGGGGTTGCGCGGGTCGACGTAGACACCGTCGGGACCGAGGTACTCCGGTATGCCGCCACTGCGGGCCGACACGACCGGCAGTCCCGACGCCATCGCCTCGGTGACGACCTGCCCGGCCGGCTCCTGCCAGTCGACGGGCATCGCGAAGACGTCGGCGTCGGCGAAGACGGCCGGCAGCGCGTGCCGGTCGACGAACGGCGTGAACTCGACGAGCTCGCCGAGCGGCGCGGCCGCACGCCGCAGCTCGCGCTCGTAGTCGGACAGCCCAGCTGCCGGGCGCAGACCCGACGACCCGACGATGCGCACCCGGAAGTCACGCGTGGTGCGCGCCATCACGTGGGCCGCAGCGATGAGGTTGTGAGCGCCCTTGTGCGGCAGGACGTTTCCCACGAAGAGGATGGTGGGCGGCATACCTCCTCGGGTCTCGTGGTGGGGTGCGGGACGGAAGCACGAGGTGTCGACGCCGTTGCGCAGCACGTGGAGGTTGTCGGGGCGGAACCCGAGCCGGTCGACGACCGTGCCCGCCAGGTAGTCGCTCACCGCCACGGTGACGTGCGTGCGGGCGATGACGCGGCGGACCTCCGCGGGCCGCCACGAGCGGAAGACGTCGTTGCCGAGGTGCAGCACGATCTTTCCGTCGAAGCTGCGGGCGAGCCGGTCGGTGACCGCGCCGGCGTAGTTGTAGATCACGAGCGCCTTCGCGTCGGCCGGCACGGCGTCGAGGGCGTCGTGGTGGAAGCGGGCGACGAAGGGCCGGTGGCCGAGGGCGAGACCGCAGGCCGCGTCGACCCGGCGCTCGAGGTCGGTGAACCACTCACGCGTGGCCGGGCGGGCGGACGCGTAGCGCACGAGCGTGCCCTCGGCGTAGTCGTGCTCGCGGCGGTCGCTGACGACGACGTAGGTGCGCCCGCCCATCGCCTCGTGCGCTCGCGCCTGCGCGTGGATCTTCGTCGACATGGCGTTGCCCGTGCCGGCGGAGTACTCGGAGAAGACGTACGCGAGCTGCGCGATGGGCGTCACGAGGGGAACCGTCATGCGTGCGGCGGGCACCCCCTGCCTGGCGTACTCCATCGCACTCCGTCCTACATCTCTCCGGCCCCGAGAAACGGTGGCGCTCGGCCACGCTCCGAGAGTAGGAGGCGACGGGGCCCAGCGGGTGCAGAACGAACAAGCAGGCCACGCCCGCGCTTTGGCGGGCGTAGCCTGCTTGTCGACCTCGACCGGGCCACCCGGGGTGGGGGCCCGTCACGTGGTCGGGTGGTCGGGTGGTCAGGTCACGTGAGGTCGCTGAGCGGCACCTCGGGGTCGGTGAGGCGGGCGCGGTCGACGACCGTCTTGTCGCGCACCAAGCGCTGGACGTCGTCGATGGTGTCCCAGACGTTGACGTGCATGCCCGCGAGCACCCGCACTCCGTCACCCTCGGGCAGCACCCAGAAGGCCATGAACTCGTTGCTCTTCGGGTCGCCGCGGAGCACCACCTCGGCGTTGCTGCCACGCGGCACGTAGCCGGCGTACTCGAGGCCGATGTCGTACTGGTCGGAGTAGAAGAACGGGATGGGGTCGTAGGTGACGTCCTGGCCGGCCATCGACCGGCCGGCGGCGAGACCACCGTCGTGGGCGTTGGCCCAGTGCTCGACGCGGACGTTCGTGTCGAGCGTGGTGCTGCGCCAGTTCGCGACGTCGCCGGCCGCCCAGACGCCGTCGGCCGAGGTGCGCAGCCCGGCATCGGTGACGATGCCGTTGTCGGTCTTGATGCCGGCGCCGTCGGCGAGCCCGGTGTTCGGAGTGATGCCGACCCCGACGACGACCACGTCGGCCGGCACGGTGTCGCCCGACTTCGTGACGACGCCCGTCGCTGCGCCGTCGCCCTCGATGCGCTCGACGCCCTCGCCGAAGCGGAACTCGACGCCGTGGCCGCGGTGCAGGTCGGCGAACCAGCCGCCGATCTGCTCGCCCATGACGCCGAGCAGCGGCGCCGCCTGCGGCTCGATGACAGTGACGCTCGCGCCGGCCTCGGCCGCGGCGGCGGCGACCTCGAGGCCGATCCAGCCGGCGCCGACGATGACGACCTTGGCGTCCTTGGTCAGGTGCTTCTTCAGCTCCTGCGACTCCTGCATCTCGCGCAGGTAGAGCACGCCGTCGAGGTCGGCACCGGGCACGTCGAGCGCGCGGGCCGACGAGCCGGTGGCGAGCAGCAGCTTGTCGTAGGTCAGCGTGCCGCCGTCGCCGAGGGTGAGCGTGTGGTTCGCGGCGTCGAGCGACGTCGCGGCACTGCCGAGCCGCAGCTCGACGCCGTTCTCGTCGTACCAGTCCTTGTCGTGGGTGAAGGCGCTGTCGGGCTCGTCGTCGCCTTTGAGCACCCCCTTCGACAGTGGTGGCCGCTCGTAGGGCAGCCGGTCCTCCTCGGCGACGAGGGCGATGCTGCCCTTCGTGTCGCTCTCGCGGATTCCCTCGATCGCCTTGGCCGCGGCCAGCCCGCCGCCGACGAGGACGTAGGCGGTGCGCTCCTGCTCTCCGGACGTGTCAGTCGTCATGTCCACACCTTCACATGCCGACCGTCCCGCCGGAAGCAAACGCCCCCACCAACTCGAGTGCCCACCTCCCGACGGACCCCCCAAGTCGAGTGCCCAACTTCCTTCGCTCAACCGTGTCGGAAAGTGAGCACTCGATGTGTCGTTCAGGTCTTGCGGGTCGGTCAGGAGGTCCAGGCTCGCCAGAGGGCGGCGTACTCCCCGTCGCGAGCGACCAGCTCGTCGTGGCTGCCCAGCTCCGCCACCCGCCCGTCGATGACGACCGCGATGCGGTCGGCGTCGTGAGCGGTGTGCAGCCGGTGCGCGATCGCCACGACGGTGCGACCCGTCAGCAGCGCGTTCATCGACCCCTCGAGATGACGGGCCGTGCGCGGGTCGATGAGCGAGGTCGCCTCGTCGAGCACGATCGTGTGCGGGTCGGCGAGGATGAGGCGCGCCAGCGCGATCTGCTGGGCTCGGCCCGGCGTCAGTGCGTGGTGGCCTGAACCGAGCTTGGTGTCGAGTCCCTCGGGCAGACGCTCGACCCAGCCGAGGGCGTCAACGGCCCGCAGCGCCTCGCGCACCTGGTCGTCGGAGGAGCCCTCGCGGGCCAGGACGACGTTGTCGCGGACCGACCCGATGAAGACGTGGTGCTCCTGCGTGACGAGAGCGACCTCGGTGCGCAGCTGGTCGAGCGGCAGTGACGTCAGCTCGACGCCGCCCACCCTGACCGAGCCCGTGCGCGGTCCGTGGATGCCCGAGAGCAGGCGGCCCAACGTCGACTTGCCCGAGCCGCTGGGCCCGACGATCGCGAGACGCTCGCCGGTCGCGAGCGACAGGTCGATGCCGTGCAGCACGTCGTGGCCGGCGCGGTAGGCGTAGCGCAGGTCGGACCCGACCAGCTCTGGCCCAGAAGGCTGCTCGTCGCCGGCCTCGCGGTCGGGCGGCACCGTGGCGATGCCGAGCAGACGCGTCGTCGAGGCCACACCGACCTGCACGCGGTCGACCGTGTGCACGAGCATGTCGAACGGTCCCCAGAGGGCCTCGGTGTAGAGGATCGCCGTCGTGATCTGGCCGAGCGTGGCCCAGCCCTGCGCGTAGCCGACGGCGCCGAAGAGGAGCACGAGCACGCGCGGCAGGCTGAACGCGACGTCCATGACCGCGAAGAGCAGGTTGCGCAGCGTCATCGTGTAGCGCTCGGCCTGGCCCGACACCTCGATGTCGTCGTCGCCGCGGCGCAGCCGGTGGCCGGCCAGGCCCAGGGCCTCGACGGTGCGGGCACCCTCGACGGTCTCGGTGAGCGTCGTGTTGATGCGGGAGTAGGTGCCGCTCTCGGTGAGGTAGCCCTTCGAGGCGCGCCTCAGGTAGCGGCGCACCTGGATCAGTGCCAGCGACATGAGGATGATCGACGGCAGCGACAGCACCACCGAGTTGCTCACCATCGCGACGAGCGTCAGCACGACCGTGATGGTGGCGACGATCGACTCGGGCAGCGCCCAGCGCACGCTCTCGCTCATGGTGCCGACGTCGCGGGTCACGCGCGTCACGAGGTCGCCCGAGCTCGCGCTCTCGACCCGCGAGAGCGGCAGCCGCAGGATCGCGCGGACGACGTACTCGCGCGCGGCGGCGAGCACGCTCTGGCCGAGCACGGCCGAGGACGTCTTGGCCGCGAGGGTGAACAGCCCCTGCACCAGGACGAGTCCCGCGACGACGAGCGCCGCGGTGTTCGCGCCGGCGAGTGCGGAGTCGACCCGTCCGGCGCGCACGTCGTTGACCGTGGAGTCGACGAGCTCGCCGAGCAGGCGTGGCACGAGCAGCCCGGCCGTGGCGGCCAGGGCGTTGGCGACGACGACGGCGATGACGAGCACCCTCTCCTGCCCGAGGAGCCGGCCGATGAAGCGCACGACGCTGCGGTTGTCGGCGATGGGCAGCCCCTTGCGGGCGTTCATCGTGTCGGCGACGAACTCCTGGGCGCGCCGCTCTCGCAGCAGGTGCCGGCGGCGGAGCGCAGCGAGTCGCTCGCTGACGCCAACCGATGCGGCCGACGCACCTGGCTCCCCCGAGCCGGGCAGGCGCAGCTCGTCGGGGACCGCCGGCACGTGCGAGGCACCCTGCCACGTGCGAGCCGACTCGGCGGCGAGCTCGGGCGGCAGGAGCGAGACGTGCGTGGGCGACGGGTCGGTCGACACGGCATACGTGCTCGTGGCCGTGCCGTCGGGGCGGCTCATCGGGACTCCTCGGAGTGGTGGGCGAGCACCGACACGTCGCCCTCGCCGCGCACGACGACGGAGCGGTATGCCGGTGAGTCGGCGAGCAGGTCGGCGTGCCGTCCGCGCGCGGTGGCGACGCCCTGCTCGAGCAGGACGATCTCGTCGGCGTGGTGGAGCAGCAGCGGCGAGGCGGTCATGACGACGGTGGTGCGGCCCTCGCGGTGGGCGCCGAGACGCTCGGCGATGCGGGCCTCGGTGTGGGCGTCGACGGCAGACGTGGGCTCGACGAGCACGAGCACGTCGGGGTCGGCGGCGAGGGCGCGCATGAGGACGAGCCGCTGGCGCTGCCCGCCGGACAGACCGCGCCCGCGCTCCTCGAGCTCGCCCTGCCAGCCGCCCGGGAGTGCGTCGTAGACGTCGTCGGCGGCCGCGGTGTACAAGGCTCGCTCGGCCTGCTCGAGGGTGAGCCGGTCGAGCGGGTCGACCGCGGATCGCAGCGTGCCGGCGAAGACCTGGGGCGAGGTGTCGCTCACGAGGATGTGGCGGCGTACGTCGTCGAGCGCGACCTGCGACAGGTCGACCCCGCCGACGGTGACGCCCCACGGCAGCCGCGCGCGCTCCTCGTCGCGGCGCGCCTGCTCCTCGCGCGCCACGGCGCGGGCCGAGCGCTCGCGCCGGGCTGCCCGGCCCTTGAGCTCCTCGGGGATCTCGTCGCTGACGAGGGCTCCCTCGTCGCTGGGCAGGTAGCGGCCGAGGCGGTCGGCGAGCGCCGCCGAGTCGTCGGGCACGGCCGACACCACCATCGTGAGGACGCCCGGACGGATCGTCAGGCCGGACGCCTCGTCGACGATGTCGCCGTCGGCGCGCAGCGGGGCCGGGTCGTCGGGGTGCACCCACGGCGGACGCTGCCCGAGCACGGCGACGGCCTTGCGCGCCGACACCACCGAGCGGGTCCACTTCTGGGCGAACTCGACGAAGGTGCGCATCGGCTGGATGAGGAAGAGGCCGTAGCCGAGGAAGCTGACGAGCTCGCCGACGGTGAGGCGGCCCTGGGCGACCTCGCGGGTGCCGAGCCACATCAGGGCGACGACGAAGCCGCCCGAGAGGAGCACGCCGACGGACTCGACGGCGGCCAGCCAACGACCGGCCGAGACACCCGACTGGCGGACGCGCTGGGACTGGCCGGCATAGTTGCCGCCGAAGGTGTCCTCGCCGCCGATGCCGCGCAGGATGCGCAGGCCACCGACGATGTCGGTCGACATCGAGGTGAGCTCGGAGTTGCGCGAGCGCTCGACGCCCTGCCAGCGCTGCATGGGACGCAGCAGCGGCATACCGAGCACGACGAGCAACGGCGCGGACACGAGCACGAGGACGCCCATGCGTACGGACGTGGTGAGCACGATGCCGGCCACGACGAGGTAGGCGACGAGCTGCGAGATCGCGCGCGTCGTGATCTCCATGAGCGCGCCGAACTGGTCGCCGTCGCTGCCGCTCACCGAGAGCACCTCGCCCGTCGGGGTGCGCCGCGTGAGCACGTGGCCGAGCTGCAGCGCCTTGCGGGTGACGAGCTTGGTCGTCCCGTAGAGGGCGATCAGCCACTCGCGCACGATGACGGTGTGGAACGCGATGCCGCTGCACGCGCCGAAGAGGGTGACGACGGCGAGCGCGAGCACCCAGCGCGTCGTCACCGCAGAGTCGCCCGCGACGATGCCGGTGTCGATGGCGCGACCCACCATCCACGGCCCGACCGTCTGCGGCACCATCCAGATCAGGGCGACGGCGAGACCGGCCACGAACAGGCCGCCGTTCTGCCGCACCATCCACCAGAGGAAGGCCCGCGGCGTGCGGGTGTCAGGCGTCTCGGCGCCTCGGTCGGTGTAGGCCCGGGTCTGGGGCGGGAAGTCTCGCATGGCCTGTCCACCCTAGGTCGCAGCACCGACACCGACCCACCGGTTTTCCGCCGCCTTCGCCCACGGCGGAGCCGTCCGCTCCTGCCGCCTCGGGGAACGCCCCCGTCAGTACGCCTGTGCGGAGGCCACCTGTCCGCCCGTGCCCGTGCTCGTGCTCGAGGAGGCCCCGATGCCGGCGAGGTTGCCACGCGCTGGGTGGGCGCGGCCCATCGGCCCGTCGGCCATGGCGTGGAAGAGGTTGCTCGTCACCGTCCGGGCGAAGGCCGCGGCGCGGGCGTCGATGCGCGGCCGGCTGCGTGCGCCCCGCATCCCCGCGGTCCACGCCAGCGTGCCCACCGAGAGGACGCCGGCGCCACTCGGAGTGGAGTAGTACGTCATGTCCGAGTGCGTATCGGCCTTGCGGAACTGCGGCACCGGCGAGTGCGCGACGACCTGCAGGTTGGTGGGGGTGCCCGCGACCGGGTATGCGCGGTCGATCTCGGTGGCGACGAGGCCGGCGTACGTGTCACCGCGCCTGGCGCCCGTGCCGGCGAAGAGGAAGAAGTCGGGGTCGTGGACGACGAGGTCGGCCTCGGCCGGGAACGCCTCGTAGAGCATGCCGGTCAGCGAGTTCTCCGGGTCGGGGTGCGGGGCCTGCCGCCACTGCGCCGTCGTCTCGGCGCTGCCGTGCTGCGGGTCGCCGCTGGCGGACTTGTAGCACGTGACGAGCCGCCGTCGCCGGCGAGGCGCACCCGCCAGTAGACGGAGTTGGCGCCGAGGAACGCGAGGTTGGCCCCGGCGTCGCGGGCCGCCTCGACGCGCCGGCGCATGGGCACCGTCCAGTACTCGTCATGGCCCGGTGAGACGAGGCCGCGGGCGCCGGCGAGCAGGTCGGGCTCGCGGTGCAGTTCCCACGACGTCACGTAGGCGAGGTCGAGGTTGAGGCTCTCGGCCACGAAGACCACCCCCTGCTCGTACGCCAGGACGAGCGGTGCGCCGTTGCGGTCGTAGGGTCGCTCGAACGTCACCGCGCTGGCTCGCGTGCCGAAGCCCTCGTCGGGGCCCTTGTAGAGCGAGCACCCGCCCCACTGGTTGTAGGCCTGGTGAGTCGCCACGGCGGAGACGAGCACGAGCCGGCCGGCCGTCGCACGGGACCGGACCACCATCGGCACGTACTTCGCCCGGCTCCCCGCTTCGAGCCGGAGCAGGTAGCTGCCCTCGGGCCAGCCCGTCGTCCGGATCCGCAGCGACGGCGGCCAATCACACCGCACGGTTCGCAGCGCGTCCGTGCTCGGCCCGGGCCGGCGGCCGGCCGGGACTGCGTCAGAGGCCCAGACCTGGCGCGCCCCGGCGCCACCGTAGTGGCCGAGACGGTACGCCCGGACCCTCACCGGGCCGAGGTCAGAGCTGAGGTGCAGGCCGAAGGAGTCGCCGGGCAGCACGCTCACTGTGTCGGTGTAGCCGGCCAGCGCTGTCTCGGAGGCCAGGCGGGCGGCCTCGATGCGCCACGCGGTCGTGCCAGGGCGGGCGTTCTCGGCCCGGACCCAGCCGGGGCCCCGGGAGGCGTCCCGCTGGCCGCCGTCTCGCCGGCCGTCCCGATGGATGGCGCGGCAGTGGAGCCTCGCGTCGAGGGCGCGACGGGCGACGACGGGTCGCCACCGGTGCATGCCCCCAGCGCCAGCGTCCCAGCCCCTGACAGGATGGCCCGTCTCGACGGACCTCGCGGCTCGATCGTGTCCCCCATGACCTGTGAACCTACGAGGCCTGCCTGAGCAAAGCCCGAGGGTGCCCGGCCCGGACGTCGACGACAAGACGTCCGGGCGGGGAGGTGCTCAGCCCTGCGCGGCTGCGGCGAGGGCGGCGAGGGCCTGGGTGAAGCACTGCTCGGGCGGCGTGACGAGACCGGCGCCGACCTGGCCGACGCCCGCGACGCGACCCGCCATGCCCGTGTTGATCTGCGGAAGGATGCCGGTGCGCGCCACGGACGTGACGTCGATACCGGTTGGCGTCCCACGGAACTCGAGGATCGGCACCTGGTAGGCCGTGTGCTCCCCCGTCGTGATCTCGTACATCGTCTGCGTGGCCCGCAGCGCGAACGGCACGTCACCACCGACGAACTTCACGATGGCCGGCGCCGCCGCCATCGCGAAGCCGCCGATGCCGGCCGTCTCGGTGATCGCCGAGTCGCCGATGTCGGGGTTGGCGTCCTCGGGACCGTAGGACCCGAGGAAGAGACCCTCCGGCGTGTTGGCCGGCCCGGTGAACCAGGCGTCCCCGGTGCCCGAGACGCGGATGCCGAAGTCGGTGCCGTTGCGGGCCATCGTCGTCACCACCGACGAGCCGGGAATGCCATGGGCTGCAAGGGTGCTCAGCTTGCAGGCCGGCATGCCGAGGTTGAGGAAGAAGTGCTCGTTGGCCCCCGAGAACCGCACGGCCTCGGCGATGTCGCTCGACGGGGCGTCGGCCGTGATCATCGTCGGCAGCAGCTCACGCAGGAGCATCAGCGAGCCGGCCCGGTTGCGGTTGTGGCCCTCGTCGCCCATCTGCAGCATCTGGGCGATGATCGCCTTGATGTCGATGCTGCCCTCGCGCTCGACGCGGGTGCGCACGGCCTGCTGCAGGATCGGGCCGAGCACGGTGTTCATCCACCGCAGCCGGTCGATCACCTCGGGCCCGTACGCGCCGTAGCGCAGCACCTTGCCGAGGCCCTCGTTGAGCGAGCACCACGACGTGTTGTCGTGCACCTCGTCGCGCAGCTCGTAGACCCACATCGACGGGCTGATGACGCCCGCCATGGGGCCGACCGCATCACGGTGGTGGCACGGCTCGAGCGTGATCCCGTCGCCCTTCTCGAGCTTCGCCTCGGCCTCTTCGGCCGTGCCGGCGAGCCCCTCGAAGAGCATCGCGCCGATGAGCGCACCCTTGAGCGGCCCTGAGGCGCGGGCGAACTCGATCGGCGGACCAGCGTGGAGGAAGGTGCCCCGCTCGAGCCCGAGCGCATCCTTCGCCGGCCGCACGTCGACGAGGTCGGCGCCGGCTGCGAGCATCCGGCGCAGCGCCTCGGCGTTCGCCGCGTCACGCCGCGGGTCGGCGAGCACGCGCGCGAGGTCACCGGAAGTGCCCGCGACCGGCGGCTGCCATGCCACCTCACTGACCGGGACAGCCTGTGCGCGAAGGGCATCCGCGAAGAGCGACACCCCAACGGCCGCGACCGAGACCTCCTGCGTGAGCAGGCCACCCAGCGGCTCACCGTCGCCCTGGGCCACGGCGTCCCCACCGCTTGCGTATGCCGTGTCGCCCCTTGCGCCGGCAGGCGTGCTCACGTCGTGGCCGAGCAGGCGCAACGCCTCGCGCGTCGCCTCGGCGTTCGAGAGCCGGACGACCGCGCCTGCCTCGACGAGCCGGGCAGCGCTGGCCTGGAGCCCCTGCGGGTCGCCCTCGGCGCCGGTCAGCGAGACGACCACGTCGAGGCGCCTGCCGTCGGATGAGGCCGTGGCACGCGCTGCGCGGACCGCCTCGGCCAGCTCGGGGGCCGGGTCCGGGTGCGCGCCGTGGCCGAGCACGAGGTCGAGCAGCAGCACACCGCAGGTCGGGTCGGCGGCCTCGACGGCGATGCGCTCGAGCCGCAGCGAGGGGTCGATCATCGGGTGAGCGCGCCCCTGGGTCATGGAGTCGTCGCCGAAGTCGATGACGACGTGGCCGGCGTCGCGCAGGTCGTGGCCCAGCGCGAGGTCGGGGCGGAGCGGGATGTTGGACCTGACGTCGCCGACGACCTCGCCCGCGACGAGCATGGCCTCGTCGGCGAGGGTGCCGCCGCAGAAGAGTCCGCGTAGCGAGTCACCTTGCGGCACGGTCTCGCTCGCGTCGCCAACACCGCCGGCAGCGGCACCGGATCCAGCATCGGATCCAGCACCGGATCCAGCACCCGGCGTCCAGGACGGCCAGGCCTCAGGGACATCGTGACCGGTGGCGCGCAGCGCCGACTCCACCGCGGCGGTGAGGTCGGGGCGGCCCGCCCCGAGCGTGGCCCAGTGGACCGGCTTGCCCAGCCCGGCGGCATACGCCTCCAGGTCGGCGAGCACCTCGGGAGCGGGCGGCTTGGAGACGACGACGATCGACTCGGTGGCGGGGTCGGCCGCCAGGGCTGCGAGCGCCTGCTTGGTCGAACGGGCCGCGACGGTCGAGGAGAGGTCGCGGCCGCCGACGCCGAGGCAGTGGCTGATGCCGACCCCGGCCGCGTCGAGCAGGCACATGACCTGCTGGGCACCGGTGCCGGACGCCGCGACGAGGCCGACGGACCCCTGACGCACGACGTTGGCGAAGCCGAGCGCGACGCCACCGACGACGGCGGTGCCGCAGTCGGGACCCATGACGAGCACGTCGGCGCGGGCCGCGGCGTCCTTGAGGAGCACCTCGCCCTCGACCGGCACGTTGTCGGAGAAGACCAGCACCGAGACGCCGGCGCGCACGGCGTCGAGGGCCTCGGTGACCGCGTGCTCCCCCGGCACGGAGACGAGCGCGAGGTCAGCGCCGGAGAGCCGGATCGCGCCACCGAGCGTCCGCGGCTGGGGCGCGTCACCAAAGCCGGAACCGCCTGCAGCAGAACGCTTCTGGGTGAGTGCACCCTCGAGGGCGGAGAGTCCCGCGGCCACGCCCTCGGCGTCGCCGCGGATGGCGACGACGAGGTCGTTCGGTGCCGAGTCGGGCACGTCGAAGCCCATGCCGCGGATGACGTCGAGGTTGAGCTCGGTCGCCATCGCGACCTGAGCCGCCTCGACGCCGGGCGCGGACGCGACGGTGCGGGAGACCTGCATCAGGGTCACCGAGTCGAAGTAGGCACCGGTTCTCAGCTCGACGTGGTCAGCCACGGCGGGCTCCTTCCTGTGGGGTGGTTTCGAAGGAGGCGTCGAGGGCACGCAGGGTGCCGGTGACGCCCGACAGCAGGTCACGGCCGGAGGAGTGCCCGATGGCGAGCACCCGGTCGACGAGCTCGGGCGAGGCCACGCCCGAGACGAGCCCGGTCACGAGGCGCACGACGTCCGGGACGGCATACCCGGCGCCCGCGGCGAGGAGGAGCGTGGCCGACAGGCTCGTCGTGCGGGTCAGCCCCGCGCGCACCTCGGCGAGGACGCTGGCATGTGCCCGCCGTGCCTGTGGCGCGTCGACCGCCCCGAGGGCCAGGAGCAGGCCGCACACGGCGTCGTCGCCGCTCGGCGTCAGGCCGCGGCCGGCCCCGAGCAGTCCACGCACACCGGAGTCGACCGAACGGCCGGCGAGCGCCGACGCGGCCAGGCTGCGAGCGAGGTCGCCGAGCACGCCGGGCTCACGCAGCCCCGTCGGCGGACCCGATCGGCGCGGCGCCGGGCGCACCCGCGACGGGTGCTGCAGCCGCGCCGCGACGACGTCGGCCCGCGGAAGGCGTACGCGGCCCTCCCCCACGACGACGTACGCGCCTGCCTCGACACCCCAGTCCACCTGGGTGGCCGGCACCCCGAGGCGGACCCCGATCGGCAGCGCCAACGCGTCGGAGGCGAGCACCGCGAGCACGCGCTCGTGCGCGCCGAGCTCGACGTAGAGACAGCTCGGGAACGCGGCCACCACGCGGCGACGGCGAGGTGCACCGGCCACGTCGCCGGCCACCAGCGGCGACACCGAGGCGGGCAGCAGGGTCACGTCGAGTCCGTCGTGCATGGGCGCGTGCACCTCCCACCATCTCCGCGCGTATGCCGCACGTGTGCCGCCGGCCGCCCGGCGCGGTCCGCTGACGTGACGCTATCCACGCGGCGTAGGGTGCGCTCATGGTGAAAGTTGCCAACGATCCGGGCCCTGCCGAGGGTGACTTGCCAGCGGCCGGTCACACTGACGATGCGCACGGGGGGCCCCGCCCCAGCGTCGGCGCGAGCAACGGCGGAGGCGTCGGCGCAGGCGCTGGCGTAGGCGCTGGCGTAGGCGCTGGCGTAGGCGCAGGCATCGGCGTGGTCGGCATCGACCGTCCGGACGTCGGAGGCTCCGCCATCGACGGCGAGGCCGAGGTGTCGGGCATCTCGCTTCGGCTCATCGCCGGGCTCGCGGCGACGGCCCACGGGTCGGTCCGCTCCGACCCTGCCCGCCTCGACGTCACCGTCGACAGCACCGCCCCGCTGCGCACCGCCCTGCGCGACGCAGTGGCCCGCACACGGCTGAACCACCGGCTCGTCCTCGCCGACGCCGCAGCCCTGGCCGAGCACGCACGCGGCCTCCACGAGGTCTTCACCGCCCTCGAGCGCGCCTCGGCCGCCGGCATCGTCGTGTCAGGGCTCACCGGGCGCACCGCGACGTCGGTCAGGACGGCCGCCGAGGCGACCGGGCTGCCCCTCATCGACGTGCCGCTCGACCACATCGCGACCTTCACCACCGAGGTGCTGACCGCGATCCTCGACCACCAGACGGCGGTCCTGCGCCGGCTCGAGGACGCCGACCGCGCTCTCGTGCAGATCGTGCTCGCCGGTAGGTCCCTCGACGACCTCTGCGAGCAGGTGGTCGGCTTCCTGGAGGGGGCCGTGATGGTCACCACCACCGACGGCCGGGTCATCGCCCGGGCCGGGTCGGCCCGCGAGCTGGAGCACGCCACCGGCCTCGAGTGCTTCGACCGCACCGGACGGCTGCTCACCGAGAACGAGCCGATGGGTCCGCGACCCGACGGCCCGACCGCCAACCGCGCCGCCGTGCGCATCGTCGCCGGTCATCTCGACCACGGCGTGCTGATCGCGTTCTGCAGCCACCGCCGGCTGACCGTCGACGACGTGCGCCTGCTCGAGCGGGCCGCCACCGTGGCCGCGCTCGCCATCACCAAGGACCAGGCCGTCTCGGCGGTCGAGAGCAAATACCGCGCCGAGTTCCTCCGCGATGCGCTCGCCGGGCGTGCCGGCTCGCCCGCCGAGGCCGTCGCCCACGCGAGCTCGCTCGGCTGGGACATCAACCGGCCGATGGTCGTCGTGGTGGCCGAGACCGACGAGGACGACGACCGCTCGACGCGTGACGGCGACGAGGTTCGCTTCCTCCAGCAGCGCTTCGCCCGAGCCTGGACGCACGCCGTCACGGTGCGCGACGCGCGCTCCCCCGTCATGGGGTTCAGCCGAGAGGTCGTGGCCCTCGTCGGCGTGCCGCCGCAGGCCGACACCGACCAGGTGATGCGCGTCGTCGGCGAGTACGTCCGCGTCGTCCGAGGTGACGGTGGTGGCGGTCGGCGCAGCTTCTCGGCGGGCGTCTCGCGGCCGTTCGTGTCGGTCGCCGCCCTGCCCCAGGCGTACGACGAGGCCCTGTCTGCGGTCACGGTCGGGCGCCAGATGCACGGCGACGGTGCCCTCACGCACGTCGACGGCCTCGGCATCTACCGCTTGCTCGCGCTCATCCCCGACGGCGCCGACCTGCGGCGGTTCGTCTCCGAGTCGCTGCGCGAGCTGGCCACCGACGAGTCACCGGAGTATGCCGGCCTGCGCGAGACCCTCGGGGTGCTGCTCGACACCAACCTCAACGTCGCCGAGACGGCCCGGCTGCTCTTCTTCCACTACAACACGCTGCGCTACCGCATCGGCAAGCTGGAGAAGCTCCTCGGCCCGTTCACGACCGACCCCGACCTGCGCCTGACGCTCGCCCTCGCGCTCAAGATCCACCAAATGCGCGGTATCTGACGTCACAAGAATCGCGAAAAGGCAGTAGTTCCAGCGTTTTCCGGCCTGGGGAGCCCTGCGGGAATAGCGTGTTCGGTGGCGCCCCGCAGGGCGCGGGGCGTGCCTCCACTTTGGGGAGTCCCGAATATGAAGAAACTACTGGCTTGTGCCGCTGCCCTCGCTCTCAGTGCCAGCGGGCTGGTCGCCGGAGCCGCGAGTGCCGGCGCCGACTCACACCACTCGCACTCGTCCGTGTCCGTCGTCGGCAACGGCAGCCACGTCACCCTCAGCCGGTCCTCCGTCGACGCGGGGGTCGTGCGCTTCCGGGTCAGCTCGACCTTCGCCGGCGGGTCCAGCAACATCACCATGTTCCAGCCCAAGGCCCACGTGAACGTCGCCAGAGTCCTGGCGGACCTGCAGGAGGAGTTCTCCTCGGATCCGGCGACGGCCGCGAAGGGGACCCGTGACCTCGTCCGGGACGCCCGGTTCTTCGGCCTCGCGGACGTGGGCCCCGGCACCCCGGCCGTCGTCACTGAACGGCTCGCGCGAGGGACCTACTACCTCATGGATCTCGGCGCACCGCCGACGGGGGCCCCAGCCCTCACCACGCTCCGCGTGCGCGGGGACGGTGACCGCGACGAGCACGGCGACCACGGCGACCACCTGAGCCTGCCCAGGGCCAGGGCCACCGTCGAGGTCACGTCAGCCGACCGGTTCGTCGTGCACGGACGTCTGCCCGCCCACGGCACCGTTCGGGTGCACAACGTCTCCGACACGATCCACTTCATGGACATCAGCCCGGTGAAGAAGGGCACGACGGACGCCCAGATCCAGGCCTTCTTCGACTCCAACTCGCAGCAGCCACCGTCGTTCTTCGTCGACGGCCCTTCCGTCGGGATGGACGTGCAGTCGCCCGGCCGACAGGCCTTCCTCACCTACCGGCTGCCGCCGGGCACCTACGTGCTGCTGTGCTTCGTCGCCGACGACGAGACCGGGATGCCGCACGCGCTCATGGGCATGCACAAGGTCGTGACCCTCAAGTAGTCCTCACCCAATCGAAAGAACACTCAGTCACGTCCCAGCCCAATCGAAAGAACACTCCGTCACGTCCCAGCCCTATCGAAAGAACACTCCGTCACATCCGTGCCCAATCGAAAGAGCAGTCCGTCTCGCCGGAGACGGACTGCTCTTTCGACCAATGGGAAGGCTCAGGCGCTCACGTGCCGACGAGCACGCTCACCGACGTGTTGCCCGTGCAGTCCGGGATCTCGCGGATGGCCCACCGGCCGCGCAGGCCGTTGCCGGCGAAGTTCGACTCGGCGTCCCGGTCCTCGACCTCACCCTCCGAGGGGGTCCACCCGCGCGTCGAGTAGGCGGACTGCATGTCGGCGAGGGTCTGCTCGAACGGCTTCGGCGAGACGGCCGTGACCACGGTGCGGCCGGCACTGCGGGCCTGGACACCGGTCACGACGTAGCCCTCGGGCACCGCAGCCTGCGCGGGGAACGAGGCGGGCACGGGCACGGCGGTGGCGTCCTTGGCACAGACGACCGGTGCAGCAGTCTGGCCGGCAGCAGGTTCGGCCATCGCCGACGCGAGCTCGTCGGACCCGCAACCGCCGAGCAGCGCGGCGCTGCCCACGGCGAGACCCACCACAGCCGCGGACAGGGCCCGCGACCGCAGCGGCGGCATGCGCCTCATCGGACCACCTGCGTCTGGCGTCGGTTGTCGGACTCGTCGGACTCGCGGATCCGGCCGTCCGGGTCGACGGCGACGAGCACGGTGTGCGTGCCCTTGCCGAGCCGCACCCCGGGGAACGCCACGGTGCTCGAGCGTCCGGCGGCAAGGTCGACGGCGGCGGAGGTGCCGACGTTGACGCCGTCGACGAACAGGCGGCTCGTGACGCCGGAGGCGACAGCCTTGCCGGAGTTCGTGAGGGTCGTGGAGGCGGCATACAGCGCACCGGCCTTCGCGACGGAGAGGGTCGTGGGGGCCAGGTTGGGCAGCGCGTCGTAGGCGGCATACAGCGTGTTGCCGGACTGTTGACGCGCGATGGTGGCGTAGGCGTCGAAGTTCTGGGCGCCGCCGGGCTGTGCGCACGCCCCGGTGCAGCCATCGGCGTAGCCGACCTGGACGCGGCCGGTCCGGTCGACCGTGGCGTCCATGAAGTCGAGCAGGTTGCGGTCGTTGCCGCAGGTCGTGCCGCCGGTGCAGATCGAGCCTCGCTGCACGGGGTCGCTCGGGGTCGTGTCGACCGTCGCCCAGCTCTTTCCGCCGTCGTACGTGGTGGACACGTAGAGGTGCCAGTCGCCCTTGAACGCGGTGGCGTCCTGGTAGTTGCCGGGCGTCGTGCTACCGATGAAGGCGAACGAGGCGCGGTCGTCGTCGCCGGCCACGACGGCCGGGAACACCGTGTTGTGGACGCCGAGGCTCGCTCCGACGTTCTGGTCGTCGGTCCACGTCTTGCCCTTGTCGCGGCTGACCGCGACGCGGGGCGTGCCGTCGGCTGCCTGGTAGCCCATGTAGACGGTGCCCTTCGCGCCGACGCCGACGCTCGGGTCGGAGTCGCCGGCGGTGCTCGCCGGGTCCTTGCGGACCGACCACGTCGTGCCGCCGTCCTCGGAGACGGCGACGGCCTGGTTGCCGCCGCACGACTTGTTCGGCACGTAGACGGTGCCGTCGTTCGGGGCGACCTTGACGTGACCGTGCAGACCGCCGCAGTCGAGGAGGGAGTACATCGGGACGGCCGGACCGAACGTCGTGCCGCCGTCGTGGCTCGAGGCGCAGTTCGCGTCGGCGACGTCCTGGCTGCAGTAGTACACGGCGTTCGCGTACGTCGAGGTCGGCAGCGCGCCGACGCCGTTCGGCGAGTACGGGCCGCCTCCCACGGTCTGGTGGTCGACGCCGGAGTTGAGGCCGCCGCCCTGGCTCGGCGACCACGTGCTGCCCTCGTCGTCGGAGTAGCACATCAGCGAGGTCTTGCCAGCGAGCTGGCTCTCGAAGACGCGACCGGTCTTCGGGTCCGTGAAGCCGATGGGGTCGAGCGACTTGGAGCCGCCTGTGGCGCAGCCCTTGGCCGGGGTCGCCGAGACGTCCGACCAGGTGACCTTCGAGGGTGACGAGCTGTCGTCCCACGTCGCGCGGTAGGTGTCGTAGAGCGCCTGGTAGAAGCTGGCTCCCGTCTTGTGGCTGCTGCCCAGCGACGGCTCACCGGCGTCGTGGGCGCGTGCGAACGACTGCGGGGCGCCGTACTGGCTGAACGTGGGCGGCGTGGCCGTGCTCGGCGCCGGGTTGGCGGGGACATCGGTGAGCGTGGCCGTGCCCGAGACCGACTCGCCGAGGGGGGCGAACGGCACGACTCGCACGGTGTAGTCACCGCTCGTCGGCGGCGCGACGATGACCTCGGGATCGGAGCTCGAGGCGGCCGACGCGACCACCGCGCCGCTGTGGTCGAGCAGGTAGACGTCGAAGTCGGCGGCAGCGTTGCCCCACCCGACCTTGACGGTCAGCTGGTGGGTGTCGCCGTAGCCGGCCGGTGTCGACACGTGCAGGGCGAAGTCGTCACACAGCTCGGGTCCACAGCTGACGTTGCCGGTCGTGCCGGTGGGGTTCGGCGCGGCGAAGGGACCTGCGGTCCACTGCGCGCTCGTGCTCGAGTCGGACAGCGACCCTGAGGCCGGCGTGGCCGCGAGGGCGGGACCCGCCGCGCCGACGGCCACGAGCAGGGCAGTTGCGCCCACCAGCAGGGTCTGTGGACGGGGGCGGTTGGTGCTCGGCCAGATCTTCAACATGCTGACTTCTCCTGAACGAGGAAGAGAACGAGACACCCCCGAGGTGTCCGGTCGAAGGACGTGGCGGACGTGACAACACGTGACGCCACCCGGTCCAACGAGGCGACCGCCCAGGACGCTACGAGCCGGCGGGTCAAGAGTCGGTCAGGAGACGCTGGGACTCTGCTGGACGCTTGCTGGACGACGAACCGCATACCGCGGGAACAACCGGACAACCCGGACAGACGGCATACGTCAGCAAGTGCCAGCACAACGCCGTCGGCGTGTATCAACGTTTGACGAACGCAATCCCCTGTTGTGGGAGTAGTTTTCGCCCATCCCGGAGTGGGAAGTGACCCGCATCACCAGGTGCGGCAACCATAGGAGTCGGAATGGCTTTGGGCTGGAAACTACACGGGGACGGCAGGACGATGGGCCCCGACGACGTCGTTGCGCCTGACGAGCGTCTGTCGTGGGGCAAGACGGTGGGCCTCGGCGCCCAGCACGTCGTGGCGATGTTCGGGGCGACCTTCGTCTTCCCGCTCGTCATGGGACTCAACCCGCAGCTCGCGATCCTGATGAGCGGCATCGCGACGGTCTGCTTCCTGCTCATCGTCAAGGGCAAGGTGCCGAGCTACCTCGGCACGTCCGCGAGCTTCGTCGGCGGTGTCGCGGCGATCCGCGCGCAGGGCGGCACGTCGCAGGAGGTCACGGGCGCGATCCTGGTCTCGGGCCTCGTGCTGGCGCTCGTCGGCATCACGATCCACTTCCTCGGGTCGTCGATCCTGCACAAGGTGCTGCCGCCGGTCGTCACCGGCGCGGTCGTCATGCTCATCGGCTTCAACCTCGCACCGGTGGTCGCCGGCATCTACTGGCCGCAGGACCAGTGGGTCGCGATCCTCGTCATGCTCTTCACGATCATCTGCGCCGTCGCCTTCAAGGGCTTCGTGTCGCGCATCGCGGTCTTCCTCGCGCTGATCTTCGGCTTCATCATCTCGTGGGTCTTCGACAAGGCCTTCGGCCAGATCACGAGCTTCGACGCCGGCGCCGGCAAGGTGACGACGCACTTCCGCACCAACTTCGACAACATCGCCTCGTCGCCGTGGTTCGGCTTCCCGCCCTCGACGGGTGACCTCGGCCCCGACGGCAAGGCCCTCGTCGGCGTGCACCTGCCGTCGTTCTCGGTCGCGGCGATCCTGCTCGTGCTGCCGGCCGTCATCGCGCTCATCGCCGAGAACACCGGACACGTCAAGGCCGTCGCCGAGATGACGAAGACCGACCTCGACCCCTACATGGGCCGCGCCATCGCCGCCGACGGCATCGGCACGATGATCGCCACCTCCGTCGGTGGCTCGCCGACGACCACGTACGCCGAGAACATCGGTGTCATGGCCGCGACCCGCGTCTACTCGACGGCCGCGTACTACGTGGCCGCCGCCGTCGCGATCCTCTTCGGCCTCTCGCCGAAGTTCGGCGCGCTCGTCTCGTCGGTGCCCGGTGGCGTGCTCGGCGGCATCACGGTCGTGCTCTACGGCATGATCGGCCTGCTCGGCGCGAAGATCTGGAAGGAGAACGGGGTCGACTTCGGCAACCCGATCAACCTCGTTCCGGTCGCCGCCGGCATCATCATCGGCATCGGCAACGTCGAGCTGAAGTTCACCGACAACTTCACCCTCGGCGGCATCGCCCTCGGCACGATCGTCGCGGTCGGCGCCTACCACCTCGCCCGTTCGGTCGCGCCGCACGACCTGCGACTACGAGCGGACGCTGCGGGAGGCACGATGATCGCGCTCGGCAAGGCGGAGTACGGCGACAGCGACGGCATCGACGACCTCTACCAGGACGAGCCGAACGGCCCCGACCTGCGCCGCCGCTGACCGCACCCCAGCACGACGCACCGCACGCCGCCGTGGGCCCTCGACACCGAGTCGGGGGCCCACGGCCGTTCAGGGCAAGAGTTGCCAAAAGCGCACGGTCAGCGATGCACAACCATCACTAGTACGAAGCCGGATCGGAAGGCAGGATCAGTTCGGTGAAGCCCGCCCCCTTCGAGCACCACGCTCCCCTCAGCGTCGAGGAAGCCGTCGCCGTCCTGACCGAGGTCGGCCACGACGGCAAGGTCCTCGCGGGCGGGCAGAGCCTGATCCCGATCCTCAACATGCGCCTGGCCTCGCCGGCCCACCTCGTCGACATCAACCGCGTCGCGGGCCTGGACGGCATCGAGGTGACCCCCGGGGCCGTACGCGTCGGCGCCCTCGTGCGCCACGCCGGCCTCGAGCGGTCCGAGGAGGCGTATGCCGCCCTCCCCCTCCTGCGCCAGGCGCTCGTCAACGTCGCCCACCCGGCGATCCGCAACCGCGGCACCACGGTCGGTTCCATCGCACACGCCGACGCCGCCGGCGAGATGCCCGCGATCCTCGCCCTCACCGAGGGTGTCGTCGAGGTGGCCGGCCCGTCCGGTTCGCGCGAGATCCCCTGGGGCGACTTCTTCCTCGGTGCGCTCGAGACCTCCCTCGCCGCTGAGGAGCTCGCCGTCGCCGTGCGCTTTCGGCGTTTCGCTGCCGGCACGGGGACGGCCTTCGTCGAGGCCGCCCGTCGGCACGGCGACTACGCGATGGCCGGCGTCGGCGTGGCCGTGACCGTGACCGACGGCGTCGTGTCGGGCGCTCGCGCCTCGTTCGTCTCCGTCACCGACGTGCCTTCGGTGCTCGACCTCGGGCCTGCGCTCGAGGGTGTCGAGCCGGCCGGCAGCGCGTGGGGGGCGGCCGTCGACGCCGCTGCCGAGGCGGTGCACGCACACGTCGACCCCGAGGGCGACATCCACGCCACCGCCGAGTACCGCCGCATGCTCGTCACCGAGCTGACCCGACGCGTCCTCCCCCAGGCCACCGCCCACGCCGCCCAATCCCCCGAAGGCAGCTCGACCCGAACCTCCGCACCGAACGCTGCGTTCGATCTCGAAAACCCTGTTACAACACTGAGTTCACCGTCGAACGCTGCGTTCGGCGGGGAGGAGGGACGGCGATGACCGACACCGCCAGCGAGACGCTCCACGACGTGACGGTCACGGTCAACGGCATACGCCGGTCGGCTCGCGTGCCCGCGCGACGCCTGCTCTCCGACTTCCTCCGTCACGACCTCGAGCTCACGGGAACGCACGTCGGCTGCGAGCACGGCGTCTGCGGCGCCTGCACGGTGCTCGTCGACGGCGCGCCGATGCGCTCGTGCCTGATGTTCGCGGTGACGGCGCAGGACCACGCGATCACCACCGTCGAGGGGCTGTGCACCGCACCCGACGCCCGTGTGGCCCCGACCGGCGAGTCGATGAACCCGGTGCAGCAGGCGTTCGCCGAGTGCCACGGCCTGCAGTGCGGCTTCTGCACGCCGGGCTTCCTGACCACCGTCACGGCCTACCTCAACGAGAACCCCTCGCCGACGAGCGAGCAGGCGCGAGAGGCGATCTCGGGCAACCTCTGCCGCTGCACCGGCTACCAGAACATCGTCAAGAGCGTGCTCCGCGCGGCCGAGATCAAGACCGAGATCAAGACCGAGCGAGCCTCTGACGAGACCGCGGGGGAGCGCTCGTGACGACCCAGATGTTCGGTGCGCCCATCAAGCGCAAGGAGGACCCGCGGCTCGTCACCGGCGGCGGCCGCTACCTCGACGACCTCGGCCACGACGCCCTGGCTGCCGCCTTCGTGCGCAGCCCCCACGCCCACGCCCGCATCGTCGACATCGACGCGTCCGACGCCATCGACATCGACGGCGTCATCGGCATCTACGGGCACGAGGACCTCCCGGGTCGTGTCGGCGAGCCGCTGCCGCTGCTCATCCCGCACCCGACCCTGACCCACGGCCGCACCGGCTACGCGCTCGCGCGCGACGAGGTCAACCACGTCGGCGAGCCCATCGCGATGGTCGTCGCCACCGACCGCTACGTCGCCGAGGACGCCTGTCAGCGCATCCGGGTCACCTACGAGCAGCTGCCCGTCGTCGTGGGCATCGAGGCGGCACGCGACGGCGAGCGGCTCGTCCACGACGACGTGCCCGGCAACGTCTCGGCACACATGCTCCAGGAGGTCGGTGACGTCGAGGCGGCGCTCGCATCCGCGCCGCACACCCTGACCCTCGAGCTCGACATCGAGCGCAGCGCCTGCATGCCGATGGAGGGCAAGGGCGTCTATGCCCGCTGGGACCGCGAGCGGGGCGAGCTGCGGATGTACTCCTCGACCCAGACCTCGACCGGCGTGCGAGCCGCCGTCGCGGCCAAGCTCGACCTGCCGCTCGCCAAGGTCGAGTGCATCGCCCCCGACGTGGGCGGCGGCTTCGGCGTCAAGATCATGCACCCGTGGCCCGAGGAGGTGCTCGTCCCCTGGGCGGCAAGGCTGCTGGGCCAGCCGGTCAAGTGGACCGAGGACCGCCGTGAGCACTTCATCAGCTCGGCGCACGAGCGTGGCCAGCTGCAGCAGGTCACCGTCGGCTTCGACGACGACGGCCGCGTGCTCGGGCTCGACGTGCGCTTCTGGCACGACAACGGCGCCTACACCCCCTACGGCATCATCGTCCCGATCATCACCTCGACCCAGCTGCTCGGGCCCTACAAGCCCGGCGCGTACCGCGTCGAGTTCTGGTCGCTCTACACGAACACCGTTCTCGTGACGCCCTATCGGGGCGCCGGCCGCCCGCAGGGCTGCTTCGCGATGGAGCGCACGATGGACGCCATCGCCGACGAGCTCGGCCTCGACCGCGCCGAGGTGCGATCGCGCAACTTCATCCTCCCGAGCGAGATGCCCTACGACCACGGCCTGCTCTTCCAGGACGGCCGACCGCTGAAGTACGACTCCGGCGACTTCCCCGCGAGCCTGGCCAAGCTCAAGGAGCTCGTCGGCTGGGACGACTTCGCCGAACACCGAAGGAAGGCCGAGGCCGAGGGCCGCAAGGTCGGGCTCGGAATCGGTTGCTACGTCGAGGGAACCGGCGTCGGCCCCTACGAGGGCGGCCACATCCAGGTCGAGACGAGCGGCCGGGTCAACGTGTCCACCGGGCTCACCTCGCAGGGCCAGGGGCACGAGACCGTCTTCGCGCAGATCGTCGCCGAGGAGCTCGGCGTCCGCCTCGAGGACGTCCACGTCACCACCGGCGACACCCGCAAGATGCCGTATGCCGTCGGCACGTTCGCGTCGCGGGCTGCCGTCATGAGCGGCAGCGCCATCGCGATCGCCACCCGCAAGGTGCGTGAGAAAGCGCTGCGCATCGCCGCCGACGCGCTCGAGGTGTCGCCCGACGACCTCGAGATCGTCGAGGGCACCGTCCGCGTCAAGGGCGCCCCGACGACGTCGATGAGCCTCGGCACGGTATCGGTGCTGTCCAACCCCCTCCGGTATGCATTCGACGAAGCCGCCCGTGCCGCAACGCAGTTCGCCGGAACGTTCGACCCCGACAAGCCGCCGGTCGCCGAGGGCGAGGAGCCCGGCCTCGAGGGCAAGGGCTTCTACTCCCCCACCCAGGCGACCTTCGCCAACGGCATGCACGCCGCGATCGTCGAGACCGACCCGGTCACGGCCGAGATCACGATCCTGCGCTACTGCGTCATCCACGACTGCGGCACGATGATCAACCCGATGATCGTCGAGGGCCAGGTCCACGGCGGCGTCGCGCAGGGCGTCGGCGGCGCGCTCTACGAGCGGATGGCCTACGACGAGTCGGGGCAGCTGCTCAACGCGAGCTTCATGGACTTCCTCATGCCCTACGCCTCCGAGGTGCCGACCATCGAGGCCGACCACCTGGAGACGCCGTCACCGCTGAACCCCTTGGGCATCAAGGGGGCCGGCGAGGCCGGATGCATCCCGGTGACGGCCGTCATCGCCTCTGCCATCGAGGACGCCGAGGGCTTCCCGATCACCCGCATGCCCATCTCTCCCAGCGAGCTGTGGGAGCTGCGCCGCCGCCACGCCGCCGGCGAGATCCCGTCGCTGCACCGCAACCTCACCCACCAGGGCGCGCCCAGCACGCCCAGCGCCCCGCGCACGCCCAGCACGTCATCGAAGGAGCCGACGTCATGAAGATCTCCGGATCCGCGACCCTCGCGTCCGAACCCCAGCAGGTCTGGGACGCCTTCCACGACCCGGCCGTCCTCGCCCGATGCCTCCCCGGCTGCGAGCGCCTCACCGAGGTCGGACCCGACCACTACGCCATGACGGTGACCGCGGGCGTGGCCGCGATCAAGGGCACCTACGACGGCGAGGTCTCGCTGCGCGACCCGCAGCACCCCGACTCCTTCACGATGAAGGCCTCCGGCGCCGGCGCACCCGGCACCGTCGACGCCGACGTCGTCGTGCGGCTCGCGCCCGGAGCCTCGGGCGGCACCGACCTCACCTACGACGCCGACGCCGCGGTGGGTGGCGTCATCGGCGGGGTCGGGCAGCGCATGCTGGCCGGTGTCACGAAGAAGATGGCAGGACAGTTCTTCTCGGCGGTCGACGCCGACATCGCCGGCGCCCGTCCGGCCGCCGCTGCCGCCCCGATCGGCGCCGCAGCCGGGCCACCCGCGGCAGCACCCGGCATACCTGGCGGTGCCGTCGCCGCCCAGCCGAGCGGCGCGGGAACCGTGTATGCCGGCCGGCCCACCCCCGCCGAGGGGTCCAGAGTTCGCGACTACGCCCTCGGGGTCGTCACCGGGGGCGTGGTCGCGGTCGTCGGCGTGCTCGTCGGCTGGGCGATCGGGAGGGGCTGACGATGCGCGCCTTCACCGCCGCCGCCGTGCAGGCGGCACCCGCGCCCGAGAAGCTCTCGCACGAGACGATCTCGGCCAACATCGAGGCCTGCGTCGAGATGACGCGCCGCTGCGTGGAGGCCACCGGCGCCGAGCTCGTCGTGCTGCCCGAGACCGCGACGACCGGCTTCACGCCCGGCTGCTCCAAGGAGGAGCTCTGGGACCTCGTCACCGAGCTGCCCGGCGCGATGACCGAGCCGTTCCAGGCGGTTGCCCGCGAGTTCGGCGTGCACCTCTGCGTCGGCACCTACGAGCGCGGGCCCGAGCGCGGCGTCGTCTACAACTCGTCGGTGCTCATCGACCCGGCGGGCGAGGTGCTCGGCGTCTACCGCAAGACGCACCCGTTCTGCTCCGAGATCGTCACCGGCGGTGGGTGGGTCACGCCGGGCGACACCGTCACGGTGTGCGACACCGACCTCGGTCGCATCGGCATGATCATCTGCTTCGACGGCGACTACCCCGAGCTCTCCCGCATCCAGGCGGTGCAGGGCGCCGAGGTCATCTGCCGCCCGTCCGCACTCCTGCGCTCGGCCGACATCTGGGACCTCACCTCGCGGGCCCGCGCCTACGACAACCACGTCTACGTCATCGGTGCCAACGCGGTGGGTCAGGACCCGGCCGGCGTGCTCTACTTCGGCAACTCGCACATCGTCACCCCGGTCGGCCACATCGTGGCCAAGGCGGCGACGCACCCGGGCTGGGTCACGGCCCGCCTCGACCCGGCCGAGGCGCTGGCGTCGCTGACCCCGGGCTCGAACGTCGGCCAGGCCTTCGACCACCTGCGCGACCGCAACCTCGACCTCATCCGCAACCACCGGGCCGAGCTCGAGGGCGCCGCCGAGACGCCGTTCCCGCACGCGCCGATCCACCGCGGCGAGGCCGGCTGAGTCTGCGACCCAGGCACACGGCATACCTCATCAGGTATGCCGTGTGCGCCCCCTCGAGAGCGCCCACCTCCCATCGAGTGCCCACTTCCCGCCCCTCAGGGAGTGGGTGGTTCGCTTCCTTCGAAGCGACGGAGCAGCTCACGGATCGCTGCCATCTCCTCTGCGAGGGCATGCCGTCCGGCGCGCGTGATGGTCACCCACGTGCGGGGGCGCTTGCCGGCATACCCCTTCTCGACGTGCACGAGCCCGCTGCCGGCGAGCACCTCGATGTGTCGGCCGAGGTTGCCGTCGGTGAGTTCGAGCATCGACTTGAGGTAGGTGAAGTCGGCACGCTCGGTCTCGGCGAGCACGGCGAGGATGCCGAGACGCGCTTTCTGGTGGACGACGTCGTTGAGACCGCTGGTCGGGTGCGGAGTCTCGTCGACGGGCGCGTCACCGGACGTAGCCCCTGACGGCGCATCTCGGGGCGTCACGACGTCACCGGCTCCGCTGCAGGTCGCCGAACTCCCTTGGCACGCCAACTGCGCGCCGCGACCACGATCAGAGCGAGCCCCAAGGCGGCCAGGACCACGGTGTCGGCCTGGACGATCGCGTTCACGGAGACGGCGTCCGAGAGTCCCACGAGACCGAGCAGGTCGCCGAAACGGTTGGTGAAGAACCCGAGGTGTGCCAGCGTCACGACGACCCCGAACACGACGACCCAGAGCGCGAGGCGGGGGTCGCGTCGCCGCCGGGCGATGAGCAGCAGCGCGATGCCGATGAAGGCCGTCGGCGCCATGAAACCGACGATGCCGAACATCCCGACGAAGCCGAACGGCGAGAACGGCAGCCCGAAAGTCGCCAGGACGAAGAGACCCACTCCGCCCGCAACCCAGGCGCCGGCACCGGCGCCTGCCCCGAGACGTCGGCTGCGGACGGCGAAGCAGACGCCGATGACGACGAGTCCGACAGCGCCGACCCGTGCCCAGTAGTTGTCGACGAACTGCGAGAAGGCCAGCTCGCCGTCGGTGCTGCTTCGCGACTGTCCCGGACCGAGGTCCGAGAAGAGGACGTTCTGCTGGATGTACGTGAGGACCGCGTACCCGATGGTGAGGACGCCGAGGACGACCAGCGGGATCGCGAGGCCCTGGGCGTCGGCCCGTGCCGCGCGTCGCACGCCCTCGGTGCCCTCGAGGAGGCGGCGTGCCTCGTCGGGGTCGAGGCCGGCAGACGGTCCTGGTGATGCGGCGTTGCCCGAGGTGTCCATGCGTGCCTCCTGAGGAGGGGCGCCCCTGTGCGCCCGGTGGAGACACTCTGCATCGCAGAGTAGTCGCGAGTCAAGAGCACTCTCCGGCCGAAGATCATCCCGATCGAAAGAACACTCCGTCCGCTCCCGCACCGGACGAATCGCTTTCTCGATTGGGGCCGGGTGTGCGTTCTTCCGCGAAACTGCGGTTCGGCGGCGGAGCGCATCGCGCGCTGGGACACTGGAAGGCGCGCCCTCCGGGGCTGACCGGGGGCTGCCCGTGCATCGGGGGGTTCACCATGCAAGGTCGAGTACGCCGCACTCCGAGGACGCGGCGATGGAGGCGGTGAGCTCGACCGCCCCCGCCGCGCACGCGGGTCCAGGACGGTTCCTCATGGTTGCCATCGACGCCGGTGGCACCCTTCCGCCGATGATGGGCGTCGCGGCCGAGCTGGTGCGTCGCGGGCACGACGTGCTCGTCCTCGCAGATCCCACCGCAGAGGACGTGGCGCGGGCGGCGGGCTGCGACTACGTGCCGTGGCAGACGGCGCCCCAGATCACCTCCGTCGACGACCAGACCAGGATGATCACCGAGTTCGAGACCGGCAGCCCGCTGCGACGACTGCGTCGGATCCGGGAGCGGGTGCTCGTCGGGCCGGCGGGGTTCTTCGCCCGCGACGTGATCGACGCAGCGCACCGGCACGGCGCAGACGCGGTGCTCGTCGAGGGCACGGTGCCCGGCATGGTCATCGGCGCGGAGGCGACGCGGCTGCCCTTCGCGGCCCTGATGGCCAATATCTACGCCCGGCCCACCCGCGGACTCCCGCCGTTCGGCACCGGCTGGTCACCGTCCCGCAACCCGTTGGGTCGAGCGCGCGATGCGGTCGCTCTCGCCACGATTCGGAGGGTGTCGGCAGGAATGACCAAGCAGCTCAACGCAGTTCGTGCCGCATACGGCCTCGCCCCGGTGGACGAGCTGCTGGGCATGCTCGACCACGCGAACGCCGTGCTGGTGCTCACGAGCCCGTCCTTCGACTTCTCCACCCCTCACCTACCGAGCAACGTCCGTTACGTCGGCCCGCAGCTCGACGACCCCAGCTGGGCGGCGCGCTGGGACGACCCCTCCGACGACCCCTCCGCCGACCCCTCCGACGACCCCCGACCCCTCGTGCTCGTGGGCCTGAGCTCCGTCCACCAGGACCAAGCCGAGACGCTGAACCGCATCTGCGCCGCCCTCGGCCGGCTGCCCGTGCGGGGCCTGGTCACCACCGGACGCGCCGTGGACCCCGCGAGAGTCACCGCGCCGCCGAACGTGCAGGTGGTCCGGGCTGCGTCGCACCAGCAGGTGCTCCGGCGTACGGCCGCGGTGGTCACCCACGCCGGACACGGCACGGTCATGCGCTCGCTCGCCGCCGGGGTCCCGCTCGTCTGCATCCCGATGGGGCGGGACCAGAAGGACGACACCGTACGCGTGCTCCGGCTGGGTGCCGGAGTGCGGGTGCGCGCGTCCGCAGCCCCCGAGCAGATCGCGAGTGCGGTCCGCCTCGTGCTGGAGGACGAGCAGTATGCCGTCGCGGCAAGGACGTTCGCCGCCGTGCTCGCCGAGGAGGCCCGGACCCGCCCCTCTGCCGCCGACGAGGCCGAAACCCTGCTCGGGACCCGTTGAGCGCACCGCGGACGGAGTGTTCTCTCGATCAGGCACGTCCCGATCGAGAGAACACTCCGTCACCCATCGCGCGTTACGGAGTGTTCTCTCGATTGGCGTGTCAGTGGCGGCGGAGGGCTGCGGAGGGCGGCGGCGCGGCCGGACAGGTGCCGTCGCTCGGCGTCGTTCGTCGCGAGGCCCGCGGCAGCGTCGAGCGCGACGGCCGCCGCCGCCGTCTCCCCGGCCATCTCGAGCAGCTGACCCCGGACGGCGAGCCACCGGTGCGTGCCGCCGAGGCGATCCTCGACCGTGTCGACGACCTCGATGGCGGCGAGCGGCCCGTCGACCATGGCGACCGCGACCGCGCGGTTGAGCGTGACGACGGGGCTGCCCGTCACCTGCTCCAGCAGGCCGTAGAGCGTCACGATCTCGCGCCAGTCGGTCTGGTCGGCCGTCGACGCGCGGTCGTGCGTGGCCGCGATGGCGGCCTGCAGCTGGTACTCCCCCACAGCGCCGAGCGCTGTCGCGCGGTCGAGCAGGGCGAGCCCTTCGGCGACCATGCCGGCGTCCCACGACGAACGGTCCTGCTGCGGCAGCGGGACGAGGTCGCCCCGGTCGTCGGTGCGCCCGGGCGATCGGGCCTCGAGCAACAGCATGAGCGCGAGCAGCCCCATCCCTTCTGCATGCGACGGCGCAGCGGCCACCACCAGCCGCGTCAGACGGATCGCCTCGCGGCTCAGCTCGACCCGCTGCAGGTCGGCGCCGCGCGTGCCGGTGTAGCCCTCGTTGAAGAGCAGGTAGAGGACGTGGAGGGCCGAGACCAGACGGGCGTCGAGGTCGGTGGCGGACGGCATACGGAAGGGATCGCCGGAGGCGCGGATCGTCGCCTTCGCCCGGCTGATCCGCTGCGCCATCGTCGCCTCGGGCACGAGGAAGGCGCGCGCGATCTCGGCCGTCGTCAGACCGCCGACCGCCCTCAGCGTCAAGGAGATCGCCGACGCGGGCGTCAGCGACGGGTGGCAGCACATGAGCAGCACGGTGAGGCTGTCGTCGCGGTCGACCGGGTCGGATGCCGGCACGTCCCACGCCACGACCCTGGCCTCCCGCTCCCGCCGCGACCCGTCGCTGCGCCACAGGTCGACGAGCCGCCGTGACGCAGCCCGCACCAGCCACGCACGCGGCTCGTCAGGCAGGCCGTCGACCGGCCAGCGCTGCGACGCCGTGAGCAGCGCCTCCTGCACGGCGTCCTCGGCGGAGTCGAAGTCGCCGAAGCGGCGGCTGACGATGCCGACGACCTGCGGCGCGAGGGCGCGCAGGAGGCCGTCGAGCGTGGGCGCAGTGCTCAGCCGGCCGCCCCCGTCGTGCGCAGGAACGCGTCCATCTGCTCGGTGTCCGCCGGCGCCTGCTCCATGATCTGGCGCACGTGGATCGGCTGCTGCGTCGGCCGGCCGCCGCGGCCCGGCACGGCGGACACCCGAGCGGCGATCTCGAGCGCCCGCTCCTCGGTGTCGACCTCGACGATCTGGTAGCCGGCGAGCCACTCCTTGAACTCCTGGAACGGGCCGTCGGTGACGACCGGTGCGCCCCCGTCGGACGTGACGATCTTGGCGAGGTCGGGGCCCGTGAGGATCGTGGTGTCGACGAGCTCACCGCTCGCGACGAGCTCGTCGTTGAGGGCGCCGTAGTAGTCGAGGTGCGCCTGGACCTCTGCGGGCCCCCACTCGGACATCGGGGTCTCGTCGGGGCCTGCCTGGAAGTCGACGCCGATGAGGTACTTGGCCATGGTGCTCTCTCCTTGGGTTCGGGCGTGCCCAGCGTGGCACGCTCACCCCCTCGACGGAGCCGAGCGCGCGTCCTCGACACCGCCAGGCCGCCCGGACACACGACTGTCGAGGGTTGACGCGGAGACCCGGGTTCGTTGGCACCATGTGCCAACGCCTCGGAGTGGGTCCCGCGGGTTGAATCCTCACCATGACAGCAGGCATCCCCGCAGGCCGCCGGATTCGCATCGGCATCGACACGGGCGGCACGTTCACCGACGTCGTCGCACTGGACGAGGACTCCGGAGAGCTCGTCACGACGAAGACGCCGTCGACCCCGAGCAACCCCGCCGACGGCTTCCTCGCCGGGGTGCGCAAGGTGCTCGACCTGATGGGCGCGAGCGGCGACGACATCAGCGCCGTCTCGCACGGCACTACCGTCGCGACGAACAAGCTGCTCGAGGGCAAGGTCGAGGCGCTCGGCTTCATCACGACCGAGGGCTACGAGTTCATCCTCGAGATCGCCCGCCAGGCCGTGCCCGACGGCTACGGCAACTCCTACTTCTGGGTCAAGCCACCGCGCATCGTCCCCGCCGACTACGTCAAGACCGTCGGCGGCCGGATGGACTTCGAGGGCAACGAGATCCGCCCGTTCGACGAGGACGGCGCCGTCGCCGTGGCGCGGTGGTTCAAGGAGCGCGGCATCACCACGATCGGCGTCTGCCTGCTGCACTCGTACGCCGACGACAGCCACGAGCTCGCCATGCGCGAGGTGCTGCGCCGCGAGCACCCGGAGGCGATCGTCTCGATCAGCTCTGAGGTGCTGCGCGAGTACCGGGAGTACGAGCGCTCGATGACGACCCTCGTCGACGCTGCGGTCAAGCCCAATGTCAGCCGCTACGTCGCGAACATCCACCAGCGCCTCGACGACTTCGTCAGCAGCAGCGAGAAACTGCCCTTCTACATCATGAAGTCCAACGGCGGCGTGCTCTCGGCCGACGAGGTCGTGCACCAGCCGATCACGACGGTCCTCTCCGGCCCTGCCGCGGGTGCCCTCGGCGCCGGGCTCATCGCCAGCCGCGCCGGCTTCGACAAGGTGCTCACCTGCGACGGCGGCGGCACGTCGACCGACGTCTCCGTCGTGCTCGGCGGCGAGCCGACCCTGACGACCGAGGGCAGCGTCGGGGCCTACCCGAGCAAGATCCCGATGATCGACGTCGTCACCGTCGGTGCCGGCGGCGGCTCCATCGCGTGGGTCTCCCCCGAGGGCTCGCTCAAGGTCGGCCCGCAGTCCGCGGGCGCCGACCCCGGCCCCCTCTGCTACGCCAAGGGCGGCACCGAGCCGACGATCACCGACGCCCACGTGACCCTCGGCCGCATCCCCCCGCACCTGCTCGGCGGCGAGATCCCGCTCGACATCGACGCCGCCCGCACCGGCGTCCAGGCCCTCGCGGACCGCCTCGGGCTCAACTTCGAGCGCTGCGCCACCGGCATCCTCGAGATCTCGGCGTGGAACCAGGCCAACGCCCTGCGCCAGGTGAGCGTCAAGCGCGGCCTCGACGTGCGCGACTTCATGCTCGCCACCTTCGGCGGGTCCGGCTCGCTGCTCGCCTGCCGCCTCGTCGACATCCTCGGACTCGCCGGCGTCGTCGTGCCGCAGAACCCCGGCAACGTCTCCGCCTTCGGCCTGCTCACCGTTGACGTCAAGAACGACTACGTCCAGACCTCCGTGGCGCGACACTCCTCGCTCGACCACGCCGCAGTGCAGAAGACGTTCGACGACCTCACCTCGAAGGCATCGAGCGCCCTTGACGCAGAAGGCTTCCCGGCGGAGGAGCACCGTTACACCCGCACCGTCGACCTGCGCTACTTCGGCCAGGCCTACGAGGTGCGCGTCGCCGCGCCCGAGGGCGAGGTCGACGAGGCGTATGCCGCCGACGTCGCCTCTCGCTTCCACGACGAGCACCGCGCCCTCTACGGCTACGACTTCCGCAGCGACCCCACGCAGCAGGTCGAGTGGGTCAACCTCCGGGTCACCGGCGTCGGCCCCATCACGCGCCCGGAGCTGCGCGACCTCGCGAGCGCCGACGGGGCCGGCGCAGCCGACGTCCGTGAGCGCGCTCACCGCAGCGTGCGGCCCGTCTGCTTCGACGCCGACGCCGGCTACGTCGACACCGACGTGTGGTGGCGCCCCGACCTCCTCGCGGGCGACACGGTGCACGGCCCCGCGATCGTCGAGGAGTTCGGCTCGACCGTCCCCGTCCACCCCGGCTTCGTCGTCCGCGTCGACACGCTCGGCAACCTCGTCATCACAAAGTCCGCTGCCGCAGACGACACCAAGGAGGCCTGAGATGTGCTTCTCCTGCCAGACCGCCGCCACCCGGCTCGCGCCCGTCGACGCCGCCACCGGATCCCACGGGTCCACGGTCGGCACCCCCGGCCACGACGCTCCTGCACCGAACCCTGCAGGGCTCCCCACGGCATACGAGCACGGCAACCGCCTCACCCCGGAGGGCACGACCGTCGACCCGATCCTCGTCGAGATCGTCGAGGGCACCCTCGCGAGCGTCGAGATGGAGGTCGAGACGGCGATCGCCCGCACCAGCCGGTCGCCCATGATCCGCGACGCGCACGACTTCCGCGCCGGCATCCACGACCGCCAGCTGCGCAAGCTCACCGGCCGCTCCTACAGCGCGCTCGTGCACCCAATCGCCCGCGACTTCCCGCTCACCGAGATGAGCGAGGGCGACGTCTTCTTCCACAACGACGTCTACGAGTCCGAGGGCGGCATCGGGCACCTGCCTGACCTCTGCGTCACGGTGCCGGTCTTCTCCGGCGGCGAGGTCGTCGCATTCGTCCAGGCGTTCGGGCACCATGACGACATCGGCGGCGCCGTGCCTGGCTCGATGCCGAGCAACGCCCAGACCGTCTTCGAGGAGGGTCTGTCCGTCCCGCCGATCAAGCTGTGGGACAAGGGAGTTCCCAACCAGGCGGCGTTGCGCATCATGACGCGCAACAGCCGCATGCCCGACAGCCTCGCCGCCGACCTCGACGCCGAGTGCTCCGCCTGCCTCATGGGTGCGCGCCGCCTGTCCGAGCTCTTCGAGCGCTACGGCCGCGACACCATCGAGGCGGCCTTCGACGCGATCCTCGACAAGACGACGGAGACCTACCGCCGCGAGATCCTCAGCAAGATCCCCGACGGCACGTACGTCTGGGAGGACTATGCCGAGCACGACGGCGTCGACGAGCCGATGCTGCACACGCAGCGGATCACCCTGACGAAGGTCTCGACCGGCGGCCCCGGCCCCGGCGACGGCGGCCCCAAACTGATCATCGACTTCACCGGCACCGCCAAGCAGGCGAAGGGGCCGATCAACCACTGCGGCGACTACGTCGGCGGCAACTTCCTCAAGAAGTGGCTCGCCCCGATCCTCCGCAACCTCGCCGACACTCCCGAGCGGATGGCCGAGCTCGACGTCAACGAGGGCATCGTGCCGCTCATCGAGATGAAGTTCCCCGAGAAGGGCACGCTGCTCACCCCGATCTACCCGGCGCCCACGAACGCCCGCACGTTCGTCATCCTGCGCCTGCTCGGCGTGCTCGCCGGCGTCGTGGCCAAGGCCGTCGACGGCAAGATGCCCGCCGACCAGGAGACGATCCGCTACACCGGCGTCTACGGCAAGGACCGCGACGGCAACGACTACCTCATGCGCGAGGTGCTCGGCGGCGGTTCGGGCGGGCGCTACTACGCCGACGGCGAGGACACGATCCACGTCGTGCCCGACAGCCGCAACCTGCCGACCGAGTTCACCGAGAGCCGCTTCCCCTTCATCGTCGAGCGCCTCGGCCTCGCCGTCGACTCCGGCGGCGCCGGCCGACACCGCGGCGGCCTCGGCTACGAGAAGCACATCCGCATGCTCAAGGACGCCAACTTCATGTCGATCGCCGACCGGTCGATCCTCGCCTGCTGGGGCGTCAAGGGCGGCAAGGCCGGTCGCCCCTTCGAGGTCACCGTCGACGTCGGCGGTCCCGACGAGCGCACCGTCGACGCCCTCGCCGACGCCGAGGTCGTCAAGGCCGGCCAGGTCATCCGCATCCGCACGACGGGCGGCGGCGGCTGGGGCGACCCGCTCGAGCGTCCCTACGACGAGGTCGAGCGCGACCTGCGCTGGGGCAAGGTCTCGTTCGACGGAGCCCGCAGCGACTACGGCGTGGTCGCGAGCGGCCCCAAGGACGAGCCGTCGGTAGACGCGGCCGCGTCGGACGCCCTGCGCACGCAGCTGCGTGCCGAACGCGCTGCCGAGCAGCCGTTCTTCGACCGCGGCCCCGGCTACGCGACCCTCGCGGCCGGCCAGCACGCAGCGGACGTCGACTGGGTGTGAGCGATGACCGTCCTGGTGATCGGCGCGACCGGCAAGACCGGTCGCGCCGTCACGCGTGCCCTGGCCTCACGCGGCATCGCCGTCCGCGCTGCCGTGCGGTCCGCCGACAGACAGAACATGGCGTATGCCGCTGGGGCCCAGTCGATCTCGGTCGTTGACCTCGAGACCGGGGCTGGGTTGACCGAGGCGGTCGACGGGGTCGACGCCGTCTACCACCTGGCCCCGAACGTCCATCCGGACGAGGCGGCCATCGCCGGGCGCGTGGCGGCAGCTGCGGCAGCGGCCGGTGTGGGTCGCTTCGCGTTCCACTCCGTGCTGCACCCCGACGACGCCTCGATGCCGCACCACCTCCGCAAGGGAGAGGCCGAGCACGTGGTGCGGGCCGCACTGCCCCGCGCGACGGTGCTGCGCCCGGCCGCCTACCACCAGAACCTCGTCGAGGCGGCCCGCTCGGGCCGGCTCGCCGTCCCCTACTCGCTCGACACCCCCTTCACCAACGTCGATCTCGACGACGTCGCCGAGGGCGCGGCGACGGTGCTCACCCGACACGGGCACGAAGGCCTCACCTACGAGCTCGCCGGGCCCGAGGTGCTCAGCGTGCGCGACCAGGCTGCGGTGGCTTCGGAGGTGCTCGGGCGCCACGTGACGGCCGAGCACGTGCCGCTCGAGGGCTGGACCACCGGCCCGGGCGCGAGCCTGCCCGAGCAGGCCCGGGCCGACCTGCTCGCGATGTTCACGGCATACGACCGCCATGGTCTCGTCGGCGAAGCCGACACCCTGCGCCGGCTCCTCGGCCGCGAGCCCCGCACCTGGGCCCTGGCGCTGTCGCCACCGGACTGAGCCCGCACGAGCGAGGGTCAGTCGATGTCGCGTTCCTCGATGGTCTGACGCACGGTGTTCGTGACGCCGTTGGGCCCCTCCTCGCGCGTGATGATGCGCTTGCGGCGGCGGCCCTTGCTGCCGTGCCAGATCAGCAGCCCGCCGGCGACCATGAGGATGACGCCGGCGATCGGCAGGTTGATGACCGTCGTGTTGGCCCTGACCGCAAAGGTCAGGATCGCGCCCACGACCGCCAGCAGCACCCCGACACCCAACGTGCCACCCCCTCCAGGCTGGACCTGCGACGCGACGACCTCGTCTCGCTTCATTATCTTCCCCTACCCACCCGCCGACCTCGAAGGACGCGATACCCGCCACGAGGCCGCACACATCTGCCAATCCGGCCGTCGTGGTTGGGCAGGAGGTGACAACGCGCACGCTCGCACGCGCTCCCTAGGCTCACGCCATGACGACGGCCCCGACAGGCAAGGACGCCCCATGAGGGTGCTCGTGGCGCTGGGCGGCAACGCCATGACCGGCCCCGACGGCAGCGCGACGCCCCAGGCCCAGCGGGCCGCGATCACGATGGCCAGCCAGCACCTCGCCGACCTCGTCGCGGCCGGCCACGAGGTCGTCGTGACGCACGGCAACGGCCCGCAGGTGGGCAACCTCCTGGTCAAGAACGAGCTCGCCGCGAGCGTCGTGCCTCCTGTCCCGCTCGACTGGTGCGGCGCGCAGACGCAGGGCACCATCGGCTTCACCCTGCTCGACACGCTCGAGGCGGCCCTCGCCGCGCGCGGGGCCGAGCGTCCCGTCGCTGCGCTCGTCACGCGTACGCTCGTGGCCGCCGACGATCCCGGCTTCACCCACCCGACCAAGCCGATCGGCCGCTTCCTGCCCCGTGAGCAGGCCCAGACGCTCATCGACCACGGCGAGCGCTGGGAGGACCGCGGCGACAAGGGCTGGCGACGCGTTGTCGCCTCGCCGGAGCCGATCGAGGTCCTCGAGACGCACACGCTGCTCACCCTGCTCGGCGCGGGCTACGTCGTCGTCGCGGCCGGCGGCGGCGGCATACCCGTCGTCCGCACCGAGGGCGGCGCGGTCCACGGCGTCGAGGCCGTCATCGACAAGGACCTCACGGCCGCCCTGCTCGCCCGAGCGGTCGGCGCAGACGTGCTCGTCATCGCCACCGACGTCGCCCACGCCGTCGCCGGCTGGGGCACCCCCGACGCCCACGACATCGGTCGCGTCACCCTCGCCGAGATGGAGGCATATGCCGCCGCCGGCCACTTCGCCTCGGGTTCCATGGGCCCCAAGATCGAGGCCGCGATGCGTTTCGTGCGCGCCGGCGGCCGCCGCTCCATCGTGACGGCACTCGACCAGCTCGCAACCGCCATCGACGGCCACACCGGGACCGTCATCGAGAACCCCGAAAGAGAAAGGTGATTCACGTGCCCGAAGCCATTGAGGTGCGCAAGGTCCCCATCCACTCGGTCGCCGACGCGTCAGAGCTCGCCAAGCTCATCGACGACGGCGTCATGGAGGCGAGCCGCGTCATCGCCATCATCGGCAAGACCGAGGGAAACGGTGGCGTCAACGACTACACGCGCATCATCGCCGACCGGGCCTTCCGTGAGGTGCTCGTCGAGAAGGGCGCCCCAGCCGACCAGGTCAAGCAGGTCCCGATCGTCTGGTCCGGCGGCACCGACGGCGTCATCAGCCCGCACGCGACGATCTTCGCCACCCTTCCCGCCGACAAGGCCGAGCCGTCCGACGAGCCGCGGCTGACCGTCGGTTTCGCGATGAGCGAGCCGATCAAGCCCGAGGAGATCGGCTACGTCGCGATGGTGCAGAAGGTCGCCGACGCGGTGAAGGTCGCGATGGAGCGGGCCGGCATCACCGACCCGGCAGACGTGCACTACGTCCAGACCAAGACTCCGCTGCTGACGATCCACACGATCCGTGACGCGAAGTCCCGCGGCCACGAGGTCTGGACCGAGCACACCCACGAGTCGATGGACCTCTCCAACGGCACGACCGGTCTCGGCATCGCCGTCGCCCTCGGTGAGATCGAGATGCCGACCGACGCCGACATCATGCACGACCGCTCGCTCTTCTCCTCCGTCGCGTCCTGCTCGTCCGGTGTCGAGCTCGACCAGGCGCAGGTCGTCGTGGTCGGCAACGCCCGCGGCGTCGGCGGCCGCTACCGCATCGGCCACTCGGTCATGCAGGACGCCCTCGACGCCGACGGCATCTGGGCCGCGATCAAGGACGCCGGCCTCGAGCTGCCCGACCGGGCACACCCGAGCGACATCGACGGGCGCCTCGTCAACGTCTTCCTCAAGTGCGAGGTGAGCCAGGACGGCCAGGTGCACGGTCGGCGCAACGCCATGCTCGACGACTCCGACGTGCACTGGCACCGCCAGATCAAGTCGTGCGTCGGCGGCGTGACGGCCTCGGTGACCGGTGACCCGGCGGTGTTCGTGTCGGTGTCGGCCGCGCACCAGGGCCCCGACGGCGGCGGCCCGGTCGCTGCGATCGTCGACCTCGGCGAGGGCAACCCCACCGGCTACCGCTGGACCCGCTGACCAACCAACCGAAAGAACACTCCGTCACCCCAGACAATCGAAAGAACACTCCGTCACGGTTCAACGGAGCCGCGCAGGCCCGCTGTCAGGTGACGGAGTGTTCTTTCGATTGGGGTTCGTGACGGAGTGTTCTTTCGATTGGGGAGGTCGCGCTCAGTGGAAGAAGTGGCGGGTGCCGGTGAAGTACATGGTCACGCCTGCCGCCTTCGCCGCCTCGATGACCTCGTCGTCACGGATCGAGCCGCCGGGAGCGACCACCGCCCGCACCCCCGCCTCGAGCAGGATCTGCAGGCCGTCGGCGAACGGGAAGAACGCGTCGGACGCCGCGACCGAGCCCTTCGCCCTCTCGTCACCGGCGCGACGCACGGCGAGGTAGCACGAGTCGACACGGTTCACCTGGCCCATGCCGACACCGACCGCGGCGCCGTCCTTGGCGAGCAGGATCGCGTTCGACTTCACCGCGCGGATCGCGCGCCAGGCGAACTGCAGGTCGGCGAGCGTCGCCTCGTCCGCCGCGTCACCGGAGACGAGACGCCAGTTCGCGGCGTCGTCGCCACCGGTCACGGCGTCGCCGTCACCGTGCACGACGGCGTCCACCCGGTCGACGGTCTGCACGAGCAGGCCACCGCTGATCGGACGCGTCTCGATGGGGTCTGCCGTTTCGGCCATGCCGGCCGGCAGCCGCAGCACGCGGAGGTTCTTCTTGGCGGTGAGGATCTCGAGCGCCTCGGGCTCGTAGTCGGGCGCGATGATGACCTCGGTGAAGACCGGCTTCGCCGCGCGGGCCATCTCGGCGGTGACGGTCCGGTTCGCGGCGATGATGCCGCCGTACGCGCTGACCGGGTCGGTCGCGTGGGCGCGCTCGTACGCCTCCTCGATCGACGTGCCGACGGCGATGCCGCACGGGTTGGCGTGCTTGATGATCGCGACGGTGGGCTGGTCGCCGTGGTCGTGGGCGGCGCGCACGGCGGCGTCGGTGTCGACGTAGTTGTTGTACGACATCTCCTTGCCGTGCAGCTGCTCGGCGGACGCCACGCCCGGACGCCAGTGCCGGTAGAGCGCCGCCTGCTGGTGCGGGTTCTCGCCGTAGCGCAGCGCGGCCGAGCGGTCGAAGGTCGCGCCCGTCCAGGCCGGGAACCCGGTGCCGTCACGCTGAGTGTCTGGGTCGGCGTCCGGCTGCGCGAAGCGCTGCATCCAGCTCGCCACCGCGACGTCGTACGACGCCGTGTGCACGAACGCCTCGGCGGCGAGCCGCTGGCGCTGGGCCAGCGTGAAGCCGCCGTCACCCAGCGCGTCGACGACCTCGCCGTATGCGGTCGGGCTCGTCACGATCGCGACGCTCGGGTGGTTCTTGGCCGCGGCCCGCACCATCGAGGGGCCACCGATGTCGATCTGCTCGATGCACTCGTCGGGGGTCGCGCCTGAGGCGACCGTCTCGCGGAACGGGTAGAGGTTGACGACGACGAGCTCGAAGGGCTCGACCTCGAGGTCGGCCAGCTGCTGGAGGTGGTCGGCCTTGCGCGTGTCGGCGAGGATGCCGGCGTGCACCTTGGGGTGCAGCGTCTTCACGCGCCCCTCGAGGCACTCGGGGAAGCCGGTCAGCTGCTCGACCGGCGTGACCGCGATGCCGAGCGCGGCGATGGCCTTGGCCGTCGAGCCGGTCGAGACGATGCCGACTCCGGCGCCGTCGAGAGCGCGGGCGAGGTCCTCGAGACCGGTCTTGTCGTAGACGGAGATGAGAGCGCGCTTGATCGGGCGGCGGCCGTCGGACATCAGAACTCCTGGCGTGGGTAGGCGAGTGTCGATGACTCCGGAACACCCAGGCGGGCGATGCTCCGACAGTTCACTCCCTGGTGGTTCCCCACCTGCGCCAGTCGTGTGCCGCCAGAGTACCGGCCGACGGACGGAGGGCCGAATCGTCCGTGACGCAGCGTTCTCTCGATCGGGTGTCAGCCGAGGCGGACGCGGCGGCCTTCGACGGAGAAGCCCTCGCGGGCCATCCGGCCGACGACGTCCACGAGCAGGTCACGCTCCTCCACCTTGATCCGCTCGTGCAGGCTCTCCTCCGTGTCGCCCTCCTCGACGGCGACGACCCGCTGCTCGATGATCGGGCCGGTGTCGATGCCGGAGTCGACGAGGTGGCACGTCGTACCGGTCACCCTGACCCCGTAGGCGAGCGCATCGCGTACGCCGTGCGCGCCGGGAAAGCTCGGCAGCAGCGCCGGGTGCGTGTTGACGACTGGCTGCGCGTCGAGAGTGAGGGGACCGAGGATCCGCATGAAACCCGCGGTCACGACGAACGTGGGTGCAGCCGTCGCCACCTGGGCGGCGAGCGCGACGTCCCAAGCTGCCCGGTCGGCGAAGTCGGACACCCGGCACACGAACGTCGGGATGCCGGCTCGCTCGGCGCGCTCGAGGCCGGTGCACTGCCGGTCGGAGCCGACGGCCGCGATGCGCACGCCGTATGCCGGGTCGGCGGCAGCGTCGACCAGTGCCTGCAGCAGCGTGCCCGAGCCGGAGACGAGGACGACGACCGGGACCGGTCCCTCGGTCGCTCCGGCAGGGCTGGCGAGGGCGTCGGTCGTCACGCGCCGGAGTGTAGCGCCGCGGCCCGTGCCGGCCCGCGTCGATCCACCGCCGGTCGATGGGCGAGGATGGGCACATGACGGAGCCGCAGCTGGAGCAGGAGATCGCGTTCGCGCGCGAGAAGGCCAAGCGCACCCTGCCCCTCGCCCTGCTCGTGCTGCTCGGGCTGATCGCGATGTACCTGCCGCTGCCGAAGCGGTTCGTCGCGTTCCTGCCGCTGCTCGTCGCGATCGTGCTGACCGTCCGACTGCTGCGCTTCCTCTCCGCACGCGGCGGCCGCGAGAAGATCTGGCCGGCCCTGACCCTCGTCATCGTCGGCATGCTGCTCTCGACGCTCGTGATGCAGGTCGCCTTCTACGACTCGTGGAGCGCCTACGAGAGCTGCCGCTCCGGCGCGCAGACCCGACAGGCCATCGCCGACTGCGACCACCTCAAGAACGCCGGGATGGTCGGCCTCGTCGTTCGCTGACGGTCGCTGCTGGTCGCTACGGTCGCCGCTGAAGGTCGCCGCCGCCGGTCGTTCAGATCGACGTCGACGTCTGGGCGTCGGCGTCCGCATCGTCGGCTGCCCCGGTGCTCGATGCCAGCGAGTTCCCGTCGCGGCCGCGGCGGGACGCCAGGCGCTCACGCACGAGCAGCGCGGCGACCCAGAGCAGGGCACCCCCGAAGACCTCGGCCAGCAACGCGGCCGCGAAGGTCAACAGGTGCGGGCCGACCGCGGCGAGGCGGTCGACGCCGACGGCCCCGTTGCCGAGCGCCGTCAGCCCGATGACGACGAGGACCGCAAGGACGGCCGCCGTGACGGTGGCGGTGAGACGCGAGCGCACGTTGCCGAAGAACTCGAGGGCCGAGTCGACGCGCGAGCCCAGCCAGGCCCCGACGGCCACGGGCACCAGCAGGACGGCATACATGGCGGTCGGGAAGTCGGCCGCACCGGGCAGCGCGCCGAAGAGCGGGACGAGGGGCAGCAGCCCGGGCTGCGCGGCGGCCGGGGAGACGGTCGAACCGAGGGCGATCTGGAAGCCGGGGCCGGCGAGGAACGACAGCGCCCACGTCGCCGCGTTGCCGAGCAGGGCGACCTGCGCGAGCACGATGACGCCGAGCGCACCGAGGTTCGCGGAATACTGGTCCTGGATGTCGGCGACCTCGGGCCAGGCGAGGACCACCTTGACCAGCACGAGGGCCAGCCCCACTCCCAGGAGCAGGCGAGCGCCTCGCCAGCCGATGCGCCAGACGGACGGCAGCCAGGTCGGGCCGCGCCGGAACCAGGTGCGCACGAAGGCGGGCGCCGAGTCGTCGTCGGGCCTGACCATGACGAAGCCGAGCGCGGCCACGGGAACGAGCAGCGACCCGAGCACCGCGGCGGCACCCGGTGTGGCCGGCCCGCCGAGGGTGAACAGCGCGACGACGGCCGCGGCGAGGCCGTAGCCGACGAGGAAGCCGGGCACGACGCCCCACTTCGCCACGCGGCTCCAGTCGTCGCCGCCCACGCGCAACCGCTCCGTCTCGGCGAGTCGCCGGGCAAACCGGAACGCGATGTAGACGAAGACGGCCAGCAGCAGCAACGGCGTCATCGAGATCGCCACTCCCCCGGCGCCGACCGACTGCCCGTGGCCGACGAACCAGATGGCGCTCGCGACCGAGACCGCGGAGAACCAGCCGACAGAGGACTCGGGAGCCGCGACCCAGCCGACCAGGGCGGGCAGCACGACCACCGTCCACGTGCCCAGTGCCGCCAGCGCCCCTGCACGCAGGGCCGACGGGAAGGCGCTCGAGGGGCTCGTGACGGCTGTCTCGCGGGCCAGTGGTCTCACTCCTGGTGCTGTGGGTGCTTGCCGGCGCGGGCTTCAGGGCCGCGCGCCGTGACTCTCCGCCCATGGTCACCCGGACCAGGTGCGGGAGCGAGCACCCACGCCGATGCCGGCTGTTCTTCGCACCACAAAGGCCGTTCGGGCACCGGCCCGCGACGGAGACTGGAAGTGGGGAAGGTCCCGGACCGTCCCGGGACCCCTGGGACCGAAGGGGGTCCCGACATGACAAAGATCCAGCGCCGGCTCCTGACCGTTCTGGCCATCCTGCTCACCGTTGTGACAGCTGGTCTCGTGGGCGTCGAAGCGCCCGGACACGGCGGCCCCTCAGGGCCTGCCGCCGCGGGGGCGACGACGGACGTGGTGCTCGCCCAGCCGGTCGCCTACGCCGGCACGGTCTACCTCACCTTCGACGACGGGCCAAGCGCGACGTGGACCCCGAGGGTGCTCGCGGTCCTGCGCAAGTACGGCGTCAGAGCCGTGTTCTTCGAGAACGGCCAGAACCTCTCGTGGTACCCGTCGATCCCGCGAACCCTGCGCAGCTACGGCAACCTCATCGGCAACCACACGTGGAGCCACCCGAACCTGACCCTGCTCTCGAACGCCTCGGTCTCGTGGCAGCTGAACCGGACGGAGGCGGCCCTCGGCTACCGGCCGCGCTGCGTGCGCCCGCCGTACGGCGCGACGAACAGCCGGATCCAGGCGATCATCGCGGCCCGCGGTCAACGGCACATCCTCTGGACCGTGGACCCACGTGACTGGTCGCGCCCCGGCACCTGGACCATCGTGACCCGCGTCCTCGCGGGCGTCCGGGACGGCTCGCGGATCCTGCTGCACGACGGCGGCGGTGACCGGTCGCAGACCGTCGCCGCGCTCGACCTGCTGATCCCGCGCCTGCGCGCCCGTGGCTTCGTCATCGGCCTGATGGCCTGCTGAGGGACGGGCGACACGCACCCTCTCCCGGAGGTCCCCACGTCACTGTTGCACCCCACGCAACAGTGACGTAGGACGCGTCTGGTCACCTCGCCGGCGACCCTACCCAACGGCTACGTCACTGCTGCACCCGACGCAACAGTGACGTAGGGCGCGTCTAGTCACCTCGCCGGCGGCCCTCCCCAGCGGCTACGTCACTGCTGCACCCCACGCAACAGTGACGTAGGACGCGTCTAGTCACCTCGCCGGCGACCCTCCCCAGCGGCTACGTCACTGCTGCACCCCACGCAACAGTGACGTGGGGTGCACCGGTAACACCGGCGGGTCTCCGCCGGAACGACGTATGCCGCCGAGCCGGGCTGGGCGCCCAAGTGCGCACCCAGCCGACTCAGCGGCATACGTCATCGGTTGTGGCAGAGGCTACTTCGCGAGGCCCTTCATGATCTCGCGCATGAGCTCAGCGGTCTCGGACGGCGTCTTGCCGACCTTCACGCCGGCGGCCTCGAGGGCCTCCTTCTTGGCCTGGGCGGTGCCCGACGAGCCCGACACGATGGCGCCGGCGTGGCCCATCGTCTTGCCCTCGGGGGCCGTGAAGCCGGCGACGTAGCCGACGACCGGCTTCGTCACGTTCTCCTTGATGTACGCCGCGGCGCGCTCCTCGGCGTCGCCGCCGATCTCGCCGATCATGACGATCGCGTCGGTGTCGGGGTCGTTCTGGAACGCCTCGAGGCAGTCGATGTGGGTCGTGCCGATGATCGGGTCGCCACCGATGCCGACGGCCGAGCTGAAGCCGAAGTCACGCAGCTCGTACATCATCTGGTAGGTCAGCGTGCCCGACTTGGAGACCAGGCCGATGCGGCCGGCGCCGGAGATGTCGGCCGGGATGATGCCTGCGTTGGACACGCCGGGCGTGATCAGGCCGGGGCAGTTCGGGCCGACGAGGCGCGTCGTGCCCTTCTCCTTGGCGTAGTTGTAGAACTCGGCGGTGTCCTTGACCGCGACGCCCTCGGTGATGACCACGGCGAGCGGGATCTCGGCGTCGATCGCCTCGACGGCCGCGGCCTTGGTGAACTGGGCGGGCACGAAGATGACCGACACGTTAGCTCCGGTGGCCTCGATCGCCTCCTTCACCGTGCCGTAGACGGGCACGGAGACGCCGCCCTCGAAGTCGACGGTCGTGCCCGCCTTGCGCGGGTTGACGCCGCCGACGATGTCGGTGCCCGACTTGAGCATGCGCTGCGTGTGCTTCATGCCCTCGGAGCCGGTCATGCCCTGGACGATGACCTTGGAGTCAGCGTTGAGGAAGATTGCCATGGTTGATCGTTCTCTCTCTCGGACTCTTGGTTCAGGCCTGCGAAGCCAGCTCGGCGGCGCGGCGCGCGGCGCCGTCCATCGTCGGCTCGATCGTCACCAGCGGGTGGTTGCGCTCCTGCAGGATGCGACGCCCCTCCTCGACGTTGTTGCCGTCGAGGCGCACGACCAGCGGGCGGTTCTCCTCGTCGCCCAGTGCGTCGAGGGCGCCGACGATGCCGTTGGCCACGGCGTCGCAGGAGGTGATGCCGCCGAAGACGTTGACGAAGACACTCTTGACCTGCGGGTCGGACAGGATGATGTGGAGGCCGTTGGCCATCACCTCGGCGCTCGCGCCACCACCGATGTCGAGGAAGTTGGCCGGCTTCTGGCCGCCGAACTCCTCACCGGCGTACGCGACGACGTCGAGGGTGCTCATGACGAGCCCGGCGCCGTTGCCGATGATGCCGACGGACCCGTCGAGCTTGACGTAGTTGAGGTCCTTCTCCTTGGCGGCGGCCTCGAGCGGGTCAGCGTGCGCCGTGTCCTCGAGGGCCTCGTGGTCGGCGTGACGGAAGCCGGCGTTCTCGTCGAGCGTCACTTTGCCGTCGAGGGCGACGATGCCGCCGTCCTCGGTCTTGACGAGCGGGTTGACCTCGACGAGCGTCGCGTCCTCCTCGCGGTAGACGGTCCAGAGCTTCTGGATGACGTCGGCGATCGCGGTCTTGTCGGCGTCGTCGAAGCCCGCGGCGTCGACGATCTCCTGCGCCTTGGCGGCGTCGATGCCCGTGTTGGGGTCGACCGCGACGCGGGCGAGTGCCTCGGGGCGCTCGACGGCGAGCTCCTCGATCTCCATGCCGCCCTCCTTGGAGCACATGGCGAGGTAGGTGCGGTTGGCGCGGTCGAGCAGGATCGAGAAGTAGTACTCCTCGGCGATGCGGGCGCCCTGGGCGATCATCACGGTGCCGACGGTGTGGCCCTTGATGTCCATGCCGAGGATCGCCTCGGCGGCGGCCTGCGCCTCGTCGGGGCTCTTGGTGACCTTGACGCCACCGGCCTTGCCGCGGCCGCCGGTCTTCACCTGCGCCTTGACGACGGTGACACCGCCCGACTTCGGTCCGATCTGCTCGGCGGCCGCGCGGGCCTCCTCCGGGGTGGTGGCGATGGCGCCGGCCAGCACGGGCACACCGTGCTTCTCGAACATGTCGCGGGCTTGGTACTCGAAGAGATCCACGGGTGGGGTCCGTCCTCGTCGTCGATTCGTATCGTCGTCGACTGCGCCGCTGCGGCGTCCCGGGCTCGCGGTGCTCACGCTGACGCGCGGAGAGGGGCCCTGCACCGAGGCGCAACCGAATCAGGCTGTCCCTCGGACTCTAGTGGCTCTGAACTGGTGCGACGCCAGCGGGTGGAGGCGGACCGGACGAAGATCACACCCCCGTCTCACGTACGGCCCGGTACGCGGGTTCGCCCCTTGTACGCGGGTTCGCGCCCCGTACGCGGGTTGGCGCTTGGGACGCGCGGCACTCCCGCCGCAGGGCGCCGGAACCCGCGGAGCGGGCATTAGGCCGCGTCGCCGCCTCGGGCATCGCTGTGGGCCAAGGCCGTCGCGAGGCGTCGCCGAAGCCGGCCCGGCTCACCCAGGTCGGACCAGACAACCCGCACGACGATCCAGCCGGCACGACGAAGTGCGTCCTCGCGCTGCTTCTCCGCGAAGAGCGCGGCACGGTCGACGTACTTCACCGCGCCGTCGAACTCGACGAGAACCCGGGTGCCCCGGACCCGGAAGTCGGCACGGTAGCGCCGGCCCTCGGCCACGAGCTCCACCTGCGGCTCGAGGTCGAACCCGAGGCAGCGCAGCACGTAGGCGGTGCGCGTCTCACCCGGAGACTCGTGCCGCCCGTCGGCGTGTCCCAGCGCTGCCCGAATCGCCGCCATGCCGGGATGGCCGGCAAGGCCGTCGAGCGCTCTCGTCAGCTGCTCGGCGCCGACGATCCCACGCGAGAGCGCCGCATCGGCCGCGACCAGCGCGGACTCGGGGCCGTGCACGAGCCCCGTCTGGACCACCGCCCACGCCGGCGGGACCGTCGTCGTGACCGCGGGATCCGCGGCGCCGGGGTCGGGGTCGGGGTCGGGGTCGGGGGAAAGCGTCAGCCCGGGGACCGGCCGGTGCACGACCAGCCCGCGCCGCCGGGTCGATGCGTTGGGCACGCGTACGCCCGGGGCCCGGGGCAGCGACGTCAGGTGCACGACGTCGAGGTCGACGGCATACGTCGGCAGCCCGTGCAGGATGAGGGTCGAGTGGTGGCTGACGACCGCACGTGCGGCATTGGCGCGGCCCAGCGCGGTGGCCGTCAGGGCATGACGGCGCTGCGCGGTGACCGGCTCGGCTGGCGCGACGGCGTACCAACCGCGGGTGAGTCGAAGGCAGTCGCCTGCCCGGACGAGGCGGGAGAGTGCGTGGCCGTCCAGGCCCTGGGCCGCGGCATCAGCGGCTGAGAAGACGCCTCCGGCGCCGAGCAGGTCGAGTCGCATCGTGCGAGCGTCGCCGCGGTGGGTCGGTGCCGGCCAGGGCCCGGGGCACGGCTGTGGACGGCCGGGCGACGGGCTGCGGGGCTGTGGACGACACGCGTGAACGGGGCCGCTACGCCCGGCCCCGGGCCGTACGCGTTGGGTGCCCCGCGTTCGGCCCCGCCGCGCGCGGAGCAACCAGCGGCACGCGGAGTGGTCAGGCGGAGGGGTCAGGCGGGGTGAACGTGCTCGCGGACCCAGCCGACGATGTCGGTGGTCGTGGCGCCCGGGGTGAAGACCTTCGCGACGCCGAGCCGCTCGAGCTGCGGGATGTCGTCGTCGGGGATGATGCCGCCCCCGAAGACGACGATGTCGCTCGCGTCGCGCTCGGCGAGCAGCTCGACGACGCGGGCGAAGAGGGTCATGTGCGCCCCTGAGAGCACAGAGAGCCCGACCACGTCGGCGTCCTCCTGGATGGCCGCCTCGACGATCTGCTCGGGCGTCTGGTGCAGCCCCGTGTAGATGACCTCCATGCCGGCGTCGCGCAACGCCCGGGCCACGACCTTGGCGCCACGGTCGTGCCCGTCGAGCCCCGGCTTGGCCACGACCACCCGGATGACGTCACCGGAGTCGTCGGCAGAGGAAGCGGCAGTCTGTGCGGGCTCGTCGGCGGTCACGGAAACGGCCTCGGCGCCGGGGGTCTCGCTCATGCCGGGCACTCTAGCCAGCCACGCGAGACGCGGAGCGCAATAGTGATGCAACGCCCACCCATCGGGGTACGGTCGCCTCGTGGCAGTGGCAGCACGCGCGGCAACGACGCCCCGTCAGAGCAGCACCCCGAAGCAGTGCGCGAGCGGGCCCAAGGGCTTCCTCGCAGCCGTCGGGCAGGTGGCCGGTGCCCTCCTGACGCCCACCGGGCTCGCCGGCGCGGCCCTCGAGGCCACCTGGATGGGGCTGCACCTGGGGCTCTACCCGCTCGGTCTGCTCGGCTCGCGTGCCAGTGACCGGCGTCAGGGCTACCGCCTCGGGCACCTGCCGCCGAGCCAACGTGGACTCGCGATCCAGAACGTCGAGGCCGCCGAGACACCGATCCTGCTCGTGCACGGCATGGTCGACAACCGCTCGATCTTCACGGTGCTGCGTCGCGGCCTGGTGCGGCGCGGCTTCGGCCGCATCGAGACGATGAACTACTCCGTCTTCACCGGCGACATCCGGGCCGCGGCCGCCGAGCTCGGAGCCGAGGTCGAGCGCATCGTCGAGGAGACCGGCTACGAGCGCATCCATGTCATCGGGCACTCGATGGGCGGGCTGATCGCGCGCTACTACGTCACCCGGCTGGGCGGCGACGCCCACGTGCACACGCTCGTCACGCTGGGCACGCCCCACCAGGGCAGCTACCTCGCGTTCAGCTGGAACAACGGGCTGACCCGGCAGCTGCGACCGGGCAGCGCGCTGATGAACGAGCTCGCCGGCCCGGTGAAGGAGTGCCAGACGCGCTTCCTCGTCTACTGGTCCGACCTCGACCAGGTCGTGGTCCCCCAGCGCAATGCCGCCCTCCACCACGACGACCTCAACGTGCACAACGTCGGCCTCCACGGGGTCGGCCACATGAGCCTGCCCATCACGAGCAGCGTCGTGCACGGGATCTCGACGGCGCTCGCACACCTCGACACATCAGGTGCCACGGTCACTCCCGGCGTGAGCTCGCTCGAGGGCCGCCGCTCCAGCACGGGCACGACGGCCGGTGGCGGTCATCCGGCGCGTGTCGCCAAGCCCCGCTGATCCTCCCGCCGAGCGCCCCCTCGCCGACAAATTGGGACAGATCGGCCTGTGCAAAACCTTTTGACGCCGAGAGATATGCCCTAATGTCGAGCCCAGTCGCGACCCTCCACCGCGGCCTGAGACGTCCCCTGTGACGCGGCTCGATTTCGCATAACGAAACGGTCACGTTAGTCTGGCGGCTCGCAATCTGTGACCGATAGGTAAGTCTTTCGTGCCCAAAACCAGTTACACCGGCCGTCATCGGCCGGCCTCCAAGCCATCGCGGGGTCGACAGTTCGTCGTCCCCGTCGCTCTGCTCGGCACCACCGTCGCCGGAGGTTTCGTCGTCCGCGACGCCGGCGCCAGCGAGCTCAGCCCCGAGGCCGCGGCCATGAAGAACGTCTCCAACTCGGTTGCAGGACTCGGCCTGACGGCCGACCCCGACGCCCTCGCCGCGGCAACGGCCAACCGTGCCGGTGCGCGCTCGTCCCGCGACATGGCCCGCGACGCGAAGAACCTCATCGTCGACGCGACCGCGTCCGCCTCTGGCGCAGCCGCGCAGGCGCAGGCAGCCGCCGACCAGGCCACTGCCGCCCAGGCTGCCGCCACCAAGGCGAAGGCCGCCGCTGCGGCAAAGGCGAAGCGTGACGCCGCCGAGCGGGCGCTCGCTGCCGCGCACCGCTGGGTCGCCCCTGTGTCCGGCTACACGCTGACGTCCGGATTCGGCTTCCGTTGGGGCAAGATGCACCCGGCCCAGGACCTCGCCTGCGCCGTCGGCACCCCCGTTCACGCCCTCTCCAGCGGCACCGTCATCTTCGCGGGCTGGTCCAACGAGGGCTACGGCAACTTCGTCAAGATCCGCTACTGGGACGGCACCGTCTCCTGGATGGCGCACAACAGCCGCCTGCTCGTCGCGGTCGGCGACGAGGTGGCTCCGGGCCAGCAGGTCGCCTACAGCGGCAGCACCGGCAACTCGACCGGACCTCACGTCCACCTCGAGATCCACCCCGGCGACGGTGCGGCCGTCGCTCCCCGCACCTGGCTCGCCTCCCACGGCATCAACCTCTGACCCAGGTCGCAGCACGCCTCACGAGGCCCGTCCCCTGACGCGGGGGCGGGCCTCGTCGCATCTCCCCAACCCATCGAGTGCCCAGTTTCCGACGTCCTGACCCGTCGGCAAATGAGCACTCGAGTGCCCCAGCCAGTCGAGTGCCCATCTTCCGACGTCCCGACCCGTCGGGAGTTGAGCACTCGACTCAGACGCGGCCGCCGGGCGCCCCGTCCCAGGACGGAGCCCGTCGGAACGTGGGCACTCGACCGGGGTGGGGTCAGAGCTTGACGAGAGGCGCGTAGCGCAGGAGCAGTCGCTTGGTGCCGGTGTCGGCGCCGAAGTCGACATGAGCCATCGACTTGTCGCCGTCACCCTCGACGCGCACGACTGTGCCGAGCCCGAACGAGTCGTGCGTGACGCGGTCGCCCGCCGTCAGCGCGATGACCGGGCGCTTGCCGGCGCTGCGGACGCCCGGACGCGCGGCCAGGGTGGCCACCGCCGGGCGGTCGGACCCGCGCGCTCCGCTGAACGACGGTCCCAGCCGCTGCCAGTCGAGCAGGTCGCCGGGGATCTCGTCGAGGAAGCGCGAAGGCGGGTTGTACTGCGGCGCACCCCACGCGGACCGCACCGCAGCACGCGAGAGGTAGAGGCGCTCGCGAGCCCGGGTGATGCCGACGTAGGCCAGGCGACGCTCTTCCTCGAGCTCCTTCGGGTCGCCGAGGGCGCGCATGTGCGGGAAGGTGCCGTCCTCCATGCCGGTGAGGAAGACGACGGGGAACTCGAGACCCTTGGCCGTGTGCAGCGTCATGAGGGTGACGACGCCCTGCGCCTTGGCCTCGGGCTCGTCGGGGATCTCGTCGGCATCGGCGACGAGCGACACCTGCTCGAGGAACTCCTCGAGCGCGCCCGCCGGGCCGACGTCCTCCGGCTCGACCCCGGGCGCCAGCTCGCCACCCGACTCGGCGAGCTCGGTGGCACGGCGGTCGTCGTACTCCTGGGCGACCGCGACGAGCTCGGCGAGGTTCTCGACGCGCGTCTCGTCCTGGGGGTCACGGCTCGCGCGCAGCTCGGCGAGGTAGCCGCTCTGCTCGAGGGTCATCTCGAGCAGGGCCGCCACGCTGTCGTCGGCCTCGTAGGACGTCCGGAGCCTCTCGAGCAGGGCCGTGAAGCCCTCGATCGCCGCGACCGACCGCGTGGCGATGCCCGGCGCGTCGGCGGCGCGACCGAGTGCTGCCACGAACGGGATGCGCTCGCGCTCGGCGAGCGCCGCCACGCACGCCTCGGCACGGTCGCCGATGCCGCGCTTCGGGGTGTTGAGGATGCGTCGCAGGTTGACGGTGTCGGTGGGGTTGGAGACGACGCGGAGGTACGCGAGGGCGTCCTTGACCTCTCGCCGCTCGTAGAAGCGTGTGCCGCCGACCACCTTGTAGGGCAGGCCGACCCGCACGAGGATCTCCTCGATGGCGCGGCTCTGGGCATTGGTGCGGTAGAACACGGCGACGTCACCGGGCTTGACGCCCTTGTCGGCGAGGTCGTCGATCTCCTTGGCGACGAAGGCCGCCTCGTCGTGCTCGTTGTCGGCGACGTAGCCGGTGATCATGGCGCCGTCGCCGGAGTCGGTCCAGAGGTTCTTGGCGCGACGCCCCTCGTTGCGGGCGATGACGGAGTTGGCGGCCCGGAGGATGCGCTGGGTCGAGCGGTAGTTCTGCTCGAGCAGGATCGTGCGGGCGTCGGGGTAGTCGTTCTCGAACTCGAGGATGTTGCGGATCGTCGCGCCGCGGAACGCATAGATCGACTGGTCGGAGTCGCCGACGACGCACAGCTCGGCCGGTGCCACGGCATACGCGCCCTCGGGCCCCTTGACCTCGCCGACGAGCTCCTTGATGAGCTGGTACTGCGCCTGGTTGGTGTCCTGGTACTCGTCGACGAGCACATGCCGGAAGCGGCGGCGATAGTACTCGGCGACGTCGGGGAACGCCTGCAGGATGTTGACGGTCATCATGATGATGTCGTCGAAGTCGAGGGCGTTGGCCTGGCGCAGCCGTCGTTGGTACTGCGTGTAGGCGTCGGAGACGGTGCGCTCGTAGTGGTTGCCCTCGGTGACCTGACCCGCGTAGGTCTCCTCGTCGATGAGCTCGTTCTTGAGGTTGCTCACCTGCGCCGAGAACCCGCGCGGCGGGTAGCGCTTGGGGTCGAGGTCGAGGTCGCGCAGCACGAGGCTCATGAGCCGCTGGCTGTCGGCGGCGTCGTAGATCGAGAACGTCGACTTCATGCCGACCTTGGCGGCCTCGCGGCGCAGGATGCGCACGCACGCCGAGTGGAAGGTCATCACCCACATGGCTCGCGCGCGCGGCCCGACGAGCGCCTCGACGCGCTCGCGCATCTCGGCGGCTGCCTTGTTGGTGAAGGTGATGGCGAGGATCTGCCCCGGCTGTGCGTGCCGCTCGCCGAGCAGCCACGCGATGCGGTGCGTCAGCACACGCGTCTTGCCCGAGCCGGCACCGGCGACGATGAGCAGCGGGGTGCCCTCGTGGACGACGGCCTCGCGCTGCTGCGGGTTGAGGCCGTCGAGGAGGACCGCCGGGTCGAGGTCGGCCGGCGTCTCGCGCGCCACCTCGACGCCGCCACGGGCCGCGGCCTCGGCCCACGTCGGGACACCCTGCTCGGTGACGTCACCACCGCGCCGCGGCCGCGTGGACCCGCCGGAGGGCGCGCCCTCACCGTGCTCGAAACCGGGGATGGGGAGGTCGTCGAAGAGCGTGCTCATGATGGTCCCAGCCTACGTCGGACCGCCCACACCGGCCGACCACCGCACCGGCGTCACACCGCTTGACAGGCCGTTGTGGACGGGCCCGGCGCAGGCCCGATCCGACCCGGCAGGATGGGCGAGGTGAGCGACTTCGAGATCCGGCCGGCGACGGCGTCCGACGTACCCGACCTGCTCCGCCTCGTGCGCGCCCTCGCGGAGTACGAGAAGGAACCCGGCGCGGCCACCGCGACCCCCGCCCAGTTCGAGGCCGCGCTCTTCCCCCAGGAGGGCGACCCCACGGCATACGCCCTCGTCGGGGTGCGTGACAGCGTTGTGGTCGGCATGGCGCTGTGGTTCCGCAGCTTCTCCACGTGGACGGGTGAGGCCGGCATCTGGCTCGAGGACCTCTTCGTGCAACCCGACCAGCGCGGTGGCGGCATCGGGCAGGCGCTGCTCGCCCGGCTCGCCGAGCTGTGCACCGACAACGGCTGGACCCGCCTCGAGTGGGCCGTGCTCGACTGGAACACCCCCTCGATCGAGTTCTACCGCGCCCGCGGTGCCCGTCCGCTCGACGACTGGACGACCTTCCGCCTCGACGGCGACGCGCTCTCACGCTTGGCGGGCCCGTAGGTGGCGCGCCCTTCGCGGCGGATGGGGTCGGCCGACGTCCTCTGGCTCGACATGGACCGGCCGACCAACCTCATGGTCATCGTGTCGGTCGTCCTCCTCGAGTCGGTGCCCGACTGGGACCGCGTGCTCGACCTGGTCCGCGAGCGCATCGTCGATCCCTTTCCCGTCTTCAGCCAGCGCCCGAGGCGACCGCGAGGACTCTCCGGGCACCGGTGGGAGGAGGACCCCGACTTCGACCTGCAACGTCACGTGCGGCGGGTGACCCTCTCCGGCACGGGGACCGCGGCCGAGGCGGATGCCGAGCTGCAGGCGTACGTCGAGGGGCACCTTCCGCGCCCCTTCGACCCTTCACGACCGCTCTGGGAGGTCCACCTCGTCGACGGCCACGGCAGGGGCGCGGCCCTCGTCTTCCGCAGCCACCACGCCCTCGCCGACGGCATCGCCCTGACCCGCGTCCTGCTCGGTCTCACCGAGGACGCCGACGGGCGGCCCGGCGACCTCGTCGGTCCCGCGGCCACGACCGACCTCGCGACCCTGCCGCTCGCCGAACCATCCGAGACGGGTGCGGGCACCGTCGCTTCAGGTCTCCGACTCGTTCGGGCAACCATTCGCTCGGCGTGGGATCGCTTGCGCTCAAAGGGCGCCCGCGCTGCAGCCATCGATGCGGCCGGGCTCACGCTCCGCACCGGGCAGGTCGTCTCCGACCTCCTGCTGACCACGAACCCCGCCAGCGCCGTCGGTGGGACGCCCGGGCACCGCAAGCGCCTCGTGTGGACGCGACCGCTCCCCCTCCCCGGGCTCAAGCAGGCCGGCAGGCTCGTCGGCGCCACGCTCAACGACGTGCTGACGAGCGCCGTCGCGGGGGCCCTGCACACCTACCAGCGCGCGCACGGCCACGAGCCCGTCGACCTCGTCACGATGGTGCCGGTCAACGTCCGCCCTCTCGACGAGCCGCTGCCCCGCGAGCTCGGCAACCGGTTCGCGCTCGTCTTCCTGCGCTTCCCGAGTCGCGACGCCACGCCGCTGGGACGGCTCGCCCTGTCGAAGGCCCGGATGGACTGGCTCAAGGCGTCGCCCGAGGCCGCGCTCACCTTCGCCCTCATCTCCGTCATCGGCCGTTTCCCCGCACCGCTGGAGCGACGGGTGGTCGACTTCTTCGCCAACAAGGCGATCGGCGTGACCACCAACGTCGCGGGCCCGCGTGAGGTCCGCTATCTCGCCGGCGTCGCGGTCACGGGCGTGCTCGGCTGGGTGCCCGGCTCGGGGCGGCACACGCTCGGCTTCTGCATCGTCACCTACGACGACACCGTGCGCATCGGGATCATGGCCGACGAGGCCGTCGTGCCCGACCCCGAGTCTCTGCTGTCGGCACTCGAGGACGAGGTGGCGCTGCTCGTGCGCCTTGGCGAGGCAGGGGCCTAGCCGGGGGGACAGATCCCGCGTGGTCCGCCCGGCGCACCGCCCCGGGACACCGGCCGCGTCGGTCGTAGGGTGGCCATCATGAACCGAGCGACCAGCGTCTTCGTCTCCGAGCCCGGCGACCGCAGCGTCCTGCAGGTGCGCACCCACGACGTCCCCGACCCCTCCCCGGGCGAGGTGCAGGTCGAGGTCGCGGCCGCCGGCGTCAACTTCATCGACGTCTACAAGCGTCAGGGCATCTACCCGGTCGCGACCCCGTTCGTGCTCGGCGACGAGGGCGCCGGAACCGTGACGGCCGTCGGCCCCGACGTGAGCGGTCTGGCCGTCGGCGACCGCGTCGCGTGGTGCCAGTCCCTCGGCAGCGAGTCCACGCTGGTCAACAAGCCCGCCGACCTGGTCGTCACGGTGCCCGACGGCGTCGAGCTCGAAGTCGCCTGCGCCGCCATGCTCCAGGGACTCACCGCCCACTACCTCGTCACGAGCACGTATGCCGTCAAGGAGGGTGACGTCGCCCTCGTGCACGCGGCGGCGGGCGGGGTCGGGCAGCTCCTCGGCCAGATGATCACGGCTCGTGGCGCCACCGTGGTGGCCACCGCCGGATCCGACGAGAAGCTCAAGATCGCAAGGGCGCTCGGCGCCCAGCACCTCATCGACTACTCGAAGTTCGACTCACCGGACGACCTCGCTGCAGCCGTCCGCGAAGCCGCCGGGCGCGGTGTCGACGTGGCCTACGACGGCGTCGGCAAGTCGACCTTCGACGCGTCCCTCGCCTCCCTCCGGCCCAGGGGCACGATGGTGCTCTTCGGCGGCGCGAGCGGGCAGGTGCCTCCGTTCGACATCCAGCGGCTCAACGCGGCCGGCTCGCTGTTCCTCACCCGCCCCAAGCTCGGCGACCACGTGGCCGAGCGGTCCGAGTACGAATGGCGTGCGAGCGAGGTGCTCGGGGCCGTCGCCGACGGCTCCCTCAAGGTCGAGATCGGCGGGCGCTACCCCCTCGCCGACGCTGCCGCGGCCTACGAGGCCCTCGAGGGCCGACAGACCACGGGCAAGCTCGTCCTGGTGCCCAAGGCATGACCCGCACACTCTTCCGGCACGACCGCATCTGGACCGGCGACACCGAATCCCCTTGGACCGACGCGCTGCTCGTCGAGGACGGGCGCGTGGTGGCCGTCGGTGCCGACGCCCGCGACGCCGCTGGTGCGGGCCGGGCAGCCACGACCGTCGACCTGCCGGGGGCCGTGGTCATGCCGGGCCTGCACGACGCGCACATCCACACCGAGTGGCTCTCGCGCGACCTCTCGTCGGTCGACCTGCGCGAGGCGCGCTCGCTCGACGAGACGCTCGATCTCATCCGGGCCCATGCTGCCGGTCTTCCCGACGGTGAGTGGCTGCACAGCGGACGCTGGAACCACAACCGCTGGGCCGTCCCGGTCCAGCCTGACAAGCACGCACTCGACACCGTCACGGGCGACCGGGTCGCTGCACTCTCAAGCGTCGACGGGCACACGATCTGGGCGAACTCCCTTGCGCTGCAACGGGCCGGAATCACGCGCGACACCCCCGACCCCGTCGGTGGGGAGATCGTGCGCGACGCCTCCGGCGATCCCACCGGCATCCTGCGCGAGTCGGCCCAGGAGCTGCTCGACGCGATCCCGCGCGAGGAGACGCCGCTGCGTCCGTGGCTCGAGCGCTGCCAGGACTGGCTGCTGTCGGTCGGCCTCACGAGCATCACCGACATCGACGGCGAGGACGCGCGAGCCGCCTACGCCGACCTGCACGCCGACGGCGCACTGCGGGTGCGCGTCACCAAGTGCACGCGCGACCCCGACCTCGAGCTGGCGATCTCCGAGGGCCGACGCTCGGGCCAGGGCGACGAGGTCTTCCGGGTCGGGCCGGTCAAGTTCTTCAGCGACGGCGCTCTCGGCTCGCACACGGCGCACATGACCGAGCCGTTCATCGGGCACGAGGGCTGCGGCATCGCGGCCATGCCCTACGAGGTGCTGCTCGAGCGCACCCTGCTCGCGGCCCGCTCAGGCCTCGACGTCGTCACGCACGCCATCGGCGACGAGGCGAACCGTCTCGTGCTCGCCTCCTTCGAGGCGGTGCGCGCCGAGGGACTCGACCGGCTGCTGCGCATCGAGCACGCCCAGCACGTGCTGCCCGTCGACATCCCCCGCTTCCGGGCGCTCGACGTCGTGGCCTCGATGCAGCCCAGCCACTGCACCGCCGACCTCGAGCTGGCCGACGAGATCATCGGGCCGCGCCGCCTCGCCTCGTACGCCTGGCGCAGCTTCCTCGACGCCGGGGTGCGGCTGGCCTTCGGCTCGGACGCCCCTGTCGAGGACCCGAACCCCTTCTTCGGGCTGCACGCCGCCGTGACTCGTCAGCGCGCCGACGGCCACCCCGCCGGAGGCTGGCGACCCGACGAGCGGATCACGCTCACCGAGGCCGTGCACGCCCACACCGTCGTCGCGCACGAGTCGGTCGGGCGCGCCGACGTCGGGCGACTCGTGCCGGGTCAGCTCGCCGACCTGGTGGCGATCGACCGCGACATCTGGGCACTCGAGCAGTCGGCGCCCGCCGAGATCCGCGACACCGTGGTGCTGCAGACGTGGGTCGGGGGCGAGCTCGCGCACGACCGCAGCTGACGCCTTCGCTGCGGCGCCGGGCCTGTCGCCACGGGCGGCAAGCGTCCATCCTTGAAGCAGGAGGGCGCATGCGCGAGATCGACGCCGACTTCGCCGCCTGGGTGCGGGCCCGGCAGCTGCGACTGCTCCGCGCGGCCACCCTCGTCGACGGTGAGCCCAGGCGCGCCGAACAGTCCGTCCTCTCCGCGCTGACCCGCCTGGCCCTGCACTGGCACCATCTGCGCGACGGCGACCCCGACGCGTACGTCCGAGGCCGCGTACACCGGTCTGCCCTCGGCGCGGCCGAAGGAGACGCGCACGCAGGGGTCGTTCCGCGCGACCTGCCGCTGCGACTGCGCAACCTCACACCACGGCAGCGCGTGGTGCTCGTCCTGCGGTGGTACGTCGGCCGGTCGCTCGACGACACGGCCGAGCTGGTCGGCGTCTCGCCCGAGAAGGCCCGCCGCGACGAGAAGGTCGCCCGCGCGAGCCTCTCAACCGACGGTGCGCGCGCACTGACCGACGAGGAGGTCACTGCGGCCCTGGAGGCCTCCAGCGCGAGCGTCCGCGAGGTCGACCTCGCAGACCGCGCCTGGCACGACGCCCTGTTGCACCGCACGACGACACGGCGTCGCACAGCGTCAGCCGTCGCTGCGGCCGCGCTCGTCGTCGGCGGCGCGACCCTCGCCGGCCGCGACCCGGTGGTCGTCACGAGCCCGACACCGTCGCCGGCGAGCCTGACCCAGGTGCCCCTGCTCGACGAGGCGACCTGGCGCACCACCGCGGGCGGTCTGAGGTACGTCCTCGCGCCGACCGCGGGCACCGAGGCCGACCAGCCGGTGCTCTCGCTCGGCCTGCCCGCGGTCATCGACCCCCGGCGTGAGCACCAGCTCGCGAGCGGGCCACGGCCGGACGGCCTCGGCGCGTTCGGCGACGCTGTCTACCTCGAGCGACGGGGCCCGGGCCGCTGGGTGCCGGTGCTGCTCTACGGCGACGGCGAGCTGCTCACCCTCGACACGGTCTCGCTGACGGACGTGCGTCCGCTGTCGGGCGCCCCCCACCCGCCCCTGGGCATCTGGGCCTTCTCGGGAGACAAGACGACTCTCGCGTTCGCCCAGCCGGGGAAGGTGATCACCTTCGACATGGAGACGCGCCGAGTGAGCACCGTCGCCATCCCGTCTCGCACCCTCGAGTGGGCGGCGTGGCGCGGCAACCACCTGCTGGCCGGCTCGGCAGAGGGCCTGTGGTCACCCGGGCTCTCGCCGGTCTGGCCCGGACCCGAGCCACCGCGACGACCGGGTGCCCGCGAGTTCCGCGTCGAGGCGGGGCACACCGTGCTCGACGAGCACTCCCCCGACCCCGGCGCGCGCCCGCCCGCCGTCGCCTGGCCTCGCACGAGCCCGGCCGGTGACACGGTGTCCAACGCAGGTCAGTACGCGTCGGTCTTCCGCCTGCCCGCAGGTGACGCCCGCGACATCCAGGCCGTGGGGCCACGACGGGTCATCGTCGCGACGAACGGCCTGGGCCGCGACCGGATGCTCGTCTTCGGCGAGGAGCAGCCTCGGTCCGCTGACTGCTGCTCCGTGCTGGGGTGGACCGTCCGCGGTGAGCTCATCTACCTCTCGACGGCACCGAGCGGCACGTGGATCATGGCGTGGGACGTCGAGACGGGCCTGGTCCGCCGGGTCTCGCAGTTCCTCACCTCGGACGGCGTGCCGCCGCTCATCGCGCTCGGCGCACGCTTCACCGTGGGCTAGAGCATCGCGTGACAGGTCACCGGGCGGTCAGGGACCACCCGGCACGACGGCCAGCAGCAGCGTGGCGAACCAGGTGAGGCCGCCCACCGCGAGCAGGAACCAGCCGATGACCCCGAGGTTGCCGGCGCCATCGGCACTGGACTCCCGAGCGCGGCGACGGCCGATGACGACGAGCGCGAGGCCGATCGACAGCCAGACGAGCCCGATGAGCAGACCGGCGAGAACGCCTGCATTCCAGCGCATCTCAACAACCCTCGCAGCGTCGGCGGGTCACCAGAGGGCTGCGACGAGCACGTTGGCGACGGCCGCGCCGCCTGCGATGTCGAGCAGCGGCCCGGTGTCACGGCCCTTGCGCGCCCGGGCGGCGCCGATCTCTGCGGCCGCGACGACACCGAGCGCGATGACGAGCTTGACCGCGACCTTCGTGTTGTTGACTTCGTGGCTGTCGTCCTTGATCGCCGACGCGATGCCGACGAGCACCAGGCCAGTGACGATCTGGGCGCGGGCTCCCCACACGATCGGCGCGGTGACGGTGCGGCCCGAGCGCACGGCGATCCAACCGCCGACGACGGCGGCCATGCCGAGCAGGTGCAGGGCGACGATGACGTTGTAGACGAAGTCCATGACCGTCATCCTACGGAGCGTCGTACTGGCCGTCCGCCCGGGGCTGGCGCAGGTCGGCGAGTGCGGCGAGCCGGCGCCACGACGAGCTCAGCGGGTAGTCGTCCAGCTCGTCCAGCGTCACCCACCGGGCATCGGACGTCGTGCCGCCGACGTCGTGGATGACGACCTCGCTGGGCTCGGGACACGTTGCGGCGTAGACGATCCGCACGGCGTGGAAGTCCTCGAGGCCACCGCCGGGTGCGCGCCCGACCCAGTGGTCCGACTGCACGGCGACGAGAGCGCCCAGCTCGATGCGCTGACCCGTCTCCTCCCACACCTTGCGGTGGACACCGTCGACGGGCGACTCACCTTCGTCGAGGCCGCCCCCGGGCAGGCCCCACCGCCCCGCGACGTGGGTCTGGGTGTTGAACTGGGTGAGCAGCAGGCCACGGGCACTCGTCACCACGGCATACGCAGCCACCCGCTGGTAGGGCTCCCCCACCTCGTGGGCGCCCACACCTGCGTCGCGACGCACCGCGACCGACCGAGGGCGTATGCCGTCCAGCGGGCTCACGCGGAACGCGAGCTCGAGGGCGCCGTCGTCGTGCACGGTGGCGGACGACGGTGCGCCGAGCGCCCAGCCGAGGTCGCCGAGGACGCCCTCGGGGTGCTCGCCGTGGCCCAGCCGCGCCTCGCCGAGCCGGGTGTGGTCGTCGCCGACCGCGACGACGCGGATTCCTCCCGGCTGGTTGGTCCTCATCGGCGGACCAGGCCGACGGCCCGCTCGTACTCCGCGACGGCCATGGCAGCGACACGGGACCAGTCCTGGGCGGGCGGGGTCGCGACGTTCCACGCACGCATCCGGGCGACCTCGTCAGGAGCCTTGGCCAGTTTGGCGATCGCCTCTGCCATCTTTGAGTCGCTCGCCACCACAAGGCCGTTCACGCCATGGGTGACGAACTCACCGACACCAGAACCAAATCGGCCGATGACCGGCAGACCGACGGTGCGCGCCTCGAGTGCAGCGATCCCGAACGACTCGAGACGGGCCGGTGACAGGTAGACGTCCGAGGCGGCATACCTGGTGCGCAGCTCGTCACGGGAGACCCGGCCGGGCAGCGAGACCCAGTTCAGCCCGCGCCTGCGCACGAGCGACTCGACCTTGCGCCGGTCGGGGCCCTCCCCCAGGACAGTCAGCGACACGGAGCCGGCGCCGGCGAGGCGCTCCGCCTCGGCGACGAGCTCGACGAGCGCGGCCGGTCGCTTGCGGGCCGCTAGACGCATCGCGGTGACGAGCCTCAGCGGCCCCGGCTCACGCGGGGCCGCCGTGGTGGTCCACCGCGCGACGTCGATGCCGTTGGGCAGCACACCGACCGAACGCTCCGGTCCGACGAGACGGCGCAGGGGCTGTGCGGCCACGTCCGACACCGCCGACATGGCGACGCCGCGACCGGCCCACCGGCGTACGAAACGAGCGAGGTCGAAGACGGGAGCGACGCCGGCCAGCATGCAGTGCCACGTCATCGCCGTGGGCAGCCCGAGCCCGATCGTGACCCGTGTGGAGTCCCACGCGAAGGGCGAGACCACCCCGGTCTGCACGTGGGTGACGTCGAACCCACCGTCGACCAGACGCCGCCGCAGCTCGGGCGGCGCCCACGGGTTGACCGGCAGCTCCCACGGCAGACGGGCCGCGAGGCGGTGGACGGGAACGCCGTCGACGACGGTCACGGCACCGTGCATCTCGCCCGCCGCGCCGCGGGTCGCGGTGAAGACCTCGACCTGGTGTCCGGCGGCCTGCAGGTGCCGGGCGAGGTCGTGCGTCTGCACCTCGATCCCGCCCAGTCGGGGCAGGTAGCAGTCGGACAGGAGGGCCACCTTCACGGGGAACACTGTGTCATGCGTCAGGATGGGTGACTGTGCCCCACACGCTGCTCGCCTTCCACGCGCACCCCGACGACGAGGCCCTGCTGACGTCGGGCACGATGGCCCGCGCGGCGGCCGAGGGGCACCGAGTCGTCGTCGTGGTGGCCACCGACGGCGAGCTGGGGCTCGCCGCGAGCGAGTTCACCGGCGACGGAGCCCTCGCCGCGACCCGAATGGACGAGCTGCGCGCGAGCGCGCGGGCGCTCGGGGTCGCCCGGGTCGAGCACCTCGGCTACGCCGACAGCGGTCTCGGGCCCGACGTTGCACCCGACCCTCCCGGGTCCACCCGGTTCGTGCGGGCCGACGTCGAGGAGGCCGCGTCTCGGCTCGCCGAGATCCTTCGCGACGAGCAGGTCGACGTCCTACTCAGCTACGAGCCCAACGGCGGCTACGGCCACCCCGACCACAAGCAGGTGCACGTCGTCGGCACCCGTGCCGCCGAGCTCGCCGGCACGCCGCGCGTGCTCGAGGCGACCGTGCCGCGCGACACGATCTGCCGCGCCATCGACCTTGCCGCGAAGGTCTACCGCTTCCCGCCCGAGTTCGACCGGTCCAGCTTCGACCGGGCCTTCTCGGCGCGCAGCGAGATCACCCACCGCATCGGTGTGCGGCGGCACATCGCAGCGAAGCGGGCCTCGATGCGGGCGCACACGTCGCAGACGAGCGCCGACGGTGGTGCCGACCGCACGCTCGCGGCCTTCCTGCGGATCCCGCGCCCGCTCTACGACCTCGTCTTCGGCCGGGAGTGGTTCGTCGACCGGTCGCTGCCGCCGGGCTCCGCCATCCGCCGCGACGTCTTCGCCGACCTCCCCTGACCCCACCGGTCGATTGCGCAGTTCCCGACGTCGGAAGATGAGCACTCGACCTGGAGGGTGGGCACGTGCGACGCGGAACGCTGTGACGCCTGTCCCGAACGTCGTCCGGCCGCTCCGGCGCGGCGGACGATGGAGGTGTGACCAGGTGGCGTGACCGCGCACCAGCGGTCTTCTTCGTCGCGTCGGCCGTCCTGCTCGCCTGCGGAGCAGTCGCGGCAGCCGTCGGCGCCGACGGCGTCTCGCGCGTCCTCTGGGTGTCGGCCACGCTGCTCGGTCTCGCCCTGTCGGTGCTGTGGACCGCGCGTTCGGTCCTCGAACGCCGGGCCGGTGTCGACGTCATCGCCGTGCTCGCCCTCGCGGGAGCGCTGTGGGTCGATGAGGCGTTCGCCGGGTCGATGATCACCGTGATGCTCGCCAGCGGTCGCCTGCTGGAGGCCCGTGCAGCAGCTCGCGCCGACCGGGAGCTGCGCCTGCTCGTCGAGCGCACCCCGCGCACGGCCCGACGACGCGCCGGGAACCAGGTCCGGGGCATACCCGTCGAGGACGTCTCCCCCGGCGACGTGCTCGTCGTGGGCACGGGCGAGGTCGTGCCCGTCGACGGCCGGCTGCTCGCCACGGGCACGTTCGACGAGTCGGCGCTCACGGGCGAGCCGATGCCGGTGGAGCGCCCGAACGGCGACGACGTCCGCAGCGGCGCGGTCAACGCCGGCCCGCCGGTCGACGTCGTCGCCACCTCGACGGCGTCCGAGTCGACGTATGCCAACGTCGTCCGGCTCGTCCAGCAGGCCCAGGCGACGTCGGCGCCGTTCGTCCGCACGGCCGACCGCTTCGCCGTGCTCTTCGTGCCGCTGACCCTGCTGCTCGCAGGGTTCGCGTGGGCCGTCGCCGGCTCCCCGGTGCGCGCCGTAGCCGTGCTCGTCGTCGCGACCCCGTGCCCACTGCTCCTGGCCGCGCCGGTGGCGATCATGTCCGGGCTGTCGCGGACCTCGCGCATCGGGGTCGTCGTCAAGGGAGGAGCCGCCCTCGAGGCTCTCGCTGCCGGCGAGGTCGTGCTCTTCGACAAGACGGGGACACTCACCCGGGGTCGTCCGGAGCTGGCCTCCGTGGTGACCGCCCCGGACGCGCCCCCGGCCCTCGACGTCCTGCGCCTTGCGGCCTCCCTCGACCAGGTCTCGCCCCACCCGCTCGCCGGCGCCCTCGTCGGGGCAGCCCGCGGCCGCGGGCTCGACCTCGCGCTCCCGGCGGACGTCCACGAGGTGCACGGCCACGGTCTCGAGGGCCGCGTCGGTGACGCCGTGGTCAGGCTCGGCAAGGCAGCCTGGATCGTGGGCGACGACGACCCGTCCTGGCTCCGGCAGGTGCGGCGACGGGCCGCGCTCGACGGGTGCCTCACCGTCTTCGTCGCCGTCGACGGCCGGCCGGCAGGCGCCTTCCTCCTCGAGGACCCGTTGCGCCCGGACGCCCCCCGGATGCTCGCGGCCCTGCGCGAGGTCGGGATCCGGCGTACGGTCCTGCTCACGGGTGACCGGGCCGACATCGCCGAGACGGTGGGGCGCATCGTCGGCGTCGACGCGGTGCTGGCCGACCGCGACCCGGCCGACAAGCTGGCCGCGGTCCGGGACGAGTCGGCCGCCGCGCGCACCATCATGGTCGGCGACGGCGTCAACGACGCCCCCGCGCTCGCGGCTGCGGGGGTGGGGGTCGCGCTGGCGGCACGCGGCGCGACCGCCTCGTCGGAGGCCGCGGACGTCGTGCTCACGGTCGACCGGGTCGACGCCATCGCCGACGCCATCCTCATCGCTCGCCGGTCGCGCCGGATCGCCCTCGAAGCCGTGCTCGTCGGGATGGGCCTGTCCCTCGTGGCCATGGTCGCCGCGGCGGCCGGCCTCCTCCCACCCGCGGCCGGTGCCGTGCTCCAGGAGGGCATCGACGTGCTCGCCATCGGCATCGCCCTGCGCGCCCTGCTGCCGACCCGGTTGCACTCCGTCCCGATGTCGGCCGACGACATCGCGACGGCCCGGCGCCTGCGGGAGGGGCACGAGGTGGCGATCGCCGCCGTCGAGCAGATCCGCACGGTCGCCGACGCCCTGCGCACCCGCGACTGTCGGCTCGACCCCGTGCACGAGCTCCTCGACCGGCTCGAACGCGAGCTGGTCCCCCACGAGCGCGCCGACGAGGAGGAGCTCATGCCCCTCGTCGCCCGCGCGCTCGGCGGCCCGGCGACGGCGACGATGCGCCGCACCCACGCCGAGATCGAGCACCAGGTCTCGCGGCTGCGGCGACTGCTCACCGGCATCGCCCCGGCGCACGTGGCGCCCGAGGACGTCACCGAGCTGCGCCGGCTGCTCTACGGGCTCTACGCCGTGTGCCGCCTCCACAACAGCCAGGAGGAGGAGGGTGCGTTCGCCCTCGTCCCGCCGACCCCCGCGACGGCCCGACGGGGCGGCACCGTACGCGGCTGACCGGGGCGTACGCGTACGGCGGCCCCGTACGCGCGGCGCGCGGGCCGGAGCGCCCACCAACCCGCGTACGGGCCAGGGACAGGCGTCTCAGGCCGGCGGCTGCTCGAAGACGATGGCCATCGGGGTCTGCTCCGACCCCTGGCCGAGCGGGTTGTCGGCGAACATCAGCTCGTAGTGCTCCTTGGGCCCTGGCGCGTCCTTGCCGAGCACGTTGCGCCCGATGTCGTTGGCGTCCATGACGACGGTGCCGCCGAAGCTGTCGCGGTAGGCAGCGGGCACGCGCTCGCGGATCGCCGCCGAGAGGCGCGCCGCGACGTCGTCGGGGTCCTTGGGGCCGAGCTTGGCCGACACGTTGGCCGGGTAGACGGAGTACTCGGTGGGACCGTCGATGGCGCGGATGTCGCCGCCGACGAGGTCGTAGAACAGGCCCCGCTTGCCGAGCACCTTGCCGATGGCGCCGCCGGCCGAGGCGAACAGCACGCGAGGGAGGCCCGCCTCCTCGATCGCCAGCTGCATCGTGAACGGCGACCCGAGCCCGATGCCGGCCGGGGTGCGCGTGACGTAGCGGCTGAGCACGCGCGCCGGGCGGCCGACCTTGATGTCCCAGATGAAGAAGGAGCGACCCTGGGTGATGGCGACGATCTTCTCGGAGATGAAGAAGAACCAGCGCCCCGTCGTCGCCGCGACGTGCTCGTCACCGGCCTCGAGCAGGCCGGAGAAGAACCGGTCGATGTAGGTCATCGTCTTCGCCTCGAGGTCGTCCTCGCGCGCATACAGGTCGGTGCGCAGCGGGTAGCGGCGCACCGACGTGCCGTCGGCGGTGACGAGGTCGAGCTGCTTGCGGGCGTTGGGCTCGTAGTCGGTCTTGACGGCTTCGACGACGTCGGCGGCCTCGGGCTCGCGCTCGTCGAAGAACTCCTGCAGCCACAGCTCGACGTTGAGGATGCGCCAGATGGTCATCGAGTCGACCGAGTTGGTGCCCTTGATCCACCCCTCGAAGGCGTGGAGCACGGCCGTCTGGTCGAAGTAGGGGCGGTTGGCGAACGACTCGGAGAGGAACTCGCCGTAGATGTGGTTCTTCAGGCGCATGAACCAGTCGGCTTGCGGCGTGCTGGAACCCACCTTGTCGCGGCGGTCGACGACGGAGTCGGGCAGCCGCCCCCGCATCGCGTCGCGCAGCACCCGCTTGCCGAGGCCGTCCTTGATCAGGGCGTCGTCGTCGAGACCGAACACGAAGCGCGCGAGGTCGCGGTCGACGAACGGCAGCCGCACGGACACGCCGAAGCGTCGGGCGTTCTTGTCGGTGGAGCGCAGCCGGGCCGGAAGCGAGTCGACGAAGAGGTCGTCGACGAGGCGCTTGCGCAGGTCGGAGCGCTCGGTGTCGTGGGTCTCTGCGGCGTGGGCGCGCGCGAAGTCGGCCCCGAGGAGCGAGGTGACCGCGACAGCCTTGCGGCCGCGAAGCCGGTCGCCGACGCGCGGGCGGCCGCGGCGCACGAGCACGTCGAGCGAGCGGCCCAGCTCGGAGGCGGCGAGCGCGGCGCTGCGGCCCCGCAATCCGCGCAGGTGGATGAGGTGGTGTGCCCCGAAGCCGCCGAGCAGCTCGTCGCCACCGAGACCGTCGAGCACGACGGTGTCGCGCTGCGCGGCCTCCTGGAGCACGCGGTACTGCGTGTAGGGACCGGTCGACCCGAGCGGCTCCTCCTGGGTGCGCACGAGGTCGCGCATGTCCTTCTTGAACTCGGACGGGGTCGGTTCGAAGCGGTGGGCGTCGACGCGCGCGCCGAGGCCGGCCGTGACCGCGTCGACCTGCGCCTGCTCGTCGATGCGCGAGCCGGGGTAGACCGCGGACCACGTGTCCTGCACGTCCGCAGCCGCGGAGCCTGCCGAGATGCCCGAAGCGCCCGAAGCGTCCGGAGCGCCCGCCTCGTTCTCGACCGCGTCGAGGAGCGAGGCGATGGCCGCCGAGTCGATACCGCCCGACAGCGCGGTGCCCACGCGGCCCGTGGAGGCCGACCGGCGGCGTACGGAAGCGGTCAGCAGTGACCGGAACTCCGCAGCGACCGCAGGGGTGTAGGGCCGCGCGCTGCGGGCGAGCTCGGCGAGCTCGTCACGCAGCCGCGTGTAGGGGCGGCGTTCGAGGCCGTGCGGCCCGAGCGTCACGACCTCGCCGGCGCCGACGCGCTCGATGCCGGCGAAGAAGGTGGCGGGTCCGTCGTCGTGCACCCGGAAGCGCAGGTAGCGGTAGATGGTGCGGTCGTCGGGACGGCGCTCGTGCTGGCCGCTCTCGAGGATGCCGCGGATCTCGCTCGACACGAGCCAGCCCGACCCGGCTGCCGCGACGTAGAGCGGGCGCACCCCGAAGTGGTCTCGGGCCAGGGTCATGGTGCGGGTGTCGCGGTCCCACACGGCGAGCGCGAACGCACCGTCGAGGCGGTCGAGACCGTCGGTGCCCCACTCGGTGAACGCCGTGAGGACGACCTCTGCGTCGCTGCCGACACCGAAGTCGTGGCCGAGCGTCTCGAGGTCGCCGCGCAGCTCGGACCGGTTGTAGAGCTCACCGTCGAGCGCGAGCGTGAAGCGGCCCCCGCGGCTCGTGGCGAGCCGGTCGAGACCGCTGTCGTCGTGCGCCGGACGGGCGGCCAGACCGGCGTCCCCGTCGTGCGCGGTCGACGCCGGGCCCGCCCCGGGATGCGTCGCGAGCAGTCGGTCGAGAAGGGCCTCGTCGGCGTGGACACCCAGGTGTCCGGCGATTCCGCACATGGGGTCAACCCTAGACGGGCCCAGACCTGCCTCGACCCACCCCCGCTCGCGGCCCGCGCGCCGGTGTCGCACGAAACCTGGCGAAGGCGTGAACCGGACCACCTCAGGTGAGCGTCGTTCATTGGGGAGCATCCCTCAACGGAGAAGGAGCACGACATGAAGCGACCGACCCGCACGTCCGCCCTCGTCGCCGGCGCAGTCCTCGGCCTCACCACCCTCGTGGCCCCCGCGGCCTCGGCGAGCGACGGCTCTTCCGGCCACCACCGCTCGGGACACACGATCCTGCGCGCGGACCTCGAGGGCAGCATGCCGGACGGCCCCACGCTCGCCGGAAACGTCGGCCCGGGTGGCAAGCCCTGGGTCCTCGACGAGGGCTCGGCGCGCGTGCGCTCGGACGGCCGGGTCCGCGTACGCGTGGAGGGCCTCATCATCCCCGAGTTCGGGACCCCTGGACCGGTGAAGTCCATCAGCGCATCGGTCGTGTGCAACGGCATGGTCGTCGGCACGACCAAGACGGCACCCCTGTCCATGGAGGGTGACGCCCGCCTCGACGGCATGGTGTGGCTGCCGAAGCACTGCCACATGCCCATGGTGCTGGTGAACCCGAACGGCAACGCGGGCGCCTACATCGCCGCCACCGGCCTCTGACCGAGTCCCCTCGAGAAGACTGCGTATGCCGCCTGGCCCCCCAGGCGGCATACGTTCGTCCGCGCCGGGTGCCGCGCGCTCTCAGTTCTCGGGCCGCCACGGCGTCGTCGGCACGGTGACGCTGCCGCCGGAGCTGCTCCGGACGGTGACGCTCACGGGGTCCGTTGCCTGCCAAGCGAACACAGTGCCGCCGTAGCGTTGACCGCGGCCGTTCTGGACCTCGCCGATGAGCCTGCCGTCCGCCCGGTAGGCGAGCAGGTGGGCCGCGGGGTCCGAGCTCCTGGCGCTGACCAGCAGCTGGCCGCCACTGGTGGCTGTCGCGTTGGTCCAGCACTTGTCGACCTCGACGCTGTCGGCGCCTGCGGGCACCGGCCGTGCTGTCGCCGACGCCGGCTGGCGCCCCACCGGTGGTGCCGCGGCCGGTGTGCCCTGGACGGGCGGAGCGGCCGGCGCGGTCGTGCGTGCGACAGGGGCGGCCGTTCGTGCCGTCGGGGCGGAGGTCGTGGCGACGACGGCGCCGCAGCCCGAGAGAAGGCCACCGGCCAGGACGACCACCGTCGAGGCGCGCAGCGCGCGACGCGCCGGGTTGGGGACGGACATCGCGGGTGCCTCCTCACGGATCCGGACGGAACCGCCGCACCCGCCGAGGCACAGGCCGAGGGCCGGCGCGGGCGGGTGGTGGGCGGGTGGTGGGCGGGGTGGAGCAGGGTTGCCGTCGGGGTCCCGGGGGGGATTGAGACCCCGACGACAACGTCTTGGTGGCCGTCCTACGCGGTCTCCCGCGTCCGGACGGCGAGCGCTCGGGTGGCTGCCGGAGCCCTTCGGCTCCGACAGCCACCGTCAGTTCAGGCCTGGGTCACTGCCTGATCTTGTCGAGCTTCGACGGCGGGCTCGTCCCGATCACCGTGCCGGCGGCGTTCAGCGCCTTGACCGTGATCGGCGACTGCGCACACGGCGTCGCGTAGGTGCCACCGAGGTTGCAGGCCGGCGGCGGGGCGCCGACCGCGGTGACGGTGAACGAACCGGGTGCCACGAGCGAGACCGTGAGGTTGGCCGCCCCGAGCGTGGCCGGGTCGAACGTCGTGCCGGTCTCCGTCTGGTACGGCAGCAGCCGCATCGAGCTGACGGTCGCGTCGGTCGACGTCGCGGTGATGACGAGCCGCTGCTTGCTGGTGCGGTACTCCACCGGCGTCAGGGTGATGTTCGTCGGCACCGAGGCCCCGACCGTGACCGTGACGTTCGTGGTGGACGACGTGCCGTTCGCGTTCTTCGCGAACACGCTGTAGACGTACGTCCCTGCGACCGTCGGGGTGAAGCTCAGCCGCGAGGTACCACTCGCGGTCGCCGCGGTCGGCGTCTGCGTGAGCCCCGGCTGTGCCGGTCCGGACACGAACGCCCAGGTCCACGTCGGCGCGGGCAGCGAGCTGCTCGTGGCCGTGATGGTCACCAGGGTGTTGGCCGTCACCGTCTGGTTCTGGATCGGCGCGATGCTGGGCTTGGGCGCCGCAGCGACCGCGATGGTCGTGTCGACGAAGGCCACGCCGCACGGGTTCGACGCAGTGAGCCGCACGTTGTACGAACCTGCTGCCAGACCTGCCGCGTTGAACGTCGGCGTGGTCGTGGTGGCGCCGGTGAGGGCACCGTTGAGGTCTGTGCCTCCGACGGTCGTGCCTGCCGTCCACTGGAGCGTGACGGGAGACGACGCGCCGGCGGGGACGCCGCCAGAGAGCTGGACCGTTCCGCCGTTGGCCACCGAGAACGGTGCGCCGTTGAACGTCGGGGTCGCGCAGACCACCGCAGGCGGTGTCACGTCGCTCGGCCAGGGGTTCAGCACGCCGGCCTGGGTGCCGGTGAGCGACTGGTAGCCGCCGTAGGCAAGGAACGGGATCGTGTTGAAGTTGTTCTCCGGCACGGGCGTTCCAGGCACGTTCTCCGGGAAGATGTACTCGCCGATGGGGGCGTGGTACTGCCCGTAGAAAATGCCGTTGGCGGCCGTCTGGGCGCCCGGCGTGCCGGGGACCTGGCTGTTCGGGTTGGCCTCGATGGTGCCGGGCTTGAACTGTGAGCCGCCGTCGACGACTGCACGGACCTCACGGGTGGGCGGGATGAACTGGCCACCGGCAGGCGGAGTGCACGCCTTCTGCGTCGGCACCGTCGCGGTGCACGGCGGCCGGAACCGCCAGCGTCCGCGCACCGCACCGCCGGGAGGACCGGGGTCGGGCATGATCGTGCCCCACTCGCGGTCGGTGGTGGCCCCGGTGACCGGGTTGATGTCGATGCCGTAGAGGCGGACCATGCGGCTCTCGTCGGTGGTCATGCCCTCGAAGCGGGTGCGGACAGCTGCCTCGCCGGCGCCGAAGACCGTGAGGCCGCCGGTGCCGATGAGCGACACGTCGACCGACACGTAGGCGGGGTCGATGCCCGGCTGGGTGTAGATGCCGAGGCTCGCCACGATCGTGTGGGCCGAGATGTACTGACCACCGTTGGCGCCGCCGTCCTGGATGAGGTTGCCGGCGAAGGTGACGTAGTCACCGATCTCGAACGGCGCCTGCTTGCGCGGGTCCGCGCACGGGCTGCGGAGGCAGGTGTTGTTGTTGGCGTCGACGGCGGCCGGCGAGTCCATGCGGAACATCGTGTAGGCCGCACCGAGCACGGGGAGCGCCGGCTGCGGGGTGATTCCGGACCGGTCGGTGCCGTCGTAGACGGGCCGGTTGGCCTGCGGGCAGAGAGCGTCGTCGTTCGTCGTGGTCGGCGCGCTGCGCGGGATGCACATCGGGAAGCCGGTCTCGGCGAGGATGGTCGGGTTGTCCTGGTCGACCTGGAACCGGTCGTCCGGGGAGGCAGCACGGCCGTAGCGTCCTGTCCCCGTGGTTCCGACCGCGGGGTCGTTGATCCGCACCCGGGTGCCCGTGCCTGCGACGCCGGTCTTGCCGCCGACCTCCATCTCACCGGTGGTGTAGTCGATGAAGTTGACGTAGCCGGCACCGTTGTTGAGGTCCTGCTGCGAGATGTGGACCAGGCCCGCGATGTAGCGGTCGTTCGCACCCTGGATGACGCGGTTGCCGACGACGTGCACCTCGTACGTCGTCAGCGGCTTGGGCGTGTCGGCCAGCGCCATGCCCGTCTGCGTCGGACCGTAAGGAGCGGGCGCGTGGGTGAAGAGCTCCTGCCAGGTGAGCGCGCTCGCCGGCAGGATGACGATGGTCTCCGCGGGGATCACGATCTTGTGACCGTTGACCGTCAGGGTGCCGCCGGAGTGCACGTCACCGGGCGTGTTGAGCGTGGCCGTCTGCATGAAGCCGGTGATGTCGAACTGCGTGCTCGACGCGACCGTCGGGTTGATCGCCGGGGCGACCAACGGGGCCACCGCACCGTTCGCGGCGTTGCTCGCCACCGGTGCCAGGCCTCCGGCGAGAGCGATCGCGGCTACCGCCGAGAGGAGTCGGCGTCGACTGGGCGAGCCACCCCCCTCACCGGGTCCGCCGGCGGTGCGCCTCCTGCGCGCACCTTCCAGTTGACTGAACATTGCCGTCCTCCTTGTGCTTTCTCTTCGGGGTGCTGCTGCTGGTGGTGGTGTCGGCCGGTCAGGCCGACACGCGGATGCCGAGGTACTGCCTCGTCACGTCGTCGAGCAGGTGCTTGAGACGGGTGGAGTCGTCCTCGAACGCGCGGGTCAACGGCGCGCTGCCGTTGGCGTCGGGGCCGCGCGGCAACCCGACGCCCTCGCGGGCCGGGTCCGCGGCGAGAGCCAGGTGGAGCCGGAAGACGGCGTCGAGCAGGTCGTCGAGGTCGTCGCGGTGGCCCTCGGTCACGCCGAGCAGCCGCGGGAACACCTCACGCACCCGCGCCCCCGGGGGGCAGCCGAGCTCGGAGGCGAAGAGCGACCGGCACGACTCGTAGGCTCGCAGCCCGTCGGCGTGCTGGCCCCGCAGCTCGAACGACCTGAGGAGCACGAACCACGCCGGCTCCGAGAACTGGTCTCGGTGGAGCGCCTGGGCGGCCCAGCGCTCGGCCTGTCCGTGCGCGCCCGCCGCCAGGGCCAGCTCGGCCGCATCGACCGTGGCCCGCAGGACCTCGGAGTTGTGGGCCTGCCGTGCCACGGTGGCCCAGACCGTGTCCTCCTCGGGCAGGAGCGGAGCCTGCACGGCGGACAGGGCAGAGGCGTACTGGCCGAGTGCCACGACCGGGTCGGCGCCGGGCTCGCTGGCGAGTGCCACCAGCTGCTCGAAGCGGCGGACGTCGAGGTCGACGCTGTCGACGTCGAGCAGGTAGCCGCCGGGCATCGTCCGGACGGGGCTGGTGCCGCCGAGCAGCAGCTCCAGGCGGCGGCGCAGGAGGCTCACGTACGACTCGAGCGTGGCCGTGGCCCCGTGCGGCGCGGCCGTTCCCCAGAGCAGCTCGACGAGCCGCGTCTTGGAGACGCCGGCGCCGTGGTGCAGGCAGAGCGCGAGCAGGATCTGCCGCGCCTTCGCGCCACCCAGCTGTCGCGGACCGAGCGTGGCCCCACCACAGCTCAGCGCCAGACCCCCACAGAGCCTGATTGTCAGACGTTCATCAGGTCGCCTCATCACGATCCCCCCTCAAGGACGTGACTCCATGATGGGAGGCTGCGACGAGGGCAGCACGCGCCAGCAACGGTGGCGCCCCGCGCCGAAAATTGGGTGCGTTTTCGGCCGCGAACGCCTTCCGCGACGTGCTACCCATTGACAAAAGGGGACGAAATCACGGGGTGCCGAGGGCTCAGGCAGTCACGTCGTCTGCACCCTCCGCCCTCGAGTGCTCAGTTCCCGACGCGCACCGGGCGTCGGAAAGTGGGCGGTCTCAACTCGTGTGTGCAACGGTGAGTAGTTCGTTGAGCCTAACGGCCGGGGTGTGGAAGCCGAGGGTGGCTCGGGGTCTGGTGTTGAGTAGGTGTTCGACCTCGGTGACGCGTTCGTCGGTGACGGTGGTGAAGTCGGTGCCTTTGGGGAAGAACTCGCGGATCAGCCCGTTGGTGTTCTCGTTGCTGCCGCGTTGCCAGGGTGAGTGTGGGTCGCAGAAGTAGACGTTGCAGCCCGCGGCGATGGTGAACCGGGCGTGCTCGGCCATCTCCGCGCCTTGGTCCCAGGTGAGCGTCTTGGCCAGCTGGGCGGGTAGCGCTGTGATCATCTCGATGAGCTGGTCGGTGACCGTGGCCGCGTCGTGCCGGGCCGGGAGCCGGGCGATCATCGTGTACCGGGTGGTGCGCTCGACCAGCGTGATCGCGGCGGTGCGGTTCCCGGCACCGAGGATCAGGTCGCCTTCCCAGTGTCCGGGCACGGC
>NZ_JBFRGJ010000008.1:0-397888 GCF_052115265.1 Terrabacter sp. 2RAF25
CTACCTCGGACTGGACGTCCTGGCCCGCTCCCGCATGAACCTCGTCCCCACCACCGAACCCGAGATCGGAGCCGATGACCTACCCGCCCTCACCGCGTAACCATCACCAAGAATCACGCAGCGCTACACCACCACCGGGGACTTGACCCAGCCCGGCGCTCCCATCGTGCGCGGTGCCCAGGACCGGAAGAAGAAGGACCGAACCCCCGTCGTGCGATACGGCGCCCGCGGACACGAGCGAGCCAGCGGGATGAGCCGTGGCGAGGAGTTTCTTTTGGAGCCCCCGCACCAGCTGAGAGGTCGCGACAGGTACCTCATGGGCACGATCCCCACACCTGACATGCAGCACCCTCTCTCCACGCGGCCGAGCCTCGTCGCCCTACTGGTCGTCAGCGTGACGCAGGGCTCGGACATCCTGGTGGACCAGAACAGCTCCATCGACCACGAAGTCAGGGCTCTGCTGGCGTACTACGCCTTGCGCTCAGACAGAGATTTGATCGTTACGGGCGCGCCAGCCACTCGCTGCCTCACCCGCGCCCGCCAACTTCGGGACCTCCAACAACACGTCGGGGAGGACCGTTTGCAGGACATCCTGACCAACTTGTTCGAGGCGGCAGCCCCACAATTGGGGCGGGTCTTCCGAGATGACCAGGTAGTCCACGAACTCCTACAGGTGGCAGGGCAGCCACAGCGGAACTTCGAGCGAGCCGCAGCGGCAGACCGGGAGTTACGTCTGCTCGGGTGGAAGCAGGCCAAGGTCCGCCGTTACCTGACTTTGCACGGGTTCGCCAACAGCAGCGGAACACTCGGCGTGTGGAATCACGCCGAGTACAAGAAGCTGGGCGCTTGAGATGGAGGCGATCCTGCGCGACACCATCGGGTGGCGGCTCAGCGCCCACGCGCGCTCAGCTATCGAGCACCGCGGATTCCTCGAGCGCGATGTCCTTGCAGCGGCGGCACACCCAGAGCTGCGCTACACCTGTTACAACTACGGGGCTGACCGCGAGGCCCGCATCCGAGGCCGCTTGTGCGTCATCGTCAACGCTGTCACCAAGACCGTGATCACCGTGATGTTGCATGCCCACAACTACCAGGACGACGCAATCGTCAGAGCCGCCATGACGAACGCCTGACACCTGTAGACCCACCCCTCTGGCTCAGGCACCGCCACCCGAACGCGGAAAGACTCAGCTGGGCTGGCTCCACCCGTCCCGCGGACGGGTGGAGCCGGCCCAGTGCTTCAAGACGGGACGTTGCCGATGTTCTTGGGTCCCAAGGCCCGATATACCGACGCACGACTGACGCCGACGACGCGAGCGATCGTGCCCACATCATGCTCACGACTCTCGTACATGTCGCGCGCCGCCTTGAGCTTCTCCGGTGTCCACACCGTGGGTCGGCCTCCCTTGCGGCCGCGGGCTCTGGCGGCCCGCAGGCCAGCCGTCGTGCGCTCCCGGATCAGGTCGCGCTCGAACTCGGCGAGAGCCCCGAACAGATGGAACACGAGGCGGCCTCCGGGCGTGGACGTGTCGATGTTCTCAGTGAGGGACTTGAAGGCCACGCCACGGGCGTCGAGGTCTTGGACGGCGTCGATGAGGTGTCGCAGGCTCCGCCCGAGCCGATCCAGGCGCCAGACGACGATGGTGTCGCCCGGCCGCAGTTGGTCGAGTAGGGCATCGAGCTGGGGGCGGTGGGCGAGCTTGCCGGAGGCCTTGTCGGTGAAGATTCGACCGCAGCCGGCCGCGTGCAGGGCGTCGACCTGCAGGGCCTCGTCTTGCTCGAGGGTGCTGACCCGGGCATAGCCGAGCAGGCAGTGGTCGAGGTTCGTCTCGGAAGTCATTGGCGTCCTCCTTTCTGGGACGTAGTTTCTGGACGCGGGTTCTGGACAGCTCGACGCCCTGCAAGCGGGGTGGCTGCAGGGCGTCTCAGAAACGCTCGTTACTGAACTTCGTGAATGAGCCCGCTTCCTCCACACTTGCGCCATGGTGAGAAATAACGGCATGGACGGCGTGCGCTCGTATGTCATGGAGGTGCCCCACTACGGCTCTCAGTTCATCGAGGGCTTGAGCCCCACGGGACAGGTAGCAGGCCGCGCAACCGGCTTCTTCGTGAAGAATCGCCAAGGTCGCACGTTTCTTATCACTAACCGCCATGTCGTGACCGGCGGAGAACGGTCGGATGACGACCAACCTGGGCCTGATGTCGTGTCGGCCCTTCGATGCACGGTGCCGATGCAGCACGAGAGAGCGGGCTTCCATCAGCAATTCGTTGTCGAGCTCGGCGACCTCCATGGACGCTCGGTCTGGCTGGAACACCCCTCTTTGGGTCGTGCGGTAGACGTCGTCGCGGTGCCCTTGGAATGGGGAGCCGAAGAGGGACTTGTGGACCTGGTGTCCTACCCCCTCAAGGCAGATGTGGCGCGCCTCGATGTGACTGGGACGCTGTTTGTAATCGGTTTTCCTATGGGATTCGATCCGCTGGAGGAAAGTGTCTTCGGGGTGTGGACGAGGGGCACCATCGCCTGGCCTCCAGGCTTTGATTGGAGAGATTTGCCGTGCTTGCTGGTGGACTGCCGCACCAGGAAGGGGCAGTCGGGTTCGCCTGTCGTCTTTTTCGCTGATTCCCAAACCGAGTACACTTCGGTCGACGGTGGGCGTGCCCGCGGCCCCGCTTGGAATTTGGTGGGCGTCTACAGTGGGCGGATCCAGGAGGACAGCGACGTGGGAATCGTCTGGAAGCGTTCGGCGCTCGAGGCGGTGGTAGAGCACGGCGTTCGGCCCGACAAGTGGGTGGCACCCCTTGAGGAGCGCGAGGGCATCGAGACAAACTACTGGCTTCGCGCTGCGGAGTGGGTCCAAGAATCTGTCGCTCGGGGGTCGAGCGGACAGATCAACTAAGTCGCATTCGGTTAGTCGCGCCGGTCTCTCAGTGACCTTTACGCCGGGGGAGACCTTTCCTTCTGTTCACTTCCGTGATGCGCTTTCGAATTCGGTCTTGCTCGCTGCCGTACTTGAGGGCCAGGGCATGCTCAAACATTTGAGCGCCGTCAAGGACGTCGTTGGCCTCGATCTTCCCGGGATGGCTGCCCTCGTTGCCTATCCACTTGACCGCCATCAACGCCTCAGCGATATCGGGCCGGCCAACTTCTAGTCTTGTGATGCGCTCGTGTGTTGTGAGCCTTTTGCGCTTCTTGCCGGTCGTGAACCGGGGTATCTTCAGTGCCGTCAGAAGCTCCTCGGTTGCGAGGCGGAGCCGATTGGCGGCCGCGGCCGGATCGACCCAAAGGAGCGCGCCCGCCGCCGTCACAGAACCTACGACCGGCTCCGGAACGCCCTTGGGACAGGTCAACAACTGCAGCGGCGGTTGCGTGTAGCGCAGCTTGTAGGCGTCGTAGTAGGACCCGTAGTCCTCGGTCACATTCACAATGACGTCATAATCCACACACCAGTCGCCGGCAACGGCCACCCGTTCGTGGCAACTCGCGCAACGGAGCCATCCCGCGAACGTCCCGCCGAGCGACATGGGATCCTCGCTCACTGTGAACGTTCTCCGCGCCGAGGCACTCTGCTCATGCCTGGGCATGCTGTCCTCCTGTGGGACTAGACGCCCGGCCGAGCACGTCGGACACGGCACCGTTGGCCACTGCTGCGCCGGAAACCAGTGGGTGAACGGTTCTAGGGCATGTGGCACAGGTAGAGACTAAGGCGCTGTGCGCCCGTAGACCCGAAACGCCTTCCCTTGCTTTGAGGCTGGCCCGCTCGCCGGCGCAGGCCCGCGATGCCACGGGCTTGGGCGAGGAGGGTGCAGGTGTTGTCCGTGCCCAGTGCCCTCCTGAGCTCCATCGAGGTGGAGTATCGAACGTAGGAGTGCTCGACGCTCACAGCATTTAGTTCTCGAGGTCGTACGGGTCGGCGTACTCGGATCCGTGGCTCCAACCACCGCGAGAAGGACCTGAGCTGGGGCTGTTGGATCTCGAGAGTACGTCGACAACTCCTTCCACGGCCTTGACGCAGACGATGACAACATCTGCCAAGTCACGGACGGCGCGTAGGCCAGCGGTGGCGGTGGCCGGCTCGTGTTCTCGAAGCTTGGCGTAGGCAACGACGACAAGGGCCGCAGCTGCCGCGACAGACAAGACGATGAGCATGGGTTCTCCTCTGAGGCAGGGCAGGAGGCCCGCCGCTGCGCAACGAGCCTCCTGCAGTGGCGGTGCCGGTGGTGGTCAGTGCCGGGCGCGGGTGCGCTTGGCGTGGGTCTGGGCCTGCTGCGCCGCGCGGCGCTCCGCCCGGTTGCGAGGCGCGAACCCCTCGGCCCAGACGTCGGGGTCGCCCGGGTCGGTGGGGTCTTCCGGCTGAACCGACTCGTCGCCCAGCCCGGCGTCAGGCACCGAGACGAAGGGCGCTGACCGGGTCGTCGGCCGCGTCCGTGAGCCCGCCGATGCAGTTGACGTAGTGCGCAGTCCGCCAAGGAGGTCGCCCAGAAGGCTCGGAGCGAGGAGCAGCGGTAGCAGGAGTATCTCGAGAGTCCAGAGCAGCCACGAGGCTCCGACGAGCCGCCCCAGGAGCCGATGGAGGACGGTGCTCTGGCTGACCGGTCGGACCAGACCCGCGAGGGCGGCCACACCCCGGGCAACGGTCTGCGTCACCGGGTGGATGGCGACGGCGCAGAACACTCGACGAACCATCGTGCCGGCGTTGGCGAGCCCGGTGGCGACGCGGGTGCCGGTCGGCCCGAGCTTCCCGAGCAGCGAGCGGGTCTGCTGCCACAAGGCGCTCGCGCCCGCAGCGATCTTCGAGCCGAGGAAGCGTCCGACCCGGAGCGTCGCGTTCCAGACGGCAGGGCTGCTGAAGACAGCTGCCGCGGCTGTGACGGGCCCGACGGACCGAAGGAGGTCGCCGAGGCTCGCGAGGCGTGCGCCGAGGCGCTGCAGGACCGGGTCGCCGCCGAGCGCGGACATGACAGTGCGGGCCTGGCGGAGAGCCCAGCCGGCCGCGCCGCGCGGCAGTGCAAGGACGGTGTCGAAGGCAGCACGCGCGGCTCTGCGAAGGCGGAGCAGGAGCGCAAGCCGTTCCTTCTGTGGTGGGGCGGGCACGGCGTAGAGCCGCCCGTCCATGGTTGCTGCAGTGGACATGGTGAATCTCCTCCTGGTTGGGACCCGGCGGCATGGGCGCCTTCGGGCATGAAGAAGGCCCGCCGCATCGTGCGGCAGGCCTGGGGTTCGAGTGGTGTGGCGAGTCAGGGTCGTTCGGGTCGGATGCCCTCGTCGAGCATCAGGCACAGCAGTCTGGCCAGCCGGTAGGTCGGGTCGCACCGCAGGGCGCGGTCGATCGCGACCCGAGCGAGCGCTCCGTCGCCGTGCCACCACGAGTAGGTGGCCAGCAGGGTTGTCACGGGTGCGGCGTGCTCGTCGGTGGCGTGCTGGCACAGGTCGATCAGCCGGGCCTTCATGGCCCCTGCCTTCGGGTCCGCGTCGTGATCTTCGTGGGCGCCACGGACGGTGTGGATGCGTCGGATTAGCGACTGGATGCCCTCGGGCAGCACGTCGAGGCCGAGGCTGTTCGGGATGAGGAGCGAAGTGATGCCGTCCCGGGTGCTGACGTCGGTCAGGGACTCCAGGGCGACGGCTGCTTCCGTCGCTGTGATCGGAGCCTCCCCGATGGTGAGGACCCTGGCCCAGACGTCAGCGAGCCGATGACGCGCCTCCGTGTCAGTCATGGTCGACATGGCGTCCTGTCCGCGACGCAGCAGCTCGGCGACCGCATCGGCGGTTGGGCCAGGTTCGAGCTGGGCTGCGAGTGTCTGCCGGTCGGGTAGCGGAGCGCTGCCCACGCCGATGAACTCGGCGACGACGGGCGCGGCCTGGGCCGGGGACGGTAGCGGGTTGCCTTCGGGTGGGCAGCAGGACGGGCGGTCGCAGTCGAGGGAGCGCCACCGACCGTCGTGGACGACGATCCGATCCCGGACCGACACGTCACGCTGCTGAAGGCGTGCGCTGAGCGTTTCGATAAGGCGCAGGCTCTCGCCAGGTGCGTCCTCATAGCCGACGATCAGGGCGGCCTCGGCGCCGTCTTTGAGGGCGTGACCCGCGAGTGCGCGGGCGACCTCGTCGACGCGCTCGGTATCGGGGAGGTCCATCCGCTGGGTCAGGCCGATCTTGCTGCCTCGCAAGGCCAGAACGACGATGGACTGCTGCGGCTCGAAGCCGAGCAGGTGTGGGATGACGGCGAGGAGCTCGGCCGGGCTGCGCAGGGTGACGGGTGGTGAGGTCATGGTCTTCCTTTCGATGAGGCCCGGCGGAGTCCGGGCATGCAAAAGGGCCCGCCACGGATGTGACAGGCCCTTCGTCAACTCGTGCGAGGGGGTTTCTCCAGTCCTTCCTTGGACGTGGTTGTCCCAATGCCTCGTGATACCCATTCTACCACCCAATTCCATTGCGCGAGAATAGGTTTCGGTCATTGCGGCGTGCCCAGCGGGCGAACTCAATCGACCTTCGTAGCCTTACGGCATGACGACCATCTCGCCTTCCCGTAGGAGTTCGTGGCGCTGGTTTCGGGCTTGTGCCATCGACGAGGCTCGTCAACGCTGGGGATCTGGCAGGTTGGATGCTTCTCGAGCGCGGACCGACAAGTTGGTGGCGCGGATAGCCCAGATAGAGGCGGACGTGGAACGGGGTCGAGCCAGATGCGAGTCTTCCGCCAATCGTCTCGAGCACGTTGTCCGAAGAATTGAACTCGCCGCCCGGACGTCGCCGCCCGAGGCGTGACACCCCGGGTCGGCTATGGCCTCGCTCGGGAGCGTCGGACGCGCTGCGCACCGGCTGGCATCGGCTCGGGGGCTCCTGATTGGCGTCTCACGGATCCCTCCGTCTCGGTGCTACGTCGCCAGGTGCGGGGCCTCTGGTAGCGGCCACCCTGTCGGAGTTTCATCGGGTAGATGACCCTCAGCCCAGATGTTCAGATCATCCGCGACGAGTACCTGCTGCCCTACACCGGCCACACACGCGACCTCTACACGTACTACCTCGACCGGTACCTCGACTGGTGCGCCCTCCAGGCGTACGAGCCGCTGACCGTCACCCGAGCGGACGTCGAACGCTACGTCCACCACCTCCACATCGAGCTCGGCCTGCGCCCGTCGACAGTGGCCACGGCCCTCACCCCGGTCCGCGGCCTTTACCGCTTCGGCTACCACGAAGGCGCCCTGGACCGGGACCCTGCCGTCCATGCCCGGCGCCCCCGCTACTACTACCGCCCCAGCGACACCCTGGGACTCGAGCGCACCCAGCTCACGGCCTTCCTCACGGCTGGGGCTTCGATGGGTGGGCGGTACTACGCGGCCGCGTTCCTCCTCGGCTGCATGGCCCTGCGCGCCAGCGAGGCCTGCTCGCTGCAAGTAGGGGACTATCAGCAGACGGTGCGCGGACACCGCGTCCTCGACTTCATCGGCAAAGCAAGCCTCCCCGCCCAGATGCCGCTCCCGGTGCCGGTCCTCCGCGCCCTTGACGCCGCCGTGGGCGAGCGAACTGAGGGCCACATCCTGCTTCGGCTCGACGGCTTGCCTTTGGGCCGATCAGGCTTGAACACCATCGTGGCCACCATAGGACGACGAGCCGGCATCGAGCACCGGATCAGCTCCCACGTCCTTCGACACAGCGCCATCACCAACGCCTTGGAGGCAGGCGCCTCGCTCAGGAAGGTGATGGACCTCGCCCGCCACAGCGAGCCACGCACGACCATGCGCTACGACCGAAACCGGACTCAGCTCGACGACCACGCGGTCCACGCGCTCGTGTCGTTCATCGTTCCCGCGCCGCCCGGCGAAGCCCATCAGGAAGTAGCCCCACTAGGGGAGAAGAGTGCCGGCCCGCAGCAAGGATCCCCAGCGACCCGATGACGGGTGTGGTTGCGGACGCTACGTGACCCAACTCCAACCGCGTGCGCGCGCTCTACCGTGAGCACATGGCACGCATGACACCCTCAGAGGCCGCCGCAGTCAACGTCATCATCAGCTACATCGCTGGCAAGGACCCGAACCCTCCAGCCGAGGTGGTGCGGTCCCTGCACATCCTGGCGAGCCGGGCCTACAACCGACTCCAAGGTGGCTGGCACGAGGACGCAGTGCGCAAGCACTGGGCCTACGCCTTCGACGACGTGCAGCGGGCATCATCCAGCCCATCTGACCCACCGACCGACCCCACCGAACCCACGAACTCGGCCTGAGCCCGCGTGGCTGTGGGTTGGTGCCATCCGCGGCATGAAGACAGCAGCCCGTCCGATAGAACAGATGTTCGGGAATGCGCCACACTTGTGCCATGGCTGGCGGATCAGGACGGGGGCACGAGCACCCCATCCCGCCCACGCCGCCGAGCCGCCGCCACTGCTGGGTCCTTGGCGGCCCTGACGCTCCTGGCCCGCATCCGGGCATCGTTGTTGAGTGGCAGCAACGTGAGGGCGTCTGGTTCGCCCTGGTCGCCTACCTCATCGAGGCCGACCGCGTCCTGGTGCAGCAGTGGCTCTCGGCGGAGTTGCTGACGCGGATCGGGTGACGAGCGAAGGCTCGAAGGACCGTCGCGGTTCACACGCCACCTGGGTCTTCATGGGGTCATCCGGGCCGGTCCTTCGGGTCCTTCGCACGATCCAGGCGACGGATCATCTTTGGTCCCGTCTTCGTCCGCAACTTCCCGCGTGATCGTCGACGGACACCGGAGGCCCAGCCGACCACGGTAGGGTCGCGGGAGCCTCACTTCGGGGCGCATGCCCCCTCGCCTGCGAGGGGAGTTAGCTGGATCCCTCGATGGAGACCCACCCGCAGTCAGCGAGCGACTCGGCCCCCGGCGCCAACAACGTGTCTGAGGTCCACAACCCGTCTGTCGACGAGGGCGCAGCTAGGCAGGGCGCCTGCGCGCAGGTCCATCTGCCGACAGGCGCGATGTGCATCATGCGACACGGACACGAGGAGTCGTGCGAGTTCAGCCCGGCCGGGCAGGTCGACAGCCTCCTTGCCGAACGCAAGGCCGCCGAAGACTGGTGACGTGACCGCCCCAGAACTCGCAGTGCTGCCTATCCAGCAGCCATCGAACCTTGGGTGGGTTCCTCAGGTGGTCTGGTCATCCAGTGGGGCGTCGCCAGCGTTCTTGCGGACCGACTCGATCCCGTTAAGTGCGCTGGCCTTGCTCTCGTAGGCCTCGCCGGTCGCGATGACCTGGCCGTTGCTGACCTTGAGGCGGAACCGAAACTTCCCTGCCGCGTCCTTGTACAGCTCGAACTTGCCCGCCATCGGATGCTCCCTTGATCGGTCGACCTTGACGGGGTGAACGGTACGGGCTCGGATCCGGCGGTGGTCGCGACGCGCCGCTGGAGGGGATGACGGCCCCGGGCATCGTCGAGCAGCTCGGCGCCACGATCGGGCAGGTCGGGTCCGAAAGTAAATCGGAGTCTTGGCACCAACAAATGGAGGTTCTCCCGACCAGCACCGACGGGGGACCTTTGCCTCTGTCATGCCCTCGGGGCGGTAGCCACGCTGGGAACCAGAGGCGATGGAGATGGGGATTACCTCGGTATGTCAGCACGTTCGATGCGGTCGGGGACATCGGGCACAGCCAGGACCAGGGACAACAGCACCGCCTCTCGATCGACGACTTCGACTGAGCCGCTCGCCACCGCGCCATCGAGACAAGACAGGAACGCTAGAAATGAACGACAACCCGACTTCCTCGTACTACACCGCACCGCCGCCGCAGGGCCAACCCTTCTCCCCGGACCCCACACCCGCCCCGAAGAAGAAGCTGAGCAAGGGCAAGAAGTGGGGCATCGGTATCGGGGCCGTCCTCGCCATCGGCCTCATCGGCAGCCTCGGGAACAGGGGCCCGGCAGGTGACCCCGCCGCAGCCTCCGCCCCGCCGACCGTCACCGCGACTGTCACCGCGACTGTCACTGAGACCGCAACTGAGACCGTGACGACCCCCGGGCCCACCGTGACCCAGACGATCACCGTCAAGGCTTCTGCGCCCAAGCCGACTGCCACGACGACCCAGAAGGCAGCGGCTCCAGCGCCTCTGAGGGCCCCGTCACCGAAGCCGGCGTACACCGCACCGAAACCCGCCACCGCCTACTACGCCAACTGCGCCGCTGCTCGGGCCGCTGGAGCCGCACCTCTCCACCGCGGCGACCCGGGTTACCGGGCCGGCCTCGACCGTGACGGCGACGGCGTCGCCTGCGAGTGAAATGACGACGCGCGGCTCGGGCGGCCATCGGGGAGAGCATGGCCGTGGTGCGGCGACACCAGTGCAGAAAAGGCGCAGCTACCTCAAACGACGACCGGGTCTCAGACCGCGTCCGCTTCCGCGTCCGTCCCCGATGCGGCTGCCTGCCGCCGACGCAGGGGCGACAACATCAAGATCCGCGCGCAGGCCCCCGACCTGACTGCATGACGACGAGAGTGTGGACATGAGTACGGCCGTAGAGTCACCCAGGGCGCCCCAGAAGCCGCAGCCGTCGGGCCCGACGAGGCCGGTCTGGAAGAGATGGTGGTTCGGGCTCGTCAGCGTCCTGGTGGTGCTGGGGATCATCGGCACCGTCACTGGCGGCGACGGGTCGCCGACCGCCGCCCCCGTGGCCCCGACCACGCTGTCGGAGGCCACAACGACCGCCACCGTCACACAGCCGCTCGCGTCCGCGACAAGCTCGCCGGAGCCTTCGACGCCCCCAACGTCGGTGAGCCCGACATCCGCGACCGCGAGCCCGACGTCGCAACCACCTGTCCCGAGAGGGACTGCGCTGGCGGCACTGGCGACGCTGACGGTCAAGGGCCGCGCAGCCGGTACCGGGTATGCCCGCGAGCAGTTCGGGCCGGCGTGGGCGGACGTCGACCGCAACGGGTGCGACACCCGCAACGACATCCTCCGACGCGACCTCGACCGCTTCTACCTCAAGGCCGAAACTCATGGCTGCCTCGTCCTCAAGGGCACCCTGCGCGACCCCTACACCGGGAACACGCTGACCTTCGTGCGCGGGGCAGCGACCTCGTCACAGGTCCAGATCGACCACGTCGTGGCCCTCTCCGACGCCTGGCAGAAGGGCGCACAACAGGCCAGCGCGGAGACCAGGGAGAAGCTCGCGAACGACCCGCTGAACCTGCTCGCCGTCAACGGTCCGACCAACGAGGCCAAGGGCAACGGCGACGCAGCTACCTGGCTGCCCCCGAACAAGAGCTTCCGATGCGCCTACGTCGCTCGGCAGGTCGCGGTCAAGGCCAAGTACAACCTCTGGGTCACCCCGGCTGAGAAGAGCGCCATCACGAACATCCTCGACCGATGCCCAGGTCAGAAGCTCCCCACCTCGAGCAGGATCGCGCTTGGCGGTGGGACCGTCATCAGCCCGCCCGTCACGCCGGCCCCGACAAAGACCGCAGCACCGCCGAAGCCGCCAGCACCGAGTGGTCTCGACCCCCGCTTCGACACCTGCAAGGCCGCCATCGCCGCGGGTTACGGGCCGTACCACGAAGGTAAGGACCCCGAGTACGACTGGTACCGCGACAGCGACAGCGACGGAGTCGTTTGCGAGTAACGCCTGTTGGTGGAGTACAGGCCCCCGGGGCTCGTCGATGCCAAGGATCGGCTGATCAGTTGACGGGTTCAGAAGGCACAGAGCTTGGCCGACGTGACAACCAAGCGAGACGGCGGTGCAGTCGTTGCGGCGATAGGGTCCCGCATGAGGTCCACCTGAGTCACGACTCTGCCGGTGACGGAGCTCCCCAGCGGACACTCGCCGTTGCTGACCACTGCGATACCGGAGAGCAGCCGGGGGAGATCAACTGCGGAAGTACTCGTCCCGTCCTTGCCGGCCGTTCCGGCAGGCCCTGCAGGTCCGACCGAACCAGCGGGGCCGGCAGGCCCGGCCTGGCCCTGGATCCCCCGTGATCCGTCGGCTCCGCGGAGGTTCTCCTGGACGACGGGAAGTTGCACGGCGACTACCGCGCCTCCGATCCCGCAAAGGGCGCTCCAGGCGCCCAGTCCCAACACCGCTGCCATCGTGCGTCGACCCATGGAACATATGGTGTCAATAGGACGCAGGCCCCAAGTACGAATGGGCAACTCCCTGGTGGGGGAAGGCCCGCCAACCGCCTTCTGAGAGCCACGGCAGCATCGGCACCAGCCCCACGCGCAGGGACAGCGATACCCCTGCTGGGGTGATACCTCGCCGACCTCACACGAGCCACGCATGACGATCCCGTTGAGCTCGCGACAGCTCTTGGGCGGCTCCTCGAGCCGGGAGGCAGGCAGCGAAGGACTCGAAGGACTCGAGTGGATCACCACCATGAGGGCCTACCTGCACAGTGAACCGGGTCAGTCCTTCGGGTCCTTCGCGGACGCCGAGCCCCTCGCCTGAGCCGCGCGTGCGATGGCTGCCTCCAGCTCCTGGTACGCCGTGGAACCGCCCGAGTAGGACCGCAACGTGGACAGGGCGATGGACTGCAGGTTGAGCTGCTCGAGCACCGTCTTGGGCAGGACGTGGAACTCCCACTGTGCGACGTCCAGCGGGTCGTACTGCTCGTGCGACGTAGCTGTCTGAAGGCAGAAGACGTACACGTCGGCGTTGAAGGTGGCGTCGGTGGCCTCGCCGCTCCGAGGCGTCCAGGTGCGCCCGCGGAGGCCCGTGAAGACGATCCGAGAGAGGCGATGCTGATCCCATACCTGCAGATACGCCGACGACTTGACCTCGACCTTCACCCCGTCCGGGGTCAGGACGTCGAAGGCATCCCACTCGGTGCGAGGGAGCGCGGTCCCCACGGCCCGCGCGACGAGGAACTCTGCCAGGTAGCCGCGGACGTTGTTCATCCGCAGGTCCGACATGGCGAACCGCCAGAAGTCCGAGACCGACGCCTCGCAGCCGGTGAACCTCTCGTCACCTGTCAAGGGCACGGCAGGTGGAGCGCTGAACCACTCATCGCCCATGCTCTGATGCTTCCACGCCTCTGAGCATGCTTGGCCGAATTGGCTGAGTGCGGGCCGTCTAGACCAAGTAGACCGTGATCCGAGCAGGCTTGGTCTCATGTAGCGCCCAAGCCACACACTCCTCGAGAGTGCCGCTGTGGGCGCCCGCGAGCCCGGTCGTCACCGTGCCGTCGACGACTGGTCCGATCCAGTCGGCCGCCCAGGCCTCCACGCCGCGCGACGCTCGATGTCAACGATGCCGATCCCGTCCGATGGCCGGGGCGATGGCTCCCAACGTAAACGGCGTCGCCGATTCACTTGCCCGCTCCGATAAGTAGAGGACCCATTGTTGCCAGCCCCTCACGAGCCGTGCGCGCAGACGAGGATCACGGTTCGGTCACGGCGGCGCTGCACGGCACGCCGGGGTCCAGAGGTAGAGGCGTGGCTCGGGCACCGGCGACGACGACCGGCGCGCGCTCTTGGCACCTGATGCCGCGTACGAAATGAGGGCCGACATCTCCCGCAGATGCGGGCGTGGCCAACTCGAGGTCGGTGCTGGCGCGCGCGCCACTTGAGGCCGCGTATGCACAGTGAGGGGACTTTAGCTCCCGGACCGAACCGCGGTGCCTGACCGCGGTTCGGTCATTGGCCTCTGCGGGTGCGGCACCCCCCACCGCGTACTCAGGGTGACAGGGCGAATTGCCTTGCCGACGCCCCCAGCTCACACGCTGGGGCCATCAACTGGGGCTCCTTGGTGATGTGACGCAGCCGCGGGTGCGGCACCCCCCTCAGGCGTTACCCCTGTGAGCGGGCCGGGAGGCCGCCCAGCGGGGATGCGCGCCAGTGGGATCCGCTCCCCGGTGAGAGGAAAAGCCCCGCGCTCCTGCTCCGCTCGGGCGCTCATCGTCGCTCCCGACGGGCGGACTCGCGTGCCCATCGCTCTCCCACGGGCGGACTCGCGTGCCCATCGCTCTCCGACGCCTAGCGAGCGAGCGAGCTCGAACGCTTGACCTCGCACCATCCACAGCCCCGACCAACCTGGTCGGGGCTTTCGCATATCGAAAGGAAGCCATCATGATCCCTCGCTGCGAGATCAGCGAACTACACCACGTCGAGTGCGCACACTGCCAAGGCAGTCGACTTCCCTACGGCTACCAGATGGCGGTCGAGGGACTGGAGGCCGCGGCTGGGAAGGCCTGGCGGCTCCGGGTCTGGGATACGCCGGCACCGGTAGTACTCCAGGCGCCTGGAACATGCGGCCAGTGCGGCGCACACCTCCGGCCCGGCATGTTCGCGTTCCGCGTTCCTGCCGGCGTCCACTGCGAGGAGTGCGTCCGATGAGCCGGGCGTCACTCGGGAGACGTGACACTGGCTCCTTGGCGGTCTGGACCACGGGTTCCTGCCTCACGGGGAAGCGTGAACACCAGTCTCGGCGGTCAGCGAAAGCCCATGCCGCTCGTCTGCGGCCTGAGCGACTCCGCGAGTACCTCTGTGAGCACTGCGGAGCCTGGCATGTGGGCCATCTCCCCGCGAGGGTGCGACGCGGCGAACTCACGGCCAAGGAGCACTACCGTCTCGATCGCGGCGGCGCTGGGCCTGACGGCGGAACTACCGGTCTGGACGAGGCTCGACCGAACGGTGATCTCACCGCGATGAGGTCATCACGATGACCGGCACGATGCGGCCGGGTCTGCCGCTTTCCACATCAAGATTGCGGGAGATTCGGGACGTGATCGCACCCTAGCGAGGCAGCGTCAGCTTTCGCCAAACCGGACGACCGTTTGTCCCAGAGAGCAAGGGCTACAACCGTTGGGACGAACCGTCGCTCCACGCAACAATCCCAGAACTCAGTCAGATGAGCGGCTTCGTCATGCGCCATCGACTGGGCGGCGGGCGCGCCTTCCAGACGGGGCGGTCATGTGCAAGCGCTGCTTTCAAGTTTTTGCCACTTTGGTGGGAGGCACTCAGGACTGGTCGTCAATCAGCCCATGTCTTGAAGACGCGGCGGAGCGCGACGCTCGAGAGCATCAGGTCGCGCGAAACGTGGCGCGAGCTAACGAGAACCTGCGAACGCTTCAAGACTGGTTTCGGGAGAACGGCGCAAAGATGCCTGCCGAGTAGGCGCGCGCCAAGATACCAGGGTCTAGCGCGACAAGGGAGAATCGTCCTCATGAGCGTTCCTGCAGCCCTTCCGATGGTCAGCGGCCGGCACCGCAACCGAGCCCTCGCCACGGCCCGGCACGCTCGCGCGATCCAGCTGGCGACCGAGGGCCACACCTACCAGAAGATCGCCGACGAGTTGGGCTACGCGAACCGCGGCACGGTGCACCACATCGTCCACCAGGCGTTGGCCCGCGACCGGAGCGCTGTCGTCGAGAAGCACCAGCAGCTCGAGCTGGCGCGACTGGACGCGCTGCAGGTCGCACTGTGGGACAAGGCGATGGCCGGCGACGTGGAGGCCGCCAGGGAGGTGCGCGTCATCATCATGGCCCGTTGCCGACTCTTGGGGCTGGACGAGCGCTCGACGCGCCCGGCGGGGTGGACACCGCGGACGGTGGTCCTGTCCGCCGATGACCGCGAGACCCTTGGTCTCTGAGACCTCTTCGTTGCATGTCTTGAGTTGCAGCCTCTCTTCCCGAGCTCGGGCCTCGAGAACGCCACCTCATGACCAATGCTCGTACGTCAAGCCACGCTCGGCGACAGGGTCACCACCGAAGTCACTTCCGACCTCGCCCGTAGACCCGTTCACGACGAGGCTCGCAAGAGAGGGTACGCCGCGGCGAACACAGTCCTCCGACAGAAGGTCAAGGAGTCTGCCCATCCCGTTTGTGGCATAGGGAAGGGCCAATTCAGCCCGCAAGTCGCCATACGTGACCGTGCTTCGTGACTTCGCGACCTTGATGAGGGCTCGCCGAACCCGCGGAAGACACTCGACCGCAGTCGGTGTGGCAGTAAGGGACCTGCCCTTCACCAGGATTTTTGCCAGTTTCAGCATGAGCGCCATGCTGCCCATCGTGGCAGTTGGACCAACAACGCGCCGAGCAACGCCAACCACCGACCGGGCGCCGAAGAGGCGTAGGCAGAGGGGACAACGGCCAGGCCGACTCGCCGTGAGACCAGGGCGCGAGAGCTGTGTCCCGGATCGCTTCTCCTTCTGGGTCGGTGTGCCGGCGCCAGCGTCGAGTGCTTGCTCCAAGCAGAAGCCATGCACCGGATCGCCCTTCCTCGTCCGCGCCATCGTCGTCCGTCAGAGGTGCACGACAGATGGGGCATCGAGGTCGCTCAACCTGCATGTAGCCAGCGTGCCGCGAGCGCTGACACTCGAAGCTGCCCTGGCGCCCTCTCGACCGCAACCAGGTGCAGCCTGGTGTCGTTGAAGGCCAACTCCTACCGGACCGTCCCTGCTCGTCGACGATGCCTGGCGTAGAACTCGAAGACCGGGCTGCGGACGCCTTCAAGACGTCCGGCGAGCTCTACGTCGTCCGGCCATCGTGGCAGGTCAGGGCTGAGTGGACGGCTTGGGACGCCTTCGGACAGCAGGAGCGTCAGCAGGCGTGCTGAAACGGCCTGCGCCCACGCCGAACCGCCGACCTCGGCAACACGGGCCGGCATCTGCTCGAGTGGCGTCCCACCCTGTCCGACCTCGTCCACGCCCGGGCTGACCTGCAGCGATCCACGGACACCGTCGTCACGCCCGGACGCCAAGACGGTGTCCGGGGCTCGAGAAGGGTGAGTGATCGGCGAGTGCTGACCGAACACTCGCACCCGGGCGTTTCGGTGCTGCCCGAGGTCGGCCCTCCTACCTCTCGGCTGCGGTGTCGAACCGTGGCTCAAGCGCTGATGCCACAGCCTCGAACTCGGCGAGGGCTGCAGTCAAGTCCTCGACGATCTCGCGGGCGATGTCGTCCGGCGAGGGCAGGTTGTCGAGGTCCTCGAGGGACTCGTCACGCAGCCAGATGATGTCGAGGTTGGCCTTGTCGCGGGCGATGATCTCGTCCTAGGCGAGGGACCGTAGGGGCGCTGTCGAGGATCACCAGACGCTCGAACTTGCACGGCTGGAAGCCCGGCAGGGGACCAAAGTGCATCCAATGCACGGCCTACGATTGTCGAATGCTGCACGAGGTGACAGGTGAGGGCGGATTGGGGTTCTGCCAAGTAGCGTTTCCATGGCTTCTGCCTCCTGGCTACCACGGACCACTGGTAATAGCGCTCGACTCCAATGTGTTGATCGATCTCCAGCAGCACGGCACGCTCCTGCTGAACGACGAGGTGCCGGAGGTGGACAAGGTCTACGCCGCGGACTTGGTCGGCGAGAGCGAGCTGCTCAACCTCTGGCTACTACGCGACATCAGGTTCGTGGTGACCCCCCGAAGTCTGACCGACGCGAAGAAGGCGAGCGCTGCGTTCGTCAACCGCAGACGGCCCGCAGTGGACGCTATCGCTCGGAGCCTGGCTTTCCAACTCGGCGATTGGTCGGTCGTTCCACCATCTGAATGGGGGGTCCTGCCGCACGTTGGTACTGAAGTAGGGCTTCCCGATGGTGCGGACCGTGATCTTGTCCTTGAAGCGCAGGCCATCGGAGCGCATGTGTTTCTGACCCGTGACCGTGCGCTACAGGAGCGGGTCAGCCTGCGTGGACCTGCCCTCGCTGTGCTTTCGCCCGGGGCACTGGCTGATGAGTTGATCGAGGCGGGAGTCCAGCCGTTCTTCGGCGGTACCTGCGATGCCCACGACTGTCCTTACGACGCCTGGGGCATGCCGGCGCCCGACATGGGTAAGTGGGGCGGCCTGCTCTCGATCTTTGATAACGAGTGACAGGGGAGTCTGAGTCGCCCAGCCGAGACAGTTGGCACATGAGCGGCTGTTCGCTGGGCGGACGCAGGAGTGGATGAACGCGTTCTTGCGTTCACGGCCAGCTTCCACGAGTGTCCGCTCCCGGTTAATCGCTGATCAAATCTATGCGGGCGCCTCCGTTTCGATCACGGCGAAAGGCGGATACGGCTGAAGGAGCGGGGTTAGACTTCAGCCGCAAGTCTGCCCGGGCGACACTAGAAGAGCATCTGTCGGCGCGCGAGCGCATCCTTGACCCAAACCGGCGTGGTAATCGGCCAATCGTATAGGTGAACGTCACCGGCCTTCAGGCGGTTATGCATCTTGCACAGAAGCACCATGTTCCTCCCCTCCGTTGAACCACCAAGAGCGTAGGGGAACGCGTGATCCGCTTCCATGGAGTCTCTTCGTGAGCATTGGACGCCCCAGAAGACGTCGGCCTGGCAGGCATCCCTGCTCGAGAGATCAAGTTGGCCAAAGGACCTGCCGAATTGTACGGTTGCCTGCCTAACGTGCGGTGGGAACCAGGACGGGTGAAGAAGGACATAAGCGTGCAGGGGGGATTCTTCCTGGAAGCCCGCATCGTAGTTCTCTCTCCATGCCCTATTCGCGGCGAGTGACTCATCCAAGAGGCCGAGAAACCGTTCCGCTGTTTGAATCCGACTGCTTAGATCAAGCACGATGCAGTCGCACTTGTCCATAGGAGCGAACGTCGCCATAGTGAATCATTTCGACCTGCATTGCCACCTCGCCACCAGTAGGCAGTGAAAAGTCGGCGCCCTTTCGCACGCGAGCCGTCACGTCAGACACCTGGCTCGCGTTGCGGGTCACCGCCACCTTTCCCACGTTGTCCGACGAGCGCCCCAACCGAACGTGCGCGCTCGAGCCGACGTCGACACGCGTGTTCGTGCCGTTCTTCACAACATACGGGGTTCCGTCGATGATCAGGGTCTGTTCCGCGCGCTCCCCAAGCATGATGGAGGGCACTGAGCTGCCAGTAGGCATTCCGCGGCTCAGCATCACAGAGCGAAACACCTTCGTGGCGACCCGCTTGCTCGTCGTTCCCGCCGTCCCGGAGAAATCTAGAATCTGTTGGCTGAGGTCCCACTTTTTTCGGTCAAAACCGCAGTCGCGAAGAAGCTGGATCCAGTCAGATTGAGGGCCGGATACTTGAAGCACGGCCATGGCCCCGAGAAGGTAGCCCAATTGCATGTAGCGTTGCGCGTGGTCTATGTCACCGATCAAAGAATTCGCTTTGCGTCCAGAAGATGGCATGACGGTGAACAGTGCATCCACCGCCGCAGCGATCTGCTCGGCGGCGACCTTGGGCGTGAGTGCTGACGGGACAGAGGACTTTCCGAAGATTGTCCGTTGTATCAGGTCAGTCAGTTCGATGCAGTCGTATCGAAATAGGTGGGAGCGTGCCGAGAGGGAGGGATTGGGGTTGAAGACGACATTGTCCCAGAACCTGCTTGGCGCAGTGAGACGACATAGAATGGCTGACGTCTCGAAACTATCCCGCTTGGCAGACGATGCTTTTGCCGAAGGCGCGAAGTCATTGAGGCTGAACGCGTACGACAGCCAGGCGTCATGGAGGGGATCCAATTGGACGGCCGAAGTCGTCACCTGCGCGAATATCTTCGCGAAGATGTCGGGCGTATACGGGCTGCCACCATAGTCCAGCAAGATAACCAAAGGTACCGGATCTGACTTCTGCTTGCTCTTGCTCAAACCCGCGATGCGGTGCTGGCCATCTAGTATCCATAGTGGTCGACGGGCGCCACCGCCTTCCGGCACGTCCACTAGAAAGGTTTCTAATTGAACGCCGTTTCCCAGGTCTTCCTGCTCGACGTTGAGTGACGCTGCGCTGAAGGGATTCGCGCAGAGCAGGACGGGGTTTGGCATGAACTCACCAGTGTTGTTGAAAAGGTTCGCGATCCGGGTTTCGCGGCCCGTGTCCAGAGGGCGCTGCCACGCCCTAACCGGCTTGTTCTGGATGTTGCGCGAGATCTCCTCATGTGGAGTGTTATCTCGGAACGAGGGGGCAGTCGCGACTTTCCGAAGGTTGTCGGCCGTCTCGAATCCGATGTACATCGCCCGGGAGCCCAGCGGGCTCTGAATGATCTGGCGCAAACAACGGATCTTCACGGTGCTCCTCCTCGGCTGGGTGGCAGCGACACTAGCGCGAGAGCAGTTGCTGCGCAGTGTTGGCCGCAGCCCCTCTCCCACGCCGCCACCTTCTGACTCCACACGAACAACCAAGAGCGTGTACTTGAGCGCCATGCTCAGCCGGGATTGCGTCGTTACGGCCAGATTGCGGTCTCGGCCACGCACGACCTCTTGAGCGGCTAGGTGAACAGGGACCCGCACGCAACTAGGACGCCGCAGTGGGCCCTGCTGGGACCGGCCGGCCGCGTTGGGCTGACTTGGTACGCCGTGGACCCCTTGAAGAGACCACGGCCGTTAGGACCGGCTCCCAAGAGTCCACGCAAGCACCACCTGATCAACCCGACACAGGTGGATGGGGTGATTATGAAGGCGGCCCCCTTGCTGGTGGGATCGCTGGACTGTCGGGGGTCGGGGCCAGTATGCAGGTGCTCCACCAAGGTGGGGGCTAGGGCGAGGCCGTCCTCCACAGGACAGGGCAAGCGCCATCGGAGCGCCGCCGCCGATTCGGACTCCGAAGAGGGCATCATGTACCCGCAACTACCGGCAGTGCCTACTGCCGCTGACTCGGCCTCGTGCCGGAGGAAACACAATGACTGAGCAGACTCCCGCGTTCCGCTTCATCGACCTCTTCGCTGGGATTGGCGGGTTCCACCACGCCCTGAGCGACCCAACCTTCGGCGGCGAGTGCGTACTTGCGTCGGACATCGACGACAAGTGCCGCGACGTCTACGCCGCCACCTGGCCGGAGATGAAGGAGCTTGGCCGGATCCGCGGGAACATTCGCGAGATCACCCGCCTCCCGGACGGCAGCGACCGCCCCCTCAACGAGATCGACGAGATGGTCGACGACCACCAGGTTCTCTGTGCCGGCTTCCCGTGCCAGCCCTTCTCGAAGTCGGGCGCCCAGTTGGGCGTCAAGGACACGACGCGCGGCACTCTGTTCTTCGACATCCTTCAGATCGTGCAGGCCAAGCAGCCGCGGTTCCTCATCCTTGAGAATGTACGGAACATCGCCGGTCCGCAGCACAAGGACACCTGGCGAACCATCATCGCGAGCCTAAGAGAGGCGGGGTACAGGGTCGCCGACGATCCGGTCGTCATGAGCCCACACCTGATCTCTCCGGCGGATGGTGGGTCCCCCCAGTCCCGGGACCGGGTGTTCATCCTTGCCACACGAGTCGACGACGGGGGCCCGAAGACGGAGCGGCCGCTCGTCGAACGTGCCTACTCCGCCGACTGGGACCCGAACAACTGGCGTATCGAGGAGTACCTCCAGGACGACGACACGATCGAGAACATCGAGCGGTACCAGTTGAGAGCAGACGAGACCGCTTGGTTGACCGCTTGGCAAGCTTTTGTGAAGGGCATCGAGAGCGACCAACTCCCCGGGTTCCCGATCTGGCTCGACGAGATGTCGGTGCGTCCTCGCATCCCGGCTGGCACCCCGCCGTGGAAGGAGAACTTCATTCGAAAGAACTGCAAGTTCTACGCAGATAACAAGGCGTTCATCGACACCTGGCGCAGGGTCTATCGCGTCAATGAGTTCCCGGCCTCGCGAAGGAAGTTCGAGTGGCAGGCCCGCTCGGTGCAGCCCACCCGCAAGGACCGCGACCTCTGGAAACTCGCCATCCACCTCCGTCCGTCCGGCATCCGGGTCAAGCCGGCCAATTACCTGCCGGCGCTTGTTGCGATCACGCAGACGTCCATCATCGGGTCGAGGCGACGCCGCATCACACCCGTTGAGGCAGGCAGGTTGCAGGGCGTGCCAGACCACGTGTTCCCGACTGCCGGGGTGGACGACTCCACCGCGTATAAGCAAGCCGGCAACGGCGTCAATGTCGGCGTGGTCCAAGCCGTGGCGCGAGCGTTGTTCGCGGACAACGGCGTCGCGTGGGGTACCGAAGAGGAGTCGGACCGAGGCGAGGCCGCCTGACGCATTGTCGGGCAGGAGCCGAGAGAGGAACGAATGAGTCAGCACGACGAGGGCCTGATTGGCGAGGCGAAGCACGCGCGAGTCGCAGACCTTTACTTGGACCGCAGCAACCCCCGCTTCTCCGCGAGGGGCGAGACGGATCAAGCTCGCATCGCGAAGGTCATGGCGGACAACTACAACGCGATCGAGATCGCCCGGAAGATCGCCTCCGAGGGGTACCACATCGCCGAGCCGCCGGCGGTCGTCGAGGAGGGTGGGCACCTTGTCGTCGTCGAAGGCAACCGTCGCGTGACGGCGCTGAAGGGCCTCGCGGACCCCACTCTCCGTGCCACGTTCGTGCAGGGCGCCGAGTGGGACCGGATTGCCGAGTCAAGCCACCGGCAACCTCCCGAGTCGGTCCACATCGTTGTTTACCCCACCCGTGCGGCCGCGCGTTCCCTTCTGGCGCACAGGCATATTCGTGGCATTCTCGCCTGGGACCCGCCGGAGCAAGCCAAGTGGGTGCGCATGCTGATTGATGAGGATGGGATGACCTTCCAGGGGGCAGCGGACCTCTGCAGCAAGAAGTTGAGTGAGGTGCGGGACATGTACCGGAACTCTCGGTTGATCCACGACGACCTGCCCGGTCTCGGTATCGCCACTGACCTGGTCGACGAGCGGTTCACCGTGTTTGGCAACGTGCTGGCGAACAAGACGCTACGCGAGCATGCGCGAGTCAAGTCGGGCTCCGATGTCGCGGCCGGCGTAAGCATGCTCATAGATCCGAGCGGTGATACCAAGGGACTCCGCGAGATAGTTGGTTGGGTCGCTGGGGACGGCAATCACCAGCCGCTGCTCAAGGACAGTCGCAAGATCGTGAAACTCGGTCAGGCCGTCGCGGTCGCTGAGGGGCTCGCCGCGCTGCGTTCCGGTAAGTCTCTCGAAGAGGCGCTCCAGGTGGTGAACGACTTGGGCGCGAGCCCGCGGGAGAATGCTGAGAGGATGCTCCGCGCCGCGGCCAACTCGACGAACCGTGCGATCGAGCAACTCGAGAACTTGGACGATGACGACGACCGGACCGACCTGGAGAACTTGCTCCGCCACATACGCAAGAACCTAACCGCAGCGGAGGGTGCGCTGTATGGCGAGAACGACTGAGGAGAACGCGGACCGGGTCGAGATCGCCCTTATCGCCGGGCGCTGCGGCACCTCCTCGACCGAGCTCAAAGCAATCCTCGGAACCAGCGAGGCGCGAGCCGAGGACGCGCGGTCGCTCGTCTCCCGCAGGGCCGCGAGGCTTGGGCCCCTTCACCCCTTCGCTGCATCTGGTTCCCACGTGAGCCTGAGCAGCGAAGCCCCTGGCTACAGAGCGCTCCTGGCTCTCAGCCACCTCGTGGGGGACCGCGAGGTGGCGCACGGTAACCGGGTGCTCGACTGGCTTGTGGTTCGCGCGATGCGCCGGCTTCTGGGTGAGCCCTGTGTTGTCGTTAACTTCGCATGGCCACCAGCCGTGACGCACTCGCCCCGGCCCCCGGAGTTCCCCGCAGCAGTTCGCTGGCTCGGGGAGCAGCTTGGTCTGGCTGTCGGGGCGGGGTACCGACCGCCGGCGCGGCAGGATGGGGGTGTAGACATCGTGGCCGCACGCGAGTTCGCCGGCTCCGTCAAAGCCAGCCCGACGCTGCTGATCCAGACGACGATCTCACGGAAGATCCGCGAGAAGGCACGCGACGTTGACCTCGGCCTGTGGCGCACTTGGATAGACCTGAGTCCGGCAGCCCAGACGTGTCTTGCTGTCCCTTTTGACGTCGTGGCGACGGACCTCGACGAACTTCACCGAACCGGCGTTGTGACGCTCGACAGGATGCGCCTCGCCGAGCTTCTCGACAGCCCGGACATCTGGGAGGGACGAGAAGGGCAGAGTGCCATCAGGTGGGTTGACGAAGTACTCAGCGATCGAGCAGTGGAGTGGTTCTCATGATCGACGAGAGGTCAAAACCGGGGGTCGTTGCTGCGATCGCGGACCTTCTTGGCGCGCCCACGCCGCCCTCTGCCAACGGCTCACGGGAGCCCAAAGAGATCCTCTTGCTCATCAATGACCGACTCGGCCTAGGGTTCGACAACTCGCACAGCAAGCCAGCACTGGCACAGGAGATCGTCCAGGCCGCGGGTCTGACGTGGACGCCAGAGTGCTGGAGCCGCCCGATGACCTTGACGAGGGAAGGCCTACTTCGCCTGGAGACGGCCGTGAAGATCTTCCTGGACCCGAGACTCGACGGTTAGAGAGGAGGGGTCGGGTGGCGGACGCATGCAATGCCACACCTGCCTCCAGCGAGCCGCCCCGGCTGCGGCCTGATGCTGCGACGAGTGCCCAGTATGCGGCACGAGCACGACGAGAAACGTCTCCCGAGCTCGCCTTGCGCCGTGAACTGCACCGGCGTGGCCTCCGGTTCCGTGTCCAGACGCGAGTCTCAGGTCTGCCACGACGGTCCGTGGACATCGCATTCACGCGCTGGAAAGTGGCCGTGATGGTGGACGGTTGCTTTTGGCACGGATGCCCAGACCACGGAACGAGACCGTCCAGGAATTCCGACTGGTGGGAGTGGAAACTCGCAGTCAACCGCGCTCGCGACAACGACACTGACAACCGGCTCTCGAGTCTAGGCTGGGCCGTCGTGCGTGTCTGGGAGCACGAGGAGCCAGCGGTCGCAGCCGAGCGAATTGAAGCGGCGCTGTCGCAGCGTGGGCGAGGGGTGCCCCACGGGATGGCTTGACCCCGATCGGTCGGCTGTCCTCCAGGGCAGACCGCGTACAGCGCTTCGTCTGCACCTCGAAGTCGCACTCCTGAGATGGCGCCCCCGCACCAGTCAGTCTCTCGAGGGCGCCTCAGCCCGACTGCCGGGCTGCGTTGGGCGCGTCAATCGGGAAAGCTGCCGTCGAGTCCTGCCGTATCGCCGTGTAGTCCGCGAGTAGTCCGCAAGATGCTCAACTGTCGTCAAGACTGTTCAACGCAAGCGCCGTGCGTTTCTGCAGGTCGAAAGCCTGAGCCAGCGACTACCAACGCCATCAAAGCACGTGGGGCTAGTTCTGGATCAACGAGCCCAGCAAGGTGTTCGTCGCCCGTGGCGGCATCTCCGAGCTGACCCCCACCATCCTCTCGGCCGATGACGTGCGCGACCTCGTCGAGCGCATGCTCAAGAGCAGCGGCCGCCGGGTCGACCTCAGCAGCCCCTTCGTCGACGCGACCCTCGCCGACGGCTCCCGCCTGCACGTCGTCATCCCTGACATCAGCCGGACCCACTGGCAGGTCAACGTCCGCAAGTTCGTCGTCAAGGCCGACCACCTCGACGACCTCGTCCGGCTCGGGACGATGCCGCGACAGGCCGCGACCTTCCTCGAGGCCGCGGTCGCCAGTGGGCTCAACGTCCTCGTGGCCGGCGGCACCCAGGCCGGCAAGACGACCCTGCTCAACTGCCTCGCCGCGGCGATCCCACCCCGCGAGCGCATCGTGACCTGCGAGGAGGTCTTCGAGCTGAAGATCCCGCAGCGTGATGTCGCATCCATGCAGTGCCGTCAGCCGAGTCTCGAGGGCACGGGCGAGGTGCCGCTGCGGCGTCTCGTCAAGGAGGCCCTGCGCATGCGCCCGTCGCGCATCATCGTCGGCGAGGTGCGGCAGGAGGAGAGCCTCGACCTGCTCATCGCCCTCAACAGCGGCGTGCCGGGCATGTGCAGCGTCCACGCCAACAGCGCGCGCGAGGCGGTGACCAAGATGTGCACGCTGCCGCTGCTGGCGGGCGAGAACGTGTCGAGTCGCTTCGTCGTCCCCACCGTCGCCGCCGCCGTCGACATCGTCGTCCACGTAGCACTCGAGCGCGACGGCGTGAGGCGGGTCAGGGAGATCGTCGCGGTGCCGGGGCGTGCGGAGGGTGACGTCATCGAGATCGCCGACCTGTTCGTCACCCGCGACGGCCGGCTGAGGCGTGCCGACGGGTTCCCGCCGCACCGTGAGGCCTTTGAACGGGCGGGCTACGACGTGGCCGCACTGCTGGGTCAGGTCCACCCGTGATACCGCCGCTGGCCATCGGGCTGCTCCTGGGCGCCGGGACGTTCTTCGTCTACTGGTCGTTCTGGCCGCAGGAGCCGGCTCACGAGCGGGCCCGGCAGGGCGGCTTCACCGCCCAGCTGCGCGACCACCTGAACCAGGCGGGCTACGCCTCGCTCACGCCGGCGAACCTCCTGGTCGGCTCGTTCGTGCTGCTCGCCTTCACCTTCGCGCTGGTCGTCGCGCTCACTCGCGTCGTGCCCATCGCCCTGTGCTTCAGCCTCATGGCCGGCGCGATCCCGATATCGCTCGTGCGCATGCGAGCGCGCAAGCGCCGCAACAAGCTTCGTGACCTGTGGCCCGACGTCGTCGACAACATCACCTCCGGCGTCCGCGCCGGCCTGGCGCTGCCGGAGGCGCTGTCGCAGCTGTCCGTGCGGGGACCGACCGAGCTGCGTCCGGCCTTCGCGGCGTTCGCAGAGGACTACCGCACGACGGGCCGGTTCCACGACTGCCTCGACCGCCTCAAGGACCGACTCAGCGACCCGGTCGGAGACCGCATCGTCGAGTCGCTGCGCATCGCGCGCGAGGTCGGCGGGAGCGACCTCGGCAAGCTGCTGCGCACGCTCTCGTCGTTCCTGCGCGAGGACGCCCGCACCCGGTCCGAGCTCGAGACCCGCCAGGGCTGGACCGTCAACGCCGCGCGTCTGGCAGCGGGCGCGCCGTGGGTGGTCCTCGGCCTGCTCGCCCTCAACGGCAGCTCGCTCGAGGCCTACTCCTCGCCCACAGGATGGGTCGTGCTCGCGGTAGGAGCCGGTCTGTGCGTCGTCGCCTACCGGGCGATGGTCTGGATCGGCCGGCTGCCCGAGGAAGAGCGGGTGCTCCGGTGAACGGCCTCGCCGGGCGCGTCGGAGCCTTCCTGGAAGAAGGCTGGTCCTGGACCGGCGCCGCCGCGGGGGTGCTGCTGGTCGCCGGCCTCGCCCTCGTGGTCGCGGGCCTCCCCGCGAGCCGGCGGCCGACCCTCGACGACCGCCTCGAGCCCTACCTGCGTGACACGCCGCGCCCCTCCAGCCTGCTGTCGCGGCCGGCTCCCGCGCGTGGCCCCTTCGGCTTCGGCGAGCTCCTCGCCCCGTACATCGGACGTCTGGGCGCCCGCGTCGGGGCCGTCATGGGTGGGGCGCCGTCCGTCGCGCGGCGCCAGCTCCGCGCGGGTAGACCCGCCGACGTCGACCGGTTCCGTGCCGAGCAGGTCATGGCCGGGGCACTCGGCGGCGTCGGAGGCCTCGTCTTCACGGGCATCGTCGCGGTCGCGCAGCGGCGGTTCCCGGTCCCCGTCCTCGTCTCGATGGTGCTGGTGGGAGTCTTCGGCGGCATCGCCCTCCGCGACTACCTGCTCACCCGGGCCGCGGTCCGGCGCGAGGCCCGGATGCTGACCGAGTTCCCGACTGTCGCAGAGCTGCTCGCGCTCGCTGTGAGCGCCGGCGAGGGAGCGGTCGGAGCCTTGGAGCGCGTCTGCCGGCTCTCGCAGGGTGAGCTCTCCGACGAGCTGAGGCGCTGCCTGGCCGACGCCCGCGCGGGGGCCAACCTCCCCACCGCGCTCCAGGGCCTCGCCGACCGCACCGGCCTGATGAGCCTGTCGCGCTTCGTCGACGGCATCGTCGTGGCGGTCGAGCGCGGCACCCCGCTCGCCGAGGTGCTCCGCGCCCAGGCTCAGGACGTCCGCGAGGACGGTCGGCGCACCCTCATGGAGCAGGGAGGGCGCAAGGAGATCTACATGATGGTCCCCATCGTCTTTCTCACCCTGCCGGTGACGGTCCTCTTCGCGCTGTATCCCGGCCTCAGCTTCCTGCACTTCCGGCTCTGAGCACGGCAAGCCCACGCCAGACCACGAACGACCCCACGGCGAAACGCAGCGCAACCACCACACCACTCACAGGAAGAACGACATGAACCACATCATCGCCACCCAGGCCCGAGCCCGTGCGGCGCTCGTCGGCGCAGCCCACCGCATCGCCGGACCACGTGATCGCGGCGACGTGCCCGGCTGGGTCCTGATCACGATCATGACGGCGGGCCTCGTCACCGCTCTGTGGGCCATCGCCGGCCCCCAGCTCGGGCAGCTCTTCAGCGACGCCATCTCCAACGTCAAGGGCCCGTGAGGCTCCCACCCCTCGGCACGCCACCGACACCTGCGGCCCTGGTCGCGCGCGCCACCACCTCGACGAGGGACCGAGGGTCCGCCATCCCTGAGTTCGTCATGGTCGCAGCCCTGCTGCTCTTCGTCGCGATGGGGGTCTTCCAGCTCGGCCTCGCGCTCTACGTGCGCAACACACTCATCTCCTCGGCGTCCGAGGGGGCCCGCTACGGCGCACGAGCCGACGCGTCCCCCGGTGACGGCGTCGCGCGCGCCCAGGCCCTCATCACGACGTCACTGGGCGCCTCGTTCGCCCAGGACGTGCGCGCGCAGCGGTCGGTCACCGCATCCGGCGTACGCGTCGTCGAGGTCCGGGTGACCGCGCCGCTGCCCGTCATCGGACCGGTGGGCCCGGCGGGTCTGCTCACGGTGTCCGGTCGAGCCTTCAGCGAGGAGCAGGTCGTCGCGGGAACGACACCGTGACCCGCCCCGAGCGCCTCCTCGCCCGCCTGGGCCGCCGCGCGCAGCCGAGCGGCCACGGCCGCGGCACCGACGACGGCCGCGCCATCATCGAGTTCATCTTCCTCGGAATCCTGCTCCTGCTGCCGTTGACCTACCTCGTCCTCACGGTCGCACGCCTCCAGGCTGCGTCGTTCTCGGCCTCTCTCGCCGGACGAGAGGCGGGGCGGGCCTTCGTGACCGCCAGGTCCGACGACGAGGGCATGGCCCGTGCTCGGGCGGCGGCGTCGCTGGCGTTCGGCGACTTCTCGTTCGACGCGGGGGCCGGCGTCACGGTGACGTGCGACGGCACTCCGTGCCTGCGTCCCGACGGGGCCGTCACGTCTGTGGCCAGCATCGAGGTGCAGCTGCCTCTGGTGCCCGACTTCATCGCCGATCACGTGCCTTCGTCGGTCACGGTCACCTCGACGCACGTCGCGTCGGTCGACAGGTTCGTGGCGCGATGACGAGCGCGTATGCCGGCCGGTTCGCCCGCGTCAGCCGCGCGGTGCCACGCTGCGCCCCGTGCTCGCGGCGCGCCGACGAGGGTCAGATCGGCGTGCTCGTGCTGGGCCTCTTCGTCCTCGTGACGCTGCTCGTCCTCGGCGCCGTCGACGTGACCGCCGCCCAGCTGGCCCGGATGCGTCTGCTCGACACCGCCGACGCGGCGGCGCTCGACGCCGCGGACGCCCTCGACGAGCGCGTCGCCTACGAGCAGGGCGTGCTCGACCGGCTCGCGGTCACCGACGAGTCCGTGGCCATCGCGGCCCGCGAGCACCTCGCCCGTACGCCGCTACCGCCCGGCATCACGTCGTGGGCCGTCGTGCCCGACACCGGCACGTCCGACGGGTCGACCGCCGTGGTGACCGTCCAGGGCACGGCCACCCTGCCGATGACCGGGTGGGTGCTCGAGTCCCTCGGTGGCAGCGTGACGATCACCGTCACGTCGCGCGCCCGGGCACCTCTGGGCTGAGCGGTGGGCTTCGCGGCAGTTCCCCGGAAACGCCTACGCCGTCGCCGCTCCGGCCGTAACCTCCGAGTCGACGCTCCGCGCCGGTCCAGCACGTCCAAGGCCGGCCGGTGCGGCGCGTCGACGACAGGGAACCGTGGCGCCGTCCGACGGACGGCGCCACTGGCATGTGACGCGGCCGCCGAGCCGCACGGATGAAGGAAAGCTGATGCACGCGTACGTCAAGAAGGCCGTCGTGGCCGCCACCGGCCTCGGTCTCGCCGTGGCTGCCCCCATCGCAGCAGCGAGCTCGGCCCAGGCCCTGCCCGCGATCATGATTTACAAGGTCCAGTACAACTCGCCGGGGTCCGACACCGGCAGCAACACGAGTCTCAACGCGGAGTACGTCGTCATCAAGAACACGACGCGGGCCAACCGGTCCATCACGGGGTGGACCCTGCGCGACAAGACGGGCTACACGTACAAGTTCCCGGCCTTCACCCTCAAGGCGGGCGCCACCGTGACGGTCCGCACCGGCCGCGGCACGGCGACGACCACCAACCGCTACTTCGGCTTCACGTGGTACGTCTGGAACAACTCCGGCGACACGGCCTACCTGCGGACAGCCGCCGGCACGACAGTCGACACCTGCACGTGGGGCAGCTCCGGCAGCGCCAAGCTCTGCTGACGAGCGGCACGCTCGCACGAAGGCCCATCCCGTCCACGGGGTGGGCCTTCGCCGTTCCCTCCGTCGACGACCACGCGTCCCTCCGGTGAGGACCGCGCGCTGCATCACCAGGGAATGGTCAAGAGATCGTCAAAAATGCCTCACGTCTGGACGAAATCGATAATTTGGACAAACAGCGCCAATGCATCCGGCGCACGCGGCGTCCACGAGCAGGAGCACCCAGATGAAGCGGATCGTCCTCGTCGCACTCGCGACAGCCGGAGCGGTGGGAATCGCCCTCGGACCGGCCGCACCCTCGCAGGCGGCCAAGCCGGCCCCGGCAGCCCCGACGGCGGCCTACCTGGGCCACTGGGCCACACAGGCAGTCGTCTACGACTCGACCGGTGGCGGCAACTGGTTCCGCATCGCGGAGGCCGTGGGCGAGTGGCGCACCGCCGGCTGGAACGTCGTCACGACGAGCGACCCGGCCCTGGCCAACATCAGCGTCGTCGCGGCGGAGTCGTCCATCTTCGGGGCCGTGGGCGATGCCAGCCCGGCGAGCACCGGCGGCGTCATCACGTCGTGCACGGTCCACCTGTCGCCGTCGTGGGCGACGATGAAGGGTGGCCAGCAGCTGGCGATCCACGAACTGGGTCACTGCGGGGGACTGCCTCACTCGACCTCGAGCAAGAGCGCGATGTACGCGTACACCAGCTCCTCCTCGACGCTGGCGAGCCCGACCAAGGACGACCTGAAGTGGATGGGCGCCAACTACCGGTAGGCAGCTCGAGCGGGGAAGACCTCATGACGACGGGCGGACCGGCGTACCGGGGTACCGGCGTACGCCGTCAGCGCGTCACGGCGTCAGCGCCGTCAGGTACGCGTGCTGGAAGCGGAACTGGCGCATCGTCGCATCCTTGTACTGGTCCGAGCCGGACTCGAAGTTGACGTAGACCCAGTCGCTGACGGGCCCTGCCGCACCACGCGGCACGTTGACGATGCCCTCGCTCATGGGCGGGATCTCGATGGGGCGCCCGTAGGTGGAGGAGCCGATCTTCCTGAACTTCAGGCGGCTGTAGCAGTTGCGACCGTAAGAGGTGCTGAAGATGTACTGCCCGTCGGCGACGACGGCCCCCTGGACGCGGGTCGGCGTGCTGATCGCGACCGGGGTGCCGGTCGGGGCCTGCGTCGACGTCAGCGTGTAGCGCCACATGGTGGAGCTGCCGTTGAGGGCGTCGCTGAAGCTGCCGACATAGAGGTAGCCGCCGGCCGCCGTGTTGTAGGAGCTGGCCTTGACCGACCATGAGCCGTTCGTCTTCAGCGCCGTGTTGTGCGGGGCGAGCTCGAGCGCACGCAGCGAGAAGCGGAAGAGGTTCTTGCCACCCGTGCTCGTCGAGACGAGCAGGCTGCCGCCGGCGACCGAGACGCCGCCCATGTGCCCCTCGATCTCCGCGCCGTTGGTGTACTGGACGAAGACCTTCTTGACGAGCGCGCCCGTGGAGCGGTTCTTCACCGCGAGGATGTTCCTGCCGGGCAGCCACGTGTCGTCGCTCAGCGACGTGATGAGCCAGTCCTTCGCCGGCCAGTAGGCGAGACCCTGCGACACGTAGTCGGTGTTCGTGTACGGGATGGTCGTCCCCGCGTCGACGTTGTTGTTGAACCACGTCAGCCCCAGCCGCGGCGGACACACCACCGCGGCGTCCGACGCGGTCGACGTGACGACTCCCACCGGAGCGACGAGCCCGACGACCGCGATGAGCCGCACGAGCGCAGCACGAATGCGCATACCCCTGTCCTTCCCCTGTTCCCCTGATGCCCCCGAGCGGCACGGTCGCTCACCCGGTGTGCGCATCCTGACCCACCACGACACCGGTGGCAATGGGCAGCGGTCCCCGCCGATGATCACCCTGGCCGTGCACGGCGCGTGCCGTGCTGCCGTAGGCTGTTCGATCGTGGCTGTTGACTTCACGCAAGAGATCAAAGAACTGCGCGCGACGATGGATTCCGTGCGTGGGGTCACCGACCTCGACGCCCTCGGCGTCACCATCGCCGACCTCGAGAAGCAAGCCTCCGCCCCCGACCTGTGGGACGACCCCGACCAGGCCCAGCAGGTCACCAGCGCGTTGAGCCGGGCGAACTCCGAGCGCGACCGGGTCGTCAGCATGGACGCTCGCATCGAGGATCTCGAGACCCTCGTCGAGATGGGCCAGGAGGAGAACGACCAGGCCACGCTCGACGAGGCCGAGCGCGAGCTCAGCGCCCTGCGCAAGGACGTCGGCGAGCTCGAGGTGCGCACCCTCCTCTCGGGCGAGTACGACGAGCGCGAGGCCGTCGTCACGATCCGCTCCGGCGCCGGTGGCGTCGACGCAGCCGACTTTGCCGAGATGCTCATGCGCATGTACCTGCGCTGGGCCGAGCGCCACGGCTACCCGACGAAGGTCATGGACACCTCGTACGCCGAGGAGGCCGGCCTCAAGTCCGCCACCTTCGAGGTGAACGTGCCGTACGCGTTCGGCCACCTCTCCGTCGAGGGCGGCACCCACCGCCTGGTGCGCATCAGCCCCTTCGACAACCAGGGTCGTCGCCAGACGAGCTTCGCGGCGGTCGAGGTCATCCCGCTCATCGAGAGCGACGACTCGATCGAGATCCCCGAGAACGAGCTCAAGGTCGACGTCTTCCGCTCGAGCGGTCCCGGCGGACAGAGCGTCAACACGACCGACTCGGCCGTGCGCATGACGCACATCCCGACCGGCATCGTCGTCTCGATGCAGAACGAGAAGTCCCAGATCCAGAACCGCGCCGCCGCCCTGCGCGTGCTCCAGTCGCGACTGCTCCTGCAGCGCAAGGCCGAGGAGGCCGCGGTGAAGAAGGAGATGGCGGGCGACGTCAAGGCGAGCTGGGGCGACCAGATGCGCTCGTACGTCCTCAACCCGTACCAGATGGTCAAGGACCTCCGCACCGACTTCGAGACGGGCAACCCGACTGCGGTCTTCGACGGCGACATCGACGGCTTCATCGAGGCCGGCATCCGGTGGCAGATCGGCGAGAACCGCCGCCAGGACTGACCGCCGAGGGTCTTCTCTCGGAGGGCCAGGGACTCGTCGCCCGCAGGACGCCCGGGACGCCACGCCGGGCACGCACGTTTTCCACGGGTTTCGTCTTGCGGCCCGTAGCCTCGGAGGCGGTCCTGAGCCCCCGCCCGCGTATGCCGTCGCCGACGTGTGCCGTCCGGGTGGCCGCCCAGCCCAGCCGCTGTCCCGCTGCAGTCCAGTACGAGTCGAGGCCCGACGCATGATCCTCTTCGAGAACGTGACGAAGACCTACCCACGCACGACCCGTCCGGCTCTCGACGACGTCAGCCTCGAGATCCCGCGCGGCGAGTTCGCCTTCGTCGTCGGCACGTCCGGCTCGGGCAAGTCGACGATGATGCAGCTGGTCATGAAGGAGCAGGACGCCACACGCGGACGCATCCTCGTCGCCGGACGCGATCTCGACCGCCTGCCGGAGCGCAAGGTCCCGGCGCTGCGCCGCGAGATCGGCTGCGTGTTCCAGGACTTCCGCCTGCTGCCCAACAAGACGGTCTTCCAGAACGTCGCCTACGCGCTGCAGGTGCTCGGCAGCAGCCGCGCCCGCATCCGCCAGACGGTCCCCGAGACCCTCGAGCTCGTCGGCCTCGCCGGCATGGAGAAGCGCCTGCCGCACCAGCTGTCGGGCGGCGAGCAGCAGCGGGTCGCGATCGCTCGTGCCTTCGTCAACCGCCCGCCGGTCCTGCTCGCCGACGAGCCGACCGGCAACCTCGACCCCGACACGAGCCTCGGCATCGTGCAGCTGCTCGACCGGATCAACCGCACGGGCACGACGGTCGTGATGGCCACGCACGACACGGTGACCGTCAACGCCATGCGCAAGCGCGTCGTTCGCCTCGACCGTGGCGTGCTCGTCAGCGACATGGAGGCCGGTGACTACACCACCGGCTCGATCCCGCTCATCCGGCTCGACGACGAGGCGGAGGCCCCCCGGCCCCTGGTCGCCGAGGCCCCCGAGGTGGCCGACGGCTACGACGACGCCGACCCGACGGCGTACGCCGATGGTGGCCGGGGCAACGACCGCGACGGCCTGCCGCCGATCGGCCGTGACGCCGACGAGCCACGGTCACGGGGCGGGATCTTCCGACGGCACAAGGCCGTCCAGACGAGCGACCGCTGACCGCGAGACGGAGCCAGACACGACATGCGATTCCAGTTCCTCCTCGGCGAGATCGGCAACGGCCTGCGGCGCAACCTGTCGATGGCCGTCTCCGTCGTCATCGTCACGATGATCTCGATGTACCTGCTGGGTCTCGGCCTGATGGGCCAGCGGCAGGTCGACACCATGAAGGACTACTGGTACGACCGCGTCCAGGTCACGGTCCTGCTGTGTGCCGAGAAGACGCGCTTCACCAACTGCGCGGGTGAGCCGACCACCGAGGCGCAGCGCGAGGCGATCAAGGGCGAGCTCGAGGCGCTCAAGCCGACGGTGAAGGAGGTGTACTACGAGTCGCGCGACGAGGCGTACGAGCGGTTCAAGCAGACCTACAAGAACTCTCCGCTCGCGCGGGCGGGGGAGTCCTACTTCGCCGACTCCTACCGCGTGAACCTCAACGACGCCGGCAAGTTCGACGTCGTCGCAAGCTCGATCAAGGGCATGCCCGGGGTTGCCGACGTGCAGGACCAGAAGAAGCTCCTCGAGAAGTTCTTCACGTTCATGAACACCGTCTCGTGGGCCGCGATCGCCCTCTCGTCGCTGATGGTGCTGGCGGCGGTGATGCTCATCTCCACGACCATCCGGCAGACCGCGTTCAGCAGACGCCGCGAGACCGGCATCATGCGGCTCGTCGGCGCGTCGAACTTCACGATCCGCTTCCCGTTCGTCATGGAGACGGTGCTCTCGAGCGTCCTCGGCGCGGTGCTCGCCATGGGCATGCTCTGGGCCACGGTGCGCTACGGCGTCGTCGGCTTCCTCAGCCAGACCCTCACCGACACGGCCTTCATCGGGGTGGCCGACGTCTACTACGTCGCGCCCTTCGTCGTGCTCGGCGTGGTCGTGCTGTCCAGCCTCACGTCCTGGGTGACGCTGCGCCGCTACCTGCGCGTCTGACGCCGGCGATCCCGCCGAACCCGCGACCCGAGCACCCGACGCACCAACGAACCGGCGCAATCGTGCCGAACCCTCCCCAACGCGAGTGGCGTGTGGTACCAATGACACATATGTGGCTCATGAGGCGATCTTCCTTGCGCAGGCCCGCGACCAGTCTCACGGCCGCCGGCCTCGTCGTCGCGTGCACCGTCTCGGTCGGCACGGGGCTTGCCGCGCACGCCGACTCGGTCTCAGACCAGAAGAAGCGCAACGACAAGAGGATCGCCGCGCTGGGCCAGCAGCTCGAGGGGACCAACGCCGCCCTCGCGCGGGCCTACGTCAACCTCGAGCGCACCAACGCCGCGCTCCCGGTGGCGCAGCAACGGGTCGTCTCCGCGCAGGCGACCCAGGCGCGCGCGCAGGCCGCGCAGGTGGCTGCCGAGGCCACCGAGGCGCGCGCGATCGACGCGGAGGCCAGGGCTCGCGCGCACAACGAGGACGTCGCCCAGAAGCTTGCGGTGGCGCAGGCGAACGAGCAGCGCGCCAAGGAGCGCCTCGCGAAGAGCGCGACCGACCTCGTGTCCAGCCAGGACGCCCTCGACTCCTATGCGGCAGAGGTCTTCCAGGGCTCCAGCCAGGAGTCGCAGCTCGGCATGGTCTTCGGGTCGACCTCCCCGCAGGACTTCGCTGACCGCCTCGTCATGGCCGACACCGCGAGCGCCGTCGCGAGCGACACCATCGACAAGCTCGCCGCCATGACGGTCGACGACACCTCGACCCGCTCCTACCTCACCTCGGTGCGCGGCGAGATCGCCGAGCTGAAGCGTCAGGCCGAGGCGGCTCTGAACAGCGCTGAGGCGGCCGCAGCCGCGGCGACCGATGCCAAGAACCAGGCGATCGTGGCGAAGAACAACGCCATCACCGCCGCCCAGAACGCCGCGGCGGCCAAGACGCAGCTCGACCAGCTCAAGTCCAAGCAGTCCGGCTACGCCGCCGACCTCGCCGTGCAGCGCAAGAGCGAGGCCGCCGACCTCTCTGCCGCACGCGCCGAGTCGGCACGCCTGCAGGCCGTCCTCGTCGAGCGTGCCCGGCAGGCCCGCATCGCCGAGCAGAAGCGGCTGGCCAAGCTGCGCGCCGAGCGGGCGGCCAAGATCCGCGCCGAGCGGGCCAAGGCGGCCGCGGCCAAGAAGCGCGGCCAGGTCTACGTGCCCAAGACGCCGCCGCCGGTCCAGAACACCGACAACACCCCGTCGAACTACCTCACCTACCCCGCCAACGGGCCGACGACCTCCGGCTTCGGCATGCGCTGGCACCCCGTGCTGCAGAAGTGGATGCTCCACGACGGCCTCGACTGGGGCATCGCCTGCGGCACGCCGGTGTATGCCGCCGCGCCGGGTCAGGTCATCCGCGCCGGATGGCGCGCGAGCGGGTGGGGCAACCAGGTCCTCATCGACCACGGCATCCACCGTGGTGTCGACCTCGTCACGAGCTACAACCACCTGTCGAGCATCGTGAAGTTCGGCGGCAACGTGCAGCGCGGGCAGCTCATCGGCTACTCCGGCACGACCGGCTACTCGACCGGCTGCCACCTGCACTTCGGCACCTACGAGGACGGCACACCGGTCGACCCGCGCAAGTGGCTCTGAGCCGTGGTGCCGCCCGGCACCGAAACCGGCTCTGAGAAGAGCAGCCCTTCGGGGTAGCGTTGTGGCGCCGACCGCGGCCCGCGGCCAGGCAGACCAGCGCAGCCCGATGTCGGAAGGACGGTCCGGTGCCCAAGGAGAAGGGGCGGTCGCTCATCGCGAGCAACCGCAAGGCCCGACACGACTACCTCATCGACGACACGTTCGAGGCCGGCATCGTGCTGTCCGGCACGGAGGTCAAGGCGCTGCGCATGGGACGTGCCTCGCTCGTCGACGGCTTCGCGATGTTCACCGGCGACGAGCTCTACCTCGAGAACGTCCACATCCCCGAGTACCTCAACGGCACGTGGAACAACCACGCCCCGCGCCGCAAGCGCAAGCTGCTCCTGCACCGCGCCGAGCTCGAGAAGATCTCGCACAAGACGCGCGAGAGCGGGCGCACCATCGTGCCGCTGTCCCTCTACTTCAAGGACGGCCGCGCCAAGGTCGAGATCGCGATCGCGACCGGCAAGAAGGAGTACGACAAGCGGCACGCCCTGCGCGAGCGGCAGGACCAGCGCGAGGCCGACCGCGCCATGAGCACCGCGAACCGGCGCCGCTGACCGGTTCGGCCCGACCCGTCGGAACCTCACGCACCCGGTGCGCGTCCGGTGTCAGGATGCAGGGACAACGACCTGGAGGGACCCGATGAGCGGATCGAGCGGATCGAGCGGTTCGAGCGTGGCGCGCGTCAGGCGCCTCGGAGTGCTGGCGTTGCTCCTGGCCGCCGCCGTGCTGCTGGCCGGTCCGGGGTCGAGCGCCCGGGCGGCCGGGGGCGAGGGCATGGACTCCTTCGCCGCGGTGTACGACCTGCAGCCCGACGGCAGCATGAAGGTCACCGAGACGATCACGTGGCGCTTTCCGACCGGCGCCCAGAAGCACGGCATCTTCCGCAACATCGTCGTGCGCATGGGCTGGAACGACGAGCAGGACCGCTACCGCTACTTCGACCTCACCGACGTCGACGTCTCCAGCCCCAGCGGTGCACCCCACGCTTTCCGGGTGAGCGACAACGGCGCGTCCAAGGAGATCCGCATCGGCTCCGCCGACGAGTTCACGAGCGGCACGCAGGTGTACGAGATCCACTACACGCTGCACGACGTGCTGAACCCGATCACCGCCGACGGCCAGCCGGCGACGGGCACGGCCCCCGCCGACACGGTGGAGCTCTACTACAACGTCTTCGGCCCGAACGAGCTGACGGAGCGCGACCGGGTGTCGATCACGGTCAAGGCCCCGACGGGGTCGACGAAGGTCGCCTGCTTCCAGGGCGTCACCCGGTCCGACACCCCCTGCCAGGCCAGCTCGGGTGCCCCCGCGACGTTCTCGGCGCAGGGCCTCACGTCCGGCGAGGCCATGTCGGTGCTCGCCTCCTACCCGGCGTCGGCCTTCGGCGACGTGCGCGCCGACGTCCGTCAGGGCAGCTCTGGCTCGTCGGTCGGCTCGGCCGCTGCGCCTGCCGCCAACGCGGCCGCGTGGCTCGGCGGCATCGGTGCCCCGGTGCTCGCGCTGGCGGTGATGGGCACCCTCGTGTGGACCCGCGGCCGCGACGAGCGCTACGCCGACGTCACGCCGGGCCTCACTCCGGGCCTCACTCCGGGCCTCACGCCGTCGTTCGGCACCGGCGCCACGGGCGACGGCACGCCGAGCGCCGCGACGGTCCGCGGCGGGTCGACCACGGTCGCCGTGCAGTTCCAGCCGCCGAAGGGCGTCCAGCCCGGGATGGTCGGCACGATCATCGACGAGACCGCCAACCCCATCGACGTCTCGGCCACCCTCATCGACCTCGCCGTGCGTGGCTTCCTCCGCATCGAGGAGAACGACGCCGGCGGCATGTTCAGCCGCACCGACTGGACGCTCACCCGGCTCGCGCCCCCGACTGCCGAGCGCCTGCTGCCCTACGAGCGCCAGCTGCTCGACGGCGTCTTCTCCAGCCGTGGCGACACCGTGCGCCTCTCCGAGCTCAAGAACACGTTCGCCAGCACCCTCAAGCGCATCCAGTCGGAGATGTACCAGGAGGTCGTGACCCGCGGCTGGTTCCGGTCGTCGCCGCAGACGCAGCGCGGCGTCTGGCAGGGCCTCGGCCTCGTCATCGCGGTCCTCGGTGGTCTCGTGCTGTTCTACGGTCGCCCCGCCCTCAGCGCGGTCCTCGGCGGCGGCTTCACCGGTGGCATCGCGCTTGGCGTCGGTCTGGTCCTCTCGGGGCTGATCGTGTGGTTCCTCGGGGGCCGGATGGCGGCCAAGACGGCCGAGGGCTCGGCCGTGCTGGCCCAGTCGCTGGGCTTCAAGGAGTACCTCACGACCGCCGAGGCGGGCCAGATCGAGTTCGAGGAGGCGAGCAACATCTTCAGTCGCTACCTCCCGTATGCCGTCGTCTTCGGGGTCGCCGACCGCTGGGCCAAGACGTTCGCCGACGTGGCGCGAGCGGCCGAGGCCGCGAACCAGCCGCTCATCATGCCGACCTGGTACGTCTGGAGCGGCAGCACCTTCCCTGACTTCACGAGCATCGCCAACGGGGTCGACTCCTTCTCGACGACCTCGACCGGCACCTTCACCTCCACACCGGGCTCGTCGGGCTCGTCAGGGTTCTCGGGCGGCGGCGGGTTCTCCGGCGGAGGCGGCGGGGGTTCCTCGTCCGGCTCCTGGTAGCTCGACCGGGTCCGCGCGACGCCCGGTGGCGACTCGTCCTGAGGCCAGGGCGAGCAGGGCGCCGACCCCCGCGACGACTCCGCAGAGCGGCCAGAGCAGTCCCGGCCGGGCGGCATACACGATGCCGCCCAGCGGCGCCGACAGCATGCTTCCGCTGGTGGCGGCGCCCGTGTAGAGGCCCTGGTAGCGCCCGACGAGGTGGGCCGGGGCGGCGTCGAGCACGTGGGCCGTCGCCGTCGTCTTGTAGAGGATCTCGCCGGCCGTGAGCACGACCATGCCGGCGACCGCCGCGACACCGACCCCGAGCCAGGTCAGGCCGAAGGCGACGAAGCCGGCTGCCACGAGCGCGTAGCCCGTGGCGATGATGGGCACCGCGGGCCGTCGACGCAGCCAGAGGGCGACCGGGATCTCGAGTGCGAGGATGAGGCCCGAGCCGACCGCGATGACGGCGGTGTAGAGACCCAGCGGCTGACCCGCGTCGCGAAGGTGGAGCGGGAGCGTCGAGTAGAGCTGCCGGTAGACGAGGTCGACGAGGACGATGGCCGGCAGCAGCAGCCAGAGGGAGCGGTCGGCGCGCACGGCCCGCCAGAGACCGCTCGGCGCGGCAGGGTCGCGCAGCACCGGCGCCTCGTCGGCCAGGAACCGCGAGGTGACGTGACGCAGCACCAGGGTGAGCACGCCGTCGATGACGAAGAGCGCGTCGTAGCCGCGACTCGCCAGCAGTGCCCCGAGCGGCGGGCCGATGACGAAGCCGGCGTTGGAGGCGGCACGGCTCACGGCCACCGACGACCGTCGCGACCCGGCCGGCACGGCGAGGGCCGCCAGGGCACCCTGGCTCAGGGAGGCCACGGCGCCCAGGTAGCCGGTCACCGGCATCGTGGCGGCGAGCAGCCACACGGGCTGCCAGGGGATGAGCAGCGTCAGCACGCCCACGACGGTGGCCGAGATCAGCAGGACGCGGCGGTGGCCGTGCCGATCGCCGAACCGGCCCCCCGTGAGGTTGCCCAGCAGGGCGCCGACGCCGTTCGAACCCGCGATGACGCCGGCCGGGACGACGTCCAGACCGCGCGGCCCCGTGAGGTAGAGCACGAGGAAGAGCATGAGGAACGCGCTGGCCGAGCTGACGAACCGGCCGACGGCCAGCACCCAGACGACGCGGGGGAGATCTCGCAGCTCTCGCACGCGACCATCCGACCACAGTAAGTCTCGTTTGGAAACTCAGTTACCCTGTGACGGTGACGAGACGACAGGCCCGGCCCGACGACCCGTGCGGCATCGCCCAGGCCGTCGGAGTGCTCGGAGACCCGTGGAGCCTGCTCGTGCTGCGCGACGTCGCGGGCGGACTCACCCGGTTCGACGCGCTGGTGGGCGAGACGGGCATCTCGCGCAAGGTGCTCACCCAGCGGCTGGCCGCGCTCGTCGCCGACGGCGTGCTCGAGCGGCGGGCCTACTCCCACCGGCCGCCTCGCCACGAGTACCTCCTCACCGACCTGGGGCGGGCCGCACTACCCGTGCTGGGAGCATTGCAGGAGTTCGGTGACACCTGGCTGCTCGGCGACGGCAGTGCCCGCGCGAACGCCGCCGAGGAGTCCAACGAGGTCGTACGCGTGAGATCGCTTGTCGGAGAGGTGATCCCGCTGCTCCATTCCCTCGACCCCGTGACGGAGCACCCTTTCACCGTCGTCTACTGCTACCCGGGCAACGCCTTCCCGGGGGCCGACGAGATCCCGGGCGGCGTCGGCTGCACCCTCGAGTCGTGCACCTACCGTGACCGGCTCGGTGAGCTGGCCGACCTCGGTGCCGGTGTCGTCGGCGTCTCCACGCAGCGGCCCGGCGAGCAGGCCGCGTTCGCCGCGGCGAACGACATCCGGTTCCCACTCGTGTCCGACGCCGACCTCGAGCTGACGACCGCGCTGCGGCTGCCCACCTTCAGGGCGGGCGGCACGACCAGGCTCAAGCGGCAGACCCTCGTGGTCGACCGTGAACGCGTGGTGCGGGCCACGCTCTTCCCGATCCCCGACGTCACGGGCTCGGTCGCGGACGCGATCGGGATCGTCCGCGGCCTGCACGACGCCGCGGCCGCCGGCGTCAGCGCACTCGGGTGAGCCGTCCAGAACCTCCGTCACCGAGCTCGGTGCGGTAGGCGAGCACGTCGTCGCCGAGCACGAAGAGCTCGCCGTCCGCGTGGGGCACGCACGAGGGTGAGCTGCCGGGCGCGTACGTCCTGGTGCCGAACTCGAAGACCGGCCCGTCGGTGACGTTCACGAGCGTGAGGTTGCCGACGCAGGCAGGCGCGTCGGTCGAGAGCGTGCCGCAGGGCCCGCCCTCGGAGCACGAGTCCGTGACGACGAGGGTGATGGGCATCCGCTGCGCACCGACCCGGGCCAGGCCGGTCCACGTGCCGGTCAGCCCCTCGAGGGCTGCCGACCTCGGCGGAGGCACGGGCGCGGGGGCCGGTGTGAGGAGGGCGTCGTCGGCCGTGGTCCCGGGCTTGGAGGCGGTGGCGGCGATGTTCGACGAGGCGCCCGCCGGGAGGTCAGGGGCCGTGGCAGCCGGCGGCAGCAGGCGCGTCAGCACGCTGACTCCGCCGGTGATGGCGAGCGCGCACAGCGCCATGACGAGCGCCCAGCCGGCCGCGCTGAGTCCAGGTCCGCGCCCCGACCCGGCCGCGGATCTCCCTGGCTGCTGCCGACCGACCATGACGCACCTGCCCAGATGTCCCGACCGTTCGAGCGTACCCACGCCCGGGTGGCCACCACAGGTGAACCGCAGGTATGCCGGTGACGGCTCACGAGTGGGCCGGCCCGATGGCGCCGCTCAGCCGATGACGACCAGCAGGTCGCCGCCCTCGACCTGCTGGTGGGTGCCGATCGCCACCCGTGAGACGGTGCCGCCGGACGGAGTGGTGATGCTGGCCTCCATCTTCATGGCCTCGATGGTGGCGACGACGCCACCCGCCTGCACGCTGTCGCCCTCCGCGACCGCGAGGGTCACCACACCGGCGAACGGTGCAGCCACCTGACCCTTCGCGCCGGGGTCGGCCTTCTCGGCCGACTTCACGTCGGCCTCGACCGACCGGTCGCGCACCTGGATCGGCCGGAACTGGCCGTTGAGCGTGCACATGACGGTGCGCATGCCCTTGGAGTCGGCCTCGCCGACCGACTGGACGCCGATGAGCAGCCGCTTGCCCTGCTCGATCTCGACCTCGTACTCCTCGCCCTGCTCGAGGCCGTGGAGGAACTCGACCGTGCCGAGCACCGAGAGGTCGCCGTAGGCCTCGCGCGACCCCTCGAACTCCGACGTCGGGCCCGGGAAGAGCAACTGGTTCAGGGTGCGTCGCGGCGCCTGGTCGAGGTCGTGCTCCTGCTGCGGCGACAGCTCGGTGAGGCGCGGCCTGGACTGCCGCCCGGCGAGGGCCTTGGTGCGGAACGGCTCGGGCCAGCCACCGGGAGGGTCGCCGAGCTCGCCGTTGAGGAACCCGATGACCGACTCGGGGATGTCGTACTTCTGCGGGTCGTCCTCGAAGTCCTGCGGGTCGGCCCCGGCGCCGACGAGCGCGAGCGCGAGGTCACCGACGACCTTGGAGCTCGGCGTCACCTTCACGACGTTGCCCAGGATGCGGTTCGCGGCGGCATACATGTCCTCGATCGCCTCGAAGCGGTCGCCGAGACCGAGGGCGATCGCCTGCTGCCGCAGGTTGCTCAGCTGACCACCGGGGATCTCGTGGAAGTAGACCCGGCCGGTGGGGGAGTCGAGGCCCGACTCGAACGGCTTGTAGAGGTGGCGCACCGCCTCCCAGTAGGGCTCGAGCGCGAAGACCTGCTCGATGTCGAGGCCCGTCGGTCGCGCGGTGTCGTCGGTCGCCGCCACGAGGGCCGACAGTGACGGCTGGCTTGTGGTGCCGGCCATCGTCGCCGCCGCGGCGTCGACGGCGTCGACCCCGGCGTCGATGGCCGCGAGCAGCGTGCCGATCTGCCCGCCCGCCGTGTCGTGGGTGTGCAGGTGAACGGGCAGGTCGAAGCGCTCGCGCAGGGCGGTGACGAGCCGGGCGGCGGCCGGGGCGCGGAGCAGCCCGGCCATGTCCTTGATGGCCAGCACGTGGGCACCCGTGCCGACGATCTGCTCGGCGAGGCGCAGGTAGTAGTCGAGCGTGTAGAGCTTCTCGCCCGGCGACATGAGGTTGCCCGTGTAGCAGAGCGCGACCTCCGCCACCGCGGTGCCGGTCTCGAGCACCGCCTCGACGGCGGGTCTCATCTGCGACACGTCGTTGAGGGAGTCGAAGATGCGGAAGATGTCGAGTCCGGTGGCCGCCGCCTCACGCACGAAGGCGTCGGTGACGGCGGTCGGGTAGGGCGTGTAGCCGACGGTGTTGCGCCCCCGCAGCAGCATCTGCAGGGGGATGTTGGGCATCGCCTCGCGCAACGCGGCGAGCCGTTCCCACGGGTCCTCGGCGAGGAAGCGCAGGGCGACGTCGTAGGTCGCGCCGCCCCATGCCTCCATCGAGAGCAGCTGCGGTGTCAGGTGCGCCACGTGCCGGGCGACGTGCAGCAGGTCGCGGGTGCGCATCCGGGTCGCGAGGAGCGACTGGTGGGCGTCCCGGAAGGTCGTGTCGGTGACGGCGACGTCGTTCGCCTCGCGCAGCGCCCGCGCGAACGCCGCCGGTCCGTCGGCGACGAGCCGGTCTCTCGAACCGCGCGGCAGAGGTGTGTCGGGCAGCTGGGGAAGCTTGTGGCGTGGGCGGACTCGCGTCGTCACCGGCCCGTTCGGCTGGTTCACCGTGACGTCGGCGAGGTAGCTGAGCAGCTTGGTCGCGCGGTCTGCGCTGACGCGGGCGGCCAGCAGCTCGGGTCGCTGGTCGATGAACGAGGTCGTCGCCAGTCCCTGCTGGAACACCGGGTCGCTGAGCACCGCCTCGAGGAAGGGGATGTTGGTCGAGACGCCACGGATGCGGAACTCCGCCAGCGCTCGCTGGGCGCGCCGCACCGCGATCGGGAACGTCATGCCGCGACACGTCAGCTTGACGAGCATCGAGTCGAAGTGGGCGCTGACCTCGGCGCCGACGAAGACGGTGCCGCCGTCGAGGCGCACCCCGCTGCCGCCCGCGGAGCGGTACACGGTGATCGTGCCGGCGTCGGGCCGGAACCCGTTGGCGGGGTCCTCGGTCGTGATGCGGCACTGCAGGGCGAAGCCCTTGGTGCGGATGTCGTCCTGCCGCAGCCCGAGCGATGCGAACGTCTCACCCGACGCGATCTGCATCTGCGTCACGACCAGGTCGATGTCGGTGACCTCCTCGGTGACGGTGTGCTCGACCTGGATGCGCGGGTTCATCTCGATGAAGACGTAGCGCCCGTCCTCGCCGAGCAGGAACTCGACGGTGCCCGCGTTGACGTAGCCGATGGACCGTGCGAAGGCGACCGCGTCGGCGCACATCCCCTCGCGGATCTTGGCGTCGAGGTTGGGCGCGGGCGCGATCTCGACGACCTTCTGGTGGCGCCGCTGGAGCGAGCAGTCGCGCTCGAAGAGGTGGACGGTCTCGCCCGTGCCGTCGGCGAGGACCTGGACCTCGATGTGCCGCGGGTTGACGACCGCCTCCTCGAGGTAGAGCGTCGGGTCGCCGAACGCCGACTCGGCCTCGCGCTGGGCGGCTTCGAGGGCGTCACGAAGCGCGTCCCTCGTCTCGACGCGGCGCATGCCACGGCCGCCGCCTCCGCTGACCGCCTTGACGAACACCGGGAAGCCGATCTCGTCGGCCGCAGCCCCGAGCGCGTCGAGGTCGGTGCTCGGCTCGGAGCCGCGCAGGGTCGGCAGCCCCGCGTCGCGCGCGGCCGCGATGGCGCGGGCCTTGTTGCCGGTGAGGTGCAGCACCGAGGCCGGTGGGCCGATGAACGTGATGCCGGCCGCCTCGCACGCCTCGGCGAGGAGCGGGTTCTCCGAGAGGAAGCCGTAGCCCGGGTAGATGGCGTCGGCGCCGGCCTCGACGGCCTTGGCGACGATGGCCCCGTGGTCGAGGTAGGCGCGGACCGGGTGCCCCTGCTCACCGATCTGGTAGGCCTCGTCGGCCTTGAGGCGGTGCTCGCTCTTGCGGTCCTCGTAGGGAAAGACCGCGACGGTTCGGGCGCCGAGCTCGGTCGCGGCTCGGAAGGCCCGGACGGCGATCTCGCCTCGGTTGGCGACGAGAACCTTGCGGAACATCGGACCTCCAGGGTCGGGGCAGCTCGGTGGTCCACGACGACCACGTCCCGAAGCCTAGTGGCGGGTGCGAGACCGCGAGCACGGGTGACACAGGGCGGGACGGGCGAGTGGTGCGCCGTCGGCGGCACGATCGAGAGGTGAAGGGGAATGGCTTGGACCGGCCGAGCGTTCCTCCTGCATACTGTGGACTCCACTCCGGTGGAGCTGCAGGTTGAGAAGTGAACAGCGTGACGTGGACACCCCTCATGGGGGTGATCGGTTTCGACGGTGGTCGACACATCAGGGGAAGCGGGTCGAGGATGCAGGGTTATCTCGTAAACGCTCCTTGCACAACAATAGGTGCCAATTCCAACCGCACCGACTTCGCCCTCGCCGCCTGAGCGAGCCTCGAAGTCTGTCAGCCTGAGCTAGTTTCCGACTCAGTGCCTGGCATCAGCTAGGAAACTTGCTGCCCAGTCATGTTGGGGGACTGCGCGGGACTCTTTCTCAACTGGGCCTGTCAGGGGACGCGTGCGTGCGAGCCCTGGGGCCGAGAAAAGCCGTAGCGCACTGCACCCGGAGAAGTCCTGGTCTCTCGTCATCGGACGCGGGTTCAATTCCCGCCACCTCCACCACTTCGTGGTGGCCACGTCACGCTGTCACGACCCCATGCGGTCGAGTCGATGCGTCAGGCCTTCACGCGTGTCAGCACGTAGTGCCCGTCGGCCTTCGTGAACGTCGCCCGCAGCGTCACCTTCGCGCCGTTGAGCGTGAGGTGGCAGTCGGTGTGCGTGCCCACCTTGAGGTTGGGGAAGTTCGCGCACGTGACGCCCGAGACCGTGTCCTTGGGCGCGTTCTTCTTGGCCCGCGCCATGATGCGGGCCGCCAGGGCCTTGCCGCTCGTCGCCGGGTTGAAGACGACCACCGACGGTGCCGCCGTGACCGTCTTCGTGACGGTGGGTGGCGCGCCGGGGGAGCCTTGCGCGCACCCACCGAGCGCCATCACACCGACGGCTCCCGCACCGACGACCATCACGTACTCCCGCATCCGCCCACTCATCCGTGCCTCCCCGAACCCCGGTGTCCACGCTGGAGTCAAGTATCGCGGGGCCGCCCTCGGTGCACAGCGGAACCGGCGAGTACACCAAGAGGGCACCCTGTCCGACAGGGTGCCCTCTCGCGTATGCCGTGTGCCGGCGTCCCGTGGTCGGGTCAGGCCTGCTCGGGGGCCGCCGCGGCCGCGGTGGCGGCCTCTGCCGCCATCTGCTCCTTGATCGGAGCCATGTCGAGGTTCTTGACCTGCTCGATGACGTCCTGGAGCGCCGACTGGGGGAGCGCCCCCGGCTGGGCGAAGACGAGGACGCCCTCCTTGAAGGCCATCAGGGTCGGGATCGAGGTGATGTTGGCGGCCTGCGCGAGCGACTGCTCGGCCTCGGTGTCGACCTTGCCGAACACGATGCCGTCGTTGTCTCCGCTCTGCGACGCGGCGTCGTAGACCGGCGCGAACTGGCGACACGGGCCGCACCAAGAGGCCCAGAAGTCGACCAGCACGATGTCGTTGTCGAGGACGGTCTTCTCGAAGGACTGCGCGGTCAGGTCAGTGGTAGCCATGTCTCTCGCAACGGATCGGCGGTGACGGGTATTCCGCGCGTGACGCGCCCCGGGTCACACCAGCTGCCAGGTGACCGTGACGGTCGCCACGAGCTCGAGGTCGCCGCCCTCGACCGGCATCCCTCCTGCCGCATCGGCCGCGACCGCCATGAACTTCGACCGCCGTCCCGCGAGCGGCATCGCGCCGCCCTCGGCCACCCCGAGAACCGCGCCGAGCTCGGCACCCGACAGGCCGGCATACTGCTGCGCCTTGTCGTGGGCGTCGGCGAAAGCGCCGTTGCGGGCGGCGCGGAGCCCATCGGAACGGTCGGCCACGTCGAGGCGGACCGAGTCGACGAGCAGGGCGTTACCCACGGCTGCGGCTGCGGCCTCGAGGATCTCGCCGACCGCCTCGAGGCGGCGCACGGTCACGCCGAGGCGCTGCTGTGCGGTGAAGCCGACCGCCGTGCCGGTGTTGTCCCAGCGCTGGTTCACGCCTGCGTCGAGCGTGCGGATGTCGGCATCGGCGACGCCGCGCTCGCGCACGACGGTGCCGACCTTCCTGATGCCGTCGGTGGCCCCGGCGAGCGCCGCCGCGACGTCGTCGGCGTCGTGGCCCACCCGCAGGTCGAGCCGCACGACGTCGGGGGAGACCGACGCCCGGCCGCTGCCGTTGACGGTCACCGTGCGCTTGCCCATGGCTGTCCTCTCGTCGGACCGCCGGGGGGCGGCTCGTGATCCTCGTCGCAACCTACCTAGACTCCGGAGACATGACGAGCCCTCGACGTGCCGCCCCCCGCGACCTGGCGGTGCGCGAGCCCGCGCAGCGCTCCAGACGGCTCGTCTCGATGGCCGTGCTGGCCGTGGTCGTGCAGCTCTGCGTCCTCTACTGGCCGGTGGTGACGATCGAGGGACCGGTGAGCTGGACCGACAAGGTGGTCCACCTGCTCGTCTTCGCCGTCCCGACGTATGCCGTGGGCAGGGCTCTCGGGTCGCTGCGCACAGCAGTCGTCGCCTTCGCGTTGCATGCCCCGGTCAGCGAGCTCGTGCAGCACTTCCTGCTCCCCGGCCGCTCCGGCGACGTCTGGGACGCTGTGGTCGACCTCGTGGGGGTGGCCCTCGCCGCGGCGGCGCTCGTGGTCGGGCCGCGGCTGCGCCGCTGGTAGACTTGCGGGCATCCGACTCCGAGGTCTCCTCGGATCACGACGGACGGGATGGCGCCGGGGATGCCCGGCGGGCAGGCTCGTCCGACGGGGTGACGCCCCCACCGGAAGCTCGCGCAGACAGCGCGGCCCGGCACCGACGCGGAGCGGATCCGAACACCGGACGGCACAGATGCCGGGCACCGGGACACATGGGGCGCAGACAGTTCTGCGCCTGAGGCTCGTCTGCATGGTCGTGTGGTGACTCACGGCTCGAGGCGAAGTCTGCATCGAGTCAAGAGAGTTGAATACGCAATGCCCAAGAACACCTCCTCCGGCGCGCCCAAGAAGGCCCGCTGGTCCACCGAGAAGAAGTCGGCTGCGGCCAAGAAGCCGCACCGCGGCCAGGCCGGACCGAAGTCCGGCTCCTTCTCCGGTCCCAAGACCTCGCGCCCGGCCTCGTCGGGCACCTCCCACGTCGGTGGTCGCGAGTGGCGTGCTCCTCGCGACGAGCACCGCTCCTACGACCGCCGTGACGACCGCCGTGACGACCGCCGTGACGACCGCCGTGACGACCGCGGCGAGCGCCGCGACGACCGTGGCGGCTACCAGCGCCGTGACGACCGTGGCGACCGTGGTTTCCAGCGTCGCGACGACCGTCCGTCGTTCGACCGTCGTGACGACCGTGGCGGCCGTCCGTCGTTCGACCGTCGTGACGACCGTGGCGACCGCGGTTTCCACCGTCGTGACGACCGTCCGTCGTTCGACCGTCGTGACGACCGTGGCGAGCGCGGTTTCCAGCGTCGTGACGACCGTCCGTCGTTCGACCGCCGTGACGACCGTGGCGACCGTGGCTTCCAGCGTCGTGACGACCGTCCGTCGTTCGACCGCCGTGACGACCGTGGCGGCCGTCCGTCGTTCGACCGTCGTGACGACCGTGGCGACCGTGGCCTCCAGCGTCGTGACGACCGTCCGTCGTTCGACCGCCGTGACGACCGTGGCGGCCGTCCGTCGTTCGACCGTCGTGACGACCGCGGCGAGCGCGGCTTCCAGCGTCGCGACGACCGTCCCCGCTTCGACCGTGGCGCCGACCGTTTCGACGACCGTGCACCGGTGAGCTTCGAGGACGCCGAGGCCGAGCGCATGGACGCCGACAACTGGACCAAGGCGACCCGCGCCGACATCTCCGACGGTCCCGTCGCCGTCGAGGCCGACAACGGCTTCGCCGCCCTGGGTCTGCCGGAGCGTGTCGTCGAGCGACTGGCCCGCGAGGGCATCACCTCGCCGTTCCCGATCCAGACCGCGACGATCCCCGACGCACTCGCCGGCAAGGACGTCCTCGGACGGGGCCAGACCGGCTCCGGCAAGACGCTCGCGTTCGGCCTGCCCCTCATCGCGCGGCTGCTCGAGGCCGACCTGCCGCGTCGCCCGCGCAAGCCCCACGCCCTGATCCTGACGCCGACCCGTGAGCTCGCGATGCAGATCTCCGACGCGCTCGAGCCCCTCGTGCACGTCGTCGGCCTGCGGCACAAGCTCGTCGCGGGCGGGCTCAGCTACACGACCCAGATCAACGCCCTCAACAAGGGCGTCGACATCCTCATCGCCACCCCGGGCCGGCTCAACGACCTGCTCGAGCGCGGCGCGGTCGAGATGGACGACATCGCGATCACGGTGCTCGACGAGGCCGACCACATGGCCGAGATGGGCTTCATGGCCGAGATCACGACGACCCTCGACAAGATCCCGGCCGACGGCCAGCGCCTGCTGTTCTCGGCGACGCTCGACCGCGGCATCGACGCGCTGGTCGACAAGTACCTCACCGACCCGGTGACGCACTCGACGAACGATGCCACAGCCTCGGTGGAGGGCATGGACCACCACGTCCTGCTCATCGACCCGCAGCACAAGAAGGTCATCACGGCCGAGGTCGCCAACCGCGAGGGGCGCACCGTCGTCTTCTGCCGCACCAAGCTCGGCGCCGACCGCATCGCGCTGCAGCTGCGCGAGCAGGGCGTCATGGCGGCCGCGCTGCACGGCGGACTCAACCAGGGCCAACGCAACCGCGTCCTCGGCGCGTTCCGCGACGGCACCCTCCCGGTGCTCGTCGCGACCGACGTCGCCGCTCGCGGCATCCACGTCGACGACGTCTCGGTCGTGCTGCAGGTCGACCCGCCGGCCGACCACAAGGACTACCTGCACCGCTCGGGCCGAACGGCCCGCGCGGGCGACAAGGGCACGGTCGTCACCCTCGCGCTGCCGCACCAGCGCAAGACGATGGAGCGCCAGCTCAAGGACGCCGGCCTCGACATCGCACCGGTCCGGGCCACGCCCGGCGACGCGATCATCGCTGCGACCGGCGCCACGACGCCCAGCGGCGTCGCCATCGCCGAGGACGAGTTCCAGCGCCTCATCGCAGGACCCAAGCAGCACCGTCGCAGCCCGGCCGGCGCACGTGGCCCGCGCCAGGGCACGCGCGGCGGCTTCCGCCCGCACCACAGCGGTGGCCGCGACGACCGTCGTGGTCGTCGAGGTGAGCGGGGCGACGGCCTCGTGTCTCGCTGGAGTGACGACGACCGTGGCGGTCGCCGGGGCGCTCGCTTCTGAGCAGCCGCCGGTGTGGAAGGCTGTGCTCCGTGAGCTCGACGTTCCACACCGGCCGCCTGCTCGTGGCGACACCCTCCGTCGAGGGTGACGTCTTCCACCGGTCCGTCATCCTCATGCTGCACCACGACGACGGTGGGGCCCAGGGCGTCGTGCTCAACAAGCCGCTGTCCGCGGAGGTCGACTCCGTGCTGCCGGGCTGGCAGCGCGTCGTCACCGCGCCCCATGTGCTCTTCCAGGGTGGGCCCGTGTCGACCTCGTCGGCGCTGGGCCTCGTGACCGTCCCCGGTGACGAGCCCGAACCGCTCGGCGTGAAGCGCCTGTTCGGCTCGATCGGGCTCGTCGACCTCGACGCGCCGACCCCGGTGGTGGCCGCTGAGCTCGCCGGCCTGCGGATCTTCGCCGGCTACTCCGGCTGGGAGGCCGGCCAGCTCGAGAACGAGATCGCCCGAGGCGACTGGTACGTCGTCGACGCGGAGGTGCGTGACGCGTTCACGTCCCAGCCGGGGATCCTCTGGCGCGAGGTGCTCCGTCGGCAGCGCGACAGCCTCGCGTACGTCGCGAACTTCCCCGACGACCCCTCGATGAACTGAGGTGGGCGTCACCCCCGGACCTGCGGCCGCGGCAGAGCGGCAGCCCGAGGCCCGAGCATCGACCAGGCGAGTTGCCTTCGTCGACAGCGGCCTCGGGCTCCTCGGCTACGCCGACGCGCTGCACTCGCTCCGCCCCGATCTCGGGCTCGTGCTCTCGCTGGACCCCGACAACATGCCCTACGGTCCGCGAACGCCGGACGAGGTGCGCACGCTCATCCTCGCGTCGGCACGGGCGACCCTCCCGCACGCCCCCGACGCGATCGTCGTCGCCTGCAACACCGCGTCGGTGCACGGACTCGGCGCCCTCCGCGCCGAGCTCGAGCCGGACGTCCCGGTGATCGGCACGGTGCCCGCCATCCGCCCGGCCGCGGCCACCGGGGGACCGGTCGCGGTCTGGTCCACCGCAGCCACGACGTCGAGCGACTACCTGCGTGGCCTCATCGACGCCTTCGCCGCCGACGTCGAGACGTACGCCGTCGCCGCCCTCGGCCTCGCGGAGGCCATCGAGGCCGGAGACGCTCAGCTCGTCGACGAGTGCATCGCGTATGCCGCGTCGCAGACCCCCGCGGGGGTGCGCTCCCTCGTGCTCGGCTGCACCCACTACGGGCTCGTCGTCGATCGCATCGTCGCAGCCCTGGGCGACGGCGTCGTCGTGCACGACTCCCCGGTGGCGGTCGCCCGGCAGACCCTGCGCCGGATCGGTCTCGAGCCCGACCCGACCGCAGACGTGGCCGGTGCCGAGCGCGCCGAGGGCGGTGTGGAGGCGGTGCTCCTGAGCGGCAGGCCGGCCGCGATGCCCGCGTCGTGGCGTGCCTACCCTGCGGGGGAGCGGCTCCTGGCGAGCGCGGCAGGGCGGCATACACTCTCGTCATGAGCACGATGCCTCCCGACCCCTTCGAGCCGGAGCCGCTGCGCGGCACGCGCACGGCGACGATCGAGCGCGAGGAGGTCCGTGAGGAGCTCCAGGAGCCCGGCGACCACGAACGCTTCTCGCACTACGTGCGCAAGGAGAAGATCCTCGAGAGCGCCCTCTCGGGTGAGCCCGTCGTCGCGCTCTGCGGCAAGATCTGGGTGCCCGGGCGCGACCCCCAGAAGTTCCCGGTCTGTCCTGTCTGCAAGGAGATCTACGAGGGTCTGCGCGACCCCCAGGACGGCGGCGACGGCGACAACGGGGACGCCTGACCCTTTCGTCACCCCTTCGGACGAGCACGGCTCGCAGGGCGATTCCTGACGGCTTCTTTACTCGCGGTGGCTCCGCCGCTGACACTCGCGTACCTATCGTCGCTGGGGTCGGCGCCCGATCGGGGGCCGTGTCGGACGAGAAAGGTCTCCCCATGAAGCTCCGCTCCCTGGCCCTTGCCGCAACCCTCGCGCTCGCCACCCTGGCACTCGGGTCACCGGCCCAGGCGGTCCCCGCCGCCGACGGCCACGACAAGGCCGCGTGCGTCGACCCCGCTGCGGTCGGTGCCCGTGGCACGCACGGCACCGCCAAGGACCCGCACGAGCTCTCCGACGCCCAGGTGCGAGCCAACGAGGCCGCCCTCACGAAGGCGCTCGCGGCCAAGGGCCTGACCCGTGACTCGTCCGGCAAGCTGGCCAAGGCGTCGGGCCAGAACGCCAAGCCTGGCGCCACCGCGGCCTTCGCGGCCGCCAACGTCAAGGTGTACTGGCACACCATCACCAACGGTTCGCAGGGAGCCGTGAGCGCCAGCAAGATCAGCAGCCAGATCACCGTGCTCAACAACGCCTACTCCGGCACCGGCCTCAGCTTCACGCTGGCCGGCAGCGACTCGACGAGCAACGCGTCCTGGTACACCGTCACCCCGGGCTCCGCGGCCGAGCGCAGCATGAAGACGGCGCTGCGCAAGGGCACGATGGCCGACCTCAACCTCTACTCGGCCAACATCGGTCAGGGCCTCCTCGGCTGGGCGACGTTCCCGAAGAACAGCTACGACGTGATGGACGGCGTCGTGGTGCTCACCGGCTCGCTGCCCGGTGGCAGCGCGACGAACTACAACCAGGGCGACACCGCCACCCACGAGGTCGGTCACTGGGCCGGGCTCTACCACACGTTCCAGGGCGGCTGTAACGGCAACGGCGACTACGTCTCCGACACGCCGGCCGAGGCGAGCGCGGCCTACCAGTGCCCGACCGGCCGCGACACCTGCACCAGCCCCGGCCTCGACCCGATCAAGAACTTCATGGACTACACCTACGACTCGTGCATGAACACCTTCACGTCCGGTCAGGTCTCGCGCATGCAGGCCCAGTGGACGGCCTACCGCGCCGGCAAGTGAGGCGGCTCGCAGGCGGCTGACCTGCGAAAACCTCTCTGCGGCATACGAACTCGGTCGCCATACCAAACCAGTCGGGGCCCCGCCAACTTGGCGGGGCCCCGGCATGTCGCGGGGGCCGACCGGATACCGTGGGCGGCCTATGAGTTCAGGGGCTGCCTTCCACCTTCCTCCCGCCTTCCCGGAGCGGGCAGCGTGGGGTACCGCCAGCAAGCTGCGCGCGTGGCAGCAGGAGGCGCTCGACCTCTACCTCGGCAGGGGGCCGCGTGACTTCCTCGCGGTGGCGACGCCCGGCGCCGGCAAGACGACGTACGCCCTGCGGGTCGCCACCGAGCTGCTCGGCGCCGGCATCGTGCAGCGGGTCACCGTCGTCGCGCCCACCGAGCACCTCAAGACGCAGTGGGCCGACGCCGCGGCCCGGGTCGGCATCAGCCTCGACCCGAAGTTCAGCAACAGCATCGGCCGGCACAGCGACGACTACCACGGCGTCGCGGTCACCTACGCGCAGGTGGCCTCGCGCCCCTCACTGCACCGCGAGCTGACGACGACGCGCCCGACCCTCGTCATCCTCGACGAGGTGCACCACGGTGGTGACGCCAAGAGCTGGGGCGACGGCATACGCGAGGCGTTCGAGCCCGCCACGCGGCGCCTCAGCCTCACCGGCACGCCGTTCCGCTCCGACACGTCGCCGATCCCGTTCGTCACCTACGAGCTCGACGCCGAGGGCACGCTCGTCAGCTCGAGCGACTACACCTACGGCTACGCCGAGGCGCTGCGCGACGGCGTCGTGCGCCCCGTCCTCTTCATGGCCTACGGCGGCAGCATGCGCTGGCGCACCAAGGCCGGCGACGAGCTCGAGGCGCGGCTCGGCGAGCCGATGACCAAGGACTTCGTCGCGCACGCGTGGCGCACCGCTCTCGACCCGAAGGGCGAGTGGATCCCGGCGGTCCTTGCCGCAGCCGACCGGCGCCTCACCGAGGTGCGTCGCCACGTCGAGGACGCCGGTGGCCTCGTCATCGCCTCCAACCAGACCCAGGCGAGGGCGTATGCCGCCATCCTCCGTGAGCTGACGGGCGAGGCTCCGACGGTCGTGCTCTCCGACGACCTCGGCGCGAGCAAGCGCATCGAGGACTTCGGCGCCAGCGACGAGCGGTGGATGGTCGCCGTGCGCATGGTGTCCGAGGGCGTCGACGTGCCACGGCTCGCGGTCGGTGTCTATGCGACGTCGACCTCGACGCCGCTCTTCTTCGCGCAGGCGGTCGGCCGCTTCGTGCGGGCCCGCAGGCGCGGTGAGACCGCCTCGGTGTTCCTCCCCTCGGTGCCGGTCGTGCTCGACCACGCTGCCCGCCTCGAGGAGCAGCGCGACCACGCCCTCGACCGCAAGCCGAACCCCGACGACATCGGTCAGATGTGGGCCGAGGAGCAGTCGCTCCTCGACGAGGCCAACCGCGCCGACAAGGCGAGCGGCGCGCTGGACGAGGGCGCCTTCGAGGCGCTCGAGTCCGACGCCCACTTCGACCACGTGCTCTTCGACAAGCAGCAGTGGGGCATGCACGCGCAGGTCGGCTCCGAGGACGAGGAGGAGTACCTCGGCCTGCCCGGGCTGCTCGAGCCCGACCAGGTGTCAGCCCTGCTGCGCGAGCGCCAGAGCCGCCAGGTGAAGAAGGCGCCGCAGGGGGCTCAGGGGCCGACCCCGGTCGCCGCGCACCGCGCCCTCGCCGCCCAGCGCAAGGAGCTGAACACGCTCGTCTCGACCTATGCCCGGCAGAAAGGCCTGCCGCACGCCAACGTGCACATGGACCTTCGCCGCGTCTGTGGTGGCCCCGACCTCGCGGCGGCGTCCACCGACCAGGTCGGCGAGCGCATCGACAAGATCCGGCTCTGGCTCGTCGGCCGTCGCTGAGCGTCCTGCGACGCATCAGGTCGGGCGCCGGTCCGCTGGTGTTCACGAACCAGTGGCGTCTCGTCCGCCTTCGTCCCGGTTTGTCCCGCTAGGGTCGGGCGGGCGCCTCGGCGCGCCCTGCTGGAGACCACCGGCACCCTGCCCCCGCGAACACCCTCGCGCCCCCCCGAAGGACGACATGAGCACCGACTCCACCCGCTCCACGACCCCTGACTTCCTCGCCTCCGCCACGACCCGGCGTCAGCTTCTCTCGCTGGCCGCGGTCGGCGGCGTCGGCCTCGCGACCGTCCGCGCCGCCGAGCCCGCGGCGGCCGCGAAAGGACCCGGCAGCAACGGCGAGACCGTGCGCCTCACCGTGCTCGGCACCACCGACCTCCACGGCAACGTCTTCAACTGGGACTACTTCAACAACCGCGAGTACGACGACAAGACGCACAACGACATCGGCATCGCCAAGGCCTCCTCGATCATCAAGATGCGGCGGGCCGAGCTGGGCGCCGCCTCCTGCCTCACGCTCGACGCGGGCGACACGATCCAGGGCACGCCGCTCGCGTACTACTACGCCAAGATCGACCCGATCACCGGCGGCTCGACCCACCCGATGGCCGCCGCCATGAACGCGGTCGGCTACGACGCGGCCGCGCTCGGCAACCACGAGTTCAACTACGGCATCGACACGCTGCGGGCCTTCGAGAAGCAGCTGGACTTCCCGCTCCTGTCGGCCAACACCGTCCACTGGAAGACCGGTTCGCCCGCCTTCAAGCCGTGGGTCATCAAGACCGTCAAGCTGCCCGGCCAGAAGCCGATCAAGGTCGGCATCCTCGGGCTCGTCACGCCGGGTGTCGCGATCTGGGACAAGGCCAACGTCGAGGGCCGGCTGAAGTTCCCCGGCATCGTCGAGCAGGCGAAGGTCTTCGTGCCGCGCCTCAAGGCGGCCGGCGCCGAGGTCGTCATCGTGTCGTGCCACTCCGGTACCAACGGCAAGTCCTCGTGGGGCGACGCCCTGCCGTACGTGGAGAACGCCAGCCGGCTCCTGGCCGAGCAGGTGCCCGGCATCGACGCCGTCCTGGTCGGCCACTCGCACGTCGAGGTCGTCGACAAGGCCACGAACGCCCAGACCGGCAAGCAGGTGCTCCTCGTCGAGCCGCTCTACTGGGGCATGCGCGTGGCCGAGCTGACCCTGTGGCTGCGGAAGGTCCGGGGCCAGTGGCAGGTCGTCGACTCCGCCGGGCAGCTGTGGGACGCCAACGCCGTGCCCGAGGACCCGGCCGTCACCGGTGCGGTCCAGGCCGCCCACGAGAAGGTCCTTGCCTACGTCAACGGCGTCATCGGCACGTGCACGCAGGCGATGTCGGCGGCCAGCTCGCGCTACGAGGACACCCCGGCCATCGACTTCATCAACTACGTCCAGGCCGACGCCGTCAAGAAGGCCCTGGCCGGCACGCCCGAGGGTGCGCTGCCGATGCTTTCGATCGCCGCCCCGTTCAACAAGCTCGCGGCGATCCCGCAGGGCGACGTGACGATCCGCGACGTCGCCGGCCTCTACATCTACGACAACACGCTGCTCGGCATCGTGCTGACGGGTGCGCAGGTCAAGGACTACCTCGAGAAGAGCGCGTCGTACTTCGTGCAGTACGCGGGCACCGGCCCGGTCGCGGCCGACGCCATCACCGGCGCCGGCGGCACGCCCGACTACAACTACGACATCATGGGCGGTCTCGACGCCGACCTCACCTACGACATCGACATCGCCAAGGCGGTCGGCTCGCGCATCACCAACCTCGCCTACGGCGGGGCGCCGGTCGCCGCCGACGCGCGGTTCGTCGTCGCGATCAACAACTACCGGCAGTCCGGCGGTGGCGGCTTCCCGGGCGTCACGACGGCTCCGGTCGTCTACAACCGCCAGATCGAGATCCGCCAGCTGCTCATCGACTGGGCCACCGCCAACAAGGTCATCGACCCGGCCGTGTTCTCCAGCACCGACTGGAGGCTCGTCAGCAACGGCAGCCCGGTGACCGTCACCGGCTGACCCGCACCGTCCACGTGGCGGAAGTTCGCAGGAGTGCGGGCTTCCGCCACGGGTGCGCCGTGCACGGCGCACCCGTGCGGGCAACGTCCACTCGTGACGGGACTGCATACCCCTACGGGTCCTCGGGGCACGAAAAGGCGTACCCGCCGGGACAGGGGAGCACCGACGGGTACGCACCCCCATCCTCGCCGATCGACCCCTCCCACGTCTGTGGTTTCGGCGCGTTTTCGGCTGACAATTCGCGCGTCCGGGAGTTTTCTTCAGTCCTGCTCGGCGACGGGGGCACCGACGAGGACCCGGTGGCCCCAGGCGGGCAGCGTGAACGGCTGCCCGACGGACAGCTCCACGGGCTCGCCCGTGAACGCGTCGTTCCACAGCCCGGCTTGCGGCCCGTCGCCGAGCGTCACCGTCTGCTCGGTGTCCGAGAAGTTGAAGGCCGCGAAGACGCGGTCGTCGCCCACGGCCCGCACGAAGCTGAGCACCGCGGCCTCGGCCGAGTTCGGCACCCGCACCATCCGGCCGCCGGCAGCGCCGTTCCACAGGGCCGGGTGCGCCTTCTTCAGGGCGAAGAGCCGGCGGTAGAGCTCGCCCTGCTCGTCGTCGCGCCACTCGATCTGGTCCTTGTCGAAGAAGACGAGGCGCTTGTCGCTGCCGGCCTCCTGTCCGTTGTAGACGAGCGGCACCCCCTCGCTGACGACCGACAGCACGATCGCGGGCTCGAGCGCGTCGCCGAACTGCTCGTACTCGGTGCCCTCCCAGGCGTTCTTGTCGTGGTTGCTCACGAAGAGCATGCGGTAGGCGTCACGCTGGTAGAAGCGGTCGTTCCAGGCGTAGTAGACCTTGAGCGCCTCGACGTCGGCCTTGCCGTGCGCGATCTTGTGGAGCGTGTCGTTCCAGCTCCACGCGTACGTCATGTCGAAGGCGCGGGTGTGCAGGTCGCGCGCCTCCCACTCGGCGAGCATGAAGACAGGCTTGATCTCGTCGAGCTCGCGGCGCACGTTGTCCCAGAAGTCGACGGGCACGAATCCGGCCACGTCGCAACGGAACCCGTCGACGTCGACCTCGCGCACCCAATACGCCATGGCCTCGGTCATGTAGCGGCGGAGATCCTCGTTGTCGTAGTCGAGGTCGATGATGTCGTCCCAGTCCCACCACGGCGTGGGGCGGAAGTCGCCCTTCCAGTCACGGGCGTACCAGTCGGGGTGCTCCTCGACGAGCGGGTTGTCCCAGGCCGTGTGGTTGGCCACCCAGTCGAGGATGACGTGGAGCCCGAGGTCGTGGGCTGTCGCCACGAAGTGGCGCAGGTCCTCGAGGGTGCCGAACTCGGGGTTGACCGAGAGGTAGTCCTTGACGGCATACGGGCTGCCGAGCACCCCCTTGCGGTTCTGCTCGCCGATGGGGTGCACGGGCATCAGCCAGACGATGTCGATGCCGAGGTCGCGCAGGCGCGGCAGGTGGGCCTCCGCTGCGCGGAAGGTGCCCTCGGGGGTGAAGTGGCGCTGGTTGACCTGGTAGATCGTCGCGCTCCGGGTCCAGTCGGGGTGGGTCAGCAGGGTCTCGGCCCTCGGGGCGTAGGGGTTGGCGCTCACGGCTTCGGCGGTCACGGGTGGTGGTCTCCTTGGGCGAGGTCGAGCAGGTGCTCGACGAGTGGGACGGTGCGGTGGTCGAGTCGGGTGGCCAGCGAGATGACGGTGGAGGCGCGAGTGACGTGGGCGTCGTCGACGACCTGGTCGATGACGCGCTGAAGGTCGGCGTTGTCGCGCCCGACGATGCGGATGAGCACGTCGCCGGACCCGGTGATGGTGTGAGCCTCGAGCACCTCGGGGATGGCGGCGAGGTGCTCGACGACGGGGGAGTGGCCGCCGCGGCCCTGGCGGATCTCGAGGGTGCAGAATGCCGTCACCGGATAGCCGAGCGCCGCCGGGTCGACATCGGGGGCCATCGACCGCAGCACGCCGGTGCGCTGGAGGCGGTCGATGCGGGCCTGGACCGTGCCTCGAGCCACGCCGAGGCGGCGCGACGCACCGAGCACGCCGACGCCGGGCTCCGTGAGCAGGAGCAGCAGGATGCGGCAGTCGAGCGCGTCGACGGCGGCACGCGATCCCAGCCCGGCGGTCGAGGTCATGGGCAAAGTGTCCAGCACCAGACGGCATACGGGCAACACTTTGCGCACTGTGTCCAGCCGGAATCCGTGCTGTTGCACAGTCGACCAGTGTCGGACACCCTCGCTCCATGACTGACACGATGCCGTCTCAGGCCGCCGACCGCGCCGTCGACCTCAGCTCCGACCTCACCGCCCAGGAGCGCGAAGCCGACCTCGACCTCGACCAGCTCAAGCAGCTCGTCGGACTCGTCGAGTACGACGAGAACACCGACGTCTTCCCCGTCACCGGATGGGACGCGATCGTCTTCGTCGCCGGCAACGCCACCCAGAGCGCGCACTACTACCAGAGCGCGTGGGGCATGGACCTCGTCGCCTACTCCGGTCCCGAGAACGGCAACCGCGACCACAAGGCCTTCGTGCTGCGCAGCGGCTCGATCCGCTTCGTCGTCAAGGGCGCCGTCGACCCCGACAGCCCGCTCGCAGACCACCACCGTCGCCACGGCGACGGCGTCGTCGACATCGCGCTCGAGGTGCCCGACGTCGACAAGTGCGTGGCCCAGGCGCGCCGCGCCGGCGCGACGGTGCTCGAGGAGCCCGCCGACCACACCGACGAGCACGGCACCGTGCGCACCGCCGCCATCGCGACCTACGGCGAGACGCGCCACACCCTCGTGCAGCGCACCGTCGACGGCCAGACGTATGCCGGCCCGTACCTCCCCGGCTACGTGCCGACCACGTCCACGCACGTCAAGCGGGAGGGCCAGCCGAAGCGGCTCTTCCAGGCCCTCGACCACATCGTCGGGAACGTCGAGCTCGGTCACATGGACGAGTGGGTCACCTTCTACAACAAGGTCATGGGCTTCGTGAACATGGCCGAGTTCATCGGTGACGACATCGCGACCGACTACTCCGCCCTGATGAGCAAGGTGGTGGCGAACGGCAACCACCGCGTGAAGTTCCCGCTCAACGAGCCCGCGATCGCGAAGAAGAAGAGCCAGATCGACGAGTACCTCGAGTTCTACCGCGGTGCGGGCGCTCAGCACCTCGCCGTCGCGACGAACGACATCCTCGCCTCGGTCGACGCCCTGCGCGCCAACGGCGTGGAGTTCCTCGACACCCCCGACAGCTACTACGAGGATGCGGAGTTGCGCGAGCGCATCGGCAACGTCCGCGTTCCGATCGAGGAGCTGCAGAAGCGCAAGATCCTCGTCGACCGCGACGAGGACGGCTACCTGCTCCAGATCTTCACCAAGCCGCTCGGGGACCGGCCCACGGTGTTCTTCGAGCTCATCGAGCGGCACGGGTCGCTCGGCTTCGGCAAGGGCAACTTCAAGGCGCTCTTCGAGGCGATCGAGCGCGAACAGGACAAGCGCGGCAACCTCTGACCGCGGCCGCGACAGGAGTCCGCCCCCACGTCCGTCGACGGACGTGGGGGCGGATCCTTCTTCCCGGTCCCACGCGAGGGGGGGCGACCGCGGTCCCGGTCAGGTCCTGCGTCAGCCTCCCGTGGTGAAGGCTGCCGTGCTCGGTGTCAGGATGTTGCCCGCCGTGTCACGGATGCCCGAGGTGAGGCCGAGCGTGTAGCGCGTCCGAGCGGCGAGGGTGGCGTTCGGGTTGAGCGTCGCGCGCCGGGTCGTCGCGTTGTAGGTGACGACGGCAGGGACGATCGCTCCGCTGGGCGAGCGCAGGACCACCGACGCCGTGCTGACACCCGCGACGGGCTCCGTGAAGCCGACCGTCACGTTGCTGACCCGGCTCACTCCCACGGCGCCCGAGGCGGGGCTGCGGAAGTTGACCACCGGCGCCGGGCCCGTGAGGAACGTCCACGTCGTCGAGACCATCGCGACCCCGAAGTCGGCGCTCTTGACCGCCGTCGTGAGGCTTGCTGCGTAACGCGTGTCGGGGGCGAGGGTGGCGTTCGGGTTGAGCGTGGCCACGTGCGTCGGCGCGTTGTAGCTCACGACGGCCGGGACGACCGCCCCGCTCGGCGAGCGCAGCACGAACGACGTGCCGCTGACCCCGGTCACCGCACTGCTGAAGGTGGCGGTGACGTTCGCCGTCTGGACGATGCGGCTCTGGCCCGGGAGCGGCGAGCGCGTGCTGACGGTGGGGGCGACACCGACGGCGAATGCGGCCGAACGGGTCGCACCGACGTTGCCTGCGAGATCCGTCGCCCCGACGGTGAAGGTGTAGCGCCCGTCGGTGAGCGGGCCGTAGGTCATGCCGGTGAGGCAGGCCTGCGCGGCCGCGCCCGGCGTGAGCGAGCACGTGAAGGTGGATCCGGCATCACTCGTGAAGCGCCAGATGACCGTGCGTGCCGTTCCCGCCACAGCGGGCCCGGACGTGATGGACGTCGCCGGCGCGACCGTGTCGATCGTGAACGGCAGCGCACCGAGGCCCATCGTCTCGGGGCTCGCCCCGGAGACCTCTCCGGCGGTGACCGTGTGGGGACCGTCGGCGAGCGGGACCGTCGGCGTGATCGACCAGGCGCCGTTGGGCGCGATGGTGGTCGTGCTGCCTGCGGGTGCGCCGTCGATGTACAGGTTGATGGTGGTGGCGGTCGGCAGCCCGCGTACGCCGCCGAAGGTCGGCATCGGGTTGCTCGTCACGTTGTCGGTGCTCGAGCTGCCTGAGTCGCTGGCGGCAGCCAGGTCAGGCGTGCTGGGCCCACGGTCGGCCGGTGCGGTGCACGGAGCGCCCGGGCCGCCCACCTGGCCGAACTCGAAGATCGTGGACTCGAGGGGAACGGCTGCCGCTGGGATCCGGCCGAGCCACATGCCGCGGGTCTCGTTGGCCACCGCCCGCTGCGCGTCGGTGAGGCCCGCGACCGGGTCGAACTGCCCGAGCCCGGTGAAGGTCGCCGTCCACGTGTTGACCGTCGGTCCGTCGTAGGCCAGCGTGCCCTCGCCGCCCGTGCTGGACGCCCGGATGGTCCGCTTGCCGTTGATGAGGAAGGACTGCTTCGCGGCGACGATGCGCGCCTCGAGCTGGTCGACGGGGATCTGACCGCCCGTGGCAGAGGTGGCGGTGCCCTTGACGATCACGCTGGTGGGGTCGGCCGGGTTCAGGGTCGCCTTCTGGGTGATCGTCACGTCGGCCGTCGTGGTCTGGTCTCCCGTGTCTGGTGCCGTGAGCACCTGCACCACGTCGCCCGGGCGGATGTCGGGCGTGACCCCTGCCCAGCAGCCGCCGCCGGGGTGGTTGACCTCGACGATGCCGTCGAACCCGACGGTGGTCGGGTCGTCCTGCGGATCCACGAGCGCGGTGCCGACCACGAAGCCGGCGCGCACCACGTTGACCGTCGCCGTCTGACCCTGCTGGTAGCCCGCAGCGGAGATGAAGTCGCGCTCGGGGAAGACGATGATCGAGTGGGGTGCCACCGGAGGCTCGTTGATGCCGGCCGCGAACGCCGGCCAGGCTGAACCGAGGCCTGCGGCCATCACCACCGATCCGGTCACTGCTGTCAAGAACCTGATGTGGTGCTTTCGCGACATGGCCATCCTCCTGTGTCAACGCGGCGGCCGGGTCCAGCCACGGCCACGGCTCGTCCCCCCGACGGCGACGAGCCCACCGCACGCTCATGGTCGCCATGGGGCCTTGAGGAAACCTTGTGTTGAGATTGCGTGATATCGACCGATAGGCGTGATTCGCCGGGCAAGACGGACAGGACTCGCGACCGGGGGCCCGCTCCCTGGAGGGCGTACACCGTCGTGGCACAGTTGGGTCATGAGCCAGCAGCCCTCCGGGTGGTACGACGACCCGAGCCAACCCGACATGCTCCGCTACTGGGACGGCGTGTCGTGGACGAACCACACCGCACCGAAGAAGTCGCCGACGGTGTCGCAGAGCACCATCGGACTGCCGCAGCAGGCTCGCGGCGACCAGGGCTCGGCTGACCGCACGGGGGCTGCCGCGCCGACGCCCACCACTCCGGTGCCCAAGGGCAGCGGCTGGCAGAGCCAGTCGCAGACGCCCCAGCAGTACTACCAGCAGGCGCCGGGCAACGCGCAGTGGATGTACAACATCCGCACCACCGCCGACGGCATACCGCTCGCGTCCTGGGGCAAGCGCGTCGGCGCCTGGTTCATCGACGGCATCGTCATCTCGCTCGTCGGCGGCGCCATCTCGTGGGCGGCGACCCCCCGCATGGGCCAGCTGTTCTCCGAGATGGTGACGGCGGCCGAGGCCAACGACCGGGTGCGCCTCACCGCGATCCAGGGCGAGCTCACCGGGCCCGCACTGCAGTTCTCCTTCATCCTCTGGCTGCTCACCACGGCCTACTGCCTCGTCTTCTGGACCACCACGGCGCAGACCCCCGGCAAGATGGTCGTCGGCATCAGCGTGCGCCGGACCACCGAGCCCGGACCCCTGCCCCTGGGCACCGCGGCGCTGCGCCGGCTCGTCCCGCTGGCAGGGCAGTTCGTCCCGTTCCTCTCCCTGCTCGACGGGCTCTGGCCGCTCTGGGACGACAAGCGACAGGCCCTCCACGACAAGGTGGCCGGCACCCAGGTGGTGGAGGGCAAGCAGCCGCGCAAGCAGGGCTGAGTCCCGCACGGCACACGCGCCCTTCCCGTATGCCGGGTGTGGCGTAAGTGGGTTGCGCCGTTGTCGGGGGTGCGCGGCACAATCGTGGGTGCGCGGTCCGTACCGCTGCCACGGCGTCGTCGCCGATCCAGAACTCTGAAGACAATCGGAGCCCACCAGTGTCTGCACCAGTCGCACCATCCGCCGGTTCCGGCGGTCCGGCCTATCCTGACAAGCTCGACGCGGCCGTCCTCAAGGTCGCCGGGGTCGTCGTCCTCGGCGCGATCATGTCGATCCTCGACATCACCGTCGTCAACATCGCCCTGACCAAGTTCCAGACCGTCTTCGCCGAGCCGGGTGGTCAGCCGCTCGCCTACTCCACGGTGGCGTGGACGGTCACGGCCTACACCTTGGCGCTCGCGACGGTCATTCCGCTCACCGGGTGGGCGGCCGACCGCTTCGGCACCAAACGTCTCTACATCATGGCCGTCATCCTCTTCACGGCCGGTTCGGCCCTCTGCGCGACCGCCGGGTCCATCGAGATCCTCATCGGCTACCGCGTCCTGCAAGGCCTCGGCGGCGGCATGCTCATGCCCCTCGGTATGACGATCATGACTCGTGCTGCCGGCCCCGAGCGGATGGGCCGGCTGATGGCAGTCCTCGGCATCCCGATGCTGCTCGGGCCGATCTTCGGCCCCATCCTCGGCGGCTGGCTCATCGACAACTACTCGTGGCACTGGATCTTCCTGATCAACGTGCCGATCGGCATCATCGCCGTCCTCTACGCCCTCTGGGCGCTGCCCGGCGACCGGCCCGAGCCGTCCGAGTCCTTCGACCTCATCGGCATGCTGCTCATGTCGCCCGGCCTCGCACTGTTTCTCTACGGCGTGAGCTCGATCCCCGGCGAGCGCACGGTCGGGTCGGCGAAGGTGCTCGTCCCCGGCCTCGTGGGCCTGGCCATGATCGTCGCCTTCGTGTTCTACAGCTTCCGGCCCAAGCACCCGCTGCTCGACCTGCGTCTGTTCAGCAACCGCCGGCTCACGGTCGCCATCGTCACCATGTTCCTCTTCGCGGCGGCGTTCTTCGGGGGACTGCTCCTCGTGCCCCAGTACCTCCAGCAGGTGCGCGCCGAGACACCGCTCCACGCGGCGTACCTCATGGTCCCGCAGGGCATCGGGGCCATGCTCACGATGCCCGTCGCCGGATCGCTCGCCGACCGCATCCCCGTCGGGCGCATCGTGCCCTTCGGGCTGGTCGCGATCGTGGCGGGCATGTTCGCGCTCACCCAGGTCGGCCCCGACACCTCCTACTGGGGCTTCATCATCCCGGTGCTGTTCCTCATGGGTCTCGGCATGGGCGGCACGATGATGCCGATCATGACCTCGGCGCTCAAGACGCTGACCCACCACCAGGTGGCGCGTGGCTCGACGCTGCTGAACATCACCCAGCAGATCGCGAGCTCCATCGGTGTCGCCGTCATTTCGGTGGTGTTCACCAACTACCTCAACGGCTCGCAGTCGGCCGGCGCCGTGCTGGGCGCGCAGTTCGACCCGACCATCAAGGACAAGCTCGGCCCGCAGGGGATGGCCACGGCCATCGCCGAGCTCGCCCACGTCTACGGCAAGACGTTCCTCATCGCCGCGATCCTCTGCGCCGCAACGCTCGTCGCGGCGGGCTTCCTGCCGCGGAGGCACGAGAACTCACGGCTGCTCGTCGAGGAGTCCGAGCCGGCAGGGGCGCCTCCGGTCGTCCTGCACTGACAGCACCTTCACCCACAGTCGAGGTTCAGCGCGTGGGGACGATGGTGCCCGTGACCTCGGCGATGCCGATGCGTGAGTTGTCGGGCCCGGGGGCCCAGGCGGTCATCGTCACGGTGTCGCCGTCCTCGAGGAAGCCGCGCGTCGTGCCGTCGTCGAGGGTGACGGGTTCGCTGCCGTTCCAGGTGAGCTCGAGCAGGCTGCCGCGGCTCTCGCGGGTCGGGCCGCTGATGGTTCCGGAAGCGAAGAGGTCGCCGTCCCTGATCGAGGCTCCGTTGACGGTCAGGTGGGCGAGCATCTGCGCCGGCGACCAGTACATCGCCGCGTGCTCCGGGCGCGAGACCACCGTGCCGTTGAGGGTGACCTCGAGGTGGACGTCGAGGCCGAAGGCGTCGCCCTGGAGGTAGGGCAGCACCTGCGGATCTGCCTGTCCCGGAAGGGGAATGCGCGCGGCGGCCAGAGCGTCGAGCGGCGTGACCCAGGCCGAGATCGACGTCGCGAAGGACTTGCCGAGGAAGGGCCCCAGGGGGACGTACTCCCACGCCTGGATGTCGCGGGCACTCCAGTCGTTGAGGATCACGACGCCGAAGAGGTGGTCGGCGGCCTCGTCGACCGACACCCGTGAGCCGAGCTCGGTGGAACCACCCACGACGTAGCCGAGCTCGGCCTCGATGTCGAGGCGGGTGCTCGGGCCGAAGACAGGCGCGGGATCGGACGGTGCCTTGCGCTGGCCGCTCGGTCGCACGACGTGGGTGCCCGAGACGACGACGGTGCCCGACCGGCCGTGGTAGCCGATCGGCAGGTGCTTCCAGTTGGGCGGTAGCGCGGCGTTGTCGGGCCGGAAGATCTGCCCGACGTTGCTCGCGTGGTCCTCGCTGGCGTAGAAGTCGACGTAGTCGGCGACCTCGATGGGCAGGTGGAGCTCGACGTCGGCGATCGGGTGCAGGTGCGGGGACACCCCTTCGCGATGCACCTCGTCGGTGAGCACCTCCGTGAGCCACTCGCGCGCCACCGACCACGCTGGGCGACCCAGGGCGAGGAACGCGTTGAGGCTCGGTGTGAGCCAGGCCGTCGCCAGGTCGGGTCCGTCGCCCACGAGCCCGGCATCGCGGCCGATCGCGGCGACGGCCCCGACGTCGAGGACGAGCTCGGCGATGCGCACACCGACCCGTCGCGTCGGGTCGTCGCTCGTGCTGAAGACCCCGTAGGGGAGCGTGTTGATGCCGAACGGGTGGTCGGCAGGGACGTCGAGCCAGGTGGTCGGCTGGGCGGGCAGTGTCACGCGTGGGTCTCCTTGCTGGGAACGAGGCCGAGTGCCTCGAGCTCGGTCAGGGGGTCGAGCACGCCGCAGCAGCCGTATGCCGTGAAGCTCGCTCGCAGGCGGCGCGCCTCGCTCTCGTGCAGGCCCGACACCGCGGTGACGAGGACCTCGGTGTCGCTTCGGCCGAGCTCGCCCGCGAGCTCGCGGGTCTCGGCGCCGTCGAGGGCCTCGTGGGTGGCGAGGAGCACGTTGAGCAGGCCGTGTGCGGGGTGGCCGGCGTGGTCGCCGCGGACCGCGTGGTGCAGCCCGCCGGTCAGCTTGAAGGGCAGGCCCCGGAGGACGACGGCGTCGAGGAAGCCGGCGAGCGTCGTCTCGTCGGGCCAGGCCCACGCGGGGGTCGCGCCGGTGCGGAACTTGGCGGTGACGTCGTGCTCGTGGTCGACCGCGTGGGCGAGGTCGTCGAGGGCCGACTCCTGGTCGGAGCCCAGGCCGACCTCGACCACGAGGGGAATGTCCAGGTCGAGGGCCCTGCGCCAGCCGGTGGGCCCGTCGGTCCAGCCGAGCTCGGCGGCGCCCACGAGGATCCGGGGGTCGTCGCGCAGCAGCTCCACGGCGTCGAGGAGCGGCTCGAGGGGGGAGCCCGGGCGGACGATGAGCCCGACCTCGAGCGGCTGCGCGACGGCTCGCTCGTCCTTCGCGGCGAGGTCTGCGAGCTCGGCCGCCGCGGTGGCCGGCACGAGGAGCGGACCGATGTGGGCGGCATACGGCCCCTCGCGACGGTCGAGGTGCTCGCGCACGGCGACGTCGACGGGGGCGAGCCCCGGCGGGAAGACGGCGGCGTCGTCGACGAGGCGGTCGAAGAGCGGCGCGAAGGGCGTTCTTGACATGACCGGGAGCGTACTCCACTGTTGCAATAGTGATACACCAGCGTCCGTTCAACGGACGCGCTCGACGGAGAGGCTCTCGCCCGTGGCGCACTACCAGGCTGTCGGCAACATCCCACCCAAGCGGCACACGCAGCACCGCCGCCCCGGCAAGGGGCGGACCCCGGGCGAGCTCTACTACGAGGAGCTCATGGGCGAGGAGGGGTTCAGCTCCGACAGCTCGCTGCTCTACCACCGCAACATCCCGTCGACGACGATCGGCGCCGCTGTGTGGGAGCTGCCCGACCAGTCGACGACCCCCAACCACCCGCTCGTGCCGCGTCACCTCAAGCTCCACGACCTCTTCGACGCCAAGGCGGTCCGCGACACCGACGTCGTGACGGGGCGCCGTCTCGTGCTCGGCAACGGCGACGTACGCATCTCGTATGCCGTTGCCGCACAAGCAAGCCCGTGGTACCGCAACGGCATCGGTGACGAGTGCGTCTACGTCGAGCGGGGAAAGGCCCGGGTCGAGACCGTCTTCGGCGCGTTCGAGGTGGGCGAGGGCGACTACGTGATCATCCCGCGTGCGACGACGCACCGGTGGATCCCGAAGCGCTCGACCAAGGACCCGCTCCGCGTGTACTGCATCGAGGCCAACAGCCACATCGCCCCGCCCAAGCGCTACCTCAGCAAGTACGGCCAGCTGCTCGAGCACGCCCCCTACTGCGAGCGCGACCTGCGCCAGCCCGCGGGGCCGCTGCTCGCCGAGGACGTCGGCGAGCGACCGGACGAGCAGACCGAGGTGTACATCAAGCACCGCGGGAACGGGCCCGGCGGGGTCGTCGGCACGGTGCACACGCTCCCGTTCCACCCGCTCGACGTCGTCGGGTGGGACGGCTGCCTCTACCCGTACGTCTTCAACGTGCGCGACTTCGAGCCGATCACCGGCCGCATCCACCAGCCGCCGCCCGTCCACCAGGTCTTCGAGGGCTGGAACTTCGTCATCTGCAACTTCGTCCCGCGCAAGGTCGACTACCACCCGCTCGCGATCCCGGTGCCCTACTACCACTCGAACGTCGACAGCGACGAGATCATGTTCTACGTCGACGGCGACTACGAGGCGCGCAAGGGGTCCGGCATCGGCAAGGGGTCGATCTCGGTGCACCCGGGCGGGCACCCCCACGGCCCCCAGCCGGGTGCCACCGAGGGGTCGCTCGGCGTCGAGCGCTTCGACGAGCTCGCCGTCATGGTCGACACCTTCCGGCCCCTCGAGCTCGGCGAGGGCGGCCTCGCCGTCGACGACGGCAGGTATGCGGCGTCCTGGTCCAAGGGCCTCGTCGGCGGCGGCGATCCCGGCGCCGCCCACTCCGAGGGCTGAGAGCGGTGCCCGCTCCCGGTTCCGAGCCCGTCAGAGGGTCGGCGAGAGCCGAGTCGTCGCAGACGCTCGACCGCGGCATCCGGGTGCTCGAGGCACTGGCCGGCGAGAGCGGCCCCACCGGCCTCACCGTCACCGAGCTCGCCGCCGCGCTGGGTGTCGGTCGCCCGGTCGTCTACCGCCTCGTCACCACCCTGGAGGAGCACCGGCTCGTCTCGCGGGCCACCGACGGCCGCGTGCGGCTGGGGCTCGGCGTGAGCCGGCTCGCCTCGGCCGTCACGCCGATCGTGCGCGCCGAGGCACGTCCGGTGCTGCGTGAGCTCGCCGACGCGGTCGGCGCCACCGCGCACCTCACCATCGCCGAGGGCGACGAGGCGCTCGCACTGGTCGTCGTCGAGCCCTCGTGGACCGACTTCCACGTGGCCTACCGCTCGGGCGCCCGGCACCGCCTCGACCAGGGAGCCGCCGGGCGAGCCATCCTGGCCGGGCGGGCCGGTCGGTCGGGGCCTGTCTCCACTGACGGGGAGCTGCAGGCAGGCGCGCACGGGCTCGCGGTGCCGCTGGGCGTGGGCGCAGAGCCGCCCGGGGGTGTCGAGGCGTCGGTCGGGGTCGTCTCCCTCGAGCCCGTCGACGCCCGGACCGTCGGCCCACACCTGCGGCGAGCGGCCGAGGCGCTGCGCGGCATCCTGCGCTGAGGGCCTCACGCAGGGAGTCGAGGTGCCACCTCACGCCCCAGCGTGACGGCATACCTCGGTCCGGAGGCCGGGGCGCCGTCAGGCGACGGTCGGTGACCCGAGCAGCCGCACTCCCGCCTCGATCAGCTGCGCCACGGCTGCGTCGGTGGTCGGTCTTGCGACGCCGGCCGTGAGGTCCAGCAGCACCGTCGTGTGCAGGCCCCCGCGCTGCGCGTCGAGCGCCGTGGCGCGCACGCAGTGGTCGGTGGCGATGCCCACGACGTCGACCTGCCCGACCCCTCGCTCCCGGAGCCAGTCGGCCAGCGTGAGGTGCTCGTCGTCGTCGGACCGACCCTCGAAACCGCTGTAGGCAGCGGCGTGCTCACCCTTGCGGAACACCGCCTCGACGTGGGCCAGGGCCCCGGCCAGGCGCGGGTGGAACTCGGCGCCCTCGCTGCCGGCGACGCAGTGGACCGGCCAGGTGTCGACGTAGTCGGGACTCTGCGAGAAGTGGGCGCCGGGGTCGATGTGCCAGTCGGCGGTCGCCACGACGTGGTCGTAGTCGGCCGCATGGCGGCTCACGTGGTCACTGACCTGCCGGGCCACGTCGGCGCCGCCCTCGACGGCGAGCGAACCGCCCTCGCAGAAGTCGTTCTGCACGTCGACGATGACGAGCGCCCGCCGGGCACCGGCAGACCCTTCGGAAGGGTGGATGCTGCTCGATTCGACCACGGCTCAGTCCTCCTCGTAGATCGTTGGGATCACGGGCTCGCCGCGTGAGAGCTGCGCGGCCGCGCGGGGGAGCTCGGCGCGGGAGGCCTCGTGCCGAGCCCGGGCCTCGTGGATGTCCTGGTGGTCGACGACCTCACCGGCGCGGACCAGCTCGATCATGAGGGGGCGGTCGTTGCCGTCGTCGCGTGGTCGCTCGCCGATGCCGATGACCTCTGCCTGCGCGACCCCGTTGTCACCGAGGCGGCGCATCGCCCACTTGCGACCACCGACCGACGTCTTGTCCTTGCTCTTCTTCGCCACGCCCCGCATCTGGCCGGAGGCGTCCTCGCGCTGGACGAGCTTGTAGACCATCGACGCGGTCGGGGCGCCCGAGCCGGTGACCAGCGCGGTGCCGACGCCGTAGCCGCTCACCGGCCCGGCGGCCAGTCCGGCGATGGCGTACTCGTCGAGGTCGGATGTCACGATGATGCGGGTGTCGGTGTTGCCCGCCGCGTCGAGCTGGGCGCGCACCTCGGTCGCCTGGATGAGCAGGTCGCCCGAGTCGAGGCGCACCGCCCCGAGCTCGGGCCCGGCGATGTCCATGGCGAGGTCGACAGCCGTCTTGACGTCGTAGGTGTCGACGAGCAGGGTCGTCCCCTTGCCGAGCGACTCGACCTGCGCGGTGAAGGCCTCCTTCTCCGAGTCGTAGAGCAGCGTGAAGGCGTGCGCGGCCGTGCCGGTCGTGGGCACGCCGTAGCGCCGTCCAGCCTCCAGGTTGCTCGTCGCGTCGAAGCCGGCGACGTATGCCGCCCGGGCCGCTGCCACGGCCGACTCCTCGTGGGTGCGTCGCGACCCCATCTCGATGCACGGCCGACCGCCGGCTGCTGTCGTCATGCGTGAGGCCGCAGAGGCGATCGCCGTGTCGTGGTTGAGGATCGAGAGCACCAGCGTCTCGAGGATGACCCCTTCGGCAAAGGTGGACTCGACGACGAGCACGGGGGACTGCGGGAAGTAGCACTCGCCCTCGGCGTAGCCGCTGACCTCGCCCGAGAACCGGTAGGACTCGAGCCACTCGATCGTCGGCCGGTCGACGACCTGGTGGTCCGACAAGAAGCGCAGCTCCTCGTCGCCGAAGCGGAACTGCTCGAGCGCCTCGAGCACCCGGCCGGTGCCGGCGATGACGCCGTAGCGGCGCCCGTCGGGCAGCCGCCTCGCGAAGGCCTCGAAGACGCAGCGCCGGTGCGCCTCGCCGGAGGCGAGGGCGGCCTGCAGCATGGTCAGCTCGTAGTGGTCGGTCAACAGCGCCGTGCTCGCGGCGCCAGGGCTCGTCGGGCTCACCTTCCTCACCCTAGGGGTGTGCCTCTCTTCGCGGTCGGGAGCAGCCCCGGCCACGACTCCCGGGTCGGGCCCCCCGTCCGGGGACCTAGGGTGGCCCTGTGACCGCAGCGACCCTCTCCCTCGCCCCTGTCGAGCAGGAGGTGACCTCGACCGAGCACGTCGTGTCTCCGGACCTGCCCTGGGTGACGATCGTCTGGAACGACCCGGTCAACCTCATGACCTACGTGACCTGGGTCTTCGAGACGTACTTCGGCTACGCGCGTCCCAAGGCCGAGAAGCTGATGATGGACGTTCACGTCAAGGGCAAGGCGGTCGTCTCCAACGGGCCGCGGGAGTCCATGGAGCGCGACGCCGAGGCACTGCAGGGCTACGGCCTGTGGGCGACGTTCGAGAAGGACGAGTGATGGCACGCGCCTTCCTGCGCGAGGACGACGACTACGTCGCGCTCCTCGACGCGACCGAGCGCACGGTCCTCTACGGACTCATGCAGCAGACCCGCATCCTGCTGTCCCCGGAGATCGAGCCCACCGGTGACACCTTCGACGACCTCGTGGCCTCGATGGGCCTCTCGCTGAGCGCGGCCGATCGGACCCACCCGCTTGACGGCGGCGACGGCCTCGGCGCGGGCGAGCCTGTGGCGCAACCGGACTCGTCGAGCCTCACCGACCGTGACCCTGCCCTCGACCGACTTCTCCCCACCGCCCACCGGGGCGACGACCAGGTCGCCGCCGAGTTCCGCCGCCTGACCGAGGAAGGCCTGCGACAGCGCAAGAGCGGCAACCTCGACGTCGCCCTCGACCGGCTGACGGGGGTCTCGGGTGACCGGGTGGTGCTGGGCGAGCAGCAGGCGCCGGCCTTCCTCATGGCCCTGACCGACGTGCGCCTGCTCCTCGGCGAGCGCATGGGCATGCGCACAGAGGAGGACGCGGAGGCGCTGCACGCCGCCATGGAGGTGATCGACGACGACGACCCGCTCGGCTACGCCATGGCCTGGTACGACTTCCTGACCTGGCTGCAGGAGACGCTGACGCACGCGCTCATGGGCACCGACCTCAGCCTCGGCGAGACGGCATACGACGAGGACGACCTGGACGACGTCGACGACCTCACCGAGGACCTCACGGATGACTCCGGCGACGACGTCGAGGACGAGCCCCCCGGCGCGGTGTGACACACGCGACGCGCCGGTCGCGAGCCGGCGTCGGCGTCGGCACCTAGGCTCGACCCGTGGACGTCACGATCGTCGGGTGCTCGGGATCCTTCGCCGGGCCACGCTCGCCCGCGTCGTCCTACCTCGTGCAGGCCGAGCACGAGGGCCGCACCTGGAGCATCGTGCTCGACCTCGGCAACGGCGCCCTGGGTGCCCTCCAGACCCACCTCGAGCCGTATGCCGTCGACGCCGTCCTGCTCAGCCACCTGCACGTCGACCACTGCATCGACATGTGTGGGCTCTACGTCATGATGCGCTACGTCCCGGGAGGCCCCGGACGTCCCGCGATGCCGGTGTGGGGACCCCCGGGCACGGGCGTCCACCTCGCCCGTGCCTACGGCGGAGGCGACAGCGAGGACGTCTTCGGCACGTTCGACTTCCACGACCTGCGCGACCGCGAGACCGTGACGGTCGGACCGTTCACCGTCACCCCGGTGCGGGTCAACCACCCCGTCGACGCGTTCGGCTTCCGGGTCGAGGCCGACGGGCGCACGCTCGCCTACACCGGTGACACCGACACCTGCGACGAGCTCACCGACCTGATGGCGGGTGCCGACCTGGTCCTGGCCGACTCGGCCTTCGTCGACGGCCGCGACACCGTGCCCGACATCCATCTGTCCGGAAGACGCGCCGCCGAGGCCGCCGTCCGGGCCGGGGGAGTGGGGCGCCTCATGCTGACCCACATCCCCGCGTGGAACGACCCCGAGGTGTGCCGCGAGCAGGCCGCCGCGGTCTGGCCGGGCAAGGTCGAGCTCGCCGAGCCGGGCGCCAGCTACTCGCTCTGACGACTCCGCCACCCTGGACGCGTGGGTGACGGCGGCGGCCGCCCGGGTATGAGTCGTCTCGGTGCGTCGCCCGGCCGAAGGCCCGTCCACGCACCGACGACCCGGACCACCCGACGCACGACCGACCCAGGGAGGCGCAGTGCACCAGCGAACCATCGGAGCGAGGAAGGTCAGCGTGATCGGGCTCGGCGGCATGCCGATGTCGATCGAGGGGCGGCCCGACGAGGCCCGCTCGATCCGCACGATCCACGCCGCGCTCGACGCCGGTGTCACCCTCATCGACACGGCGGACGCGTACCATCGCGACGCCGACGAGGTCGGGCACAACGAGTCGCTCATCGCCAGGGCCATCGCGTCCTGGCCCGGCGACGCCTCCGACGTCCTCGTCGCGACCAAGGGCGGCCACCTGCGGCCGGGTGACGGGTCGTGGACCCTGAACGGTCGTCCCGACCACCTCAAGGAGGCGGCGCGAGCCTCGCTCGCCCGGCTTGGTGGCACCGCGATCGGGCTCTACCAGTTCCACCGGCCCGACCCCGACGTGCCGTACGCCGAGTCCGTCGGTGCGCTCGCCGAGCTGCTCGACGAGGGGGTCATCGAGATGGCCGGCATCTCGAACGCAGACCCGTCGCAGATCCGCGAGGCCCAGGAGGTGCTCGGGGGACGTCTCGCGTCGGTGCAGAACCAGTTCTCACCGGCGTTCCGCAGCAGTGCTCCCGAGCTCGACCTGTGCGCCGAGCTCGGCATCGCGTTCCTGCCCTGGAGTCCGCTCGGCGGCATCAGCAGGGCCGGCGACCTCGGTAGCAGGCACGACGCGTTCGCCGAGGTGGCGCGCGCCCACGACGTGAGCCCGCAGCAGGTGGCCCTCGCGTGGGAGCTCGCGCTGGCCCCGACCGTGGTGCCGATCCCGGGTGCCTCCCGCCCCGAGAGCATCGAGGACTCCGTCAAGGCCGTCGACCTCGAGCTGTCGGCCGACGAGGTCGAGCGCCTGTCGACGGAAGCGACTGACTGACCGACGACCGTCCACCGGGCACCCGCGATGCGGGGCTCGGCACCGAGCATGGCTAGCCTCGTCGTCATGACCCACCGACATGACGGACGTGCCCCCGACCAGACGCGCGAGGTGCGGATCACGCGCAACTGGCTCGACCATGCCGAGGGCAGCGTCCTCGTGGAGTTCGGTCGCACCCGGGTGCTGTGCGCGGCGTCCTTCACCGAAGGGGTGCCCCGATGGCTCAAGGGAAAGGGCACCGGGTGGGTCACGGCCGAGTACGCCATGCTCCCGCGGGCGACGAACACCCGTTCCGACCGCGAGAGCGTCAAGGGCCGCATCGGAGGCCGCACCCACGAGATCAGCCGGCTGATCGGGCGCAGCCTGCGCGCCGTCATCGACACGAAGGCCCTCGGCGAGAACACCATCGTCCTGGACTGTGACGTGCTCCAGGCCGACGGCGGCACGCGCACGGCCGCCATCACCGGCGCGTTCGTCGCGCTCGCCGACGCCATCGAGGACGCCCGCGCGAAGGGTCTCATCGCCAAGAAGGCCGAGCCCCTCACCGGTTCCGTCGCCGCCATCTCGGTGGGGGTCGTCGGTGGCCGCGCCGTGCTCGACCTCGACTATCCCGAGGACTCCACGGCCGAGACGGACATGAACGTCGTCATGACCGGCGACGGGCGCTTCATCGAGGTGCAGGGCACGGCCGAGGGCGAGCCCTTCGACCGCGACCTGCTGGGGCAGCTGCTCGACCTCGCGACGAAGGGGTGCGCCGACCTCACCGCGCAGCAGCAGCAGGCCCTCGCCACACCGTCAGCCGGCGGGGCCGACGGGGGGTCGGTCGCGTGACGAAGGTCGTCCTCGCCACCCGCAACGCCCACAAGGTCGAGGAGCTGCGCGAGATCCTCGGCGACGTCAGCGCGGAGCTGGGGCTCGACATCGTCGGACTCGACGAGTTCCCCGACGCGCCTGACGTCGTCGAGGACGGCGTCACCTTCGAGCAGAACGCGATCCTCAAGGCGGCCTCTGCGGCGCACGCCACCGGCATGCCCGCGCTGGCCGACGACTCCGGCCTGGCGGTCGACGTGCTCGGCGGGTCGCCGGGGATCTTCAGCGCACGCTGGTCCGGTGGGAGCGGCGACCGGGCCAACCTCGAGCTGCTCCTCGCCCAGCTGGGTGACGTGCGCGACGAGCACCGTGCGGCGGCGTTCGTCTGCGCCGCGGCGCTCGTGCTGCCCGACGGACGCTCGGCCGCCGAGGTCGGGCGTTTCCCGGGCACCGTCGCGCGCGAGCCCCGTGGCACGAATGGTTTCGGTTACGACCCGATTTTCGTGCCATCCGACCAACCCGACGGCAACGAACGCACACTGGCGGAGTACGCCGCCGACGAGAAGAACCACGTGTCGCACCGCTCGCTCGCCTTCCGAGCCCTCGTGCCGCACCTGAAGGAGCACCTGAGGCCATGACCGCAACCAGCCCGGCCACCCGTCCCGAGACCGCTCAGGAGCCGGTGGCTCGCCCACTGTGGTGGGGAGCCGTCGACGGGGTGGTGGTCGGGCTGGTCACGGTCGGCCTCGCCACGCTGGCGGCCGCGGCCCTGGTCGCGGTCGGCCAGTCGTCCGGGCAACCCGCTCCGGTCGCCGCGGTCAGCGGTGCCTTCATCGACCGGACACCCCCGTGGCTCAAGGACTTCGCGGTCTCCACGTTCGGCACGAACGACAAGCGTGCCCTGCTCGTCGGCACCGTGGCCGTGCTCGCCCTCGTCTGTGCAGCGATCGGTGCCGTCGCGACGCGACGCATGGTGCCGGCGCTCGTCGCCTTCGCCCTCGTCGGGGTCGTCGGCGCGGCAGCCGTCATGACGCGCCCGGGCGCCGGCCCTCTCGACGTCCTGCCCACCGTGCTCGGCACCGTCGCCGGCCTGTGGTTCCTCAGCCGCTCGCCGGTTGCACGAGGTGCAACCGGTGGAGCCGGGGCCGCGAACCCCGGTAGGCGCTGGCTGATCGGTGGCGCGGTCGGCGCCGTGACCGCATACCTCGGGAGCTACGTCGGGGGTGGCTCGTCGGCGGCCACGGTCTCACGCGATGCGCTCAAGAGCGTGCCGCTCAAGGGCACGAAGCTCGCCATCCCCGCAGGGGCCGACCTCGGTGTCCCAGGCCTCACGCCCTACATCGTCCCCAACGCCGACTTCTACCGCATCGACACCGCCATCGTCGTGCCGCACATCGACGCGAACGACTGGAAGCTCAAGGTCACCGGCATGGTTGACCGCGAGGTCGAGATCGACTGGAAGACGTTGCAGGGCAAGCAGATGCAGGAGGCGCTGGTGACCCTCACCTGCGTCTCGAACGAGGTCGGAGGCGACCTCATCGGCAACGCGGTCTGGACCGGCTGGCCGGTGCGCGAGCTGCTGGCGCTCGCGGGCCCGAAGGCCGGCGCCGACATGGTGCTGCAGACGAGCATCGACGGGTTCACGGCGTCGACGCCGCTCGCCGCGCTCACCGACGACCGCAACGCGCTGCTCGCGATCCGCATGAACGGCGAGCCGCTGCCCTTCGAGCACGGCTTCCCCGTACGCGTCGTCGTCCCCGGCCTCTACGGCTACGTGTCGGCGACGAAGTGGGTGACCGAGCTCAAGGTGACGACGTACCAGCAGGACGTGGCCTACTGGTCGACCCGCGGCTGGTCGGCGACAGGCCCGATCAAGACCGCCTCCCGCATCGACGTCCCGCGGGCAGGGGCGACGGTCAAGGCCGGCACCGTCGCGGTTGCCGGTGTCGCCTGGCACCAGCACACGGGCATCTCGAAGGTCGAGGTGCAGGTCGACCAGCAGCCCTGGGCCGAGGCCCGGCTCGCGGTCGACGCGAGCATCGACACCTGGCGGCAGTGGGTCTACGAGTGGCAGGCGACACCCGGCAGCCACGACCTGCGCGTGAGGGCCTACGACGACAAGGGGGTCGTGCAGTCGCCGCTCGAGGCCCCGCCGGCGCCCGACGGTGCCACCGGCATCCACGTCGTCAACGTCAGGGTGGAGTGACGGCGGACGCCGAGCCGCCGACGATGGCCTCCGCCTCGATCTCGACGAGCAGGTCGGGCTCGATGAGGGCGCTCACCTGCACCAGCGTCGAGGCCGGGCGCACGTCGGCGAACACCTCACCGTGGGCCCGTCCGACAGCCTCCCAGTCGCGCATGTCGGTGACGTAGAGGCGGGTGCGCACGACGTCGGCCGGCGAAGCCCCGCACTCGACCAGTGCCGCGACGAGGATCTCGAGGGCCACCTGCGCCTGGCGGTACGCGTCGCCCGGCGCCACCACGCGTCCGTCACGCACCGCCGTGGTGCCCGCGACGTGCACCGTGTCGCCGACCCGCACGGCGCGCGAGTAGCCGACGACGCTCTCCCACGCGCTGCCCGTGCCGATGTTGCGTCTCATGCCTGCAGGCTAGCCGCCGGCCCGAGGAGGACAGGACGTCCGGGACGGGGCCCGGGACAACTACAGTGGGCGGCGCAGCAGCGAGCGGACGTGGTGGAACTGGTAGACACGCAGGATTTAGGTTCCTGTGCCTCAGGTGTGCGGGTTCGAGTCCCGCCGTCCGCACCGAGATGAGGTCGATGTGTCGGCCTGAGGGCCGGGGGAGCGCCCGGGGCGGGTACGTGACCTACCGATACGCTTCGTGAAAGCCATTCGTCCAGCGCGAGATTCGTGCGCGTCGGGACCGCGGTCCGCGGTCGCACCGGCACGTTCCGACCAGGAGGAGCCCCAGTGACGTCAAGACTCGAGCCCGGCGAGCAGGCACCGGCCTTCGACCTTCCCGACGACGCCGGCGGCACGGTCGCCCTGGGCGACTTCGCCGGGCGCAAGGTCATCGTCTACTTCTACCCGGCGGCGATGACCCCCGGCTGCACCAAGCAGGCGTGCGACTTCAGCGAGTCGCTCGACTCGCTCAAGAAGGACGGCTACGAGGTCGTCGGCATCTCCAAGGACAAGCCGGCGAAACTCGCCAAGTTCCGCGAGCGCGACCACCTCACCATCCCGCTGCTGAGCGACGAGGACCTCTCGGTCCACAACGCGTACGGCGCCTGGGGTGAGAAGAAGCTCTACGGCAAGACCGTCGAGGGCGTCATCCGGTCCACCTTCGTCGTCGACGAGGAGGGCAAGGTCAGCCACGCGTTCTACAACGTCAAGGCGACCGGTCACGTGGCCAAGCTCCGTCGCGACCTCGGCCTCGCCCACTAGAGTCGCACCGTCCCGAAAGGAAGCCAGATGACCGACACCGCACGTATCGAGCAGGACATCCGGGCCGCCCGCGCGCGCCTCGAGGGCACCGTCAACGAGCTGGCCTACCGGGCGCAGCCACAGGTCATCGCCGAGCGCCAGCTGCAGGGCCTGAAGCTGCGCCTCGCCTCGGCCACCCACACCGAGGACGGCGACCTTCGCATCGAGCGCATCGGCGCGGTCGTGGCCGCGGCCGTCGTGGTGGTCGTCGCCGTCGGGCTGCTCCGCCGCCGGCGGGGCTGAGCGGGCGCGACCGCCCGGTCACCGGGAAACGACCAGGCACCCGCAGGTCACCATGGGCAAGAAGGACTCCGCCACGACGGCTCAGGAACTGCCGGTGCGGATGTTGCACGACCGCGTGCTCGTCTCGCTCGAGAAGGAGGGTGACCGGCGCTCGGGAGGCGGCATCCTCATCCCCGCCACCGCGTCCGTCGGCAAGCGGCTCGCCTGGGCGGAGGTCGTGGCCACCGGGCCCAACGTGCGCCAGGTGCAGCTCGGCGACCGCGTCCTCTTCGACCCCGAGGAGCGGGCCGAGGTGGAGCTGCAGGGCACCGACTACGTGCTGCTGCCTGAGCGTGACATCCACGCCGTGGCCGCCCAGCGCGTCGACCCGGGACAGACCGGCCTCTACCTGTAGGCCGTCGGCTCCGACCAGGTCACAGGACCTTGCTGCCGTACATCTCGCCGAGCGGGTCGGCGATGAGCTCGAGGCGTGCACCGTTGGGGTCGCGGAAGTAGAGGGACGACCCGCTCTCCTCGAGGTACTCGACGCCGGCCTCGTCGAGCCGTCCGCGCAATCGCGTCCAGGTGTCCGGCTCCACGGAGATGGCGATGTGGTGCAGTCCGCCGAGCACCTCCGCGTACGGCCCGACGTCGAGGCCCGGGAAGTCGAAGAACGCCAGCAGGTTGCCGTTGCCGATGTCGAAGAAGAAGTGGTTCGAGCCCCGGTAGTCGCGGTTCTCGAAGATCTCGGTCAGGGGGAACTCGAGCACTCCCTGGTAGAACCTGACGGTCTCCTCGACGTCGCGAGCGACGACGGCGAAGTGGTGCAGGCCGCGGGCGCTCGACCCCGGCCGTCGCTCGGCGGGCTCGAGGTAGGAGGCGCGGATGCGCTCGCGCTCGGCCTCGATGGCGGTCAGGTCGATCTCGGTCACGGGTGCCTCGGATCCTGGAGTCGGCGTCGACGGGCGGACGGCAGTTGCGCGTTCAACTCAGGCTAGCCCGAGGCGAAGGGTCGCTCCAGTCGCGGAGGTTGGGGGCGGTGTCGTGCGCCGCCTCGAGGTGGACGTACCAACCGGGCATGTCGGACTCCTTCGCGGAAACGGGACCGAACGGTCCTCCATCTCCAAAGAGGCCCACCTCAGGACGCTGAAACGCCGTCTGCCGCTCGGACTCGGCGTCCTACCGACTCGAGACCCACTCGCCGTAGAACAGCGCCAGGCCTGCCGTGATGCAGATGCCGGCGACGATCCAGAAACGGGCCACGATGGTGACCTCGGACCATCCGACCATCTCGAAGTGGTGGTGCAGCGGTGCGATCCGGAAGACGCGCTTGCCGGTGAGCTTGAAGCTGACCACCTGGATGATGACCGATGCCGTGACGATGACGAAGAGGCCACCGAGCACGACCAGCAGCAGCTGGGTGCGGGTGAGGATGGCCATCCCCGCCAGGGCGGCGCCCAGCGACAGCGAACCGGTGTCGCCCATGATGATCTCGGCCGGTGAGGTGTTCCACCACAGGAAGCCGAAGCAGGCGCCGCCGATCGCGCAGGAGACGACGGCCAGGTCGAGCGCGCCAGGCACGGCGTAGCAGTTGGGCCCGGGCGCGACGGCGCAGCCCTGGTTGTACTGCCACATGGCGATCAGCGTGTAGGCCCCGAACACCATGACCGAGGCACCTGGAGCGAGGCCGTCGAGGCCGTCGGTGATGTTGACCCCGTTCGACGCTCCGGCGATGAGCACGTTCGCCCATGCGATGAACAGCAGAACTGCGACGACGGGACCGGCGAACGCGAGGTTCACGGGCGTGTCCCTGACGAAGGAGATCGCGGTCGACGCGGGGGAGAGTCCGTGCTCATCGGTCAACAACAGGGCACCTAGCGCGAACACGACCGTGACGATCGTCTGGCCGATGAGCTTCTGCCTGCCCGTGAGGCCGAGGCTGCGTTCCTTCCGGATCTTCGTGTAGTCGTCGAGGAAACCGACGACGCCGAGGCCGGCGAGCAGGAAGAGCACGAGGGAGGCGTTGATCGAGATGCCGTTGTGGATGACTTTGAGCAGTCCCATGGAGCTCAACGCCAGCACGGCCGCGTGTGAGCCGAAGTAGCCGACGAAGGCCGCAGCGATGATGACTGCACCGCCCATGGTGGGCTTGCCCCGCTTGACGTGGTGATGGGTGAGGTCGTCGCGGATGAACTGGCCGTAGCGACGTCGCACGAGGAAGGCGATGAAGGGCTTCGTGAAGAGCAGTGCCACTGCCATCGAGATGCCACCGGCAAGCATGACGTTGACCATCGGAGCTCTTGGCTGCCCTTCCGACCGCGATCACGGTCATCGGTTGGTCTGGTCCGCGGCGCCCGTGCACGTGGCCGCACCCCGGTCGCCGGCCAACCCTAGGGCAACGACTGCGTGAGAGGTCGACCGGCACGCGCGAGGGCGTGAACGCACGTCCTTGAACGCTGACAGGACCGGCCGACGGCTCGTGTTCCGGCGCCCGGACAGCTCGGGCTCGAGCGCGGATCTCAGCTCAGCTGGTACGCGCGGGCTGGTATCGCACGGCGAACGCCCCCGACCGGAAATCCTGGCGATCGACGAGCTCGAGCTGGATGCGTTCGCGAAGACCGGCGAGCAGGGTCGGCCCGTGCCCGGCCAGGACCGGCTGCACGACGAACACGTACTCGTCGATCAGCCCCTGATCCGCCAGCGCCAGGGGGAGCGTCACCCCGCCCACGAACAGGCCCTCGCCCGGCTCCTGCTTGAGCCGTTGGACCATCTGCCCGACGTCGCCTCGCACCAGCTCGGCGTTCCAGTCGACCGCGCCCAGCGTGCTCGACACGACATGCTTCCTTGCCGTGTCGATGGCCTCTGCGAACTGGGTCTCCCGCTCACCCATCCAGTCGGGCCACGCGCCCGTGGCCGGCCGTCGCCACGCCGACTCCATCATCTCGTAGGTCACCCGACCGAACAGCAGGGCATCGGCGCGTTCGATCTCAGCGGTCCAGTAGCGCATCGAGTCGTCGTCGGGGGGCAGCCCGGCCTCGTGGTGGCAGCAGCCGTCGAGGGTGACGTTGATGGAGTATCGGAGCGGTCTCATCTCGTGGCTCTCCCTGGATCCGCGCAGCACGTCGTCACTGGACCGTACTCAGTATCGGACGACGCCACTGCTCCTGCGGGCGCCGTGGCAGGTTCGTGGGAGACCCTGATGGGGACACGACCTGTCGGCTCCGGGTCACAGGTCGCCCGGTGCCTGGAGTGAGCAGTTCCGGGCACACGAGTAGAGCCCGGTCCGTGTGGACCGGGCTCTACCCGCATGAAGAGTGCGCCGTCAGGGACTCGAACCCCGAACCCAGTGATTAAGAGTCACTTGCTCTGCCAATTGAGCTAACGGCGCAACGAGGGGAAACGTTAGCAGTCGCCCCCGGCGGGTACAAAATCGAGACGCTGGGCCCTTGAGGAGAGCAAGCGGGCCGGGCGGACAGCCCCAGCCGACGGGCGGATTCGCTGTTCCGCGAGGCAGCCCGAGCGCGCCAGATGCCTCACGGCGTCGCACTCGCGGTCGAGATCAGCGACAGCGCCAGGCTGACGACGATGACGCCGATGACGATGCCGACGGTGATCCGCTGGGCCTTCTTGCTTCCCATGAGCATGCACCCATTGTCGGGCACGCGCCGGTGTGGGCCTCAGCCGGCCACGACGACGATGAGGGTGCGCGGCCCGTGGACGCCCTCGACCCGGCTCAGCTCGATGTCGCTCGTGGCGGACGGTCCGCTGACCAAGGTCGTCGGCCGGGTCGGGTCGAGCCGGGCCAGCCCTTCGGGCACGGTCTGCACGACGTCCTGCACGCGTACGACACAGACGTGCGTGTCGGGCACGAGCGTCAGGGCACGCCGGCCGCAGAGCGGGGTGCCGTCGAGGGCTATCGTGCCCGTCCCGGAGACCGCCACGACGCAGCCCGTGACGACGGCGGGCACGGCGTCGAGCTCTCGGGCGCCGCCCGTGCCGTCGTCGGTGCGTGCCACGTCAACCGCGGCCGCCCAGGCCTCGGGGGCGCCCGGTGGTCTCATCACCTCGCGGATGCCGCGCTCGGCCAGGGCCGAGGCGACGGCGGCGCCGATGGCGGTGTCGTCGCCGGCCGCGCGGACGACGGTGGCCCGGTAGTCCTCGAGCCGGTCGACGAGCTCGGCGACGACGGCGTCGGAGCCCGGAGCGTGCTCGCCGCTGGTGCGGTAGCTGCGGGGCACGGTCGTCGCTCCGCTCACGTCGCCGCGCGCCTGCCGGATGCGCGCAAGCATCTCTTCGCGTGCGCTCACGACCGGTCACCTCGCGTCCGCGTCCACCAGTCGCGGAAGGTCTCGCTGGGCACGCTCGGCAGGTCCCGTGAACCGGTCCACCCGTTGAGGGGAGGCGGCAGCGGCAGCACCGGCTTGCCCTGCCGTATGCCGTGTCGCCCGTTTGTCGCCGCCCGCCCGGCCCGGGCGAAGCGCTTCGGGTCGGCCATCACCCAGGCGGCGGCCTTCATCGCCGCGGCCTCAGCCGTCGGGAGGCGGTGCTTCGCAGCGTGGGCCTCGGTGTGCTCGGCGCGCAGCTGGACGAGCAGGTCGGGGATGTTGATCTTGACCGGGCAGACGTCGTAGCAGGCGCCGCACAGGCTGGAGGCGTACGGGAGCGAGTCGTTGGGGTCGGTCCCCCCGGTCACGCCCGTGAGGAAGGGGGTGAGCACCGCACCGATGGGGCCGGGGTAGACCGAGCCGTACGCGTGCCCGCCGGTGCGCTCGTAGACGGGACACACGTTGAGGCAGGCCGAGCACCTGATGCAGTGCAGGGCCGTGCGTCCGAGGTCGTCGGCCAGTGCCCGGGTGCGACCGTTGTCGAGCAGGACGAGGTGGAACTGCTGCGGCCCGTCGCCGGGCGTGACGCCGGCCCAGGTCGAGGTGTAGGGGTTCATCCGCTCGCCGGTCGAGCTGCGGGGGAGCAGCTGGAGGAAGACCTCGAGGTCACGCCAGGTCGGCACGACCTTCTCGATGCCCATCACGGTGATGAGCGTCTCGGGCAGCGTGAGGCACATGCGGCCGTTGCCCTCGGACTCGACGACCGTCAGCGTGCCGGTCTCGGCCACCCCGAAGTTGGCGCCGGAGACGGCGACGCGCGCACGGAGGAACACCTCGCGCAGGTGCCTGCGGGCCGCCGCGGCGAGCACGGCCGGCTCATCGGTGAGGCCGGGGTCGACGTCGGGCATCTCGCGCGCGAAGATCTCGCGGATCTCGGACCGTCCGCGGTGGATGGCGGGCACGAGGATGTGGCTGGGGCGGTCGTGGCCGAGCTGCACGATGAGCTCGGCTAGATCGGTCTCGTGCGCGGTGACGCCGGCCTCCTCCAACGCCTCGTTGAGCCCGATCTCCTGCGTGGCCATCGACTTGACCTTGACGACCTCGGACTCACCGGTGGCCTTGACGAGGGCGACGACGATGCGGTTGGCCTCCGCCGCGTCACGGGCCCAGTGCACGGTGCCGCCCCGCGCGGTGACGTTCGCCTCGAGCTCTTCGAGCAGCTCGGGCAGCCGGGCCATGGTGTCGGCCTTGATCGCCGAGCCGGCCTCGCGCAGGGCCTCCCAGTCGGGCACCTCGCCGACGACGGCGGCGCGCTTCGCCCGGATCGTCGACGTGGCGTGCGCCAGGTTGCGGCGCAGCTGCGTGTTGCCGAGCGCTTCGCGTGCCGCAGTCGGGAACGGCCGGTCGCCGGTGAGCTGGCCCACCGCCGTGTCGGCGGGTGGCCCGGGGACCCGGCCCTGCGGCATACCCAGGAAGGTGCTCACGGTGCGCTCGCGAGGATCTCGGCGAGGTGGACCGGACGCACCCCGGTGCGCAGGCGCGAGAGGCCGCCCCCGATGTGCATGAGGCACGACGCGTCGCCGGCCGTGACGACCTCGGCGTCGGTCGCGAGCACCGCCGACATCTTGTCGGCGAGCATGGCGGTCGAGGTGTCGGCGTTCTTCACCGAGAACGTGCCGCCGAAGCCGCAGCACACGTCGGCGGCCGAGAGCTCGACGAGGTCGATGCCGCGCACCGCTCGGAGGAGCCGGAGCGGCCGGTCACCCACACCGAGGAGGCGCAGCGAGTGGCACGTCGGGTGGTAGGTGACCCGGTGCGGGTAGGACGCGCCGACGTCGGTGACCCCGAGCACGTCGACGAGCAGCTCGGACAGCTCGAAGGTGCGGGCCGCGACCGCCTCGGCCCTGGCGGCCAGCGCCTCGTCACCGCCCCGCCGGGCGACCGCAGCGTGCTGGTGGCGCACCGACCCCACGCACGAACCCGACGGCGCGACGATCGCCTCGCAGCCCCGGGCGAGGGCCTGCTCGAACACGTCGACGTGGTGGCGCACCAGATCCACCGCGTCGTGCTGGTAGCCGGTGTTGGTGTGCATCTGGCCGCAGCACGTCTGGGCCACGGGGAAGTCGACCTCGTGGCCGAGCCGCTCGAGGACGGTCACGGTCGCACGGGCGACGTCGGGAAACAGGACGTCGCCGAGGCACGTGACGAACAGCGCGACCTTCATGCGCGCCTCGCGCTCGCGGGCACGGCGGTCGACGCGCGCGCGATGAGCTCGGGTGGGAAGACGACGTGCTGGTGCTCGTGCTGGCTGCCGCGATCCGCCTCGTCGGCGAGCAGGCGGGCAGCCGTGCTGCCGAGAAGGTGGCGGGGCTGGGCGACGGAGGTGAGCGGCACCGCTGCGGCAGAAGCGAACTCGATGTCGTCGTAGCCGACGATGGCGATGTCGTCGGGCACCGCGATGCCGTGCTGGGTGAGGTGCTGCAGCAGCCCCAGGGCCAGCAGGTCGTTGGCGCAGAAGACACCGGTGGGGCGGCTGCGACGCGGCAGCCCGAGGAGGCGCTCACCCGCTCGGCGTCCTTCGGCGATGGTCAGGCCCGAGGTGCGGATGAGGGTCAGGGCCTTCTCGGGCAGGCCCGCGGCCGCCGTCGCCGCCGCGGCGCCGGCCTGTCGGTCGCGCACCTGCGGGATGTCGGCCGGGCCGCCGACGAAGGCGAGGCGTGTGTGACCCGCCTCGACGAGGTGGGTGATCGCCAGCTCGCCACCCGCGACGTCGTCGACCCCCACCGTGCACCACTCGGTCGTGCCCTGCTCGGGCGCCCGGTCGACGAGGACCACGGGCACGCCGGTGTCGCGGAGGCGCTGGAGGCGGGGGTTGGCGTAGTCCATCGCCGTGATGAGGACCCCTCGGGCGCGGAGCTCGGTGAGCTGCGCGAGGTACTGGTCCTCGCGGTCGGCGTCCTGGTCGCTGTTGCAGATGAAGAGCGCGAGCCCCTCGGCCTTGGCGACCTCCTCGATGCCACGCGCGACGTCGGTGAAGAAGGGGTTGGTGGCGTCTAGCACGACGTAGGCGATGGTGCGTGAACGCCCGGCCGCCAGCTGCCTTGCCGAGGCGTTGGGCACGAAGCCCAGCTCGGCGATGGCCGACTCGACCTTGGCGCGGGTGGCGGCGCGCACCGCGGACGGCCGGTTGAGCACGTTGGAGACGGTGCCGAGGGAGACTCCCGCCCGTGCCGCGACGTCCTTGATGCTCACCCTTGCCATGGGGCCTCCTCTCGTCGCTGAAACGTATCGCGCCGGGACGGTTCCGCGCCGCACCCGGTTCACGAGGGACGGTGCAGACGCAGTGGCTGCGTGGCCGCGAGGTCGGCCCGGATCTCCTCGAGGGTGGAGGGAGCCGCGCCGAGGGCCCGCGCCTGCACGAGGACGTTGCCGAGGGCGGTCGCCTCGACAGGGCCGGCCACGACCGGCACGCCGGTCAGGTCGGCCGTCACCTGGCAGAGCAGCCGGTTGCGCGAGCCCCCGCCCACGACGTGGATGACGTCCACGGCAGCTCCCGAGAGCTCCGTCGCGCGCTGGGTCGTCCTCGCGTATGCCGTCGCGAGCGAGTCGAGGATGCACCGCACCGTGTGAGCAGGGTCGGGCAGCGCTCCGGGAGCTCCGTGTGCCCCGGGTCCACCGAGTGCGTCGGCGGCGGCCGCGATGCGTTCGGGCATCTGACCCGGCGGGATGAACGCGTCGTCGTCGACGTCGATGACGGGTCCGCCGGCAGGTAGGCGCTCGGCCCTGTCGAGCAGCGTCTCCAGGTCGTGGCCGAGCCCCCGCTCGGTCCAGGCTCGCATCGACTCCTGGAGCAACCAGAGCCCGCCCACGTTGCGCAGGAACCTGGTGCGCCCGTCGACCCCGCCCTCGTTGGTGAAGTTGGCCGCGCGGCTGTCCTGCGTGATGACCGGAGCGTCGAGCTCGAGCCCCGCGAGCGACCACGTGCCGCTGGAGACGTACGCGAGCCGGGTCGTCGTGGCCGGCACAGCCACGACAGCGGAGGCGGTGTCGTGCGAGCCGACTGCCGTGACGAGGGTCCCGGGTCGCAGCCCGGTCTGCTCGAGGGCGGTGCTCGTCAGCGGGCCGACGACCTCACCGGGGGTGACGAGCGGGGGCAGGCGGTCGGCCGGGATCTCGAGCCGGTCGAGCAGGTCCTTGGCCCAGTCCCCGGTGCGCGCGTCGAGCAGCCCGGTGGTCGAGGCGTTGGTGGCCTCGGTGCGCAGCTCTCCCGTGAGCTGGAAGGTGAGCCAGTCGGGCAAGAGTGCGATGTGGGCGGCCTTGTCCCACAGGCCCGCCGACTTCTCAGCCTCCAGCTGGTAGACGGTGGTGAACGGCAGGAACTGCAGGCCGTTGACGGCATACAGCTCCTGGCGTGGGACGCGTCGGTGCACGCGTTCGACGGCTGGCCCCGAGCGTCCGTCACGGTAGGAGACCGGCTCACCGAGCAGGGCGCCGTCGACGTCGAGCAGGGCGTAGTCGACAGCCCACGTGTCGACGCCGACGGACTCGGTCTCGGGGAAGTCGCGGGCGAGGAGGCGCAGTCCCGTGAGCACCTCGGACCACAGGCGGGTCAGGTCCCAGCGGAGGTGGCCGTCACGCTGTACCGGTCCGTTGGGGAAGCGGTGCAGCGTGTGCAGGGTGGTCCGCGCGCCGTCGACGACGCCGGCCATCACCCGACCGCCGGAGGCGCCGATGTCGACGGCGCCGAAGACGCGCGGAGCCATGACGTCAGCGCAGGAACGCGGCGGCGACGCCGGCGTCGACGGGGACGTGCAGGCCGGTCGTGTGGCTCAGCTCGTCGGACGTCAGCACCGCGGCGGCGTTCGCGACGTGCTCGGGCAGCACCTCGCGGCCGAGCAGGGTGCGCTTGGCGTAGTAGGCACCGAGCTCCTCCTCGGGCACCCCGTAGACGGCGGCGCGCTTGGCGCCCCAGCCGCCGGCGAAGATGCCGCTGCCACGCACCACGCCATCGGGGTTGATGCCGTTGACGCGAACGCCGTGCTCGCCCAGCTCGGCCGCGAGCAGCCTGACCTGGTGGGCCTGGTCGGCCTTGACCGCGCTGTAGGCGATGTTGTTGGGGCCGGCGAACACGGAGTTCTTGCTCGAGATGTAGAGGATGTCGCCGCCCAGCCTCTGGGCGATCATCGCCCGCGCCGCAGCCTGCGCCATGAGGAAGCTGCCCTTGGCCATGACGTCGTGCTGCAGGTCCCAGTCGGCCTCGGTCGTGTCGAGCAGCGGCTTGCTGATGGACAGCCCGGCGTTGTTGACGAGCAGGTCGAGGCCGCCGAAGGCGAGCACGGCCGCGTCGACCGCAGCCTGCACCTGGGCCGCGTCGGTGACGTCCGCCTGCACGCCCACGGCGACGTCGGCGCCCTTGGCCCCGCTGATCTCGGCCGCGGCGTCCTGCGCCTTGGACAGGTCGAGGTCGGCGATCACCACGCAGGCCCCTTCGGCGGCGAGGCGGGTCGCGATCGCCTTGCCGATGCCGCCGGCGGCACCGGTGACGAGGGCGATCCGACCGGCGTGGCTGCGCGGCTTGGGCATCCGCTGGAGCTTGGCCTCCTCGAGGGCCCAGTACTCGATGCGGAACTTCTCGCTCTCGTCGATCGGCGCGTAGGTCGAGACGGACTCTGCGCCGCGCATGACGTTGATGGCGTTGACGTAGAACTCGCCGGCGACCCGCGCGGTCTGCTTGTCCTTGCCGTAGGAGAACATCCCGACGCCCGGCACGAGCACGATGGCCGGGTCGGCGCCGCGGATGGCGGGGGAGTCGGGGGTGGCGTTGCGGTCGTAGTAGCCCTGGTAGTCGTCGCGGTAGGCCGCGTGCAGCTCGGGCAGGCGGGCGATGACCTCGTCCACCGTGGCGCCGCTCGGCAGGTCGACGACGAGTGGCTTGACCTTGGTGCGCAGGAAGTGGTCGGGGCACGACGTGCCGAGCTCCGCGAGGGCCGACAGCTTCTCGCTCGCGAGGAACTCGAGCACGACGTCGGCGTCGGTGAAGTGGCCGACCATGGTCCGGTCCTGCGAGGCGACGGCCCGGATGTGGGGGGCCAGGGCGGCCGCCTTGGCACGGCGCTCGGCGGGCGGGAGGGCGGCATACGCGGGCACCTCGGCGCCGAAGGGCTCTGCGCTGCCGTGCTCGTCGAGGTAGGCCTGCGCGGTCTCGATGATCCACCTCGAGCTGGCCTCCGCCTCCTCGCTCGTCTCGCCCCACGCGGTGATGCCGTGACCGCCGAGGATGGTGCCGACGGCCTGGGGGTTGGCCGCCTTGATGGCAGCGATGTCGAGGCCCAGCTGGAAGCCGGGGCGGCGCCACGGCACCCAGACGACCTTCTCGCCAAAGATCTCCTTGGTCAGCTGCTCGCCGTCCTTCGCGGTCGCGATGGCGATGCCGCTGTCGGGGTGGAGGTGGTCGACGTGGACCGCGTCGACGAGACCGTGCATCGCGGTGTCGATCGAGGGGGCGGCGCCGCCCTTGCCATGGAGGCAGTAGTCGAAGGCGGCCACCATCTCGTCCTCGCGGTCCACACCGGGGAACACGTCGACGAGGCTGCGCAGGCGGTCGAGCCGGAGCACGGCGAGGCCAGGCTCGGTGAGCGTGCCGAGGTCGCCGCCCGAGCCCTTGACCCAGAGCAGCTCGACCGGCTCGCCGGTGACGGGGTCGGTCTCGGCGCCCTTGGCGGAGGTGTTGCCCCCGGCGTAGTTGGTGTTCCGGGGGTCGGCCCCCAGCCGGTTCGATCGGGCGAGCAGCTCGGCAACGGCGGTGTTGGTCATCTCGATGTCTTCCTCAGTGGCTCGGTTGGTCTGGTGTCTCTGGGTTTTCGGCGAGAGGTGCTCGGCTCAGGCACCCCAGCCGGCCTGCGTGCCGCCGACACGGTCGGCGGCGATCTGGTCGTGGTAGCCGCTGGCGGCGTACGCGGCCATGGGGTCGGCGGGGAGCCCGCGGTCGCCGCGCCACTGCGCGAGGTCGGCGCGCACGTCGGTGTAGAAGGCGTCCATGAGGACGCCGTTGCCGCCGAGCACGTCACCGTCACGCTCGGCGTCGGCCAGGGCGGCACGGTCGACGAGCAGGGCGCGGGCCGTCATCTCCTGGACGTTGAGCACCGAGCGGATCTGGCCGGGGATCTTGTCCTCGACGTTGTGGCACTGGTCGAGCATGAAGGCGACGCCGCTGTCCTCGTCGTAGCCGCCGCCCCTGATCACCTCGAAGAGGATGCGGAAGAGCTGGAACGGGTCGGCCGCCCCGACGATGAGGTCGTCGTCGGCGTAGAACCGGGAGTTGAAGTCGAACGACCCGAGGCGGCCGGCGCGCAGCAGCTGCATGACGATGAACTCGATGTTCGTCCCGGGGGCGTGGTGCCCGGTGTCGAGGCAGACCTTGGCCCGGTCGCCGAGGGCGAGGCAGTGCAGCAGCGACGTGCCCCAGTCGGGCACGTCGGTGGCGTAGAAGGCCGGCTCGAAGAACTTGTACTCGAGGACGAGTCGCTGGTGGTCGCCGAGGCGCTCGTAGATCTGCCGGAGGCTGTCGCCGAGCCGGTCCTGCCGGGCTCGCAGGTCGCCCTGGCCGGGGTAGTTCGTGCCGTCGGCCAACCAGATCTTGAGGTCTCGGCTGCCCGTGACGTCCATGATGTCGATGCACTCGAGGTGGTGGGCGACGGCCTTGGCGCGGATGCGGTCGTCGACGTGGGTCAGGCTGCCGAGCTTGTAGTCGTCGTCCTGGAACGTGTTGGAGTTGATGGTGCCCAGGCGGACGCCGAGGTCCTCCGCGACGCGAGAGAGCTTGTCGTAGTCGTCGACCCGGTCCCACGGGATGTGCAGGGCGACGGAGGGGGCCAGCCCGGTGAGGGCGTGCACCTGCGCGGCATCCGCGAACTTCTCCTCGACCGAGCGCGGCGTCCCCTCGCTGCTGAACACCTTGAACCGCGTGCCGGAGTTGCCGAAGGCCCAGGAGGGCAGCTCGATCGCCTGCCGTTCGAGCTCGCTCGAGATGTCGCTGAAGTTCGTCATGGTGGTCCCGATCCGTGTGAGCCGTCATCCGATTAAATGAAGCGTTTCAGAAGTCTGGTGATGAGTAAAGCGCAGGGCGGTGGGGTGGTCAAGCCTTCAGCTCCGCCTGCTTGGCTCGAACGGGACCCGGCTGAGCATGATTTCGGAGAAGGCGCGGGAACTTGTTGACAGGGGGTGGTGAGGACCTGCCGTTGGAGGCAACCGAATGAAGCGATTCAAAGTGCTGATCAACGCCGGCATCGTCAAGGGGGAGCGGGCCGTCGACGAGCACGTGCGGCGGCTGCTCCGGCTCGCCGACCGGGTGGGAGCGCTCGACGCGCCCAGGGCCTGGAGCCACGACGTCCCGACCCCGACCGACGAGGCACGGCGCGAGCAGTTGCTGCGCATCGCCGCGAGCGGCATGACGGTCCTGCGCAACGGTGACACCGTGCCGCTGGGCCGGGGGATCGCTCGCTGTCCGATGTCGTCGGGGGGTTACACCATTCGACGTAGGCCGCTCTCAGGCGCCCGCGCGAGGACGGGGTGGTCTCTCCTCCGCACACTGGAAGGTCAGGGAGCAGGACGCGAGAGACACGAGGATCCGCCGATGACACGGTCAGGGGCGTTCGGACAGGGACCATCACCCAGACGCAGCGCGGGACTTGCTGCGTGCGTCGCCGTCGCCGCGCTGGGGCTGGCGTCGGTGCCGCTGGGGGCCGCGGGCGGAGCAGTGACCACGCTCTACGTCGGTGGGTCCGGGTGCTCGGACACGGGGTCGGGCACCGCGACGGTGCCGTTCTGCACCATCGCGAAGGCCGCCAAGGTGGCCGTCGCAGGCCAGACGGTGCTCGTGGCCTCGGGCACCTACACCGACGAGGTGTTCCCCTGGCACTCGGGCATCTCGGGGTCGCCCATCGTGTTCCGTCCCGCGACCGGTGCATCGGTGACGATCTCCGGGGCCAAGCACGGATTCACGATCTCCAACCAGAGCTGGATCACGGTGTCCGGCTTCACGATCCAGGCCTCGACGAGCAACGGCATCTACGTCTTCAACGCCACCGGCGTGACGTTGTCGGGCAACACGGTGCGCACCTCGGGTCAGCGTGTGTCGGGCGCGACGGCATACGGGATGTACCTCAACTCGATGACCGGCTCGGTCGTGAGCGGCAACCTCGTCACGGACAACTCGGCGTCCGGGATCTTCCTCACCAACGGGTCCACCGGCAACCAGGTCACCGGCAACGAGAGCTCGTGGAACGCCTACGGGTACGTGCGCAACGCCGTGGGGATCGACCTGCGCGCACCGGGGAACGTCATCAGTGGCAACCGGGTCCACGACAACGAGGACTCCGGCATCCAGTCCTACCCGGGTGGTGACAGCAACACCATCGTCGGCAACGTCAGCTACCACAACATGGGTTTCACCACCGCGGCCCTGTCCAACTGCAGCCCACCGCCGACCGGCAACACGGGCGGCTGCATCACGGGCGACCACGGCATCGACGACTTCGGCGTGACAGGAAGCTCGGTCGTGGGAAACACCGTCTACGACAACGTCAGCTCCGGCATCAACCTCGAGGGCGTCGCCTCGGGGACGTCGACCGGGTTCACCATCGCGAACAACGTCGCCGTCGACAACGCCATCGGGTGCCCCGACGGCGTCGGCGGCACCGTCAAGTGCCCGCGGACGAGGGGCAACATCCGGGTCGACTCGACCTCACAGCTCGGCACGAACGTCGACTCCGACCTCGTCAGCCTCAGCACCGCCGGCACCATGATGGTGTGGGGCTCGACGTCCTACACGTCGATGGCTGCCTTCCGGACCGCGAGCGGCGAGGAGCTGCGCGGCCTCCAGGCCGACCCGCGGCTGGCCAACCCGGCCGGAGGCGACTTCACGCTCCGGGCCGGCTCGCCCGCCGTCGACTCCGCAGACTCCGGCGCCCCGGGCGAGCTCACCACCGACGCGGGCGGTCGGCCGCGCGTCGACGACCCGGCCACCGTGAACACCGGCATCGGACCGCGCGCCTTCGACGACCGCGGCGCCTTCGAGTACCAGCCCCCAACACCGAGCCAGGTCACACCATGAACCGGTCATCCACCATCGGCCGTCTCGGGCCAGTCGTCGCGGCCGTCATCGCCCTGGGTGTCGCGGGGGGTTCCGCGGTCGTCGCCGGCGGGGCCACCGGCGGCACGGCACCCGAACCCGCCGCCGTCGCGTCCCGGGTCAGCTCGTCCGGCCCGTCACCCGCGGAGTGCACCTCCATGACCGGCCTCGCGGCGGACGCGGCCGGCGCGACGTCGGCCTCCGGCACGGCAGCCTCGGTGCACGCCGCCCGGGGCAGGGCCGCGGCCGTGGCACGTGCGACGAGGTCGGACGACGTGCGGGAGGCGGCCCAGAACCTGGCCGACGACCTCGCCGCCTACCGGGTCGCCCTGACGACGATGTCGGGCGACCCGGCCGAGGCCGCCCACCGACGTGCCGACATCAACATCATGATCCGCGGCCACGTGGCGACGATGCGTCGCCTGTGCGGCCGCTGAGGCGTCGACGCGGACCGGGCGCGACTCGCGTGACGACGCCCGAGGGGCCCTGCACCACGGTGCGGGGCCCTTCGATCGATGCTGGGCAGATCTCGTGGACGGGCGAACGTGACAGGGACGGTGCCTTGCTGGCCCGACGACGCCGGCTCAGTGCCGTCGGCTGACGAAAGCACTGTGGCCCGCGCCCCCTCCGGAGGGGGCACGGGCCACAGACACGCCCCGCGCGAGCGGGGACCATGGGGTGAGTGACGGGACTTGAACCCGCGGCCACCTGGACCACAACCAGGTGCTCTACCAGCTGAGCTACACCCACCATGCACAGCACGAGCCGGGCCCGGGGGCTCGGCGTCGTGGGACTGCGTCGACAATCGTACAGGCTCCCGACGGGTGCTCGTGACCACCCCACGTCGGCGCGCCGGCGCCCCCACTGACTCAGCCCGGCGGCATACGCAAGCAGCCTGCGTATGCCGTCAGCCGCGTCGCGTGGTCAGTGCTGGCTCGGTCAGTGCCCGCTCGGTCAGTGCTCGATCACGTGCGGAGAGGCGAGCGCCTTCGCCGTGGCCGAGTCGGGGCCGGGCTGCGGCACGAAGACGGCCTGGCGGTAGTAGCGCAGCTCGGCGATCGACTCGCGGATGTCGGCGAGGGCGCGGTGGCCGCCCGACTTCTTCGGCGCGTTGAAGTAGACGCGGGGGTACCAGCGACGTGACAGCTCCTTGATCGAGCTGACGTCGATGATGCGGTAGTGCAGGTAGGACTCGAGCACCGGCATGTCGCGCGAGAGGAAGCCGCGATCGGTGGCGACCGTGTTGCCACCCAGCGGCGCCTTGCGCGGCTCGGGCACGAACGTGCGGATGTAGTCGAGGACGATGTGCTCGGCTTCCTGGAGGGTCACGCCCGAGTCGAGCTCGGTGATGAGGCCAGAGGCCGTGTGCATGTCGCGGACGAAGTCGTCCATCTGCTCCAGCGCCTCTTCCGGCGGCTTCACGACGACGTCGATGCCGTCACCGAGCTGGTTCAGCTCGAAGTCGGTGACGAGAGCGGCCACCTCCACGAGGGCGTCCGACTTCAGCGATAGGCCCGTCATCTCGCAGTCGATCCAGATGATCCGGTCGGCGATGGCTCGGTGGTTGGTGTCGCTCACCGGACCACCATAGTTGTTCGCGCGCGACGGGCCCGGCGCACGGACGGTCGGCACGCAACCGCCTGCACTAGCCTGCCTGCATGACCTCAGGGGACGTGACGACCCAGCATCCCGGCGATGGCCCGGGCGGCCAGGCGCAGCAGTGGAGCCCGGTGCGCAACCCGACCCGGCGGCCGATGCTCCGAACCGCCCTCACCATCGGCGTCTCGGCCTCGGCCTTCCTCGTCTGCCTGCTGATCCTCCTCGGCATCCTCGGCGAGCGGCTCAGCGCGCAGACCATCGTCACGTCGGCCCTGATGGCGATCATCCCGCTCCTCATCATCGTCCCCACGTTCCTCTGGCTCGACCGCTACGAAGCCGAACCCGTTCGCTACCAAGTGTTCTCGTTCCTCTGGGGTGCGCTCGTCGCCGTCGTGGGGGCGTTCTTCCTCAACACGTTCGGTCTCAAGCTGCTCGTCGAGGCCAGCTGGACCGACCCGCTCCAGACCGGCGCGGTCTACCTCGCGCCCGTCACCGAGGAGACCCTGAAGGGGCTCGGCATCCTGCTGATCTACCTGCTGCGTCGGCGCGAGTTCGACGGCATCATCGACGGCATCGTCTACGCCGGCCTCATCGGTGCCGGCTTCGCCTTCAGCGAGAACATCCTCTACCTGGGGCAGGCCTACAACGAGTACGGCGACGAGGGCCTCACCTCGACCTTCCTGGTGCGTGGCCTGATGGGGCCGTTCGGCCACCCGCTCTTCACGTCGCTGACCGGCATCGGCATCGGCATCGCGGTGTCGGCGCGCCGTCCGCTCGTCCGCGTCCTGGCCGTCGTCGCCGGCTGGGTCTGCGCGATGATCCTCCACGGCCTCTGGAACCTCTCGGCGCTCGCCGGCATGGACGGTTTCTTCGAGGCCTACGTGACCTACCAGGTGCCGCTGTTCCTGGCCTTCGTCGCCTTCCTGTTCTGGCTCCGCCGTCGTGAGGGTCGTCTCATCGGTCGCTACCTGTCGCCGTACGCCGACGCCGGGTGGCTGACGCACGCCGAGGTGACGATGCTGTCGCAGCTGCGCCTGCGTCGGTCGGCGCGGACCTGGGCGCGGCGCAACGGCGGTCGCGCGGCGAAGAAGTCGATGGACGCCTTCCAGGACAGCGCGAGCGACCTGGCGCTGCTCCGTTCGCGGCTGGTCCACGGCACGGCCGAGGACGGCGCGTCGGAGCGCGAGATGGTGCTGCTCGAGGCGATCACGGCCCACCGCCGCGACTTCATCGGGTCGCCCGTCACCTGAGCCGGGCGGTCGGTCAGGGCGTCGACGCCGGTGCCTATCATTGGACCGCGCCCGCTTCGGGCGATCGCCCCCGTAGCTCAGCGGATAGAGCAAGAGCCTTCTAATCTCTTGGTCGCAGGTTCGAGTCCTGCCGGGGGCGCCCACGCCAGGATTGGCGCCACGACTGGGTACGTGTTCACGGCACGCCCGCCGATGGGTTTGGTTGTGCCGACGCGACACGGAAGGATTCAGGCGTGGCAGGTGATACAGGGGTGGGCAATGCCCGTCTCCTCTCGGCGGTGCAGGCACTGCGATCCGCCGTCTCCGACGCCACCCTCCCGCTCGACCTCCCGGGCGCCCCGGCTGCACGGCTCGCGCGCACCCGGCTGCTCGACCAGCTCGACGACTACGTCATCCCGCGACTGACCTCGCTCGACGCCCCGTTGCTCGCCGTCGTGGGTGGGTCGACCGGCGCCGGCAAGTCGACGCTCGTCAACTCCGTCGTGGGCCGCGAGGTGAGCCTGCCCGGCGTGCTGCGACCGACCACCCGCTCCCCGGTGCTCATCCACCACCCCTCTGACGCGGCGTGGTTCTCCGGGCCCCGCATCCTCCCCGGTCTGGCCCGCATCACCGGGCGGCACTCGGCCTCAGACGGTCCCGGCGCGGTGCGGCTCGTGCCGACCGACGAGGTGGCCGCCGGTCTCGCCCTGCTCGACGCCCCCGACATCGACAGCGTCGTCGAGGCCAACCGCGACCTCGCGGCCCAGCTGCTCGCCGCCGCGGACCTCTGGATCTTCGTGACCACCGCCGCGCGCTATGCAGACGCTGTTCCGTGGGAGCTGCTGCGCGAGGCGTCCGAGCGCGGCACCGCCGTCGCGGTGGTCCTCGACCGCGTGCCTCCGGGCGCCGTCGACGACATCCGCACCCACCTCGCCGGGATGCTGCGCGAGCAGGGCCTCGACCAGGCTCCGATCTTCACCGTCGTCGAGTCCGAGCTCGTCGACGGCCTGCTGCCCGACGACCAGACCCAGCGGCTGCGCGGCTGGCTCGCGGCGCTCGCGGGCGACGCGCAGGCACGGGCCGACGTCGTGCGGCAGACGCTGCAGGGAGCCTTGGTCTCTCTCGACGCGCGCGCCCAGTCGCTCGTCACCGCCTCCAAGGAGCAGACAGCGGCGGGCCGCACGCTCATGGGAGCGGCCGAGGCGGCATACGCGGAGGCAGGCACGCAGGTGCACGACGGGATGGTCGACGGCACCCTGCTGCGCGGCGAGGTGCTCGCGCGCTGGCAGGAGTTCGTCGGCACGGGTGAGTTCTTCCGACAGGTCGAGTCGACCGTGTCGCGTGTGCGAGACCGCTTCACCTCGTTCCTGCGGGGTGAGCCGGCGCGCGCCGACCACCTGGGCGAGGCGCTCCAGTCGGGGGTCGAGTCCCTCGTCGTCAACCGCGGCGAGCTCGCCGCCAGCTCGATCGCGCGCGTCTGGCGCACGCTGCCGGGCGGCGACCAGCTGATCGTGGCCCACCCGGGCCTGGCCCGGTCGAGCAGCGACCTCGACACCCGCATCCAGCGCCTCGTGCGCGACTGGCAGGGCGACATCCTGCAGATGGTCCGCGACGAGGGCAAGGACCGCCGCACCACCGCCCGCATCATGGCCTACGGCGTCAACGGTCTCGGGGTCGTGCTGATGCTCGTCACGTTCGCGAGCACGGCTGGCATCACGGGCGCCGAGGTCGGCATTGCCGGCGGCACCGCCGTCGTCGGCCAGAAGCTGCTCGAGGCCGTCTTCGGCGACCAGGCCGTGCGCGAGCTGGCCCGCAAGGCCCGAGAGCTGCTGACTACCCGCGTCGACGAGCTGTATGCCGTCGAGCTCGCCCGTTACGAAGGAGCTGTCTCGACGTTGCAGGTCGACACCGACCAGACCGACCGCCTCGCTGCGGCCGCGGCCGCCGTCAAGGACGCCCGATGAGCCCGGTCAGGATGGGGCGGGCCACCGTGAAGGGCGTGTCGGCCGCCGAGCTCGGCACCCGCACCACCGAGCTGTCCATGGCCCTCGTGTCCGGTGCCGACGAGCTCGACCCCGCCCAGGTGCAGGCAGCGCGTCGCGTCGTCGACAAGGCGGTGGAGCGCTCCGGCATCGGTGGCGAGCACACGGTCGTGGCGCTCGCCGGGGCCACGGGCAGCGGCAAGTCGTCGCTCTTCAACGCGCTCGTGGGCGCGGACGTCGCGACCATCGGCGCCCGTCGGCCGACGACCTCGCGCCCGACGGCCGGGATCTGGGGAGATGCCGACGCCTCCGAGCTGCTCGACTGGCTCGGTGTCGACGCACGGCACGCCGTCGACACCGCGGTTCCGGCGGGTGCCCCGAAGGGTGTCCCGGCCGGCGTCCCGTCGGGTGGCGGTTCAGGCAAGGGCCGTGTGAAGGCCCCGGCGGCGGTGGACCTGGTCGGGTCTCTCGACGGGCTCGTCCTGCTCGACCTGCCCGACTTCGACTCGCGTGAGCTGTCGCACCGTCGTGAGGCCGAGCGCGTGCTCGAGCTCGTCGACGTGTTCGTGTGGGTGACCGACCCGCAGAAGTACGCCGACGCCCGCCTGCACGACGAGTTCGTCAGCCTCATGTCGCAGCACGACGCCGTGACGCTCGCCGTCCTCAACCAGTCCGACCGGCTGACGGGGGAGGGTGTCAAGACGGTGGGCAAGGACCTCTCACGCCTCCTCGTCGCCGACGGTGTCACTGGCGCGACGGTCCTGGCCACGTCGACGGTCACCGGCAACGGCATCGCCGAGCTGAAGCAGCGGTTGGCCAATGCCGTTGCAGGACATGCCGCCTCGCGACAGCGGCTCAAGGCCGATGTGGTGGGTGCGGCTGTCCGGTTGCGCCCCGGCGTCGCAGACGGCGAGGCCGACGTCGGCGCGATCCCGCGCGACGAGCTCGACACGTCGCTGGCCCGCGCCGCGGGCGTGCCGATCGTCCTCGACGCCGTCGCCCGCGACTACCGTCGCGAGGCGTTCGCGCACACCGGCTGGCTCTTCGCCCGTTGGACCAAGGGCTTCGCGGCCGACCCGCTGCGCAGGCTCCGGCTCGACCGCACGGGCGGGCGGCCCCCGATTCCCGTGGCGATCGACGGCGCCGACGTGCGCGCGGTGCTCGGGCGGTCGTCGATCCCAGCGCCGAGCGTGTCGACGGTCTCAGCCGTCGACGTGGCGACCCGTGCCTTCGTGCGCGATGCGTCGCAGTCGCTCCCGGTGCGCTGGGCCCAGACCGTCGAGGACGCCGTCGACCGCGGCGAGGGCAACCTCACCGACGCGCTCGACCGTGCCGTGATCGGCACGTCGCTGCGCGCCCGCAGGCCGGTCTGGTGGTTCACCGTCAACATCATTCAGTGGGTCCTGGGGCTCGTCGCGCTGGCCGGCCTGGTCTGGTACGCCGTGCTGTGGGGCTTCGCGCTGCTCCAGCTCCCGCGACCCGAGACCCCCACGGTCGGCATCCTGCCGCTACCGCTGGTGATGCTCATCGGAGGCGTCCTGCTCGGCCTCGGGCTCGGGGTGCTGTCGCGGTTCTGGGCGCGCGTCGGGGCGAGGCACCGACGCGCCGTCGTCGGCAAGCGGCTCTCCGAGTCGGTCGCGGCCGTGGCCGACGAGCACATCCTGGTGCCGATCGACGAGGTGCTCATGCGCCACCGCGAGACGCGCGAGCACCTCGACACCGCTGTCGGCTGACCCGTTCGTGACCGCCCTTGACCGCGCCCTGACCGCGTTCGAGGTATGCCGTCGCGTTGGCCCGCGAGGAATCACCTCGACCCAGCTGAGCCCGCGGTCGATCGAGGTATGCCGTCGCGCCGGGGCGCGAGCGGTCACCTCGACCCGCCGTGCTTGCAGTGGGTCGTCCACATCCCCTCGGCGCCGGGGCTGGCTGTCCACAGCGGAAAAGAGTGGGCTGTCCGAGCACCCGAGACTGCCCGGAGGGTGGGCTCCAGGCGGCATCGGGCCGTCACGCACCAGCCAAGGAGCCCACGCATGAACGAGATCCGCATCACCCTGCACGGCAACGTCGTCGACGAGCCTGTCGAGCGCGTCGCCCGCAACGGTTCGCCCTACACGACGTTCCGCGTCGCGACGACCCCGTACCGCCGCACCGCGGATGGCAAGTTCGTCGACGGTGACACGAGTTTCTACGACGTCATCGCATTCAACGCGCTCGCGGCCAACACGACACGGGGGCTGCGCAAGGGCCAGCCCGTGCTCGTCGAGGGCAAGCTCGCGATCAGGACCTACATCGGCAACGACGGCACCACCCGCAACGCAGCCCAGATCGACGCCGATCACATCGGGCACGACTTCTCGTGGGGTCGGGCCAGCTTCGAGCGGGTCAGCCGCGCGGCCGCGCTGGGTCACGACCGCACCGCCGACCCCGAGGTTCAGGAGTCGCTGCGCGCCCTCTCCGAGTCGTCGGCGGCTGACCGACCCGCCTATGTCGATGCCGACGGTGTCGTCGACGACGACTACGAGCCCGAGGCCGGCACCCTTGCGACGGGAGACCCCGAGACGGACGACTACGAGGTCGTCGGGGCCTCCGCCTGAGGCGTCGGGGGCGTTCCGACGGCACCGGTCTGCGGCGACCGGTCCGCTTCCGTCGCCGCAGCCGGCAGCCGTCCCGCGTCGGCGGCTCGGGATCTGCGTCGGGGTCCCCGTGGGGCGGACGCCGATTCGGTCACGCGTGCTCAGACAGATAGCGTGTGCGCATGGCCGAGTACATCTACACCATGACCCGTGCGCGCAAGGCACACAACGAGAAAGTCATCCTCGACGACGTCTCGATGTCCTTCTACCCGGGCGCGAAGATCGGGATGGTCGGCCCCAACGGCGCCGGCAAGTCCACGATCCTCAAGATCATGGCGGGGCTCGACCAGCCGAGCAACGGCGAGGCTCGCCTGGCGCCGGGCGCCAGTGTCGGGATCCTGTTGCAGGAGCCGCCGCTGAACGAGGAGAAGACCGTCCTCGGCAACGTCGAGGAGGGCGCCGGCGAGATCAAGGCGAAGCTCGACCGCTACAACGAGATCTCCGCCGAGATGGCCGACCCCGACGCCGACTACGACGCGCTGCTCCTCGAGATGGGCAAGCTGCAGGAGGACATCGACCACGCCGACGCGTGGGACCTCGACAGCCAGCTGGAGCAGGCGATGGACGCCCTGCGCTGCCCGCCCGCCGACTCGCCCGTCACCAACCTCTCCGGTGGTGAGCGCCGCCGTGTGGCGCTGTGCAAGCTGCTGCTGCAGAAGCCCGACCTGCTGCTGCTCGACGAGCCCACCAACCACCTCGACGCCGAGTCGGTGCTGTGGCTCGAGCAGCACCTCGAGTCCTACCCCGGCGCCGTCATCGCCGTCACCCACGACCGCTACTTCCTCGACAACGTCGCGCAGTGGATCGCCGAGGTCGACCGCGGCCGCCTCTACCCCTACGAGGGCAACTACTCGACCTACCTCGAGAAGAAGTCCGAGCGCCTGCAGATCCAGGGCAAGAAGGACGCGAAGCTCGCCAAGCGACTCAAGACCGAGCTCGAGTGGGTTCGCAGCAACGCCAAGGGCCGTCAGGTCAAGAGCAAGGCCCGACTCGCGCGTTACGAGGAGATGGCGGCCGAGGCCGAGCGCACCCGCAAGCTCGACTTCGAGGAGCTCCAGATCCCGCCGGGCCCGCGCCTCGGCTCCACGGTCATCGAGGTCAAGAACCTCAAGAAGGGCTTCGGCGACCGCGTCCTCATCGACAACCTGTCGTTCTCGCTGCCTCGCAACGGCATCGTCGGCGTGATCGGCCCCAACGGCGTCGGCAAGTCGACGCTGTTCAAGACGATCGTCGGTTTCGAGCAGCCCGACTCAGGCGAGGTCAAGGTCGGTGAGACTGTCAAGATCTCCTACGTCGACCAGGGGCGTGAGGGTCTCGACCCGAAGAAGAACCTCTGGGAGATCGTGTCCGACGGCCTCGACTACATGAAGGTCGGCAACGTCGAGATTCCCTCGCGGGCCTACGTCTCGCAGTTCGGCTTCAAGGGTCCTGACCAGCAGAAGCTCTCGGGCGTCCTTTCCGGTGGCGAGCGCAACCGTCTCAACCTCGCGCTCACCCTCAAGCAGGGCGGCAACCTGCTCCTGCTCGACGAGCCCACCAACGACCTCGACGTCGAGACGCTCGGTTCTCTCGAGAACGCGCTGCTCGACTTCCCGGGCTGCGCCGTCGTCATCACCCACGACCGCTGGTTCCTCGACCGCATCGCGACCCACATCCTCGCCTACGAGGGCACCGAGGACGACCCGGCGAAGTGGTACTGGTTCGAGGGCAACTTCGAGTCCTACGAGGCCAACAAGGTCGAGCGGCTCGGCCCGGAGGCCGCGCGGCCGCACCGCGTCACCTACCGCAAGCTGACGCGCGACTGACCGGTCTGACGGCAGCGAGGTCGACGAGAGGGCTGGGGCGCACTGCGTCCCGGCCCTCGGTCGTCAGATCCAGCCCTTGCGCCGGAAGACGCCGTAGAGGGTGACGGCCACCCCGGCGATGACGGCCGCGCTGAAGAGGACCCCCCAGGGCCGACCGAAGCCGGGGTAGGGCACGTTCTGGCCGAACCACCCCGTCACGGCGGTCGGGACGGCGATGATCGCGGCCCACCCGGTGAGCTTCTTCATCACCGTGTTGAGGCGGGCGTCCTGCAGAGAGAGGTTCGTCTCGAAGATCGTCGTCACCATGTCGCGCAGCGACTCGGTCCACTCGGAGGCGCGGAGGACGTGGTCGAAGAGGTCGTCGTAGAAGCCGTCGAGCTCGGTGTGCCGCTGGTCGAGCTCGCCCCGGTGCCGGAGCACGGCGTTGACGACGTCGCGCATCGGCAGCACGACACGGCGCAGCTCGACGAGCTCCTTGCGCAGTCGGTAGGTGCGCACCTGGACGGCGTGCGTCCGTCCGCTCTCGTCGAAGAGCAGGTCCTCGAGGTCCTCGATCGCGTCGTCGAGCTGCTGGATCGCCTCGAAGTGCCCGTCGACGACGGTGTCGAGCAGTCCGTGCACGAGCGCTCCGACGCCGAGCTCGAGCAGCTCGGGGTCGTCGTTCCACCGGTCGAGCACCTGCTGCATGTCGACGTCGTCGCTACCTCGGACGGTGATGATGCCGCCGGGGAGCACGAAGGCGGAGATCCGTGCCGTGCGCAGGCGGGACTCCGGTCCCAGGGGCTCGCGGTCGGCGCTTGTCGGGGTGGCGCCCGGCTCGAGCCGTGTGGCGTAGACGGTGAGGAAGGTGTGCTTCGCGTGCCGGGTCGCCTTCGGTCGCTCGCCGGCGGAGACCGCGTCCTCGACGGCGTGCGGGTCGAGCCCGAGCTCTGCGGACAGGGCGCGCAGCCCGGCGTGGTCCGGCTCGCACAGGTCGACCCAGATGAGCGAGCTCTCGCGCCCGAGGAGCTCGGAGACGTCCTCGAGGGGGAAGCCCTCGTCGACGACCTTGCCGTGCTCCCACCGGCAGGAGGTGATGCGCCCGGCGCCGTCGTTGCTCACCCGCCCAGTCTCGCAGCCACCGACCCCGCCGGCGGGTCAGGCGATGAGAGGGGTGACGTCGCGTGTCGTGGACCGCTCGCCGAGGGCGAGCTGCCACGCGTCCGCGAGGCGGCGACCGACCTCGTCGGCCTCGTCCGGAGCCGTGCAGAACGGCACGCGGACCCACCGCGTGAAGCCTCCTTCGACCCCGAACTGGCCACCGCGCGCCAGGCGGACGCCCGCCGTCTCCGCGACCCGGGCGAGCTCGTCGCCGCGAGGCTCGGGCAGCTCGCACCAGAGGTTGAGACCTCCGCTGGGCACGCTGAAGCGCCAGTCGGGTACGTGTCGCCGGAGAGACGCCACGAGGGCGTCGCGGCGGGTCCGGGCCTCGCGACGCCGGTCGACGAGCAGCGTCTCGCCCTGCCGCAGGAGATCGGCGACGACGAGCTGCTCGAGGATCGCCGTGCCGAGGTCGAGGCTGTGCCGGGCCTCGATGACGGCCTCGGCGGCGCCCTCGGGCGCCCGCACCCACCCGACCCTGAGGCCGCCCCACCACGTCTTGCCCGCGCTGCCGAGCGTGTGCGTGGCGCCGGAGGTAGCCGCGAAAGGCGCAGGCAAGGGCGAGCCCGGGGACTCGTCCAGACTCAGCTCGACGAAGGTCTCGTCGACGACGGGGACCGTGCCCGACCTGGCGAAGACGGGAGCCAGGGCCTCACGCGAGGGGCCGTCCATGACGAGTCCGGTGGGGTTCTGGTGGTCGGGGATGAGGTATGCCGCCCGCGCGCCGCTCTGACGCAGCGCGACCTCGATCGCCTCGACGTCCCACCCCGTCGGGGTGAGCTGTGCGGGCACTGCCCGATACGACGAACGCCTCACTCCGACAATGGCATTCGGGTAGGTGGGGCTCTCGACGAGCACGCGGTCGCCGGGCTCCAGGCAGGCCCGGAGGACGGCTGACAGGCCCCCATGGGCCCCGGAGGTGATGACGACCTGGTCGGGTGAGGTGGGCAGACTGCGTCCTTCGAACCACGCCGCGACCGCTGCCCGAGTCTCGGGCAGGCCGCGCGGGTCGTAGCCGGCGGTCGCGAGGAAGCGGGGGAGCTCGAGGAGCGCGCGCTCGTACGCCGCGGTGACGCCGGCAGCGGCCGGGAGGGCGGCATACGTGAGGTCGATGACGTCGGGTGGCACGTCGGTGGGGATGAGACCCGCCTGCGAGAGCGCCAAGCCGGAGGGGCCGGCAGGGAGGCAGACGACGCTGCCCGAGCCGCGTCGCGTCGCGACGAAGCCCTCGAAGCGCAGGGCGTCGAGGGCCGCGCCGACGGTCGTGCGGCTCAGGCCCAGCTCGGAGGTCAGCGTGCGTTCGCTCGGCAGCCGGGTCCCGACGAGGAGGCGCCCGTCGGACACCAGCCGGCGGATGCCGTCGGCGAGCCCGCGGTACGCCGGTCGGGGGAGCGGACCCGACCCGAGAAGAAGGGCGAGCGAGCGAGCCGAGATGGTGCGCATCGGTCCACTCTCCCACGATTGGCCCTTAAAAGGCAGTCCACTGGGCGTCATGATGGTCATCATGAGACGCCACGTCCCGCTCGCCAACATCTCCACGCGGCAGCAGCTGCGCGCCGGTCGCCTGCCCCGGCGCGTCGTCCAGCTGCTCGTCGGGCTGACCCTCTACGGCGTCTCGATGGCGATGATGATCCGCTCGACGCTCGGCCTGGACCCGTGGGACGTCTTCCACGCCGGCATCGCCACGCACGTGCCTCTGTCGTTCGGGCAGGTCACGATCATCGTCGGCGCACTCGTCCTGCTCCTCTGGGTGCCGCTGCGTCAGTGGCCCGGCCTCGGGACCGTCGCCAACGTCGTCGTCATCGGCCTCGCCGCCGACGCCGGCCTGGCCCTCCTGACACCACCCGACTCGTGGTGGGCCCGGGTCGTGCTCCTGACGTCCGGCATCGTGCTCAACGGCGTCGCGGGCGGCCTCTACATCGGCAGCCAGCTCGGCCCCGGTCCGCGCGACGGGCTGATGACCGGCTTCGCCCGCCGCACCGGCCTCTCCATCCGACTGGTGCGCACCACCATCGAGGTGGTCGTCCTGTCGGTCGGCTGGCTGCTGGGTGGTCCCGTCGGACTCGGCACCGTGCTGTATGCCGTGTCGATCGGTCCGCTCGTCCAGTTCTTCCTCCCGCGGCTGACCGTCGAGCTCGGCCCGTCCCGTGGGTTGCCGGTGACGGACGACGCAGAACAGGGCGACGCCGAGGGCATCGCCCCTGTCACCCCGCCAACGGCCATCGGCTCCACGCCGAGCTGACCGTCGCTGCTCCCTCAGCCCGTGAGTGGCCAGGAGTGCAGCACCCGGCACGAGCCGGGCTCGTACCAGGCCAGCTGCAGCTCCTCCGCACGGCAGGACGCCGGCAGGGATGCCCCCACGTGACGCGCGGTCGACGCCTCCGAGACGTCGTCGGAGACGGCGTCGAGCGTCAGGTGCGGCACGACGTCGTCGAAGGCGCCGGCATACGGCGGGCACTGCGGGAACGCCGCCCACAGCCGTCGCGTCAGCTCGGCGAACGGCGCCGCCGGCTCCGGAAGGACGTGGACGATGCCGTTGGGGAAGGTGTCGATGCGTTCGAGCGTGAAGTTGAAAGGTGCTGTGCCCGAGGCGATCTGCGCCACCTCGGCCAGTGCGGCCGGCGTGAGCGACGGCGCGGGGAGGAACGGGCCGAGGGCGGTGATGTGGGCGTGCACGAAGGCGGGGTCGCCGGAGACGTACGCCTGGTCGTAGTGCGCGTGACGCGCGCGGACGAAGGCCTCGAGCGGCGCCACCGGCACCTGCAGCACGCTGTGCCCGGGAGTCCGCACGCGCTCGAGGCTCCGGGTGCTGTCGACGCCGTCGACGCTCAGTGCGCGGCGCCGACGAGGCGCAGGGCGAGAGCGGCGTTCGTCGAGCCGATCTCGGAAGGGGTGCGCCGGATCGTGGGGGAGTACCACCGCGCGACGTCGACCACGATCGAGAGCAGCGCGAGCGCGGTGTCGGCGCTGTCGTCGACCGTGAAGGCGCCGTCGGTGACGCCGCGGTCGAGGACGTCGCGCACGAGGGAGTCCATCTCCTTGCGCAGGGCCAGCACCTCGGCGTGGTGGTCGGGCGTCAGGTGGTGGTGCTCGTACTGGACGACCCTGGCCACCTGGTACTGCTCGACGTGCCACTCGGAGAAGCGCGCCATGATGTTGGCCAGCTGCTCGGCCGGCGTGCGGCCGTCGGTGATGGCCGAGCGGAGCAGCCGGACCGCCGACTCGTGGCCGCTGCGGCTGAGGTTGAAGAGCAGCTCCTCCTTGGACCCGAAGTGGACGTAGACGCCGGCGGGGGAGAGCCCCGCGCCGGACGCGATGTCGCGGGTCGTCGTGGCGTGGAAACCCTTGTCGGCGAAGGCGTGGGCCGCGGCCTGCAGCAGTCGTTCGACGGTCGACGCGTCGGGGTCGGACCTCGGGGCGCTCGTCGCGGGAGGCGTCGTGGTGGGCTGCGGCACGTTGACAGCATGCCGCAGCGGAGTCAGACTAAGCAAGCGCTTAGTTACCGATCGGTACCCGCGCGCGCCGCACCCGTGAGCACGCCCGATGGAGGACGCCATGCCCCGCAACATCTACGACGAGGACCACGAGGCGATGCGCGCGTCGGCGCGCGAGTTCGTCGCCCGCACGCTCGCGCCGCGAGCCGAGGAGATGGTCGAGCTCAAGTCCATCCCCCGCGACATCTGGACCGCCGCGGGCAAGCAGGGCTTCTTCGGCTTCGACATCCCCGAGGAGTTCGGCGGTGCAGGGGTCGACGACTACCGCTTCAACGCCATCGTCGCCGAGGAGATGTCGCGCTTCAACGCCGCGACGAGCTCGTGCTTCGGCATCCACTCCGACGTGTGCCCGCCCTACATCGTCGACCTCGGCACCGAGGAGCAGAAGCAGCGCTGGCTGCCCGGCATGGCGAGCGGCGACCTGATCTGCGCCATCGCGATGACCGAGCCATCGGGCGGCTCCGACCTCGCCGCCCTCAAGACCACGGCCGTGCGCGACGGCGATGGCTGGCTCCTCAACGGCTCCAAGACCTTCATCACCAACGGCTACCAGGCCGACCTCGTCATCGTGGCGGCGCGCACCGACCCGTCCAAGGGCGCCAAGGGCATCACCCTCTTCATGGTCGAGCGCGGCATGGAGGGCTTCGTCAACGGCCGCAAGCTCGACAAGGTCGGCATGGACGAGTCCGACACCGCCGAGCTGTTCTTCGAGAACGTGCGGGTGCCTGACGAGAACCGCCTCGGCGAGGAGGGCATGGGCTTCATCGCGATGATGCAGCGTCTTCCGCAGGAGCGCATCGGAGCGGCCGTCTCCAACGTCGCCCACGCGAAGAAGATCCTCGAGGAGACGATCCAGTACGCCAAGGACCGCAAGGCGTTCGGCCAGCCGATCGGGGCCTTCCAGCACAACAAGTTCCTGATGGCCGAGCTGGTCACGAAGATCGAGGTCGCCGAGGCGTACGTCGACGACTGCGTCGCCGCGCACGCCGACGGCAAGCTCTCCGCCGTCGACGCCGCCAAGGCCAAGTGGTGGAGCTCGCAGGTGCAGAACGACGTGCTCGACCACTGCGTCCAGCTGCACGGCGGCTACGGCTTCATGAACGAGTACCGCGTGGCCCGCGCCTGGCGCGACGCCCGCGTCACGAAGATCTGGGCCGGCTCCAACGAGATCATGAAGGAGCTCATCGGCCGGGACCTCGGCTTCTGATGGGGGCTCACTCCGGAGCCGTCGCGATCGTCACCGGGGCGAGCCGCGGCATCGGCCTCGGCATCGCCGAGCGCCTCGTCGCGGAGGGCGCCAAGGTCGTCATCACCGCGCGCAAGCCCGAGGCGCTCGCCGAGGCGGTCGAGCAGCTCGGCGGCCCCGGGCACGCCCTCGGCATCGCCGGCAACGCCGCCGACGAGGCGCACCAGGACGAGGTCGTCGCCGCCGCGCGCGAGACGTTCGGCGGGCTGCACCTGCTCGTCAACAACACCGGCATCAACCCCGCCTACGGTCCGATGCTCGACTCGGACGTCGACGTCGCGCGGAAGGTGCTCGACGTCAACGTCGTCGCCGCGTTCTCGTGGATCAAGAAGGCCGTGGCCGCGGGCCTCGGCGACGAGGCGCACCCGGGTTCCGTCGTCAACCTCGCGTCGGTCGCCGGCCAGGGTGCGTCGGGCGTGATCGGCTGGTATGGCGTCTCCAAGGCGGCGCTCATCCACCTGACGACCGAGCTCGGCTACGAGCTCGGCCCCGACGTGCGCGTGAACGCCGTCGCACCGGCGGTCGTCAAGACGAAGTTCGCGGAGGCGCTCTACGAGGGCCGCGAGGAGAAGGTCGTGCGCGCCTACCCGATGAAGCGGCTCGGGCTTCCCGAGGACGTCGCGGGCGCCGTCAGCTTCCTCCTGAGCAGCGACGCCTCGTGGATCACCGGCCAGACGCTGACGATCGACGGCGGCGTCACCCTGGGCGGGGCCCTGTAGCCGGCCCGCACGCGCGACAGCGACTGTCGCACACCAGGTATGCCGTCCACCAAAGGGTGGACAGGATCCTTCCCTCGGCGGTCCGGGGGTGCCAGCGTTTCTCTGCCAGGCATCGGGACTGCCAAGAGGAAGCCGTGACCGACACCGTCGCCCTCGTCACCGGAGCCACCCGTGGCATCGGCCGCCAGCTCGTCGTCGACCTCGCCCGGCGGGGGGTCACGGTGCTCGCGTCCGGTCGCGTCGCCGAGGCTGCGCGCGCGACGGCTGCCGAGCTGGCCGCCGAGGGCGACGTGCGGGCCCTGGACCTGGACCTCGACGTGACCGATGCGCAGGCCGTCGAGGCGGTACCGGCGGCGGTCCGAGACGCCGCCGGTCGCCTCGACGTCCTCGTCAACAACGCCGCCGCGTTCGTCGACTGGACCGAGGTGGCATCCGTGGCCGACCTCGACGCCGCGCACCGGGTCATGGAGACCAACCTCTTCGGACCGTGGCGACTGACCCAGGTGCTCCTGCCGCTGCTGCGCGAGAGCCCGCACCCTCGGGTCGTCAACGTCTCGAGCGGTGGCGGGTCGCACGGCGACGAGCAGTTCGGCCTGACGCAGCGAGGCGGTGCCGCGGCGAGCTACGGGGTCAGCAAGGCCGCTCTCAACGCCCTGACGTCCACGCTGGCAGTCGAACTCGCCGGCACGCCGGTCCTGGTCAATGCCGTCTGTCCGGGGTTGACGGCGACCTGGCCGGGCGCCGAGCAGATGGGCGCGCGGCCGGTCGAGGAGGGGGCGGCCTCGGTGCTCGCGGCTGCCCTGCTGCCCGACGACGGACCGTCCGGGGCCTTCCTGCGCGACGGGCGGGTGATCCCCTGGTGACGGGCGGATGCCTGTCAAAGGAAGTCGACAGAACCCAGGCAGTCCAGCCCCGCAGAGTGCGACACGGTCAGGGCCTTCCGAGGGAGCTCGTGGGTGAAGGGTGAAGCCGCTCTGCCGCGTCGCCGGTTGGACTTCATCGGGTACTGAGAGCAAGGACGTGCGAGCTGACGGACCACGCGACTCGCCGACCGGCATACGGCCGGTGTTGCGTGGCCCCGGGGCGAGCAGGCAAGAATGGCGCCTGCGGCCACCGTCGTCCGCCCAGTGCCACACGGTGGCACCGCGGCCAACCGGTCGCGACCGACGACGGAAGTAGTTGCATGGAGATCTGGCCCGGCAAGCCCTACCCCCTGGGGGCCACCTACGACGGCTCAGGAGTGAACTTCGCCGTCTTCTCCGAGGTCGCGGAGCGCATCGAGCTCTGCCTGCTCGACGACGACCTGAACGAGACCCGCCTCGACCTGCCCGAGGTCGACGGCTTCGTCTGGCACGGCTACGTGCCCTACGTGCAGCCCGGGCAGCGCTACGGCTTCCGAGTGCACGGACCCTACGACCCGGCCAACGGCCACCGCTGCAACCCCAGCAAGTTCCTGCTCGACCCCTACGCGAAGGCGATCGAGGGTCAGGCAGAGAACGACCAGTCGCTCTACTCGTACACCTTCGGCGACGCCAAGGCCGCCACGACGACGAAGGTCAACACCGACGACAGCGTGCGGCACACGATGCACTCGATCGTCATCAACCCGTTCTTCGACTGGGGCGACGACCGCCCGCCGCGCCACGAGTACCACGAGAGCGTCATCTACGAGGCCCACGTCAAGGGCCTCACGAAGCTGCACCCCGAGATCCCCGAGGAGATCCGGGGAACGTACGCCGGCATCGCGCACCCGGCGATGATCAAGCACCTCAGTGACCTCGGGATCACCGCCATCGAGCTCATGCCCGTGCACCAGTTCGTCCAGGACGCGCCGCTCGTCGACCGCGGGCTGTCGAACTACTGGGGCTACAACACCATCGGCTTCCTCGCGCCGCACAACGAGTACGCCGCCGGCGGGCATCGCGGCCAGCAGGTGCTCGAGTTCAAGGCGATGGTCAAGGCGCTGCACGCGGCGAACATCGAGGTCATCCTCGACGTCGTCTACAACCACACGGCCGAGGGCAACCACATGGGCCCGACGCTGGCGTTCCGCGGCCTGGACAACAACAGCTACTACCGCCTGGTCAGCGACGACCTGTCGCACTACTACGACACGACCGGCACGGGCAACAGCCTGCTCATGCGCAGCCCACACGTGCTCCAGCTCATCATGGACTCGCTGCGCTACTGGGTCACCGAGATGCACGTCGACGGCTTCCGCTTCGACCTGGCCGCGACCCTGGCCCGCCAGTTCCACGAGGTCGACAAGCTGTCGGCGTTCTTCGACCTCATCCAGCAGGACCCTGTCGTCAGCCAGGTCAAGCTCATCGCCGAGCCGTGGGACGTCGGCGAGGGTGGCTACCAGGTCGGCAACTTCCCGCCGCTGTGGACCGAGTGGAACGGCAAGTTCCGCGACACGGTCCGCGACTTCTGGCGTGGGGAGGGCGGCGCGCTCGGTGAGTTCGCCTCTCGCTTCACAGGTTCCAGCGACCTCTACGAGCACTCGGCTCGCAAGCCCATCGCGTCGATCAACTTCGTCACGGCCCACGACGGCTTCACGCTGCGCGATCTCGTGTCCTACAACGAGAAGCACAACGAGGCCAACGGCGAGGGCAACAACGACGGCGAGAGCCACAACCGGTCGTGGAACTGCGGCGTCGAGGGGCCCTCCGACGACCCGACCGTCCGCGACCTGCGGCTGCGGCAGCAGCGCAACTTCCTCACCACCCTCCTCTTCTCGCAGGGCGTCCCGATGCTGCTGCACGGCGACGAGCTCGGTCGCACGCAGGGCGGCAACAACAACGGCTACTGCCAGGACAACGACATCTCGTGGATCCAGTGGATCCTCGACGACGACGACCAGAAGCTCCTGACGTTCACCCAGTCGCTCGTCAAGCTCCGCCGCGAGCACCCGGTCTTCCGTCGTCGGCGCTTCTTCGCCGGCAGCGCCGACCACGGCGGCGAGAGCGAGCTCGGCGACATCGCCTGGTTCACGCCGGACGCCGAGCACATGGACGACGAGGCGTGGAGCAACGGCCTCGCGAAGTCGCTCATGGTCTTCCTCAACGGCTCGGCCATCCCCGAACCCGACCCGCGGGGGCAGACGATCCACGACGACTCGTTCCTCGTGATGTTCAACGCCCACAACGGGCCGCTGACCTTCACGCTGCCCGAGGAGGAGTACGGCACGGAGTGGATCCCGGTCATCGACACGGCCCTGCACGACGTGCAGGCCAACCATCTCGAACCCACGTGGCAGATCCAGGTCCAGCCGCGCAGCATCGTCGTGCTGAGGTGTCCGCGTGAGGTCGTCTCGCCCATCATCCCGGGCGTCACCGAGGAGGCCACGGCGTGAGGTACGCCAGCGCGCCGGTCTCGACCCACCGGCTCCAGCTCGAGCCGGACTTCACCCTCGACGACGCGGCGTCGCTGGTCGACCACCTGGCGACGCTGGGCGTGACGCACCTCTACCTGTCGCCGATCCTCCAGGCGACCGTGGGCTCGAAGCACGGCTACGACGTCACCGACCACTCACGGGTGGCCGAGGGCATCGGCGGCGACGCGGCATACGCCCGCCTCGTCGAGCGTGCCCACGCGGCAGGCATCGGCATCGTCGTCGACGTCGTGCCCAACCACATGACCACGCCGACTCCCTTGTCGCTCAACGCTCCCCTGTGGTCGGTGCTGCGTGAGGGACGAGGCTCCGCGTATGCCGTGTGGTTCGACGTCGACTGGGACGCGCAGGACGGGCGCATCCTGCTGCCCGTCCTCGGGCGCCCGCTCGACGAGGTCCTGGCCGCCGGGGAGATCTCCGTCGGTGAGCAGGGCGGCGAGTCGGTCGTGCGGTACTACGACCACGTCTTCCCGGTCGCTCCGGGCACGGACCTCTCCCTGCCGCTGGATCAGCTGCTCGACGCGCAGCACTACCGGCTCGCGTCGTGGACGGTCGGCGACTCCGAGCTGAACTACCGACGCTTCTTCGACGTGACGTCGCTCATCGCCGTACGCGTCGAGGAGCCCGAGGTCTTCGACGCGACCCACACGCTGCTCGTCGACGGGGTGCGGTCGGGCACGATCGACGGGCTGCGCATCGACCACCCCGACGGGCTCGCCGACCCCGAGGGCTACCTCGAGCGCCTGGCCGAGGCGACCGGTGATACCTGGGTCGTCGTCGAGAAGATCCTCGAGGGCAAGGAGCAGCTGCCGCACGCGTGGCACACGGCCGGCACGACCGGCTACGACGCCCTGCTGCGTGTCGGTGGCCTGTTCGTCGACCCCGAGGGCGCCGAGCCGCTGGCCGGGCTGTCCGAGCAGCTGCTCGGGGAGCGCCAGGACCTCGACGCCATCGTCGCCGAGTCGAAGCGCTGGGTGGTCACCGTCATGCTGGCGACCGAGGTGAGCCGGCTCATGCGGCTCGTGGCCCGCGCCCGACCGGACCTCGACCAGGCATCGGCCCGCGAGGTGCTCGAGGCGATGCTCGTGGGCATGGACCGCTACCGGGTCTACATCCGCCCCGGGCACCCGCGCGAGGGCCTGTCGGCGGAGCCGCTCGAGCTCGCCCTCGCGGAGGGCGCCGGCGAGCACTACGACACGCTCGACCGCGCCAGCGCCGAAGGTCTCGTCGACCTCGCGCTCGGCGAGGGGCAGGTCCAGGACGAGACCGCTCGCGACGAGTTCGTCGTGCGTTTCCAGCAGACGTGCGGGCCGGCGATGGCCAAGGCGATAGAGGACACCGCGTACTACCGCTACGTGCGCCTCGTCGGCCTCAACGAGGTCGGGGGCGACCCGAGGCAGGTGGGGCTGGCGACCGACGAGTTCCACCGGTTCGCGCTGAACCTCCTCGACTCGTGGCCGCAGACGATGACGACGCTCTCGACGCACGACACGAAGCGGTCCGAGGACGTGCGGGCCCGGTTGTATGTGCTGTCCGAGCGGCCCGGGCAGTGGGCCGCCTGGGTGCGCACCGCCCGCGAGCTGGCCGGCGCGGTGCGTGCCGACGAGCTGGACGCGCTCACCGAGTACTTCCTGTGGCAGACCGTCGTCGGCGCGTGGCCGATCAGCGAGGAGCGGCTCCAGGCCTACGCGCTCAAGGCGATCCGCGAGTCGAAGCTGCACACGCGGTGGACCGAGCCGAACGAGGCCTACGAGTCGGCCGTCGAGCGTTTCGTGGCCGGAGTCGTGTCGACGCCGGAGATCGCGGCGCACGTGGAGGCGTGGGTCCTGGCAACGCGCAGGGAGACGCGGGCCAACGTGCTGGGGCAGAAGCTGGTCCAGCTCACGATGTCCGGGGTGCCGGACGTCTACCAGGGCACCGACCTCGTCGACCTCTCGCTCGTCGACCCCGACAACCGCCGCCTCGTCGACTACGACGACCGACGGGCCCGCCTCGCGCGGCTCGACGAGGGCGCCGCGCCGTCCGACCTGTCGGACGAGAAGCTGCTCGTGACGGCTGCAGCGCTGAGGACGCGCCGCGGCTGGCCGGAGTGCTTCACGGGCGAGGGTGCGACGTACGTGCCGATCGCGACGACGTCACCCCACGCCGTGACCTTCGGTCGAGGCACCCAGGAGGGCGTCGAGGTCATCACCGTCGTGACACGGCTCGCGGGGCGACTCGCCGACACAGGCGGATTCGGCGAGGCGACGGTCGATCTCCCGGACGGCGACTGGTCCGACGCCGTGACCGCTCGCACCTTCTCGGGGGGCCAGGTCCGGCTCTCCGAGCTCATCGGCGGTGACGCCGCCGGTGACGGTGGGCGGAACGGCCTGCCCGTAGCGCTGCTCGTGCGGGTACGTGACGACGCATGACCGCAGACCCGATCCGCGTCTGGGCGCCCTCGGCCCGCAGCGTCGACGTGCTCGTCAGCCCGGTCGCCGGGGCTGGGGCCGGGGCTGACGCCGACCGTGACGCCATGGAGCCGAGGGACGGCGGGTGGTGGTCATGGACGCCGCCGAGCGGGGACTCCGTCGACTACGCGTTCAGTCTCGACGGCGGCGACCCGAGACCCGACCCGCGCAGCCCGTGGCAGCCCTTCGGGGTGCACGGTCCCAGCCGCAGCTTCGACGCGGCAGCGCACGCCTGGGCCGACGACGACTGGCCCGGCGCGAGGGGCGGCCGGGGCGTGCTCGGCGGCGTCGTCTACGAGCTCCACCTCGGCACCTTCACGCGCGAGGGCACTCTCGATGCCGCCATCGGCCACCTCGACCACCTCGTCGAGCTCGGTGTCGACGTCGTCGAGGTCATGCCCGTGTCGGCCTTCGGTGGAACGCACGGGTGGGGCTACGACGGCGTGGCCCCGTATGCCGTGCAGCACGCGTACGGCGGACCGGCGGCCTTCCAGCGCTTCGTCGACGCGTGCCATGCCCGGGGACTGGGCGTCTGCCTCGACGTCGTCTACAACCACCTCGGCCCGACCGGCAACTACCTTGCCGAGTTCGGTCCCTACTTCACCGACACCCACACGACCCCATGGGGCCCGGCCGTGAACCTCGACGCCGACGGCAGCCACGAGGTGCGCCGCTGGGTCGTCGACAACGCCCTCCGTTGGTTCCGAGAGTTCCACGTCGACGCGCTGCGGCTCGACGCGGTCCACGAGCTGCGAGACGGCTCCGAGCATCACATCCTCGCGCAGCTATCCGACGAGACTGCCTCTCTGGCAACGGAGCTCGGCCGCCCACTCGACCTCATCGCCGAGAGCGACCTCAACGACGCGATGATGGTCACACCGACGGCGCAGGGTGGCCGCGGCATGACGGCGCAGTGGGACGACGACGTCCATCACGCCCTCCACGTCGCCCTCACCGGTGAGACCCAGGGCTACTACGCCGACTTCGCGGGCGGCACGGAGGCATGGCCAGACGGCGGTGCGATCTCGGTTCTGGCGAAGACCCTGACCGACGCCTTCCTGCACGACGGCCGGTTCTCGACGTTCCGCGGATCCGTGTGGGGTGCGCGGGTGGACCCCGCTGCGCACTCGGGGCACCAGTTCCTCGCCTACCTGCAGACCCACGACCAGGTCGGCAACCGCGCCACCGGAGACCGCATCAGCGAGCAGGTCTCGCCGGGCCAGCAGGCGATCGGGGCCGCCCTCTACCTGCTCTCGCCCTACACGGCCATGGTCTTCATGGGCGAGGAGTGGCGGGCGAGCACCCCTTTCGCCTTCTTCACCTCGTTCGAGGAGGAGTGGCTCGCCGACGCCGTGCGGTCGGGCCGACGGGCCGAGTTCGCGGCGCACGGCTGGGACGAGGCCGATGTGCCCGATCCGCAGGACCCTGCCACCCGCGACCAGAGCGTGCTCGACTGGAGGGAGCCCGCGGCGCCCGGCCACATCGAGATGCTCCACTTCTACCGTGAGCTGATCCGGGTCCGCCGCACCCAGCCGGACGTCGCATCGGGTGACCTGCGCTCGACGTCGGTCCGGTTCGACGAGAACGAGCGCTGGCTGGTGCTGTCGCGCGGCTCCGTGCACGTCGTCTGCAACCTCGCTGTCCGGAGCCAGGTGGTGGCTCTGGACGGCGACGTGCAGCACGTCCTCGCGTCCTGGGGTCGTGCGCCGATCGTCGACGAGCACGGGGTCTGGCTCGACGGGCACGACGTCGCGGTGGTGCGCACTGCCTGAGGTCCGAGCGGTCGCCGGTCAGAGATCGATCGGCGAAGCCCGGTCGTGGCCTGACGAGGGGTCTAGTTTGGTTCGAGGCGGCTCGGAGAGCCCGGGTGCCTTGAGCGAATCGAGAAGCCATGGCCAACCACGTGTATTCGATCTCCGAGGTCGTCGGATCATCGCCCGACGGGATCGAGGCCGCCGTCGGGAATGCGGTCGCCAAGGCGAGCTCGACCTTGCGCAACCTCGACTGGTTCGAGGTGAAGGACATCCGTGGCCAGCTCACCGACGGAGCCGTCGCGCACTGGCAGGTGACGGTCAAGCTCGGCTTCCGGCTCGAGGACTGACACGGGACCAGCCCGGCCCGGCGAGGGCCTGGTCAGCCGACCATGCCGGGCATAGCCGGAGGCGGCTCGCCGCACGGGTGGATCTGCGGCGTCAGGACTCCTTGACGCGCACCATGCCCTCCTGAGCGGTGGTCGCGACGAGCATGCCGTCCTGCGAGAACATCTCACCGATCGACAGCCCGCGTCCGCTGACCGCCGAGGGGGACTGCTGGGCATACAGCAGCCAGTCGTCGGCCCGGGCCTCTCGGTGGAACCACATGGAGTGGTCGAGGCTCGCAACCCGCAGCCGCGGGTCGGTCCAGACCATGCCGTGGCGCCGCAGCACTGGTTCGAGCAGCGAGTAGTCGCTGGAGTAGGCGAGGACGGCGGCGTGCAGCAGCGGGTCGTCGGGCAGGCGACCGATGGCCCGCATCCAGACGTGGTTGGTGGCGACCTGCTGCTGGCCCGCGTCGAGGAACATGTTGCTCTCGACGGGTCGCATCTCGATGGGCCTGGACTCCGCGATGTGCCTCGCCCCCGGGTGGTCGACGCCCCGGAAGGTGTCGGCGAGGGAGACGAGTCCGTCGGGACCCGCAACGGCGGGCATCGGGTCCTGGTGGTCGAGGCCGCCGGCCCGCTCCTGGAAAGAGCACGTCATCGACATGATCGGCGCGCCCTTCTGCACCGCGTGAACTCGTCGGGTCGAGAAGGAGTTGCCGTCGCGCATCTCCTCGACCGCGAAGCGGATCGGCAGGGTGTCGTCGCCGGGCCGCATGAAGTAGCCGTGCAGCGAGTGGATCGGCCGGGTGCCGTCGCCGTCGTTGACGTCGCGCACCGTGATGCCGGCGGCCATGACGCACTGTGCCAGCACCTGGCCGCCGAAGACGCGCCCGTGCGGCATCTTCTGGCTGCGGCCTTCGAAGACGCGCGCCGAGGTCGCTCCGATGGACTCCGCGGCGTCACGTCCCAGCACGTCGGTGACGGCGATCCTGGCCGTCCCGATGTCGCGCAGGGTCAGCACGTCGAGGAGGTCCTCGAGTGGTGGCAGCGGGCGCGGCTCAGCGGGGGCGTCGGCACTCACACGACGACCCTACTGGCCGCCTCACCACGAGAGCCCGGGGCCGCGACGCGTGTCACGCCTCGAGCGCGAGGGTCAGCGGGAGCACGGCTGAAGCGCCCGCCTCGCGCAACAACCCGGCGCAGACGGTGAGCGTCCAGCGGGAGTCGCTGACGTCGTCGACGAGCAGGACCGGACCCGGCACCCCTGCGAGCGACGCGGCCAGCTCGGGACCGACCGCCAGCCGACCCCACACGTTGGCGAGCCTGAAGGCGCTGTTGCCGCCTGGCTCGCCGACGGGGCCCCCCTCGACGAGGTCGAGCGACCCGAGGTAAGGGAGGCGCCCGAGCTGACCGAGGCCGGCCGCGAGTGACCCGACGAGCTGTGGTCGGCGTCGCGACGGCACCGAGACGATCGCGGCCGGCCGCTCAGCCCAGCCCCATCCGGCGAGCACGTCGACGCAGGCCCGGACGGCTTCGGCGGGCACGTCGCGGTCATCGCCGCGCAGCAGCTCACGCAGGCGTTGCCCCCATCCCAGATCGCTCAGGCGGGCCACCGCGCGCCCCTCACCCATGGCGATGGCCGGGGCGATCTTGCCCTTGAGGGGCACGCCGAGGCGGTCCATGCCGCTGGGCCACTGCGCCCTGGGCTCGAGGACGACGCCCGGACGCTCGAGCCGAGAGCGAGCGGTGTTGACGGCGGCCTCGGGGATCGTGGTGTCGAACCACGGCGCGGTGCACCGGTCGCAGCGCCCGCACGGCTCGGCCGAGTCGTCGTCGAGGCACTCCTGCAGGAACGCCATGCGGCACCGGTCGGTGCGCTCGTAGTCGACCATGAGCTGCTGCTCGCGCTCACGGGCCTCGGAGACACGCCCGTAGCGCTCGGCGTCGTAGGTCCACGGCTCGCCCGTCGCGGTCCAGCCGCCGGGGACGCGGTGCACGGCCCCGTCGACGTCGAGCACCTTGAGGAGCAGCTCCAACCGGGTGCGTCGCACGTCGACGATCGTCTCGAGCGCCATGGTCGACAGCGGTCGCTCGGACTCGGTGAGGGCCCGCACGACGGCGTCGGCCTGGTCCTGCCTTGGCATCGATGCGGACGCGAAGTAGCGCCAGATGTCCTTGTCCTCGGGCCCTGGCATGAGCAGCACGTCGGCCCGGTCGGTGGCGCGACCGGCACGGCCGACCTGCTGGTAGTAGGCGACGGGCGACGACGGCGCGCCGAGGTGCAGGACGAAGCCGAGGTCGGGCTTGTCGAAGCCCATGCCGAGGGCCGACGTCGCGATGAGGGCCTTGACCTGGTTGTCGCGCAGCGCCTCCTCGAGCCGGATGCGTTCACTTGGCTCGGTGCGACCGGTGTAGGCGGCGACCTGGTGGCCGGCCTCGCGCAGGGCGACCGCGACGTCCTCGGCGGCGGCCACGGTGAGTGCGTAGACGATGCCCGAACCCGGCAGGTCGCCGAGGTGCGCGATGAGCCACGCCAGTCGCTGCTCGGGCGCGGCCAGTGGCAGCACCCCGAGGCGCAGCGACGCGCGAGCCAGCGGGCCACGCAGGGTGAGCACGTCACGCCCGCCGGCGCCGAGCTGTTCGACGACGTCGGTGACGACCCGGGCGTTGGCGGTGGCCGTGGTGGCGAGCACCGGGGTGCGCTCGGGCAGCGTCGTCAGCAGGTCGCGGATGCGGCGGTAGTCGGGCCGGAAGTCGTGGCCCCAGTCGCTGATGCAGTGGGCCTCGTCGACGACGAGCAGGCCGCAGGACTCGGCCAGCGCGGGCAGCTGCTCGTCGCGGAAGCGGGGGTTGTTGAGGCGCTCGGGGCTGACGAGCAGCACGTCGACCTCGCCGCGGGTGAGCGCGCCCGAGACCGCACCCCACTCGTCCGCGTTGGTGGAGTTGAGCGTCACGGCCCGGATGCCGGCGCGCTCCGCCGCAGCGATCTGGTCGCGCATGAGCGCCAGGAGCGGGCTGACGATGACCGTGGGGCCGGCCCCCTCGGCGCGGCGCAGGGCCGTCGCGACGAAGTAGACGGCCGACTTGCCCCAGCCGGTGCGCTGCACGACCAGAACCCGTCGTCGGCCGGCGACGAGCTCGTTGACCGCCTCGAGCTGACCGTCGCGGAAGTCGACGTCGTCCCGCCCCACAAGGCGCCGGAGCGCGGTGGTCGCCCGTTCGCGCAGGGCGGGATCGACGTCGGCAACGGGGGGAGCGGCGAGGGGTGACGTCATGGCACCCAACCTACGTGGCCCCACCGACCGGGCCGACCGGCATACCCGGGCTGTGGACGGTGGGCCGTCCACCGACAGGGATGTGGACGAGCGGCCACGCCGGGGGCTGGAAGGATGGGCCCATGACCCAGACCGGCGAACCGCAGGCGAGGCCCTACGCAGCGCAGGTGTCGCTGCGCTGGTCCGACATGGACGCGTACGCGCACATCAACAACGTGCAGTTCCTGCGGCTGCTCGAGGACGCGCGCGTGATCGCGTTCCGCGACTGGTTCGACGGGGGTGGCGCCGGCGACAAGTCGCTGCTCGACGAGGGCGTGCTCGTGTCGCGCCACGAGATCGAGTACCGCCGGCCGCTCGGCTTCCGGCATGAGCCGGTCGAGATCCAGATGTGGGTCTCCCGGGTGGGCGGGGCGGGTTTCGACGTCGCCTACATCGTCACCGACCCCGACGGCGTCGACCCAGCCGCAGGGGAGCGCCGCGTCTACGCCGTGGCCGAGACCGAGCTGGCGCTCTACGACTTCACGAGCGAGTCGCCGCGCCGCATGCGCCCCGAGGAGCGCGCCTCGCTGCGCACGCACGAGGGCGAGCCGGCCCCGTTCCGCCGGCGGCGCCGGTGACCGGCAATGCTCAGATCGACTTCGGCGACCCGCGCGGTCTCGCCGACCTCGGCACCTATCTGGCGCGCGCACGCAAGGCCAACCCCGACGGCGCCGTTCGCCTGCAGGTGCTGGGCGGCCTGCTCGTTGCGACCGTCGCGGTGATCGAGGGCAGCGGTCTCATGGGCGACGGGACCGTGCTCGGTATGCGAGTGGTGACGATCGCGCCGTCGGACGCGGTCGACTCCACGGTGTCGTTCGCGTCGGTGTCCGACCGACTGGCTCGGGACGGCGCCGGCTCGGTGCTCAGCGTGCCTCCCACGACAGTGCGTGCACCCTGGAGCGGCCTGACGCCTCCGCGTGACGGGTGGGAGCCGGTGGGTCAGCTCGACGGCGAAGTTGTGGACTCCATTGCGCGGCAAGGGATCTCGCAGGTTGCGGAGGGAACGCCGAACGGTGCCGGAGCGCATGCCGTCGAAGCGCTGCGACGACGCACCTGGGCGGCGATGAGTGACACCGTGCCGCCGATCGCGGCGGCCCTGGCGTTCGGTGCACACGTGCTTGGCTTCACGGTCGCGGGGGAGCCGGCCTCGATCTCTGCACACGGCCGGTGGACGCGACTCAGCACGGACCGGGGTCACGTGCTGGTCCGCTGAGATCAGGGCCGTCCAGTCCAGGATCCGCGCTCGACGAGGACGTCCCTGAGCACGTCGATGCGGTCGCTCACGAGGCCGTCGACGCCGAGGTCGAGCAGGCGGTGCATCTCGTCCGCCTCGTCGATGGTCCACACGTGCACCTGCTTGCCGTGGCGGTGGGCCGCGTCGACCAGGCCGCGCGTGACGACCTTGACGGACCGGCCGCGCAGGGGCACGGTCGGCGGGACCTGGAAGACGTCGGCAGGAGTGCGCAGCAGGGCTGTCAGCCAGCGCGGACCGAATCGGGCCAACGCCGTGCCCACCTCCGCAGCGGCCGTGGCGACGCGGTTCTGTGAGAGACGCCGGAACTGGGAGATGTTGCGCTGCGAGAACGAGCCGACACAGACCTGGTCGTGCAGTCCTCGCTCCTCGATGAGCTGCCACAGCGGGAGCGCGGTTCCAGGCGCCTTGAGGTCGATGTTGACGTTGATGTCGGGCCACGCGTCGAGCACGTCCGTGAGCAAGGGGACGTGCTCGCCGTCGCCCACCACCGCGTAGGAGACCTGCGACCACGGCAGGTCGCGGATGAGCCCGCGCGCGTTGCTGACCCGGTCGAGCCGGGTGTCGTGAAAGGCGACGAGCATCCCGTCGTGCGTCACGTGCACGTCGGTCTCGAGGTGGGTGTAGCCGAGCGCCACAGCATTGCCGAAGGCGGTCATGGTGTTCTCGAAGCCGATGTTCGGGGCGTAGAGCGAGCCACCCCGGTGGGCGAGCGCCACAGGCGTGTGGTCGAGGTAGGGCCTGCGCGTCACCATGTCGCCGAGATTATCGGCCGGTCCGAAGCTCTGCGCCGTCCGTCCCGAGTCGTCAGCGGAAAGACGCCGCGGCTGTCTGAGCCGATCGTGGTCGCCCCGCGGGGCGAACCGGCCGCGTCAATCGTCGATCGGCCGGTCGACGAGCCAGGCACGCCGTCCCCGCTCGTCGCCTTCGGAGGTTGCCTCGAACCACACGAAGAACGAGTTCTGTGCCTCCGCGTGGTCGCTGCGCCACACCTCGGCGATGCGGCGGCACGCCTCCCGGGGTGCAAGCGGCCACGGGTGGAAACCCTCTCGAGTGACGTCGCCCGGGATCAACAGGTGCTCCAGGACGAGCTCGCTGACGAGGCCGATGGCCTGTTCGACGAAGGCGTCCTCGTCGATCGGCCAGGCGTACCTGGCGACGTCGAAGACGTCGCCAGGATCAACCCAGTCGTCGGCTGCCCGTGCCAGGATCTCGTCGAGCTGTTCCTCGTGTGTCAGCCGAGATGCCGGCTGTCCCCACCTCATCGGATGTGAACCTTCCTCTTGGAACCGTCCGGAAACACGAGGTCGATCGTGGCGCCTCCGGACGTCGAGGACTCGCGGAGTCGCACCTCTACGCCATCATCCCTGAGCCAGCGCGTGCCCGGGTACCGGCCAGGCTCCAGCGGGGTTGCGCCCCGGGTGAGAGTCTCGGTCAGGTCTCGAAGGTCGTCGTCGGACTCGACGAGTTTGATGGTCGAGTTCTTGCCGCGAGGCAGACTGTCGAGCTCGGGGATGCGGCCGTTACGCCCTTCGGCCACGTGCGCGATCGTGTGGTCGGGCGACCGTCTCGGGCGCCCACCTTCGAGGCGATCAGTCGATCTGCTGTCGCGCACGGCGTTCCACGCGGCGCGGATCTCGTCCTCACGCGCCTTCCTGAGGCTGTGCGCCGTCGCCAAGCAGGGAGCCCGGCCTGCCCCCTCGCGGAATGCAGCGCCGACCTCTCCGGACCGGTGACCGACGAGGCCCTCGATGCGCGCGAGGAGGGCGGCGCGCCGGCTGTCGTCCAGCTCGGTCTGCTGCAGCTCGACGTCGGATCGGACCACCGAGATGAGCAGGTCCTCCTCGGGCGTGCGCAGGCTTCCGCCGCTCGCATAGGTCTGCACCACCGAGACCAGGCCTGCAGGGCCGGCGCGGCGGATCTCGTCGACGACGTGGGCGGTCTCCGCCGTCGACTCCCATGCCGACCGGTTCAGGTCGTCCTGGCGCCGGGCGACTCCGACGAGCGCTGCCGAGGCGGCCTGGTCGAAGAAGCCGAGGCGTGCGACGCCGCGGGTCGGGTCCTCGCCGGACAGCGTGGCCTGTCTCGCACTCTCGATCTCGGTCTCGACGAGACGGCCGTACGCGGCGGAGGGTGCACGGGCGTGCAGCCCCATGCCCGTGTCGAGGGCGAGCGCGGCCACGACACCGGAGAGCTCGTGTGCGTCCAGACTCGGCTGCGGGCCGGTCGCCGTCTCGGCGCTGTAGCCGGCCCTCGCGCTGAGGACCGGCTGCCCCAGGGCGCGGTCGACGTTGGCGTGCATGGCGGAGAGCCACTCGACGACCTGGTGCTCGACCGCCCCCGCTGCACGGTTGTAGATACGGGTCGTGGAGGCTTCGCCCATCGCATGGGCGCTGGCGCGGGAGACCTCGAGCATGAGCCGAGCCCGTATCTCGGCCGCCTCGGTGGTCGAGCCCGCCGAGACGCCCTCGAGCATCCGGGTGAGGTCGTCGTCGGTCTGGAGGTGCAGGTCCGGGTGCGTCTGGGATCCGTTGGCCTCGAACGTGATCCAGCGCCGGACGAGATGTTCGCCCAGGGTGAGACGGTCACCTCTCGCGTTGTCGAGTGCGCTGCCGGCCACCGTCGAGTCGGGTAGCGGCTCGGCCAGCAGCGCCGACTGCTCGGCGGGGTCGTCACCCACCTCCCGGAGCAGCAGGTGAAGGGCATCGCCGTCGAAGTCGGAGGCGTCGAACCACGACGCGAACGCGGCATCGCCGTGGGCAGGAGCCGTGGTGCCGTGCCTCAGCTCGACGTCGGTGTCGCGCGTCTCGGTGATCTCCGCCGTCGCGGCTGCGGCGGCTGCACGGCGAACCATCCTCGCGGGCAGTGGCCGGGTGTCACCGGACAGGCGCGCGCCCGCCAGCATCTGCCCGAGGAGCCAGTACCCGGCGGCCCGCTGCCGGTGCGCCGGGTCGGACAGTGTCGTCGTCGCCCCTGAGACGATGTCGTCGGTGAGCAGCGCCGCCCACGACGCGATCTGAGTCCTGGTGCGCGGATCGGTGCCGGCGGGCGCCACCTGCTGGGTCGCCGACACGACCACCGACCCCATCACGCCCAGCAGCTGCCGGACCGTGTCGAGGTCGACGGACGCGGACGGGCCGCCGATGACCAGGGCGAGGCGGCCGAGACCGTTGGTGCCGACCTCCTCGACGAGCGCCTGCGCGTAGACCGGGTCGCCTGCGTGAGCACGAAGCCGCGCAATGAGGGTGGAGAGGTCGTGAGTCGCCCCACGCTCGACCTGGGCGCCTGACTCGATCCTGCGCATCAGCGCCGCGTCCGTGATCGCGGCATCACGTGACGTCCTCACCGCCGCCACGCCGTCGGCGAACCAGAGACCACCCGTCACGGCCGAGCGCACGGCAGCGGAAGTCGGCGAAATGCCAGCTGGGAGAGTCGCGTCCGCGAGGGAGTAGATCGTTCGGGCGCTCCGGCCGGCGTCGGCCTCCAGCTGGTCGATGACGCTCCGATAGGCCTGGCTGAGTCGAACGCGACCCGCGACGCGCGCCTCGTCTGCGTGCTGCCTCCCCACCGCGCCGAGGACCCCGCTCGGGTCGGGCAGTCCCAGCCCGCCGAGCACGGCCGCGTGCTCCACGTCCAGCGCGTCCCACTGACGCTGCAGGGAGACAACGCGACGCTGGGCGATCTCGAGGGCGACGGCATACGCGTGCACCGAGCGCGCGGCGACCGGCAGCGCGTCGACGACCGCGCGTGACCTGCGGCAGAGCTCGTGGGCCTCCGCCTCGGCAGCCGTGGCCGCCTCACCCGTCCACACGGCGCGCAGGCGTGGTGCCAGCGTGCCGCTGACCGTCGCCGTAGCGCGTGCGCGCGAGGCGGCACGCTCGAGGTCCCTTGCGGCGCTCCGGATCTCGTCGGGCCGTCCCGTCGGGCTCGGCAGGGCGACGGATCCGGCGACCGCTGTCGTCACCGGCTCGTCGTGGTGGAGGCGGCTCACCGGCCACCCACGGCTGCGCCCGCCTCGGCCAGCGACGACGTGACGAGCAGCTCGACCGACCGGGCCTCGGCCGTGGACTGGTCGAGGCGGTCACCGAGCGCGGCAGCCGCCTCAGCGAGGGCATCGAGCGCGCGGGCGTGCACCGTGCGGAGGCGGTCGAGCGACGCGCGCAGGCCCGCGCCCTCCGACCCCGCTGCCGCCATCGCGCCCGCCGTGGCGGTGGCCACCGCAGAGGCGCACGCGCACAGCTCAGTCGGGTCGTGGGCGAGCGCCAGCCGCTCGCGGGACACCCCGCCGACGTCGATCGAGTAGCGCGTCATGCCCCCGACCGTAGGTGCGTGGCCGAGGGGGCGTCGGTGCTCATCCACAGCCGGGTATGCCGTGAGGCCCCGTCCGCGTGGACGGGGCCTCACGACACCACCGGCGCGAAGGCCGGTCGGCAGCTCAGCTGGTCAGGGCCAGGTCGCCCAGACCGTCGTGTCGGTCGGCACGAGGCCGTCCTCGAGCGGGCCGGAGGCCACCAGGACCTCGGCGCCCTCGGGCAGGGCGACGGGCTCGGCTCCGAGGTTGGCGACGACGAGCACCCGCTCGCGCTGGTCGGCGCCGTTGGTCAGCGCGACGACGTCGGCGGCATACCCGTCGACCCACGTCAGCGAGCCGGTGCCCAGGGAGAGCGTGCGACGGTTGGCGAGCAGCGAGCGGTACAGCTCGAGGGTCGACCCGGCGACGCCCTCCTGCTGGTCCACCGCGTACTGGGCGTACACGTCCGGCTGGGGGAGCCAGGTGTCGGCGCTCGGACCGAAGCCGAGCGAGGGGCCCTCGGCCGACCACGGCATCGGCACCCGGCAGCCGTCGCGGCCGGTCTCGACGCCGTGCGTGCGTGCGAAGGTCGGGTCCTGACGGAACGCGGCCGGCATGTCGGTCGAGTCGGGAAGGCCCAGCTCCTCGCCCTGGTAGATGTAGGCCCCACCCGGGAGCGACAGCATGAGCGTGGTCGCCGCGCGGGCCCGACGCAGTCCGAGTGCGCGGTCGGGCTGCGGGTCGGTCGCCGAGATGCCGTTCATCCGCGGCGTGCCCGGCGCGTAGCCGAGGCGCGAGGCGTGGCGCACGACGTCGTGGTTCGACAGCACCCACGTCGAGGGGGCGCCGACCGAGTCGGCCGCGCGCAGCGACGAGGTGATGACGGCCTTGAGGTCCTTGGCGATCCAGGACGAGGTGAGGAAGTCGAAGTTGAACGCCTGGTGCATCTCGTCGGGACGGACGTACTTCACGGCGCGCTCCTGCGGCTCGACCCACGCCTCGGCGCAGAGGATGCGGTCGGGGGTGCCGTACGACTCGAGGATCTCGCGCCAGGCGCGGTAGATCTCGTGCACGCCGTCCTGGTCCCACATCGGGCTGCGCTTCGTGTGGTCGATGCGCGGGGCGTCCTCGGGCTGGGCAACGGCGGGCAGGGCGGCGTCGTCGTGCTCGGCGTGGCCGAGCATGACGGTGCGCTCCTCCTCCGTGTCGGGCAGGCCCTGCTGCTTGATGAGGCCGTGGGCGACATCGACGCGGAAGCCGTCCACGCCCCGGTCGAGCCAGAAGCCCAGGATCGACTCGAACTCGGCGCGCACCTCGGGGTGCTCCCAGTTGAAGTCGGGCTGCTTGGGGTCGAACAGGTGCAGGTACCACTGGCCCGGTCGGCCGTCGGCCTCGGTGACGCGGGTCCACGCGGCACCGCCGAAGACGGACTCCCAGTTGTTCGGGGGCAGCTCGCCGTGCTCGCCGCGGCCCTCGCGGAACATGTAGCGCTCGCGCTCGGCCGAGCCGGGCCCGGCGGCGAGGGCGGCCTGGAACCAGACGTGCTCGTCGGAGCTGTGGTTGGGCACCATGTCGACGATGACCTTGAGGCCGAGCTCGTGGGCGCGCGCGATCATGGCGTCGGCGTCGGCGAGCGTGCCGAAGATCGGGTCGACGTCGCGGTAGTCGGCCACGTCGTAGCCGGCGTCGGACTGCGGCGAGGTGTAGAACGGCGAGAGCCAGATGGCGTCGACGCCGAGCCCTCGGAGGTGCGGCAGGCGCGACGTGATGCCCGGCAGGTCACCGAGGCCGTCGCCGTCGGCGTCGGCCCACGAGCGGGGGTAGATCTGGTAGATCACGGCCTGTCGCCACCAGGCGGCGTCGGGCCGGTCGGCCGCGTGGACCGGGGTGGTCTCCTCACGCACCTCGAGGTCGCCGAGGGGGTGGGTCAGGGTCTGGGTTGCTGATCGCGTCACGAGCCACCATCGTTCCGCATCACGCCGAAAACTCAAAGAAAGAACTGCAACTTCTTGCAGAACGGTCACTCGAGCCCGGGCTGTCGGTGCTCGTTGGTAGGAACGAGGGCATGAGGAGCGGTTTCGTCGTCCCGTATGCCACCGAGCTCGAGTTCGCCGACCTGGCCCGCCTGGGCGAGCAACGCGGTTGGGATGCCGTCTTCGGCTGGGAGTCGCTCTACGGCGTCGATGCGTGGGTGCAGCTCGGCGCGGCAGCCATGGTGACCGAGCGCATCCGTCTCGGCACCCTGCTCACCCCGGCGTCGCGCCACCGGCCCTGGGACCTCGCCTCGAGGGTGGGCTCCGTCGACCGCATCAGCGGGGGTCGGGCCTTCATGTCGGTCGGACTCGGTGCCCTGCATCCAGGCTGGCTGGCCTACGAGGCCGACGAGGGGCGCGCCGTCCGCGCCAAGAAGCTCGACGAGTGCCTCGACATCTTTGCCGGCCTGCTCGGTGACGCGGCCTCGTTCACGTATGCCGGTGAGCACTACAGCGCCGCCGCCAACGACTTCATGCTGCCGCCGCCCACTCCCCAGCGTCCCCACCCGCCCGTGTGGGTCGTCGCGGCGCCGACTCCCGGCGGGGGCCGGCAACGCTCGCTCGAGCGAGCGGCCCGCTGGCAGGGGGTCATCCCCGCGATCCACTCCACCGACGACAGGCCCAAGACGCTCGACGCGTTCGCCGGGGTCGTGGAGCCGGTGCGCCGGCTCCGCGCCGAGCAGGGCCTGCCTTGGGCGGACTATGACGTGGTCATCGAGGCCGACTCGTGGGGAGACTTCACCCGCCTGGAGCCGGCCGAGCCGGCGGCGTGGCAGCAGGCCGGCGCGACGTGGTGGGTCGAGAGCTGGTGGGACATCCCGCAGGGTGCCGCTGGTCTGGCCGAGGTGCGTCGGCGCGTCGAGGCGGGCCCGCCGGCCCTGCGCTGAACGATTCGCTCGCCGGCGAGAGGTTCCGCCCTGCCGGGCCGTCGCGCACCGGGTCAGACGTCTCGGACTCCCTGCTTCGCCAACAGCTCGCGGTGCTCGTCGGTGAGCGCGGTGATGCGCTCGAGGTGTGTGGTGAGGAACGTGAGCTGCTCGGCGGACAGCTCCTCGAGAGCCGGCTGGCCCGCCTGGACGAGGGGCCCGTACGCCTCCCACGTCAGCCGCTGGCCGAGCTCTGTCATCTCGACGAGGACCGTGCGTCGGTCGGTCTCGGAACGCAGCCTGCGCACGAGACCGCGGCGCGCCAGCCGGTCGATGAGCGCCGTCGTCGCGGCGGGTCGTAGCCCCGTTGCGGCGCTGAGGACGCCAGCGGACTTGGGCCCGTCGACGAGCCAGTCGAGGCAGCGCAGGTCGGCCGGCCCGAGGCCGAGTCGCCGCCCGACGGTGTCGTCGAACGCCTGGACGGAGCGCTGGTAGCGCTGCATGGCGTCGCCGAGGGCGTGGACGAGGTCCTCGCGAGGGGGTTGACCAGAACCGGACATCGGGCTTACCTTTCGAATATCAAATCATTTGATTCTCGTAAGGAAAGGCTACCAAGATGAAGGCTCTCGTCGTGGGAGGTGGCATCGCGGGACCCGCCACGGCCCTCGCACTCGCAAAGGTCGGCGTCGACGTGACCGTGCTCGAGGCGTGGCCTCGCGGCGACGGTGAGGCCGGGTCATGGTTCACGCTGGCGCCCAACGGTCTCCACGCCCTCGACGTGCTCGGTGCCCGGCACCTGGCCACCGCGCTCGGGGTGCCCAGCGAGCGCAACGTCATGCTCGGGGCGTCCGGGGCCGTGCTGGGCAACCTGTCCCTCGGCGTCCCGCTCGACGACGGCACGGTGGCCCTGACCCTCAAGCGCTCCCGTCTGGCCCTGGCGCTCGCCGACGAGGCCGGGCGACGGGGCGTCGAGGTGCGGCACGGCGCCCGCGTCGTCGACGTGAGCCTCGCAGGCGACCGGGCCGTGGCGCTGCTCGCCGACGGGTCGACGCTCGAGGCCGACCTGGTCGTCGGCGCCGACGGGGTCCACTCCGTGGTGCGTCGCGCCATCGACCCGACCGCCGTCCCCGCGCGCTACGTGGGCCTGACGAACTTCGGTGGCATCACGTCGAACACGCCTGTCGCAGCCGGTCTCCCGGCACGACAGTGGCACTTCGTGTTCGGCAGCCGCGCCTTCTTCGGAGCCCACCCGACGCCGAGCGGTGACGTCGTCTGGTTCGTGAACCAGCCGCGACCCCTCATCACGCCGGACGAGCGGGCTCGCAGGAGCCACGAAGACTGGCAGGGCGAGCTGGCGGACCTCTTCGAGCAGGACGCAGGTCCCGCGGCCGAGCTCATCCGGAGCGGGCGCCTCGAGCTCTGGGCAGACAACACCCATGACCTGCCCAGCGTCGCCCGGTGGAGCCGCGGGCCGGTTGTCATCGTCGGCGATGCCGCGCACGCGCCGGCGCCGAGCTCGGGTCAGGGTGCCTCCATGGCGCTGGAGGACGCCGTGGTGCTCGCCACGAGCCTGCGCGACGCCGGGAACGTCGATGCGGCCCTGGCGGCATACGAGAAGGCGCGGCGCGCCCGCGTGGAGCGCATCGTCGCGGCCGGGGCGCGCAGCAGCAGCTCGAAGATCCCCGGCCGCGCGGGCCGCGCCGTCCGTGACGCCATGATGCGACTCGTCTTCCGCCACCTCGTGACCGAGAGGTCGACGGCCTGGATCACCGGCCACCGGGTGCAGTGGGAGCCGTCTGCCGACCGGGCACTACCGTCGGGGGCATGACGACCTTTGTCACGGCCGCCTTCTGCCTCGTCCGCGACCGGCGGCTGCTCACGGTCCGCAAGGCCGGCTCGGTCCGGTTCATGCTCCCCGGCGGCAAGATCGACCCGGGAGAGAGCGCGCGCGAGGCCGCCGTCCGCGAGGTGATGGAGGAGGTCGGCGTCGACGTCGCCGGCATCGGGCTGCCCCTCGGCCGGTTCCACGACGTCGCTGCCAACGAGCCCGGCTCGTGGGTCGACGCGACGGTCTTCGTCGCAGACCTGGAGCCGGGCCACGCGCCGACACCGCTCGCCGAGATCGCCGAGCAGCGCTGGCTCGGTCTCGACGATGCGCTCCCGGATGATTTGGCCCCGCTGCTTCGCAACCACGTCGTGCCGGCACTCCACTCCCACCTCGCCGCTCGCTGACGCCGGACGACCCGCGGCCGTCAACGGCCGCGGGTCGCGGGAGGGCTCGTTGTCCGAAGGTCAGCCGGGTCCGTCGTGCATCCCGATGATCCCCGCCTTGGCAGCCTTCTTCACGGCGTCGGCCTCGGCCTGGGTCAGCTTGCCGTCCTTGACGGCCTGCGAGAGCCGGTCGTCGAAGGCTTTCTGCTCGTCGGCCTCGTGCGCGGCACGGAGGTCGGCGACGGCCGTCTTGACCCTGGCGGCGTCGATGCCCAGCTTGGCGGCGAGCTTGGTCGCGAGCTCGTCCTCCAGCGCCGTGATGTCGGGCTTGGCCTGACCTGGTGTCCGGGAGGCCCTGAGCTCGTCGCGGACCGCCTTGAGCGCATCCTGGAGCTTCGTCTCGTCGACTCCGAGCTTGGTGGCGAGGGCGGACAGGTCGGCGCCCCGGCCGAACCCGAGCCCGGGACCTCCGTGGTGCCCGCCGGGTCCCCATCCCCGCCCGTCGCCGTCGTGGTCGCCGGGGGTCGTGCTGTCGGTCGTCCCCTTGTTCGGGTCGCCCTGGGTCGAGGTGGTCGTCGGTGACGGTGTCGGGGTGGTGGCGTCGTCGGCGCGAGCGACCTGCGAGACGCCGAGCCCGATGACGGCCGCGGCCGCACCCACGACTGCCACGCTGGCGGCCTTCTTGTTGATGGACACCATGTCCGGTCCCTTCGTCGCGTCGCCAGGCGTGCCGCCCGACGGTGGGTTCACCTGGGTCCAGCGAACACCCGGGAGCGAAGCAGCGAGCCGTGAACGGGCTGTGAGTTGCTGTGAGTCGGCCCGGGCCCCGGCTGCCTCAGAAGGTGCCGTCGGGCCCCGGGGCGTTGACGAGGGAGTATGCCGCCCGCGTGAGGTAGTCGCGCAGTCGGTCGTCGTTCTCGGGGCTCAGCTCCAGCGAGTCGACGGCGTCCATCATGTGCAGCAGCCAGCGGTCACGCATGTCTGGGGTGACCTGGAAGGGCATGTGCCGCATCCGCAGGCGGGGGTGGCCACGCTGCTCGGAGTAGGTGGTGGGGCCACCCCAGTACTGCTCGAAGAACATCCGCAGACGCTCCTCGGCCGGGCCGAGGTCGTCCTCCGGGTAGAGAGCACGCAGCGCCACGTCGTCGGCGACACCGCGGTAGAACTCGCGCACGAGCTTGGCGAAGGTCTCGTGCCCGCCGAAGTCGTCGTAGTAGGTCACGTCGGCCAGTCTCGCAGAGCCGGTGGGCGGCTCACTTGTGAGGGGGGCCGCCGTAGGGCGGCATCACGGGCAGGGGGCTGCGCACGCCCTCCCGGTCGAGGGCCACCTTGATCCGCTCCCGCATCTCGCGCTGCACGCCGAACTGCTCGTTGGCCACCGTCTTGGCGACGATGCGGATCGTGATCGCCCCGTTGGCGATCGACTCGACCCCGACGACCTCGGGCTCATCGAGCAAGATGTCCTTGTAGGGCCCGTCGTCGTCCATCACGCCGACGACGTCACGGATGACCGTGATCGCCTTCTCGACGTCCTGGTCGTAGGCGATGGCGATGTCGACGATCGCGGTCGACCACCCCTGCGTCTTGTTGCCGATGCGGATGATCTCGCCGTTGCGGACGTACCACGTCATCCCCCCGGCGTCGCGAATCTGGGTGACGCGCAGCGAGACGTTCTCGACGGTGCCGACCACCTCGCCGGTGTCGATGACGTCGCCGACGCCGTACTGGTCCTCGACGATCATGAAGACGCCGGAGAGGAAATCCTTGACGAGGCTCTGCGCGCCGAAGGCGAGGGCGACACCGCCGACGCTCGCGGACGCCAGCATCGGGCCGAGCGGGATGCCCACGAGGGAGAGCACGGTCAGCGCGGTGATGCCCCCGACGACGAACGTCGTGATGCTCTTGAGGAGCGCGCCCATCGTCTGGGTGCGCTGGACGTGGCGCACGTTGGCGACGCCGACGGCCTGCAGGGCGCGACCGGCCCGGGGAAGGCTCGCGAAGCGCTCGGCCCGGCGTGACGTCGCCGTGGTGACGACGCGGTTGATGAGCCGATGCAGCACGAAACGCGCGACGAAGCCGACGACGACCACCGTGATGATGAGCAGCGGCGTGCCGACGAGCCAGTCGCCGACACCGGACCAGGTCAGGCTCGCGAGGTCAGGCATGGAGAGGTTCACGGGCAGCTCCTGCGAGGGAGACGGGGAGGGCGTCGGAGTGGGTGGAGGTGTGCCGTCGGGGAGTGCGTTGAGTGCGGTCAGGTTCGTGAAGGCGTGGATCACAGAATCTCAGTCGGGGGTCGGGTTCGGGTGGATCTGCCCGCTCCCCGCGCGCGGCGGGGTGGCGGTGCGGGTTCGTGCTGGAGCGTCGTGGGCCGGCCCGACGCTGCAGGTCGGCCCACGACGGTCGAGTCAGCCGCGGCGGTCGCGCTCCTGGGCGACGAGGGCGCGCGCGACGGTGTCGCGGTTCTCGGCGACGGTGCGCACGAGGCCGGCCGCGGCGTCGGGGTTGGCCGCGAGCCAGGCGTCCGACGCCGCCTTGAGCTGCTCGCTGGCCAGGGCGAACGGGTAGAACCCGCCAACGACCCTCTCGCCGATGGCGACGCTGCGCTCGGCCCACGCGTCGACGAGCATGGCGTGGTAGCGCTCGACGTACGGCTCGAGCAGCGACAGGTCGGTGGTGCGGCGGAAGCCGGCGCCGGTCGCCTCGACCATCTGGTTGGACAGGTCGTTGCGCTCGACGGCCTTGGCCCACGCGTCGGCCTTGGCCTCGGCCGTCGGACGGGCCGCCAGTGCCTCGGCGGCGCGCTCCTTGCCCGTGGCCGTCGGGTCGCGGTCGAGCTCGCCCCGGATCTCGGCCTCGTCTGCGGAACCGAGCGCCGCGAGGGCCTTGGTGAAGGTCCACCGCAGCTCGGTGTCGACGGTGAGGTCGGGCAGCGACTCCTCGCCGGTGAGCAGCGCGCGCAGACGGGGCTCGTCGGCCGTGTCGGCCGTGCTGCCGGCCCATGCCTCGACGAGCTGGAACTGGGCGTCACTGCCGGCCTCGGCCGACTCGGCGAGCGACCGGAGCGAGGAGGACAGCAGGGCCGAGACCTCGGCACGGTGCTCGGGCGCGGTGTAGAGGCGGGCGGCCGTCGAGACCTGCCCGAGCAGGACGCGCAGCAGGGTCGAGTCGGTCTCGCCCGGGAGCGACTCGAGGACGAACCGCACGAAGTCGCGGGCCGGCATCTCGCCGTCGCGGGTCATGTCCCACGTCGCGCCGAGCACGAGCGAGCGGGGCAGCGAGTCCTGGAAGCCGCGGGGACGGGCGAGCGCCGTCGCGAGCGACCGCTCGTCGAGGCGGATCTTGCCGTACGCGAGGTCGTCGTCGTTGAGGAGGAGCAGGTCGGGCTGCTCCTGGCCGACGAGCTCCGCGATGTCGGTGCGCTCGCCGGCGACGTCGACCTCGTCGTAGCCGGTGCGCTCGAGGACGTCGACCGAGCCCTCGCTGCGTCGGACGGCATACCGGCCGATGCCGATGCGGTGCGGTCGCAGCGTCGGGTACTCCTCGGTCGCCGTCTGGGTGATCGCGAACGAGCTGTAACGGCCCTCGGCGTCGACCTCGAAGACCGGGCGCAGGGTGTTGACCCCGGCCGTCTCGAGCCAGAGCTTGCTCCATTCGGTCAGCTCGCGGCCCGAGGCCTTCTCGAGCTCACCGAGCAGGTCGGAGAGCGTGGTGTTGCCCCACGCGTGCTTTCTGAAGTACTCGCGCAGCGCAGCGACGAACGGCTCACGGCCGACGTACGCCACGAGCTGCTTGAGCACGGACGCACCCTTGGCGTACGTGATGCCGTCGAAGTTGACCTCGACGTCCTCGAGGTGGCGCATGTCGGCCGCGATCGGGTGCGTGGAGGAGAGCTGGTCCTGGGTGTAGGCCCACGCCTTCTCGGAGGTGCCGAAGGTCGTCCAGGCGCTCGTCCACTCGGTGGCCTCGGCCTGGCAGGTCGTCGACGCCCACTCGGCGAACGACTCGTTGAGCCAGAGGTCGTCCCACCACTTCATCGTCACGAGGTTGCCGAACCACATGTGGGCCAGCTCGTGCAGGATCGTGAGGGCGCGGCGCTCGATCTTCGCCTCGGACACCTTGGACCGGAAGACGTAGACCTCGGTGAAGGTGACGGCGCCGGCGTTCTCCATCGCGCCCATGTTGTACTCGGGCGTGAAGATCTGGTCGTACTTGGCGAACGGGTAGGGCTGGTCGAACTCCGCCTCGAAGAACGCGAAGCCCTTCTTCGTGCAGTCGAAGATGTTGTCGGCGTCGAGGTGCTGCGTCAGCGACTTGCGGCAGAACACCCCGAGCGGCACGACGCCGTTGCGGGTGGTGACCTCGTCGCGGACCTCGTCGTAGGGGCCGGCGACGAGGGCCGTGATGTACGAGGAGATGCGCTGCGTGGGCTCGAACGCCCAGGTCGCCCGCTCGACGCCGTCGGCGACGCCGGCCGCTGCGGGGGTCGGCGTGGGGGAGTTGCTGATGACCTTCCAGTGCGCGGGCGCGGTCACCGTGAAGCGGAAGGCCGCCTTGAGGTCAGGCTGCTCGAAGACGGCATACATGCGCCGGGAGTCGGGCACCTCGAACTGCGTGTAGAGGTAGACCTCGTTGTCGACCGGGTCGACGAAGCGGTGCAGGCCCTCGCCGGTGTTGGTGTAGCGGCCCGTCGCGTCGACGGTCAGCTCGTTCTGCGCCGCGAGGCCGGGCAGGGCGATGCGCGAGTCGCCGAAGACCTCGGCCGGATCGAGGTCGACGCCGTTGAGCGTGACCCTCTCGACCGAGTCCGCGATGAGATCGATGAACGAGTCGGCGCCGGGCTCTGAGCAGGAGAACGTGACCGTGGTGAGGGTGCGGAAGTTCTCCGGACCCGTCGTCAGGTCGAGGCTGACGTCGTACGCGTCGACGCGCAGGATCTCTGCGCGGCTCGCCGCCTCGTCGCGGGTCAGGTTCTTGCCGGGCACGTGGGGACCTCCTGGGACAGGTGTGGGGGCGCGGCGCAGCATCAGTCCGACCGCGCCGTCGCGGGCCATCCTCGCACGGAACCCCGTCCCGTCCACCACCGCAATCGAGTCGCGGCGGCAGTGCCATGATGGGCCGCATGGCCGATGTGAACGACAGCCCGAAGCCGAGCCGCGACTCCGTCGAGATGTGGTTCGACCCCATCTGCCCGTGGGCATGGATGACGTCGCGGTGGCTCATGGAGGTCGAGACGCTGCGCGACATCGACGTGACCTGGTCGGTCATGAGCCTGGCCGTGCTCAACGAGCACCGGCACGACCTCGACGCTGCCTATCGGGCGCGGATGGACGAGGCGTGGGGACCGGTCCGCGTCATCATCGCGGCGGTCGAGGCGCACGGCGAATCCGTCATCAAGCCGCTCTACGACGCGATGGGCACGCGCATCCACCTGCGCAAGATCAACGACTTCGACCAGGTCATCCGCGAGTCCCTCGAGGAGGTCGGGCTGCCGGCCGCCCTCGCGAAGGAAGCCCACCACAAGAAGTTCGACGCCGCCCTGCACCGCAGCCACAAGCGCGGCATCAGCCTCGTCGGCACCGAGGTCGGCACCCCGATCATCTCGGTCGCCGGCGTCGCCTTCTTCGGTCCCGTCGTCACTCCCGCCCCCAAGGGCGAGGACGCCGCGAAGCTGTGGGACGGGTGCGTCCTCGTCGCGAGCACACCCGGCTTCTTCGAGCTCAAGCGCACCCGTACGCTCGGCCCGATCTTCGACTGACGCGACTGACGCGGCTGACCCGATCGGCTCGCCTCACCGGGCCGGACTCTCGGCACTCGACACCCTGACCGACCACCCCAGGCACCCAAGGACCCACATGCGCATCCACATCGGCGGCGACCACGCGGCATACGAGCTCCACCAGTCCCTCCTCGTGCACCTGCGCGAGGCCGGGCACGACGTCGTCGACCACGGCCCGTTCGACTACGACGCCCAGGACGACTACCCGGTCTTCGTGCTGCGTGCCGCCGAGGCCGTCGCCGCGGAGGAGGGCTCGCTCGGCGTCGTTCTCGGCGGCTCTGGCAACGGTGAGCAGATCGCCGCCAACAAGGTGTCCGGCGTCCGGGCCGCCCTTGCCTACAGTGCCGAGCTCGCGAGCCTGGCGCGTGAGCACAACGACGCGCAGGTCGTCTCCATCGGGGCCCGGTTCACCTCCGAGGCTGTCGCGAAGGAGATCGTCGACACGTTCGTGTCGACCGCGTTCTCGGATGAGGAGCGCCACAGCCGACGTCTGGGTATGGTTTCCGCGTACGAGAACTCGGGGGATCTGCCAGCACTACCGGACGCCGCCGCGCGCTGACGCTGCGGCGTTCTCCTTCCGCCTGTCGTTTCCCCCTCAACGCCGCAAGGGAGGCCCGTGGCCCACAACGAGAGCATCGTCTCTCGACGCTCGCGCTACGGTGCCGGACCGATCAGACGCCTTCGCATGGTGGGCCCGTGGCTCGGCCGGGCGCCGTGGGCGCTCGTCTGCCTGTTCCTGCTCCTGAGCATCCTGGTCACGGCTGCCGTCGCGCTGGCGCCCAGGACGGTGCCGTGGGGCGTCTACGGCTTCGTCGTCGTGCTGGCCGGGCTCTTCCTCGAGCCGCGGTTCCTGCTCGTCGTCTACATCGGTCTCTTCCTGTCGATGGCGATCCTCGGGGCCTACCTCGGGCAGGACAAGCCGACGACCACCGGCGCGCAGATCGTCACCGTCGCCACGATGATGCTGATGCTGTGGCTCTCGCACGCACGTGCCCAGGTCGGGGTCGTGGGGGTGAGCGGCGAGTCGATGCTGGTCGACATGCGCGACCGCCTGCGCGCCCAGGGGGAGCTGCCCCCGCTGCCGCCGTCGTGGGGTGCCGAGGTCGCGCTCGAGTCCGCGTTCGGTGACGGCTTCTCCGGTGACTTCGTCGTGGCGAGCCGCTCGACCGACGGGTGCACGCTGGAGGTCGCGCTCGTCGACGTCTCGGGCAAGGGCCGCGAGGTGGGTGCTCGATCGCTGCTGCTCTCCGGTGCGTTGGGCGGCCTCCTCGGCGAGCTGAGCGAGCGCGGCTTCCTCCAGTCGGCCAACAACCACCTGCTCCGGCTGCGCTGGAGCGAGGGGTTCGCCACGGCCGTGCACGTCGCCGTCAACCTCGAGACCGGCAACTTCACCATCGGGTATGCCGGCCACCCGGCTGCCGCACAGTTCACCGCCGGGTCGGGTCGCTGGCGCATGCTCGCTGGCGGCCGCGGCCCGCTGCTCGGCGTCATCGAGCGGGCCGAGTTCCCCCGCGAGACCGGCACGATGCGCCGGGGAGACGCCCTCGTGCTCTACAGCGACGGCGTGATCGAGGCGCGCGACAAGGCGCTCGACGACGGCATCGACCGTATGCTCGGCCGGGCGGAGTCCTTCATCCGGACCGGCTTCGAGGGGCTCGCCCAGAGACTGTGCGACCAGGCCGCTGCCGGCCTCGGCGACGACCGCGCGGTCGTCACCATCTGGCGCACCTGAGCCGCGCCCGAGACCGCCCGCGACCGAACAGAGGCCGCGCAGAGGCGGCAGCCGCGACGGCCCTGAGACACGCAGGGCCGGCCACCGCACGGTGGCCGACGCCTTCGCGCGGCCGAGCGGCGTCAGCTGATGTCGTCGTCCTGGCCGTCCAAGCCGTCGAGTGCGTTCGTGACACCTTCCTGGCCCTGGTCGACCTTGTCGGCGTACTGGCCGCCGGTCTTCTCGTCGACGAAGTCCCCTGCCTTGTCGACGCCGTCGCCGACCTGCTCGCCGTGCTCGTCGACCTGCTTGCTGACCTGGTCCTTGATGTTGTCGAAGGCGCTCATGGCTTCCTCTCGGTCGCCGAGGACCGCTGCTGGTCCCCGTGCCCTTTCCACGCTAGACCCATCGATGCGCGGCGCAACCCTTGCGAACCGCCCGGTTCGGGCGGGGGCCGAGGGCTCACTACGATGCCCGCGTGACCGACAACGCCAGCGACCTCACGGGTGACGTGCTCGACCCCTCCGGGTCCTCCCTGCCTGTCCGTCGCAAGGACCACGAAGTGCCCGAGCTGCCCGCGGGCGTCACGCCGGCACGCGTGCGGACGTTCGTGCGCCGCGGGCGTCTCTCGTCGCTCACGCGCGACCGGGTCGAGCGTCTCGGCCCGGCCCGCTCCCTGCCCGCGGGCCCCTTCGAGGCCCAGGCCGCCTTCGGACGCGTCGCGCCCGTCGTGCTCGAGATCGGCTGCGGCCACGGCCACGCGGCCATCGCGTATGCCGCCGCGTTCGCCGAGCACGACATCCTCGCCATGGACGTCCACACGCCCGGTCTCGCGCGGATGCTTGCCGATGCCGACGAGGCCGGGGTGCCCAACCTCCGCGTCGAGATCGGCGACGCCGTGCTGTTCCTCGAGGAGCGGGTCGCCGACACGACCTTCGATGCCGTGCACCTCTTCTTTCCCGACCCGTGGCGCAAGCAGAAGCACACCAAGCGCCGTTTCGTCAGCGCCGGCAACCTCGACCTGCTCGCGCGGGTGCTCAAGCCCGGCGGGCACGTGCTCGTCGCGACCGACCAGGACTTCTACGCCGAGCACGTCCTGGCTGCGGTGGCTGCCCACCCGCGGTTCGAGGCCCACCGGGTCGAGCGGCCGGCGTGGCGTCCGGGCGACGGGTTCGAGGCCAAGGGGATCGCGGCCGGGCGCACGATCAACGAGCTGCGCCTCGACCTCGTCGACTAGGGCTCCCACTGCTCCGTGCCGGAGGTCGAGGAGCCTTTCTGGCGACTGGTGCCGGAGCATCTCCACGACTCTTCGGAGCCCCTCTGGACTGATGCCTCCGGGGTGACAACGCCGGCCTCACTGCCGCGGCTCGTTCCTCGCCTCGGCTGCTCGGCCTCCCGGCATCCTGTGCGCCCCGACAAGAGCGAAGGCCGGGCTCGGAGCGACGAAGTCGCCCGAGCCCGGCCTTCACGAAATGTCGGGGTGACAGGATTTGAACCTGCGGCCCTTGCGTCCCAAACGCAATGCGCTACCAAGCTGCGCCACACCCCGTGGCGTCGGAATCGTAGCCGACGTGCGGGTGACGAGCCGAGCCGGGACGGTCCGCGGGCGGGTCGATTCGGTGGACCGGAGACGACCCAGTAGGCTTTCGCCTCGGATCGCCGGCACCGTCCGGTGGCCTGCGGGCGTAGCTCAATGGTAGAGCCTCAGTCTTCCAAACTGATTACGCGAGTTCGATTCTCGTCGCCCGCTCCGAAACCACTTGGCCCCAGGGCCGCGGCTTCCTACCGTGGGGACCATGTTCCGCCCCGACCTCCAGGACGCCCTCCGCGACCGCGACGCGGTGCTCCGGTCGTTCCTCGCGCCCGACGGCACGCTCACGAGCATCCCGACGAAGATCCGCAAACGGCTCGTCGTGCTCGACCTGCTCTCGCAGGAGTTCGAGCCGGGGGAGAAGTACGACGAGACCCAGGTCAACAACCGGCTGCGGGCCTTCCACCCCGACGTCGCGGCCCTGCGGCGCTACCTCGTCGAGGAGGGCTTCCTCGACCGTGCCGACGGGGTCTACTGGCGCTCCGGGGGCACTGTCGACTGACAGCTCAGCGGAAGCCGAGCGCTTCACTGAGGTGGCTCTCGGCGCCGTCGGCCTCGAGGCCCGCCTCCACCGCCGCTGCCGTGCGCGCCGAGGGCCAGCCGTGCACCCAGAAGAGCGCGAGCCCGCCGGGCAGGGCGATGAGCAGCGGCAGCCACGAGTGCGGCGTGAACGCGAACGAGCACGCGAACGCCACGAGCACCGGGGCCTCCGCGAGTGCCGTGCGCAGGGTCGTCGTGGACGTGAAGTAGCGCAGGCTCGTCGCCTCGGCGTTCTCGCGCGGCAGGCCGAGCGGCAGGGCCGGGACGGCATACCCGGCGTAGCGGATGAGCGCGGCCGAGCCGACGAGCGCGACGAGCGTGACGGCGACGGCCCACGGCGAGGGCAGGGGCGCCGACGGGTCGACGACGATGCGAACGGCGCTGAGCATGAGCGCCCCCATGCCGACCGCCACCGAAACCATCTGGATCGGCCGCAGCGCGGCGTTCGCGGAGGAGGCGAAGGGGGACTGCGGTGTGCTCATGGCCACCGAGCATAGGCGTCAGGTGTCCGGGGACGATCCGCGCATTTAGCCATCGGCCGTGTGCCCTATAGCATGGTGCGCTGGCCCGTCCGTTCACCGTCGACGACCACGTCGGCACCACCCCAGGAGTACCCCGCAGTGAAGAGTGCGCTCGAGACCCTCAGCCCGACCCGGGTCAAGATGACCATCGAGGTCCCGTTCGAGGAGCTCAAGCCGAGCCTCGACGCGGCCATCAAGCACATCGGTGAGCACATCCAGGTGCCCGGCTTCCGCAAGGGCAAGGTCCCGGCCCGCATCATCGAGCAGCGGGTCGGCCGCGCCGCCGTCCTCGAGGAGGCCGTCAACAGCGCCCTCCCGACCTTCTACGGCCAGGCTCTCGAGGAGAACGCCGTGCGTCCGCTCGGCCAGCCCGAGATCACCGACCTCAAGGTGCCCGCCACCGACGGCGAGGACTTCACGTTCACGGCCGAGGTCGACAAGCGCCCCGAGATCGAGCTTCCCGACTTCTCCGACATCGAGCTGACCGTCGACGAGGCCAAGGTCGAGGACGAGGACGTCGAGCAGCGCCTCACCGACCTCCGCGCCCGCTTCGGCACGCTCAAGGGCGTCGACCGCGCCGTCCAGGACGGCGACTTCGTCTCCCTCGACCTGTCCGCCGAGATCGACGGCAACGAGATCGACTCCGTCACCGGTGTCTCGTACGAGGTCGGCAGCAAGAACATGCTCGAGGGCCTCGACGAGGCGCTCATCGGCATGACGGCCGACGAGACCAAGCAGTTCACCGCCCCGCTCGCCGGTGGCGACCAGGAGGGCCAGGACGCTGACTGCACCGTGACCGTCACCGCGGTCAAGGAGCGCGAGCTTCCCGAGCTCGACGACGAGTTCGCCCAGCTGGCCTCCGAGTTCGACACCCTCGACGAGCTCAAGGCCGACCTCACGACCAAGGCCGAGGTCGACGCCAAGTTCGCCCAGGGCGTCGCAGCCCGCGACAAGCTCCTCGAGGCCATCCTCGAGAAGATCGAGGTCCCGATCCCCGAGGGCGTCGTCGAGGCCGAGGTGCACAGCCACCTCGAGGGCGAGGGTCGTCTCGAGGACGACGAGCACCGTGCCGAGGTCGACGAGAGCACCCGCAAGGGCCTCAAGACCCAGCTGGTCCTCGACGCGATCGCCGAGAAGGAAGAGGTCAAGGTCGAGCAGCAGGAGCTCATCGAGTTCCTCGTGATGAGCTCGCAGCAGTACGGCATGGACCCGAACCAGTTCGCGCAGTCGCTCGACCAGGACGGCCAGATCCCCGCGATGGTCGCCGAGGTCGCCCGCCGCAAGGCGCTCGCCACGGTGCTCGAGAAGGTCTCCGTCAAGGACACCGCCGGCAACGTCATCGACCTCAACGAGTCCGTCCCGGGCACCGAGGACTTCGAGATCGAGGAGATCGACGAGGACGACGACAGCACGGAGGCGACCGCCGAGTCGGCCGAGAAGGCCGACGCCTGAGCGTCCGACCCGAGCACGTATGCCGCTGGGCCGGCTCCCGCACGGGAGCCGGCCCAGCGTCGTCTGCGGGTGCTGCGAGGTCGTTGCACATCGCGCGCGCGTGGGTACGTGGTGGCTGGTCGCCGGTTCGTCCGGTGGCCAGCACACGTGATCCGGACGGAGGAGCGATGACTGCGTACGACGACCTGACCGACTCGAGCCCCGAGAGCCCCGCCGAGTCCCTCGCGGACCAGCCGGGCGGGCTTTCCCAGACGCCCGCTGCGATCGACGGCAGCGGCAACGGCCCGGGCGATGACCCCGGCGGCGACGCCGACCTCGGCGACGACCTGGGGGCCGCGGACGACAAGACGGCGGCCGGTCCCGGCGTCGACGGCTCGGACGCCGACCGCGGCAACCTCGACGGCAGCACGGCTTCCGAGGGCTCGCGCGAGGACGCCCTCGACGACGCGAGCGACGCCGTGCGCGACCCGTCCGCCGCGAGCCCCGACGACGTCGACGGCAGCGACCTCGCCGCCTACACCGACGCCGGCGACTCGGGCCAGGACAACGGCCTGAACGAGTAGGACCCGATCGCGACGAGACCCCGCCCCCACGGCATACGTCGGCGGGGTCTCGTGCGTCCGGTTGCGCGTCATCCGCTCAAGGTTGTGCGCTCAGGGCGAACAGGGCGCGGTTCGGGAAATCTGGCCCGGGGGTCGGGCGTTAGGGTCAGTGACGAGCCAGCCGGCGCCGCATCCCGCGGCGGGAGGCTGGACCACTTCGACGATGGAGACTTGGGTGACTTCGGAGACCTCCGCCAACGGCAACGGCATGCCGGGTGGTCTGGACGACCACATCTACAACCGCCTGCTCAAGGAACGCATCATCTTCCTCGGGTCCGACGTCCGCGACGACAACGCGAACGCCATCGCCGCGCAGCTGCTGCTGCTCTCGGCCGAGGACCCCGAGAAGGACATCTGGCTCTACATCAACAGCCCCGGTGGCTCGATCTCGGCCGGCATGGCCATCTTCGACACCATGAACTGGATCCCCAACGACGTCGCGACCGTCGCGATGGGCATGGCCGCCTCGATGGGCCAGTTCCTCCTCTCGGCAGGCACGAAGGGCAAGCGCTACGCCACGCCCCACGCCCGCGTCATGATGCACCAGCCGTCGGGCGGCATCGGCGGCACCGCCACCGACATCAAGATCCAGGCCGAGCAGATGCTCTACGTCAAGAAGCAGATGGCGCAGCTCATCGCCGAGCACACCGGCCAGAGCGTCGAGCAGATCGAGAAGGACTCCGACCGCGACCGCTGGTTCAGCGCGGAGGAGGCCAAGGACTACGGCTTCGTCGACCACGTCTTCAGCCGGTCCGACCAGGCCGTCGAGGGCAAGGGCGTCGGCCAGGCCGACGCCAAGGGCGAGAACTGACCGCGGCCTGAACAGGACTTGGAGACCACACGCATGAACATCGAACCCACCAACCGCCTCGCGGTCGCAGCGCCGTCCAGCCGCTACATCCTGCCGCAGTTCGAGGAGCGCACCTCCTACGGCATGAAGCGGTCCGACCCCTACAACAAGCTCTTCGAGGACCGCATCATCTTCCTCGGCGTGCAGGTCGACGACGCGTCGGCCGACGACATCATCGCCCAGCTGCTCGTGCTGGAGTCGCTCGACCCCGACCGCGACATCCTCATGTACATCAACAGCCCGGGTGGCTCGTTCACCGCCATGACGGCGATCTACGACACGATGCAGTTCGTCCGGCCCGACATCCAGACGTTCGTCATCGGACAGGCCGCCTCGGCCGCGGCGGTGCTCCTCGGCGCCGGCGCGCCCGGCAAGCGCTTCGCCCTGCCGAACGCCCGCATCCTGATCCACCAGCCGGCGCTCTCGGGCGGCGACTACGGCCAGGCGTCCGACATCGAGATCCAGGCCAACGAGGTGCTGCGCATGCGCACGTGGCTCGAGGACACCCTCGCGCACCACACCGGTCGCACCTCCGAGACGGTCCGCGACGACATCGAGCGCGACAAGATCCTGTCGTCCGAGTCCGCCAAGGAGTACGGCCTCATCGACGAGGTGCTCGCCTCGCGCAAGGCCTCGCTCGAGGTCTGACCCGCCAGACGTCTCCAGCACGATCACGTATGCCGCTGGGCTCGGTCACCGGACCGGGCCCAGCGGCATACCTGCTTGGATGGAGCGTAAGCGACGTCGAAGCGTGGAGGTCTGAGGCATGGCTGGTGCGGAGTTCGAGCAGGCGGTCGAGGCGGTCAAGGGGCTGACCGACGACCCGGGCAACGACGTGAAGCTGAGGCTCTACGGGCTGTTCAAGCAGGCGACCCAGGGCGACGCCACTGGTTCACGACCGGGCTTCACCAACCCGGTCGGGCGCGCCAAGTACGACGCCTGGGCCACGCTGTCGGGCACCGCGCCCGAGGCTGCCGAGGAGCAGTACGTCTCCATCGTTCGCGACCTCACCGCCGGCTGAGGCGCGCTCGCGGCAGCGCGGGTCGGGCGGATTCGACTGGAACGCCGTTCAAGTGACACGGGCGTCGTTTGTCCGCCATCAGCGGACAAACGGCGTTGCGCGAGCGGGGGTGGGCCCCGCCGTCGTCTAATAGGAGTCGGCCCCTAGGTTGGGGTCGGCCGGGTGCACCCCAGCGTTCGGCGCCGACGAACCAGGAGCGAATCGGTGGCACGCATCGGAGAAGGCGGAGACCTCCTCAAGTGCTCTTTCTGCGGAAAGAGCCAGAAGCAGGTCAAGAAGCTCATCGCCGGTCCCGGTGTGTACATCTGCGACGAGTGCATCGACCTCTGCAACGAGATCATCGAGGAAGAGCTCGCCGAGAGCAGCGAGCTGGGTCTCGACCACCTGCCGAAGCCGCGCGAGATCTTCGACTTCCTCGAGAACTACGTCATCGGCCAGGACGTCGCCAAGAAGTCGCTCGCCGTCGCCGTCTACAACCACTACAAGCGCATCCAGGCCGGTGAGGGCGTCAAGCGCGACGACGACCACATCGACATCGCGAAGTCGAACATCCTGCTCATCGGCCCCACGGGCTCGGGCAAGACCTACCTCGCGCAGACCCTCGCCAAGATGCTCAACGTCCCCTTCGCCATCGCCGACGCGACGGCCCTGACCGAGGCCGGCTACGTCGGCGAGGACGTCGAGAACATCCTCCTCAAGCTCATCCAGGCCGCAGACTACGACGTCAAGAAGGCCGAGACGGGCATCATCTACATCGACGAGGTCGACAAGATCGCCCGCAAGAGCGAGAACCCGTCGATCACCCGGGACGTGTCCGGCGAGGGTGTGCAGCAGGCGCTGCTCAAGATCCTCGAGGGCACCACCGCGTCGGTGCCGCCGCAGGGCGGGCGCAAGCACCCGCACCAGGAGTTCATCCAGATCGACACGACCAACGTGCTCTTCATCGTCGGCGGCGCCTTCGCCGGCCTCGAGAAGATCATCGAGTCGCGGGCCGGTCGCAAGGGCCTCGGCTTCGGACAGCCGCTGCACAGCCCCAAGGACCTCGTCGACAGCTTCTCCGACGTCATGCCCGAGGACCTGCTGAAGTTCGGTCTGATCCCCGAGTTCATCGGCCGCCTGCCGGTTCTCACGACCCTCGCGCCACTCGACCAGCAGGCCCTCGTCAACATCCTCACGGTGCCGCGCAACGCGCTCGTGAAGCAGTACCAGAAGATGTTCGAGATCGACGGCGTCGACCTCGAGTTCACCGACGACGCCATCGCCGCGGTGGCCGACCAGGCCCTCCTGCGCGGCACCGGGGCACGTGGCCTGCGGGCGATCATGGAGGAGGTCCTCCTCCCGGTCATGTTCGACGTGCCGAGCGACGACGAGATCGCCCGCGTCGTCGTGACCCGCGAGGTCGTCCTCGACAACGTCAACCCGACGATCGTGCGGCGCGAGGCCGAGCCGCGTGCCAAGCGTCAGCGCAAGGAATCCGCCTGACGCAACGAGCCCCGATCTCTGCGTTCAGGCGCAACGGGCCACACCGTATAGAGTTCTCCCGAAACGCACGCGCTCTGGCTGCTCGGCCGGGCGCCGCACCAGGTGTGCCGGGCACCAATGCCACGCGGTTCTCGCCCTCGCTGGGTGGTTCGGGATCGTATGAGGCGCCCGAGCCATCGAGCGCCCAGGTGGGCGGTTGCGCGCGAGACCAGCTCGGCTGAGATGACTCGGCCTGGGGGAGCGCGCGCGTTCGGGGCTGTCACCGGGGCAGCACGAGACTGAAGGAGTCGGGTTGGCGCACAGCCACGTCGCGCGCCTGCGCGCCAGGGACGACATCGACCCCCGTTCGTCCGTGAGGTGGTCGAGGCTCGGCCCCGGCCTGGTCGCCCTTGCTGCCACCGTGTGGTTCACGGTCTCGGCGGGTGTCCCGCTCGGATCCGTGGCGCTCTACCTCCTGGCGTTCGTCTGGTCCGTGATGGTGCCCGGGGTGCTCGTGCACCGGGCTCTGTGCGGCCGTCCGGCGTCCGTGGTGTCCGACCTGGCCCTCGGCGGCGCCACCGGACTCGTGCTGCAGCTGATCGCCTGGGTGGCTTTCACCGGCGCGCACGTCGCCGGCTGGCTCGTCCTCTGGCCGCTCGCGGTCGTGATCCCGTTCGCAGTGGCCCCGAGGCTGCGTCGGCACTGGGGCTTCACCCCCTACCGACGGACAGTCAACCCCGCGGCGGCCTGGCTGACGCTGGTGGCCTACCTGCTGCCCGTGTTCGCGCTCGCGGTCGGTCTCTTCAGCACCACGAACCTGCCGCCCGCCTCGAACATCTGGTACCCGGACGACCTGTGGCACCTGGCCCTGAGCGCCGAGCTCATGCGAAGCGTGCCGCCGGACATCCCGCAGCTCGCCGGCAACCCGTTCTTCTACCACTGGTTCAGCAACGCCCACATCGCGGCGATGACCTGGACCACCGGCCTCGACCTCCCCGTCGTCTTCCTGCGCCTGTGGATGGCCCCCGTCATCGCCCTCGCGGTCGGGGTCGTGTTCGCCGTCACCGAGCAGCTGGCGCGTCGCACCTGGCCCGGCGCCGTCGCCGCCCTGCTGCTGGGCTCCCAGGCGGCCCTGTTCCCGACGTGGCTGACCCTGCCGGGATTCGCCGCGTTCGGCCTGCACAGCCCGTCGCAGGTGTTCTCGATCCCCATCATCGGGCTCGCGCTGCACTCCCTCGTCCACGTGCTCCGTGACCGCCGGGTCGCTCCCGGGCGATGGGTGCTGCTCTTCCTGTCCCTCGCCGGTGCGTCCGGCGCGAAGAGCTCCGTGGTCCCCGTGCTCGTGTGCGGTGTGGGGCTCGCCCTGCTCGTGGCCCTGGTGGGCCGCCGGGCCCTGGTGCCCCGGCTGCTCGCCGTGCTGGGCCTGTCCCTGGTGCTCGTGGTGCTGACGGCCATGCTCACCGGCGGCTCGAGCGCCGGAGTCATCGTCCAGCTCTTCTCGACCGTGCGGGCCAGCCAGCCCTGGGTCATCCTGACCGGCACGAGCTCGCCCTTCTCGAAGGCGTCCGTGCTCCCGGGACTGGCGGCACAGGGGGCTCCGAAGCTGCTCGCCCTCGTGCTGGCCACCTGGGCCCTCGGCTATGCCTGGGCGGTCCCCGGCCTCAAGGCGCTCAAGGCACGCGACCTCAGCGGCTGGCTCCTGCTGGGAGTCGGGCTGGGGGGCTTCGCGGCGATGATGCTGCTGAGCCAGGACGGCCTGTCACAGGTGTACTTCATGTCCGGCGCGGTCGTGGCCCTCTACCCGCTCGCCGGGTGGGGTCTCGCGCTCGCCTGGGACTCGGCCGCCTCGAGTGCCGGACGCGGCGCGGCCCTGCGGTGGTCGCTGGTCGGTGCCGGCACCGCACCGGCTCTCCTCCTCGTCTGGCGCACGTTGAGCGGGCCGACGCCGACGGCAGCCGGGCTCAACGGCTCGCTCCTGCGGGGGCTGGTCGTGCCCACCCTCGTCACCTGCGTGCTGCTGGCCGCCCTCGTGGTGGGCCGGAGGTCCGGCGGCGGGCCGAGCGGGTCGCTCGCCTTCCTCGCGGTCAGCTGGCTGGCGGTGACTGCCGCGCTCGTCCCGCGTTCCGTGCCGGGCGCCGGGGGCCCGCTGCCAGCGGGCACGGAGACGATCTTCGTCGTGGCCGGACTGGTGCTGGCCGTGGCGGCCCTCGGCTCGCTGCTCTGGGTGCCGCGGCGTGGACGTGCCTCGCGCCGGACCGCGACCGTGGCCGCGAACGTGGTCCTCGGCCTGGCCGTCGTCGCACTCGTCGTGCAGGTTGCCGGCCTGTTCCGCACTGCCACGGAGGCCGAGCCTCGCAAGAGCGTGCTGCGCGTGTCGGTGGCTGAGGCCAGCGCCGCCCAGTGGCTGGAGGCGAACTCCGACCCGGACGATGTCGTCGCCACCAACGTCCACTGCCGGGCCGGGAAGACGGTCGCACACTGCGACTCGCGGGCCTTCTGGGTCAGCGCTCTCACCCAGAGGCGGTCGCTGGTGGAGAGCTGGGCCTACACCGCCTCGGCGCACGAGCGTCACGGGGTGGGCGGCCGGCCGTACTCCCAGCAGCCGTTCGAGAACCCCCAGCTCCTCGCGCTCAACGAGGGGGCGTTCCGCGCGCCCACCACTGAGAGCCTGGCCGCGCTCAAGGGCAAGGGAGTGAGGTGGCTCCTCGCCGACACGAAGGCCGGCACCGTCTCACCACGGCTGAGCGAGCAGGCGGACCTGGTGCACGAGTCGGGCACGGTGAAGATCTTCCGCCTGCGCTGACGGGCAGGCCGGTCGGCAGCGGGGGAGTCGCGCCGGTCGGCGTCGGCTCAGGCCGATCGGCGCATCGCGTGGACCGTGGTGACGGCGCCGAAGGGCCGGAACCCGGACCGGGCCCAGGCGCGCTGCACCCGGACGTTGTGGGCCTGGGTCGAGATGATCACCCGAGAGCATCCGCGGGAGCGAGCCTCGGCGCCGACGCCCGCGAGCAGGTGCCGGTACCAACCCTGCCCCTGGGTGGACCCCGTCAGCCCGGCCAGCAGGATCTCGAGATCCTGCCCGCCCCCGCCCGTGGTCAGGGTGGCCACCCCGATCGCCTCATCGTGGTGCCGCAGCAGCACCACGTCGCGCGGGTTCTCGTCGAGCGCGCGTCGTGCCCAGTCGAGGTAGCCGCTGAGGGCGAGGTCGCGGTCGAGGCGAGGGTTGGCCGTGTAGTGGTTGCCGTAGCCGGTGAACGAGTCGCGCACGACGGCCTCGAGAGCGGCACGGCTCGCGTCGTCGGCCTCGGAGGGAACGTCGACGCGGAGGTCGTCACGCGCCAGGGCCGCCGGCTCGGCCTGGAGGTCGCTCACCGGCACCTCCCAGTACACGAGCACGTCGGCCGGGATGATGGCCCGCGAACTGGCGGCCGCAACTGCGCCGAGGGCCGAGAGCCGGGTGGGCCACCGGACGACGAGCAGCTCTTCAGGCGCCTGTTCCAGCGCCGCACCGAGGGCCTGCGAGGCCTGGGGCTCGGGGCACTGGTCGCCGACCACCACCCGGCCGACTGTGAGTCCGAACCGGTCGCTCTCGACGGCGCTGGCCGCCTGGGTGACGGTCGCACCCTGCAGGGTGTCCCAGCTCATCGGGTGGGGTACTCGGACACGGCCGCGACCACTCGCTCCGTGTCGGCTGCCGACATGCCGGCGTGCAGCGGAAGGCGCACGATGCGCAGCGCCCGATCGGCCGTGACCGTGCACGGCGCGGGGGTGCGACCGAGGCGCAGCCCCGCGACGGAGGAGTCGAGCGGCTGGTAGTGGAAGGTGGCGACGATGTCGCGCTCCTTGAGGTGCTCGATCAGCCCGAGCTGGTGCTCGTGCGAGGGCATGGTCACGAAGTAGAGGTGCGCGGGGTGCTCGCAGCCGTCGGGAACCGTCATGAGCTGCACGCCGCCGTCGGAGGCCCAGCCGCGGAGGTTCTCGTGGTAGCTGCTCCAGACCGCGTGGCGCCGCTCCTGGATGTCGTCGAACCGCTCGAGCTGCGCCACCAGCAGGGCTGCCAGCAGGTCGCTGGGCAGGTACGAGGAGCCCTGGTCGACCCAGGTGTACTTGTCCACCTGACCACGCAGGAAGCGTGAGCGGTTCGTGCCCTTCTCGCGGATGATCTCCGCGCGCTCCGCATAGCGGTCGTCGTTGATCAGCAGGGCGCCACCCTCGCCGCTGGTGACGTTCTTGGTGTCGTGCCAGCTCTGCGTGCCGAAGGTCCCGAAGGTGCCGAGGTGCTGGCCGCGGTAGTAGGCGCCGAGCGAGTGGGCGTTGTCCTCGACGATGGACAGGCCGTGCCTGTCGGCGATGGCCTGCAGGGCCGGGAGGTCGCAAGCGATGCCGCCGTAGTGGACGATGTAGATGGCCTTGGTGCGGTCGGTGACGGCGGCCTCCACGCAGCTGGGGTCGATGTTCAGGGTCTGCTCGTCGACGTCCACGAAGACGGGGACCGCCCCCCGCACCGCGATGGCGGTGGCGGTGGAGGAGAACGTGAAGGACGGGCAGATGACCTCGTCGCCGGGCTCGAGCTCCAGCAGGAGGCTGGCCAGCTCGAGTGCGTGCGTGCACGACGTCGTGAGCAGGGCGTGCCTGGTGCCGGTGCGCTCCACGAGCCAGCGGGTGGCTCGGTCGGTGAAGGGCCCGTCGCCGTGCCAGACGGTGGACTTGAGTGCCGCTTCGACGTACGCGAGCTCGTTTCCTGCGTGAAACGGCTCGGAGAACATGATCCGATCCATCCGGTTAGCCTCCCATACCGTGCTTGGCTAACCTGTGCGGGTGTCCCGTATCTCGGAGCGAGCCCGCACGCTCTGGTCCCACCACGAGATCCGTTATCTCCTCGTGGCTGGAACCACCTCTGCCGGCTACCTTCTGCTCGTGTCCGCCGGCCTGCTGGCCGGCTGGCACTACATGATCGCCATCCTCGCGGCCCAGGTCGTCACGATCGCTGCAGCCTTCCCCGCCTACCGCAACCTCGTGTTCGAGTCCCAGGGCACCGTGAAGCGCGACTTCGTCCGCTTCCTGTCGGTGTGGTCGTCGGGCGCGGTCGCCGGCGTCGTCGCCACCCCCTTCCTCGTCGAGGTCTTCGGGATGAACCCGCTCGTGGCGCAGGTGCTGGCCATCCTCGTGATCGCCGTCGGCTCCTACCTCGGTCACCGCTTCTTCTCGTTCCGGACGCGTCCCGAAACGTCGGGGGCCCACCAGTCCGACGACGTGGCGCCGAGGCGGTGAGCACCATGGACCACTCACCCGTGAACCTCTCCGTGATCATCCCGTGCTACCGCTCGCGGCTGACACTCCCGGAGCTCGTCAGGCGTCTGCAGAAGGAGCTGCCGCTCATCGCGGACCTGTACGAGATCATCCTCGTGGTCGACGGGTCGCCCGACGACACCTACGCGGTCGCGCGCAGCCTCGAGCTCGAGTTCCCGGCAACGGTGCGCGCCGTGCTGCTGCGGCGCAACTACGGCCAGCACAACGCGTTGCTGGCGGGACTGGCACGTGCGCAGTATGAGTTCACGGTCACGATGGACGACGACCTCCAGCACCGGCCGGAGGAGCTCGCCACGTTGATCGCGCCCCTGTCCGACCCCCTGGTCGACCTGGTCTACGGCGTGCCCGACGAGGAGGAGCACGGCTTCTTCCGCTCGCTGGCCTCCCGGATGGTCAAGGCCGCCCTGGCCGCCGCCGACGTCCCCAGTGCCCGGGACGTGAGCGCGTTCCGGGCGTTCCGCACGGACCTGCGCGACGGCTTCGCGCACGTGGCCGACCCGTTCGCCTCCGTCGACGTGCTGCTCAGCTGGACCACCAACTCGATCCGCCGGGTGCAGATCAGCATGGACCAGCGCACCGTGGGGTCCTCGTCCTACACGTTCGCCTCGCTGGCGAGGCACGCCATGAACATGGTGACCGGCTACGGCACCGTCCCGCTGAAGCTGGTGACGTGGCTGGGGTTCGCCTGCTCGCTGCTGGGCTTCGTGCTGCTGCTCGTCGTGCTCGTGCGCTTCATCGCGGGCGACATCGCGGTTGCGGGGTTCACAACGCTCGCGTCCATGCTCGCCATCCTGAGCGGGGCCATGATGCTGTCGATCGGCATCCTCGGCGAGTACATCGGACGACTCCACTTCCGGTCGATGCAGCGGCCGACCTTCCTCGTTCGCGTCGACGGCGGCGACGACGGTCCGCGCGCCGGCCTCCCGGGCACCAGGCTGGCCGCCGTGGTGGAGGAGAAGCACCCGGACGACATCGCAGCGGCGTTGAGGGGCAGGTACGGCGCTTCGGAGCAGAACGCCCCCCAAGCCCCCGAGGCCCCCGAGGCTGCCGAGCCCCCTGTCGATGGTGGGCCGGTCGATCGTGAGCCTGTCGATCGTGGGCCGGTCGATCGTGGGCCTGTCGAGGCGCCCCCCGAGCCGGTGTCGTCGAAGTGGCCGCCGAGCCCCGCCTGACCGGCGCGCCGCGGAGCGGAGGCTGACCGTGGCCGCCCCGTTCCGGCTTGTCGCAGGGGATCACGCGCCGGTGCAGCAGACGCAGACGACGTGCGGCTCGGCGTCGCTGACCGTCGCCCGGATGCTCGTCAACCCGGCCTTCGCCGCGTGGATCCGTGACGGCATACGCAAGGATGCGCGCGACGGCGACGTGCCCGACGCAGGCACCGAGGCACAGCGGTTCGCCGCCTACGAGCAGGTGGTCGCCGCCCGCACCAACGCACTGGTGGGTGCGGGCCGGCGTCTCCAGCTGCCGTGGCCGCGATCGCTCGGCACCCCGCCCTGGGGTGCGCGGGGCGAGCTGGAGTTCGGCGCGTCCGCGCCCGACACGGACTACGACGTGAGCTGGTTCCGCCAGCGCGGGCGTGTGGGCCTCGAGCACACGTATGCCGACCTGCGCGCTCGGGTGCGCACCGGTCGCCCCGCCCTGCTCTACGTCGGCAACGCGTGGAGCCCGCGTCACGTCGTGCTCGTCATGCCCCCGACGGGTGACCAGGAGCTCGACGTCTACGAGCCGTCCGCCGGGCGGGTGGTCGACCTGCCGCGGCACGCCTTCGTCGAGCGTCGCCTCCAGATCGGCGGCTGGGACTACCCCTGGGCCGCCGTCTGGGCCGACCCCGCCAGCTGACCCCACCTCCCAGACCGAAACCTGTCGAGAGGCCACCATCTGCCGCCTCTCCACGTCGAGAGGCCACTGTCCGTGACGGACAGTGGCCTCCTTGTGGCGCACGTTGAGCGCAACGAGGGTGATGACACCGGCGACGGCGATCATGATGGCCGCGACGAGGTAGGCGCGGCTGGCGCCGTAGCTGAACGCTTCGTCGGCGATCATCTTCTGGGCCGCGGCCATCGCCTCCTTCGAGGGAGCCGGGCCACCCTGCGGCAGCTTCGCGGTGAGCTCGGCGACTTTGTCGCCCATGTTGTTGACGAAGATCGTGCTCAGCGTCGCGAGGCCGAGCGTGCCGCCGACCTGCTGCATCGTGTTGAGCACGGCCGAGGCCACCGAGGAGTCCTCGTGGGCGACCCCGTGCACGGCCGTCAGGGTGAGCGGCACGAAGATGAGGCCCAGCCCGAACGCCAGGATGACGATCCACGGCAGGAGGTTGGCGGCATACGTGCTCTGCGGCGTCAGGTGGGTGAAGCCCCACATGCCGAGGGCCGCGAAGCCCGCGCCAGCACCGGAGATCCAGCGCGGGTCGACCTTCGCGATGAGGAAGGAGGCGACCTGGGCGGCCACGACGATGCCGACCGAGAACGGGAGGAACGCGAGGCCCGTCTTGAGCGGCGAGTAGCCGAGGATCGTCTGGATGTAGATGCCGAGGAAGTAGAACATCGCGAACATGCCGGCGCCGACGACGAGCATGACGAAGTACGACGTGCCGCGGGTGCGGTCACCGGGGATGCGCATCGGCAGCAGCGGGTGCGCGACGCGGGTCTCGATGACGACGAAGGCCACGAGCAGGGCGACGCCGATCGCGAGGTAGGTGACAGTGGTGGTGTCGCCCCACGAGGTGCTCGCCGCGTGCGTCAGGCCGTAGACGAGGGCCGACAGGCCGACGATCGAGGTGATCGCGCCCGGCACGTCGAGCGCGCCACGCCCGTCCTCGGACTCGGTGAGGATGCGCTGCGCGAAGAAGGCGACGACGACGCCGATCGGCAGGTTGATGAAGAAGTTCCAGCGCCAGTCGACCTCGGTGAGCGCGCCACCGAGGATGAGGCCGATCGCGGCGCCGGCGCCCGACATGGCGGCGAAGACGCCCATCGCGCGGTTGCGCTCCTTGCCGGCGGGGAAGGTCGTCGTGATCAGGGCGAGCGCGTTCGGCGCAGCGAGGGCGCCACCGAGGCCCTGCAGGGCGCGGGCGCCGAGCATCATCGCCTCGTTCTGGGAGACGCCGGCCACGAGCGAGGCGAGCGTGAAGAGCGCGACGCCCCAGACGAACATCCGGCGGCGGCCGTAGAGGTCACCGAGGCGTCCGCCGAGGAGCAGCACGCCACCGAAGGCGAGCGTGTAGATGGTGATGACCCACTGGAGGTTGGCCTGGCTGAAGCCGAGGTCGGTCTCGATGTGGGGCAGGGCGATGTTCACGATCGTGCCGTCGAGCACGATCATGAGCTGGGCGGCGCAGATGACGAACAGCGCCAGGCCGAGCCGCTTGGGCGGGCTGTCGTGCGAGGTGAAGTCGCCGGTGGGCTCCTGCACCTCCAGGGCCGTGTTCGAAGACATGGGTTTCCTCTCGGGAGCACGCGTCGGGGCGTGCGGAACGGGGTGCGCAGTCAGAGCGCGTGCGTGATCGGCGCGCGGCAGCGTTGGCGGGCGCGATGGCGTGCGTGGGCCGGGTCAGGGCCGGCGTCGGGCGGGTGGTGCGGTGGTGCGGTGGTGCTGTGGTGCAGTGAGGCTGGTGGTGCGTGGCCGTGTGCTTCTCCGCTTCAGCCCTCGGCCGGTGCGGGTGTCAGTGTGGCGGCGCACGCCGGGAGCACGACGGTGTCGACGAACTCGGCGATGCGCTCGGGTCCGGGCCGCCTGCCAGAGAGCAGCGCCTCGTGGATCGACAGGGACGGCAGGACCATCAGCAGGGTGTCGAGGTCGGCGTCGGCGCCGACCTCACCCCGCCGTCGGGCGTTCTCGAAGATGGTGCGGGTGGCCGCGATCTTCGGGGCCAGGAACCGCTCGTGGATGCCGCAGGCCAGCTCGGGCTCGCGGTGGATGACCGGGAGCAGGGCGCTCCAGGTGCCGATGACGACCTCGTCGTCGAGGCCCCCGTCGGCGCACGCCTGCGCGAGCAGGTCGCCGCGAAGCGAGCCGGTGTCGGGGTCCTGCTCGGCGGGACAGTCGATGAACAGACCCACTGCGTCGATGACGAGGTCGCGCTTGTGCGGCCAGCGCCGGTAGAGCGTCGCCTTGGACGCCCGGGCAGCTGCGGCCACGGCATCGAAGGTGAGCCGGTCGTAGCCGAGGTCGCGCAGCACGTCGATGGCCGACTCGAGGATCTCGACCTCGCGGTCGCCGGCGACGCGTGGACGGCTGGCGGGCTGCGTGTCCGTCGTGCTCGGACTCGTGGTCATCCCGCCCCCTCTCTCGTCTGGATGAAACGAAACTGTTTCGTTTCATCCGAAGCGTAGAACGCGAATCCCCAAACTGCAAACGACGCCGGTCAGCCGTCGACCGTCGCCGTCATTCGCGCTCGGTCGGCGGGGTGGTGCGCACCAGCCACACCCCGACCGAAACGCCGAGAAGCCCGACGACGTATGCCGCCGGAGTGAGCGGGATCGAACGGCCGGCCAGCAGCCCGGCGAGGAGCGCCACCGGCAGCGCGGCCAGGAGAGCTGCGGCGGTGTGCCGCGCCCAGCGACCTGCGGTGCGGGCCGTGAACGAGCCGGCCGGCGGCGACGACGCTGAGAGCGCCGCGGCCGCATGGCCGATGACGCACCCGGCCGCGGCAGGAAGCGACCACCACGAGAAGCTGCCGGCCGCGGTCAGGGTGAACCAGCCGAAGAGCAGCAGGCCCCAGTAGAAGAGCGGCGCGGCAGACCCGGTCCAGACCATCGTGACCAGGGGCAGCAGGACCAGCGACCACCACACGGGGTCGAAGCCACCCGCAGCCAGGGACAGGCTCGCCAGGTAGACCAGGACGCCGCCCATCGACGCGGCGGTCGCGCCGAGCTGGCTGAGCGACCACTCGGGCCCGGCGCCGAAGTGCACGGTGCGTCGGACCGGGTGGAGTGCGACGGGCTGGGTGACGGCGGGCGTCGGTCCTGCGGGGCCGGGAACGGTGGGGTCATCGGGTTCGACGCCGTCCTCCGGGTGGACGGGGTCGTCGGCACGACCGTGCTGGTGCGGGAGCACGGTCACCGCCTCGCCAGGCGTGGCGCAGAGGCGCGGCGGGCGATGTCACGCAGCACGTTGTCGAGGGATCCGGGCCCGTGCCACGGCACGACCGGGACCCCGCGCTGCCGGAGGTTGTGCACGTCCGCCTCGCGACCGAGGAGCCGGATCCGCCACGCGAGCGCCTGGTAGGCGCTCTTCGGGTCGTTCACCAGGTGGTCGGGGAAGGTGTCGACGACGACGACGGTCATGCCCCGGGCGGCGAGAGTGTGGGCGAGCGTGACCATGGTCGGCTCGACGAGGGGGGACAGCACGAGGCACAGCGCCATCGGGTCGACCCCGCGGATCGCGTGCTCGCCGGTGTCGCGGCGCTCGGTGGCGGGGGCGATCGCCGCGAGGGTGTCGAGCACACGCCGCAGGTGGTTGGTGCCCGAGCCGACGCCCAGGGTGGGCACCTCGGCCGCCCCGACGGTCCTCAGCGTGAGCCGGTCGTTGCTGCGGAGGAAGTGCTCACTGATGGCGCCGGCGGCGCGGACGGTCACGTCGAGGCTCGTGGGTCGACCGTCGATGCCCTCGCGGGGCCCGAGGTCGCTGAAGCAGTCGGCGAGCAGGAAGACGTGGGCGTCCTCGTCGGTGAAGGTCGAGGTGACGTGCAGGTTCCCGGTGCGCATCGAGACGGGCCAGTGGATGCGGCGCAACCGGTCGCCCGGGTGGAACTGGCGGATCGTGTTGAACTCGGAGCCCGACCCGGGGCGGTTCGAGCGGTTGAGCCCGACAATGCCCCGGGGGTGCGGTGTCGGCGCGCTCGCATCGAACGAGGCCGGCACCGGAAGCGTGGCCGAGTCGAGGTCGGGCAGGTCGACGGGTCCGACCCGGAAGGCGCCCCAGGAGCTGACGAGGGCGATGCTGACGGTCCCGATGCGGCGGCGGCCCCATCGGGTCGACCGCAGCCCGATGGTCGCCGACCCGTCGTCGAGCTCGGCGATGCCACTGGACGGCTTGCGCTCCAGCCAGGGCACGCGCGCCACGGTGACGACGCCGTGCACGTCAGGCAGTGCCGGCGTCGTGTGCACGTAGAGGCCGGTCACCGAGCCCTCGCGCAGGGTGGTGTCGCCGAGCCGGGCCGTGCCTGTCACCTCGGTGCGTGGCCGGGCGAGGTGACCCCACACGGCGGCCACGATCAGGGGCGTCACGATCACCAGCAGGTCGGGCCGACGGCCCACCACGGCGGTGACCGCACCCGCAGCACCGAGGAAGATCGCCCGCTGGTGTGCAGCGGTCGACTCCCACGCGCCGAGACGGCGCGAGGCGGTGCGGTGCGGGCGCCAGGTGGGCACGGGTCCTCAGCCGGCTGCGGGACGGGGGACGACGGCCTCACGGGCCGACGGCGTCGTGACGGTGCGCAGCAGGCTCTCGACGACGCCCGTGCCGGAGGCGTTGCTCATCCAGAGCTCGGGTTTGACGGTGATGCGGTGGGCCAGCACGGGCACGGCCACGGCCTTGACGTCCTCGGGGGTCACGTAGTCGCGTCCGTCGACCACGGCATACGCCCGGGAGCACAGCAGCAGACCGAGGGCACCCCGGGGCGACGCGCCCATCAGGACGTCTCCGTGGCTGCGCGTGGCTGCCGTGAGGGCGACGCAGTAGCGGCCGATCGACTCGTCGACGACGGTGGCCTCGATCGCGGCCTGCATCTGCAGCAGCGTCTGCGCGTCGACGACGGCCTGCAGCTGCTGCTCCTCCTGCTGGCGCGCCATGCGGTTGGCGAGGATCTGCCACTCCTCGTCGAGCGAGGGGTAGCCGAACGAGATGCGCATCAGGAAACGGTCGAGCTGGGCCTCGGGCAGGGGGTAGGTGCCTTCGTACTCGACCGGGTTGGCGGTGGCGAGCACGTGGAAGGGCCGGGGGAGCTGGAAGGTGCGCCCCTCGACGGTGACCTGCTTCTCCTGCATCGCCTCGAGCAGGGCCGCCTGCGTCTTGGGCGGGGTGCGGTTGATCTCGTCGGCGAGCAGCAGCCCGGCGAAGAGCGGACCTGGTCGGAACTCGAAGTCGCCCGCGCGCTGGTCGTAGATGAACGACCCCGTGATGTCGCCCGGCAGCAGGTCGGGTGTGAACTGGGCCCGCTTGAACTCGAGCCCGAGCGTCTGGGCGAAGCTGCGGGCGGCGAGCGTCTTCCCCAGGCCCGGGAAGTCCTCCATGAGCACGTGGCCGCCGGCGAGGACGCCGGAGAGCACGAGCCGCAGCGCCTCGTCCTTGCCGACGACGGCCCGGCCGACCTCGTCGAGGACCGCGCGGCTGAGCTCGCTGACGCGGGGGAGGGGCATCTCGGTCATGGTCACCATTGCTCGATTCGTCGGAGGATGGGGTCGAGTCGCTGCGGACGGTAGAGGTCGGGCGGCGGCAGCCCGACGAGGAGGTCCCAGAGGTCGGGCGGGGTGACCCCCTGAGCCCACTTCGGCTCCTCCTCGGCGAGGATGCCGTGCTTGGCGAAGAGCCGCTCGCGGATCAGCACCTGCAGCTGCAGGTGCAGGTCGTGGACCAACGACTCGCGGCCCTCGTTCCTCGTGTCGGCGGCCTCGAGCCGGCCGGCGAGGTTGGCCACCCGGAAGTCGTTGCCGCGGCCCTGGTTGCCGAGCTCGCTGTCGACGAGGGGCCAGACCGTGAGGTGCTGGGGCCCGGTGTGGTCGAGGACGTGCCAGACGATGAGCGCGATGGCGAGCAGGACCGCGAGCATGCCCGGCACATCGGGCTGGAGGCCGAGCGCGGCCGTCATCAGCGCGAGGCCCGCCCAGGCGACCGCCAGACCGACGAGTCGACGCCTCCACGGCCGCACGGCGATCCGCACCGCCTCGAAGCGCGACGGCTGGGCGCTCATGGCGACCTCGGATCCGGTCGACGGACGACGCCTGCGTCCGGGCCAGCGCTCTGGGCGCCCCGGGCGTGCGCGTGCGCAGCCATGTCGGCGCCGGCCTGCTCGTCGGCCACGCGCTCCAGGTCGGCGATGAGGACGCGAAGGTCGCCGATCGCCCGCGTGCGGTGCTCCTCACCCAGCGCGTGCACCGAGAAGCGTGCCTCGCGGTAGAGCGCCGCCAGGTCGGCGAGACACTCGCGGTCGACGGCCCACACGGTGATGACCCGCTCGGTGTACTCCGTCGAGGTCTCGGCGGGCAGCCGCGGCAGCCCCGTCGCCGCCGCCGACCCCTCGAGGTCGAGCCAGGCCGCGACGATGGCGTTGCGGGGCTCGCCCGACTCGAGGTCGCGCAGCCGCTCGCGGGCCGCTTCGAGCAGTTCGGCCGGCACGAGCGGCACGGTGAAGGTGGGCTCCTCGTGGACGGTCAGGTGCGGCTTGCGGACGACGGCCACAAGCAGACGCACGAGCGCGAGCAACAGCACCAGGGCGGCGCCGACGATCAGGATCTGCACGAGCGCGACGAGGATCGGCGACGGCTCGAAGGGCGCACCGGTCGGGGTGACCGTCAGCGACGGGACGGTCTGCGTCGCGCGCGACGTCGAGGCGGGTGGCCCCGGTGGGATCGTGGGCAGCGCGGCCGAGGGCCGCACGAGCAGTGGCACCGGTCGACCGGTGGACGCGACGACGAGGGCGGCCATGACGACGACGCCACCGGCGATGGTCAGCTGCACCCCCCGTCTCGACATGCGCGAAACCATATTGCAGAGGGGGAGCACAGACCCCGTTTGGGCACGGATCGTTGCCGTCCCGAGAGGTCGGGACGGCAACGACCGTCGGCTCAGGCCCTGGCGGGCGGCTTCTCGACGGGGACGAGCTCGGCGTCACGCACCTCGACGGACTCACCCTCGGCGTACGCGAGCTCACTGATGCGTCCGCTCGCCCGCAGGTCGGCCTCGGCCGCCCGGATGCGCTCCACCGAGGCAGCGGGGGCGACGAGCGTCATCGAGCGCACCTCCGCGCGCATGCCGACCTTCGCCTCGGACTTGACCTTGCGGACACCGGCCAGCGCCGCCCCGACCGCGGGCAGCACGGCGGGGTCGCCACCGGAGGGCAGCTCGTCACGGGTCGGCCAGGTCTGGCGGTGCACCGAGCCGTCGCCGAACCACGACCAGACCTCCTCGGTGGCGTACGGGATGAACGGCGCGAGCAGGCGCAGCAGCGTCTCGAGCGCGAGACGCAGCGCGGCCCGGGCGCTCGCGGCGGCCTCGTCGCCCTGGCCACCGTAGGCACGGTCCTTGACGAGCTCGAGGTAGTCGTCGCAGAACGTCCAGAAGAAGGTCTCAGTGACCTCGAGCGAGCGGGTGTAGTCCCAGCCCTCGAAGCCCTGCGTGGCCTTGTCGACGACCTCGCCGAGGGCCGAGAGCATCGACAGGTCAAGGGGATTCGTGACAGCGGCACGCAGGTCGCCTGACACGTCACCGAAGCCCAGGGCGAACTTGCTCGCGTTGAGCACCTTGATCGCGAGGCGCCGGCCGACCTTCATCTGGCCGGTGTCGTAGGCGGCGTCGGTGCCGAGGCGTCCCGAGGCAGCCCAGTAGCGCACGGCGTCGGCGCCGTTGGCCTTGACGACGTCCTCCGGCGTCTCGGCGTTGCCCTTGGACTTGCTCATCTTCTTGCGGTCGGGGTCAAGGATCCAGCCGCTGATCGCGGCGTGGCGCCACGGTGCGACGCCGTGCTCGAAGAAGGACCGGGTCACCGTCGCGAAGAGCCAGGTGCGGATGATGTCGTGGCCCTGAGGGCGCATGTCGTACGGGAAGAGCGACCCGAACAGGGCCTCGTCCGAGCCAAGGCGTTCGCCGTCGGGCGCCCCCTCGCGCACCGGCCACCCGGCCGCGATCTGCGGCGTCAGCGACGACGTGGCCCACGTGTCCATGATGTCGGGGTCGGCCACGAACCCACCCGGCACTCCGCGCTGGGCCTCGTCGTAGCCGAGTGGCGCGTCGACCTGCGGGTCGACCGGCAAGGCCGCCTCGGGCGCGACGATGGGGTGGTCGTAGTCGGTCTCGCCCTCGGCGGTCACGGGGTACCAGACGGGGAAGGGCACGCCGAAGAAGCGCTGGCGTGAGATCAGCCAGTCGCCGTTGAGGCCCTCGACCCAGTTCTTGTAGCGCGACCGCATGAACGCCGGGTGGAAGTCGACGGCGTCACCCATCCCGACGAGCTTGCTGCGCAGCGACTCCTCGCGGCCGCCGTTGCGGATGTACCACTGACGCGACGTGACGATCTCGAGGGGCTTGTCGCCCTTCTCGTAGAAGTTCGCCTTGCGCTGGGTCTTCTGCGGCTCGCCGTCGAGGTCGCCCGACTCGCGCAGCGCCGCGACGACCGCCTCGCGGGCGCTGAAGGTCGTCTTCGTGGCGAGCGACTCGGCGTAGAGAGCCTCGCCGGGCCCGCCGGCGATCCACTCGGGCGTCTCGCCCTGCAGGCGTCCGTTGCGGGTGATGATCGAGCGGATCGGCAGCTGGAGCTCGCGCCACCACATCACGTCGGTGAGGTCGCCGAACGTGCAGCACATGGCGATGCCGGCGCCCTTGTCCATCTCGGCGGCCCGGTGGGCCACCACGGGCACCTCGACGCCGAAGAGCGGCGACGTGACGGTCGTGCCGAAGAGGGCCTGGTAGCGCTCGTCGTCGGGGTGGGCGATGAGCGCCACGACCGAGGGGATCAGCTCGGGACGGGTCGTCTCGATGTGGATGGCCTCGCCTGCGCCTGCGCCGACCTGGTGGAAGGCGACCCGGTGGTAGGCGCCGGGGTAGTCGCGGGCCTCGAGCTCGGCCTGCGCCACCGCCGTCTGGAACGTGACGTCCCACAGGCCCGGGGCCTCGCTCTGGTAGGCCTCCCCGCGCTCGAGGTTGCGCAGGAACGCCTGCTGCGCCACGGCGCGGGAGCGCTCGTCGATGGTGCGGTAGGTGATGTCCCAGTCGAGCGAGAAGCCGAGCCGGCGGAACAGTGACTCGAAGGTCACCTCGTCCTTGACCGTGAGGATGTCGCACAGCTCGATGAAGTTCTTGCGGCTGATGGCCTGCTGGTCGGCGGGCTTGATCGCCTTGCCCTTGGCGTCGACGCCCTCGCTGAACGGCGGCTCGTAGCCGTCGACGTACGCCAGCGTGGCGTCGCCGCGCACGCCGTAGTAGTTCTGCACGCGGCGCTCGGTCGGCAGACCGTTGTCGTCCCAGCCGATGGGGTAGAAGACCTCGAAGCCCTTCATGCGCTTGTAGCGCGCCATGCAGTCGGTGTGCGTGTAGGAGAACACGTGTCCGACGTGGAGCGACCCGCTCGCGGTCGGCGGGGGCGTGTCGATGGCGAAGACCTGCTCACGCGGCGCCGCTAGGGCCTTCTCGCGGTCGAACGAGTAGGTGCCCTGCTGCGCCCATACCTGCATCCACTTCTCCTCGAGGCCGTCGAGCGTGGGCCGCTCGGGGATCCGCGAGTCAGTGGTGTCAGGTGCGTCAGTCATGCGTCCAATCCTTCCATGGGCGAGCGGATGCCCTCGACCGGCTTTCAGGGCGTATGCCGTCCCGCCGGGTCCGCGCCGCAGGCGGGGCTTCGCTGGGGCGGCTCAGAAGTCGCAGCCCGGCAGGTCGCAGGCGTCGAACCCGTCGGCGCACCCTGGCAGGCCGTCGAAGGAGAAGAGCGAGTCGGTCGCGTCGGTGAAGCCGTCGACACCGTCGAAGACGCCGTCGACGTCGAGGAGGTCGCCCAGCCCGCCGGCAGCGTCGGCCAGGTCGGTCACGAGCACCCCGGCAGCCAGGAGTGTCAGGGGGACGAGCACCACCATGCCGATCGTCCGGGTGCGCCCGCCACCACTTGACGAGCACGATCAGGCCCGCGAGCGCGAGCGGGACGAGTCCCAGCAGCGAGGCGCCCACTGACCGTGTCGCGGTCGACGAGGGCCGGCGCGGCGGCATACGCCATGGCCTTCCCGGTGATGCTGCTCACGTCGTCCTGTGTCGTCAGCCCGCCCCACGACGCGCGGGGGGCCCATCAGCGTGCCGAAGCGCAGCCGCGCAGGGCAGAGTGTCCCTCATGGAGCCCGTCTACTCGTCCGTCATCGGCGTCGCCCGCGGGGTCTTCGCCATGCAGGGGCTGAAGTTCACCATCCTCGGCGACGACAACGTGCCGCGCACCGGTGGCGCCGTCATGGTCGTCAACCACACGGGCTACTTCGACTTCGCCTATGCCGGACTGGCCGCGCAGAGGTCCGGCCGGCTCGTGCGGTTCATGGCCAAGGACGGCGTCTTCTCGCACGCCGTCAGCGGGCCGCTCATGCGGGGCATGAAGCACATCCCTGTCGACCGCACGGCAGGAGCGGCCTCGTATGCCGCCGCGGTCGACGCGCTCAAGGCCGGCGAGATCGTGGGCGTCTTCCCCGAGGCCACCATCTCGCGGTCGTTCGAGCTCAAGGAGTTCAAGACCGGCGCCGCCCGGATGGCCGCCGAGGCCGGGGTGCCGATCCTGCCGGTCGTCATATGGGGGTCGCAGCGGGTCTGGACCAAGGGCCACCCGAAGCGCCTCGGACGCACCAACGTGCCGATCATCATGTCCGTCGCCGAGCCCATTCCGGTCGCTGCCGATGCCGACCCCGACGAGGTGACCGCCCGCTACAAGGCCGTGATGGCCCACATGCTCGACGTCGCGCGGGCCGCCTACGAGCCGCTCACCGGTCCGGACCTCAAGTACCTCCCGGCGAGCCTGGGCGGCACGGCCCCGACCCTGGCCGAGGCGACCCGGCTCGACGAGGCCGAGGCGGCCGAGCGGCAGCGCCGCGCCGACGAGCGACGGGGCTTCTCGTCGGACTCCTGACGCCCGCCGGGTCGACGCGTCGGGCTGGTCCTGGACCTCGAAGGTCGGGCCGCAGGCTGGATGGAGCACGGCACGCGCGCCGGTAGCCTTCCGGGCATGGCTCGTCAGGCACGTCAGCGCGTCCCCGAGGGTCCGGCCCCGGACCCCGCGGTCCAGAAGCTCCGGATCCGCTACACCAAGCGGGGGCGCCTCCGGTTCACCTCCAGCCGCGACTTCCAGCGCGCCCTCGAGCGGGCGCTGCGGCGGGCCGACGTGCCGATGGCCTTCTCCGCCGGGTTTCACCCCCATCCCAAGATCAGCTACGCGAATGCGGCGGCCACGGGCACGGCGAGCGAGGCCGAGTACTTCGAGATCTCGGTGACCCAGCGCGTCGACGTCGACTCGGTCCGTGAGGCGCTCGACGAGGCGCTCCCCGAGGGCATCGACATCCTCCAGGTCGTCGAGGCGGCGCCCGGGGCGCTCGCCGACCGGCTCGAGGCGAGCGACTGGGTGCTCGAGTTCGCCGGATTGGCGATCGAGGTCCTCGAGGCCGCGGTGAGCACGCTCCTGGCCCGCGACACGGCCGAGGTGACACGCCTGACGAAGTCGGGTCCGCGCACCTTCGACGTGCGGGGTTCCATCGTGTCGGCACGCGTGCTGACCTCGGCGGATGCGCTCGCCGACGTCGTGGCGACTCACGTTGTCGGCGCCGACTGTGCGATACTGCGCATGGTCGTACGGCACACCACACCTGCTGTACGCCCCGACGACATTCTGACCGCGCTGCGTGAGACCGCCGACCTGCAGCCTCCGCGTCCGCCACTGGTGACGCGTCTGGCGCAGGGACCGCTCGACACCGCAAACGTGAGGGTGACCGACCCGTTGGCATGACCCACCAGGTCATGACGGCGAAGTGGTTGCCGACAAGAACGCCGACGGCATCTGATCACGGGGCCGCGCCCAGCGCGAACCGTTTTCGGGTGTAGCGAGACGACTTCCGTCCCGCCGCACACGCGGCGCGACGACTGCAACCGCACTCGTGCGGTGTTGACGGCCCCGGCCGAGTGTGGGTCACACCGCACCTGACGGGAGACTGCCTGATGGCACCCAACGACAACACCACTGGCGACAACGGCGACACCACCCGCGACACCACCGGCGAGGCCAACGCCGCCGGCTCCGGCGACGCGACGCTGTTCGCCGCGACGGCCCCGGCTGCCGAGAAGGCGCCCCGACGCAGGGCCACGCGCCGCACCACGAAGAAGGCCACGGCGCAGCCCGACCGTGCCGCCGACCCGATCACCGAGGCCGTCGCGGAGCCTGCCACCGAGCAGCCCACTGTGCCGGCCAGTGTGCCGACTGACGGCGCTGACGCCGACGCGCCGGCTGCCACCCGTCCGGCCCGCAAGCGCGCGACGCGCAAGAAGGCTGCCGACGGTGACGAGGCGGCTCCGGCCACGAAGGCCACGAAGGCCACCACGCGGCGCAGCTCGCGCGCCAAGGCCACCAAGGTCGACCGGGCCGCTGCGGCGTTGGAGGAGCTCGTGGCCGAGGTCGAGACCGCCGACACCTCGCGCATCAGCTCCGGCGCCGGGTCCCCAGGGGCGCCGGTCGAGGCGCCGCTCGACCCGAGCGCCCTCGACGACCTCATCGACCTCGAGGCGCTCGAGGAGCCCGCCGACGAGTCGCTCGGCGCGACCGGCACCGAGAGCTCGGACCCCGACGCTTCGGACGAGCGGCCGGTCGCCCTCCCCAGCTTCAGCGTGCTCTTCCAGGCACCCGACGCCACGAAGGCGACGCCGACCCGTCGCCGTCGCGCCGCCAGTGCCCCCGAGCAGGCGGTGGTGCCCGCCGAGGACGTGCAGGAGCCTGAGGCCGCCGACGACGACCAGGCCGTCTCGGACGAGCCGACCGACGACGAGGGCACGCCCCGCCGCTCGCGCCGCCGCCGCGGCGGCAAGGGCCGCCGCGGCCGCGCCTCCGACGAGGACGAGTCGCAGGACCAGTCCTCTGACGAGGGTGACGAGGAGGGTGGCTCGGGTCGCCCTGCCGTCGACGCCGGCGATCGCGACGACTCCGAGTCCGACTCGTCCGACGACGCCTCTGGCGAGGCCGAGGGCGACGCCGACGACGAGGGCGGCTCGAGCCGACGACGCCGTCGCCGCCGCCGCGCCGGTTCCTCGACCGACTCGGGTGACGACACCCCGAACGTCTCGACCCGCGTCCGCCAGCCCCGCACCCAGAGCGACGAGCCCGTGGCCGTCAAGGGTTCGACCCGTCTCGAGGCCAAGAAGCAGCGCCGCCGTGAGGGCCGTGAGGCCGGGCGCCGTCGCACGGTCATCACCGAGGCCGAGTTCCTCGCCCGCCGTGAGGCCGTCGACCGCGTCATGGTCGTGCGCAACAAGGACGGCCGCACGCAGATGGGTGTGCTCGAGGACGGCGTCCTCGTGGAGCACTACATCGACCAGGCCACCAACGTGTCGATGGCCGGCAACATCTACCTCGGCCGCGTGCAGAACGTGCTGCCCTCGATGGAGGCCGCCTTCGTCGACATCGGCAAGGGCCGCAACGCCGTGCTCTACGCCGGCGAGGTCAACTGGGACGCCGCCGGCCTCGAGGCCAACCAGCCCAAGCGCATCGAGAACGCGCTGGGTTCGGGGCAGACCGTGCTGGTCCAGGTGACGAAGGACCCGATCGGCCACAAGGGCGCCCGCCTGACGTCGCAGATCTCGCTGCCCGGCCGTTACCTCGTCTACGTGCCCAACAGCTCGATGACCGGCATCAGCCGCAAGCTGCCCGACACCGAGCGGGCTCGCCTGAAGAAGATCCTCCGCGAGGTCGTCCCGGACTCGGCCGGCGTCATCGTGCGCACGGCTGCCGAGGGGGCGAGCGAGGAGGAGCTGCGTGCCGACGTCGAGCGCCTCACGCGTACGTGGGAGGACATCCAGGCCAAGGCGGAAGGGGCGTCCTCACCCCGGGCCGGCAAGAGCAAGGGCAAGAAGAAGAACGGCGGCACGGGCTCCGCGACCGGCGGTCAGGCCCCGATGTTGCTGCACGGCGAGCCCGACCTGACGGTCCGGGTCATCCGCGACGTCTTCAACGAGGACTTCAAGCAGCTCGTCGTCGCCGGCGACCAGGCGTGGAACGAGATCCACCCCTACATCAGCGCTGTCGCGCCCGACCTCGCCGACCGGGTCACGAAGTGGACCTCGGAGCAGGACCTCTTCACCCACCACCGCGTCGACGAGCAGCTCTCCAAGGCGATGGACCGCAAGGTCTGGCTGCCCAGCGGTGGCTCACTCGTCATCGACCGCACCGAGGCGATGACGGTCGTCGACGTCAACACCGGCAAGTTCGTCGGCTCCGGCGGCAACCTCGAGGAGACCGTCACCAAGAACAACATCGAGGCGGCCGAGGAGATCGTGCGTCAGCTGCGGCTGCGCGACATCGGCGGCATCATCGTCATCGACTTCATCGACATGGTGCTCGAGAGCAACCGTGAGCTCGTCGTCCGGCGCCTGCTCGAGTGCCTCGGGCGCGACCGCACCAAGCACCAGGTCGCCGAGGTCACCTCGCTCGGGCTGGTCCAGATGACGCGCAAGCGGGTCGGCTCGGGCCTGATCGAGGTCTTCTCCGAGACGTGCGACCACTGCAACGGGCGCGGCTTCATCATCCACACCGACCCCGTCGACCGTGGGGCGCACCAGCACGAGCCCGCACAGGCTGACGGAGGCAGCAGCCGGCGGCGCGGACGCGGCCAGGGCAGCAACCAGGGCGGTAGCTCGTCCGGTGGCAGCCAGGGTGGCAGTCAGGGTGGCAGCCAGGGCGCCTCGCAGGGCGCCTCGCACGGCAGCGCCCAGGGCAACGGCCAGGAGGCTGCTGCCGCCGAGAGCAAGCCCAGCGGACCCACCGCCGCACAGATCGCGGCGGCGGCCCACGCCGCGGCGCTCAAGAGCGCTTCCGGCCAGCCCGCGGGCGAGGCGGCCGCGGAGGCCATCGCCGAGGTGAGCGCCGACGTGAACGCCGAAGCGAGCGCCCACGACTCGGTCGATGCCCACGCCGACGGCCACGCGCACGCGTTCCCCGATGACTCCGGGCCGTGGTCCGGCGACGACGCCCACGACCCGGGCTCGTCCGACGAACAGGCAACCGAGGGCGGCTCGCACGTCGAGCTCGAGTCGGACGTCACCGACGAGACCGTCACCGAAGAGACCGTCACGCACGAGGCCGGCACTGTTCCGACGTCCGAGCCGGCGGTGACCGCCACGGTCGAGTCCGACGGCTCCGCCCCGGTCGAGGCTGTTGTCGAGGTGGCGCCGGCCCCGCGCGGTCGTCGTCGTCGGGGCCGCGTCGTGGCCCCCGCCGGACCGCCCCGTGCGAGCGGTGGGTCCGAGTCCGCGGGCGAGGGCTGACCTCGGTTTGGAGCTGGGCCGTCCCAGCCGGTAATCTTGTTCCTTGGTGCGCCCACCGGGCCCGTGTTGACGGGCCGGTGCCGAAAGCGGCGTTCCGAATCCTGATGAGAGAGTGAGTTTCACTGTGTACGCGATTGTTCGCGCTGGCGGTCGCCAGGAGAAGGTGTCGGTGGGCGATGTCCTGCTCGTCGACAAGGTGACGGGTCAGCCCGGCGATGCCATCGAGCTCACGCCGCTGCTCCTCGTGGACGGCACGACCGTGACGTCCGACGCCGACAAGCTGTCGAAGGTGTCGGTCAAGGCCGAGGTCGTCAAGGCCGCCAAGGGCCCCAAGATCGTCATCATGAAGTACAAGAACAAGACCGGCTACCGCAAGCGTCAGGGTCACCGTCAGCCGCTGACCCAGGTCAAGATCACTGACATCACCGCGTGATCGACGCCTGACCGGCTCGGCACAGAACCTCTCAAGGAGTAACTGACATGGCACACAAGAAGGGTGCGTCCTCGACCCGCAACGGTCGCGACTCGAACGCACAGTTCCTCGGCGTCAAGCGTTTCGGTGGCCAGAAGGTCAACGCGGGCGAGATCCTCGTCCGTCAGCGCGGCACGCACTTCCACCCGGGTGAGGGCGTCGGTCGCGGTGGCGACGACACGCTGTTCGCCCTCGTCGCCGGCGCCGTCAAGTTCGGCACCAAGCGCGGCCGCAAGACCGTCAACATCGAGCAGCCGGAGACGGCCGCTGCTGAGTGATCGCCTGATCACCGACTGAGTTTCATCCGGAAGGGCGGGCCCGCGCGGCCCGCCCTTCCGCCTTTCCCGGGCACCCGGCACCGCCCATCGGCGTATGCCGTCAGCCCACCCTGATCTGGAAGAGTGACCCCATGGCAGTGACCTTCGTCGACCGCGTCGTGCTGCACCTCAGCGCCGGCGCCGGCGGCCACGGCGTGGCCTCCGTCAAGCGCGAGAAGTTCAAGCCGCTGGGCGGTCCCGACGGCGGCAACGGCGGCCACGGTGGGTCCGTCATCCTCCGGGTCGACCCCCAGGCGACGACGCTGCTCGACTACCACCGTCACCCGCACCGCAAGGCGGTCAACGGTCTGCCCGGTGCCGGTGAGGAGAAGAACGGCGCCGACGGCGACGACCTCGTGCTCTCGGTGCCCGAGGGCACGGTCGTCAAGGACGCCGAGGGCCGCATCATCATGGACCTCGTCGGCATGGGCACCGAGCACGTCATCGCGCGCGGCGGCCGCGGTGGCCTCGGCAACCGGGCGCTGTCGTCTGCCCGCCGCAAGGCCCCCGGCTTCGCCCTGCTCGGCGAGCCCGGAGAGGAGGTCGATGTCGTCCTCGAGCTCAAGACGCTCGCCGACGTCGCGCTCATCGGGTTCCCGAGCGCCGGCAAGTCCTCACTCGTGTCGGTGCTCTCGGCCGCCAAGCCGAAGATCGCGGACTACCCGTTCACGACTCTCGTGCCCAACCTCGGCGTCGTCACCGCCGGTTCGGCTCGCTTCACCGTCGCCGACGTGCCCGGTCTCATCCCCGGCGCGCACGAGGGCAAGGGGCTGGGCCTCGAGTTCCTGCGCCACGTCGAGCGCTGCTCGGTGCTCGTCCACGTCATCGACTGCGCGACGCTCGAGCCGGGCCGCGACCCGATGACCGACCTCGACGTCATCGAGAACGAGCTGTCGCTCTACGTGCCCGACGCCGACCTCGGCGGCAAGCCGCTCTCCGACCGCACCCGCATCGTCGTGCTCAACAAGGCCGACGTGCCCGAGGCGCGCGAGCTCGCCGAGATGGTCAAGCCCGACCTCGAGGCGCGCGGCATCGAGGTGTTCATCGTCTCGGCGGTGGCCCACCAGGGCCTGAACGAGCTGGCCTACGCGATGGCCCGTCACGTCGAGACCGCCCGCGCGGAGGTCGAGGCCGAGGCCGCCGTCCCGAAGCGCGTCGTGCTGCGCCCGAAGTCGGTCGACGACAAGGGCTTCACGATCGTCAAGGAGAACGGTCCCGACGGGCCGATCTTCCGGGTCGCGGGGGAGCGGCCCTACCGCTGGGTGCGCCAGACCGACTTCTCCAACGACGAGGCCGTCGGCTACCTCGCCGACCGGCTGGGTCGTCTCGGGGTCGAGGACGAGCTCTACAAGGTCGGAGCCCTCGCTGGCGACACGGTCGTCATCGGCACCGCCGAGGACGCTGTCGTCTTCGACTGGGAGCCGACCCTGCAGGCCGGCGCCGAGCTGCTCGGCTCACGCGGCACCGACCTCCGGCTCGCGGAGGGCTCACGCCCGACCCGCGACGAGAAGCGCGAGGCCCAGAAGGACCGCTACGCCGCGCGCGCCAAGACCCAGGAGGAGCTCGAGGCCGAGCGTCGTTCGGGCCTCTGGCACCTCGCCGCGGAGTCCGACGACGACGACGCCTGACCCCCGGCGACCCACACCCCAAGTCGAGTGCCCACTTCCCCACGTCGGAAAGTGGGCACTCGACGTAGAGCCGCCCGCGACCCCGGTCGAGTGCTCATTTCCCGACGTCGGAAAGTGAGCACTCGACGGTGGTCCGTGGGCGCTCGACGGGCGTGGGGGATGGCGGATGCCGGCCTGCGTGGCCGTCCCGCACCTTAGGGTGTCGCCATGAGCTCGTGGGGCGCGCTGTGGCGTCGCGGTCATCTCGGCACCGAGGCCGACCGTGCCACCTACCGCACCCTGCACACCGCCCTGCTCGCCTCGCCACCGCTGCGGGGGGGCCTGACCCCGGCAGCCGCCGAGCGCTCGCTCAAGCACCTGCGCTCGCTGCTCGGGGCCCCCGCCGTGGCGATGACCGACACGAGCGGCCTGCTCGCCTGGGACGGCGGACGGTCGCACCACTCGCACCAGCCCGCGGTCATCTCGGCGGGCACGCTCGGGCACGGGCGCACGACGGTCGTCGACGGTGCCGACGTGACGTGCCCCGAGGCGTCATGCGTCATCCGGCAGGCGATCGTCGCGCCGCTCGATGTCGACGAGAAGGTCGTCGGCACGCTGCAGGTCTTCACCGGCAACGCCTCCGCCGGGCTGGTGAGAGCCACCACAGAGGTTGCTCGATGGGTCTCGGGGCAGCTCGAGCTGGCCGAGCTCGACGCCTCGCGCACCCGCCTCATGGAGGCCGAGGTGCGTGCCCTGCGCGCCCAGATCAGCCCGCACTTCATCTACAACTCGCTCACCGCGATCGCGTCGTTCACCCGCACCGACCCGGAGCGGGCCCGTGAGCTGCTCGTCGACCTCGCCGAGTTCACGCGCTACTCCTTCCGCCGGCACGGCGAGTTCACGACGCTCGCCGAGGAGCTGCGCTCGATCGAGGCCTACCTCGTCATCGAGAAGGCCCGGTTCGGCGATCGGCTGACCGTGACCGTGCGGGTCGCTCCCGAGGTGCTGCCTGTCGTCGTGCCGTTCCTCTGCCTGCAGCCGCTCGTCGAGAACGCCGTGCAGCATGGCATCGAGGGCGGCTCCGGCGACGGGCAGATCAGCATCCTCGCCCAGGACGCCGACCACGAGTGCGTCGTGACGATCGAGGACAACGGGGTCGGCGAGGATCCCGAGCGCGTACGCCGGGTGCTCGCCGGCGATCCGGGCAGCGAGTCGGTGGGGCTGGCCAACGTCGACGAGCGGCTCCGCACGGCGTTCGGCGACGACTACGGCCTCGTCGTCGAGACGGCACCGGGAGCCGGCACGAAGGTGATCGTGCGACTGCCGAAGTTCAGGCCGGGGGTGCACGTGTGAGTAGCACAGCGACCACTCCAGCGAGCAACGGCGACCAGCTGCTCCGGGTGCTCGCCGTCGACGACGAGGCCCCGGCGCTCGACGAGCTCGTCTGGATGCTGGGTCGCCACGCGTGCGTGCGCCAGGTCGTGCCCGCCGGTTCGGGTGAGGCAGCGCTGCGCGTGCTGCACGAGCAGCAGGTCGACGCGATCTTCATGGACGTGCAGATGCCCGGCCTCAGCGGCCTCGACCTCGCCCGCGTCCTCTCGCGCTTCTCGACGCAGCCACCCGTCGTCTTCGTCACCGCCCACGAGCAGCACGCCGTCGACGCGTTCGAGCTCAACGTCGTCGACTACGTGCTCAAGCCGGTGCGTGACGAGCGGCTCGACCAGGCCGTGCGCCGCGTGGTGCGCCAGGTGCAGGGTCGTGAGAGCGCCGCCGAACCAGACGACGACGAGCAGATCGTCGTCGAGCTGGCTGGCGTGAGTCGGCTCGTGCCGCGGTCGGAGGTGCTCTTCGTCGAGGCCCAGGGCGACTACGCACGCCTGCACACGACCGGCGAGAGCCATCTCGTGCGTGTGCCGCTGTCGACGCTCGCCGACCAGTGGCGCGAGGCCGGGTTCGTGCGGATCCACCGGTCCTCCCTCGTCGCCCTGGGCCACATCAGCGAGTGGCGCACCGAGGGTGGCCGCACGACCGTCGTCGTGGGCGGTCACGAGCTCGTCGTGAGCCGTCGTCACACCCGTGCCCTGCGTGACCTGCTGGTGCGCCGCGCTCAGCCGCTCGGGCGGGGCGGGTCGTGAGCGAGCACCACGCGAACCCCGGCCGTATGCCGCCGGGCGAGGGGGAGCGCCCAGCGGTCGACCCGCCGGTCTCCGACACGCGTACGCCCGATGGGCGGCCGCCGCGCACCAGGGTGCGGGTGACGAGTCCGCGCACCTCGGCTGCGCGCACGCGTACGGTCTCGATCGCCTCCGAGATCGACGAGCAGACCCGGCTCGGCGAGGTCTACATCACCTCTCTGATGCGCAGCCAGCTGCGTCTCGCCCTCGGCGTGCTGCTGATGCTGGCGTCGACGCTCGGAATGCTCCCTCTTGCGTTCCACCTCTTCCCGGCCATCGGCCGGGTCGACCTGCTCGGTGTGCCCCTGCCGTGGCTGCTGCTCACCGTCGTGGCGTTCGCCGAGATCATCACGCTCGGATGGGTCTACGTGCGGCGCGCCGAGCGCAACGAGGCGACCTTCAGCGACCTGCTCGAGGGCCGGTGACGACGGTGCGCGCGTCGTGGGGGAGCGAGACGTGAGCAACACCGCCAGCATCGTCGCCGTCATCCTCGTGTCGATCGCGTCGCTCGCCGTCGGTGCCTTCGGGCTGCGCCTGTCGCGAACCATGAGCGACTTCTACGTCGCTTCCCGGGGTGTCAGTCCGGTGCTCAACGCGTCTGCGATCAGCGGCGAGTACCTTTCTGCCGCATCGTTCCTCGGTGTTGCCGGTCTCATCCTGGCTCGTGGTGTCGACATGTTGTGGCTGCCGATCGGATGGACCGCGGGCTACCTGCTGCTGCTCGTCTTCGTCGCGGCACCGCTGCGGCGCTCCGGCGCGTACACGCTGCCCGACTTCGCCCAGCTCCGTCTCGAGTCGGTCGCCGCGCGCCGGGTCTCGAGCCTGCTCGTGGTGGCCATCGGCCTGCTCTACCTCATCCCGCAGTTCCAGGGCGCAGGCCTGACCCTGCGCACGCTGACGGGGGCGCCGTCCTGGACCGGTCAGCTCGTGGTCGCCCTCGTCGTCTGCCTCAACGTGCTGCCCGGCGGCATGCGGAGTGTCACGCTGGTGCAGGCCTTTCACTACTGGCTCAAGCTGTTCGCCCTGCTGACCCCACTGTTCTTCTTCCTCGGTGCCGTCGGGTCGCGCAGCGGCGGCCCGGGTGTCGGCGCTGTCTTCGTCGCCGACTGGGTCGAGCCGCTCGGCGGCACCAACGCGCTCTATCTCACCTACTCGCTCGTGCTCGCGACCTTCTTCGGCACGATGGGGCTGCCGCACGTCGTCGTCCGCTTCTACACCAACCCGGACGGCCGGGCCTCACGCCGCACGACGCTCGCGGTGCTCGTGATCCTGTCCGGCTTCTACCTGCTCCCGGTCGCCTATGGAGCGCTCGGGCGCTGGTTCGCCTCCGACCTCGTGGCGGCCGGCCGTGCCGACTCTGTGGTGCTCGAGCTGCCCAGCCGGGTCTTCGACGGGCCACTGGCCGAAGGGCTGACCGCGCTGCTGGCCGCCGGCGCGTTCGCCGCCTTCCTGTCCACGTCCACGGGCCTCGTCGTCTCCGTCGCGGGTGTGCTGAGCCAGGACCTCGTGCGGTGGGGAGGCGGGCACCGTCAGGGGATTCGCGCCTTCCGCATCTCGACCGTCATCGTCGTGGCCGTCTCGCTCGGGCTCACCCTCGTGGCCGCCGGCGTCCCGGTGGCCAGAGCTGTCGAGCTGACGTTCGCCGTCGCCGCGTCGACGTTCTGCCCCATGCTCCTGCTCGGCATCTGGTGGCGCGGGCTGACCGCCGCCGGCGCGATCGCAGGGCTGCTCGTCGGCGGTGGGCTGTCGATGGGTGCCGTGCTCTCGACGACGTTCGGGCTCGGCAGCGCCGGATGGTTCGGCGTCGTCATGACGCAGCCGGCAGCCGTCAGCGTGCCCCTGTCGTTCGCCACCATGGTCCTCGTCTCGCTCGCGACCCGGTCGCGGGCTCCCGAGCACGTGGCGCAGACGATGGTCCGGCTCCACGCTCCGGAGCACATCGACCTCAACCGTGGCTCGTTCCACCCAGAACGCTGGAACCGCAGGCCCGCCCGCGCAGTGGGATCCTCGTCCGACGTCGCGACGGCCCAGCCTTCCGACGCAACCGACCCGGCGACCGCGGCGACGTCGACGGGGGAGCCCCCGGCATACGGGAACGGGCAGCCGACCGCTCGTCGCCCCGGAACGACCGTTCGTCGCGGCTGATCCCGCGCACGGCGAGCGCTCGCCGCCACTGGGCGACGGCCCGCTTGCTGCACCTGCCGGTCCTGCCCGCGCGCTCCTACCTTGGGTGTCGCCGGCCGTACGGCCGTGACGACCAACCGCCCCGGAGGTGGCCCCGTGAGCAAAGAAGCTCCAGAGCGCGTGGTGGACGACGCCAATGTCGCCATGCAGAACTCAGACGAGTTCGCCCAGCTGCGTACCAAGTTCCGCAAGTTCGTCTTCCCGCTGACCGCGCTCTTCCTCGCGTGGTACTTCCTCTACGTCCTGCTGTCCGTGTTCGCCAAGGACTTCATGGGCACCCGTGTCGTCGGCAACGTGACGTGGGGCCTGATCCTCGGGCTCCTGCAGTTCGTGTCGACCTTCGTGATCACGATGGTCTACGCCCGCTGGGCCGACCGTGTCTTCGACCCCGAGGCCGAGGCCCTCGCCCGCAAGATGGGAGAGCAGCAGTGAGCGCGCTCGTCATGTCCGCCCCGTCGATCGCGCCGGCCGCGACCACCGTCGGCAACCCGGCGATCAACATCGGCATCTTCGCCCTGTTCGTCGTCGTGACCCTCGCGATCGTCATCCGCGCGTCGCGCAACAACCGCAGCGCTGCCGAGTACTACGCCGGTGGCCGGGCCTTCACCGGTCGACAGAACGGGATCGCCATCGCCGGTGACTACCTCTCTGCCGCATCGTTCCTCGGCATCGCGGGAGCCATCGCGCTCAACGGCTACGACGGCTTCCTCTACTCGATCGGGTTCCTCGTCGCCTGGCTCGTCGCCCTGCTGCTCGTCGCCGAGCTGCTGCGCAACGTCGGCAAGTACACCATGGCCGACGTGCTCAGCTTCCGGCTGCGCCAGCGACCGGTCCGCATCGCGGCCGCGATCTCGACGCTCGTGGTCTCGTTCTTCTACCTGCTCGCGCAGATGGCCGGGGCAGGCGGCCTCGTGGCCCTGCTGCTGGGCATCGAGGGCGCGATCGGACAGCGGCTGGTCATCGTCGTGGTCGGCATCATCATGATCTTCTACGTCATCTACGGCGGCATGAAGGGCACCACCTGGGTGCAGATCATCAAGGCCGTGCTGCTCATCATCGGCGCCGGCATCATGACCGTCTGGGTGCTCGGCAAGTTCGGCCTCAACCTCAGCTCGCTGCTCGGTGACGCCTCGACGGCCTCGCAGTCCGCCGGCGGCAAGGACCTGCTCCAGCCGGGGCTGCAGTACAAGAACCCGATCGACTTCATCTCGCTGTCGATGGCGCTCGTGTTCGGCACCGCTGGCCTGCCCCACGTGCTGATGCGCTTCTACACGGTGCCGACCTCACGCGAGGCCCGTCGTTCGGTCGTATGGGCGATCTGGCTCATCGGCATCTTCTACCTGTTCACGCTGGTGCTGGGCTTCGGTGCCGCCGACCTCGTCGGTGCCGCCGAGATCAAGAACGCGCCCGGCGCCGTGAACTCCGCCGCCCCGCTGCTCGCCTTCAAGCTGGGTGGCGAGATCCTCCTCGGCATCATCTCCGCGGTGGCGTTCGCGACGATCCTCGCCGTGGTCGCGGGGCTCACCATCACGGCCAGCGCGTCCCTGTCGCACGACATCTACAACACGGTCGTGAAGCAGGGCCGCGCCACCCCGGAGGAGGAGGTCAAGGTCGCTCGAATCGCAGCGCTCGTCCTCGGTGCGATCGCGATCGTCGGTGGCATCTTCGCCCTCGGTCAGAACATCGCGTTCCTCGTCGCCCTGGCCTTCGCCATCGCAGCGAGCGCGAACCTTCCGACGATCCTCTACTCGCTGTTCTGGAAGCGGTTCAACACCCGCGGCGCGCTGTGGAGCATCTACGGCGGCCTGGTGAGCGCGATCACGCTGATCGTCTTCAGCCCGGTCGTCTCGGGCAAGGCCATCGACCCGGTCACCAAGAAGAGCCCCTCGATGCTCCAGGGCGTCGACTTCCACTGGTTCCCGCTCGACAACCCGGGCATCATCTCGATCCCGCTCGGCTTCCTGCTCGGCTACGTCGGCACGGTCACGAGCAAGGAGTACAACGCGGCGAAGTACGCCGAGATGGAGGTCCGCTCGCTCACCGGCCACGGCGCCGAGGCAGCGACCAAACACTGAGGTCGCGCTGACAGGGGAGCGATCAGTGGTCGAGTGGCCGTGCACCGCGAGGTGCACGGCCACTCGCGTGTCGGTGGTGCACGCTGCCCTCAGAGGATGACGAGGTCGTCGCGGTGGATGACCTCTCGCTCGTACGCGGGGCCGAGGTCGTGGGCGAGGTCCTTGGTGGACCGGCCGAGCAGGGCGGGCAGCTCGTTGGAGTCGTAGTTGACGAGGCCTCGCGCAACGGGCGTGCCGTCGGGTGAGCAGACGTCGACCGGGTCGCCGTCGTGGAAGCTGCCCTCGACGGCGGTGATGCCGGCGGGCAACAGCGACTTCTTGCGGTGGACCAGGGCGGCCACGGCGCCGTCGTCGATCACGAGACGACCGCGCGCCGTGGTGGCGTGCTGCAGCCACAGCCGGCGCGACCGGCCCCGGACGCCGATCGGGAGGAAGACCGTGCCGACGTCCTCGCCCGCCAGCACCTGCGCCACGCGGTCGGCGGCGGTCACCGACGTGATGACCCCGGCTGCGGTGGCGATGCGCGCCGCCTCGATCTTCGTCGTCATGCCGCCCGTTCCGACCTTCGACCCCGTGCCGCCGATCTCGACGTCGACCAGGTCGTGGGGGCCGCGCACGATCGGAATCCGTTGTGCGCCAGGCCGACTCGGCGGACCGTCGTAGAGCGCGTCAACGTCGGAGAGCAGTACGAGGGCGTCGGCGTCGATGAGGTGAGCGACGAGGGCGGCGAGCCGGTCGTTGTCGCCGAACCGGATCTCGCTCGTGGCGACCGTGTCGTTCTCGTTGACGATCGGCAGGACGCCCAGGTCGAGCAGCCGCTCGAGCGTGCGGCGCGCGTTCGCGTAGTGGGTGCGCCGCGTGACGTCGTCGGCGGTGAGCAGCACCTGACCGACCGTGATGTCGTGCCCGGCGAACGCCAGGGTGTATGCCGCCAGCAGCGCTCCCTGCCCGACGGAGGCTGCGGCCTGCTGGGTCGCGAGGTCGCGTGGACGGGTGGCGAGGCCGAGCGGGTGGATGCCGGCCGCGATGGCACCGGAGCTGACGAGCACGATCTGCGTGCCTTGGAGGTGCTTGCGGGCCAGGGCGTTGGCGAGCGCGACGAGCCGCGCGTGGTCGAGACCCCCGTCGACCCCCGTCAGCGAGCTCGAGCCGACCTTGACGACGAGCCGGCGCGCGCTGCTGATGACGGACCGAGGAGACACGTCGCCAGCCTAGTGACGGCCGTCGGCCGGAGGCCGCCGCGACCACATGTCGTCCAGGCGATCGCGCGCCCAACCAGGCCGACGGACCGCCACGAACCGGTGCGTCGAGCGCCCATCGCCCGTGGGCGGCCCCGCCGTGGCGGTCCTTCGTCCAGGGCACGGAAGCCACGGCGCACCGTCGCCGGCACGAATTACGCTGGTCGCATGTCCCAGACGATCGATCCCGCCGTCGTCGAGCAGGTCAACGGCCTGGCCGACCGCGCACGCGTCGCCTCCCGCCGGCTCGCCCTCATGTCCCGCGCCGAGAAGGATGCCGTGCTGCTGCGTCTCGCGGATGCCGTCGAGGCCGCGACCCCGGCGATCGTCGAGGCCAACGCGGAGGACATCGAGCGGGGCCGTGCAGGCGGCATGAGCGAGAGCCTGCAGGACCGGCTGCGTCTCGACGAGGCCCGTGTCGCAGCGGTGGCCCAGGCCCTGCGCGACGTCGCCGCCCTGCCCGACCCCGTCGGTGAGATCGTGCGCGGCTCCACGCTCGCCAACGGCCTCCAGATCCGGCAGGTGCGCGTCCCCATGGGCGTCATCGGGATGATCTACGAGGCGCGGCCCAACGTCACGGTCGACGCCGCCGGCCTCTGCCTGAAGTCGGGCAACGCCGTCCTGCTGCGAGGCGGCTCGGCCGCGGCGAGCAGCAACCACGCCCTCGTCCAGGCGATGCGCGACTCCCTTGCGGCGCAAGGCCTTCCGGTCGAGGCCGTCACGCTGCTCGAGGAGGGCGGCCGCGACGCCGCCCGAGCCCTGATGACGGCCCGGGGCCGAGTCGACCTCGTGATCCCGCGGGGAGGCGCCGACCTCATCCAGACGGTCGTGCGCGAGTCCACCGTGCCGGTCATCGAGACCGGTGTCGGCGTCTGCCACGTCTACGTCGACCGCGCCGCCGACCTCGACAAGGCCCAGGCCATCACCCTCAACGCCAAGACCCACCGGCCCAGCGTCTGCAACGCCGCGGAGTCCCTGCTCGTGCACCGTGACGTCGCCGCCGACTTCCTGCCCAAGGCCCTCACCGACCTCGCCGGTGCGGGCGTGCGCCTTCACGTGGCGCCCGAGGTCACCGAGTACGCCGAGGCCGCCGGTGCGGCATACGACCTCGCGAGCGAGACCGACTTCGGCACCGAGTGGCACGGCCTGGAGATGAGCGTGGCCGTCGTCGACGACGTCGACGAGGCGATGGACCGCATCCGCCGCTATGGCACGGGCCACACCGAGGCGATCGTCACGGAGGACCGTGCGGCGGCCCGGCGCTTCACCGCCGAGGTCGACGCCGCCGCGGTGATGGTCAACGCAAGTACGCGCTTCACCGACGGCGGCGAGTTCGGTTTCGGCGCCGAGATCGGCATCTCGACGCAGAAGCTCCACGCCCGCGGCCCGATGGCGCTACCCGAGCTGACCACCACGAAGTGGGTGGTCGAGGGCGACGGCCACACCCGCTGACGGGCGGCCGGAACCCCCACCCCGGACGGGTGGCATGATGTCCGTCCATGGAAGGCACCGAGGTCCGCAAGCTCGCTGAGCTGGAGGACGACCACTGGTGGTACCGCGAGCGGCGCCACCTCCTGGCCAAGGCCATCTCGGGGCTCACCCCCGGGCGCGCGCTCGACATCGGCGCGGCGGGCGGCGGGAACACCCGTGTCCTGCGTGAGCACGGTTGGGACGCCGTCGCTCTCGAGTACGGCGCCGACGGTGCCGAGGTCGCCCAGGGTCGCGGCCTCGCGACCCTCCGCGCAGATGCCACCAGGTTGCCGTTGGCCGACCACTCCCTCGACCTCGTCATGGCCTTCGACCTGCTCGAGCACCTGCACGACGACGACGCCGCCGTCGCCGAGGTGCACCGGGTGCTCAAGCCCGACGGCACCTACCTGGTGGCGGTCCCGGCCGACCCCAGGCTGTGGTCGAGCCACGACGAGGCGGTCGACCACGTGCGTCGCTACACCCGCGACGGCCTGCTGTCGTTGCTCGACCGGGGTGGCTTCGACGTCGTGGACGTGCGCTCCTGGAACGTGCTGCTGCGCCCGGTCGTGGCCATGCGTCGCAAGGTGAGCTCGGGCTCCGACCTCGACGACCTGCACCCGGTCGTGAACTTCGGACTGCGCACGATCATCACCGCCGAGCGCTACCTTCCGGTCAAGCAGCTGCCGGGCGTCAGCCTGCTGGTGCGGGCTCAGCCGCGCAGCTGACTCCGCTCCGGGTCTGCGGGCTGGCCCGCCCCGTTCACGGCGGCTGCCGCCCCGTTGGCGGCTGCCGCCCCGTTGGCGGGGGCAGCCTGCGCGACCTCGGGCGAAGGCATCGACGCAGGTGTCGACGCCGTGTGGGCAGCGCTCGTCGTCGTGGGGATGTGGGCCTCGCTCGGCTGCGCGGGCAGTGGCGTGTCGGTCGGGCCGTGCGCCCCGGTGTCGGCCGTCAGCGAGTCGTAGGCGATGAAGTAGGTGGGGCGCCCCTGCATGTGGGAGTACATCCGGCCGATGTACTCGCCGAGGATGCCGACGCAGACGAGCTGGACGGCGCCGACGCCCGCGACGATCGCCACGGTCGAGGTCCAGCCCGCGACGGTGTGGCCCTGCGACCGTGAGATGAGCGTGTAGAGCACGAGCAGCACGGCGAGCACCGCGCCGCCGAAGCCGGCGAACGTGGCCAACCGCAGCGGGGCCGTCGAGAAGCCCGTCAGGGAGTCGAGCGACAGCTTGATCATCTTGATGAGGGGGTACTTCGACGCGCCGGCCGCGCGCTCCTCGCGCTTGTACTCCACCGTGTCGGAGGGGAAGTTGAGGGCCGGCACGATGAAGCGCAGCACGCGGTTGTGCTCGGGGAGGCTGTTGATGGCGTCGATGGTGGCCCGTGACATGAGGCGGTAGTCGCCGGCGTCGGCGTGCGCGGAGGTCTGGGACATCAGGCCGATCAGCTTGTAGAAGGCCTGCGCCGACACCCGCTTGAACCACGTGTCGGTCGACCGGTCGTTGCGCACGCCGTAGACGACGTCGACACCGTCGTCCTTCGCGGCCGCGAGCATCTCGGGGATGATCTCGGGCGGGTCCTGCAGGTCGGCGTCGATGGTGACGACGTAGTCGCCGAGGGCGCTGACGAGGCCTGCGGAGATGGCTGCCTGGTGGCCGGCGTTGGCGCGCAGCCGCACGACGCGCAGCTGCGGCCACTCACGGTGGTAGCGCTGGAGCAGCGCGGCGGTGAGGTCCTTGCTGCCGTCGTCGACCGCGACGACCTCGTACGTCGTGCCCATGCCGTCGAGGAGGGGGCGGAGCCGCTCGACGAGGAGGGGGAGCACCTCCTCCTCGTTGTACATCGGGATGACCACGGACAACTCAGGAACCATGCGAACAAGGGTACGGCCGCTGGTGGGCTGCCGCTGTCACCGTGCTGTGGCCGGGCTGTGTCGCGTGCCACCGGGCGGGTTCCCGGCCCCGGCGGTAGCGTGCCCGGCGTGACCGAGCCCGACGAAGCCGCTCCCGACGCGTCCGTCAGACCCGGCCGAGGTATGCCGTCCGGCGGGCTCGCGCCGGGGACACGGGTCGCCGGGCGGTTCACGAAGTGGGGCGGCGGTCGGCACTGGGAGTGGGTCGGCCAGTACCTGGGCGCGGACGAGCACGGGCACTGGTGGTACGCGCCCGCCGGGACCCGCTGCGTACGGCCGGGAGCCGACTTCGTCGACGAGCACGGCTGGGTGTCCCTCGTGCCGCACGAGGGGGCGTATGCCGCCGGGTTCTATCCCGAGACGAAGCACGTCCGCGTCTACGTCGACATGACCACCGAGCCGGTGTGGCAGCGCCGCGCCGGTGACGACGGCGGCCCCGAGTGGGAGGTGACGATGGTCGACCTCGACCTCGACGTCGTGCTGACCCGGGACGGACACCTCTACGTCGACGACGAGGACGAGTTCGAGCAGCACCGCGTCGAGCTCGGCTACCCCGCCGAGGTGGCGACGCTCGCCGAGCGGTGGCGCGACCTCGTTCTCGCGGCGGTTGCGGCCGGCGACGAGCCCTTCGCCCGAGTGGGGCACGCCTGGCTGCGGCGCGCCTCTGCGGGCGCTGGGGCGGCTGGTGAGTCGGGGCACGGGTCCGGGCGCTAGGCTGGCCGCATGTCTGATCGTGTCCTCGCACTCGTCACCGAGGGGGAGGAAGCCGCGCGCGAGCTTCCGATGCCGGTGATCGCCTACTTCTTCATCACCTTCGCGCTCTTCCTCGTGGCCCTGGCCGTGACGTGGAGCTTCCGCAACACCGCCTACAAGGTGCAGGCGCCGCGACGCGGCGAGGGCACGCACGGCACGGCGAGCGGACCCGACGCAGCCCGTCACTGAGCATGCGCCTCGGCGTCATGGGTGGGACGTTCGACCCGATCCACCACGGCCACCTGGTGGCCGCCAGCGAGGTCCAGTCCCTGTTCGACCTCGACGAGGTCGTGTTCGTGCCCACCGGCCAGCCCTGGCAGAAGGCCGACCGTCGCGTCTCCCCGGCCGAGGACCGTTACCTGATGACCGTCATCGCGACGGCGTCCAACCCGCGTTTCACGGTCAGCCGGGTCGACATCGACCGGCCCGGCCCCACCTACACGATCGACACGTTGGGCGACATCAAGGCCGAACGTCCTGACGACGAGCTGTTCTTCATCACCGGAGCCGACGCCCTCGCCGAGATCCTGTCCTGGAAGGACGCCGAGCAGCTCTTCGAACTGGCCCACTTCGTCGGCGTGACCCGGCCGGGGCACGAGCTGTCCGACAAGGGACTGCCGGAGCACCGGGTCACCCTCCAGGTGGTGCCCGCGATGGCGATCAGCTCGACCGACTGCCGCGTGCGCGTCGCCGCCGGCGAGCCCGTCTGGTACCTCGTTCCCGACGGGGTCGTCCAGTACATCAACAAGTACCGCCTGTATGCCGCCGACCTGGCGAGCGCAGGCACCGCGCCGGCGACGTCGTCGGCAGTGCCACAAGGAGATCCGTGACCGCAGCAGACCGTTCGCTCCAGCTCGCCAAGGCCGCCGGCCTCGCCGCCGAGGAGAAGCTCGCCGAGAAGGTGCTCGCCATCGACGTCAGCGAGCAGATGCCGCTGACCGACGTCTTCGTCATCGCGTCGGCGCCGTCCGAGCGTCAGGTCGGTGCCATCGTCGACGAGGTCGAGGACCGGCTGCGCGACCTCGGCAGCAAGCCCGTGCGGCGCGAGGGCGAGCGTGAGGGGCGGTGGGTGCTCATCGACTTCGGCGACATCATCGTGCACGTGCAGCACGAGGAGGAGCGCGAGTACTACGCGCTCGAGCGCCTCTGGAAGGACTGCCCGGAGATCGACCTGTCGACCGTCGACGCACCGGCCACACCGGGCGACGACGCAGAGCCCGAGGCCGAGGAGGCGTGACCTCCGGTTCGCCGGGTCCGCGGCGGATCGTCCTCGTCCGGCACGCCGAGACCGTCGACAACGCGGCGCGCATCTGGCAGGGCCACAAGGACACCGCGCTCTCGGAGCTGGGGCGCGAGCAGGTCGCCGCCGCGGCGCCGCACCTCGCCGCCTACGACCCTGCGCTCATCGTCTCGAGCGACCTCCAGCGAGCCGCCTCGACCGCCGATGCGATCGCTGGGCTCACCGGCGTCGAGGTGCGCCTCGATGCCAGGCTGCGCGAGGTGCACGTCGGGGAGTGGCAAGGCATGCACGCCGACGACGTGCGGGAGCAGTACCCCGACCTCGTCGCGGCGCTCGACCGCGGCGAGGACCCGCCGCGGGGCGTCACGGGCGAGACCCGCGCCGAGGTCGCCGTGCGCGCCGGGGCCGTTCTGCGCGAAGTCGCCCGTGAGCTGCTGCCCGGTGAGACCGCCGTCGTGGTCGCCCACGGTGTGTCCGCGCGAGTCGCGGCGAGCGACCTCGTGGGTCTCGACCAGGACGTCTCCGACGCCGTCTTCCGCGGTCTAGACAACTGCCACTGGATCGAGCTCGTCGAGGTCGGCAAGAGCTTCTCCGCACTGACCCGCTGGCGGATCAGCGGGTGGAACCTCGGCCCCTGGAACGTCTGACGCCGAGGGTCGCCCCCGATTTTGGCGATGGGCAGACGATTCGCTATGGTTACGCAGTCGCTTCACGGAGCGGCCACCCGCACGGGGCTGTGGCGCAGCTGGTAGCGCACCTGCATGGCATGCAGGGGGTCAGGGGTTCGAGTCCCCTCAGCTCCACAAATGCAAGAAGACCGGACACGCTTTTCGTCCGGTCTTCTTGCATTTCCGGATGTGTATGGGGGGACTCGGGAGGAGGCGGAGCGCAGCGGAGCCGACGGCTCCCCTCAGCACCACCGTTCAGAGCCGCGGCCGGTTCGTCACGACGAAGACCGAGTCGGTGCGCCAGTCGGCGACCGCGGCGGTGCCGGTGCTCGGCCCGAGCCGCCGCGTCCTCGTGCCGCTGAGCGCGCGCTCCAGGTTGGAGGTCACCGCAGGGGTGTCAGCGCTGCGTGTCGCGCCCGGCGAGACCGACGGCGCCGCACTGACGTCGAGCTCCTCCTGCTCGAGGCTGCGAGGGTCGAACTCGATCGTGCTCGTGACGACCATGAGCTGGTCGCGCAGCGACACGGTCCCGGCCTGCCACAGCGCGTCCGCGACCTGCCCGACGAGGTCGAGGGCGGTCGCCTCCCCGGGGCCGAGGGCGACCGACCCGGCCGGGAAGGCGTCGGTGAAGATGCCGTACGTCTCGGTGAGGTCGATGAGGGCCGCCCACAGCGGGTGCGTGGTGGTGTTCGCGAGACGCACGGTGAAACGGGGTGGCGCGCTGCCGGCATACGCGACCGTGAGGGTGCCTCGCGCTCGCACTGCCCCGCTGCCCGAGCCGACCTCGATGCGCACCGCGTCGTCGGGCAGGCGGGTGGCCGGGTTGGCGAGGGCCGACAGGCGCAACCAGCGCGCCACCTGCTCGAGCGCACGGATCGTGCGCTCCTCCCTGGCGTCACCCTCGACGACCGGCACGAGCGGTCGCGTCACGCCGGGGCGGGTGATCACGAACCCGTCGGCGGTCGCCTCGACGAGCAGGTCGGCCTGCGCGGACTCCGTGCCCTCGGCGAGGTCGAGGAGCGTCTGGTCGGCCTCGTCGGCGGCCTTGCGGAGGGCGGCCGTGCCCGCGCTGTCGCCGACCACGCCGACGAGCACCGGCTCGAGCGGGATCGACGTCACGACGGCGCGGTAGACGAAGGCGGGGTCGAGGGACGCGGTGAGCGTGACGATGCTGCGGTCCGGCAGGACCTTCGTGACCGCCGCGGTCGCGAGCGGTGAACCCGACGTCTCACCGCCGAGCGGGTAGACGGCGAGCTCGGTCGTGTCGTCGCCGATCGGGGCGGGGACGCCGTGCACGGCTCCGGAGTCGATCGACCAGCCGTCGGGCAGGCAGCTCAGCGTGAGTGGTCGCGGTGTGGACGGGATGGCACCGCCCAGGAACGGCCGGTCGAGCTCGGTCGCGTCGGCGGTCTCGACCTGCGGGTGCTGGTCGCGCACCCGGCTCGACACGTCGGCGGTCACGAGGCGCAGGACGTCTCGGTAGGACGGTCGCCCGTCCGTGTCCAGGACGGCGGCCTCGAGCGCCGCCGACAGGGCTCCACGTTGACGGCCCTGGACGGTGACCTCTTTCGCCGTCTCGGACGAGCGGCAGGCGGCGAGCAGTACGTGGCGGCCCGCCGGGGTCCACCGCCCCGAGCGCGTGGCCCGGGCTGCCTCGCCAGGGCCGTCGCCGCTCGCGGGGAAGAGCCCGAGGAAGGTCGACGCGGGCCGAGGTCTCGGGTCGGGCGGCGCCAGGCGTACGACGTCGTCGGCGTCGCGGGTGCCGTCGCCGGCATGGCAGCAGTCGAGGACCACGAGCGTGTGACAGCCGGTCGAGGCGATGTCGTGCAACAGGCCGGCGAGCTCCTTGTCGGCGAGGTCCCAGCTGCCCTCGGTGCGGCTGTCGACACACACGAGGGTCTCGTTGCGGTGGTCCGGCTCGAGGTCCCACAGCTCCTCGGGCGTGGCCTGCTGCGACCCGTGGCCGCTGTAGTAGAAGAGCGCGACGTCCTCTGGGCCGGCCCGACCCAGGTGCCGCGCGCACGTGGCGGCGACGGCTGCCCTGGTCGCCTCCGCGTCGGTGAGCACGGCGAGCTCGAGGGCCGCGTCTCCGACACGTTCCCGCAGCAGTCCCGCCATCCCGTCGACGTCGTTGACACACCCCGACAGGGGCGGGATCGGTGACGGGTAGGCGTCGATCCCGACGAGGAGGGCATAGAGGCGGCCGGCCAACGGTCAGCCCGAGTCGCCGAGGGCGACGCTCTGCCAGCGGGCCGGCAGGTTCTGGTTGGGTCCCGTGCGCTGCGGGTTGCTGCTCAGCATGGTGCGCAGCGTCCAGTCCGCGCCGGAACCCGTGGCGTCGCTGATGTTGACGTTCATCGCCAGCACGTCGCCGCGTTGCGGGGCGACGGTTCGTCCGATCGCCGACCACGGGACCCGGGCCTCGAGCTCGTAGCCGCCGTCGGCCAGGCGTGCGACGACCGAGATCTCCGGCCGCTCGGCGCCCGTCGCGAAGACGGGCCTGCCCTTCGAGCTGAGCCCGACCGTGTTGACGTCGGCCGCTGCCCGGCGGTCGGTGCCGGCGCGTACGGCGAGGATGACGTGGAAGTCCTGTCCCTTGCGCAGGGCAGCCGTGCGGCCGAGGGCGCGCGCGTCTGGACCGATCTCGAACGAGACGGCGTCGCCGTTCCACCACTGCGCGGCGGCCCCCTCCGCCGGGGTGACGAGCGGGTCGGCGACGACGGCGTGGAGGTAGAGGGCCTCGCCGTCCCACAGGCCCTGCCAGGTGCCCGTGAGACCGGCACGCCGGTTGGCTGCGCCGAAGACGGCGGCGTCGACGTCGTGCTCGGGAACCGATCGCCAGTCGTCGAACGAGCCGTCGACCGTCGGCGCGATCGGGGCGCACCCGATGACCAGGTCGGTCGCCCCGGGTCTGGCCGCACTGGACCCGCAGGCCGCGGACACGAGCGGGTCGGCCTTCTGGAGCAGCGTCGGCAGGACACGCCAGGCGATCCAGCCCGCTACTAGCACCACCACGAGGAGGATCGCCCGGACCCACGTGCCGACCGGCCGTTTCCGCCGGCGATCCGGCTGGTCGGGGGTGGGGGAGGGCCTCGGTGCGGTCTCGACCGGGAGGGTGCGCGGGCGGGGTGTCTCGGGCGCCGCCAGGGTCGACGCGGACCCCGTCGTCGCCGGGCCGCTCGCGACGGGCTGGGTGGGCTCGGCCCCGGTCGGTCCGGTCCGCGGGATCGGCTCGTGTCCGGTGTCCAGCTCCTGCTCGGCCGCGGGCCGCACGCGCTCGAGGAGCTGCGTCACGTCCTGGTAGTCGGGGCGTTGCCCGGCGATCTGCTCGAGCAGCGGCAGGGCCATCGCCGGGGCGTCGGCCTTGATCGCACCCTGCGCCGCGTCGTAGAGGGACTCGAGCCGGCTCTCGGGACGGTCCGCTGCCGCGGTGGCGCTCGCGGTGAAGCTGAACGGCTGGTCGGCGCCCGACCGCAGCAGCACGGCGGTGCCCCATTCGGAGGCCTCGTCGGAGACGGCCATCGCCTTGCGCACCTCGCAGATCGCGGCGTCGATGCCGAGCCCACGGGTGAGGAACCAGTAGAACTCGTGGCTGAAGACGAGGGCAGCCCGGTCGGAGATCTCCGTCTGCATCGCGACGACGGCCGGCAGCCCCTGCCGCGCGAGTGCCTGCCCCACGCCGGAGAACGCGTCACGGCCCGACGTGCGGGCGCCCTCGCACGCGTTGAGCACGGCCAGCTGCATCGTCCGGGCGTCGTGGAGCAGGGTGCCGAGGCGAGCGCCGGAGACCCGGTGGGCCGTGCCGTCCTCGCGCTCGAGCACGAGCACGCCCTCCTGGGCCTGCTGGTCGAAACCGCCGTGGCCGATGAAGTGGAACACGTGGTAGTCGTCGAGCAGCGCCCGCTGCAGCCCGGTGAGGGTCGCGTCGTCGAGCACCGTGATGGTGAGCCGGCCGCTCGCGACCAGGTCGCCGGTGGTGGCCCGCAGCAGCTTCTCCTCGCGGTCGACGGCGAGTGGGGGCATGTCGCTCGGGCTGGAGACCATCACCAGCACCCGCAGCGGCGCGTCGACCGTGACGACCGGTGGCCGCTCCAGCGAGTCGATGAGCCGAACCACCGGGGTCTCCTGCGAGAGGGCGATGAACCGGCCCAGCCTCGAGTCGTAGAGGTACTCCCACGGCACCGGGTCGAGGTCGGGCACGGCGTCGAGGCGCAGCCGCAGCCGCAGGTCGCGCCCCTGCGCGCCGGCGGCGGTCAGGCTCTCGCGGAACAGGCGTCCGACGTCGCCCCCCAGCAACGCGTCGCCGAGCCGCCGCCCGTACTCCTTGACGTCGACCACCCGGGCCTCGGCCGGCACGAGCCGGCGTGACGCGACCCGCGGCGGCCCGACGGCGATCATGAACTGCGCGAGGTCGGTGGCGGCGAACGGGAGCGTGAACGGTGCCGTCGCCTCACCGGCGGGCGACGCCACCACGTGGGCGGTGTAACCCTGGCCCTCACGGGTGACGGCGACGTCGAAGTCGAAGTACTCACGACCCATGGCGGTCCTCTGTCCGCAGGAACGCGCTTGCAGAAGACAGTACGCCGGGGGTGCCTGCCTGATACGTCGTTTCGACCCGATCGCGTCGGGTCGGTAGAATCGTGCCGAACGCGTGCTGCGTTCGCGGACGAGGGAGCCGTACCCGCCCAGCGACAAGACGGCCAGATCGGAACGCCATGCTCTGGCTCGTCCTCATCCTCTCCGGCGCGCTCGAGGCGGTCTGGGCCACCGCGCTCGCCGCCTCCGACGGCTTCCGTCGTCGCCGGCCCACCCTCCTCTTCGCCGTCTCCCTCGTGCTGAGCATGCTCGGTCTCGCGTGGTCGATGACGGGGCTCCCCACCGGCACCGCGTATGCCGTGTGGGTCGGGATCGGTGCCGTCGGCACCGTGCTGCTCGCCGTCGCCCGGCGCGAGGAACGCCTCGGCGCGGCCCGTGCCGCATTGCTCCTCGTCCTCGTGGCATGCGTCGCCGGTCTCAAGGCGGTGGCGTGATGCCGTGGGTCGTGCTTCTCGCCAGCGCCGTGCTCGAGGCGGTCTGGGCTTCGGCTCTGGGCGCCTCGGACGGCCTGAGCCGCCCGGTTCCCGCGGGCATCTTCCTCGTCGCGGGTGCACTCAGCATGGTCGGGCTCGCGCGCGCCGTTCGCGTCATCCCGATCGGCACGGCGTATGCCGTCTGGACCGGGGTGGGTGCCGCCCTGACGGTCACGTGGGCGATGGCCACCGGCGGGGAGCCCTTCTCGCTCGTCAGGGTGCTGCTGCTGACCGGGATCGTCGGCGCCGTCATCGGGCTCAAGCTCGTCGGCCACGAGGGGCCCGACCAGCCGGCACCCTCGGAACCCTCCTCGCTGTCGGGGTCCTCGGGGGTGTGACAGGTCCCTGGGCTTCGGTCCGGGGCTTCCGGTCCGGTTGTCGGGAAGTGGACCTGTTTGTCCCGTTCGGGGGTGCGATGTCGGACCGCCCGGTGATGATGGTCGCGTCGCCCGTGGCAGCCGGCCGAGGGCACGACACGAAGGGACTCTCACGTGCGCAGGACCACGACCTGGTCGATCGCTCTCGTCACGTCGCTGGCCATCTCGGGGGCCACAGGAGCAACGGTCGCGTCGGCGGCTTCGACGACAACACCGAGCGCAGCCGGCGCAAGCGCGGCAGCCACCGGACCCGCCACCGCCCCGAGCTCTGCGAGCCTGCTCGCCGCCCTCCGGGCGAGGCTGCCCGCCGACTGGAAGGCCCGCCAGGCAGCCGCCCTCAGCCGCCTCGGGGTCGAGCGGTCGGCAGCACAGGAAGCCTTGGAGCGGGCGATCGACCCGTCGCAGTACCGCTGCGCCCCGACCCGGCTCGACGCGTACGTCGGCGGTGTCCTCGCGGGCATCGACCCGACGAGCCTGGCCATCCTCGGGAACGTCGGTGCGTTCGACTTCGCGACCTTCGACGCGATCCTCTTCGGCTCACCCGGCGACCAGCGCTACGCCCTGCCCAAGGCGTACTCCAACGAGCTGTCCCAGTCGTTCCGCGCCGCCCAGAAGTTCTGGGACACCGACGGCTCCGGGATCCAGCTCATGGCGATGCACGGCGACCTCATGACCGACCCGGCCCGGATCGCCCGGCTTCTCGAGACCCTCTTCGGGATCCCCCAGCCGGACGCGCGGGAGATCGCGGCGATCCTCGCGCAGGTCGTCGCCGCCGACCCGGGGCTGAAGGGCGGCCAGAGCCCGATCTTCACGCTCAACGCGTTCGCCTTCACCGCCGCGGGCGAAACCGACCCGGTCATCTCCGCGATCCCCGACAAGCTCGTCTTCGGCGACGGGATGCTCGATGCGCTGCAGGCGATCGGGGTCGGTGACGTCGGTCCGCGCGCGGTGCTCGGGCACGAGTACGCCCACCACGTCCAGTACGACGCGAGCCTCACGGCCTCGCCCCTGACCGGTGCGGAGGCGACCCGCCGGACCGAGCTCATGGCCGACGCCTTCGGCACGTACTTCGTGACACACAAGCGCGGTCTCGCCCTCAACGCTGCCCGCGTGCTCGAGGCTGAGCAGTCGTTCTTCCAGGTCGGCGACTGCAACTTCGAGAGCGACGGGCACCACGGCACGCCGGACCAGCGTCTCCGGGCATCCACCTGGGGCTGGTCGGTGGCCAAGGCCGCCCAGAAGCAGGGCCAGGTCCTGCCGTCCCGGGCGCTCGACGCGCAGTTCGAGGCAACGCTGCCGCAGCTGGTCGCACCTGACGCCTGACCCGGTGGCGAGTGCCTCGCCGACCGCGGTCGGCGAGGCACTCGCCGCGCTGCCTCCGTCGCACTAGTGTCGCCGCATGGGTTCGTGGTGGCTCGAGGTCATCGGTTGGATCGGGTCGGCGGTGCTCGTCTGGTCGCTGCTCCAGACGCAGCTGCACCGGCTGCGCATCATCAACCTCGTGGGCTGCGTCGTCCTGATCGGCTACAACGCCGTCAACCACGTCTGGCCGATGGTCGGGCTCAACGTCGTGCTCGCCGGCATCAACGTCTTCTACCTCGCCCGGATGTCGCGCGAGAAGCACGACGCCCGCGCGTACGAGGTGCTCCAGGTCGCCGGAGACGACACGTACCTGCGTCACGTGCTGCGTGTCCACGAGGCCGACGTCCGCCGCTACAACCCGGACTTCGTCTACGACCCGTTCGCGGGTGACGTCTGCTATCTCGTGCTCAAGGGGGACGAGATGGTCGGGGTCGTCATCGGGCGCGACGCAGGCGACGGCACCGCCCAGCTGCTCCTCGACTGGGTGACGCCCCGACACCGTGACCTCTCGCCGGGGGAGTTCATCCTCGGCAAGGACGGACTGCTGCGCGGCCGCGGCTATCGCCGGTTCCTGCCCCCGCCCGGCATGGTCGAGCCCTACTACGCCGGGCTCGGTCTGCGCCGTGACGGCGACGCGTACGTGCTGTGACCGGTGTCTGCCGGGGCCCGGGGTGATCCGCCGCACGGTCGGCGTCCGGACCCGGCCAGGCTGCCTACGCTGGACGTAGGGAGCCGCGCGGAACGCGCGCGGCGGCCCGAGAAGGACCGGTGACCACCATGACCGCGAACCAGCTTCCGGTCGATCCCACCTCCGATGCGCCTGAGCCCAGAGTCGGCCCCACGGTCGACCCCACGGTCGACCGCGTGGTCGCCGAGGACGACCTGCGCGGCAGAGCGCTCGACCGGCTGAAGAAGAAGGCGGACTTCCGGGCCCACCTGCTGATCTACTGCCTCGTCAACGCCGTGGTCCTCGTCGTGTGGGCCATGACCAGCCATGGCTTCTTCTGGCCCGTCTTCGTGCTCGCCGGATGGGGGATCGGGCTCGTCGCCAACTTCTACGAGGCGTACGTGCGCGACGACCCCAGCGAGGCGCAGGTGGCCGCCGAGATCGAGCGCCTGCGTCGTCGATGAGCCCGGCGCGTCAGAGGACGCGCTGGCACTTGCTCATGAAGCGGTCGGGGTCGACGACCGCGCGGTGGATCTCGCCCTTGGCGAGCTCCTCGCCCTCGGCGTCGGTGACGGTCACGTGGCACACGAGGCGCCGGCCGTCGTTGATCGGCTCGGCGCAGTGCACGGTCACGTCGGAGCCGACGGGACTGCCCTTGATGTGCTCGATCTTGACCATCGTGCCGACGGTGGTGTGGTCGGCGTCGATGTTCTGCTTGCAGACCTGGAAGGCGGCGTTCTCGCACCACGTGATGATGCGTGGGGTGGCGAGGACGTCGAGGTCACCGCTGCCGACCTGGGCAGCCGTGTCGTCGGCGGTGACGGTGTGCTGGAACTTGCGCATGGGCATTGGACGAGTCTGGCAGAGAACCGATCGTCTGCCGATTCGTCTCGACAGGTGATGCGCTCAGGACGCGTGTTGGCGGGCGGGAGCAGCCGGCGGCTGGGAGCCTTTCCCACGTGACGACCTCCCTCTGGCTCCTCGGCGCGGCTCTCGTGCTGACCGCAGCCGTCAACTGGCGATCGGTGCTGCGCGCGGAGCACGCCGTCGAGAGCATCACCAAGCCACTCGTCGTCGTGCTGCTCATGTGTCTCGCCTGGACGCTCCACCAGCAGGGGCGGGTGGAGGGGGCACCCGCCCTCCTGCCGGTGATGGCGGCGCTGGTCCTCTGCCTGGTCGGCGACGTCGCCCTCCTCGAGTCGACCGAGACCCGCTTCCTCGTGGGGCTCGGGGCGTTCCTGCTGGCTCACCTGGCCTACATCTGGGCGATCCTCGGGACGACGCCGGCAGCCGGCTTTCCCTGGCTGCTGCTCGTGGCGGTGCCGGCGGTCGTGCTCCTTCTCGCCAAGGTCGGGCGGGACATCGTGACCCACTCCGGCGAACAGAAGGTGCCGGTGCTGCTCTACCAGCTCGTCCTCTGCACGATGCTGCTCGTCGCCGCCTCCCGCGGGGACTGGCTGCTCCTGCTCGGGTGCGGCGTGTTCGTCACGTCCGACGCGGTGCTGGGACACAACCGCTTCGTCCGGGCACGTCCGTGGGCGCCGCTGACGGTGATCGTCACCTACCACCTCGCCCAGGCGCTCATCGTCGTCGCACTCTTCCGCTAGACGTACTGACCGAGGGCCGTGAAGGTTTGCCGTCGCCCCGGCGACCGCAAACCTCCACGCGGGCGCGTCGCGGGCTGCGCTAACCTTGGGCGCATGGCCGGCCTGCTGCTCCTTCCGCAGCCGCGTTGACGAACGTCGGGACTCCCGACATCAACGCGGCTCCCCCTCCTGTGTGAGGGGTTTTCTTTTGCCCCGACGAGCAGCGACGAGAGAGACGACATGAGCGAGCAGACGAACGAGACTCCCTTCCGCTACACGGCCGCGATGGCCCAGCAGATCGAGACGGCCTGGCAGGACCGCTGGGAGGAGGAGGGGACGTTCAACGCCCCCAACCCGGCCGGGCCGTGGGCCGAGCCCGGGAAGGTCGCCGCCCGCGGCGAGAAGCTCATCGTGCTGGACATGTTCCCGTACCCGTCGGGTGTCGGCCTGCACGTGGGCCACCCGCTCGGCTACATCGCGACCGACGTCTACAGCCGGTTCCACCGGATGCTCGGCAAGAACGTCCTGCACGCCCTCGGCTATGACGCGTTCGGGCTGCCGGCCGAGCAGTACGCCGTCCAGACCGGGCAGCACCCTCGGAAGACGACCGAGGAGAACATGACGAACATGAAGCGCCAGCTGCGCCGCCTGGGCCTGGGCTTCGACAACCGCCGCACCTTCGCGACCATCGACGACGAGTACTACCGCTGGACTCAGTGGATCTTCCTGCAGATCTGGGACGCCTGGTACGACGCCGATGGGGTCCGTGAGGACGGCGGACGCGGGAAGGCCCGCCCCATCAGCGAGCTGGTCGAGGACTTCGCATCCGGCCGTCGCGCCGTCGATGATGCCGAGGGCCGCGTCTGGGCCGACCTGTCGGTCACCGAGCAGGCGAAGGTGCTCGAGGGGTACCGCCTGGCCTACACGTCCGAGGCGCCGGTCAACTGGTGCCCGGGACTCGGCACCGTGCTCTCCAACGAGGAGGTCACCAACGAGGGACGCTCCGAGCGTGGCAACTTCCCGGTGTTCCGCCGCAACCTCAGCCAGTGGAAGATGCGGATCACCGCGTACGCCGACCGGCTGGCCGACGACCTCGACGGCGTCGACTGGCCCGAGAAGGTCAAGCTCATGCAGCGCAACTGGATCGGTCGGTCCAAGGGCGCCCGCGTCACCTTCCCCGTCGTCACCGGCACGGGCGAGCAGGACGGCATCGACGTCTTCACCACGCGCCCCGACACGATCTTCGGCGCCACGTTCATGGTCATCGCGCCCGAGCACCCGCTGGTGGACTCCCTGGTGCCGCAAGGGAACTGGCCCGAGGGCACCAAGGATGCCTGGAAGGGGACGGACGCCGACGCGAGCGCGACCCCGAGGGAGGCCGTGACGGCATACCAGCTGGCGGCCTCGCGCAAGGGTGACGTCGAGCGACAGACCGAGGGCAAGGACAAGACCGGTGTGTTCACCGGCTCTTGGGCCACGAATCCCCTGACGGGAGAGCGCATCCCGGTCTTCGTCGCCGACTACGTCCTGATGGGCTACGGCACCGGGGCGATCATGGCCGTGCCAGGGCAGGACACCCGTGACTGGGAGTTCGCCGAGAAGTTCGACATCCCGATCATCCGGACGGTCCAGCCCACCGAGGGCCACCCCGACGACGAGCCGTACCTGGGCGACGGCGTCGCCATCAACTCCGCCAGCGAGCGCGTCTCGCTCGACGGCCTCCACGTCGCCGAGGCCAAGGCGCGCATCATCGCGTTCCTCGAGGACGAAGGCATCGGCGAGGGCACGATCAGCTACCGCATCCGCGACTGGCTCTTCAGCCGCCAGCGCTACTGGGGCGAGCCGTTCCCCATCCTGTTCGACGAGGACGGCGTCGCGTACGCCGTGCCCGAGCACGAGCTGCCGCTGGCCCTGCCCGACGTGCCCGACTACAGCCCCAAGACGTTCGAGCCCGACGACGCGCAGAGCAGCCCCGAGCCGCCGCTGTCGCGCGTGCCCGAGTGGGTCGAGGTCGAGAAGGACCTCGGCGACGGGCGTGGCCTGCGGAAGTTCCGCCGCGAGACCAACACCATGCCCAACTGGGCCGGGTCGTGCTGGTACTACCTGCGCTACCTCGACCCCGCGAACCACGACGCGTTCGTCGACCCGGTCAACGAGGCGTACTGGCTCGGCCGTCACGATGCCGCGGTCGAGGGCGCGCCGGCGGGCACCCGCGACCCGGGCGGTGTCGACCTCTACGTCGGCGGCGTCGAGCACGCCGTGCTGCACCTGCTCTACGCGCGCTTCTGGCACAAGGTCCTCTTCGACCTCGGTCACGTGCGCAGCGAGGAGCCTTTCCGGAAGTACTTCTCGCAGGGCTACATCCAGGCGTACGCCTACACCGACAGTCGCGGCCAGTACGTCCCGGCCGCCGAGGTCGAGGAGCACGCGGGGAGCCACGGCACCGAGCCGACCTTCACGTGGGAGGGACAGCCGGTCAACCGCGAGTACGGCAAGATCGGCAAGTCGCTCAAGAACTCCGTGAGCCCCGACGAGATGTACGACGCCTACGGCGCCGACACCTTCCGCGTCTACGAGATGTCGATGGGCCCGCTCGAGCTGTCGAAGCCGTGGGAGATCCGCGCAGTCGTCGGCTCGCAGCGCTTCCTGCAACGGCTGTGGCGCAACGTCGTCGACGAGGCGACCGGTGAGGTGCGCGTCGCCGACGTCGAGGTCGGCCAGGCGCTGACGACCCAGCTGCACCAGGCGATCGCAGGCGTCCGCGAGGACTTCGAGGGCCTGCGGTTCAACACGGCCATCGCCAAGCTCATCGAGCTGAACAACGCCGTGACGAAGCTCGACGCGCCCCCGCGCGAGGTGGTCGAGGCGATGGTGCTCATGCTCGCGCCCGTCGCGCCGCACATCGCCGAGGAGATGTGGCAGCGCCTCGGTCACGAGGGCGGGGTGGCGTATGCCGCCTTCCCCGTGAGCGACCCAGCGAAGATCGTGGAGGAGCAGGTCACCTGCGTCATCCAGATCAAGGGCAAGGTGCGCGACCGCGTCGAGGTGAGCCCCGACATCACCGAGGACGAGCTGCGCGAGCTGGTGCTCGCCCGGGAGAAGGTGCAGGCGGCCACCGCGGGCGGCATCCGGACCGTCATCGTCCGCGCCCCGAAGCTCGTCAACGTCGTCCCCGCCTGACCGGCGCAGCCCCGACCGAACGTCGCCCGATCGAGAGAACACTCCGTCATGACGGAGTGTTCTCTCGATCGGTGTCGGGGCGGTGGTCGGGCGTGAGATCGCGCAGGGGGTGTCGCCGGGGCGCAGCGGGCGCGCGATCTCGCGCACGAGCACGTGCGGGCTACCGCGGGCATGTCCTGGCCGCCACTAGGTTGGGACCAGCCACCGGCCCCGTGCGGAAGGAGCGCGACGTGACCACGCGGATCGTCACCGACTCGACGGCATACCTCCCGGCCGACGTCATCGAGCAGCACGGCATCGAGATCGTGTCTCTGCACGTCGTCGTCGGCGGCCGCGACCACATCGAAGGTCGCGACATCACCGCCCAGCAGGTCGCCGCAGCCCTGCGCGACTACACCATCGTCACGACCTCGCGGCCGACTCCGCAGGTGTTCGCCGAGACCTACCAGCGCCTCGCCGAGGAGGGCGCGACCGCGATCGTCTCGGTCCACCTCTCCTCACAGATGTCGGGCACCGTCGAGGCCGCCCGGCTCGCTGCCGCAGAAGCACCCGTTCCCGTCGAGGTGGTCGACAGTGAGACCATCGGGATGGCGATGGGCTTCGCGGTCGTCGCGGCGGCCGAGTCGGCGGCCGGGGGTGCCGACGTGCCAACGGTTCTCGAGGTCATCCGTGCCCGACTGGAGCCCTCCGGCGTGCTCTTCTACGTCGACACGCTCGAGCACCTGCGGCGGGGCGGGCGCATCGGAGCCGCCTCGGCCCTGCTCGGGTCGGCCCTCGCGATCAAGCCCATCCTCGCCGTGCGCGGCGGCCGCATCGTCCCGGTGGAGAAGGTGCGCACCTCCTCGCGAGCCGTGGCCCGCATCGAGGCCATGGTCGTCGAGCACGTCGAGAAGGGCGGCAACGTCGCAGATGTCGCCGTGCACCACCTCGACGCCGCGGCGCGAGCCGACCAGATCGCCGCCGAGCTGCGCGAGCTCGTTCCCGGCTCCCCGAAGGTGCTCGTCGTCGAGCTCGGCGCGGTCGTCGGCGCCCACGTCGGTCCCGGCACCGTGGCCATCGCCGTGTCGCCGCACCCTGGCGAGTCCCTGCCCGAGCCGCCGGCCCAGGGCCCAGACGGGCACGCCGGGTCGTGAGCACCGGCACCGTGCTCACCTGGGCCGCAGTGGTCCTCGGCGCCTTTCTGATCGGGGCGCTCAACCCGGCGACGATGATCGCGAGGCTGCTCGGCAAGGACCTCGCCTCATCGGGCTCCGGCAACCCCGGGGCCACCAATGCCGGTCGGGTCCTCGGCCGCAAGTGGGGCGTCGTCGTCGGGGTGCTCGACGTGCTCAAGGGGCTGGTTCCGGCCTTCGTGGCCGGCCACTGGTTCGGTGGCGCACATCTGGCCTACGCCGCCGGCATCGCCGCCGTGCTGGGCCACATCTGGTCGCCCTACCTCAGGGGCCGCGGTGGCAAGGGGGTTGCGACGACGCTCGGCGCCCTGCTCGGCGTGCACCCGTGGGTCGCGCTCGTGGTGGTCGTGGTCTTCGCGGTGGGCGTCGCCCTGACCCGATGGGTGGCGGCGGGCTCGATCTTCGGGTCGCTCGCGATGCTCGTGGTGGCGGTCGTCATCTGGACGGGGCATGCACCGGGCGACGTGTGGACCGGCTTGTGGCTCACGGCGATCGGGCTGCTCGTGCTCGCTCGCCACAAGAACAACGTCGTCGGCTGGTGGCGTCAGCGGCACGTCAGCGACGAGACCTGAGCAGCGCCTCGAGTGCGGCGCGGGTGCTCGCCGCGCGGGGCTCGCCGACCTGCTCGCGGATGGCCAGCGAGGCGGTGAAGGCCTCGACCGCGTCGTCGCTGCGTCCCTCGTCCACGAGGAACCGGCCGAGGTGGTGCAGCGCGTAGTGCTCGAGCTCTCGGTCGGCGCCCGCGCGCGCCACCGCCAGCGCCTCGTCGAAGTGGGGCTCGGACTCTGCTGGGAGACCGGCGTAGTGCTCGGCGGTGGCGAGCGCCAGCAACGCCCAGCCGAGGCTCTCGGTGCGGGCGGCGTCGCGAGCGAGCTGCACGGCGGGCGCGGCCAGGGCGATCGCCTCGCCCTCGTGCCCGGCGATCGTGAGCGCCTCGGCCAGGTCGATCGTGGCGTCGAGCAGGTCGGGAGCCCCCGGCTCCGTGAGGTCGGCAGCGACCGCCGTCGTCAGGGCGTCCCGTGCCTCCGCCAGTGCCCGCGCGTTCTCCTCGGGGGTGCGGGTGAAGCGCCCGAAGTGTGGCCGACCGACGACGAACTCCCTGTCGCTCATGCCACGCACGCTACCGGCGCCGACGAGAGGGCCCGCCGGGCGGCATACGCCCTCGGTCGGTCAGAAGACGATGGTGCGGCGACCCGAGAGGAAGACTCGCGACTCGGCGTGGTCGCGAACCGCACGGGAGAGGACCCGCCGCTCGACGTCGCGGCCGAGCGCGACGAGCCGGGACGGCGTCTCGGCATGGGTCACGCGGACGACGTCCTGCTCGATGATCGGGCCCTCGTCGAGGTCGGCGGTCACGTAGTGCGCGGAGGCCCCGATGAGCTTGACGCCGCGGTCGTGCGCCTGGTGGTAGGGCTTGGCGCCCTTGAAACCCGGCAGGAACGAGTGGTGGATGTTGATCGCGCGCCCCGCGAGAGAGCGGCACAGCGAGTCGCTGAGGATCTGCATGTAGCGGGCGAGCACGACCAGGCCGACGCCGTTGGCCTCGACGAGGCGCAGCAGCTCGGCCTCGGCGTCCGCCTTCGTCTCCGACGTCACCGGGATCACGGTGAAGGGCAGCCCGTAGTACTCGACGAGCGCGCGGCAGTCCTCGTGGTTGGACACGACACCGACGATGTCGATGGGCAGGTCGCCGGACTTCCAGCGGTAGAGCAGGTCGAGGAGGCAGTGGTCGAACTTGCTCACCAGGATGATCGTGCGACAGTGCTCGTCCTCGGGACGCACGGCGAGGTGCTGGTGCGCGATGGCCGGGCTCTGCCGGATGGCGTCCAGCACCTGCTCCACGTCCTCGGCCTCGGCGTCGAAGACGGTGCGCATGAAGAAGAGGTCGGTGTCCTCGTCGGAGTACTGCTGGTTCTCGACGATGTTCGCCTGGACCTTGAGCAGCCCCGACGAGACGGCTGCCACGATGCCGGGGCGGTCGTCGCAGGTGAGGGTCATGATGTGCCGAGCCATTGGAGCAGTCTGGACCAGGCGGGCGCGGTGGCGTGAATCGACGCGCGGAGCGTCTCGGGCTGTGGCCGTCCACACCCCCTCGGCTCCGGGGCGCGTTGTCCCCAGTCCCGTGCCGGCCTCCGCACGTCGGTGGTGCGCTTCCTACCGTCGACGTATGCCGTTCCGTGCGTCCCAGAGACCGACCGACCTCGAGCGGGCGGCTCGGGTGCTCGGTGCGCGACGGCACCATTCCGAAACTGCATGGCCCGGGGGTCTCGAGCCTGAACAGGCGACGGAGGAGGCGGACGATCCGTTCGTCGGCCCCATCGAGCGGCTGGCGCAGCCGGCGTCCGACGGGGGCTGGGTGCCGCCGCCCCCTGGTGGGTCGAGGCTTCTTTCGCGGGGCTCGGTGGCGGGCTCGGTGGCGGGCTCCGTGGCGGGCTCGGTGGCCGCAGCGGGGGACGCCGTGCGCCGCCGGACGGCGTCCACTGCCGACGACGAGGTGTCGCAGCTCGACGCCGACCTGCGTCGCGCGCGTCGGCCGGGGCTGCTGACGGTTCCCGACGAGCTGCGGTCGGGTCGGCGCAGCATCAGCAGCGCGGCGCTCATCTCCCTGATCGCCCTCGTGGTGGCCGTCGGGTGCGCGTTCGTGCTGCGGGTGCTCTGGGCCGAGAGGTCGGCGTCGGCGCCCGACGTCGCACCGAGTGCGTCCCGCTCCGTCCGGGTCGTCGGCGGCACGGCTCCCGCCCGGGCCTCGGTGCCGTCCACGGGTGGCGTGGGGTCCACGGGCGCGCGCGAGCCCACCGGGGCAGCCACGCCCACGCCCAGCGCCGAGCTCGTCGTGGACGTCGTCGGGCAGGTCCTGCGTCCGGGACTCGTCCGACTGCGTGCCGGGTCGCGGGTCGCCGACGCGATCAGGCTGGCCGGAGGTGCACGAGCGGGCGCCGACGTCGCCGCCCTCAACCTTGCCCGCGTGGTCGTGGACGGTGAGCAGATCAGGGTGCCCCGGCCCGGCGAGGCTTCAGCCGCCCCGGGACCCGGGCCGGGAGGCGCCGGCGGGTCCGCGTCGGGCAGCGGCGCGGGGCCCGGGACGGCGTCCGGGGCGCCCGTGAGCCTCAACTCGGCGGATGCCGGTGCGCTGGACTCGCTGCCGGGCGTCGGCCCGGTGCTGGCGCAGCGCATCATCGACTGGCGCACCGAGCACGGCCGCTTCACGTCGGTCGACGAGCTCGGCGAGGTGAGCGGCATCGGCGACAAGCTCCTCGAGCGGCTCCGTCCCCGGGTCACACTGTGAGGGCCGAACACGAACCGGCCCGGGGCGCGGCGCGGGGGTCAGCGCGGGAGCAGCAACCGCGGGGTCCGTCTCTCGTCGTCCTGACGGGTCGCTCGACCGTGCGCCGGGTGCGTCCTACGACCGGTCGCCGCCTCGACCTCCGGCTGCTCGTGCCCGTGCTCGTGTCCTGGCCGGTCGTTGCCTTCTGGGGACTCGTCGCCCCGGACTGGTGCGTGGCCCTGGCCGCCGTCGGCGCCCTGCTAGTCGCCATCCTCGCCAGGCACCAGACGGCGGTGCGTGGGTTGGGGATGGGCAGCGCGGTCCTGGCTCTGCTGCTGGGTGCGGCAGCGTGCCATCGGGCCGTGGCCTCGGTGGGTCCGCTCGACGCCCTGACGGCCGAACGGGCCGTCGTGACCCTGACGGCCACCGTCTCGGCCGAGCCTCGTCCCGTGCGCACCGACCGTGGCGGTGGACCAGGCGGCGGCGCCCCGGCGCTCAGCGTGGTGCGTCTCGACGTGACCCAGGTGCTCGGGCGAGGACGCCTGACGACCGTGGCCTCGCCGGTGCTGGTCATCGGCAGTGGTGCGGCCTGGTCGGGGTTGCGTTGGCGCGACGAGGTCGAGGCCGTCGTGCGGCTCGAGCCGGCCGAGCCCGGTGACGACGTCGTCGCGGTGGCGAGTCCCAAGGGTCCGGTGACGCTGGTGGCTCACGCGGGTGGCGTCTTCGCGGCCGCCGACGTCGTGCGCGAACGGTTCCGTGCGGCGACCGACGCCGTGTGGCCCGACGCCCGAGGGCTCGTGCCGGCCCTCGTCGTCGGCGACACCTCGCGCACTCCTCCTGACCTGACGGTGGCGATGCTCGCCACCGGCCTGTCACACCTCAGCGCAGTCTCGGGCAGCAACGTCACCTTCGTGCTGGCGAGCGTGATGTGGGGCTGCAGCCTCGTCGGCGTGCGTCGGCGATGGCGCCCACCGGTCGCCGGGCTCGCCCTGCTCGGCTTCGTCATCCTCGCCAGGCCCGAGCCGAGCGTCGTGCGCGCCGCCGTCATGGGACTCGTCGGCCTGTTGGCACTGTCGACTTCGAGGCGTCGCGCGGGCATCCCGGCGCTCGCCGGCGCCATCACCGTGCTGCTCGTGTGGGACCCGTGGCTCGCCCGCTCCTACGGGTTCGCCCTGTCCAGCCTCGCAACGCTCGGTCTGCTCGTCCTGGCGCCGCCGTGGGGAAGGTCGCTCGGCCGCCTGCTGCCGGGACCGCTGACGTCCCTGGGGCCGGTCCTCGCCATCCCCCTTGCCGCCCAGGCCGTGTGCGCCCCAGTCGTCGTGCCCCTTCAGGGCAGCGTCTCGCTCGTCGCCGTGCTCGCGAACCTTCTCGCCGCCCCGTTCGTGGCGCCGACCACGGTCATCGGCGTCGCGGTGGCGGTCGTGTCGGTCGCGTCGACCACGGGTGCCGCCTGGCTGGCCTGGGCAGCAGCCGCGCCGGCGCAGGCGATCGCCGTTGTCGCACGCTGGTGCGCCGGCCTGCCGTTCGGGAGCGTGGGTTGGGGTGACTCGGCCGGTGCGGCAGTGTTGCTCGCAGCGGTCACGGTCGCCGTCATCGCGCTGGGTCCCTGGGCCTGGCACCGCACCCGGCACCGGCCGACGGTGGCGGTCGCGGTCGTGGTCCTCACCGCGGGGATGGCGGTTCCGACGACGGCGATCTCGTGGCCGCCGCCCGGCTGGGTGCTCATCGCCTGCGACGTCGGGCAGGGAGACGGGCTCGTCGCCGACAACGGCGGGGGCCACGTGGTCGTCATCGACTCCGGTCCCGAGCCCGAGCCGATGCGCCGGTGCCTCGACCGCATCGGGGTCACCGTCGTCGACCTCGTCGTGCTCACCCACTACCACGCGGACCACGTGGGTGGACTCTCCGCGGTCCTCGAACGTCCGGTGGCCGAGATCCGAGCGTCACCCGTGCTCGACCCTCCTGCCGAGGCGCGGCGGGTGTCCCAGCTGGCCGCAGCGCACCACACGCCTCTGGGTGAGCTGCGAGCAGGTGAGTCGCTGAGTGTCGGCGGTGTCACCGCGGACGTGTGGTGGCCGGCGCGTCGCATCGACGCAGGCTCGGTGCCCAACAACGGCTCGGTGGTCCTCACGATGCACGTGCGCGGCGTCACCGTGCTGCTGGCCGGCGACATCGAACGGGAGGCCGCGGCGCAGGTGGTCCGCGAGTCGCAGCTCGACCCGCTGCGCTGGGGCAGCATCGACGTCCTGAAGGTGGCCCACCACGGCTCCAGCAACCGAGACGACCGCATCCTCGACGAGGTCGCGGGCCGCCTGGCGGTGATCAGCGTCGGAGAGGGGAACGACTACGGCCATCCGGCTCCGGCGACCATGAAAGCCTTGCAGGACAGGGGTTTTGCCATCCATCGCACCGACACCGAGGGAGACGTCGCGATCGTCACCGACGGCAACCGAGGTCTCAGCAGAGTCTGGATGACACCCGTGCCTCAGGCCGGGTTCGTGGGCGCCTCGGGGGCGACGGGCTCGTCCTCCGGGCCGGCTGTGGCCCGTTGCACGTCGGCGTCCTCGACCAGCTCGAAGTCCTCGAAGTCGAAGCCAGGGGAGACGAGGCAGCTCACGAGCGCATCGGCGTCGCCCGGCACGGTGCGCTGCCACACGCCCGCGGCCACGACGGCCTGGGCCACCTCGCCGCCCGTGAGGTCGAGACCGACGACGACCGACTGCGCGGCCGCCTCGGGCGCAGCGCCGCCGCCACCGAGCTCGAGCACGACCGACCCGGTGTGCGCGATCCAGACCTCGTCGGAAGCGACCCGGTGCCACGCCGACGACTCACCCGCCGGCAGCAGGAAGTGGATCAGGGTCGCCGTGGCCCGTGTGCGACCGTCGGGAAGCGTCACCGTGTCGGGGGCGGCCCACGTCTGGCGGTACCAGCCGCCCTCGGGGTGCGGTTGCAGGTCGAGGACGTCGGCGAGTGGCGGGCGCATGCCTCCATCATCCCCGACCCCCGCGGCGCACGCGCGGCACCCGCCGAACGAACCGCACCGGGTCAGCGAACCCGCTTCGGAGGCAGGGGGAAGAAGCCGCTCGTGCGGCGGACGTACTCGGCGTACTCCGGTCGGCGGTTGCCGATGTCCTTCTCCAGCAGCTTCTTTCCCGTTCCGCCGTAGAGGTTCCAGACCATGACGGCAGGCGACAGGATCGTCAGGACGCCGGGCCATGCGCTCGCGGCGACGAGGAAGAGTCCCGTCCAGACGCTCGCGTCGCCGAAGTAGTTGGGGTGGCGGGTGTAGTGCCACAGGCCGGTGTCGAGCACCTTGCCCTTGTTGGACGGGTCGTCCCGGAACCGGGTGAGCTGGAGGTCGCCCACCGACTCGAAGACAAACCCGACCGCCCACACGGCGACGCCGGCCCAGAGGACCCAGCCGAGGCCACCACGGACGACCATCGCGACCTGCACGGGCAGCGAGACGAACCACATGATGACGCCCTGCGGCAGGTAGATGTGCATCAGCGCGTACGCGTCGGGGTTGCCGTCTGCGCGAGCCAGCATCGCTTCGTACCGGGGGTCCTCGCCCTTCCCGCGCGAGCGGCGGTAGATGTGCGTGGCGAGCCGGACCCCCCACGCGGCGGTCAGCAGCAGTGCCAGCCACCGACGCAGCGAGTCACCCTGACCGTCGGTCACGACGAACGCGGTCACGGCGATGGCGACGAAGCCCAGCCCCCACGTCACGTCGATGACGGCCTGCTTGCCGACCCGCAGGGCGACGAGGAACGTGATGCCCAGCACCACGACGACGGCGAGAGCCGTGCTGACCATCACTCCGAGGACGCCCACGCCGTCACCAGGTCCGGACCGGCGGCATGCTGCTGAGACCGTCGCTCGTGGGCTTGACCGCGAGGATCTGGTCGACTCCCATCCGACCCTCCTCGAAAGCGAGGGCTCCGCCGACGAGGTAGAGCCGCCAGACCCGCGCGACCTCCTCGCCGACCATCTCGACGACACGGTCCCAGTTCGCCTCGAACGTGTCGTACCACGCGTTCACGGTCCACACGTAGTGCTCGCGCAGCGCGTGCACGTCGCGCACCTCGAGGCCGGCCTGCTCGACGAGGCCGACCGTCTCGCCGACGGGTCGCATGTGCATGTCGGGGGCGATGAACGCCTCGATGAAGGGCCCTCCACCCGGCCTCGACGTGCGCGACATCTGCTGGATCAGCGCACGGCCGCCGGGACGCAGCAGGCGCTCGATCTGGCGGGTGAACGTGGGGTAGTTCCTCTGGCCGACGTGCTCGCCCATCTCGATCGAGCTGACCGTGTCGAACGGGCCGTCGGGCACCTCGCGGTAGTCCTGCAGCCGGATCTCGACCTGACCCTGGAGCCCGCGCTCGCGGATGCGTTCGTCGATGAACGCCTTCTGCTCGCTCGAGATCGTCACGCCGACGACGTGCGCGCCGAACTGCTCGGCGGCGTGCAGCGAGAGCGAGCCCCAGCCGCAGCCGATGTCGAGGTGCCTCCCGCCGGGCTCGATGCCCAGCTTGCGGCAGACGAGGTCGAGCTTGTCGCGCTGGGCGTCCTCGACCGTGTAGCCGGGGCCGGTGCTCGTCCAGTAGCCGCAGGAGTACGCCATGTGCGGGTCGAGGATGAGCGCGTAGAAGTCGTTGGAGAGGTTGTAGTGGTGCTCGATGGCGCTCCGGTCGCGCGACTTCGTGTGCAGCCGACCGCGGAGGCGCGCCTGCGACACGGGCGGCTCGGGCGGGAGCCCCACCACCCCGAGGTCGAGCGCCAGCTTGATGCCGGTCCTCGCCACGGAGGCCAGGATCGCGGCGGACGGTCGGCCGCCGGAGAGCGAGCGCGCCCTCGACCACACCCGTCGGAACCCGTCGAGCAGGTCACCCTCGACGTCGAGCTCACCGGTGACGTACGCCTGGGCCAGTCCGAGCTCGCCGGGATGGCGCACGAGACGCCGCAGCGCCGCCGGGTCGCGCAGCACGACGGTGGGGGCGTCAGTCGGCCCCTCGACGCTGCCGTCCCAGGCCTTGAGGCGCACCGGAAGCCGGCCCCCGAAGAGCGGGGAGACGACGGCGGCCACCCGCGCGGCGACCGCGTCGGGTCGTGCGGGTCTCGGCGCCGCCGTCAGGGAGGCGTCGGCGTCGGGGCGGTCGTCGGTCATGGTCATCGCAGGTGGCCTCTCGTAGGGGTCGACGCGAGATGTTCGGCGCCGGCGGCGACCCGGATGGGTGGCGTGCCGGGTGACGTCCGTCGCACGGGGACACGGTGCGTTGGCGTCAGCCATCAAGGAGATACCCCGACGGCGGCCTCCCGCCGCGCGTCGCCGGCCGCGACGAGGCCGTCGGCTCCGAGCAGGGCTGCGCCGACGCCCCCGAAGTACATGTGGGGTCCCGGGTAGCGGTGCGCGGGCAGGCCTCCGGCCGAGGCGGCCGCGGCGATCTCGTCGGACGGCTCGTGCTCGACGCGCGGCGAGCCGTCATCGAGGAACCGCACGTGCAGCCGCGGTGCGTCGATGGCGTGCTGAAGGTCGTCGCCGAGCAGCAGGCTGCGGCCCAGCACCTGCATCAGCGCCGTCGTGATGCGGTCGGCACCGGGGGAGCCGACGGCGAGCGCGGACCCCATCGCGCTCCGGGCGGTCGTGGGAGCCATGTTGGAGGCGAGCCGGGTTCCGGGCGGGACGGCGTGCAGCCCCAGCCGGTTGAGCTCGGGCTCGCCGAGCGCGTTGTTGAGCAGGATGCCGGTGCCGGGGATGACCATGCCCGCGCCGTATCCGCTCGACATCGTTATGGCACAAGCGTTCCCGTGCTCGTCGACAGCGGACACATGGGCCGTGGAGGCCGACGTCGGCAGGCCGGCGAGCCCGTGGCGCTCGACCGATTCCAGCAGGGCGTGACCGTCGGCGTCGAGGTCGCGCGACCGGTCGTGCACCGAGAGCCGATAGGCGAGGACGTGGCGCTGGATGTCGATGACCTCGGGCCACGTCCAGTGCTCGTGGCGGGCGAGCTGCCCGAGCATCGCCGCCAGCATCGGGCCGCCCACTGAGGGTGGCGGGTTGAGGGCGACGCTCCAGGTGCCGACCGCCCGCATCGTCGGGGCGCGCACGACCGCCTCGTATGCCGTCAGGTCGGCTGCCGTGACGAGCCCTCCGTTCGCGGCCATGTCGTCGACGAGCACCCGACCGACGGCGCCCGTGGTGAAGAGCGAAACGCCCTGCACGGCAAGCAGCTCGAGGATGTCGGCGAGGTCGATGTTGAGGCAGGTCTCTCCCGGTTGCACGGCGCCGCCGTCGGCACCGGTGACAAGGGCGTGCGCCTCGGCGTCGGCTCCGAAGAGGGTGTCCCGGACGATGCCGAGGTAGAGCGCTGCGGCGGCCCCGATGCGGTACCCGTCGCGGCAGGCTCGCGCTGACGGCTCGACGAGCCGGCGCCACGGCAGCAGGGCAAACCTGTCTCGTGCGAGCGAGAGGGCTTGCAGGGCACCGGAGTTCGCGACCGAGCCGTGCCCGGCACCGATGGTGACGCCGCCGCCGTAGTCAGTGCGCACCTCGCGCACGCCGTGACCGAAGGCCGAGGCGTCGAGGCCGCGGCCCGGCATCTCGACGTTGCCGTCGACGACGACGGGATCGGAGCCGGCGGGCCACACGTTGACGTAGGCGCCGCCCATCAGGCTGACGACACCCGGCTCGGTGCTCATCGCGCTGAGTGCCGCCGCGATCGCGGCATCGACGGCGTTGCCGCCGTCGGCCGCGGCCTCGAGGCCGGCCTCGAGCGGAGCTGGACCGGTGGCGGCGAGAGCAACCCGTGTCATGTCCGCATTCTGCCGGTCACGAAGGCGTCCGGCGCGGCGCGGAGGGTGTGAGTGTCAGGCCTTGGCGCCGACGAGCTCGGCCGTGGAGGTCGCCGGATCGGCGCCGGCGGCCTCGCAGAGCGCATCGAGCGCCGCCGCCACGGCCGGTACGCGCTGCAGGTCGGGGGTGGTCACTGCGAGGATCTGGCGCCGTGAAGCGGGCGACAGCGGCAGGGTCGCGACCTCGTCGTGCTTGGCCGCGGTGAGGATGAGGTCGGGGACGAGCGCCACGCCGAGGCCGGCAGTGACGAGGCCGAGCTGCGCCACGTAGTCCTCGGTCTCGAAGGCGACGTTGGGCCGGAAGCCGGCCGTGTCGGCGAGTGAAAGCAGGTGGCCGCGGCACCGGGGACAGCCGGCGATCCACTCGTCATCCGAGAAGTCGGTGAGGACGGCGGCCGCGTCGCGGGCGTGGGGGTGGGAGCCCGGCACGACGAGGCGCACCTCGTCGTCCATGAGGCGTCGGGTGACGAGCAGCGAGAGGTCCTCCTCCAGCTCGCCGAGGTCACCGCCCTCGTAGGCGAACGCGACGGCGACGTCGCAGTCGCCGTTGCGAAGGGCGGCCAGCGACTCGGGCGGCTCTGCCTCGGTGAAGGTCACCGTGATGTCGGGGTGCCTCGCCTTGAGGATCGCCAGGGTGCGGGGCACGAGGGTCGCCGACGAGCTAGGAAAGGCCTGCATGCGCACGCGACCGGCGCGCAGCCCCGCGATCGCGCTGATCTCCTCCTCGGCGGCGTCGAGGGCGGCGAGGACGCCGACCGCGTGGCGGGCCAGCACCTGCCCGGCCTCGGTGAGCCGGACCTGCCGACCGTAGCGCTCGACGAGCACCGTGCCGGTGCGCTGCTCGAGGCGCCGCACCATCTGGGAGATGGCCGGCTGGGTGAAGCCGAGCGCGTTGGCGGCGCTGGTGAAGCTTCCCTCGTCGGCAATGGCCTTCATGACCCGCAGGCCGGCAGCGTCGATCATGCACCGATCATAACCGAAGATTATGGAATCCTGCGCGTTCCTCGCGCTCGAGCGAGGTCGCGTCGCCCACGTAGGCTGGCCGGGTGCACCAGCCGACCGGCATACCTCCTCGGGCGACGGACGCGACAGGCGCCACGGGCGCTCCGGGCGCAACAACCCGGCTGTCGACGTCGCGCACGCTGCCGCTGCAGACGCACGACCTCGGCACCTTCGACGACCTCGTCGACCTCGTCAGCGCCGGCGGCGTGGTCGTCCTGAGCGGCGCGGGCCTGTCCACCGAGTCGGGCATCCCGGACTACCGGGGGCCCGACGGGACGCGCCGGGTCGAGCCGATGACGTACGGCGAGTTCGCGGGCAGCAGCGGTGCTCGTCGTCGCTACTGGGCCCGCAGCTACATCGGCTGGCAGCGGTTCAACGCCGCGTCCCCCAACGAGGGCCACCGGGTCGTCACCGACCTCCAACGAGCCGGCTACGTCGGCCCGGTCATCACGCAGAACGTCGACGGCCTGCACCAGGCAGCGGGCGCGACCGACGTCGTCGAGCTGCACGGGTCGCTGGAGCGCGCCGTGTGTCTGACCTGCGGCGAGTACACCTCACGAATCGGCCTGCACGAGAGGATGACCGAGGCCAACCCTGGCTTCATGGCGCGCTTCGCCGAGGCCGCGACCTCGGTCGGGTCCCAGTGGGGCGAGCAGGTGCGGCCCGACGGTGACATCGTGCTGGCGGACGCCCTCGTCGAGTCCTTCCACGCGCCGCGCTGCCTCGTCTGCGGCAACGACACCGTCAAACCCGACGTCGTCTTCTTCGGCGAGTCCGTGCCCAAGGCGCTCGTCGAGCGCTGCTTCGGCCTGGTCGAAGCGGCCGGCGCCGTGCTCGTGCTCGGCTCGTCGCTGTCGGTCATGAGTGGCTACCGCTTCGTGCGCCGCGCCCACCAGCGCGCCGTGCCCGTCGCCATCGTCACCCGGTCGGCGACCCGCGCTGACGCCGAGGCGACGATCCGCCTCCACGCGCCGCTGGGGCAGACCCTGACCGAGCTGCGCGATGCCCTCGGCCACTGACTCGGAGGGCGGTGCGGACCGCCCCGACGACCCGCCGAGGAGGTATGCCGCCCTGCCGGAGGAGGGGCCCGGCCCCTCCGTGCGCTGGGCGTCCGAGGGGTTCGCCGCCGAGCTCCGTACGTGGCTGGAGGAAGCCCTCGGTGGGCTCGGCAGCGAGCTCGTCCGTCTCGAGCCCGTCCACCAGCGACCATGGTCGACGGTGTGGCGTGCGCTGGCGTCCGACGGCACGACCTACTGGGCGAAGCAGAACTGCGCGCACCAGTCCTTCGAGGCCGCGCTGCTCGTCGTCCTCGACCGGCTCGCCCCCGACCGGGTGGTGCCGGTCGTCGCCGCCGACCTCGAGCGAGGCCTGCACCTCGCGCCCGACCAGGGCCCGGTCTTCGCCGACACCGTGGCCGATGACGACGTCGACGCGTGGTGCCGCGTCGCCGCGGAGGCTATGCACCTGCAGCGCGAGCTCGTCGGGCACGAGCGTGAGCTCGAGGCGGCCGGCGCAGCACTGCTCCACCCGACGCACGCGGCGGCATACGTGAGCGGGAGGACGGCCTCACTGGTCGCGCTGCCCGAGGGGGACCCGCGGCGGATGGGGCCGGAGGTGGCAGCGAGGCTCGACCGACTCCTCCCCACGGTCGCACGCTGGGGCGAGGAGCTCGACGCCCTCGGGACGGGCGTGAACCTCGTGCACAACGACCTGCACCCCAACAACGTCTTCGCCAGGCCGGGGGGCATGCGCTTCTTCGACTTCGGCGACGCAGTGCTGACGCACCCCCTCACCGCACTGTTCATCCCGCTCAACGTGCTTGTGCACCGCTTCGAGGCAGCCCCCGACGACCCACGGCTGCGACGGGTGGCCGACGCAGGGCTCGAGGTGTGGAGCGACGTCGTTCCCGCGACCCGGCTCCGCCGGGCGCTGCCCGCGGCACTGCAGTTGGGACGGCTCGCTCGCGCCGAGTCCTGGCTGCGGGTCGTGGCCACCATGACGGCGGAAGAGCGGACGGAGTACGGCGACGCGGGCACGTGGTGGCTCGGGTCGCTCGGCGAACCGACGCCCCTGTCGTGAGCCGCAGAGGGCTACTCGACGCGGGACCCGAGGTCGCGCGCCTCGTCGGCTGAGACCTCGCCGAGGTCCCACAGCTCCTTCGTCTGGACGCCCCAGTACGTCGCGAAGAGCACGATGACGATCACCTCGGCGACGAGGACGAGGTGGGCGAAGCCCCTGACCGTCAGCGCCGCGACGACCGTGGCGGCCAAGGCGACGGTGAGTGCGACCGCGATGGCGAGGTAGATGCGGCGATAGCCCCGCCCGTCGTCGTCGTCGCCGACCGCCCGGTGGCGCGCCTCGGTGCGCAGCGCGCTGAGCACCATGACGGCGATGACCCCGGCCACCATGGTTGCCGCGGCGATGCCGTGGCTCAGGGCGATGAAACGGTCGCGAAGGACGAGGAAGAGGGTGAGCTCCACCAGCAGAACGCCCGCGCACCCCAGGGTCACGAGCACCGACCGCGTCGTCGGTCGCGCAGCGGCATCGCGCCGCACGGCGCCCCGCTTGAGCGCTGCGACGATGACGGCCGCGATCACGGCGACGACGACGAGCGACCAGATGTTGTTGCGCACCGCCGCCGCGATCTCGGCCGGTGTCTGCGTGTAGGCGTTCGGCCCGCAGCGGTCGTCGGGCACGGTCGGCACCATGGCGACGACGAACGCCATGAATCCCGAGAAGTTGAGCAGCACGTCCTCCTCGGACGAGTGCCCCTTGTAGGCGATGAGGCTCGCGCCTAGGGCGCAGAGGGAGCCGACGAAGACGGTCCGCGCGGGCGTGTAGTAGTAGGCGCTGATCGAGCCGAGCCAGCAGGTGTGGCCGGTCTCCCACCACCACTCGTAGCCCACCGAAAGCAGCAGCATGAGCAACAGCGCGATCATCGCGCCCCGCAGGTAGCGGTAGGTGTAGACGACGTCGCGGGTGCGCCCGGCTGCCATGGCGGTCTCCTCTGCAGGACTCACTCGTCAGAGTGTGGCGCCCGCCGAGGCGATACGCCTACTGGAAGCGGGCCCCCGCCGCGGCGGGCGACCCCGCTCGTCAGATGCGGCGCAGCACGGCGGTGACCTTGCCGAGGATCGTCGCGTGGTCGCCGTCGATGGGGGAGAAGTCCTCGTTGTGCGGCATCAGCCAGACGTGACCGTCGACGCGCTTGAACGTCTTGACGGTGGCCTCGTTGTCGAGCATTGCCGCGACGACGTCGCCGTTGTCGGCGTGCTGCTGCTGGCGCACGACGACCCAGTCGCCGTCGCAGATGGCGGCGTCGACCATGGAGTCGCCGTTGACCTTGAGCAGGAAGAGGTCGCCCTCGCCCACGAGCTGCTTCGGCAGCGGGAAGACGTCCTCGACGACCTGCTCGGCCGTGATGGGGACGCCCGCCGCGATCTGGCCGAGGACGGGCACGTAGGACGCCTCGGGACGGGCGTCGCCGGAGTCGGTCTCGGTGTCGTAGTGGTCTCCGCTGCGGTAGCCGACCTCCTCGGCCGTCGCGTCGGGGGAGACGATCTCGAGGGCGCGCGGGCGGTTGGGGTCGCGGCGCAGGTAACCCTTGGTCACCAGAGCGTTGAGCTGGTGGGAGACGCTCGAGGGGCTCGCCAGGCCGACGGCGTCACCGATCTCGCGCATGCTCGGCGGATAGCCCCGGCGGTCGACGGAGTTGCGGATCACCTCGAGCACGCGCCGCTGGCGCACGGTCAGTCCGTCGCCGGTCTCGCGATCGGGAAGCTCGGTCACGCCCATGGTGATCCCCTTCGTCGGCTCGTCAGACCGTGTGCTGAACCTGGCTCGAGACCGCGTGAGAAGTGCTCGAGGACCGCTCGAGGGCCAGTGTCAGTGGTGGCTGGTGAGGTGTGTGGTGTGAGGAAAGAGTAACGAGGTTCGAACACAGTTGCCAAACACCTGTTCGATGCGTGTCTCGACTTCCTCGAACATACGTGCTACAAATCGTACAGACGTTCTATCGAACACATGTTCGCCAGTTCAGGAGCAAGGGGAGGTCACCATGAGCGCCATCGTCCTCGAGGCCGTTCGTCAGCCGCAGACCACAGAGCAGCCCGCGGCCCGTCCGCACCTCGTGCTGGTGCCGACCGGGCGTGAGGCCGTCCGTGCCGCCCGGGCCGCCCAGCCGCCCCTGCGCCTGACCCGGTTCGGTCGGCTCGTGGTCGCGCTCCTCGTCGCCGCGCTCGTCTCTTTGCTGGCGGTCGGACTGGCCGGCCAGCTGGCCTCGGCGTCCTCCGGCTCCCACACGGTCACGGTCGGCTCGGGTCAGACGCTGTCGGGCATCGCCGCGCGGGAGCTGCCTCAGCTGTCCGTCGCCGACGGTGTCGTCGAGCTCCAGGTCGCCAACAGCCTCAGCACCACCGAGATACACGTCGGGCAGCAGCTCGTCGTCCCGAGTCGCTGACAACGGGAGCCCCCTGGGCCTGAGGCTTCCTTGCGTATGCCGCCCGGCCGGCTCCCGCTCGTCTCGACCCACCCCATCGGCCGCGTTGGCTCCACCTCCAGCGGCTGGCGGTGACGGCGCTTCGACCCCGCCGTCGCCGCCCGGACGCCGCACCCCTGAAGGGGGTGCGGCGTTCTGCTGTGTGCGTTCTGGGTCTGGGGTGCTGCCGTGTCACGACCACCCTCCCGAGCCTGTGGATGACGCCAGCCGGGCCCCGAGTCGGCGACCTAGCGTGGCTGGCCTCGGGAAGGGAGCAGGTCATGAGATACCAGATCGACACCGCGGCACTGCGGGAGAGCGTGGCCACCATCGAGGACGTGCTGGGGCAGGTGCGGCGCCTCGGGGTGGCCGACGACCTCCGGCCGGTGGCGATCGCCCTGCCGGGTGGTCGCTGCGCCTCGGGGCTGTCGCAGGTGGCGGTTGCGTGGCAGGCGCGGCTGTCGACGGCACAGTGGGAGCTGCGCGAGCTCGGTCGCCGCGTCAGCCTCGCCGCCGACGGCTACGACGCCGTCGAACAGGTGGCCCGGCAAGCGCTCCGCGCCACCCGGCGTGACGCACGTGGCGCCGCCGCCGACGGCACGCGGTGAGCACCACGGCCGTGGGCCCGGGCCTGTCCGTGCGCGACATCCGCGCCTCCCGTCCGCAGCTGCTGCTCGAGGTGAGCCGGCGGCTGGAACAGCGGCGGTGCCGGCTCGTCGTGCTCGCCGAGCTGGTGCTGTGGCGCCGCTCGGCCGCGCCCCGCTGGACCGGTGCCGGTTCGGGCGCCGCGGCCGACCGCTACGGCACCGTCGTCGCCGGGTTGGGTCAGCTCGCGAGCAGCATCGCGGTGGCGGCGAACGCCGTGGCCCACGCCGCCCAACGCCTGCAGAGCGCGCTCGAGCTGGTCGGGCGTGCCGACCACCGCGCGTCCGACGAGGGTGCCTGGGTCGACGCCGACGGGCGACTGTTCCTCCCGGTGCGATCCTCCCTCGGCGACCCGGTCGGGGAGTCGCACCGAGCGCGCCTCGACGACCTGCTCAAGGCCGAGGTCCACGCCTGCCTGCAGCAGGCTCGGCGCGCGGCCACCCGCACCGACGAAGACCTGCACCGCGCGCTCCTGGCCGCGGCGCGAGGAGCCACCTCTCTCGCTGCGGCGGGATCGACGGCTCGACCGGCGGCTGAGTCGACCACCGACTCCGACCTCGAAGGGAGCGACCTGACGGTGCCGCCCCAGGCGTCCGCCGGCGTCTTCGCGTCGGCGGCGTGGTGGCGGTCCCTCACTGACGAGGAGCGACACCAGGCCCTTCGCGAGCGACCTGAGTGGGTGGGTCCTCGCGACGGGGTGCCGGCGGCCGCGCGCCACGAGGCGAACCTGGTCCTTCTCGACCGGGCCGAGCGCACGGCGACCGCTCGGGCACGCGAGGCGCAGCGCCAGGCGTCGCCCTGGAACGCCGCCGAGCGAACGCGAGCACAGGAGCAGCTCGACGGCATACGCGCGGTGCGTGACGTCCTCGCCCGCCGTGACGGGGCGCCGCGAAAGCTGCTTCTCCTCGACGCTCGGGAGCCCGACCTCAAGGCCGTCGTCGCCGTGGGAGACGTCGACCGTGCCGAGCACGTCGTCACCTTCGTGGGCGGCCTGTCCACCATGGTGGGTGCAGACCTGGGGCGTTACGACGACACGTTCGTCAGGATGCGTTCCGAGACGCGGGCGATCGCAGAGGGGGAGGATGTCGCCGTCGTCACGTGGATCGGCTACGACGCACCCCAGGTGCACGAGATCACGTCGTCCATCGACCGGAACGTCCTCAACGGCAAGCTTGCCCGCGAGAACGCAGGAGCCCTCGCGGACTTCGTGACCGGGCTCGAGGCGGCCCGTGACGGGCCCGCGCACCAGACGGTGTGGGCGCACTCCTATGGCGCCACGCTGGCCGGGTTCGCCAGTCTGCGCACGAGCTCGATCGACGACGTCGTGGTCTTCGGGGCTCCCGGACTGCCGTTCACCGACATCGCGCAGACCGCACTGAAGCCAGGTGCGCTCAACGTTCTGGGCGCCGTCGGCGACGACGTGTTCAGCTACGGCTGGATGGTGCACGGCACGCGCCCGTCCGAGGTGGATGGGTCCTTGCGGCTCTCGACGTTCGCACTGAAGGACCCTGGCTCAGGCTGTAACCACTGGATGCGGCCCCGGGCCGCCTTCGTCGACGCGGGCCGCACGTCAACAGGCCACTCGGACTACCTGAGGGCGGGCACCGACAGCGCGCACAACCTGGTGGCGGTCGCGGCCGGCCGGCCCGAGCTGCGCATCGTGCAGGGTGCCGACGAGCGCGCCTGCACCACGACGGGGCCGAGTCTCGGGTCCGACCCGCTGCGTTGGCCGAGGCTCGTGCCGTGAGCGGCCCCCTCACACCGGGCCGAGCCACATCGCGTCAGGTGCAGCGTCGGATGCCCGGACCGGCTCACGGCGACGCGACGCGGGCAGACCCGCTGCGATGGGGCGGCCAGGCGAGGGGCCACTCCCACGGACGCCTGGCCCGAGACCGCAGGGACTCCCTCGTCGCGCGGGCATGCCTGGGTAGTGCGGTCGTGCAGGCGGTTCCACCGGTGCTCGTCGCGTGGGCCGGCTACGGCCCGGCCGCGGCCGCCGACGCTGTGCTCATCGCCGCGTCGTCACCGGTGCTGCTGGGTGTCGCCGGCTTCGGCGTCACCTTGGCTGCGGCCCTCACCCGGTCCGGGCTGCAGCCGCGCAGCGACCCGGTGAGCGGGCCCGTCGACGAGCCCGGCGCGCAGCCTGCCGCGCAGGACCGTGCCGAGCCGCTCGGGGAGCTCGGGGCCCTCGAGGCGGTCGGGCCGCTCGATCCGCTCGATCCGCTCGGGCCGGACCGGCTGGTCGGCCTCTCAGGACCGATCCGTCAGGGTGCTCCGTCGGGCACGGTCGGGGAGCGCCTGCGCTGGGCAGCACTCGCAGCTCTGGTCGATGTCGCAGTGCTCGCCGCGGCCGCGGTGCTCGACGGTGGTGTGGCTGCGGGCGCCACGTCCTTCCTGCAGTCGATGGACGACGGCACCGCCGCATCGACGTTCGCGCTGCTGGTCGTCCAGGGCGGATTCATCGACCTGCGTGCGCCGGTGTCGTTCGGGGTCGCCTGGTTGGTGCTTGGGCGGGCGCAGAGGCCGGTCAGGACTCGCGGACCTCGTCGGAGCTGTCGGCCGCCGGTAGCTCGAACCACACGATGGTGCCGGGTCCGTCGACGGGGCTGATCCCGATCGAGCCGCCGTGTGCCTCGATGATGCGCTTGACGGTCGCCAGCCCGATGCCACTGCCGTCGACCGAGGTCTCGACCCGGTTGAAGAGGTCGAACACCCGCCCGCGGTCGGCCGGGGCGATGCCGATGCCGTTGTCGCGCACGCAGATCCGCCACGACCGGTCGTGCTGGTCTGCGGTGATGGCGATGGCCGGCGGCACGTCGGGACGGGCGTACTTGATCGCGTTGGAGACGATGTTGAGCAGCACCGAGTAGAGCTGCTGGGCGTCCGCCGGGATGCTCGGGAGGTCGCCGACATCGACGGAGGCCCGTCGGGCGGAGAGCGTCGGGGCGAGGTCCTCGAGCACCGAGTCGAGCACGGTGCGAAGGTCGGTCGGCGACTTGTGCAGCTCGGCTCCGACACGGGCATGGGCGAGGATCTGCTCGATCATGCCGGCCATGCGCGTGGCGGATCGGAACGCCGTGGCCACGAGGCGACCCGACCACTGGTCCGCGACGACGGCCTCCCGCTGGCCGAGCATCTCGGTGCTCGCCATGATGGCCGTGAGGGGCGTCCGAAGGTCGTGGCTGACCTGGCCCGCGAAGACCGAGAGCGCCTCGTTGGAGCGGTGCAGCTCGTCGCGGGCCTGGGTCAGAGCGGCCAGCGAGTCCTCCAGCTCGCGCGTGCGCAGGCGCAGCTCGAGCACGTCGACGACGCGCTCGGCGATGGCCACCAGTGCCTCCTCCTGCGCCTCGTCGAGCTCACGGGGCACGCCGTCGAAGACGCAGAGGCGACCGACGATCACGCCCTCGGGGGTCGTGAGGGGGGCCGAGGCGTAGAACCGGACGTCGCCCAGGATCCCGGTGACGAACGGGTTGTCGCGAAAGCGCTCGTCGACGCTTGCGTTGGGCACCACGACCCGGTCGGTGTGCTCGAGCACGGCCGCACACATCGAGTCCTCGCGCGCGCAGATCGACGGTTCGAAGCCGGTGGTGGCGATCTGCTGCTGCTCGGTCGACGTGATGAGGTTGATGGCGGCCGTCGGGACGGCGCACAGCTGCGCGGCGATGTCGACGAGCGCTTGCAGCTCGCGGCCCGGCGCGCGACCGAGCACGTCGTAGCGCCACAGGGCGACGTCGCGCCGCTGCGCCTGGTCCGAGTGCTCGTCCACGACCGTCCGGTTTGTCACGAAACGAAGCCTGCGTCATCGAGGTGGCCCTGGGCAAGGATCTGCTGCGTCATGTCGCGCGCGTGAGAGGCGGAGGCCGTCGACGTCATCGCGTGCGCTTCGGGGTTTCGGCTCACGCGACCGTCACCTGGGTCTACCGTCTGAAGAGCGGATTTCTGGTCGCAACCTGTGGTGAGGAGGGCCCATGAGCCTGAAGGACTCGCTGTGCGCCGTCGAGCTCTTCTGCGAGCTGCCGGACGACCTCGTGGAGGAGATGATCGCCCGCGGCTCGACCGTCGAGGTGGGGCCCGGTGTCCCGTTGGTCCGTCAGGGCGACGCCGGCGGCGGGATGCTCATGCTGATCCACGGATCGGCCGAGGTGGACGTGGACGGCAGGCGCTCCTCCCAGCTGTCGACGGGCGACTACTTCGGCGAGATGTCCCTCATCGACGGCGCCGATCGTTCGGCGACCGTCACGAGTGGACCGGACGGGGCGACGGCCTTCCGGCTGTCGCAGGCAGCACTCAACGACCTGATCGCCAAGCACCCGCACACGGCGATCCTGCTGCTCAAGGGTCTGGTCGGGCGGGTGCGGCAGCTCGAGGCACGCCTCACCGAGGTGGCCGGCTGACCGCTCGTCCGTGGCGCCCCGGGGATCCGGGGCTCCGGCGTGCCGACGTGCCCGCAGATGCTGGTGTGGGCGATGCTGGGCACCCCAAGATGTTGGGGTGCCTCGGCGCAGACGCGGTGCCTGGCCTGGGTGCGACACGCCGGGGCGGATGAGGCTTGTGTGACGTTTGTGCAGGTCAGCGACACGTCGCGACGGACGTTCGCGATTCGCTTGCGATCGAGGTCACAGCGTGCCTACAGTTACCCCTACATCTAGTAGTTACACAGATGTAAGACGTCCACATGTAGTCCCCAGCCGCAAGGGGGTTACGCACAGGTCATCCCCACGTCATCCCCAGTTCTGTCCCCAGCCCCGACCGGTCCCACGAACACCGGTCTGCGTTGGGTCCCGACCCGGACGGCATACGGGAGCGGCCGCACCACGCTGAACGACCGGGTCTCGGGGAAGGAAAGGTAACCAGACGTGCACTGCCCGTTCTGCCGCCACACCGACTCGCGGGTCATCGACTCGCGCACCACCGACGACGGCGCCTGCATCCGGCGACGGCGTCAGTGCCCGCAGTGCAACCGCCGCTTCACGACGCTCGAGACCTCGAGCCTCAACGTGATCAAGCGGTCGGGCGCCTCCGAGCCGTTCAGCCGGGCCAAGGTGCTCTCCGGCGTGCGCAAGTCGTGCCAGGGACGCCCGGTCAGCGAGGACGACCTGGCCCTCCTCGCCCAGAAGGTCGAGGAGACCATCCGGTCGCAGGGAAACGCCGAGATCGAGGCGCACGAGGTCGGCATGGCCGTCCTCGAGCCGTTGCGTGAGCTCGACGAGATCGCCTACCTCAGGTTCGCCAGCGTCTACCAGGCCTGGGAGAGCCTCGAGGACTTCGAGGGAGCCATAGCGCTCCTCCGAGCCGAGCGCGACGCGCTGGGGGAGGAGCCTCATGCTCCCTCTCAGCTCGACGCCCAGCGGTGACCACCCTCGACGAACACCCGGACCCGACCACTGTCGGTGCCACCAGCAAGACTCAAACCACCAGCACATCGGTCAGGGAGGCCGCACGAAATGACGGAGATCGGTAACCGCAGCTCACGCTCCAAGGCAAGCGCCAAGGGCGTCAAGATCGAGCGCATCTACACCACGCCCGGCGTGCACCCGTACGACGAGGTGACGTGGGAGAAGCGCGACGTCGTCCAGCAGAACTGGAAGACCGGCGAGACGATCTTCGAGCAGCGCGGGGTCGAGTTCCCCGACTTCTGGTCGATCAACGCGAGCACCATCGTCACCACGAAGTACTTCCGCGGTGCCGTCGGCACGGCCGCCCGCGAGGTCTCGCTCAAGCAGCTCATCGACCGGGTCGTGCTGACCTACGTCGCGGCCGGCAAGAGCAACGGCTACTTCTCGTCTCCCGCCGACGCCGACATCTTCGAGCACGAGCTGACCTACGCGCTGCTGCACCAGGTCTTCTCGTTCAACTCGCCCGTCTGGTTCAACGTCGGCACGAAGAGCCCGCAGCAGGTCTCCGCCTGCTTCATCCTGGCCGTCGACGACTCGATGGACTCGATCCTCAACTGGTACAAGGAGGAGGGCAAGATCTTCCAGGGTGGCTCCGGCGCCGGCCTGAACCTCTCGCGCATCCGCTCCTCCAAGGAGCTGCTCTCCTCCGGTGGAACGGCCTCCGGCCCGGTGTCGTTCATGCGCGGCGCCGACGCGTCCGCCGGCACGATCAAGTCGGGCGGCGCCACGCGTCGCGCGGCCAAGATGGTCGTCCTCGACGTCGACCACCCCGACATCGAGGAGTTCGTCGAGACCAAGGCGCGCGAGGAGGACAAGATCCGCGCCCTGCGCGACGCCGGCTTCGACATGGACCTCGGCGGCAAGGACATCGTCTCCGTCCAGTACCAGAACGCCAACAACTCGGTCCGCGTCAACGACGAGTTCATGAAGGCCGTCGAGGACGGCACGGAGTTCGGCCTGCGCTCGCGCGGCGACGGCTCGGTCATCGACACCGTCGACGCCCGTGAGCTCTTCGGCAAGATCGCCAAGGCCGCGTGGGAGTGCGCCGACCCCGGCATCCAGTACGACGACACGATCAACGCCTGGCACACCAACCCCGAGACGGGCCGCATCACGGCGTCCAACCCGTGCTCCGAGTACATGTCGCTCGACAACAGCTCGTGCAACCTCGCGTCGCTCAACCTGCTGAAGTTCCTCCGCGACGACGACACCTTCGACGGTGTGACCTTCCAGAAGGTCGCCGAGCTCGTCATCACGGCCATGGACATCTCGATCTGCTTCGCCGACTTCCCGACCGAGCCCATCGGCGAGACCACGCGCAACTACCGCCAGCTCGGCATCGGTTACGCCAACCTGGGCGCGCTGCTCATGGCGACCGGCCACGGCTACGACTCCGAGGGCGGCCGCGCGCTCGCCGCCTCGATCACCTCGCTGCTGACCGGCGCCGCCTACAAGCGGTCCGCCGAGATGGCCTCGGTCGTCGGCGCCTACGCCGGCTACGCCCGGAACGCCGACGCGCACAAGCGGGTCATGCGCAAGCACCAGGCCGCTAACGACAACATCAAGACGCTCGACGCGATGGACTCCGACGTCCACGCGCTCGCGACCAAGGCGTGGGACGACGTCGTCAAGCTCGGTGAGAAGCACGGCTACCGCAACGCCCAGGCCTCGGTGCTCGCCCCCACCGGCACCATCGGCTTCATGATGGACTGCGACACCACCGGCATCGAGCCGGACTTCTCGCTCGTCAAGTTCAAGAAGCTCGTCGGCGGCGGCTCGATGCAGATCGTCAACCTGACGATCCCGCGGGCCCTCAAGAAGCTCGGCTACCAGCAGGAGTCGATCGAGGCCATCGTCGAGTACATCGCGGACAAGGGCCACGTCATTGACGCCCCCGGCCTCAAGCCCGAGCACTACGAGGTCTTCGACACCGCGATGGGAGCGCGCTCGATCTCGGCCATGGGCCACGTGCGCATGATGGCCGCGACGCAGCCGTTCCTCTCCGGTGCCATCTCCAAGACGGTCAACCTTCCGGAGACGGCCACGGTCGAGGAGATCCAGGACGTCTACATGCAGGGCTGGAAGCTCGGCATCAAGGCGCTCGCGATCTACCGCGACAACTGCAAGGTCGGCCAGCCGCTGTCCGACGGTGGCTCCACCGCCAAGGACAACAAGGCCGCCGCCGATGCCGCCGCGGCAGAGGTCAAGGTCGAGAAGGTCATCGAGTACCGCCCGGTCCGTCGCCGCCTGCCCAAGCGCCGCACCTCGCAGACGACGTCGTTCGCCGTCGGTGGGGCCGAGGGCTACCTCACGGCCGGCACCTACGACGAGAAGCAGCTGGGCGAGATCTTCCTCAAGTTCGGCAAGCAGGGCTCGACCCTGGCCGGCGTGATGGACGCGTTCTCGATCGCTGTCTCCATCGGCCTGCAGTACGGCGTTCCGCTCGAGACCTTCGTCGAGAAGTTCACCAACCTGCGCTTCGAGCCGGCCGGCCTGACGGACGACCCCGACGTGCGCATGGCGCAGTCGATCATGGACTACGTCTTCCGCCGTCTGGCGCTCGACTACCTCGACTTCGACACCCGCTCGTTCATGGGCATCCACACCGCCGAGGAGCGGGCTCGCCAGGTCGAGACCGGCTCGTACGAAGCCATCGAGGCGGACGAGTCCGACGAGGAGCTGGCGGACGAGCTGAAGTCGCTGCAGCAGTCGGCACCGGTCGCCAAGAAGGCCGAGCCGAAGGCTGAGGAGCCCAGCCCGAAGAGCCAGCCGGTCGACGTGAAGTTCGGGGCCGGCGCCGCCTCGGCCCGCGCAGCGTCGAGCGACGTCCACAGCTCGGCCGAGCTGCTCGAGAAGTTCGGTGGAATCACCGCCGACGCGCCGATCTGCATGACCTGCGGCACGAAGATGCGTCCGGCCGGCTCGTGCTACGTCTGCGAGGGCTGCGGAAGCACCAGCGGTTGCAGCTGATGTCATCGGTCAAGGAATGTCATGAGGGGCTCGGTCACGTGTGACATTCCTTTGGTCAGCAATGTCATCAGATTCGTCAGATGACATTCCCTGAGCAGTAACGACGCCGGCCTGGTCCCTCCACAGGGGCCAGGCCGGCCTTCGTAGGGGGAGCGGGTGAGCACCCCACAAGGTCGGTCTGCGGTCGGTGTGTCTCGGAAGTGCCGTCTGTGCCACGGCCGGGAGCAACGGGATGCTTTTCGGAACAGGGGGTGGCATGTGAGCCAGAGCAGCGACGTGGAGGCCGCGATCGCGGCGCTCAGCGCCCGCAGCTGGCTCCTGCACTATCCCGGCTGGTGGCCGACCCCGGACAGGACGATGCAGCAGCTGCTGAGAGAGCTGCCCCTGCGGCAGGAGCACATCCGCCCCTACGGCAAGACGGTCCCGCAGCCGCGGCTCACCGCGGTGGCCGGCCGGTCGATGGACCCCGCCAGCCGCTACCGGCGCGCCAACCCGGATGCGCCGTGGACAACCACGGCGAGCACGGTTCGTGACGCCGTTGCCGAGGCGGTGTGTACGGTCGCCGGCGGGTGGCAGCCCAACGGCCTGATAGCGAATCTCTACCGCCGCGGTGCCACGGATTCCATCGGGTGGCACGCGGACGACGAGCCGGCGCTCGGCGTGGACCCGGTCGTGGTGAGCGTGTCCTTCGGGGGCACTCGCCGGATGCGGTTCAAGCGCCCCGGCCCGGGGCCGCACCGTCCACGCAGTCGACCTCTCGGCAGGTGACCTGCTAGTGATGGCTGGCGCCACACAGTCCGAGTTCCAGCACGCCATCAACCGACAAGCCGACGCCGGGCCGCGACTGTCCCTGACCTTCCGCCAGTACGCGCGCGACTCCTTGTCCGGAACAGCCAGCTGACGGCGGTCGGTCCTTCAGGGTCAGCCAGGCGGGCCTTGCCGGTTTTAGAGACGCGCCCGTGTTGTCGGAGCTTGTGACGCTCCCTCCAAGGGGGTCGGCGACCCGTCCCTCGATCGACGTCGCTGCGGTCGGCGATCTCGAGTAGCCGCTCGCGCAGCCACCAATGCCCCGCGTCCAACCTCGAGAGCCTATCGGTGACCTTCTGGTCGGTTCGTGCTGCACGCGGCGAGCCCGGCCAAGGCGGTGGCTCGTGACGGCTACCGCCGCCACGAGCGGTCGACTGCAAGTAGGTTCACCGCTCAGGCCGGCCGGGTGGCCGACACGGTCACTGTCACCACGGACTGGCTACCCGCCGGCGCCTTGTCCGTCGGTGTGACGGGCCGCGCCACCACCTCGGCGGCGGTGGCCGGGTCCGCGTTCGGGTCCGGGCCTGGGCGACCACTTGCGCGCCAACCGCCGAGGTCGACGGCGCCGTTGTCGTGGAAGTGCCAGGCCGCGTCGAAACGGGCGTGGAAGTGCTGTCCGACCTCCGTCGGCGTCTGCGGGGTCGCGTACACGAGCGTGACCGTCGACGATGTGCGAATGGCGTTGTTGCCGCCGCCCTTCACGCTGCTGCGGGACAGCTCGGTCGCGCCCGCAGGAACGGTCAGCACGTCGAGCTTCGAGAGCCGGTCGATGACCTTCTGGTCGGCGGCCTCGGTGCTGCACGCGGCCAGTGCGGCCACGGCGACGGCCGTGACGGCTGCCGCCGCCACGAGCCGCCTGCCGCCTCCACGCGTCATGCCTCCAGTGTCCCCCCGGAGGAACCTCTTCATGGGAGACCACCGTCCCCGGCGGTCACAGCGATGCCCGCAGCGTGCTCGCGTACCCGGTGAGCCGGGACCGCCAGTCCGCCTCGACCCCGCCACCGTTGCCGACGTGCGCGATGAACGTGTCCAGCTGCGTGCGCGCGGTCGCCGCGTCACCGCCGGTGATGGCGCGAGCAACCCGCTCGAGCCGGTTCGACTCGGACACGTACAGCCCGAACGGGGAGACGGCCCCGGTGTCCTGGGCTGCCTTCCACATCTGCTGCAGCGTCGTCACGTTCGGCGTGCCGCCAACCCACTGCGCCGCATCGAGCAGCCCCGTCTGCACCGTGTGGACCCGGTCGGTGTTGCGCGGGTTGTCCACCTCGGTCACGGTCAGCCCGGCCAGCGAGTACCGGCCGGAGCCGTTCGCGCCGACGAGCTCACCCGGGAAGTCGATGGTGTACCCGGGCCGTCCAGCCGGCAGCGAGACGGTCTGGTCGAACGTCCCGATGACCAGGCCCGTCGGTGAGAGCAGCTTGGCCGTGACCAGGTAGTCCCCGGCCGCGGGGACGGACACGCCGCCGGCGAACCGCAGGGTGTCGAAGCGCCCGTCGCGGTTGCTGTCGACGCTGGCCGCCGTCGGCTGCCCGAGGGTCACCTGCGCCGTCGCCACCTGCGCGACCTGGAACGGGCCGGTCGTGCCGACCTTGGCCTTCTGCGCCACGATGCGACGGGTGCCGCCACCTTCGGTCAGCACGGCCGAGGTGACGTCGAACGGGCCGTCGACGCCGGTGAGCAGCAGCTCACGGACGGGCACGTCCAGGGTGACGACACCGGCCCCCGCGGGCAGCTGCGCGCTGCCGCCGGCGCTGAGCACCATCCCGGCGCCGGTGGCCAGGTCCGCCGCCACCTGGTACGTCCCGGCGGAGGCGACGTTGACCTGCACGGGGATGCGGAACACGTCCGGCTTCCCGTCGCCACTGGTGTCGACCAGCGCGGTGGCGCCGACACCGGTGAACGAGCCGGTCCCGTCCGCGACGACGAGCCCGGTGGTCAGCATCCGGGAGCGCCCGTCGACGTTCACACTGATGTCGACCGGGACGTACGCCCCGGCCGGCGGGACGAACGAGCCCCGGAACAGGTCCGCCGCCGTGTCGTACGTCAGCGTCGCGGTGCGCCGGGCGGCCCCGTCCCGCCAGGCGGCGGTGACCGTGCCGGCCTTGGCCGCCGCGGAGCTGATCCCCGGAACCTTGACGGCCAGCTGCGTGGCCGCCCCGGCCGCGCCGGGCGTGATCGTCGCGCTGGCCGTGGTCGACCCGGCGATGACGGTGCTGAGCAGCCCGACCTGTGCGGAAACGGCGGGGGTGACCCGCACGAGACGGCTCTTGCCCGCGAGGCCGGTCATGCTGACCTGGTAGCCGGTGTCCCCGAGGAGGTCCACCGGGGTGACCGTGGCGGCGGTGTCCGGGGCGCCGGCAGCGTCGAGAACGCTGACGGTGCCGGTCACGCCGGCCGGCAGCACGACGGTCGCCTGGGCCCGGTCGCCGCCCTCCGGGTTGACCGTGAACACGGCCGGGGCCGTCGGGGTGCCGACCGCGACCTGCGGCACCTGGTCAGCCGAGCCGGCGGTGCCGAAGAAGTCGCCGCCTCCGCTCGAGCCGGACGTCGTAGCACTCGCGCTCGTGCTGGTGCTCCAGGAGGCTGCGAGCGAAGGGCTCCGGGCCCCGCACGAGCCGCCGGTCAGCCACATGTTGTTGACGCTGTCGAGCGGGTAGACCTCGGCGAGCACTCTGGTGACCGGACACTCGTCGGACCGCATGCTGGTGTGGTCGAGAGCGAAGATCGGTGAGAGGGCGTGCGCGAGGCCGCCGCCGGAGGCGGTGGTGCGCGCGAACGCGCTCTCGATGCAGACGACCTTGTCCCCCGGCTTGGACCCCTGGTTTCTCGTCGGGTCCGCCTTGCACCCGGCGAGGGCGTTCATGCTGTTGCACCCGGCGTAGCTGACTCCCGAACCGCTGCAGTCTCCTGCGACGACGACCTTGAGGTGCTCCGGGTGGTCGCGCACGATCTGGTTGAAGAAGTCGCGCATGTAGCCGGTCTGCAGGTCGAACAGGCCGTCGGCCTCACTGTCGCAAAGACCCATGTCTGCCTGCGCCTGGTCGCCCCAGGGCAGGCGCCGGATGAAGCACAGCTTGTCGGCCGAGCCGGAGCCCCCGTTCGGGGTGGCGAGCATCGCGAGGGAGTCGAACAGCTCCGGGTGGTTCCACATCGCCACCTGCGTGTCCAGCCCGCCCTTGGAGTGCGCGATGACGTTCGCCTTCGGCGCCCCCGACCGTCGCAGCAGGCTGTTGCGCGTGAAGTCGATGATCGTCTGCCCGTTGGTCCATACGCTGCTGATGGCGCCGGTGGGCACGCTGTCTCGGACCAGGCCGGGGATGGTGGCGAAGGCCGTGTCGAGCGCGAACGTCATGTCCGCGGCCTGACCGGTGATCCCGTGAGCGCCGAGCAGCGGGTACGTCGTGACCGGCTTGCCGTTGGAGGTGACGTCGATGTTGCGGGTCACGATCTTCTCGGCCGCGTTCTCAGCGCCCGTCGTCACCGAGATCGGCTGCGTCCCGACGAGGGACGCGTCCACGGGTGTCACCGTCCACGTCACCTGCTGGGTGTCGTTCTTGTCGAGGGGTTCCCGCAACGGCACCAAGGTCGGGCCGGAGACGGTGAACCCGGACGGCACGTACAGCCGGGTGAAGCCGCGGGTCGCCGGGCCGGTGCCGACGTTCGTGACGTACGTGCTCACCTGGAACGGAACGCCGAGCGAGGCCTGGGCGGGCGCGAGCAGCGTCACGCTCAGCGGGGGCCGCAGGTCCGAGCTGGTGGCGGCGCGCCCGTACCGGGTCGTGAAGGTCACCGATTTCCCCGGCGGGATCGCGGCACCGTTGGTCGGCGGGCGGAAGTACGTGGCGACCGCGCTGTCCATCGTGATGGCTCGGGTCGGGTCCGTCGTGACCTCCCAGGCGTTCCCGCGCAGGTTCGGCCACGTGCCGAACACGACCCGGTTCGGGGCGATCTCTCCGGGCACCTTGAGCAGGCCGGCGCCGATGTGCTCGAGGTCCTGGAAGTCGGCGAACGCGGCGAAGTAGTCGGGCACTTCCGGGCCGGTGAACTCCCGCTCGGTCGTGACCGGGCCCGCGCCGGGCACCTGGAACGGGGCGCCGTCGTTGTTGTTGAGCTCGGTGTCGAGCATGATCCGCAGCTCGGCCGGCACCGGCTCACCGGTCGGGTTCGCGATCGTGTAGCTCATCTTGAGCGTGTCGAGCCGGTTCGGGGTGAAGCCCGCGTCGATCGACAGCTTCTGGGTGACGCGCAGCCCGGACGGCAGCAGGTACTCCCGTTCGGAGAATGTGTCCGAGCTGCCGGCGACCGGGTCGGTCGAACGGATCGGGGTGACGTCCTGCCCGAGGACGTACGTGTTGCTGCCCGACTTGACGGTGGTGAACGACGTGCCGGGCCCGTACGGCCACCGGTACATCAGGTCCCACGCGCCCGGCTGCAGCTCGCACGCGGCGTTGGTGCCGACGCCCGCGTTGAAGTAGCCGGCCGCGTCCACCTGGTAGGCCATGAAGTCCGTGCACGGGTCAGGCGCCGCAGGTGGCGTCTCTTTCCCCTCGGCGGTCGCTGACGCGACCGGGAACACCAGTGCCGACACCAACGTCGAGCACACTGCCAACAGCCATCCGCGTCGCATCTTTTCCCCTGTCAGCGAACCAGCGATGATGCGAAACGTAGCGGCGGTATGGGCGATTTCGATCGAAAACGCAAACTTGAGTCGTCGTACCTAGACCTGGAAGTGGCTGCACCAACGGGAGCTCGCAAAACCGAATGCTCACGATGACGTCGCGAAAGGCCAGCAGTCAGCCCAGTTTCGACTCGTGACCGCACGGCCGCGGCGACGCCAAGCTCGCCGAACTGGGACGGGCGGCCGATGCCGAAGGTTGTGCGCAGCCCGTTCGCGGCGTGGCCTCACCTGACGCGCCGCCAGGATTCCCGGACTCCGTGCTGACGCCGACTCGCCACGGTCCCGCCGGCCACTCCTTGCCATCATCAGCAGGCTCGTTGCTGCAGATGCTTGGGGCACGCGCTGCGTTTCGCTGTTCGTGGAGGGAGTCGCTGGCATCATCCCCTTGGGTCAAATCGGACAGGACAGGGGAGCGAGAGTGGGTTTCTTCAGACGACTGCTGCGCCGGCAAGGAGCGGCAACGACGCCATCGCATCTGCCGAACGGCGAGGCGTCCGGCGCCTCCCCTGGGAACTTCTGGGAGCTCCCGCGGTTCGCGGTGGTGGATGTAGAGACCACGGGGCTACGTGCGGACGAACACCGAGTCGTCGAGATCGCGGTGGTGACGACCGATGCACGTGGTCGCATGCTGGAGGAGTGGTCGACGCGGGTGAATCCCCAGGGGCCGATCGGCGCGACGCACATCCATGGACTTACGCAGGATGACGTTGCAGACGCACCTGTCTTCGCCGAGGTGCTCCCGGAGCTGAATCGACGCCTCTCGAAGTCCGCGGTCGCGGCGCACAACGCGAGGTTCGACCTGGCGTTCCTGCGTCACGAGTACCGCAGGGCGGGTTGGAATCTGCCCTTCGTGCCGGCGCTGTGCACGTTGGAGGCGTCCGCCTACCACTTGCCGACGCTTGACCGGCGTCGTCTGGCCGACTGCTGCTGGGCGGTCGGCGCTCGCGTGGACGGCGCTCACTCGGCCTTGGGTGACGCGAGAGCGACAGCCTCGCTCCTTGCGGCCTTCATGCATCCCACGACCGGGTACCCGCCGCTGCCGGAGCACACGAGGATGCTCGAGCAGGCGTTCTCGATCGAGTGGCCAACGCGAGCCGGACTTTCGCTGGGGCCGGCCGTAGAGTCTGGCCCGCGCCAGAGCAGGGCTTTGAGCCCGCGGGCGCGGCACGTGATCGCGGTTCAGTCGACGGCGACACCAGCCGCCAGCCTGTTGGCGCTGATCGGGCGCTTTTCTCTCGTGGACGCGCTCGATGAGGGCGCGCCGGAGGGGGCACTGGCCTATCTCGAGAAGCTGGCCGAGGTGCTCGAAGACGGTGAGATCACCGGAGAAGAGGCCGCGGATCTTGCTGCCGTCACGACTTCTATGTCTCTGTCGCCCGCCGAGGTTGCCGTGGCCAACCAGGCGTTCGTCCTGGCCCTCGCGAACGAGGCCCTCGCTGACGGCAGGGTCAGCAGGGCCGAACGCGAGGAACTGACGACCGTCGCGAACCTGCTGGGCGTCAGTCCCAAGGTCATCCCGACGCTGCTGGATCGAGCTGAGGATGCACGGCACGCGCGGCTCAGCGAAGGACTCAAGCCGCTGCCCGAGACGTGGCAGCACGGTGCGCCCGTTCGGGTGGGGGACAAGGTCGTCTTCACCGGGTGTGACGAGGCGGTGAGAACCCGCTTGGAGGAACAGTCCGAGCGGCTCGGCGTTCGGGTGCTGGGGTCGTTGTCTGCCAAGGTCGCGCTCCTAGTCACCGACGGCTCAATGAATGGCGGCAAGGCGCGAAGGGCCGCGGAGCTGGGTACTCGCGTCGTTCACCCCGACGTCTACGCGGTCATGCTGACCTACCTGCAGCCGCCGCTGTCGAGGACGTGGGGCAGCGCCCGTCCGTGCTCGCCTCGGCAGCCCGATGAGGCGCTGGCGGCCGCTGAGGGGTCGATCGGCGCGCCGGTCGTTGTGCCCTCGGTTGGCGGCCCAGGCCCAGCAGCACCGAACCCGGCGCACGTTCGATCCTGGGCCCGAGCAAACGGTCTCGAGGTCGGGGTCCGCGGACGCCTCTCGAAAGACGTGGTGCAGGCCTTCGTGGACGCGCAGGCTGCCGCGTCCTCAGCCCCGGTGTGAAGGTCTGCTGGCAGAGCTGACGCGCATGATCGAGCACGTCACCCCAATGTCATCGTGACCGTCGGACGGACATCGTTTGACCGATGACAGCTGATGGCATCGGTCAGGAATGGTCACGCATGTCCGTGGCCATGAAAAAGTCCCCACTGGTGGCCAGGTGGAGGTCCCCGGTGGCGGCCGAGTAGAAGTCCCCATTCCTCGCTCGTCGTGTCGACCCGGAGCGTGAAGCCCTGGGCGGTGAGGTGGCGGTGTCTAGCCAGCCACGTTCACCGCCCAGGAGGGCTCCATTGTGATGTCTGCGAGGGAACGAATGAACATCATCTCGGCCTACCAGCAGGCGGGCACTTACCGTGGGGCCGCAGCGATCTGCGGGACCACGCACAAGACCGTGAAGCGGGTCATCGAGCGTGAGGAGGCCGACGGTCAGCGGCCGGGCCGGCAGCCGCGTCCGGCGAACTTCGAGGCGGTCCGTGATCTGGTCGCGCAGGCCGTGGGGGCCACGAAGGGGCGGATCAGCGCGAAGCGGCTGCTGCCGAAGGCTCGTGCGGCGGGGTATGCCGGCTCGGACCGCAACTTCCGGCGTCTGGTGGCGCAGGAGAAGCAGGCGTGGCGTCGTGATCATGGCCGGTGGCGGCGTCCGGCGGTGTGGTCACCGGGTGAGCACCTGGTCATCGACTGGGGGGTGATCGCCGGTGTCCACGTGTTCTGTGCGGTCCTGGCGTGGTCGAGGTGGCGGTTCGTGCGCCTCGCTGCGGATGAGAAGGCGGCCACGACGTTGGCGTTGCTGGCGGAGTGTTTCGAGGTCCTGGGCGGGGTGCCGAAGGTCGTGCTCGCGGACCGGATGGGCTGCCTCAAGGGTGGTGTGGTCGCGAATCGTGTTGTCCCGACAGCCGATTACGTCCGGTTCGCGACCCACTACCGGTTCCGGCCGGACTTCTGCGAGGCCGCGGACCCGGAGTCCAAAGGCATCGTCGAGGCCCTCGTCGGGTACGGCAAGGACGACTTCCTCACCCCGCTGCTGCTTCAGGCCGGCGGCCTGGACGCGGCGGCCGGAGCGGCGGTGCTCGGCGAGCTGGCCGGCGCGAACGAGCAGGCCCGGGCGTGGTGCGAGGAGGTCAACACGGCCGTCCACAGCGAGGTCGCGGCCGTCCCGGCCCAGCGGTGGGTCACCGAGCGGGAGCTGCTCACCGACCTGCCGTCGCTCCGACCCTCGATCGGCCCCGCGCCGACCGTCCGGAAGGTCGACAAGCTCGGCACGATCCGGATCGGGTCGGCCCGCTACTCCGTCCCGAACGCGCTCGTCGGAACCAACGTCGCGGTCGAGGTGACCGGGTCGAGGCTGGTCATCTTCGATGCGGCCACCGGGCTCGTGCACGCCGAGCACGCCCTCGTCGGTCCCGGGGAGGCCTCCATCCTCGACGAGCACTACGGCGGCCCCAGGCCCGCGCCGCGGCGCGCGATCCGACCGAGAACTGTTGCGGAGAAAGCCTTCTGCGCGCTGGGTCCGGTCGCGGAGGCGTTCATCGCCGGCGCCTGCGCGGCCGGGCACACCCGCCTCGGGCCGGAGCTGGCCGAGCTGAACACTCTCGCCGCCGCGCACGGTGACCAGGTGTTCGTGGCGGCCCTCGAGCGGGCCGTCGCGTTCCGCCGGTGGCGCGCCGCCGACGTGCGGTCCATCCTCGCCGCCGGAGCGGGCACCCAGCAGCCGGTCGGGGCCGGGGACGCCCTCGTGATCGACCTGCCCGTGTCGCCCGGCCGGTCCCTGACCGAGTACGCCCCTACCCGAGCGAACACGAATCACGTTGGTGAGAAAACGGATTCGTGCCAGTCGGGTACCGCGGATGCCGGTGAGGCGGTGTCCTCATGAGCGTCAAGACCCCGCCGCCGCTACCGGCCGACCTGACCGCGGGCCTGCGCCGACTCAAGCTGGCCACGATCCGCGAGCTCGCACCCGAGCTGCTGCTCACCGCGAAGACCCAACGCTGGGCCCCCGAGGAGGTCCTGCGCACCCTCATCGAGGCCGAGGTCGCCGCCCGCGACGCCTCCAACCAGCGAGCCCGGCTCAAAGCCGCCGGGTTCCCCGTCCTGAAGACCATCGAGGAGTTCGACCTGACCGCCTCCTCCATCCCAGCCCCGACCTGGGCGTACCTCACCAGCCTCGAGTGGATCGCCGCGAAGGAGAACCTCGCCCTCATCGGCCCCGCCGGCACCGGCAAGTCCCACACCCTGATCGCGCTCGGACACGCCGCCGTCACCGCCGGCCACAAGGTCAAGTACCTCACCGCGGCCGACCTCATCGAAACCCTCTATCGGGGCCTCGCGGACAACACCGTCGGCAAGACCATCGAAGCCCTGCTCCGGCACGACCTGCTCCTGGTCGACGAGGTCGGCTTCGCACCCCTGGACGACACCGGCGCCCAGCTGCTGTTCCGGCTCGTCGCCGCCGCCTACGAACGCCGAGCCCTCGGGATCGCCTCGCACTGGTCCTTCGAGGACTGGGGCCGGTTCCTACCCGAACACACCACCGCCGTCAGCCTCCTGGACCGGCTCCTGCACCACGCCACCACCGTGGTCACCAGCGGCCAGTCCTACCGCGTGCGCGAGGCCAGAACCCGGACAGGAGGGCGCCCCACCACGAACTGAAACAACCGCGAGGAGTGGGGACTTCTAGTTGGCCACCAGCGGGGACTTCAGCTTGGCCATTGACAACGCAGGGCTCGGTCACGACTGACATTTCTTTGGTCAGTAGTTTCACCAGATCGGTCAGAACGACATCCCACTAGTGGAACGGCCCGGCCCCCAAGGGGGCCGGGCCGTTCCGCCTCGTGGGCCGGCGGGCCGGCGGGCTGCGGCAGCCGCGGTCATGCCGCAAGTCGACCGTGCTTGCTGACGCCAAGAAGGCATTCTGTGCCACATGGACGGGCTGACTCAAGCAAGGTCAAGCCCCGAGGAGTGGTGTACGACGGTGATCCGTCGTTGAAGGTTGTTTAGGCGCTGAGGGCGGTTGTCGTGGTGGGCTCCTGCTGCTGGTCGGTGCTGGTAGTGGGAACGATGGTGAGCCTGGCCTTGGTGAGGATCTCTAGGCCGAGGTAGCGGCGGCCGTCGGCCCAGTCGTCGTTCTGCTCGGCCAGCACGGCCCCGACGAGCCGGATCACCGAGGCCCGATCGGGAAAGATGCCCACGACGTCGGTGCGTCGGCGGATCTCGCGGTTGAGGCGCTCGTTCGGGTTGTTGCTCCAGATCTGGCGCCACAGCCCGTTCGGGAACGGGGTGAACGCGAGAACCTCTTCGCGGGCGGCGTCGAGGTGGGCCTGGACCTCGGGCAGGGTCGCGGTGTGGTCGAGCAGCTTGTCGTACTGGGCGTGCACGGCGTCGGGGTCGACCTGTTCGAAGACCGAGTGCAGCATCGCCTTGACCCCGCCCCAGGCGTGCGTCGGGCACACGGCCATGAGGTTGACGGTGTAGTGGGTGCGGCAGCGCTGCCAGGACGCGTCGGGCAGGTTCGCCCCGATCGCCTCGACGAGCCCGGCGTGCGCGTCGGAGGTGACCAGCGCGACCCCGTTCAGGCCGCGGGCCACCAGGTCCTTGAAGAAGGAGTTCCAGCCGGCGCCGGACTCGGCGGAAGAGGCTGCGACGCCGAGGATCTCGCGGTAGCCGTCGGCGTTGACGCCGGTGGCGACCATGACGGCGATCTTGACGACGCGGCCGCCCTCACGGACCTTCATCGTCAACGCGTCGGCGGCCACGAACGTGTACGGGCCGGTGTCCAGGGGTCGGTCCCTGAAGTCTGCGACCAGCTGGTCGAGGTCACGGGCCATCACCGACACCTGCGACTTGGACAGTCCGGTGATCCCGAGCGACTGGACCAGCTTGTCCATCCGGCGGGTGCTGACCCCGAGCAGGTAGCAGGTGGCGACCACCGAGGTCAGCGCTGCCTCCGCGCGGCGTCGGCGCTGCAGCAACCAGTCCGGGAAGTAGGCGCCCTCGCGCAGCTTGGGCACGGCCACATCCAAAGTACCGACACGCGTGTCGAGGTCACGGTGGCGGTAGCCGTTGCGCGCGGTGACACGGTCGGGGTCGCGTGTGCCGTACGCGGCGCGCCGCACACCCGGTCCGCATCCGCGGACAACAACGTGTTGACAAAACCTTCCATCAGCTCGCGCAACAGATCCGGGCTCGCCTGGGACAAGTGCTCGTGCAGGAACCCGGCTGGGTCCTCGATACTGGAGCGTGCGGTCATCGCAGTGACTTTCTCTTCGAGTGGGTTGTAGGAGATCTCTCGAAGAATCACGCGGTGACCGCACCTCTGTCGATGCCCGGGCCAGTCACCTCGTCGTACACCACTCTGCTGGACTCGACTCTCAAGCAAAGCTGGACCTAGCGCAAGGAGACGTGCGAAAGGCACGTGACCGGCTCAAGGGACTCGTCACGACCTATCCACACAACAGAGAAGTACGCGCACTCCTGGCCGAGGCGTACAGACGCGACCGCCAGTGGCCAGAAGCCGGCAGGTGGGGGTATCTCGATGGCCCGGCTGCTACCGACGAGGAACGGTCGGCGTTCGAGAGGCACTGCGCCTTCGGGTGGTCAACACGGATCAAGGAGTCGCGCCTTCGATGGCTTCTACGCGTCGACGATCTGGCGGTCATTGCAGACGACACAGGGCGCGCTCTCTTGGCGGACCTACCTCACCGGCGCAATCCCAATCCGCCAGACGCGGAGGGCGTCTTGGCAACCCTGGTTCGCGATTTCGCCGTTTGGCTGGCGAAGCGGCCTCGAGATTGAAACGGCGGACCCGAGGGCGAATCGAGCGCGCGGACTTCCTCTCTTGCCGCTCGACGGTCGTGAACACGACGGGTGCTGTCTTGCGGCACGTCGGGCTACTAGGCGCTTCGAGCCACGAGGTAGAGCGGCAAGAAGAGCACTACGGCCAATAGGCAAAGGGCCGCCCACACTTGTGGCCTGTCAATCGTGAGCTCACCTATGGTCGCGACGACGGGTCGATTGTGCTCCATTTGCGCACGAGCGTCCTCGAGCACCCAAAGGCTGACCGCCCCAACGACCAAGACTGCTGAGAGCACACCCATCACAGTTGGACTCACGCCTTCAGTATCGGCCCTCGGAGGCTCGATGCTGCCACTCGTCGGAGGTCGTCCGACCATGAGGGCGGTGGATTTCAGGTCCCATCGGCCCCGACGACACGGTCCGCGCATGCAATCTCATGCCGCCGATCGTCGTGCCGAGAGTCGGACGTTGCCGAAGGGGTCTTGCGTGGTCGGTCGATTGTGCCCAGGACGTCCGATAGCGCTCATCCGTCCAGCCCCTCGAGGACGTCCACGCACCAGCAAGCAACGATCTGCGTCGGCACTGTGTCTCCAAGGCAAGCCATGTGCCAGTTCCGGTTCAGTGGTGCGCTGTGCGCTGGAGGGCTGAACGGGAATGGTCGTCTGATCACTGCCCGGCGCAGACGCGTCGCCTGCCGCAAAGGTCGAAAGTACTGAGAGGAGCCAACCGTGAATCCACGGCTCGGTGGAGCGGTTCTCAGCGTCTTGCTGGCTGCGGCTGTCGCGGGATGTGGGTCGTCCACGGGTGCCGCGCCGGGGTCGACGTCCGGTTCAGTGGTCTGTCCCACGACCGGACCGGTCAAGGCTTCTGACCTGGGACGGCTTGCCCCGTGCGACTTGGCAGGCCTGGAGATCGTGATGGACGTCTGGACCCACGAGGAGGTCGGCGGGGCGGTCCAGAACGTCGGTGAATGCAGTTCAGCCAGCGAAGGCACCCCAGTGGTCGTCTGCACGTTCGCCGCGCCCGTGGGCACCGGCGGCTACGTCGGAGCAGGTTCGGCGCGGGTTTGGTTCGGAACAGCGGCAGCCATCACCCAAGTGAGATCCGCCCCCGGGTGAGGAGCCGAGTCCCGCGGTCGTGACCGGTATGCCGTCGAAGTATCCCGGGCTTCAGCTGGTGAAGGTGTGGCCAATGGGGCGACCATCACTCCCGGCACCGACGAGATCATCGGGCGACCGGCGGCGAATCCGGACGTTCGGGTCGGGCCAGCCCGCGATCGATCGTGCAGACGTGCGGGCGCGAGCGAGGCGCCGGCCACTTCGTCAAGAAGTCTGCAGCCGGGACGCTGGAATCTGGAAACGCCGCACCTCCTGCGGCCAACCGCAGGCCACCGCGATCCTTCCTGCCCACAGCGCGCCGCGTCCTCGTCGGCCACATCCACGACCGCGAAGCCGCCGAGGTGCTCCTTCGTCTCGACGTACGGGCCATCGGTGAACAGGAGGGTGCCGCTCGACGCGTCGACGCGGAAGACCGCGCTGGCGTCGTCGAGTCCACCCATGAAGATGAGCACTCCCGCAGCCTTCATCTCTGCTCTCAGTGCGCTGACGCGCTTGGAGGCTTCGCTGACATCCTCGTCGGTGAGGGCAGGCAACCACTCGCCGTTGAAGGCGATGAGGTACGCGGTCATGTCTCGTCCCATCTGTGTGGATGGGCCTGTGTGGGCAGCGCCATCCATCTGCTCAACGAACGGCGGAAGCCCTTACGACACTTCACCAGGTCCAAGGCGTCCGCACCGGAGCGCCCTGGCAGAGCCAACTCTGTCGCGCGGGGGTTGCACTTTCGGCACTGCTCCCGCCGCCCCGAGTGGCGAAAGCCGAGCGCTGTCACGTGCTGCAGCCCGAACCACACGTTGTAGCCGGGGGCCATTGCGGGTTCTGTGCTGGGCCGGACCTCTGGAGCCTCGTCATCAAGGGTCATGGCTCGCATCGTGACACGAGGAGCGGACGTGGCAACGCGGAGCGACGACGGTCCGTCGCTTGCGCATCCGTCCCCACATGCCGGGGAGGGCGCCCGGTGCGCGTCACTCCGCGAACCGGATCAAGCCCACGCAGGGGTTGCGTCACTTCCCGGTGCTCGGGCTGGCGTTTCCTTTTCGGCTTCGAGGGCGACTTCGACGCGCCAGCGTTCTATGCCGCTGTTGGCACGAACCCGCGGCGGAGTGGCGCGCCCAGTACCTACCGAGCCGCCCGGAGACTCAGCGGCTGGCGTCGTCGAATCGTTGGCTTCGACGCCTCAGCGTTACTCGGCGACAACGTCGATCCTGCCGACGTCGCGCTGTCCCGGTAACTGCAGGGAGTTGGGAGGGAGCGAACTGGAGGGCCGGGCCGTTCTGCTCCCGACCCGGCATCGGGCCGAGGAAGAAGGCGCCACCCGGAATGTCACGGTCTCATCTCACTTGTCCCGGACCCTGCGGTCCCGCACGGGCAGTCCGGGCACGCTGCTCCTCATGGGAGGGTCACGGTGGCGCTGGGCTGCTACAGGCGGGCTCGCACTCTGGGTCGCGGCTGCCGCGGCCTCCGCGGCGGGGTGCGCCGTGCGGCCCTCGCCGCCATCGTGTGACCCGTGTGCGGCTCCACCGACGTCGCGCCGACCGGCACCGTTGACCACGACGATGTCCCTCGATCTCAAGGTGGGCGGGGAGCTGCCCGAGGACGATGTTCGTGCAATGGTGGCCGGAACCTCCCGGGCATGCCCACTGACCATCCATCGCCCCGGCAACCGGCTCGGCCTGGGACTCGGGAGCGTGGTCCGCTTCACCCCGACCGAGCCCGCCTACGGGCGCAGCGCGTCCATGACTCGAGTGACGGCCACGGTCACGGTGGACACGGCGGTGACGGCATTCATCTACCTCGGACCGCACACCGACGCGGCGGGAAACGCGGTCGGAGCCGGGTGCCGCTTCACCGGGCACGGGGTGATTCCCAACGCCTCCGAGTGGAAGGTGCAGCTGCCCGACGGCACCACGTTCACGCACCGCGCCGGCACAGGCATCACGGACAAGCTCGGCGCGACCTTCGGCAGCGGCTGACGTCCGTAGCCCCGCCGGGCTGCCGCGCCCACCGGATCCGGAGCCACGTCACGGCGTGAGCGGAATGAGTGCCAGCACGTCCTGCGGAAGTGCGTACCATCGGCAGCATGGGGGCAGGTGTCCTCGCGGCTCTGGGTCGTCCGCGTCGTCCGCGTCGTCCGCGTCGTCCGGACATCGTGCGCGTCATCGAGCGGATGTCGCGCATCGGAGCCGCGGGCCTCACCGAGGACGAGAGCCTGCGCCAGGGCACCTTGATCCTCGCCTCGCTCCTGATCGCCGTCGTCTCGACCGTGTGGGTCGGGATCTACCTCGCCTACGGCCTGGTCCGCTCGGCCGCCATCTCGGCCACGTATCAGGTCGTGACCGTCGTCGGTCTGCTCATCCTGGCCCGAACCCACGACTTCGCACGGTTCCGCCGGGTCCAGTTCGTCCTCTTCCTGGTGCTCCCGGGCCTCTTGCAGGTCTCGCTGGGCGGGCTGGTGGCGTCGAGCGGCATCGTGCTCTGGGCCCTCGTCGTGCCGCTCGCGGCGTTGGCGCTGGCAGGGCTGCGACGTTCGGTGCCGTGGCTGCTCGCCTACGTCGTGGAGGTGGCCCTGCTCGCCGTCTTCGACTCACGGATCTCCCAGGCACCGCCCGAGCTGCCCGGCGGTCTGATCACCGCCTTCTTCGTCCTCAACGTCGGGGGCATGACGACCTGCGCGTACCTGATGCTGGGCTACTTCGTGGAGCAACGCGAGCGCGTCCGGCAGGCCTTGGAGATCGAGCAGGAGAGGTCGGAGCATCTGCTCCTCAACGTCCTCCCCGAGGCCATCGCCCAACGCCTCAAGGCGGGGGCCGGCGTCATCGCCGAGCACTACGACGACGTGTCGGTGCTGTTCGCCGACCTGGTCGGGTTCACCGAGCAGACGCAGCTGATGGAGCCCGAGGATCTCGTCACCGTGCTCGACCGCATCTTCACGGCATTCGACCGGGTCGTCGACCGCGAGGGGGTCGAGAAGATCAAGACGATCGGAGATGCCTACATGGTCGCGGGGGGCCCGCCCGACCGACGCCCCGACCACCTCGTCGCCATCGTGAGGGTGGCGCTGAGCATGCGCGAGGACATCTGGCGTCTGGCGCAGCAGCAGGGCGCCGCCTGGCTCCAGGTGCGCATCGGCATCGCGACCGGACCAGCGGTCGCCGGCGTCATCGGTCGGCGCAAGTTCATCTACGACCTGTGGGGCGACACGGTCAACACGGCGAGCCGGATGGAGTCGCACGGGCTGCCCGGACAGATCCACGTGACCGAAGCGGTCGCCCATGCCATCGCGCCCCACTTCTCCGTCAGGCGACGCGGCATCGTCGACGTCAAGGGCAAGGGACCGATGCGCACGTTCCTGGTGGAGGCGCCCCCCGAGACGCCGGAGTGAACGTCCGCCCCCTCCCGGGGGCTCACCCCGGCTGGTACTCGTACGCCCCGCGGTCGTCGTACGCGCGTACGCCGATGCCGGTGTTCGGGGTCGCCGGGTCATTGACACGCGAGTGCGCCAGCGCGTCCGTCGCCGACTGTCCGAGGGCGTTGGAGTTGGCTGAGTCGATGGCGGGGGAGCCTGCTGCGAGGGTGAACACGCTGGTGGACGGGCTGGTGAACCGAGGGTCGGCCTGCAGGCCGCGCGCCTCCTGCCCGCTCGCGGTGCGGAAGGCAGCGACGGTCGAGTAGGACGTCGTGCCCCAGATGACCATGAGCCCGGCAGAGCTGAGGGAGAGCAGGTCGAAGTCCACGCTCGTGCCGAGACGCGAGTTCGTGTCGACCCGGATGTTGCCGCCGTTGCGCGGGCACTTCACGGTCCCACCCGCTCCGTCTGGGCAGCTGATGGCGTTGTCGGTCGAGATGTTGTTCGCGATGGTGAAGCCGCTGGACGTTCCCGCGGGCACACCCTCGAGGTTGATGCCCGACGTCGCGTTGCCGTAGACCGTGTTGCCGACGATCTGCCCGCCGGTCACGCCGCTGCTGTCGATGCCGTGGTCACCGGTCATGCACCCGGCGGTGTTGCCCGTGAGGGGGTGGGTGCAGTTGGTCTGGACAGTCGTCGTGAAGCCCTTGTTGGAGTACACGACGTTGTTGACGATGCGTGTGCGGTCGCCTCCGGGGAAGACCTGGATGCCGGAGTCCTCGTTGTGGTGGACCCGGTTGCCTTTGATGAGGTTCCCCGGGCCGCGCACGTCGATCCCGGCTGCGCTGCGCACGTAGCCGTACGCGTTGCTCGAGACCTCGTTGGACTCCACCTCGTTGCTGTTGGACGTCGCCGACAGGAACATGCCGGAGGCGGAGTTGTTGGTCACCCGGTTGCTCTTGACGATGGAGCCGACCATGCCGTTGAGGTACATGCCGTACGCGCTCGAACCGCTGACTCGCCGGCCGGACGTCTGCACGGTGTTCCCGAGCAGGATCACGCCCCGGGCGTTGGACACGTACAGCCCGATGCCCGTCGTGTTCTGGATGTGGAAGCCCATCACCGTGATGAAGCTCTGGTTCGAGATGGTGAACGCGTGCCGGGGGCCGGAGATGGTCACGGTCGCCCCGGTGGCCGCCCGGTAGGTGATCCGTGAGCTCTGCAGGCCGGAGTGCAACGGGAGGACCTCACCGGTGTAGGTGCCGCTCGAGACGACGACGGTCTGTCCGGCCACGGCGACCTTCGCCGCCTTGACGATCGTGCAGTAGGGCAACGCAGCGGTTCCGGCCCCCGCGTCCGAACAGCTGGTCGGACGGACGTACAGGGTGGCTGCCACGGCTGAGGCGGGGGCGACCGGAAGCGTGACGAGTGCGGCCGCGACCGCGACGCCGACGGCGACCACGCGTCGGGTCGTGGGGGCCAGGGCGTATGGAGATGGTTTCGTACCGAGCATGACGAGGGTCCCCCTTCTTCCAGAGTGCTCCGAGTGGGGCGTATGCGTCCTACTGTGCGTAGCCACCTGGCGGGAGCGCTTCACACAGCGGTGGTGGGCTGCACTACGTCGAACGGCGTAGTCCTGCCGTCGGGTGCGTCTCGCCCTGGTCGTGCGTCTCGTCGTGAAGCCGGTAAGACCCGCGTCGTGCACCGGCGCTAACAGGACTGACCACCGACCCCGCGTCGAGGAGGACACGTGACGATCGCATTCGTGCTCACGGGTGGCGGGAGCCTCGGCGCCGTGCAGGTCGGCATGCTGAACGCCCTCCACGAGCAGGGCATCCACGCCGACCTTCTCGTCGGCACGTCCGTGGGGGCCGTCAACGCGGCATACCTCGGCGGTCCGGGCCGTCGGGCCGACCGTCTTCGTACCCTTGCGATGCTGTGGCGGGGAATGCGCCGACACGACATCTTCGCCGTCGACCTGCGCCGCTGGTTCGGGGCGGCCGTCGGCACCCGCAGCTCCCTCTTCGACGGCCAAGGTCTGGACGGGCTGCTCCGGCGCAACCTCGGCTACGAGGACCTCGAGCAGGCTCGCATCCCCGTCGAGGTCACCGCCACCGACCTCGTCACCGGGCACGGCCTGGTTCTCGCGACCGGTCCGGCCGTCAGCGCGGTGCGCGCCTCGGCGGCGGTGCCAGGTGTGCTGCCGCCGGTCACCAGGGACGGCCGGACACTCGTCGACGGCGCCATCGGCGAGCTCGACGTCCTCGCCCACACGGCGGCGCACGGCGTCAGCGACATCTACCTCCTCCCGGCGGGCTATCCCTGCGCCGGGGCGCCGCCCACGTCCGCCCTCGGCGGTGCCCTGACCGCGTTGAGCCTGCTGCTGCACCGGCAGCTCATGGCGCAGGTGAACGGCTACCGGGGCGACGCCAGGCTGCACGTGGTCCCACCCCTGTGCCCGCTGTCCGTCTCCCCAGCGGACTTCACCCAGACGCCCACACTGCTGGCCCGCGCGCACGAGAGCACCAGCACGTGGCTCGCGGCCGGACGGCGGATCGATGACGCCAGCGTCCTGTCCCTCCATGTGCACCACCGGCCACCGGGAACGGTGGGGGAGCAGGCGACCCACCCCGAGAGAGGACTCATCACATGAACCAGGCGACAGCGGCTCCGTCCGAAGATCCCGACGCACGCCACCGCCAGCACCCGACGTGGCGCGGGACCGGGGCCGTCCCTGAACGCGACCTCGCCCAGGCGACGGCCGGGGCCCGAATCATGCTGGAGGCATTGGGAATCGACCTGGACAGCGAGTCCATGGCGCGGACCCCCGAACGGATGGCCAAATCGTTCGTCGAGCTCGTCAGCCCGCGGCCGTTCCAGATGACGACGTTCCCGAACGACGGCGGCTACGACGAGCTCATCGTCGCCAGGAGCATCCCGGTCAGGTCGCTCTGCGAGCACCACATGCTGCCCTTCGTCGGCACGGCGCACATCGGCTACCTCCCGGGCGAACGTATTCTGGGACTCTCGAAGCTGGCCCGTGTGCTCGAGCACTTCTCGTCGCGCCCGCAGGTGCAGGAACGCCTCACGGTCCAGGTCGCCAACTGGCTCGACGCCCAGCTCGGACCCGTCGGGGTCGGTGTGGTCATCGAGGCCGAACACCTCTGCATGACGCTCCGCGGCGTCCAGGCACCAGGGACGACGACGATCACCTCGAGCCTGCTCGGCGTGCTGCGCGACGACTCCCGGTCGAGAGCCGAGTTCCTAGCCCTGACGCGACCTCCCCACTGACGAGTCCTCCGCGCTGCGGCGTCCCCCGGCGGGGCATCCACGGCGCGGACGCGCCGACGGGTGCAGGATGGGCTGGTCGGCAGTCGCACACGCGAGAGGACGGCCATGGCCACACCGAGTCCTGGGTACTCCATCACCATCCGGGTCGAGGTGCCGGCCGCGTCCAACGCCACGGCCGCCCTGACCACCGCGGTGGCGTCGGCGGGCGGAGCCCTCACCGCGCTCGACGTCGCCGAGAGCCGCACCGACCGACTCGTCGTCGACGTCACCTGTGACACCAAGGACGAGGAGCACGGCCGGCTGATCACCGACGCGATCGCCGCGATCACCGGCGCCGTGGTGCGCAAGGTCAGCGACCAGACGTTCCTGTTGCACCTCGGGGGCAAGATCGAGGTCGTGCCCAAGGTGCCGCTCAAGCACCGGGACGACCTCTCCCGCGCCTACACACCGGGCGTGGCCCGCATCTGCCGTGCCATCGCCGAGCATCCGGAGGACGCCCGACGCCTCACCATCAAGCGCAACACCGTCGCCGTCGTCACCGACGGGACAGCCGTGCTGGGCCTGGGCAACATCGGCCCCCTCGCCGCCCTGCCCGTCATGGAGGGCAAGGCCGCGCTGTTCAAGCAGTTCGGGGGAGTCGACGCGTGGCCGGTCTGCCTCGACACGCAGGACTCGGACCAGATCGTCGAGATCGTGCGGGCGATCGCCCCGGTCTACGGGGGCATCAACCTCGAGGACATCTCGGCGCCGCGCTGCTTCGAGATCGAGCGACGCCTGCGAGACCTGCTCGACATCCCGGTCTTCCACGACGACCAGCACGGCACGGCGATCGTGGTGCTGGCCGCGCTGAAGAACGCCCTCCGCGTCGTCGGCAAGTCCATCGACGGGGTGCGCATCGTCGTCTCGGGCGTCGGCGCGGCCGGCCACGCGATCATCCGGCTGCTGCTCAGCCAGGGCGCCCGTGACATCGTCGCCGCGGGGCGTGACGGTGCGGTCCACAACGGCGACAAGGACATGGAGCCGTTCCGCCAGTGGATCGCCGACCACACCAACGCGCGGCACGAGAACGGCTCGCTCAAGGAGATCCTCGTCGGCGCAGACGTCTTCATCGGGGTGTCGGCGCCGGACCTGCTGACCGGCGACGACATCGCGACGATGGCCCCGGACGCGGTCGTCTTCGCCCTGGCCAACCCGATCCCGGAGGTCGACCCGATCGCGGCGGGCGAGCATGCCGCCGTGGTGGCCACGGGTCGCTCCGACCACCCGAACCAGATCAACAACGTGCTGGTCTTCCCGGGCTTCTTCCGCGGACTGCTCGATGCCGGGGTGTCCGACATCACCGACGACATGATGGTGGCGGCAGCGACCGCCATCGCCGACACCGTCGAGCCCGGTGAGCTCAACGCGAGCTTCATCATCCCGAGCGTCTTCGACTCCACCGTCGCCCCGGCGGTCGCCGAGGCCGTACGCCGGGTGGCGGGGTCGGTGTAGCCGCCCCGGCCGTGTGCCGTGTGCCGTGTGCCGGGTGGTGGGTGGTCGGCGTGGTCGTGTCCCGCACCCGGTGTGACCGATGGATCACGTGGAGACGCCCACGACGCGCTGCCCCCGGTGGGACCCTGAGAGGGACGCGAGGACACCCCGCGCCACGCGCCCACGTCACGGCAGTCCCGGAAGGAACGTGGCCATGATCGCGATCATCGGCGGCACCGGCCGCCTCGGTCGGCTCGTTGCGGCCCGTCTGGTCGACGGGGGGCACGATGTTCGGGTCGTGGCACGTTCCCCGGGCGACCCGCCCGTTCCCGGCGCGCAGTTCGTCGCCGCCGATCTGCGTGTCCCGTCGACGTTGGCGGCGGCTCTCGATGGCGTCGAGACCGTCATCGCGGCTGCGCACGGCATGGACCCGGCCAAGGCTGAGTCCCCGGCATCGGTGGACCGCGACGGCAACATCGCGCTCATCGATGCGGCGCGCGCGGCCGGTGGGGTCGACGTCGTGCTGGTCTCCGTCGTCGACGCGTCACCCGAGCACCCGCTGGAACTGCACCGGATGAAGTGGCAGGCAGAGGAGCATCTGCGAGCCAGCGGTGTCGACTGGACCATCGTGCGGGCCAGTGCCTTCGCCGAGATGTGGATCGAGATGCTCGCGGACTCGGCGCGAGACGGCAAGGGACCGCAGGTCTTCGGGCAGGGCGACAACCCGCTCAACCTCGTCAGCGTCGGCGACGTCGCCTACGCCGTGGCGCGTGCCGCCACGGACCGCAGCCTGCGCGGGCGCGTGGTGGACGTCGGTGGCCCCGAGGACCTGACGTTCAACGAGCTCGCCGACCTCGTGCGACCACGGTCGGCTCCACGTCACGTCCCGCGACTCGCTCTGCGCGTCCTGGGTCAGGCCGCTCGGCCGTTCAGGCCGGCGCTGGCGCGCATGGCACGGATGGGCCTGGCCATGGACCGCGCCGACCTGCGCTTCGACCCCGCAGCCAGCCGCGCGGCATACCCCTGGCTCCCGTGCACCTCGGTGCGCGACCTCATCGGCAGCGCACCGGGCTAGCGACCAGAGGGGAAGCCGCGTCAGGCCGCGCGGCGGCTCCGTGAACCGGGCCGGACGACAGAGCCCTCGGGCACGACGTCATCGCCGTCGACGCGCGCAGCGTCCCAGATGTGGGCGTGCGCGCCGATCTTGACGCGAGCTCCGATCCGGGCCTCCCGTCCGACGACGGCGCCGGTACCGACGTGGACGGTCGAGCCGATGACGGCGTGTGGGTGGACCACAGCCTCACGATCGACCCACGCGCCCTTGCCGATGCGGGCTCCAGCTCCGACGACCGCGTCACGGTCGACGTACGCAGATGGCCCGATGTAGGCGGTCGGGTCGACGTGGGCGTGCGACTCCACGAATCCGCCGCCGTTCTCGTGACGGACGTAGCGCAGCATCGTGCCGTTGTCCTCTTCGAACTCCTCGTACTTCCTCTGCCGCATCGGGTGCACCCCCTTCAGGTCCAGGCGTGGACACTCTGCCCACGCGTCACTCATGCGGACCAACGTTCAAGCGAACATGAAGATTCCGCCGAGGCCAGCAGCGTGACTGCTGGTTTCACCCCAACGTCTGTACCCGCCCCGGCAGTTCCATCGACACCCGTCTCACCACCCGATGTGGCCGTTCCGCCCGAATCGACCCGGCGGCATACGGTGGGGGGATGAACTTCCGATACCTGGGCAACAGCGGACTCAAGATCTCCGAGATCACCTACGGCAACTGGCTGACCCACGGCTCACAGGTCGAGAACGACGTCGCGACGCAGTGCGTGCGTGCGGCGCTCGAGGCGGGCATCAGCACGTTCGACACCGCTGACGTCTATGCCAACACCAAGGCCGAGACCGTGCTCGGTGACGCTCTCAAGGGCGAGCGGCGCGAGAGCCTCGAGATCTTCACGAAGGTCTACTGGCCCACCGGCCCCGGTGGCAAGAACGACACCGGGCTGTCGCGCAAGCACATCATGGAGTCGGTCAACGGCTCGCTGAAGCGACTGCAGACCGACTACGTCGACCTCTACCAGGCCCACCGCTACGACACCGAGACGCCGCTCGAGGAGACGATGCAGGCGTTCGCCGACGTCGTCCGCCAGGGCAAGGCGCTCTACATCGGCGTCAGCGAGTGGACCGCCGACCAGATCCGTGAGGGCGTCGCTCTCGCAAAGGAGCTGGGCTTCCAGCTCATCTCCAGCCAGCCGCAGTACTCCATGCTCTGGCGGGTCATCGAGGGCGAGGTCGTGCCGGCGTGCGAGGAGCTGGGCGTCAGCCAGATCGTGTGGAGCCCCATCGCGCAGGGCGTGCTCACGGGCAAGTACCAGCCGGGGCAGCAGCCTCCCGAGGGCTCGCGCGCCGCTGACGAGAAGGGCGGCGCCGACATGATCAAGCGGTTCATGAACGACGACGTGCTCACTCGCGTCCAGGGTCTCCAGCCGATCGCAGACGAGGCCGGTCTCACGATGGCGCAGCTCGCCGTGGCGTGGGTGCTCCAGAACCCCAACGTGGCAGCCGCGCTCGTCGGGGCGTCCCGTCCGGAGCAGGTGGCCGAGAACGTCAAGGCGGCCGGCGTGAAGCTCGAGCCCGAGCTGATGGCCAAGATCGACGACGTGCTCGGCGACGTCGTCGAGAAGGACCCGGGCAAGACGGCCGAGACGGCACCGCAGCAGCGCGTCGCCTGACAGACGCCGTCACCGAGCACGTATGCCGCCCAGCCGGATTCGCGAGGCTGGGCGGCATACGTGTGCGTGGCTCTGTCAGGCGAGTGTCACGGCGTGATCTTCGTGATGCGCGTGGACCAGTTGCCCAGCGAGGTCCGCGTGCCGCCGCAGCTGCCGAACGGCGTAGCGACGTACTGGGCGAGGGTGCACGTCTGGGCGATGTACTCCGAGGCCATCCAGATCGAGCGGCCGTCGGTGACGGCGGCGCCGTAGTCGCCCCAGCGGGTGCGGATCGGCGAACCCACGAACGCCTTGTAGCTGGTGAACCCGTCTGCCGGGCCGAGGCCCGCTCCGACGATGTGGATCGGGCCCACTGCTCCCGCCGACGAGATCGCGGCGTAGCCGGCGCTCGGGTAGCGGTCGGCGCCACCGACGGTGAACGCGATGGCACCCTTGCCGTTGGGCAGCATCGTGATGGCGGGGTAGGTGAGGTTGCTGTTCGCCAACCCGAGGTAGCCCTGCTTCTCGACCTTGCCGCCGACCTTGCCGGCGCCGTTGATCTTCGGTTCCACGGCGAACCAGGCGACACCGGCCTTCAGCTGGCCGTTGACGCGGACCGCGGTGTCCAGGGCGCCCCAGAGGACGCCGTTGGTGTACCAGGTCTGCTGCATCCGGCTGTCGTTCGCGTCGAGGTGGGAGATCACCTCGTCGTGGGCCGGCTCCGGCGGGTTGAAGAAGAACTGCCAGCAGCCCGGGCCGAACGGGGTCGCGAGCGTCGTGTCGTTGATGCACTGACCGAGGGGGAACGGACCGGGCTTCTGCTCGGCCTTGGGCGGCACGACGTACGTCTCGCTGTTGATCACCCGGTTGGTGACCCGCAGGTCCGGCGTCGCCGCCCCGAGCGAGGCGGTGTTGGTCAGTGCCCAGAGTCCGATGCGTCGGGCCGTACCCGTCGGGTTGCCGGTCTCCGAGCCGTCACCGGCGACCGAGCTGAGCATGAACTCCGTGCCGTTCGCGTCGGTGGCGTACTGGTTGGCCGGCGACGTGGCAGGCCACACCGTGAATCCGGGTGTGCCGGCGAGGTGCAGGTTCGGGACCAGCGTCACGCGCACCGAGGTCGGGTGCGCGGCCAGTTGTGCCTTCGAGAACGCGAAGACCTGCGCGGCGTTGAAGTTCGGGCCGAAGAGGTCGTACTCGTTCGTCGTGATGTAGATGCCGTTGGCGTCGCCGCCGATGTGCGGGTAGTCCTGGAAGCACGGGCCGGGCGTGGTGCCGTCGGTCGTGCAGCCGTGGTTCGGTGTGCCCTCGGTCCCGTCGTTCTGGGCCGGGACGGAGTAGACGGTCCAGGAGCCCGTGGGGTCACCGGTGTTGGAGACGGCGACGTCGATGGTGTTGCGGCCAGTGAAGTCACCCGTGGCAGGCACGACGTGAAGGGTCGTGATGGCCACGACGAAGCGCCCGAAGTCCGGGTCGAAGTGGCAGACGGGGTCGATGACGTCGGGGCCCTGATTGCCGGTGGCCCGGTTGAACGCTGCGGGATAGCCGAAGAACGTGTTGAGGTCCTGCACGCCGGTCACGGGCACGGCGTTCGCGTTGTAGACCCGCAGCACGCTGTTGACCGACTCGACCGTGAAGCCGTTGCCGACGCAGAGGGCCTGGTCGGGCGGCTCCGTCGAGAACTGGTTGCCGCCGTTCGCGAGCCGCTGGTCGCGGTGGTTCAGGCCCTGGATGCTCGCGCGGACCGCCGGGTTGGTGGCCGCGACCGCACTGGAGGCCACGACTGGGGCCTCGAGCGGGTGCTTGGGGAAGATGCCGTGCTTGAAGTTCGGGTCGGGCCGGGTCGACGGGGCGGCGGGCCCCTCGTCGTCCGGTCCGGCCCGGAGCTCGGGCTGCTGGAGCCCGTCGGCGCCGGCGGCGAGGCTGCGAATACTGGTCGTGCCAGAGGACGTGATCTGGCGGGTGTCAGAAGGGGCGGCGTTCGCGGCTCCTGGCAGACTCAGCAGAGCCGCAGCGATGGCTGCGGCTCCGCTGGTGGCGATGATCTTTCGCATGAGCACCTCCGTTGGGGAATCTGCGCTGAATCGTCGCGAGGCCTCTTCCTTGGTCGTACATGCAGAACCAAGCCCACACGACTTTCCAACGTACGCTCGCGTTGACCGGCCCGGAGGGCTTTGCGGTTTTTGCCCTCGACGGCCCCCGCTGACCCCGTACGTCCCCTACGGCTCGCCGGACGGCATACGTCCGAAGTGCCGCACCGTGTCGGCGCGGGTGGCTAGCCTGCGGCCATGGCACAGGGGGAGGGGGCGCGCTTCGCGCACGAGTCCGAGCGTCTCGTCTGGGAGCGGCTGAGCGGCACGGTGGCGGACGGCACGGTGCTGCTGCCCAACCTGCGACTGACGTCGCAGCGCAAGGACCACGAGCTCGACGTCGTCGTGCTGATGCCGGGGGTCGGCGTCGTGGTCGTCGAGGTCAAGGGCGGCAGCGTCTCCGTCGACGCGCAGGGCCACTGGTGGTCGGGCGGCGGCACCCGCAAGAGCCGGGTGCGCCCCGTGGAACAGTGCCGCGACGGCAAGTACGCCCTTCGCGAGTTCGTCGAGGCCGACCCACGGTGGAAGAACCACCGCGGCCGGGTGCGGTTCGGCCACGCGGTCGTCGTGCCGTTCACCGACGTCGCCTCCGACTTCGCCACCCCTGACTGCCCACGGTGGATGATCAGCGGGAGCGGCGACCTCGACGACCTCGCCGGACGCATCCACTCCGTCGCCGCCCACCAGGAGAACGACCAGCGCGTCCCGACCCGCGACGACGTCGACCTGATCGTCGAGATCCTCACGGGCAGAAGCTTTCCCGCGCCCGACATCGCGGCGGATGCCGACGACCGCGAGGCCGCGGCCGACCGGCTGACGCTCGAGCAGGCGGCCCTGCTCCAGGTGACGCGGCTGATTCGGCGGATGGAGATCCGCGGCGGCGCCGGCAGCGGCAAGACGATCCTCGCTCTCACCCAGGCCAAGGACCTCACCCGCGGGCAAGGCGACCGCAAGGCCCAGCGGGTGGCGCTCGTCTGCTACTCGATCGGGCTGTCGCAGTACTTCAAGCGGCAGCTCGCCGGGGTGCCACGCAACCACCGGCCCGCGTTCGTCGGTTCCTTCGAGGACCTCGCCAACCTCTGGGGCATCGTCACGGCCTCGCACGACCGCAATGACGCAGCCTTCTGGGAGCGTGACCTCGCGGCCCGGATGGCCGAGGTGGCTTCGGCGCTGCCCGACGGCAAGCGGTTCGACGCCGTCATCGTCGACGAGGCCCAGGACTTCGCCGACCACTGGTGGCACCCGCTGATGAAGGCCCTGCGCGACGAGGACGAAGGCGGCCTGTACGTCTACAGCGACGAGAACCAGCGCATCTTCGCGCGCTACGGGCGGCCGCCGGTGCCGCTCGTCCCCCTCGTGCTCGACCACAACCTCCGCAACACCCAGCAGATCGCCAAGGCCTTCGGCCCCCTCGCGCCGACCCGGATGCAGCTGCGCGGCGGAGACGGTGCCGAGGTGACCTTCGTGCCGGCCGCCATCGACGAGGTCATCGCCGCGGCGGACGACCAGGTCGACGTCCTGCTGACCGCTGGGTGGCGTCCCGACCACGTTGCCCTGCTGACCATGGGATCGCGCCACCCCGCGCAGGTGGAGCGTCAGGAGGCCGACGGCCACCTCGGCTACTGGCGCTCCTTCTGGGAGGACGACGACGTCTTCTACGGACACGTCCTGGGCTGCAAGGGCCTGGAACGGCGGGCCGTCGTGCTGTGCGTCAACGCGAAGTCGACCGACCGTGCCCGCGAGATGCTCTACGTCGGGATGTCCCGAGCCACCGACCAGCTCGTCGTCGTCGGCGACCCCGACTTCGTCCGCGAGATCGGTGGCGACCAGGTCGCGCAGCGTCTCGGACTCGAACCTCGCTGACAAGCCGTCGCCGGGGACGACGCCGGGGACGACGCTGGGGACAACGCTTGGGGACAACTCTGACGGGGCAGGTCCTGGCGCCGTCACGATGGCACGCATGACCTTCCAGGACCTGCCCCCACGAGCCAGCGAGATCCCTCTCACCGACCCCCGCGTCGCCGGCGACGTCATCGACCTCATCATCGGCGAGACCGATCGGGCCAACGGCTGCGTCGGCCTCATGATCTGCGACGAGCAGCACCGAGGCGTGCAGCCCATCCTGCTGCACGACGTCCCCGCAGACCGCGAGGCCGACGGGCTGGGCAAGCTGCTCGAGCTCGTCCTGCCGCTCGTCGCCCGACGCAACGGCTCGCTCCTCATCGGTCGAGGCCGTCCGCGAGGCACCGTCGCCGACGACGTCGACCGCGTGTGGCACCAGATCACCATCGAGCGTTGCTCCGCCCATGGGGTGCGGCTGCTCGGCTTCCACGTCGCCACGGGCGACGGTGTCTTCCGACTGCCGGAGCCGCTCACCGCCGCCTCCTGACGGCGACGGTGAGGGCTGCCCGATGGGCCGACAACCGCAGTCCCGGGTCGACGACCCACTCTTGCGTGCCTGCCCTCCGGGCGAGGAACGTGCGCTCCATGGACTCCGACCTCGAGCAGCTCTTCACCCGCGCCGCCGCCGAGGGGGCCAGGCACCGTGGGTCCGTGACCGACCGGCCCGTGCACCCCTACCCGGACCCTGGAGCCCTCGCCGAGGCCTTCGGGAGACCACTGGACGCCGGCGCGACCGCGCCCGCGCAGGTGGTGGACGAGCTGGTGGCCGCGGCCACCCCGGGTCTGGTGGGCACCGTCGGCCCGCGCTACTTCGGCTTCGTCATCGGGGGCTCGTCGCCTGCCGCCACGACCGCAGACCTGCTCGCCACCGGCTGGGACCAGTGTGCCTACAGCGAGGTGCTCTCCCCGTCCGCGGCGGCGGCGGAACGTGCCGCCGCGACCTGGGTCAGACAGCTGTTGGGACTGCCCACGACAGCGTCCGTCGGCTTCGTCACCGGCGCACAGGCGGCGAACACGGTCGGGCTCGCCGTGGGTCGGCAGCGGGTCCTGGCCGACGTGGGCTGGGACGTCGCACGCGACGGCCTGTTCGGCGCGCCGCACGTCGCGATCGTCGCGGGCGACGAGCGGCATGCCACGATCGACCGCGCCGCGCGCCTGCTCGGGTTCGGCACCGCGAGCATCGTGCCCGTGGCATCCGGCGCTCAGGGAGCCATCGACCTCGACCAGCTGGCTGTGACGCTCGACGCGGTTGCGGGCCGCCCCGTCGTCGTCTGCCTGCAGGCGGGCAACGTCAACACGGGCGCGTGCGACGACCTCCGCGCCGCCATCCCGCTCGCACGCGAGCACGGGGCCTGGGTGCATGTCGACGGCGCCTTCGGACTGTGGGCGGCCGCGAGCCCCCGCACTGCTCACCTGGTCGACGGGCTCGACCTCGCGGACTCATGGGGCGTCGACGCTCACAAGTGGCTGAACGTCCCGTACGACTGCGGTCTCGCCATCTGCGCCGACGCCGCCCTGCACGCGTCCACGATGTCGTATGCCGCCTCGTACCTCACCGGGTCAGGGGCGTCCTCGGACTGCATCCTCGGAGACCTCACCCCCGAGTCCTCCAGACGGGCAAGGGGATTCGCTGTCTGGGCTGCGCTGCGCGAGCTGGGCACCGACGGCGTGGCAGATCTCGTCGACCGCTCGTGCGCGCTGGCACGACGCATGGCAGAACGGCTGAGCGCAGGTGGTGCGACGATCCACAACGACGTCGTGCTCAACCAGGTGCTCGTCAGCGTCGGGGACCCGGCGTGCACCGACGCCGTCATCGAGCGCGTCCAGCGCGACGGCACCTGCTGGGTCGGCGGCACCACTTGGCACGGGCTGCGGCTCATCCGCATCTCGATCTCGAACGCGACGACGACAGAGGCCGACATCGACGTGTCCGCCGACGCCATCCTGCGAGCCGCGGTCGCGCCGTGATCCTGAGCGGAGGCAGCGGCAGCGTCAGCACAGGAGCACGTCCAGCTCTTCCCTCAGGTGCGCCACGAGGGGGCCGCTGTCCGCGACGACCTCGGGGTCGGTGACGACGCTGATCGCCAGGGTTCCTGCATACGAGAGCGCGACGAAGCTCACGGCGACGTTCCCGGGCGTCACCGCGATCGGCACCAGCCGTGTGACCGCGCAGCCACAGAACCTCAAGGCTGCGTCCGGGCCGTGGACGTTCGTGACGAACGAGTTGACGAGCCGCTGGTGGTCGACGAACCACTGCAGCAGTCCGACGCGTGCAAGCCCGCGGAAGGCGACGCCCAGTGGTCCCGCCGAGGCTGCCCTCGGCCGACCGTGCTGCTGCCTGGTGAGCTGCACGACGCTCCGGAGCCTGGTGAGTGCATCGCTGTCCAACGGGATCCGGAACGGCACGACCCCGGTCGCGTTGCCGAGACTGCCCGCCGTGGTCGCGGCGCGTGACGAGTAGGGCACCGATAGGACCACCGAGTCGGGGCGCTGCCCGTCGTCCGCGAGAGCCCCGCCGATCGCCCCCGACACCGCCGTGAGCAGGAGGTCGTTGAGGGTCGCTTGATGCCGGTGAGCCGCCGCGATGACGGCGGTGAGCGGGGTGTCGAGGACGCATACCTGGCGGCGGTCACCGGTCGGCCGGTTGAGCGACGTCGCCGGGCAGAGCCGGGGGCGCGCCGCGCGTACGCCCAGGTCGCGCAGGCCCGACCGGACCAGGCGCAGCCGCGGGCCGACCGACACGGCGGCCTGGAGTCGCCCGTGCCACGCGTCGGCGGCCAGGGCCTGCCGGCTGGGGGCGGTCCGGCTCCGCCCGGGGCCCGAGGGGACCGCACGTGTTGTGAGGTCGGTGGCGTCGCCGGTGGCGGCGGCGCTGGTGGGGCCGGCATCGGTGAGGGCTGCCAGCACTGCGAGCCCACCGATCCCGTCCGTCAGCACGTGGTGCGAGATGAACACCAGCGCGCCGCGGTCCTCCGGCAGCCCGACGATCCAGTGCGCCGCCCAGAGCGGACGATCACGGGGGAGGGGTCGGCACACGAGCTCGGCGACGCGGCGCCAGAGGTCCGCCTCCCGGCCCACCCGCTCGAACAAGACGTGGCGACCCAGCCCGAGGTCTTCGTCGTCGAGCCAGTAGGGCCGACCACACCCGAGAGGCGCAGTGCAGAGGCGCTGTCGCAGACGCGGGACCCGCGCCACGCCACGTGCGAGAACCGCCGTGACCGCCGACCGATCCAGCGTGGAACCACCGTCGACGACGAGCACCGCCGCGATGTTCATCGGAGCCGGACCGCGGTCGCTCAGCAACGTCGTCAGGTCGTTCGGCGTGACGCGCAGGATCTCGTCGTCCCAGCCGGGGCTGCCGGTCCCACGGGCTTCGGCCGGCGTGCGTGCAGGCGCCCCGGTGCGCATGTCTCCACGCTAGGCCGGTCCGGCCCCCGCTGCGGTGGCTCCCGGAAAGGGGCGCTGTCTCGTGCGTCACGTGTCTCTCCGCCGGTGTGTCTCTGTGGTCACAGGTCGCCGTCGCGGCCGCCGCCAGGCGAGACGATGGAGGTGGCCGGAGCACACGGCCCCGACCAGCATGGAGGGGGAGAGCGATGGGCGCCGAAGCCAGCCCGACGAACACCACCACGAGCCACGGCATCGTCGTCGGCTACGACGCATCGCCCGGGGCACGCCTCGCTTTGGACTGGGCGGTCGAGACCGCGAGGCGTGACGACCGTCCGCTCACGCTGTTGCACTGTGTGGGCCTGACCATGACCCCGACGTTCCGCGCCTACGACCCCGGAGTCCATGCCCACACCTATGAGGAGCTGTCGCGCGGCGTCCTCTCCGATGCGATCGAGGTTGCCTCGAAACAGCTGAGCCGCAAGGACGTCCGCCCGTTGAGCGCCGTCGGCAACGCCTCGGCGGAGCTCGTGGGGGTGTCGGCGCAGGCAGACCTGCTCGTGACGGGGTCTCGCGGTCACGGCACGATCTCGTCAGGGCTGCTCGGGTCCACGTCGTATGCCGTCACCGCCCACGCGCACTGCCCCGCAGTCGTCGTACGTGGTGCCGCGGTCGTCCACGCCGGCCCATCGCACCCCGTCGTCGTCGCCTTCGACGACTCGAAGCCGGCCCAGACGGCTCTCCAGACGGCCATCCAGGTCGCGGCAGCGGCCGAGGCCTCCCTGCACATCGTGTCGGTCGACAACGTCGGGGGCCTGGAGGCGTGGCCCGAGACCGACACGATGCTCGGTCGGGAGGAGGTCGTCGAGACGATGCACCGGCAGTTCGAGAAGACCGTGCTCGACGTCGCCGAGGAGGCGCGGCGAGCCCATCCCGGGCTCGACGTCCGCACCAACATCGTCGCCGGCGCCGCCGGCCAGGCGATCGCCGGCTACGCGAGCGACGTCTCGGCGGGCCTCATCGTCATGGGCTCGCGAGGCCACGGAGGGTTCACCGGGATGCTGCTCGGCTCGGTCAGCCACCGCGTCATCCACGACGCGCCGTGCCCCGTCATGGTGGTGCGCTGACACGACGGCGGTCCGCGGACGATCGAGTCCCTGATCCGGGGCTCGATCGTCCGCGGTCCCTGGCCTGGTGGTCCTCAGCGGGCCGGTGGCCGCTGGAAACCCGGGCGTCCGGCGGTGCCGGCCGCACGCTCGACCGATCGGCCGAACCTTCCGACCGCCTGAGCGAGCGGGCCCGTGCCCCGGTCACCGAGAGCAGGCGGCACCACGACGACGGGGCACCGTGACGCCCGGGCGATCCGGCTCCCGAGCCAGCGCGCGCCCACCTCGGTCGAGCGCCCGGCGTCGATGACGACGAGGTCGGCCGTTCGGCTCTCCTCGAGCATCACGGCGCGCCGTTTACCGCCGACGACGCGGGTCTCGACCACGTGGTCGTGGCCGAGCACCTTCGCGACGTCCGCAGCGAGACGCTCCTCCTCGACGGCACGCGCGCTGTCGTCCGAGACGACCGATGGCACCCGGCCGCCGGTCGCGGTCTCGGGAGCGTGCGGTCGCCAGGCGCGCACCGCCACGACCCGCCCGCCGCGGACTGCGGCCTCCTCGGCGGCCCAACGCAGTGCACCCGGCGACCCGCTCGTCGGGCTCACCCCCACGACGATCGTGTAGGGGCGACCCAGCGCGGCGATGTTCATGCCGCCGCTCCCGACTCCTCCGAGACCTTGCTCAACGGGTCGGCGATGTCCTCGAGGGACTTGCGCTCGGCGTCGATGCCGATGGCGAGGGCCACAGCACCACCGATGATCATGATGACGGCGCCCGCGACGTAGCCCCAGGTCAGCGGCATACGGTCCTTGCCCTCACCGATGAGCGTGCCGTAGAGCACGGGCGCGATCGCGCCGGCGCACTGGGCGATGACGAAGAAGTACGAGATGGCCTGCCCGCGCACCTCGAGCGGGAAGATCTCGCTCACCGTGAGGTAGGCCGCCGACGCACCTGCCGAGGCGAAGAAGAACGACACGCACCAGAAGATCGTGTGGGTCGTCGCCGTCAGGGCCTGGGCCTGGAACAGCCAGGCCGACACCAGCAGGACGATGCCCGCGACGGTGTAGGTGAAGAAGATCATCTTGCGTCGGCCGATGGTGTCGAAGAGATGGCCGAGCAGCAGCGGGCCGAGCAGGTTGCCGGCCGCGAACGGCAGGAAGTAGAGCGAGGTCCCGGCCTTGTCGATGTGGTAGAAGTTCGTCAGCACCAGCGCGTACGTGAAGAAGATCGCGTTGTAGAGGAACGACTGGGTGATCATCATCGTGAGCCCCAGGACCGTGCGCTTGCCGTAGCGGCGGACGAACACGTCCCACAGCACCTTCGGACCCATCGCGTCCTCCGGCTTGACGAGGATCGCCTTGCTCTCGTCGACCTCGGGGAGCTCGCCGCCTTCGCGGCGCACCCGTTCCTCGATCTCCTCGACGGTGCGTTCGGCTTCCTCGGCGCGTCCGTGGGTGAGCAGCCAGCGTGGGCTCTCCGGGATGTGCCGGCGCAGGTAGATGATCGACAGGCCCAGGATCGGGCCGATGAAGAACGCAAGGCGCCAGCCGAGGTTCTCGGCGACGTTGTCGGGGTTGAGCAGGTAGAGGTTCGCGAGGGCGCCGAAGAACGCGCCGAACCAGTAGGTGCCGTTGATGGCGATGTCGACGCGGCCTCGGTAGTGCGACGGGATCAGCTCGTCGATGGCGGAGTTGATGGCGGTGTACTCGCCACCGATGCCCATGCCGGCGATGAAGCGGCACACCCAGAGGAAGCCCATGCTCGGCGCGAAGCCGGCCAGGCCCGAGCCGATGAGGTAGATCACCAGCGTGATGATGAAGAGCCGTCGGCGGCCCCACCGGTCGGTGAGCCTGCCGAAGGTCAGCGCTCCCACGACCTGACCGACGAGGTAGATCGTGCCCGTGAGGCCGACCTGCGCGGCCGACATGCCGAGCGACTTCTGGAAGCCGGACTCGGAGACGATCTGGATCTCGAGACCGTCGAGGATCCAGGAGATGCCGAGCCCGATGACGACGGACCAGTGGAACTTCGTCCATGGCAGCCGGTCCATGCGCGCCGGCACGAGGCTTCTGATTGCCCCGTCCGTGCGTTGTTGTGCGACAGCCTCGCTCATCACATCTCCTTTGATCGATCGCTGTAACCGTCGGGTGGAGTCGTGCGGCGCCACGGCCTCACCGTCTCGGTCCGTACCCTGTGCCGCGTCGCGAGCAACGCCTTCGGCACAACTCGCCACCGCCCGTACGCCGCCGCCCGTATGCCGCCCGTACGCCGCCGGGATGCCGCCCGTATGCCGCTCGTATGCCGTCGCGTCCGCCCGGGTGGGTACGTGAGAGTCGCGTGACGGGTGAGGGATCCCGTCGGTGCCACCCAGGAGGAGCGACATGCCGGCCAGGAAGCGATCGGGCAGCACGGACCTGCCCTCGACCCTCGAGCGCTCGTCGAAGAAGGCCCAGGAGACTTGGCTGGCGACCCACGACGCCGCGGTGGAGCAGTACGGCGAGGGGGAGCGGGCGCACCGCACGGCGTTCGCGTCGCTCAAGCACTCCTTCGAGAAGGTCGGCGACCACTGGGAGGAGAAGGCCGAGAAGGGGCCGAGCGACCCGCAGGCGGCCAGACGCGGCGCGGAGGCGCGGGCGCACCTCGACGACGGGGACTCCGCCGGCGGGGTCGATGCCAACGCCTCGAAGGCGCACCTCTACGAGATCGCCAGACGCCTCGACGTCGAGGGTCGTTCGCGGATGAGCAAGGACGAGCTGGTGGAGGCGATCCAGCGCGCGAACGACCGGGCCACCGCCGCTGCACGCGACTGACGGAAAGACTCGCCCGCCGCTTCCGACAGTTCTACGCTGATCTGTTGGGCCGCCACGGAGACGGCCGGTGCGGTGGGGTGACCACGCCGCCACCGCGGAGGAGTGGGCCATGTCGGTGTCACGAGCACGGAATGGATCTCGCAAGAAGGTTCGGTCGGTAGCCGGAGTGGGGGCAGCCGCGCTCGTCGCTGCCGCTGCGCTGGCGACGGGGGTGGCGGCCGCGGGGGCGACGGCCGCGGGGGCCGCAACGACCTATCTGGTCGTCTACCGGAGCGGGGCTGCGACCAACGGTGCGGCTGCGGCCGTGAGCGCTGCCGGCGGGCAGGTCGTCGCGAGCTACGCACCCATCAGTGTCGTCGTCGCGCGTTCGACCGACGTCGACTTCGCCGCACGGATGAAGACGGTCAACGGGGTCGAGGGCGCCGTTGCCACCACGCGTTTCGCCACTGCTGTCGGCGCCGGCGGAGCGGCCGGTGCCGCGACCGCGAGCACCACGCCCCGGGCAACGGCCGCCGCGGCCGGCGTCATCTCGCTGACCGACTCCCTGTCGGGCCTGCAGTGGGACATGAACCAGATCCGGGTCGGCAACGCCCACACGGTGACCACGGGAAGCCCGTCGGTCCTCGTCGGTGACATCGACACCGGACTGGACTACACGCATCCTGATCTCGCTGCGAACGTCGCCGACGGTGCCAGTGCCAACTGCACCAGCGGCGCTGCTGTGCCCGGCAAGGTCGCCGCCGCGGACGACAACGGTCACGGGACCCACACGGCCGGCACCATCGCCGCCGCAGCCAACGGCATCGGCATCGTCGGGATCGCGCCGTCGGTGCGCATCGCGGGCATCAAGGCCGGCGACGCCAACGGGTTCTTCTTCCCCGAGGCTGTCATCTGCTCGTTCATGTGGGCCGGTGACCATGGTGTCGACGTCACCAACAACAGCTACTTCGCCGACCCGTGGCTCTTCAACTGCAAGAACGACCCCGATCAGCGGGCGATCTGGAACGCCGAGCGTCGCGCCATCAAGTACGCCCAGAAGAAGGGCGTCCTCGTCGTCGCGGCCGAGGGCAACCAGGCCGACGACCTGTCCCACCCGACCCAGGACCAGACCAGCCCGGACAACACGACTCCCGTGACGCGAGACATCACCAACGCGTGCGCGGTCGTGCCGACGGAGGTCCCCGGTGTGGTCGGTGTCAGTGCCACCGGCAACCTGCAGATGAAGTCGTTCTACTCGTCCTTCGGCACGTCGTCGGTCGACGTCGCAGCACCCGGTGGCGACTCGCTCCTGCAGCTGACTGCCGCGGCCCCCAACGGCCGTGTCCTCTCGACGTGGCCGGCCGCGCTGCTCAACGTGACGTGTCTGCCGGCGCGACGGGTGGTCGACGCGAGCGGAGCGGCGTACTGCTACCAGCAGGGCACGTCGATGGCCTCGCCGCACGCGGTGGGTGTCGCCGCACTCATCGCAAGCCGCACCGGACAGAGCGGTAGCGCCCTCGCTGCGGCCCTGCAGCGTGCGACCAACCCGCTCGCCTGCCCTGCGGACGTGACGCCGTACGCCTTCTTCCCGGCCCTCGACGGCGGCGCCCTCCAGCAGTGCCAGGGCGGAGTCGGCCACAACAGCTGGTTCGGCTCAGGGGAGGTCGACGCCTTCAAGGCCGTCAGCTGACCCAACCCGTATGCCGTCGGGTCGGGTCCCGTGACCCGGCCCGGCGGCATACGCGGTCGTGGCCGTCCCCACCTGTCTGAGTGGTCACACCCACCCGCTGGGGACCTTCCCGGGGCGGGACGATTGGGGTGGCCGGAGCGGAGCGGCCCCGGCGACATCGATCGTCACGCCCAGGAAAGGGGCGCACCATGAACCGCCAGGCTCGCACCAAGTACGGCATCGTCGTCGGCTACGACGGATCGCCCGGATCCCGACTCGCGCTGGCGTGGGCCGCCGAGACGGCGCACGTGCAGGGCACGCACCTGACCCTCGTGCACAGCGTCAACGTCGCGACCGTGCCGGCGTTCCCCGCCATGGACCTCAGCCAGCTCGAGCCCACGCTCGCGCACGCGGCCAAGAGCCTCGTCGACGACGGCGCCGTGCGCGCCGGCGAGAAGCTCGACGCCGCCAAGATCGAGACGCAGTACTGGCTCGGCAGCCCCGCCGCGCAGCTCGTGGACGCCTCGAAGGACGCCGACCTCGTCGTCGTCGGCAGCCGAGGGCGCGGGCGGGTGCTCGCCGGCCTGCTCGGGTCGACCTCGTACACGGTCGCGGCCCACGCCACGTGCCCGGTGGTCGTCGTGCGCGGGCCGGTCGACCCCTCGTCCGACGACCTGCCGACGCCGCCACGGCCCGGTCGGGACCACGACGTCGTCGTGGGTGTCGACGACTCGGACAGCTCCACTCGCGCAGTGGACGCGGCCGCCGAGGTGGCCGAGCGGGAAGGCGCCGCCCTGCACGTCGTGCGCGTGGCGCAGTCGGCCTCGATGGAGGCCTGGACCTACGCAGAGGTGGCCAAGGGAGGCACCGAGGAGACCCACGCGATCCGCGACCACGCCGAGCAGTCGGTGACGCGGGCTGCCAACCGGGTGCGGGCCCGGCACCCGAAGGTGCTGGTGACGACGGAGGTGCTCTACGGCGACCCGGGCCAGTCCCTCGCCGACCTCGGCGCTACCGCCGGACTGATCGTCGTGGGCTCGCGCGGGCACGGCGGGTTCACAGGGATGCTGCTCGGGTCGGTCAGCCACCGGGTCATCCACGACGCGACCTGCCCGGTCATGGTCGTCCACTGACGCAGGTCGGCCGCGCTCCCGCCCAGACGAGTGCGGTCTCCCGACGGTCGAGTGCCCAGTTCCCTGCCCAGTTCCCTGACCAGTTCCCTGACCAGTTCCCTACGAGTCGAGGGCCTGGGCGAACCGTCCGAGGGCTTCGTCCCATCGCGACTTGTCGCCCGCACCGTCCTCGGCGATGCCCTGACCCTCGTGGTACAGGTCGACGCGCGTGCCGTCGCCGTCGGGCTTGAGCTGGAGGTCGACGATGCTGAGGGGGCCGTCCTCGTGCGGGTGCCAGGAGACGCGGATCTGCTCCATGGGGTGGTAGCTGCGCACGACGCCGTGGGGACCGTCCGCGCTGTGCCACGACTCTCCCTTGTTGCCGAGCGTGACACCGGGACCGAGCAGGGCCTCGGTGCCGCGGGAGCTGATGAGGTGGCGCCACACCTGGTCAACGGGTGCACCGACGGTCAGCGTCGAGTGCACGCCCGCGGGAGATCCCTCGAAATCTGCGTCCTCTGCGTTCTCGGGGATCGACTGCGTTGAACTGCTCATGGGCACCTCCGGGTCGCGTGGACCGGCCCCTGATGGGCCGGACCCACCACAGACAGTCGACCAAAGACTGGGCCCGAAGACAATGGCTAGCCTGCGGTCATGATCGATCACTTCGGCATCAACTGCTCCGACCTCGCGGCCAGCGCCCACTTCTACGACGAGGTCCTCGGGGTTCTCGGCTACAGCCGCCAGATGGACTTCGGGGTCGCCATCGGCTACGGCTCCGAGGACCACCCCGACTTCTGGATCAGCGCGTGGCGGGGCGCCGAGCCCAACCGTGAGATGCACTGTGCGTTCGGGGCCACGGGCGTCGACGCGGTGCGCGCGTTCCACGCCAAGGCCCTGGAGCTGGGTGCCGAGTCGCTGCACGAGCCGCGCCTGTGGCCGGAGTACCACCCCGGCTACTTCGGCGCCTTCGTGCGTGACCCCGACGGCAACAACGTCGAGGCCGTCTTCCACGGAGCGGGGCCCGACGCCTGAGCGCGCCGGGGCGACGCCCCGGCGTCAGCCGGTGTAGCCGGCCCGGCGCAGCGCGTCGGCCATGGCGCTGTCGGCAGGTGCGTTGCTGCGGCGTGCCGGGGTGGCCAGGGTGGCCCCCTTGTCCCCGTTGCCCCGGGTGTCCCGGTTGCCCCGGGTGCCGTTGTCGCCCTGGCGAGGGCTGCCGCCCCGTCCGCCCCTGGCGCCCTGTCGCTGGCCTCCTGAACCCGTCCGGCGCGAGTCACCACGACCGGAGGTGTCGGCCTTGGACCCAGCGGCCGGCAGCTCGTCGTCGAGCCGCAGCGTGAGGGAGATCCGCTTGCGGGCCACGTCGACGTCGAGCACCTTGACCTTGACGACGTCGCCGGACTTGACGACGTCGTGGGGGTCGCGCACGAAGCTCTTCGACAGTGCCGACACGTGCGCGAGGCCGTCCTGGTGGACGCCGACGTCGATGAAGGCGCCGAAGGCCGCGACGTTGGTGACCACGCCTTCGAGCGTCATGCCCGGCTTGAGGTGCTTGATCTCCTCGACACCCTCCTTGAAGGTGGCCGTCCTGAAGGTGGGCCGGGGGTCACGACCCGGTTTGTCGAGCTCGCTGATGATGTCGGTGACCGTCGGCAGTCCGAAGGTGTCGTCGACGTAGTCGGCGGGCCGGATCGCCTGCAGCGCAGCGGTGTTGCCGATCAGTGAGGTGAGCTTCTGCCCGGTCGACTCGAGCATGCGTCGCACGACGGGGTAGGCCTCGGGGTGCACGGCGGACGCGTCCAGCGGGTCGTCGCCCCCCGGGACCCGGAGAAAGCCGGCCGCCTGCTCGAACGCCTTGGGGCCGAGCCGCGGCACGTCCTTGAGGGCGCTGCGGCTGCGGAACGGCCCGGTGGCGTCACGGTGGGCGACGATGCTGTCGGCCAGTCCGGCCGTGATGCCCGAGACCCGGGTCAGCAGGGGAGCCGAGGCGGTGTTGACGTCGACGCCGACCGCGTTGACGCAGTCCTCGACGACGGCGTCGAGGGAGCGCGAGAGCGCGGTCTGGGAGATGTCGTGCTGGTACTGCCCCACGCCGATGGACTTCGGGTCGATCTTGACGAGCTCGGCGAGGGGGTCCTGCAGGCGGCGCGCGATGGAGACGGCGCCACGCAGCGAGACGTCCATGCCCGGCAGCTCCTGCGAGGCGAACGCCGACGCGGAGTACACCGAGGCGCCCGCCTCCGAGACGACCGCCGTCGTGAGCTTCAGCTCGGGGTGACGCTTCACCAGGTCGGCCGCGAGACGGTCGGTCTCGCGTGACGCGGTGCCGTTGCCGATCGCGACGAGGTCGACCGCGTGATCCTTCGCGAGGCGCGCGAGCGTGGCGAGCGACCGGTCCCACTCATTCTGCGGGACGTGGGGGTAGATGACCTCGGTCGCGACCACGCGGCCCGTGCCGTCGACGACGGCCACCTTGACCCCGGTGCGGAAGCCCGGGTCGAGGCCCATCGTGGCGCGCGCCCCGGCCGGGGCAGCGAGCAGCAGGTCGCGCAGGTTGGCGGCGAACACGCGTACGGCCTCCTCCTCGGCGGCCCGACGCAGCTGCATACGGGCGTCGATGCCGAGGTGGACGAGGATCTTCGTGCGCCAGGCCCAGCGGACCGTGTCGGCGAGCCACTGGTCGGCTGGTCGACCGGCGTTCTCGATGCCGAAGCGCCGCGCGATGGCCCTCTCGTATGCCGTCGGGCCGGGCTGGGGCTCGACCGCAGGGTCATCGGGGCTGATGTCGAGCGAGAGCACGTCCTCCTTCTCGCCGCGGAAGAGCGCGAGGATGCGGTGCGACGGCAGCGAGGCGAGAGGCTCCGAGAAGTCGAAGTAGTCGGAGAACTTGCCGCCCTGCTCCTCCTTGCCGGCACGGACCTTGGAGCCGACGTGTCCCTGCTTCCAGACCCGCTCGCGCAGGTCGCCGATGAGGTCAGCGTCCTCGGCGAAGCGCTCGACGAGGATGGCGCGGGCCCCGTCGAGCGCGGCAGCAGCGTCCGCCACCTCTCGCCCGGCATGAACGAATTCGGCTGCAGCCGTGGACGGCTCGGTGTCTGGCGAGCCAAGAAGCAGATCGGCAAGCGGTTCGAGACCGGCCTCGCGGGCGATCTGGGCCTTGGTGCGCCGCTTCGGTTTGAAGGGCAGGTAGATGTCCTCGAGGCGCGCCTTCGTCTCGGCGCCGAGGATCTGCGCGCGCAGCGTGTCGTCGAGCTTGCCCTGCTCCTCCACCGACGCGAGCACCGCTGCCCGTCGTTCCTCGAGCTCGCGCAGGTAGCCGAGGCGCTCCTCGAGCGTGCGCAGCTGCGCGTCGTCGAGTCCGCCCGTGGCCTCCTTGCGGTAGCGCGCCACGAAGGGAACCGTCGAACCGCCGTCGAGCAGGCCGACCGCCGCGGTGACCTGCCCGTCGCGGACGCCGAGCTCCTGCGCGATACGGCGCTCGATGGATGCAACCTTCACCTGCACGCTCACGGGGCTGTTCTCCTTGTCGCCGACGCTTGACCGAGTCACGCATTCTGCCGTGCGGCCCCGGTCGGGCGTCGAGCAGGGTCACTCGTCGAGCAGCGCCTCGAGGGCGGCGCGCTCGGCCTTGGGGACATAGCTCGCGTAGTAGTCGTGAAGGCTGTGCAGCGAGGCCCGTGCGGCCTCGGGGCCGTTCGGGTCGCCGGGCCGCGACCGCACCACTCCGTTGCTCTCGAGGACGCGCAGCGCCTCGCGCACCGTCGCGCGGCTCGTGCCGAACTGCACGACGAGCTCGCGCTCGCTCGGGAGGCGCTCGCCGGGTCGCAGCTCGCCGCGGGCGATCGCCTCCTCGACCTGCTCGACGATGCGCTCGTAGAGGCGGACCGACCGCACCGGCTCGAAGCCGCGTGCGGTCGCTGCGGCCGGAGGGGTCTCAGGCACGGTCGTCTCCTGTCGGCGGGATCGGCCACACGGGCGTCGCCGCCGTGCCCCGGTGCTGCTCGTACCAGTCGACGGCACGGAGCACGCCGACGTCGTCGAAGCGACGGCCCGAGACCTGCAGCCCGATGGTGCGTCCGTCCGCGGTGAAGCCGCAGTTGACCGACGCCGCCGGCTGGCCCGACATGTTGTACGGCACGGTGAAGCCGATGTGCGCCATGCCCTCGTCGCGGTCGCCCCACGGCATCGGCCACTCCGCCGGGAAGGCCGCGACGGGCGCCACGGGGGAGAGCACGAGGTCGTAGCTCTCGGTGGCCGCGACCGTCGCCTGCTGCAGGGCCATGATGCTGGCGTAGTCGCGCAGGACCGAGCGGCCGTCGACGTCACGCACAGCGAGCACCCACCGCCGGATGAACGGGAGCACCCGCTCCCGGGCCTCGGGCGCGAGGGCGTCGAAGTCGGTGAGTGACCGGACCCGCCAGAACTCGTCGAGGTCGCGGAGCATCTGGGGCGTCATGAACGGGTCGAGCGGCGTGACCTCGGCGCCCGCGTCCGTGAACACCTGTGCTGCGACCTCGACGGCAGAGCGGACCTCGGGGTCGAGCGGGAGCCCGCACCCGGCGTCGAGGTGAAGGCCGACCCGCAGGCCCCGGACGTCGAGCGGCTCGGCTGGCAGCACCGCACCGAGGTCGGACGGGGGAAGGCTGGTCCAGTCGCGTGCGTCGGGTCGGCTGATGACCGAGAGGAGGAGCGCGGCGTCGCGGGCCGAGCGGGTCATCGGGCCGGCGGCGCGGCCCAGGTAGGGCGTGTCGAGGGGCACCCGCCCGGCGCTCGGCTTGAGGGTCGTCAGGCCGAGCCACGTGCCTGGCAGCCGGATCGAGCCGCCGATGTCGGTGCCCACGTGGAGCGGGCCGTAGCCGCCGGCAGCCGCCGCACCCGCACCCGAGCTCGAGCCGCCGGTCGTCAGCGCCGGGTTCCACGGTGAACGCGTGATGCCGTGCAGGCTCGAGACCCCCGAGCTGAGCATCCCCCAGTCGGGCATGACCGTGGAGCCGAGGATGACACCGCCCGACTCCTCGACCCGTTCGACCACCGGGCTGCTGCGGGTCGGCACCACCGGCTCGACACCCGCGTTGCCTGCCGGCATCGGCACACCCGCTCGACCCAGGTTCTCCTTGATCGTGACGGGCACGCCGTCGATGGGGCCGGCGGGCTCGCCTCTGCGCCAACGGCCCTCGCTCGCCCGAGCAGCTGTGGCAGCGCCCTCCAGGTCGAGCTGCCAGAACGCGTTTAGCTCGGGCTCACGGGCGCAGATGACGTCGGCGACGTCGCGGAGCGCCTCGACGGGGGAGAGGTCACCCGACGCGTACGCGTGGACGAGGTCGGTGGCGGTGAGACCGGCCGGTCGGTCGGACGGTCGGCCGGACGGGTGCGGCGGCATGGGCGTCCTTCCGCGTGGGCGGCCCTCGGGCCGCCTCGGCCGCCGGACCAGGTCTCGCCATCCGGCCTGTGATGGGAAAACGGTACCTCTCACGGGCGGGGGGGCGCCGGGCATGTGGACAACGCCGACCCACTGTCACCGGTCACCGGCATGCTCGTTCCATGCGCTTCGAGGATCTGCCGAGGGACTGGGCCCAACGACCGATCACCGACCCTGACGTGCTCGAGGGCGTGGTCGACCTCATCGTGACCGGCCAGGCGAGAGACGACGGCGCGACCTATCTGCTGCTGTGCCACCCGAACAGGCGGCTGCTGCAGCCCGTGCTCCTTCCCGACCAGCCCCGCTGTGTCGACGTCGCAGCCGTTCGAGAGCGGGTTCTGCTGGCAGTCTCCGAGGCCGCCCGGCAGGGCGTGCGAGATGTCGTCATTGCGATCGCCAGGCCGGGGCGCCCCACGGCCACACCACGCGACCACGACTTGCGCACCGCCTTCGAGGGCGTGTGCCGCGTTGCTGGGCTGACGCTTCACGCGGTGGCGATCGCGGCCCCTGATGCCGTTGCCGTCCTGCCGGCGCAGCGCGACAGCGCGGCGGCCTGAGCGGGCGCGCTCGTCCAGCCGCAGACGTCGTTGACAGACCCGCTGCTGCCTCCGTCCCGAGGGAGGCAGATCGGGGTACCGTCCAAGCGGTGGTCGCCGTTGCGGCCCTGAGCCGATCTTGGAGGACCGATGGCGCTGGCTCATTCACCCGGGACGTCCGACCCTCGTTCGCGTCGCGCCGTCGGCTGGCAGTGGTGGGCCGCGCTGGTGATCGTGACGGTGCTGTTGGGTTTCGCAGGGCGTGGCGACGGCGGATTCTGGGGCGTCTTCCTCTGGAGCATCGTCGGTTTCGTCGTCGGCTCGCTGGTGGCCATCGCCATCACGGGTCGGGGAGCAGCGGGGCGAACTGAGCCCGATGCGGCCCCGGGTGACGCGGCAAGCGCGTCAGGGGGTCGGCGATGAAGTGGTGGCTGGTCCTGGTGGCCTTCGTGCTCGGCGTCCTGGTGACCTGGCTTTTGTCGAGGCGAGGCGGTGGCTCCGTCCCGACCACTGGACCCGCGGTCTCACACAGCGAACCTTTGGACGGTGCGGCTCCCTCCGACGCGGCGAGCGACAGTGATGACGACCCCGACGTCTCGGATCCGTCTGCCTTCGCCGGAGCACCCTCGGAGTTCACGTCCGATGTCGGAGCCGCAGAGAGCTGGGACCGAGACGCGCAGGACGAGGACGCGCTGCTGCCGCACGAACCCGTGTCAGCCGCCGGGATCGCCGAGGCGGAGGTACCACCGGTGGCGGAAGCGACTCCCAACGGCGACCTGGCGGGGGTCGGAGAGCCCGAAGCCGTCCAGGCCGTCGACGCCGTCGAGGTCCAAGCCGAGGTGGTCACACAGGACGAGGCGCTCAACCGCGGCCCGTCCAAGGCTGAACAGGGTGCGTTCACCTTCGACGAGGTCGACGCCGAGAACGAGGACACGTCGGCCGACAACGACGACAAGCCGGGCGACTCGCAATCCAGAAACTGAAGTCGGCGCGCCGCACGCCCCTGACGGGGCCCTCTGCGTTGGTTCGCCCCGTGACCCAGTCCACGCCACGACTCAATGCAGAGTAGTCAGCGACGGACGGTCAGTTGTTGACGAGAACGCCCTTCGCCTCACGAACGGTGACCACAGTGCTGGGGCCGGGAACGGTCACGGTTGACGGGATCTCGTCCCAGGTGGCGCCGTCGAGGCTGAAGTCGGCTCCGAACGTCGTGTTGACGCGGACCGGGAACTTGCCCTTCGAGCCGTAGACGTGGGTGATGTCGCCGTCGGGATAGACCCCGCCTGTCGATGTCGTCGGACCGACCGAGGAGCCGTCGCCGAAGACGTACGTGAAGCCGACCAGCTTGGGCCGGATCTGAACCGGGATACCGCGCAGCACGGATCGGTCGACCTCGCCGGGCTGGAACCCGTTCGGAGTCCAGTTGACCTTGTAGAAGGTCAGCAGGTTCACCAGGGTCGTGTTACCAGCTGGCTGGCTCGAGATCTGCGGCTTCGACCAAGGCGTCCGCATGAATTGACCTTTCAGATCGGCCATCGTCAGCGTGGGTCTGGCGCCAGGAGCTACATCAGATGCACAGGTGAAACCACGAACGCTCCAAGGCTCCGTCACCTTGCCCTCCACGAGCGTTCGACGCCATATCCGGAGTAGGGGTCCTACTTCAGCCTTGGGACAATCTCTGAGGGCATGGCTGCACGTGACTTGTTCAGTAACGCTTTCCGGGCGGGCCTGCGCACAGTCATTCAGCGATAGGTAGTCATACCGTGGGGCGGTGGGTGGCAACGGAGCTTCGATCGGACCGCCCTTGTCGTTTGGATGTTTGGGAAGAGCCAGCACCTCATCGCGCGAGAGTAGACCGACACTCGCCTGTGTCGGATCGACATTGCAAGTTGTGTACACCCCGCAGGGCGGGTTGGGGACAGCGCCATCAGCCTCGGGATGCCGCCCATGCACGAAGCCCGAGGGAGCGCCGACGACCAGCGCGAGCGTCGCGGCAACCAGAGTGGACGTGGCAGCCACGACTAGTTCTCGGTCTTCTGAAGGCGCGTGACGATCCAGTGGCCCTCGTACTTGAGGGAAACTACGAACGACGCATTGCCCGTGGGTGTTGTGCCAACCTTTTTGTTGTTGGAGTTGAGGATGGGGACCGCAAGCTGCGACAAGTCCACAAGCACCCTCGCGTTCGGCAACTTGACCTCTAGCGGCGACGAAAAATCGATCCTCGCGAGGTCTGCCCCATAGTGCGTGCCCTTCGCATTCTGCTCCTTGATAGCCGACGCAAAGGCATTGCAAGTAACGCAGTCTGGTTGTGCAAGTCCGTGCACATCGGACGTGCTTCCAGTTCTGAAGCCAGAGTTGACCCGCTCAAAGTAGTACTTGCTAAAGGCGGCGGCGCCGGCATCGGTGCTCGGGCGGGCGGCGGCGGGGATCTTGGCGAGGACCGGGTCGACCGTTGCCGTTGGGGTCGGCGTGGTTGTCGTGGAGGGCGCCGACGAGGTCGTCGTTGCCGCCGCCGACGTCCTTGGGGGAGTCGTCGAGGTCGGCGCAGGCTCACTGCCCGTGCAGGCACCGAGCATCGCCAGCGCGACGAGCGCGGCGGCATACGGAATCAGCCTTCGGTGTCGATGGGCCCTGGCGGCGGCGGTCATCGGCGTCCCCTGTCGATCGTCGACCAGCGTGCGGTTGCGTCCTGGGAAGGGCGTTTCGCCCCTCGTGGTTCCACCTCGGAACCTATGACCATCCTGCCCGAGACGCACCCCGAGCCGCCCGCCTCGTCCACAGCCCCCCGGCTGCGCATCGTCCGGTGCAACAGGTCACAATGATCACGATTCGCTGCCGTCAGGGGCCGTTCGACGCTGCGATTCCGGGGACTCACCGGTGACACACCCACGAGTTCGGAGCACGGGCGACTGGCAGGTAACCTTTCCGCGGTCCTGCGCGCACCTCCACGCGCGCAGTAGCTATTCGCCCTAGAAGTGGGCGTGCAAGGGAGCCCCATGTCTCGCACCGACAGCGTCGACGTCAAGCGTTGGCGCGCGAAGTACGCGCTGATCGAACGTGCCGCCGAGGCCGACAAAGACGCCCAGGCACTGTTCGCCGAGCTCGACTCGGAGCGTGCGTCCCGCAACGGCGAGCTGCGTGAGATCCTCGCCGACCTCGTGGCCTCCAGCGACCTGGTCGCCTTCAAGGAGGCGATCAACCAGTGGACCCGCAAGGACGGTCCCTACGTGGGCTTCGGCCCCATCGGCGGGCCGTGGCTCGCGTCGCTCGTCCGCCGCGCCGAGGAGGAGTACGCCGAGGTCGTCGGGCTGCTCAAGCTGACCCTCCAGACCCCCGCGTCCCCGCAGGACGCCGCCGACAAGCTCCAGTCGATGGAGGCCTTCCTCGCCAGGGGTGGGGCACGCGGCCAGCGTGCACCGGGGCCGGGGCACACGGCATACGTCCTCTCGCTCTTCTGGTCGACCGACGACGGTGGCGAGTGGCCGCTCATGTGGGAGAACGCCCCGCACATGCTCCAGCGACTCGGCTGGCTCGAGCGTGGCCTCAGCCACGCCGAGCGCTACGTCGCGTTCGCCGACCTCTGTGCGGCGCTGCGCCCCGAGGACCCCAAGTACGCCGCCCGCATCCTCTGGTACCTCAAGGAGACCGAGGCCTTCGTGGGCATCGCCCCCAAGGCGCTCGACGTCTGCGTGGAGGCCGCCGAGATCGCGGCCGACTTCCGCCCGTCCTCCGGCTACGGCAACGGCACCCGTGAGGAGCGGGCCGCCGACCTCGCTCGCCAGCTGCGCGGCGAGGCCGACCACATCTCCGACAGCCTCATCGAGCGTCTCTCGTCCGAGACCGGTCTCTACCTCGAGGCTCCCACCCTCGCGCTGCAGCAGCACGCCGGCGAGGACGCCGCCTACCGCTCCGACCTGTACGCCGCGTGGATCCTCGTCGGTGGAGCGGGCGCCCCGGGCTTCCGCCTGTGGATCACGCCCTCCGGCGTCGCGTTCGGGCTGCACGGTGGCTGGGAGGGCGAGAGCGACCAGCAGCACCGCGAGGTCGGCACCATCGTGCAGGAGCACCTGCCGCGTGGACTGACCTTCTTCCGCGTGCACGAGGACGGTCGCCCCGACCGTCTCGAGCCGGTCGGGCGCGAGTACCCGTCGGGCGAGGCGTTCGTCGGTCGCTGGTGGAAGGGCGACGAGGCGCTCGGCCGTGCCGACTTCGCCGACGAGATCATCGCCACCGCCCGTACGCTGACGCCGCTGCTGCGCTTCATGACCTCGAGCCAGCGCGGGCCGCTGGACGACCCCAGCCTCGAGCTCGCGGCCATGGTCGACCTGCAGGGCGAGGTCGAGATCTTCCGGACCGAGCGGCCCTACCCGAGCGAACGAGACGCGTGGCACCAGGAGCAGCGGCGCGTCTTCGCGGCGTGCGTCTCCCGCGACGGCCTCGAGGACTTCGACCTCGCGACGTTCAAGCGCATCGTCTCCACGCGCGGCTACGGCGACATCGGCGGCCAGTCGGTGCTCATCAGCAGCATCAACGCCCTCGACGCATCCGGCATCGACGAGCTGCGCATCATGGTGCGCGACCTGCTGTGGGGCGAGGGCCGCGACGAGGAGCGGATCAACCGCGTCCTCGGCTCCGACGACGTGCCGGTCCAGGGCTTCGGCGAGAGCGTCGTGCTCAAGCTCTTCGCGATCGCCCACCCGGAGCACTGGCTGCCGCTCTTCGCCCTCGGCGGTGACTCCGGCAAGATCGCGATGCTCACCCGCCTCGGTGGCCCGGCGCGCTGGACCGACGGCAAGTCCCGCGGCCGCACCCACGTCGAGACCAACGCCCTGCTCAAGCAGACGCTCGACCCCCTCCTGCCCGACGACCCGTGGGGGCAGGCGCAGCTCGCCTACTGGCTCATGCGTCGCTCGGACAAGGCACTCATGCCCGACCACGACGCGCTCGGCGAGGCCGCCCAGGAGCTGCTCATCGAGGAGGACTTCCTCCGCGAGATCCGCAGCCTGCTCGAGGAGAAGAAGCAGGTCATCTTCTACGGGCCTCCCGGCACCGGCAAGACCTACCTCGCGCAGCGGTTCGCCCAGGCCCTGCAGCCCGACCCCACCAAGCGCGACATCGTCCAGTTCCACCCGAGCAGCAGCTACGAGGACTTCTTCGAGGGCTTCCGGCCGCAGATCGACCACCAGGGCCAGATGGTCTACGAGCTGCGCAAGGGTCCCCTCGCGCTGCTCGCCGAGGCGGCCGAGGCCGACCCGCTGACACCGCACATCATGATCATCGACGAGATCAACCGGGCGAACCTGCCGCGCGTCTTCGGTGAGCTGCTGTTCCTGCTCGAGTACCGCTCTCACTCGGTCAAGACGAGCTACCGCCCCGACGAGGGCTTCGAGCTGCCACCGAACCTCTACTTCATCGGCACGATGAACACTGCCGACCGGTCGATAGCGCTCGTCGACGCAGCGCTGCGCCGTCGCTTCGACTTCGTGCCGTTCATGCCGCACGACGGGCCCATGGAGGGCCTGCTCCGCAGATGGCTCGAGGCGCACGACGGTCCTGTCTGGGTAGCCAACCTCGTCGACCGCGTCAACGAGGACCTGCGGCGTGCCCTGCGTGGCCCGCACCTGCAGATCGGGCACTCGTACTTCATGCGGCCCGGTCTCGACGGTGACGAGGCGACGTTGCGCCGCATCTGGGACTACAACGTCTACCCCTTCATCGAGGACCAGCTCTACGGCCGCGAGCACGAGCTGGCCCAGTTCCGCTGGGAGAACGTGAAGGCTCGCTACGGCCAGCTGGACCTGATGCGACCGTGACGACGCCGCCGCCCCTCGTCGTCAGCCGCCGAGCCGTCGCGCCGATCTACCGATGACCCTCGAGCTGCCCCCGATCCCCGAGCACGGACGCTCGGGGCCGGTCCGCCTGTCCCGCGACACCCGCGCCGCCCTCGTGGCGGCCGCGGGGGAGCGGCTCGTCATCCACGCCACCGCCGATCCCGACGTCGTCACCATCGGGGCGACCAGCTGGGTGGGCGCGCTGGCCGTTCCGGGACTCGTCGTCCGGGTGATGCCGAAGGTGTCGGTCACCAACTTCTTCGCGATGCTGGGCGCCGGCGTCTCACCCGACGCCTTCGACCACGAGCACGTCACGTGGAGCGACACCGACGAGCTCATCGACGGCGTCGCCTACTTCGCGATCCGCCTCATCGACTCCGCGACGATGCGCGGCCTCGTGCACGGTTACGTCGCCCGGGAGGAGCGGATGCGCACCATCCGCGGGCGCTTGCTCGTCGAGGAGTTCGCGCGCCGTCCGTGGAGCGCCGCCGAGCCGCAGTGCCGCTTCGACGACTTCACGGCCGACATCGTCGAGAACCAGCTCTTCCGGTGCACGCTGCAGGCGATGCTCGCGTGGCCGCAGCTCGCGCCGCACGTGCGTCGGGAGGCGCTGCGCGTCCTCGGGCGCTTCGACGGCGTCGCCGACACGCCCGCGACGAAGCACACCGCTCCGCTGCCGATCACCCGCCTCAACGAGCACTACGAGGACGCCATGCGTCTGAGTCGCCTGGTGCTGCAGGCGATGTCGCTGAGCCACGAGGCCGGTGACCAGCAGGCCAACAGCCTCATGGTCGACATGGACGACCTCTTCCAGCGCTGGATCTCGCAGGAGCTCGACCTGCGACTCGCCCCAGACCTGCGCATCGAGACCGACGAGAACGTCTGGCTCGACGAGGGTCGGGCCGTCACGATGGCGCCCGACCTCGTAGTGCGCCGGGGGAGCGAGGTCGTGCTGGTCGGCGACGCCAAGTACTCCATGGGTGCCGACGGCTACATGGCCTCGCGCGACTACCTCGAGCTCATCGCGTACACGACCGCCCTGGGGCTGCCCACTGGCGTTCTCGTGCACTGCAACAGCGACCGGGCGCCCGAGTCCGAGATCGTCATCCGCAACGCGGGCACCCGAATCCTCTGCCGCCCGATCCGTCTCGACGGGTCGTATGCCGCCGTGTGCACGTCGTTGGACGCGCTCGCCGACCTGGTGCGCGAGCTCGCCGAGACGCCGGGCGAGCTCGAGGTGCCGACACTCATCCGCTCGCACCGCTGACCCTGACGGCGCGGCTCGGTGCCAGACCTGTCTCGCACCTCACACTCCTACGGCTTGTAGTAGTGAATCTTCATTACTACGCTTTGTAGTACCGACAGAAAGCCTGCCGGGAACACGCATCGAGTTCTGGAGATGAGTTCCATGGCCACCATCCACCGCGACACACACACTCCCGCGGTCGTCTCGCACGACCCCACCCAGGGCGTCGTGACGTTCCAGGAGGAGGTGGTCCGTTCGGTCGTGGCCCGTCGAGTTCTTGCCGGCCTGCGCATCGTGCTCGGCTTCACCTTCCTCTGGCCGTTCCTCGACAAGCTCTTCGGCCTCGGCTACGCCACCCCCGCCGCCAAGGCGTGGGTCAACGGCGGCACCCCCGCCCAGGGCTTCATGAAGCACGCGGAGGGCCCCTTCGCCGGCTTCTTCAAGAACATCGCCGGCCCGTGGGCCGACTGGGTGTTCATGCTCGGCCTCCTCGGCATCGGCGTCGCGCTCCTCGCAGGTGCGGGCCTCAAGATCGCCGCCTGGAGCGCCGCGCTTCTCCTCGCGCTCATGTACCTCGCCGAGTTCCCCCTCGGGGCCTCGGGGATGACCAACCCGCTCATCGACAGCCACTGGATCGAGGCATTCGGCATCGCGGTGCTCGCCGCGACGCTGGCCGGTGACACCTGGGGCCTCGGCAAGTGGTGGGGCCGTCATGTCGGTAACGGCATCATGCGGTGAACGGGTGGGGCGGCCGGGKCGCGACCCCGCCGCCCCCCCGAGGCGGGTGGCGGTGAAGGCGCAGAACTCGTTGCCCGCGGGATCGCGCATCACGGTCCAGCCGATACCGTCGTCGCCCTTCGCTCGAGCGACCGTCGCGCCGCCCGCGACGAGAGGACCCAGGTCCGCGACTGTCACATCGACGTGGATGCGGTTCTTCGTCGTCTTGTCCTCTGGCACCGGCTGGAACACGATCGACTCGAAAGGCAGCCCAGGGACGTCCTCGACGTGGCTGAACCCGTCGTCGCGGACGGCCCTGCCACCGAGGACGTCAGCCCACCATCGCGTCAGCCGGTGGGCCGCGAACTCGTCGCCCGTGACGTCCCAGACGAGCTCGTAGAACGGCTGGGTCACCAGCTCGTCGCGTACGAAGACGCAGAACTCCTGGCCGTCGGGGTCGAGCAGCACCGTCCAGCGGGGCTGCTCGTCGTGCACCACCGCACCGGCATCGATCGTGGGCTGCAGCGACGTCGCGTTCACATCGAGGTGGAGCCGGTTCTTGACGGTCTTGGGCTCGGGCACGCGGTTGAACCACACCTTCACCTCGTCGCCCACACGCAGGCACGAGTCGCCGTCATCGTGCGGGTGCGGCTCCCAGCCGAGCACCGGGCCCCAGAAGGCCGACAGCGCATGGGGGTCCGACGCGTCGATGCAGAGGTCCTTGTACGTCGCGAGCGGCATACAGCGACGGTAGACGCCGACGGGGACGGCGGGCGGTCAGGGACCGTCGCCGCTCGCGACGGAGCCGCGGGCCGACCCCGTCGTGTCGGTGGCGGACGGCATACTCGGCGGCATGCAGCGCAACGACGGTCACCTGGTCCTTAGCCCGACGGACCTCACGAAGCACGTGGCCTGCGCGCACATCACCACGCTCGACCTCGACGCACTCGATGCCCCAGGGGGTCGCGGCCCCCGGCCCTCGGGCACCGACGACTCGCTCAACCTCGTCTTCGCCAAGGGGCTCGAGCACGAGCGCGCCTATCTCGACCGACTCGTGTCCGAGGGCCTCGTCGTCGAGGACATCGCCGCGCTCGAGCTGCGCGGGGTGGCTGCCGAGGCTGCGACGGTCGACGCCATGCGGCGCGGCGTCGACGTCGTCTACCAGGCCACGTTCTACGACGGCCACTGGGTCGGCCTGGCCGACTTCCTGCTGCGGGTCGAGCTTCCCGATGGCGAGCGCAGCAGGTTCGGCACGTGGCGCTACGACATCGCCGACACCAAGCTCGCGCGCCGGCTGAAGGTTCCCGCGCTGCTGCAGATGGCCACGTATGCCGCCCGCCTCGAGACGCTCCAGGGCCTGCCCCCGCAGTGGCTGACGGTCGTCACCGGCGACGCCGAGCTGCACCCGTGGCGCCTCGTCGACGTCGCACCCTACGCGCGTCGGCGTCGGGCCGAGCTGCTCGACGCGATTGCCAACCCTCGCCAGACCGAGTCCTCCCGGGTGCAGCACTGCGGGCAGTGCCGCTGGAAGGAGCGTTGCGCGCAGGAGTGGCTCGACCGCGACGACCTCATCCAGGTCGCGGGCATGCGCACCGACCACCGGGCCGCCCTCATCGACCTGGGCATCCCCACCCTTCGGGCGCTCGCGGGCTCGACCGACGAGCAGCTCGCGCCCCGGCTCTCGACGACCACCCGACGCAGGCTGCTCCAGCAGGCCCGGCTCCAGCTCGCCGAGCGCGAGACGGGGCAGGCGCAGTTCGAGCTGCTCGACCCCGAGCCCGCGCGCGGCCTGCAGATGCTGCCCGAGCCCGACGACGGCGACGTCTACCTCGACTTCGAGGGCGACCCGTGGGCCGAGGGCGGCGCCGGTCGCGAGTACCTCGCCGGCATCTGGACGCGGCAGGGGGAGTTCGTCGACTTCTGGGCGCACGACTTCGACGAGGAGGGGCGGCTCACCACCGACCTGCTCGACTGGCTCACCGAGCGGTGGCGGCACCACCCGGCCATGCACGTCTACCACTACGCGCCCTACGAGACGACCGCTCTGAAGCGCCTCGTCGGTCAGCACGCGACGCGCGAGGCCGAGCTCGACCAGCTCCTGCGTCACGAGGTCTTCGTCGACCTCTACGCGGTCGTTCGTCAGGGCGTCCGCATCAGCAAGGGCTCCTACTCGATCAAGAAGCTCGAGGAGTTCTACTGGGGCCACACGCGCACCTCCGAGGGCGATGGCGTCGCCGACGGCCTGTCGTCCGTCATCGAGTACGAGCGGTGGCTCACCGGTCGGGTCGAGGGGCGGGCCGACCAGTCGATCCTCGACGACATCCGCCGCTACAACCGCGACGACGTGCGATCCACCCTCGACCTCCACATCTGGCTCGAGGCGCGGCGCGCCGAGCTCGCCGCATCCGGCCACGCGCTCGCGCGGCCCGTGCCCGAGGGGCTGCGCGAGATCGGCGACGACGAGCGGGCGGAGATCCAGCTCGCCGAGTCCCTCGTCGGCGCCGGTCACCACCTGCTTGCCGGTCTCGTCGGCTGGCACCGGCGCGAGAAGCGGCCCGAGTGGTGGGACTTCTTCCGCTACAAGGAGCTCGAGACTCCCGAGCTCGTGGAGGACGGCACGGCCATCGGTGACCTCGGCGAGCCCGAGGAGATGCGCATCGTCAAGCTCTCCAAGGTCTGGCGCTACCCCTTCCCGCCGCAGGACTGCAAGGTGTCGATCGGCAAGTACGTCCCCGACGTCGACACGCACGCGCCGGTCGGCAAGGTCATCGACCTCGACGCTGTCGAGGGCTGGGTCGAGCTGTCGATGAAGAAGTCGCTCGACCCGCCGCGCCCGCGCGGCCTCGGAGGGCCGGGTCCCGTCATGGACCAGGTCCTCCGCGCCAGCATCGCCCGCTCCGGAGCGCTGGCTCTCGCAGGTGGGAGCAACCTCGCCACCCGCCTGCTCCAGCGCGTCGTCCCGGCCGCCGACGTGCTCACCGCCCGACCGGGCGAGACGCCCAAGGACGTCGTGGTGCGGGTCGGTCGCGGGCTCCGCGGTGAGGTGCTCGCGGTCCAGGGGCCACCCGGAACGGGCAAGACCTATGCCGGGTCGGCGCTCATCCGCGAGCTGCTCGACGCCGGGCTGCGGGTGGGGGTCACGGCGCAGTCGCACGCCGTCGTGCTCAACCTCCTCGACGAGGTGCAGCGCCCTGCATGGCACAAGGACGGCACCAACGCCGAGGAGGGTGCCGAGCCCGACGACCCCAACGCGCTGATCCGGCACACCACCGACAATGCCGCGATCGCAGCGGCACTCGCGTCGGGCGAGGCCAACCTGGTCGGCGGCACCGCCTGGCTGTGGTCCCGCGACGACCTGGTCGACGCCGTCGACGTGCTCGTCATCGACGAGGCCGGGCAGTTCTCCCTCGCCAACGCCGTCGCGGTGGCTCCGGCGGCTCGCTCGCTCGTACTGCTCGGAGACCCGCAGCAGCTGACTCAACCCACCAAGGCGGTGCACCCCTACGGCTCCGGGGTCTCGGCCCTCGACCACCTCCGCACCGACGCCGACGGCGTCGTGCACGACGTCATCCCGCCCCAGCGGGGCGTCTTCCTCGACCGCACCCACCGCATGCACCCGTCCCTCACCGCATTCGTGTCCGAGCTCGCCTACGAGGGTCGCCTCGAGTCCGCTCCGGGCCGTGAGCTGCTGGCGGTCGATGCGCCCGGCGCGCTGTCGGGCGACGGACTCCGCTGGGTGCCCGTCGAGCACGATGAGCCCAGCGAGCAGTCGAGCCGACAGGAGGCCGCCGTCGTGCGCGACCTCGTGGCCGACCTCGTCCGCGGCACCTGGACCGATGCTGCCGGTGACACCAAGCCGATCGGCATCGACGACATCCTCGTCGTCGCCCCCTACAACGCCCACGTCGCCACGCTCGCGGCGGCCCTGCCCGAGGGTGCGAGAGTCGGCACCGTCGACAAGATCCAGGGCCAGCAGGGTGCCGTGGTCATCTACTCGATGGCCAGCACGACGGCCGCGCTCGCGCCGCGAGGCGTCTCGTTCCTCTACGACCTGCACCGGCTCAACGTCGCGATCTCCCGGGCCAAGGCGATGGCCGTCATCGTCGGCAGCCCGCTGCTCATGGACGCCGAGGTGCACACGCCCGAGGAGCTGCGTGCCGTCAATGCCCTGTGCCGCTACGTCGACGAGGCCAAGTCTGTCTGACGCCGTCCGGCCAGCGGCCCAGGGCGCCTTCTGTCCTGTGGCGCCCCAGGTGCCACTTGGCGAAAGGGTGGCAGATTGTCTGTGGCACAGCGGAATTCGCTGTCCACAGATCCGCCCATACCCTTGCATTCCAGTCGAACGCCTGTTCTACTGGGGGTAGTCCAAGAGCCGAGGGGAGGGGCCCGATGCCATTCATCGCAGCGTCGAGCCAGTCCCTGCGTCCCGAGCTGCGCGGGTCGCTTCACGTGCTGCGGGTGAGCGCATCCGATGAGCCGACCGAGCTCGCGCGCGCCCTCGAGTCCGCGCTGGCTGTGCGTGCCAGGGTCAGGCCTGTCGAGGACGCTGACGCTGCGGATGCCGACCGTGCCGAGGCGGTCGGAACGGCCGACCGGGCTGAAGGAGTTCGTTCGGTCGAGGTCGCCGGGAGCCTGCTGCGTGCTGGCGATGCAGCAGGCCGCGCCGAGGCGACTGACCGCGCCGAGGCGACTGACCGCGCCGAGGCGACTGACCGCGCCGAGGCGACTGACGTCGCCGCGGCGACGGACCGAGCGCGGTCGGTCGAGGTGACCGAGCGGCTGTTGCGGGCGAGCGAGCGGGTCATGGGCGAGATCGAGGCGCTCGAGGTGGCGAAGGCGCGGGTCGAGGCCGACCTGCTCGCCGCGTACGGGGCGTTGCACTCGATCCAGGCCCAGCAGGTCGCCGCGCTGCCCCGGGGTGGCAGTGCCGTGCGGATGGCGGCGCTGGTCTCGCCCGAGCGGGTCGTCGCCGAGGAGATCGCGCTGGCGACCGGGGTCGGGGTCGGCGAGGTGTCGCGGCGGCTGGCGTTGGCGACGGCCCCGCGGCGGCACCGGCGGGTCCTGGCCGCGTTGCGGGCCGGAGGCACGTCGTTGTACCGGGCGGTGCAGGTCGCGTCCGAGACGGTGCGGCTCTCGGACGTCGATGTCGCGGCCGTGGAGGAGGCGGTGCTGGCGCCGTCGCGGGACGGGCGCCCGGTGGGACAGCGGACGTTCACGGCGCGGCTCACGCGGGCGGTCACCTCGGTCGACGCGCGGAGTGCCGACGAACGGCGGGCGCACGCCAGGTCGAGGCGTGGCGTGTTCGGGCGGATGGTCGGTGACGGGATGGGCTGCCTGACCCTCACGGCCGACGCGGGCACGGTCGCGGCGATCCTGGACCGGCTCGACACGAACGCCCGGAACCTGCGCGGCGGTGGGGACCCGCGCACCCTGGACCAGCTGCGCTGCGACCTGGCCACCGAAGCCCTGCTGCGCAACGCTCTCACCGCCGCCGGTCCTGCCGGCACCGCCCGCGCTGAGGACGGCACCGACGCCAAAGAGGCCAAGGACGACGCTTCGGGGGCGCCCGGGGCGGCCGGTCCCGCCGTCGGCAGCGTCCCGGCGGGTGAGCGACCGGTGTCGTTCACGGGGGATGCCGCGGCGCGGGTGTGGCTGGTCGTGCCGTTCGAGGTCGCCACCGGCCAGAGCGACGCGGCGTGCGAGCTGCCCGGGCACGGTTGGGTCACCGCCGCCCACGCCCGCGAGATCATGACCCGCCCCGGCTCGGTCTGGCAGACCCTGCCGGTCGACCTGCGCGACGGCCACGCGATCACCCGCCCCACCAAGGCCTACCGGCCCACCACGGCGATGCTCGAGCACGTCCAGGCCGTCGACGGCACCTGCCGCGGCCCCGACTGCCAGGTCCCTGCCACCCGCTGCGACCTCGACCACGAGACCCCGTGGCCGAAGGGCGAGACAGCCGTCTCGAACCTGTTCGCCAAGCACCGGCTCCACCACAACGTCAAGACCGACGGCATCTGGACCAGCACCCAAGTCGCCGGCGACGGCCTGGAGTGGACCACCCTCACCGGCCGGACGTACACGACCTACCCCAAGAACTGGCGCGAAGCCCTCGACCCATCGGGTTCAGGGCCCCCCGACCCTCTTGTGGCAGAACGCGATCCGTCAGACGATCCCCCGCCACCTGCCGCACTCGACGACCGCCTACCGCAGTTCTGAGCCGTGCCGAGGTCGACCGGGCCCCTCCCGCTCCGACTTCGCAGCGAGCACCTGCCCGGCCGCGTGCCCGACAGGGTCCGGCCGAGAACGTGTGGCCGAACTGGTGGAGTGGCTCGTCTCGGTCCTCTACCGCCTGACCGACCCTGCCTTGCACCGCGAGGATGGTGTCGCGTGCTGGGAGGGCCGACTAACGATGGGGGAGCGTCGCGAGGTCGGACTCGACCACGGCACGGTCGTCGGCGTCGGTGACCGAGGCCAGCGCCTCGCGGGCCAGCACCTCGAAACGGTCGGCTGCCTCGTGGTCACCGGCGACGGCCGCGGCCCGCGCCGACGCCTCGAACGCCGCGGCGAGGTCCCAGTCGTCGACGTCGCCGCTGCGCGCGATCGAGACGTATCGGGCCGCATGATGCGCCGCGGCATCCGGCAGGCCGAGCACCGCATGGACCCGCGAGACGAGCCAGTGGCCGCGACCGAGGTTGGCCGCCCGCACCTGCGGCACCTGGCTCCAGTGGTGCAGCGACGCGTAGGCGCGGGCCAGCATCGCGTCGTCGTCCTCAGCAGTCCGGTCGTCGCGGTCGAGCAGCTCCCAGGTCGCGTTGAAGAGGTCTGCACCCAGCTGCCGATGGTCGAGGTCGCTCATGGAGGCAACCTAGGCGCCGTGAGCGGCCACGTGCCAGAGGCGACCCTCGCCGCGGATGCCGGGAAGGGCGTCGCGGATCGAGCGCTCGGCGAGCTCGGGGGCGACCCCGAGGTCGACGGCATACCGCAGGGCGACGGCCGGCGTGCGTTGGCTGCCGAGGCGGCAGTGCACGAGCACGCGCTTGCCCTCGGCGCGGAACTGTCGCAGGGCGGACGAGGCGTCGTCGAGGACGAAGTCGAGGTGCGGGTTGGAGTCCTCGTGCTCACCGTCGTTGATCCAGAACTCGATGTGGTCGCGCGCGGTCATTCCCTCGGCCGGGATGTCGTCCAGCCCCAGAGGACACAGCGAGACGATGGCCTGGACCCCGAGCTCGCGCACCCGCCCGAGATCGGTGATGGTGCCGAGCACGATATCGGGGTCGATGGGGTGCGGGATGCCGAGGGCGGGGATGTCGGGGTCGACCATGGTCTCGACGGACGGCCAGACACCGGGGCGTCGGCCGCCCACCGAAACCGAGACGGCGAGCTCGACGAGGTCGTGGGCGCGCAGGCCGGGCCAGCCGTGCACCATGCGACGCCACTGGGTCGGCACCGCCGACGCCCCGTAGCGAGCGCCGAGCAGCGAACCCGCTATCGCGGCCACGGTGTCGGTGTCGTGGCCGGCGCGGACGGCGGCCTGCAGCCCGCGCTGCAGGTGCATGGCCGAGCCGTCGCCGCGGTCGGTGGTGGTGATGGCGGCCCAAGCGTCCTGCAGCGCCGTCACCGTGAATCCGTTGTTGCCGAACTGCCCGGGCTCGGAGCCGGTGGCGGCTTCGATCCAGTCGCCCCACTTGCCGATGTTGGCAGCGCAGACGAGGTCGAGGCCCGCCGTGAGATCGAGGCGACCCTCGGTGACCGCGACGCGGATGGCCTCCGACCACAGCACGGCCGAGTCCCCGGCGAGCGGGTCGGTGTGGGTGAGCCGGGCGATGGCACGGGCCGCGCGGGCCGTGGCGTCGCGGTCGTCCAGTGCCGACAGCCCGACGATCGGGGTGCGCATCAGGGCGCCGTTGCCCGCGGTGAGACCCGTGCGGTCGTGGAGTGCTTCGCTGGCCGCCGTCAGGCGCTCGTGCGGTGACCCCTGCAGAGACTTCGCCTCCGTCAGCACGGCGTGCGTCTGCACGCCGACGTCGGTGGCGCCACCGTCGAGCCAGGCGGTGAAGGCGTCCGACACCGCGTCGAGCGCCTTGGCCGACGTCAGGTCGAGTCCGTCGGCAGCCACGCGGGCGACGCACAGCGTCATCTGGGTGTCGTCGCTCCACTCACCCGGGTCGTAGGGCCCGAGGCCGCCGCCCTTCATGACCGCCTCACCGACCGGCGGGGCCGCCATCTCGTAGGGCACGCCGAGCGCGTCGCCGCAGGCCTCGCCGAGCAGCACGCCGGCGGCACGGTCCATGGCGAGGGGCCGGATCGACACGGTCTCTCCTCGAGGTCGGGCCGCACGACGGTCAGCGGCGGTGGGTGGCTCGTCGAGAGAAAACTACCCGGCGCCTCGCGCCCGACCGGCTGCCGGGCCGCACCCGCGTACGCCGTAGGCTTCTCGCGTGCTCCAACCCCTGACCGTCGTGCTACTCGTCGCGTGCGGGCTGCTCGGCCTGCTGGCCGCCCACCACCTGCTGCGCGGCCGCCTCGTCGACGACCCGCTCGTCCTCGTCGGCGCGGCCCTCGAGCTCGCCCTGCTCGTCCAGCTCGTCGTCGGGCTGAGCAAGGCCTCGGCCATCGGCGACGGGGCCGAGCGCGCCACCTTCATCGCCTACCTCTTCACCGTGCTGCTCGTCGTGCCGGCCGTCGTGGTGATCGCCATCAAGGAGAAGACGCAGTGGGCGATGGGCGTCGTCCTCGGAGGCGCGCTCGTCGTCGCGATCCTCGTGGCCCGCCTGCAGCAGGTCTGGACCCTCAATGTCTGAGTCGTCGATGCCCGAGCCGCCCGCGACCCCGGCGTCGAACCCAGGGCATCACCCGGTCGACCCTGAGCGGCCGCACACCGGTCACGGGTTCGGGCGCCTGCTCGTGGCCGTCTACGGACTGCTCGCCCTCGCGGCGACCGGTCGCTCGATCCTGCAGATCACCGAGTACTTCGACCGCGCACCCGTGCCGTTCCTCCTGTCGGCGCTCGCCGCGCTCATCTACCTCGTCGCCACGATCGGCCTCGCTCGCGGCAACCGGACCTCCGTTCGGGTGGCCACCATCGCCCTCACCGTCGAGCTGCTGGGCGTGCTCGTGGTGGGCACGTGGTCCCGCGTCCAGCCCGAGGCGTTCCCCGAGAAGACCGTCTGGTCGCACTTCGGCTCCGGCTACGGCTACGTCCCGTTGCTGCTGCCGGTCCTGGGCCTCTGGTGGATCCGTCGCACGGTCCGCGCGACCGCTGCCTCTGCCGCTGTGGCCACCACGCCGGCTGACCCTGCCGGCCCCGCTGCGCAGGCCCCGAACGAGCACGGCGACCCGACCGGCACCGACCCCGCGCGGTCTGCGGACTGAGCCCACGCCGATAGGGTTGCGGCCATGACCGAGCAGACCCCTGCCTCCGCGCCGACCTCCGCGCCGACCCCGGATGCCCCGTCCGCGACAGCGCCCGTCGTCGGCCCGCTGACGGTCCGTGAGATCAGCGCCGACGAGGCCGTCGACACGCTCCTCGAGCTCGGCGGCAGCTTCCTGCAGACTCCTGCGTGGGGTCGCGCCAAGCAGGGCTGGCGACGCACCCACCTCGGCTGGTTCGACGCCGGTGGGGCCCGGGTCGGGGCAGGACTGGTGCTCTCCCGCACGATCCCGCGGCTCTCGCGCTCGTACGCGTACCTGCCCGAGGGGCCCGGCCTGCCGTGGGACGTCGTCGCCGGCGACCCGTCCCGGTGGCTCGACCCGCTCGTCGCGTGGGCCAAGGGCCGCAAGGCCTTCGCGCTGCGCCTCGGCTACCCCGTCGTCTCGCGCGTCTGGGACCGCGAGCCGGTGAAGAAGCAGGTCGTCGACAACGGCCTGCTCAGCTTCAAGGACCTTCCCGCGTCCGTCGACAACCCGACCGCGCGCACGCTCGAGGCATGGCTCGACCGCAACGGATGGCTGCCCCTGGGCGCCGACGGCGTGGCCGTCGGCCAGCCCCGGTTGCTCTGCATCGTCGACCTCCGCGGACGCACCGAGGCCGAGCTGCTCAAGGGCATGAACCAGCAGTGGCGGCGCAACGTCAAGAAGGCCGAGAAGGCGGGCGTCCAGGTGCGCGCAGTCGGCCCCGAGGGCCTCGACACCTTCCACGACCTCTACGTCGAGTCGGCCCAGCGCGACAACTTCCTCCCGCGCCCCAAGGCGTACTTCGACGCGATGGCCCGCGCCTTCGACTCCGAGGGTGCCGGAACCAGCGGCCGCGAGCCGCGTGTCTCGGCCCGCTTCTACGAGGCGCACGTCGACGGCGACGTGCTCGCCTCGGCCCTGATGATCCGTTTCGGGCGCACCTTCTCCTACCTCTACGGCGGGTCGACCGAACGCAACCGCGACGCTCGGGCCTCGAACGCCCTGCAGTGGCAGGCGATGCGGGATGCGGCCGCTGCCGGGTGCGACGCGTACGACTTCCGTGGCTTCAACACGTCGCTCGGTGCCACGAGCCCGCTCACCGGACTGCTCCTCTTCAAGCTCGGCGCGGGCGCCGACGTGGTCGAGATGGTGGGTGAGCGCGAGCTCGTCATCAGCCGCTTCTGGCACTTCGCCTTCGCGCGGGCCATGGCCGCCCGAATCGCGATCAACAAGCGCCGCAAGGCCACCCGGGCCAGCGCCGACAGCGCCGACGTCTGACGAGGTGGACCCTCGGCCTGTCGCGCTACGGTAGGCCGAGGGTCCGCAGATTGGGCGTGTCTAGCCCGCCACCGTGGAGGTCGCTGGGGAAAGACGGACCGTTGTCGCGAAACTCGCCTTGCGACCGGTCACCGCCACCTTGACCGTCCTCCCTCGGTCCGCCGCCTGCAACACATAGCTTGTTCCCCGCGCGCCGGTGATCGCCACGCCCGAGCGGTACCACTGGTACGACAGGGACACTGGCGCAGGGCCCCACGTGCCCGCCCGCAGCGTGAGCCGGCTCCCGACGCGGGCCGTTCCCGTGAGGGTCGGGGTGGGGGCGACCAACAGGCCCAAGGCCACAGCGGCCGTGTTCGCCGAGGACCGGGTGGCAGATGCGTATCCGACCGCGCGGCCGACCACCTGGACACGCATGGACTTACCGAGGTCCGCGGGGCCCAGAAGGTAGCTGGAGGTCGTGGCGCCGGCCACCGGCGTGCCCGTGCGGAACCACTGGTAGGACAGCGTGACCATGCCGGGTCCCCAGGTGCCGGGCCGGGCGACGATGCGTGAACCCACCCGGACCGTGCCGGCCACTGTCGGAGTCGGCGCAGGGGTCAGCGTGCCGGCCGCGACGGGCCCGGTCGGTGCCGAGGAACGAGTCACGGGGGTGTAGCCGGCCTGCTGTCCGGTCACGGTCACCGTGATCTTCTGAGCCAGGTCGCCGGCCGTCAGCTTGTACGTCGAGGCACGCGCTCCGGTGATGGCGGCACCGGATCGATACCACTGGTAGGTGAGCGTGACGGCCCCTGGACCCCAGGTGCCCGTGTTGGCGGTCAGCGTGGAACCCACACGCGGACTTCCCGTGACCGTCGGCGTCGGCGTCGGCGTCAGGGTGCCCATCGCCGTGAAACGCCGCCACTCGCTCGCGCCGAGGTCACCGCGGTTGGTGTCGACGGCAACGACCCGCCACTCCCAGACCCCAAGAGGCAGAGCCGAGGTCGGGGCCCAGGCCTGGGCGCTGGTGGAAACGTTCTCGGCCTGGTTCGTCGCCTCGGGCGCACGCCGTTCGAAGCGATAGGTAACGGCACCCGGCACCGTCGTCCACGAGAAGTACGGGCTCGACTGGCTCATCACCGCACCCGAGGTGGGTGACGTCAATGTCGGGGCCGCGCCCGCGGAGAAGAAGCGCCCGGTCTGCGACCACGCGCCGGGGAGGTTGTCTGCGTCGAGTCGAGCGACCCGCCAGACGTACGCAGAGCTGCTTGCCTGTAGCGGGACGGAGTGGGCGTAGGCCACCTGCCTGCCCGTGAACGTGAGCACGCGGTTGACCGGTGACCAGTTCGTGTCGTCGTTCTTGTAAACCTCGAGCACATAGTTGCCGGCGTAGTTCGCGGGCTGCCACCTGAACGGGGCCAGACCGTCGGTCACGGCGTCTCCCACGGGTGAGAGCAGAGCGGGAGGTGGGCTGAGCTTTCGGAACGACCAGCCCGCCTGTCCGACCTGGTCACCGACCGACCACGACAGCCCGTTGCCGGCGGCGTCGATGGCCTGGACCCGCCAGTAGAGCGGTCCCTCGGGGTAGGTCCGGTCCCAGGCGGTGTAGGTCGCCTGGTCGACGAACTGGTCGTCGATCAGGGTCGCGAAGCTACGGGTCTGGGATACCTGGATGTGGTAGCGCATCGCAGTCTGGGTGCCTCGCTCAGCGGTCGCGTCGTATGCCGTCGACTGGTTGGTCGTGAGGTAGTCCGCCCACGTGAACGTCACGTCGTCGGCGACCTGGGCGCCCGACGCCGGCGCGGTGAGGGACACCGGTGGAGACGTCTTGCTGAACCCGTGGTCGGCGGCTGCGAGCGTCGAGACCGGATCCGGGGCGCAGATCCCGTTGGCCTTGCACGGGCGGACATACCAGTAGTACGCCTGTCCAGCCTGACTGTCCGGGAGTGCCATGGGCCCGTGCCACGCCGCGGGCGTCCATCGGCTCGAGGTGGTCCGCGGAGGATCCGTGTAGACGAGGTTGGTGAGCTCACGGTCACGCGCCAGGTAGACCATGTAGTAGGCAGCCTCCGGCACGGGGTCCCAGTCCAGGACCGGGGTCGTGGGCACGTCGTGACAAGGGTCGGGGTCCGTCGCGGGCGAGGTGATGGGAAGCGAGCAACCGAGCCCTGCGTCGAGCGCGGAGCCGTTGAGGGCGATCCTCTGGCCGCTGACCCGGGGCAGCTCGGCGATGGTGAAGTGGCCGACGTCTCCGCGTCCCAGGCTGGCGTTGCTGCTCGTGAAGGCCTCGACCTGGTAGTCGTAGGTTGCGGGCGCGAGCATCTGCGCGGATGTGTCTGTGGCCGCCGGGTAGACGTGTCTGGTCGACAAGATCGGCGCGTAGGAGTCCTCGAACCAGAAGCCACTACCGGAGATGCGGATGTCAACGCGGTAGTAGGCCGCGCCGGCCATCGGCTGCCAGGTCAGGTTCGGAAGGCGCGCCGTCGACGAGCCAGCGGTGAGGGGCGTCAGGGCGCTGGGGCTGGTGGGGATGGTGGCGCTAGCCAGGGAGAAGGTGCGGGGTGGGTAACGCGGCGACATCCGACCGTCGGCGGTGATGGTCTGGACGGTCCACGCGTACGGGCCCCGGGCCGGGTCGAGCGTCGTGGTCGGCGTCCAGCTGAGCGAGTAGGTGGTCGTGTCGGCAATCACGTCCCCCGACGCGTTGGCCAGCACCACGCGGTAGCGCTCGACGTCGCGGGCGGCCGCCCACTCGAGCGTCGGGACGGACACGGTTGCTCCATCGGCCGGCTGGGTCTGGGTGACGACGGACGACGAGTACACGAAGCTGCGGATCGCCGAGTAGAGCCCTTGGACGTTCGCCGGGGCGTCGATCGCGCGGACGCGCCAGTAGTACACGCGACCCTGGGTGGGGAGGCACGCGTCCTGGCCCAGGTAGCCGGCCGTGTAGGTGGTCGAGGCGGTCTCGCACGTCCGGTAGGTCCCCGGCGAGAAGTTGGGGTCGGTACCGAGGTCGACCTGGTAGCGCGTCGCGTGCTGGACCGGAGTCCACTGGAAGTAGAAGTCGTCGCCGGTCGGTGGGGACAGGGTGCTCTCCGGGTGCTGCAACGTCGGCTGGTCCAACCAGTTGCGCTGGAAGAGCCGCTTGGGCGTCACGAGCTGCCAGTCATAGGTCTCGCCCTGGAGGTTGCGAGCCCGGACGCGCCAGTAGTACTGGTCATTGAGGTACGTCGTTGGCGGCGAGTATCTGGTGCTCTTGATGTTCGTCTTGGAGTCGATGATCGTGTTGAAGTCCTGGTCCGTGCTCACCTGGAGCTCGTAGGTCTTCGCGCCCGGGACGGGTTCCCAGGCAAGCACGATGTCCTCGACGGCCGCGCCCTCGGCTGGGAGGCTCGGGGTCACCTGGGCAAGCGGTCCGATGCGGTAGCTCCAGACCGATGAATTGCGTGTGTACCGGCCGTTGCTGAGCTGGGCACGAACGCGCCAGTTGTACGTACCGTCGGCCTTGGCATCGGGCACGACCAGGGAAGTGGTCTTGGTGCTGTAGGTCGAGGCACCGATGAAGTCGGTGTCGACGTCGACGTCGATCTCGTAGCCCACTGCGCCCTGCACCGCAGTCCACGAGAGAAGCGGCGGGTTGGCCGGCTGCGCCAGCGGCTCTGCACCGTTCGGTGGGCTGAGGGGCACCGGGGGCGGAGTTGTGAGCACCGTGAAGCTGGCCGTCGCCCAGGTCCCCGTGCCAGTGGAGTCGACACTCCTGACGCGCCAGTACACCGGCCCTTCAGGCAGCACGCTCGTCGGTACTAGCCGGGTGTTGGTCGTAGACATCGAGACGAGGTTGGAGGAGTAGTCCGGTGCCGACGAGACCTCGACGTCGTAGCGCGTCGCCGCCGTTGCGGGCTGCCAGGCCAGCACCGGGGTGGGGGTGGTCGTGACGCCGCCAGCGGGAGATAGGCCGCTCGGCGCCTGCGGCAACGCCAGGCTGGGCGCCGCGGTCAGCGGTAGCGCCGCGACCGCCACCGCGGCGGCGACGAGCGCCCTGATCCACAACCCGCGGCGGCGCGTCGTCGTCGATGACATGTTCTCCCCCTGATCACCGGATGATTCGGGGGTCAGACTAGGCGGATTGCCAGATGATGGTGCTGGAACAGAAATAATCCGCAAATGGTGCATTTTGCATGCGCGTTCGGTCTGTCGGCTGTAGACACCTCGACCGGTCAGGACGTCAGCGACGCTGGATGTCGTAGTACGGGCTGATGTAGCAGTTCGTGGAGCCGCGACCCTGCTGCGAGGTGACGACGATGCCGTCCACGAGGATGCGGCAGGACACCGCGCCGAGATCACCAGACCCCGCGGGGTCGTAGAGGCGCACCCGCAGGCTGTAGTAGTCGTTGCTCGATGCGTTCTTGGCGAGCGGCGTCTCGAAGGCGAACGGCGCGTTGCGGACGGGGTAGTCGTAGCGGGTGTGCCGGGCGTCCGAGAGGGAGACCTCGACGCGCGCGCCGCCGGCGGCGTACGACTCGAAGCGGATCGTCCTGGCATCCGTGGGAATCGGGGTGACGGGGATGTCGGGCACCTTGACGACACGCGGCGGGGCCGTCTGGGCCGAGCGCGTCGGCGTGGGCGGTGAGGCCGCGCCCGGGGCAGCCGGCAGGGTTGCCGAACGCGGGGGGACGGTCACCGGTCGTGTGACGGTGGGGCGGATGCGGGTGGCGGCCGCGGTAGCCCGGGCCACGGGGTCGAGTCCGTCGCCGAGGCTCGACACGGCCCAGAAGCCTGCCGGGACCAGCAGTCCGGCGGCGATCGCGACGACGTGCCACGGCTGCAGTCGTCCGCCCAGCCGCCTGGTCGCACGACCGCCGCCGCGCCCGCTCAGGTCCAGCGTGCGGGCGGCCGGCGGCATGGGCGAGCCGGGCCCTGGAGGCGCGTGGCCGAGGGGCGGCGGCCCAGAGCGCTGTGGCACCCAGCTGGGCTCGGCCGACGTCTCCCGCCCGAACACCATGTCGTATGCCGGCGCCCCCGCGGGTGCGCGTTGCCCGGGGGAGTCGTCCCGTCCGTCAGGCAGGTCGTCGGGCGTCGCCACCTCGACCGCCGGCAACGTGCCGTGCGCGTCACCGGTGGCGTTACCGGTGGCATCGCGTGCCGGGTCGGGAGGGTCCTGTGGTGGTCCCGGCGGGTGGTCTGACATCCGATTCCCCTGTCTGGCGTTCAGGTCTGGCGAGGTCGCACGGCTGTGCTGCGGCACACGTCCGGGTTTCGGGGCCCACGTCGTGTCACATCTCGGGCGAGCAGGTCACCGTGGCGCCCCCACTGCTGATGGCCACCAGCCGGTCGCCTGCGTACACGCGGCACTGCAGCTGTCCCGTTCCGGACACGACGCTCGCGGTCATCTGCAGCCGCGACGGCCGCTCGTTCAGGTGCACCGTGGCGGCGAACGGGAGCGCACCCGACGACGTGTCGGTGGCGAAGTCGTTGGCAAAGGTCTGGACCATGACCTCGGCCGAAGGGCCGGCGTCGGCCGTCGGGAGGCTCACCACCTCGACACGTAGCTCGGGGGCACCGACGGGCACCGCCGCGGTCTTGGGCTTGCCCGTCAACGGCGGGAGGACGCCTGACGTGTCGGGTGCCATCTCGACCACCACGGGGTCGACCGACACCGGGTCGGCCGCCATCGGGATGTCACCACCCATCGGCATCTCGACGCCGGTGCCGCCGTCACCCGTGTAGCCGTACTGGTCGTGCGAGCCGCTGGAGCAGAAGGCCATCGCCATCGGCACCAGGACGAGTGCGGCGAGCACCTTCGCCCCGGTGGACCCGGTGGACCCGTTGGTCCTGCGGGCAGCGGGCTGGTACGGACGGTTCGGCGGGGTGGTCAGGATCGAGCCGGGTCGCACGTCGGGCTGCCAGGTGCTCGTCGACGATGCAGAAGCAGCCGACGAGGTGTTCTCCACGGGTCGTGGGGCCCAGGCCTCCGGGGGGAGGCTCGCACCGAAGGCACCAGTCGAAGCAGCACGACCGTCGACACCCTCGTCGGGGAAGGCGACATGGTGGTCGTGCTGGGGGTCCGGGAGCTCCGGACGCTTGGTGTCGGGGTCGGACAACGCTGCCTCGTTTCGGGATGGGACCACGGTAGGTCCTGCGGCCCACTGTTCGCCGCACATCAGACCGCGCGCGTGGTCCCGGCGTTCCCGTGCCTGGGACGAATGCTTGCGGCAGTCAGTCGGCGCCCGGCCGCCAGCCGCCGACCCGCACCTCGGTGCCGTCCACGATGTCGACGGGCGACGTCGGGTCGAGCTGCACCACAGCCGGCGTCGAGCCGGCCGTGACCACGAGCCACAGGATGCCCACACGTTCGACCCCGGCCGCGGCGAGGTCGCTCCGCCACCCCAGGTCTGCGTGGGCGCTGCCTCCAGGATCGAGCGGAACGGTCTGCGCCTCGGAGCCCTCGCCCGTGAGCCGGCCGACCGGGTTGCGGAACGTGGTGCCGCCGGTCCCACGCGCCACGACCGTCGCGTAACCGGCGAGCACGCACGGCACACGGCTGTGGTTCGTCACCCGGACGCGCATCTGCCGGTACCCGAGTGCGGGCTCCACCGGGCCCGCGACGACATCGAGCTGACCGGGCGAGCACGGTCCGTCGGGGAAGAGCGGCTCGGCAGGGTCGACGGGCGTCGACGAGCCGCCACCCGGAACGGAGAGGGGTGGTTCGGTGGGCAGCACCTGGCTCGTCGGCGGAGTTTCACCGGGCGGCGTCGACTGGCGGGTCGGCCCCGAGGTGGCGGCCTCCGAGGTCGCCGTGGGCGGAGCCGGCGGCGACGCGCACCCCACGAGTATGCCGGCAGCCACGGTCACGGCGGCCCCGACCAAGGGCTGGGTCAGGCTGGGGCGCACGACCGCAACGCTAGGCGAGGGAGGGCCGTTCGTGCCGCCTGAGCGGTCCTCACCAGCGGACCTTCACCACTCCGTCACCTGTCGACCACGGCGGCACCCGGTGCGGCGCACTGATATCCGTTCGGAGGCACGGACCCGGCACGCCTATCCTGTCGGTCATGTCCGAGGAGCCTGCGCACGCCACCGCGCGTTCGCGGACACCTCGCCGCCGCGGCCGGCGGCGGCCGGCAGGGTCGGACGCGGCGCCGACCCAGCCGCAGGGCCAGACCCCCGAGCAGTCGCCGGACCGCGGGCGACGGACTCAGAGTGGTCGTGCCAGGCCTGCACCGCGACATGTGACGCCCGAGCAGCAAGAGGCGCGGCGTGCCGCGCGCGCGGCAACGGTGCCCCCGATCACCTATCCCGCAGACCTGCCGGTCGTCGACCGGCGCGACGACATCGCCGAGGCGATCCGCGACCACCAGGTCGTCGTCATCGCGGGCGAGACCGGCTCCGGCAAGACGACCCAGATCCCGAAGATCTGTCTCGAGCTGGGGCGCGGGCTCGACGGGGTCATCGGCCACACGCAGCCGCGGCGCATCGCCGCCCGGGCCGTCGCCGAGCGTCTGTCGGACGAGCTCGGCGTCGAGCTCGGCACCGCCGTCGGCTACCAGGTGCGGTTCACCGACCAGAGCAGCCGCGACACGCTCGTCAAGGTGATGACCGACGGGATCCTGCTCGCCGAGATGCAGCGCGACCGCGAGCTGCGCCGCTACGACACGATCATCATCGACGAGGCGCACGAGCGCAGCCTCAACATCGACTTCATCCTCGGCTACCTCAAGCAGCTGCTGCCGCGCCGCCCCGACCTCAAGGTCGTCATCACGTCGGCGACGATCGACCCCGAGAAGTTCGCTGAGCACTTCGCCGACCCCACGACGGGCCGGCCCGCGCCGATCATCGAGGTCTCGGGCCGCACGTTCCCGGTCGAGCTCCGCTACCGCCCCCTCGTCGACCCCGACCGGCCCGGCGACGACGAGCGCGACATGGTCACCGGCGTCTGCGAGGCCGTCGAGGAGCTGTGGACCGAGCGGCACGGCGGCTCGAGCAGCGACATCCTCGTCTTCTTCTCCGGCGAGCGCGAGATCCGCGACGCGGCCGACGCCCTCAACGGCATGAAGCTGCCCGTCACCGAGGTCGTGCCCCTCTACGGTCGCCTGTCCGCGGCCGAGCAGCACCGGGTCTTCGCCTCGCACGCGGGGCGCCGGATCGTCTTGGCCACCAACGTCGCCGAGACCTCACTCACCGTGCCGGGCATCCGCTACGTGATCGACACCGGGACCGCCCGCATCAGTCGCTACAGCCAGCGAACCAAGGTCCAGCGTCTGCCGATCGAGCCGATCAGCCAGGCCTCGGCCAACCAGCGCAGCGGACGGTGCGGGCGCGTCTCCGACGGCATCGCGATCCGGCTCTACTCCGAGGACGACTTCGAGAGCCGGCCCGAGTTCACCGACCCCGAGATCCTGCGCACCAACCTCGCCTCGGTCATCCTCCAGATGACGAGCCTCGGACTCGGTGACATCGCGCGGTTCCCGTTCGTCGACCCGCCCGACTCGCGCCAGATCGTCGACGGTGTCAGGTTGCTCGAGGAACTGCAGGCCTTCGCGCCGGAGGACGACACCCAGCCGACCGGTCGAGGTCGGCGGCGTCCGGGACGCCGCCTGACGGCATACGGCCGCACCATCGCGACACTGCCCATCGACCCGCGCCACGCGCGCATGGTGGTCGAGGCCGACAAGCGCGGGGTGCTCCGTGAGGTGCTCGTCATCGTCGCCGCCCTGTCGATCCAGGACCCGCGCGAGCGGCCGCAGGAGAAGCAGGAGCTCGCCAACGCCTCGCACAAGCGGTTCGCCGACGAGACGAGCGACTTCGTCAGCTGGCTCAACCTCTGGGCGTACCTCAAGGAACAGCAGAAAGCATTGAGCTCCAGCGCATTCCGCCGAATGTGCAAGGCCGAGTACCTCCACTACCTGCGCGTCCGCGAGTGGCAGGACCTCCACACCCAGGTCAAGCAGGCGGCCAAGCAGGCCGGCCTCGACGTCAACCGCGGCAGCGTCCACGGCGAGGTCGACTCCGACGCCGTGCACCAGTCGCTTCTCGCCGGTCTGCTCTCGCACGTGGGCGTGCGAGACGAGCAGAAGCGGGAGTATGCCGGCGCGCGGGGTGCGCGCTTCGGCATCAGTCCCGGGTCGGCACTGTTCCGCAAGCAGCCCCAGTTCGTGATGGCCGAGGAGCTCGTCGAGACCTCGCGCCTGTGGGCCCGGATGAACGCCCGCATCGACCCGGGCTGGGCGGAGCAGCTCGGCGAGCACCTCGTGAAGCGGCAGTACTCCGAGCCTCGCTGGTCGGGTCGACGCGGCTCGGCGGTGGCGACCGAGCGGGTCACCCTCTACGGTGTGCCACTCGTCGTCGGCCGCCTCGTCGGGCTCGGTCGCATCGACCCCGAGCTGGCGCGCGACCTGTTCATCCGGCACGCGCTCGTCGAGGGGGACTGGCACACCGAGCACGCGTTCTTGCGCGACAACGCGGCCCTCGTCGAGCGCCTCGCCGAGCTCGAGGCGCGCACCCGGCGACGCGACATCGTCGTCGATGACGGCACCCTGGTCGCCTTCTACGACAAGCGGATCCCCGCCGAGGTGGTGTCGGGACGCCACTTCGACACGTGGTGGAAGAAGGCGCGGCGCGAGACGCCCGGCCTGCTCACCTTCACCGAGGAGCTGCTGCTCCGCGAGACGGCAGGCAGCCTCGCCGACGACGACCACCCGACGACGTGGACGCAGGGGGAGAACGTCCTGCCGGTCACGTACCAGTTCGAGCCCGGCTCCGCGCAGGACGGCGTCACGGTGCACATCCCCGTCGACCGCCTCAACCAGGTCGCGGCCGACGGCTTCGACTGGCAGGTCCCCGGCTTCCGCGAGGAGCTCGTCACGGCTCTGATCCGCAGTCTCCCCAAGGGGATTCGTCGAAACCTCGTGCCTGCTCCCGACCACGCCCGTGCCGTCCTGCCCGAGCTCGACCCGTCGAGCGGCCCACTGCTCCCCGCCCTCGCGACGGTGCTGCGCCGACGGGCCGGCGTCGCGGTGGGGCCCGACGACTTCGAGGTCGAGCGCGTCCCCGCCCACCTCCGGGTGACCTTCCAGGTGGACGGGCCCGACGGCCGAGCCGTCGCCACCGGGAAGGACCTCGAGGCCGTCCGCGAGGTCGCGACGCCACAGCTGCGGCGACAGGTGAGCCGGGCCGGATCCGGCATCGAGCGCACCGGCCTGACCGAGTTCCCCGACCAGGGGGTCGCGCCCTCGTTCGAGAGCTCGAGCGGCATCCAGGGCTTCCCCGCGCTCGTCGACACCGGCGCAGCCGTCGACCTGCGCGTGCTGCCCACCCGCGCGGAGGCCGACGCCGAGCACCGGCTGGGTGTGCGCCGCCTGCTCCTGCTCGGGATCACCCCGCCGTGGAAGCAGATCCTCGCGCGCCTGACCAACACCCAGAAGCTCGCGCTCGGCCACAACCCGCACGGCAGCGTGCCCGCCCTGCTCGACGACTGCCTCGCTGCAGCGATCGACGCGATCCGCGACGACGCGGTGACCGACCGGGCCGACCACACGGTGCGCACGCGCGAGGACTTCGAGTGGGCCATGTCGGCGGTCCGCACCCACACCACGGCCAAGGTCGTCCAGGTCGTCGGCCTCGTCGAGCCGATCCTGGCCAAGCACCTTGCCCTGACGAACCGTCTGGCCGAGCTCGACCGCTCGAGCAGCCCGGCCATCCGGCCGATGCTCGCCGACGTCCGCGCCCAGCTGCGTGAGCTCGTTCGGCCGGGTTTCGTGGCCGACACCGGCCTGCGCCGGCTACCCGACCTCGACCGCTACCTCAGAGCCATCGCCCACCGGATCGACAAGGCGCCGGCCAACCTGGCCCGCGACGCCCAGTCCCTCGACCAGGTCGACCTCGTCGAAGGCCGTTATGCCGACCTGCTCGACTCGCTCCGGCCGGCGCAGCGCGGCGCGGCAGACGTCGTCGACATCGGCTGGATGATCGAGGAGCTGCGGGTCTCGCTCTTCGCGCAGACGGTCGGCACGGCCTACAGCGTCTCGCCGCAGCGGATCCTCAAGGCCATTGCGAAGGTCGGGGCCTGAGGCTCGGCCCCCGATTCCCGACCTCGCCATGGCTACGGTGGGATCCATGACGACACAGTCCGATCCACGTGCCAGGTCGGTCCGGACGGTGGCGGTCCCGGGTGGTGACCTCGCGTACGAGGTGCTCGACGGCGACACGCGGCCGGTCCTCGCCGTGCACGGCATCAGCAGCCACCGTCGTCTCTGGTCATGGCTTCACGCAGCAGCCCCGGACCTCACGCTCGTGGCCCCGGACCTCCGCGGCCGGGCCGACAGCGTCGACGTGCCCGGGCCGTGGGGCATCGCCTGCCACGCCGACGACCTGGCGCTCCTGCTCGACGCCGAGGGCCTCGACCGCGTGCCGGTGCTCGGCATGTCGATGGGTGGCTTCGTGGCCGTCGCCCTCGCCGACCGGCACGCCGACCGCGTCGAGAGCCTCGTCCTCGTCGACGGCGGCTTCCCGATGACGCCGCCGCCGGGACTCACGCGCGAGAACGTCGCCGGCGCCTTCGCCGACCGGGTGGGTCGGCTCGAGCGGCGCTGGGAGTCGGTCGACGAGCTCCTGGACTACTTCACGGCGACGACGGCGCCGCTGCTCGACCGTGACGACCCGCTCCTGCGGCACTACCTCGAGCACGACCTCCACGAGGGCCTGGTGCGCCTGTCCGGAGACGCGCTCGTCGGCGACGCGAGCGACATCTTCTTCGGACAGGGGGCGTGGCAGCGGGTGGCCCAGCCGATCCGCTTCTTGCGCGCTGAGTGGAGCGTGGGCCGCGACACCCCGCCCGCGTATGCCGCCGCCGACCTCGGGCGCTACGCCGCCGTCACCGAGCGCACCGTCGCCCTCGGCGGCGTCGACCACGCCGCGTCGATCATGAGCCCGCGCGGTGCGGCCGCCACTGCGGAGCTCGTCCGCGAGGCCCTCGGATGACCACCACGGCCGTCTCGTCCGCCGTCCTCGCCGAGGCGCTGGGCCGCGGGATCGCGACCGAGCGCGTCGTCGTCGACCCCGACGTCATCGCCGGCATCTCGGCCGACGACGCCGAGTGGGCCCCGGTGGGGCGCGCGGCCGTCGCCCTGCGACCGCGCACCGAGGCCGAGGTCGCCCACGCCGTGACGGTCTGCGCCGAGCTGGGCGTGCCGGTCGTCCCGCGTGGTGCCGGCACCGGGCTGTCGGGCGGCGCCAACGCCGTCGACGGGTGCCTCGTGCTCGACCTGTCGCGGATGAACGAGATCCTGGAGATCGACGCCGACAACCTCGTCTGCCGGGTGCAGCCGGGCGTCGTCAACGACGACCTCAAGGCCGCGGTGGCCGAGCACGGCCTCTGGTACCCGCCAGACCCCGCCAGCGCGCCGTGGTCGACGATCGGCGGCAACGTCGCGACCAACGCCGGCGGCCTGTGCTGCGTGAAGTACGGCGTGACCCGCGACTACGTCCTCGGCATGCGGGCGGTCGTGGGGGGACCGGCCGGCTACGGCAGCGTCGTCCGCTACGGGCGGCGCACCGCCAAGGGAGTCGCGGGCTACGACATGACTGCGCTCATGGTCGGGTCGGAGGGCACGCTGGGCGTCGTCACCGAGGTGACGCTCCGGCTGCGCCCGGCGCTGCGCGGCACGCCGCGGACCGTCGTCGGCGCCTTCTCCAGCCTTGTCGACGCCGGCCGGGCCGTGGCCTCGGTGACCCGCCGCGGGCTCACGCCGTCGGCGCTCGAGCTGCTCGACCGCGAGTGCCTGCAGGCCGTCGAGGACTGGAAGCACCTCGGCATCGAGGCCGACGCCGAGGCCCTGCTCCTCGCCCGGGTCGACAGCCCGGGCGACGGCGGGGCGATGGAGGCCCAGGGCGTCGTCGACGCCTTCGAGGAGGGCGACCCCCTGTGGGCGGTCGTCTCGGGCGACGACGCCGAGGCCGAGACCCTCTTCGCCGCGCGACGCCTCGCCTACCCGGCGCTGGAGCGCTTGGGCCCGGTGCTCACCGAGGACGTCTGCGTGCCGCGGTCGGCCGTGCCCGAGATGCTCGGCCGGCTCGTGGAGATCTCGGGTCGCCACGGCGTCCGGATGGCGACGATCGCCCACGCGGGCGACGGCAACCTCCATCCGCTGCTGCTCACCCCGGCCGGCGACGACGCCGCCCGCGACGCGGCCCAGGCCGCGTTCGAGGAGATGCTCGACGCGGCCATCGGGCTCGGTGGCACGGTGACCGGCGAGCACGGCGTCGGTCTGCTCAAGCGCGACGGGATGCGCCGCGAGGTCGACCCGCTGTCGCTGCGCATGCAGGAGGCCGTCAAGACGGCCCTCGACCCACTCGGCATCTTCAACCCCGGAAAGGTGCTCTGACATGACGGTCCCAGGAGTGCGCGACCTCGACCCCGTGCGGCTCCCCGATGGGCGGACGCTCGCCGTGACCCAGGTGGGCGACCCCGCTGGGCGTCCCGCCTTCTACCTCCACGGCACGGGGTCCTCCCGCCTGGAGACGCACCTGTATGCCGCCGCTGCCGCCGAGCAGGGCGTCCGGCTCATCGGTTGGGACCGCCCGGGCAGCGGGCGTTCGCCCGCCCAGCCCGGCCGCACCATCCGCGACGTCGTCGGCGACGCGCGCGCCGTCGCAACCTCGCTGGGCGTCGAGTCCGTCGCCGTCGTCGGTCTGTCGGGCGGCGGCAGCCACGTGCTCGCCCTGAGCGCCCTGGGCGACGGGCTCGTGCGACACGGCATCGCGATCAACCCCGGGCCCCCGTCCGACCCCGAGGTGCTCGCCGTGCTGCCTGACCAGGCCGCAAAGCTCATCGGGCTCGCGCGCACCCGTCCGGCGCTGTTCCGTGTCATCGCCGACGTCCTGCAGGCGCGCGGCAACGGGCCGGTCGGCAGACTGGCAGACCGGCTCCGCCGCCGGCAGGTCGACCCGAGCGACGCCGCCGTCCTCGAGCGCCCGGACGTGCGCCCGGTCATGGAGGCGGCCGCTCTCGAGGGAGGCGTCCAGCCGCACGCGTGGCGCACCGAGGCGCTCATCCTGTGGCAGCAGCCGTGGGGCGTGCCGCTCGACCGGTTCCCGGTGCCGCTCGACGTGTACGTCGGAGCCGACGACCCGTTCCGGCCGTTCGGTGAGAGCCTCGGCCGCGGTGGGGCGAACGTGCACGTCTTCCCGGGTGGCCACGTGTCCGGCTTCGTGCCGGAGGTCATGGGCCAGGTGATGGCGCTCGCCGCCCGCGAGTGAGGCGCGCCCGAGCATTCGTCGCCGACCCGGCCACACGGCATACGTCCTCGGCGGCGATGGGGAATCATGGGTGGTAGCGGGACGTTGGACGTGAGGACCGCGTACGACGAAAGGCCACACCGTGCAGGACCCGACCGAGCTCTTCCAGTTCGAGAGCGACACCTCGCCGAGCATGCTCCAGGAGCTGCAGGCCTCGGTGCTCGTCGTCGCCCTCGGCGGATTCATCGACGCCGGCCACACGCAGCGCCTGATGGCCGAGCACATCCTCGAGACCCACGAGTCGCGGGTCATCGCCTCGTTCGACGTCGACCAGCTGCTCGACTACCGCGGTCGCCGGCCCGTCATGGTCTTCGACCGCGACCACTGGACGAGCTACGACGACCCGAGCCTGCTGCTGCACCGCGTCGTCGACAAGGAGGGTGTGCCGTTCCTGCTGCTCGTCGGCCCCGAGCCCGACTACCAGTGGAACCGCATGGTCGAGGCCACCACGGCCCTGATCCGTGCCTTCGGCGTCGACCTCACCGTCAGCGTCCACGGCATCCCCATGGCCGTGCCGCACACCCGTCCGCTAGGCGTGACCGCGCACGGCACCAACCCACGGCTCATCGTCGGCAACGACCCGGCGTTCGGCCAGGTGCAGGTGCCCGCGAGCTTCTCGTCACTGCTGGAGTTCCGCCTCGGCGAGGCCGGCCTCGACGCCATCGGCTTCGCTGTGCACGTGCCCCACTACCTCGGCCAGAGCGAGTTCGCCGACGCCGCCGTGCTCGGGCTGGAGCGCGTGCGCGCCGCCACCGGTCTCGACCTCGACCTGCGTGAGCTCGCCGCGACGGCAGGGCTCAACCGCGCCGAGATCGCGCGCCAGATGGAGGAGAACGACGAGATCACGGCCGTCGTCCGGGCGCTCGAGCAGCAGTACGACACGTTCCTCGAGGGACGCCAGCAGCGCAGCCTCCTCGCCACGGACCTCTCCGACCTGCCCACGGCCGACGAGATCGGGGCCGAGTTCGAGGCCTTCCTCAAGGACGTCGCCGACGACTCCGACAACCCGGGCGACCCTCCCGCCTGAGGCGCGCCGGCCCTCGCACCACCAGGCCCCGCTCCGTCAGGTCGAGTGCCCAGTCCCGACGCACCAGGTCAGGCCTTGGCTTCGCTCCAGCGGCGGATGATCGAGGTGTCGGCGACGAAGCGGACCTGGTCGGTGCCGGCCCACGTGCGGGCGGCGCTGACGAGCGTCTGCTCGACCGCCTGAGCGGCGGCATCGGCGTGCCGCTCGGGCACGTGCACGAGCAGCTCGTCGTGGAGGCAGAGGACGATCTGCCCGTCCAGCGGACGCACAGCGTGCCGCACGGTCGCGGCCCAGGCCTTGAAGAGCTCTGCCGCTGATCCTTGGATGACGGCGTTGCGGGCGTAGCGGCCACGCGCGCCGTCGGCGCCGGTGGCGGAGAACTCGCCGGCTCCCGGCGAGGCGGCGGTGACGTCCTCCGCCTGGGCGCCGGCGACGGGGGCGCTGCCGAAGCGGATCAGCCGGCCACCCCACGTGCGCACCGGTCGGCGGGCGACACCGTCGGCGTACGCCTGGTCCAGCAGGCCCATGGCCACCGGGTAGGCGCGCTCGAGGTCCTTGAGGGCCTCGCCCGCCGCACCGGAGCGCTGGCCGTACATCGCGGCGAGCACCGCGATCTTGGCCTTGGGCCGTTCGGCCCCGAGCTTCGCCGCGACCGGTGCGTAGAGGTCATCGGAGCGGGTCGCCTCGGCGAAGGCCCGGTCGGCGCTGACGACGGCGAGCACACGCGGCTCGATCTGGCCGAGGTCCGCCCGGACGAAGACGTGCCCCGGCGCGGCGCAGATGGCCGGGCGCAGGGGGGCCGGCAGGTTGTGCAGGCCGTTCTGCGCCGTCATCCGTCCGGCCGCGCCGTCGCACGCCGTCCAGCCGCCCCGCAGGCGGTCGTCGGGGCCGACGTGCTGGTCGAGCCACCGGTAGCCGTAGGTGGTCGCGATGCGTTCGTCCTTGCGCCAACGCAGGAGGGCGTCGACGAGGGGGTGGGTGTGACGGTAGGGCTCGAGCACCCACGCGCGGGTGTTGGGCACGTCGACCCCGACCGACAGCAGCAGCTCGCGCACCTGGCCCGGGTTCCGCAGGTCGGTGCCCTCTCGCCCGCGGGCGTGGCGCAGCACCGCGGCGTCGCGCCCGCCCCGGATCTCGACGGCGTGGGCGTCATCGCGGGCCCGTGGGCCGGCCGAGGCCGCGATGAGGTCCTCGGCGGCGGGGCGGTCGACCGGCAGGCCGTCGCGCTCGAGCTCGAGGCAGAGCACGGCCGCGGCGGACTCGGACCAGACGGTGCGCTCGAGCCTGGCGGCGTGTTCCCCGCCGATGCGGTCCAGCGCCTCGCGCTGGCCGCGCTGGCACTCGAGGGCGAGCTGCGCGAGCCCGCGCAAGGCTGCGTCGTCGCCGACCCGGGTGAGTGCGTCGGCAATCAGGTGGCCGTCCGCGGTGAAGAGGGACACGTCGTCGCCGGCCGCGAGGTCGAACAGGTCGCCGTCGAAGCCGCTCAACCGAGGGGCTCGAGGGGCCGGCACCTGCGACTCGTCGAGGCCGCGGCACCCCGCGACGACGTGACCGGGAGTGGCCCACCACCCCCCGTGGATGATCCGGTGGGCCTCGGCGAGGTCCCACGTGCGGTTGACCTCGACCCCTGATGCGACGACGCCACGCAGGGCTGCCGCCGCAGACCAGACGACCCAGCGGGGCGACAACCGCGCGGTGGTGTCGACGAACCGCCGAGTCACCTCGGCGAGCGGCCACGGCTCGTCGACACCCGGCCCGACGGCATACGCCCCGGACGAACCCAGCACGAGCGCGACGAGGGATGCGCCGGAAGCCTTGTCAGCCAAGGGAACCCGCGATGCGGTCGACGGCCTCGCGGAGGATCTCGGGTGAGGTGCCGTAGTTGAGCCGCGCACAGGTGGTGTTGCCGCGGCCGAAGATCGGGCCGGGGGAGAGGGCGACACGGGAGCGTTGGAGCAGCTCGAGCGCTGGGTCCGGGCCGAGACCGAGTCCGTCGAGGTCGAGCCAGGCGAGAAACGTCGCCTCCGGCAGCAGGAGACGGACGCCCGGGAGCTGCTCGGCGACCAGGGTGGCGAGCAGGTGCCGGTTGGCATCGAGCTCGGCGACGAGCCGGTGCAGCCAGTCGCGCCCGTCGCGGTAGGCAGCGGTCTGTGCGATGACCCCGAGCTGGCTCGCGCCGTAGGTCAGGAAGGGATGCAGGCGCCGGAGGTCGTCGACGGCTCCGGGGCCGGGCACGATCACTGCGGCCTTGAGCCCAGCCAGGTTCCAGGTCTTCGAGGCCGACGTGACGACGAAGTCACGCTCGGTGCCCGGGACCGTGAGGTAGGGCACGAAGGTGCTCGTGGGCATGACGAGCGGACCGTGGACCTCGTCGGAGACGACACGCACTCCGTGCGCGTGGGCAAGGTCGGCGAGGGCGGCCAGCTCTGCGGCCGAGTGCACCGTGCCCGTCGGGTTGTGCGGGTTGGAGAGCAGGTATGCCGTCCGCTCGCCGGCCGCGGTCAGCTCACCGAAAACCGTTGCGAGACGGTCGAGGTCGAGTCGGTGCCCGACGGTCAGCGGAGCCTGGACGACACGGCGACCACACGCCTCGATCACCTCGAAGAAGGCGTTGTAGGCCGGCACGCTGGTCACGACCGGTCCACCCGGATCGGTGAGGAGGCGGAGCAGGTGCGTCACACCGGAGAGCACGTCCGCGACGCCCACCGCTGAGGCACCGTCGACGTGCCAGTCCCACTCGGCAGCCACGAACTCCGTGAAGGCCTCGACGTAGGGGCCGCCCATGGCGTAGCCCGTGTCACCGCGCCTGACTGCGGCCTCGACGGCCTCGACGACGGGTGGGCAGGGGAAGGCGTCCATCTCCGCGATCCACATCGGGATGACGTCGTCGGGGTATCTGCCCCACTTGACCGAGGTGCGCTCGCGACGCAGCTGCGCGAGCGGGACCGACAGGATCGCCGGCTCGGCGCCGGGCCGCTGGAGCTCGTCGCACGTCTCACCCATGGCTCGACCCTACGAGACGGGGCCGACGACCGTCGGACCGCCGCCTCGCTGGTGGTGACGCGCCGACCGCGGGTAGGGAAGGGGCAGGCAACGGCATACGGTGTCGTGGGCGAGCCGGCCGGCCGCGCACAGAGTTGTTCGAGCGAAGGAGTGGAGCCCGTGGGCATGTTCGGTTGGGGCAAGAGCGAGACCGTGGAGGCGTCGGACGCCACCGCAAAGCGAGTCCGCGACGCCAAGAACGCCGGGGCCCTCGAGCGCGCCGCCCAACCGGCCGAGGGCGGGCTCTCGGGCGCCGCCACCCGGCTCGTCGAGCGGCTGCTCGATGTCGGCATCGACGGCAAGGGCCCGTTCGACTCGGCCCACAAGGTCGCCACGAAAGCGCTCGAACAGGCCCACGGCGACCGCGACCAGGCCTTGCGCGTGCTGATGCGCGACCACCGCCAGCTCGGAGCCGTCGGCGGTTTCGCGACGGGGCTCGGTGGGTTCTTCACCATGCCGGTCTCGTTGCCCGCCAACATCCTCGAGTTCTACCTGCTGGGCACGCGCCTGACGGCCGCCACCGCGAAGGTGCGCGGCTACGACATCGACCAGCCGGAGATCCGTTCGGCGGTCCTGCTCACCCTTGCGGGGGCCGACAGCGACGACCTGCTGAAGAAGGCCGGGCTCCAGGTCGCGGGCGGCAAGCTGTCCTCGCTCGCCTTCGAGCGTCTGCCCGCACCCGCCCTCATGGTGCTCAACAAGGCCGTCGGTTTCCGGCTGCTCGGTCGCATCGGGCAGGGCACGTTCGCGAAGCTCGGGCGCGCCGTACCCCTCGTCGGGGGACTGATCGGCGCCGGCGTCGACGTCTACATGCTCGGGCGCATCGGCAAGCAGGCGGCCAAGGAGTTCCCGCCCGTCGCGACCTTCGGCCGTTGAGCGGCCGCACCCGTGCGAGCGGCGCGCACATCACTGTTTCGCAACGCCCGCGGCGTGGGGGAATCGCGTCGCTGACCCGCTCGTTGGGCCGGGCATGAAGACCCCGTCCCGCATCAAGATGGCCGCGACCGTCGCGTCCGTCGTGCGTGCCTCCTCACGACCCGGCGCTCCGGGCCTCGCGCAGCGGGCGCAGGCGGTGCCGCGCCTCGTGCGGTCCACTCTCGACGGCACGTATGCCGGCACGACCGTGCGGCGCCTCGGCCTCGTCGGTGCAGCGGTCGCGTACGTCGTGTCTCCCGTCGACCTGCTGCCCGAGGCGGTGCTCCCCGTGCTGGGGGCGGCCGACGACGCCGTCGTGATCACGTGGGCCATCAAGGTCCTCCTCGAGGAGACCGACCGTTTCCTCGCGTGGGAGGCCCGTGACGTGCCTGTCCGGGCGGGCGGCGTCAGCGACGGGATGCGCCGCGACCGCGACACCACGGGGGCTGCCGCGCCGGGGCGCGTCGCCGGATCGCGCACGGATCCGGGGCGGTCCGAGCGCGTGAGCCTGCCCGAGGGTGTGCGCCAGGCCGCGACGGACTATGTGCTCGAGTCGGTGCGCAAGCGTCTGGAGCGCTGACTCTCGAGCCTGCGACGACCGCTCCTCCAGCCCGGGTGCCGGTGGCGATCCACACCCCCTCGGGCCGAGCGGCCTTGGTCCACAGGCCTGCCCGGGGGCCTGTCGGCGTGTGGCCGGCGCGACCACGCTCGATCCATGCCGAAGATCTCATTGTCAGGGCCAGCTGAGCTGCTGACCATCATCCCCTTCCACCTCGGATTCCAGCCCGAGCGCAGCGTCGTCGTCGTGTGCTTCCACGGCAAGCGGCTCGGACTCGTGGCCCGCCAGGACGCCGTCGACCATCCGGTCGCGACCGAGTCCGCTCCCCAGCTGCTGCCGACCGTCCTCGACGGGAAGCCCTCGTCGGTGGCCGTCGTCGGCTTCGAGGACGAGCCCGACCAGTCGCTGCCCCTCCTCGAGGAGCTCGTCGAGGGTCTCGAGCGGGCAGGTGTCGTCGTGCGCGAACGGCTCGTCGTCCGCGGCGGGAGGTGGCGCTCGGTCGGGTGCGACTGCTGCCCCGACGAGGGGTGGCTGCTGCCCGAGCAGGCGGACGTGCCTGCCGTCGCGAGCTACGTCGCCCTGGGCCACTCCGTGCTTCCCGACCGAGCCTGCCTGGCCCGACTGGTCGAACCTCTCGACGCGGGCGCCCCGCGCCATGCCCTGACGGTCGCAGCCATCGACGACTGGCAACGCCGCTACGCAGATGCCGGCGGCTCGATCTCGGGTTCCGTGCCGGGCCCGGAGGCTGCCCGGTCGCGCAGGTCGGGTTGGAGGCGCCGGCCCGCTGACGCCGGTCTCAGTGTCCTCGACGGTGGTGACCTGTCGGCGAGACAGTTCCTCGTGAACGACGCGCTCGTCGCCTGGAGCGGCCTGCTGCACGGCGAGATCGAGGGCTTCGGGCTGGAGCACTGGCTCCCGGCGGTCGTCGGACCCCTGCGTGACGTGGAGTTCCGTGACGCCGTCGTGGGCTGGCTCTGCCCGGGCTCGGTGTCGCTGGAGTCGTTCCCCGACGAGCTGGTCGCCATGCTGGAGGTCTTCCTCGGCCCCGATCTGCACGTCCGCTCCTCGGCCGTTGCGGGTTCGGCATCGGCACCCGCGTCGCCCGCCTCCGCCTTCTCGTCTGGTGCCGGGCGCGGCAGTATGGCCGAGTGGATGAACGACCTCGACGGTGACTCGGAGGTACGAGACGACGCACTCGCGCCGAGCGCGCTCGACGGTGGCTGGGACGACTGGGACGATGCAGCAGCACCGCGCCTGCTGCTCTCGCGGCTCGAAGTGGTCTGCCGCATGACGCCGGCGGCCCATGCCGCGCCGCTGCTGTCCGTCGTCGCGTCGCTCGCGTGGTGGTGCGGTGACGGGGCCCGTGCCGGCGTCGCGGCCGACAGGGCGCTCGACCTCGAGCCAGACCACTGTCTGAGCCTGCTCGTCCGGCAGTCGCTCGACGTCGGGCTCCGACCTCCGGCGTGTGCCTAGGTGGTGCGTCCGCGACCCCACGGGGCTCGCTCGCGCTCCCGCGCTGGGGCGTCCCATGTCGTGGACCAGAGGGTCTGCTGCGGTGCGGCCCTCGGTTATGGTGGGCGAAGGTCATGAGTACCAGCGACAAGCCCCGGCTCGCTGGTCGGCAACCCTCCGTCGCGGTGGGGTGCCCCGGGTGAAGACCTGGCCGCACCCGCCGCGGGTGTGCGCAAGCGCGAACACCAGGAGTGCCTCGATGACCGTTACGCACCGGAAGCAGAGCACGCGTCGTCTCGCGCGCCCGGCCCCGGGCGCTGAGCTCGCGGGCGGGTCTCGTCCGGTCGGGCACGAACCTGCGCACGACGAGCCGTTCCGACGACAGCGCCCGGACGGCGCGTGGCGTGACGGTGACCACGTGGGCCACCGCCAGTTCGCGGACATCGGCGACGTGGAGCTCGAGCGCGGGGGAGCGGTGCCCGACGTCCGCATCGCGTACGAGACGTGGGGCCGGCTCAACGAGGCCGGAGACAACGTCATCCTCGTGGAGCACGCCCTCACCGGCGACAGCCACGTGGTCGGTGAGGCCGGCGACGGTCACGCCTCGCCGGGTTGGTGGAACTCCCTCATCGGCGCGGGTCGCACGGTCGACCCCGACGAGTGGTTCGTCGTCGCCGCCAACGTGCTCGGGGGCTGCCAGGGCAGCACCGGTCCCTCCAGCCCCGCCCCCGACGGGCGGGCCTGGGGAAGCCGTTTCCCGTACGTCACCGTGCGAGACCAGGTGGCGGCCGAGCGGGCCCTGCTCGACCACCTGGGCATCCGCCGACTGGCGGCTGTCGTCGGCGGATCGATGGGGGGCATGCGCGCCATCGAGTGGGCCGTCACGCATGCCAACGACGTCGACCGGTGCATCGTCCTCGCGTCGACCGCCTACGCGACCGCCGACCAGATCGCCTGGTGCCAGCCACAGCTGCTCGCGATCCGCAACGACCCCGACTTCGCCGGCGGCGACTACTACGCCGGCGACCGTCGCCCCGATGTAGGGCTCGGCCTCGCGCGCCGTATCGCCCACATCACCTATCGCACCGAGAGCGAGCTCGACGAGCGCTTCGGGCGCGAGGCGCAGCTGGGTGAGGACCCGTTGCGTGCCGGCGACCGGGGCAGGTTCGCCGTCGAGTCCTACCTCGACCACCATGCCGGCAAGCTCGCGCGCCGCTTCGACGCCAACTCGTACGTCGTCCTCACCGAGGCGATGAACTCGCACGACGTCGGCCGCGACCGCGGTGGTGTCGCGGCGGCCCTGGCGAGCGTCGAGGCTGACTGCACCATCGTGTCCGTCGACACCGACCGGCTCTACCCGCCGCGCCTCTCGGACGACCTCCATGCGGCGCTGCCTCGCTCGCACCGCGAGCACATCACGTCGGCGTTCGGGCACGACGGCTTCCTCATCGAGGAGGACCAGGTGGGGCGCATCGTCAGTGCCGCGCTCGCGCGCGGGCGGGCCGACCACACCTGAACCGTCCTGCGGCTCGGGGTGTTTCGGGCCGCGTCGGAGGCACCGACCGCAGGCTCAGCGCGGCACGCGCCGTGTGACGTGATTTCGGGTACGGTGCGAGCACTGCTTGTTTCCGTCCCAAGGAGGTCCGGGAAAGTGGCCATCGTCGTTGGTTATGTCGCCACCAAGGAAGGTCGCGCGGCGCTCAAGCGAGCCGCCGAGGAATGCGTCCTGCGAGGCACGAAGCTCGTCGTCATCAGCTCCCACCGGGGAGGCAAGGACTTCGACGCCAACGAGGCGCACCAGTTCGAGACCGAGCTCGCCCGCGTGCAGGCACTCCTCGATGAGAGGGGCCTCGAGCACGAGGTGCGCCAGCTCGTCCGCGGCAACGACCCCGCCGAGGACCTCATCTCCGTCGCCGAGGAGGAGAAGGCCGACTTCATCGTCATCGGCCTCCGGCGCCGCAGCCCGGTGGGCAAGCTCATCCTCGGCTCGAACGCCCAGCGGATCCTGCTCGACGCGAGCTGCCCCGTCCTCGCCGTCAAGGGCGATTGACGCCCCTTCCACCCGGTCGCGACGGACCCGGTTCACGTCCCGCGGCTGGTCCGGCGCCACGCTGCACACCGGTGCGTTCGCTCGGACGCCCTGAGGCGCTTTATAATGTCTGAGTACCGGATCGCACGAGGCGGACCGAGAGATCGACTCAGGGGTCGACTCCGACAGGCCAAGCCCTTCCGGCACCAACCCCCATTCTCGTTCGTTGTGATGATGCATGCCCGCTTTCGGGTCGATCATCCGACGAGACCGTGCGACGAAAGGCGACTGCATCCGTGCCCAAGGCAACAACCGCTGGAGCTCCGAAAACCCTGCCGAAGGTGTTCCAGCACGAGGCGATCATGCAGCTCCTGGTCAAGGGCAGCACCAACGGAACCATCACCGGCACTGAGATCGCGCGAGCGCAGGTCGACGCAGGTCTCGACCTCAAGCAGATGAAGCCGGTCCTCACGACTCTCGAGGCCCACGACATCGAGATCGTCGTCGACGCGCCGCACTCCAGCACGACGAAGAAGACCCGTTCAGGGACCAAGGGAGGCAGTGTGGCCACCGCACGCAACACGACTGCCGCCGCGACGAAGTCCGCCACACGGACGACGACCGCGACGACGAAGACCGCCGCCAAGAAGGCTGCCACCAAGACGACGTCGGCACCCGGCGCCGTCGAGGGTGACGAGACGGCCGGCGCTGCTACCGGCCGGTCGACGGCAGCCAGGACGACGGCCAAGAAGGCCACGACGAACGCCGGTGTGGCCAAGGCCGCCGCCAAGCCCGCGGCGAAGAAGACGGCTGCCAAGAAGACGGCGGCGAAGTCCGCCGCCACCTCCGCCGACGGTGCCGCAACCGCCGGTGCCGAGGACGCTGACGACGCCGAGCCCGACGACGCCCCGGTGGGCGAGCTCGAAGAGGTCGTCGACGATGCTGCCGAGGACTCCGACGACGGCGAGGGTGGTCCTGCTGCCGGAGCCAAGGCCGAGGAGGCAGAGGAGTCCGGCTTCGTCATCCGCGACGACGACGAGGACGACGCCCCCGCGCAGCAGGTCGTCACGGCTGGTGCCACCGCCGACCCGGTCAAGGACTACCTCAAGCAGATCGGCAAGGTCGCCCTGCTCAACGCCGAGCAGGAGGTCGAGCTGGCCAAGCGCATCGAGGCCGGCCTCTTCGCCGAGGAGAAGCTCAACTCGGGCGACAAGATCGAGATGAAGCTCAAGCGTGAGCTCTGGTGGATCGCCCAGGACGGCAAGAAGGCCAAGAACCACCTGCTCGAGGCCAACCTGCGACTCGTCGTCTCGCTGGCCAAGCGCTACACCGGCCGCGGCATGCTCTTCCTCGACCTGATCCAGGAGGGCAACCTCGGTCTCATCCGTGCGGTCGAGAAGTTCGACTACACCAAGGGCTACAAGTTCTCGACGTACGCGACGTGGTGGATCCGCCAGGCCATCACCCGCGCCATGGCCGACCAGGCGCGCACCATCCGCATCCCGGTCCACATGGTCGAGGTCATCAACAAGCTCGCCCGTGTGCAGCGTCAGATGCTCCAGGACCTGGGCCGTGAGCCCACCCCGGAGGAGCTGGCCAAGGAGCTCGACATGACGCCCGAGAAGGTCGTCGAGGTCCAGAAGTACGGCCGCGAGCCGATCTCGCTGCACACCCCGCTCGGCGAGGACGGCGACAGCGAGTTCGGTGACCTCATCGAGGACTCCGAGGCCGTCGTCCCGGCCGACGCCGTGAGCTTCACGCTCCTGCAGGAGCAGCTGCACTCGGTGCTCGACACGCTCTCCGAGCGCGAGGCCGGCGTCGTCTCGATGCGTTTCGGCCTGACCGACGGCCAGCCGAAGACGCTCGACGAGATCGGCAAGGTCTACGGCGTCACGCGTGAGCGGATCCGCCAGATCGAGTCGAAGACGATGAGCAAGCTGCGTCACCCGAGCCGCAGCCAGGTGCTGCGCGACTACCTCGACTGACGGATCAGCCCGCAGCGTTGCGCAGGTCAGGTGCCCATCCGGGCGCCTGACCTGCTGCATTTTCGGGTCGCACAGCGTGCGAGGACGTCGACGCCGCCCGGCTCGAGCGGGCCAGCCGCCGCGGCTCCGCTGCGCCCGGATCCCTTCCCGTCGTCCTGCGGCTGTAGTCGTTGTCGTTGCGCTGACTGTCAACGCGCCGGTAAGGGAATGCGCAGGATGAGCGGTTTGTGCGAACTGCTGACCCAGAGAGACCCGAATGCGATGACGACGCTTCCGGAGGTGAATCCGTCGCCAAGGGTGTAGCGGTGGAGGTACGTGCCGTCGTCTCCAACGTGGACGAGGTATCCGGGGGCGTTGGGGGAATAGTCCGGATCGCCGCCGGTGACGAACCACACGGTGTCGTGGTCGCCCGCCATCCAGATGACCCTCCCGCCGGTGTCCATGACCGTTGTCGCCGTGTTCGTTCGCGGGTCGATGCGTCCGACGTGGTTGCCGTCCAGGCACTCGGAGACCCAGATCGCCCGACTGGTGGCCGCGACCCCACCGCACGGCTCCATCTGGTCGTGGAACGAGATCGTGGCCAGAACCTTGTCCGACCGGGCGTCGACGCGCACGACGGAGGCGTTGTTGCCCACCCCGACCCAGACGCTGCCGAAACCGGTCGTGGCGAACTGGGCGCCGCTGCTGCCTGGACGGGTGATGGGTATGCGTTTCACAACCGTGTTCGTCGCGGGGTCGATTCGGTCGAGTGTGCCGCCATGGTGCGAGGCGATCCAGACTGCCGAGGCGGTGATGGCGATGCCCTCGCCAAGCCCTGTGTAGCCCGGTGCCTCGATGGTGACGGTTGCGGGGGGGAGTGGTGACGCGGCGGGGCCGGGCGGCGTCGTGGTGCCGGCTAGAGCCGGGCTGGGGGCGAGCGACGAGGCGTTCGGCGATGACGCGGTCGCCGACGACGTCGTAGGTGACGAGTTCGAAGCCGCACTGGTGCAGGCGACCACAGTCAGCATGGACCCCGTCACCGTCATGAGTAGGACCGCTGTCCGGAGTGCTGACCTCACGACGCGGACCCCCTCGGTCGAGGTGACGGTGCACAAGTCCACCCACGTCAACCAGCTGGCTTGGTGAAATCAGTCTGGTTCCGCCATCAACCGGGAGTCAATCTGGCAGGTTGACTCGCCGGGCCTCGGGTGTGCTCATTTGAGCTGCCACGACGGTTGCGGGTGGAAGGGCGAGTTGTCGTCACCTATCACCAGCACGCTGGGGAACCCGCCCTCGGTCACCAGGAACCGGGGGAGTTCGGCTTCGGGGGCCGTCAACCCGATCGGCGGAAGATGGCGGCTGGATCCGCCGGGCAGCCTGGAGGCGAGTCCCGGCACGATGACTTCGTCTCGTCGGCCGTGGTGGAGCAACCACGCCCGGGGCGTGTCCGGCGCCTGCTCCCGGTGTCCTTGGTTCTGCACGGCCAACACGACCTGGACGGTGTCGCCGGTCCTGACCGCCGAGGTGACCGAGACGCACCAGTCGTCGAAGCACTTCCACTCCCCGTTGGCCAAGCTCCGAGCCGGAGCGGTCGCGCTGACGCCTAACAGCGAGACGGCGTAGACGGCCACCAGCAACCCGGCCGCGAGCGCAGCCCTCAGCGACTGACGCCAGCGTCTGCGTGCTGCCCAGGTCACCGCGGCGATCCCCAGCACGAGGAACAGGAGCATCGCCCCGATCAACACCAGCGATCCCAGTGCGCCCACGCCGCCGTTCGCCTCGACCGGTCAGCGGCGGCGGAGGCTGAGCAGCCGGTTGGGCAGGGAGCGCCAGAACGAGACCGCCGCCTCGGGCCAGAGGAAGCCCCGGACGCGGGTCTGCCAGGCGCGGGTGCGTCCGACCTGCCTGCGGATCGTCTGGATGTCGTGGTGCAGGCGGACGGCCTCCTGCGGTGAGGTGCGCTCGGGCCGGTCGTAGCGGGACTTCTCCAGGGTGGCGGTGACCCGGCTCATCGCCGTCGCGTTCTCCTGGTCGAGGTGACCGTCCGTGACGTAGCGCCGGGTCAGCTGTCGAAGGGTCACTCCGTCGGGTGCACTCAGTCCGAGGTCACCGAGGTGGGAGGTGAGGTCCTGCCACTCGGCCTCGATGAGGTCCTGCTGCGTCACGGCGGCGCGCCGTCGACGCAGGCGCAGCCACCAGGCGGTGATCGGCATGATGAACGCCGCGAGCAGCCCGATGAGCACGGCCAGGACGGTGACGACGTTGCGCAGCGTGAACGCGGACCCGAGGGAGTCGAGCAGTGACACCTCCTGGGGGACCGGGACGGCAGTCGGCGTGGCGGAGGTCGTGGGGGTGCGGGATGCCGTCGCACCCGGCGTCTGGCTGTCGACGTTGCGACCACCGCCGGTCGGCCCGCCGCCTGGACCCAGCACGGCGTACGGCGGTGGGGTGCCGGAGCGGGAGCCCGGGGTGGGCTCGAACCGGAGCCAGCCGTAGCCCTGGAAGTACAGCTCGGGCCACGCGTGGGCGTCGCTCGCGCGAACGGTGTAGCGGTTGTCGCCGGAGGCGAGCCCCGGTAGGAAGCCGATGGCCATGCGGGCCGGGATGCCCTGCGCCCGGGCCATCATGATCATCGCCGTCGCGAACTGGACGCAGTAGCCGCGGCGGGTCTGGTAGAACGCCTGGATCGGTTCGAGCAGCCGGCCCTGGTCGTCGCGGGGCTGCTCGCCGAGGTCGAGCGTGTAGGTGTAGCGCGAGGTGTCGCGCAGGTGGGTCTGGATCGCGATGGCGCGGTCGAGCGGGTTGTCCGCACCCTTGGTCACCTGGTTGGACCAGCTCTGGATGAGGTCGCGCGACCGGTCGGGGATCGTCAGGTCGTCCTCGGTGATGTCGGGCGAGTCGGGCGTGCCCGACTGGCGCAGCTGCGGTGGGGTCGGGGCGAGGTCGGCGTAGGTGACCTTGTAGTTGCTGACGGCCCGGCCGACCCGCACGTCGCGCGTGACGGGATCGATGGTCCAGGGCGTGCCCTCCATGGCTACCGCCACCACGGGATACGGGGCGGCGATGCGGGGAGCCGCGAGCGTGTTGTCGCTCACGGTCATCTCGTAGTGCTGCTGCGCGGCCGGCAGGGGCGCGGGGTTGTCGGGAGGGTTGCCCCCCGACCCGACGACCATCCACTGGCCGCGTGAGTAGTACGACGTGGCGAGCACCCGAAGGGGAGCTCGGGTGAACGCGGTCGTGGTGTAGGTCAGGACGGGGGACTGGTCCTGGTTGTTGAGGCTGCGCGCCAGGTCGAGGGTGTCGTTGAATCCGACCGAGCCCTCGCCGCCGCCATCGCCCGACCGGCCGAGACCCTCGGTGAGGTAGCGCGGCGGGAAGTGCGGCGTGACCGCCGGCACGAGCAGCGCCACGACGACGCCGATGGCGCCGAGCTTGAGCGCTCCGGCGGTGAACGAGCGCAGGGCGTCGCGGTCGTGTGCGGCCTCGTCGATCTCACTCTGCTCGTTGGCGCTGGCCGTGCCCCAACGGCCGAACTGCGCGCGTGCCGTGGTGTGCAGCATGACGAGCCAGAGCGCCACCGGCACGACGAAGTAGCGCAGTGCCAGCGCGGTCTGCCCGTTGGCCGCGGTGATGAGGTATGCCGTCAGCAGTGGCAGTCCCGCTGCGGCGGGGCTGCGCCAGGTGGCGGCCATGGCGTCGACGGCGATGGCCACCGCAGCGATCGCGACGAGCAGGCAGAAGGTGACGCCGTCGTTGAGCGGGGCCGGCGCGGAGTACCGCTGGACCGTCTCGAGGGCTTGCAGGCCAAAGGAGTTGGCGGCCTCGAGGGTGGTCGGGGTCGGCAGCGCGAACCAGAAGCTGTCGCCCGTCCACCGGGCGAGGATGACGTAGGTGGTGACGAGGACCTGCACCGCCACGATGAGCAGGCGCGAGCGGGTGAGGCCACGGGCGACGAGGCCGAGCCCGGCCACCAGCGCCACCACGAAGATGGCCTGGGGCAGCCAGCTCGACTCGATGAAGAGGCTGGTGATGGGGAAGACCGCGGCGAGCGTCGCGAGCGCCCCGAGCAGCGTGATCCTCCATCGGCGACGGGTCATCGACTGCCTCCCACGGTTGCTGCCGTCAGGACGGCCCAGACGTGTGCGACGTCCTCGTCGCGCTGCACGGCCACGGCGCGCCACCCGGCGAGGCGCAGCGAGTCGACGTGCGGCTCGGCCTCGTCTGCATCGGTCGAACCGAACGTGCGGGCATCGAGCACGAGGGCCAGCCCGGTCGTGCCGGGCTGGCGCAGGCTCGCCACACGCGAGGTCACATCGCGCCCGTGCGCCCCGACGATCGCGACGAGGAAGCCCCCGGCCGCCGCGAGGGCCTGCGCCGCCCGGAGGATCTCGTCCTCGCCGGTGTCGTCGCGGGGTGCCGCCACCGCCAGCACCTCGAGGATCTCGTCGGGCGTCATCGTATCGGCGGCACGGCTCGTCTCGACGGTCTCGGCGCAGACGAGGTGGACGGCATACCCGGACTCGCAGAGGTGCACCGCGACCGACGCAGCCGCGGTCACCGCCCACTCGAACGAGCTGCTGGCCCCGGACCCGCCGTGCGCGGAGGGACGCGGGTCGAGCAGCACGACGGCCCGACGCTGGGCCGGCCGGTCCTCCTGGCGCACCATGAGGTCGCCGGTGCGGGCGGTCGCGGGCCAGTGGATGCGGCGCAGGTCGTCGCCGTCGCGGTACTCGCGGATCGTCACGTCGTCCTCGCCGTGCAGGGCGATGAGGTGGGCCTGCTCGCCCTCGGAGCCGACACCCGCGCTGGGCTGCCGGTTCGAGGAGAGGGGGTGGACGGCCGGCAGCACGACGAGCTCGGCCGTTCCCTGCAGCACCGCGTGGCGGTTGGCGAGGCCGAAGGGGTCCTGCACCTGCACCCCGAGCGGGCCGAGGTGGTGGCGGCCGCGCAGGTGCGACCGGACGGCGTAGTCGATGGCGCGCACCCGGCCGGGCGGGATGCGGCCGACGACGAAGCGCGGGCGGTCACCGAGCACGTAGTCGAGGCGCTCCTCGGCCAGGAAGATCGGCGTCGTCGTGGTCGAGACGTTCTCGAACGAGAGGGTGACGTGGGCGTCCTGGCCGACGCTGATGCGCTCGGGGTGGGTGTGCCGCTCGATGCGCATGCGGGTCTTGCGCGTGCGCACGAGCACCGACGAGATGAGCGGGAGCGCGACGAGCAGGACGCCGAAGCGCGTGATGTCACGGAACCCGAGGACGACCCCGGCCAGGAAGAGCAGGATGCCGGAGAGGAAGAAGGCCATCCCCCGGGTGGTGAGGACGCTGCGCAGGGCGCGCACGGCAGTTCGCCCCGCTCAACGTGCTGCCGGGGGCACCGGCACCTGGCGCAGCAGGTCGGTGACCACGTCGGCGGTCGTTCGGCGGGCGAGCTGGGTCTCGCTCGAGGGCATGAGGCGGTGGGCCAGCACGGGGCCGGCCAGCACCTGGACGTCGTCGGGGATGACGTGGTCGCGGCCCTCGAGGGCGGCGTAGGCGCGAGCCGCGCGGAGCAGGTGCAGGGCGGCGCGTGGAGACGCACCGAGCCGCAGCGCCGACGTCGATCGCGAACGGCTGACGAGGTCGACGATGTACTGGCGAACGGCAGGGCTCGCGTGCACGTGCGCAACCGCCTGGACGACGCGATTGATGGTGTCGGCGTCGGTGACGGCGGTGAGCCCCTCGAGGGGCGAGGACGCGCCGTGGCTCTCGAGCAGGTCGAGCTCGGCGCCGGGCGAGGGGTAGCCCATCGAGATGCGCGCCATGAAGCGGTCGCGCTGGGCCTCGGGGAGGGGGTAGGTGCCCTCCATCTCGATGGGGTTCTGCGTCGCCATCACGATGAAGGGGGCCTGCAGCGGGTAGGTCGTCCCGTCGACCGTGACCTGCCGCTCCTCCATCGACTCGAGCAGGGCGGACTGCGTCTTGGGTGACGCGCGGTTGATCTCGTCGCCGACGACGACGTTCGCGAAGATCGCGCCGGGACGGAACTCGAAGCGACGCGCGTCCTGGTTGAAGATGCTGACGCCGGTGACGTCGCTCGGCAGCAGGTCAGGGGTGAACTGGATGCGACGCACCGTCGCGTCGATCGACTTGGCCAACGTCTTGGCGAGCATCGTCTTGCCGACGCCCGGCACGTCCTCGATGAGCAGGTGACCACCGGCGAAGAGCACCGTCACCGTCGTGCGGACCACGTCGGGCTTTCCTTCGATGACGCTGGTCATCGCCGCCATCAGCCGGTCGGCCACGTCATGGATGAGGCCGAGGTCGGCCGCGCCGGCTGTGGTGCCCCGGTCTGCCGTGGTCTCGAGCCCGGTGTCCGTCGTCGTCACACTGTCCTCCGCTTGTCGTCCCCATGTCCTGCGCCTCGGGTGGCGCAGCCCTGCCCGTCGCGGGTGCGCGACCCGTCAGGAGATCTTCTCCCATGGACCCCGGCCGCGGGTAGGGATGCCGCACTCGTGTCATGCGGAACTCGGCCCCGACGGTGCTCCGGGCGCTGCCGAGCACCTTTCCACTTTCCTCCACAGGCAACGTCTGTGGGACTCGATCGGTTCGTTTCGGGGGGTTGCACGAGACCTCTGAGCACGGGCGGACCCTCCGACGAGGGACGTCGTGCCTCCGCCGGGCGGCTGCCGGCGTGGCTGTGCCGTGATCGTGGGCCGTCGTCGCCTCGAGGCACTCCACATCACTCCACCCCGGCTGACCTGCACAAATGCAGGACGCGCCCGCCCAATTTGGGCCAAAGTTCGTTGACGGTGGAGCAAAGTGGAGTATCGTGGGGCATCAAGGTAGGGAATGGGGATGCCCGCGGGTCGACAAAGGGGAGGTGGCGGTCCATGTTTCTCGGCACGCACACCCCCAAGCTCGACGAGAAGGGCCGGCTGTTCCTTCCCGCGAAGTACCGCGAGCGCATGGCCGGCGGTCTGGTCGTGACTCGCGGCCAGGAGCGCAGCCTGTTCATCTACCCGATGGACGAGTTCGTCAAGGTCGCCGATCAGATGCGCCAGGCGCCGACGACGAGCAAGGCGGCGCGCGACTACATGCGCGTGTTCCTCTCCGGCGCCTCCGACGAGATCCCCGACAAGCAGGGTCGTTTCACGATCCCCGCCAACCTGCGCCAGTACGCCGGCCTCGACCGGGAGGTCACCGTCATCGGTGCCGGTTCCCGCCTCGAGGTCTGGGACAGCGCCGTCTGGAACGCCTACCTCGAGCAGACCGAGCAGAGCTTCGCCGACACCACCGAGGAGGTCATCCCCGGTCTCTTCTGACCCACCGCTCGAGGCACGACGCACCTGAGTGCCGGCCTCCAGCCGCTCCGCTCCCGGGACGACTTCCCCCGTACCGGGCGAGGCAGCGGATGGGGACCAGCCCCCAGGTCGACACGCCGGACAGCGCAGGCCACTCCAGACCAGCAGACCCCCGACCGACACCGACGAGCCACCCGACGAGCCACCCGACGAGCCACCCGACAGCCACCCGACAGCCGACCCGGCCCGACCAGCACCCTCCACCTGGTCACCGCCCCCGGCAGCAGGCGCACCACCCCCCAAACCCCGACATGGCGCACCTCCAGGCTCCGCCAAGTCACACCAGCCACATCAGACACATCTGTTTACAGGCGCCCCAGCGGGCGAGCAGGGCCACCAGCAGCACCAGCGTGAGAGGGACGCACCCATGAGTGATCGAGGACCGGCGCACGGACGCCACGTCCCCGTCATGCGCGACCGGATCCTCGAGCTTCTCGCGCCGGCCCTCGAGCGCCCCGGCGCCGTTCACGTCGACGGCACGCTGGGCATGGGCGGTCACGCCGAGGGAGTGCTCGAACGCTTCCCGGAGTGCGTCGTCGTTGGCATCGACCGCGACCGCGAGGCGCTCTCGCTCGCGGGGGATCGGCTGGCGCGCTTCGGCGATCGGTTCCGGCCCGTGCACGCGGTCTACGACGAGATCAAGGACGTCGTCGCGGACCTGGACGTGCCGACCGTCGACGGCATCCTCTTCGACCTGGGTGTCAGCTCCCTCCAGCTCGACGAGGCAGACCGGGGCTTCGCCTACCGCGTCGACGCCCCGCTCGACATGCGCATGGACCAGTCGACGGGCAAGACCGCGGCCGACGTGCTCAACACCTACTCGGTCGAGGACCTCACCCGGATCCTGCGCGACTACGGCGAGGAGCGGTTCGCCCGCAAGATCGCGAAGATCATCGTCACCGACCGTGCGGCCGAGCCGTGGACGACCTCGGGACGCCTCGTCGAGATGCTCCGCCGGGTGATACCCGCCGCGTCCCAGCGACAGAGCGGGCACCCGGCCAAGCGAACCTTCCAGGCCCTGCGCATCGAGGTCAACGACGAGCTCGAGGTCTGGCGCCGCGCCATCGACGAGGCGATCGACGTGCTCGCCGTCGGTGGGCGGATCGCGGTGCTGTCCTACCACTCGCTGGAGGACCGGGCCACCAAGCGTGCCTTCGCCGAAGGCGCGACCTCGAGCACGCCGCCCGGACTGCCGGTCGAGCTCCCCGAGCACGCGGCATACCTCCGCCTCGTCACGCGCGGCGCCGAGGCGCCCCCGGACGACGAGGTCACCACCAACCCCCGGGCCGCCTCGGCCCGTCTTCGCGTCGCCGAGCGCGTCCGCGACACGCACTCCTCAGCCAGCACCACCAGGAAGGGAACCCCCCGATGAGCCAGATGACCGCCACGGCCCGGCCGCTTCGCGTCCCGCGGCGTGGCCCCGCTCCCGCGCCGCTCCGCGTCATCCCGGCGCGGATCACGCGCTCCGGGAACGGCTCGTTCGTGGCCACCTGCATCGGGCTCCTGACGGGCGGCCTCATCGCTCTGCTGCTGCTCAACACCGCCCTCGCCCAGGGCTCCCTCGCCCTCGGTGACCTGAACCGCGAGTCCGCTCGCCTCGGCGACACGGCCGGCAACCTGCAGGAGGAGATCGACCGTGCCTCCGCTACGGGTGCGCTCGCCCGCAGCGCAGCCGAGATCGGCATGGTGCGGATGAACACGCGCGGCTACATCGACCTCGCCAAGGGCACCGTGACCGGGCAGGCCGAGGCCGCGACGACGAACAACGCCTTCCCGATCGTCACGAGCCCGACGCCGCCGGCCGTGACGGCCAAGGTCAAGAAGCTGCTGTCGTCGGCGACAACAGCCACCAATGCGGCGTCCGCCGCCGACCTCGCGCTCGCGGCGGAGAAGGCCAAGAACGACCAGGCGAAGGCCGACCAGGCGAAGGCCGATAAGGCGAAGGCCGATAAGGCTGCCAAGGCGAAGAACGGCACGAGCAAGAACGGCAAGGTGAAGCCCGGCCAGACCGCTGGCGGCGCGGACGCCACGCCGACGGCACCCGGTGCAACGACCGGGACGTCTGCGGCGCCCACACTGGGCACGACGGACTAGCAGACCCGAGAGACGACGGTGAGGTGAGACCGTGACGCAGGACCGAGGTGCCGCCCCCAGGCGGACCGGCCGCGGCGCCACGCCCGCTCGAGAGACCCCCCGCGACCGCGGGGGCGTCCGAGCGTCCACGCGAGGCTCGGGCGGGACGGCCCAGTCCCGCGCTGCGACCTCGGGCTCCTCGTCGCGAACGGGCCAGCCCCGCAAGCCCGCCGGAGTCGCCCGCGACTCGGCGTCCCGCGCCGCCGCGACCGGGCGGGGAGCGTCGGGCTCCAAGGCCGACGCCAGTCGGCCCGCACGTTCGTCGGGTGCCGCTTCCACGCGTACGCGTGCTGCACGTCCCGCTGCGCGCGCCGGGAGCGCCGCAACACCCTCCTCCCGCGGCCGCGGGCCGGCTCCGAAGCGGGCCGGCGCCGCACGCGCCCCCCTCGCGGCGTTCGGCCCACGCGGTCCACGGGGACCGCGCGGTCCACGGGGTCCCCGCGACCCCCGGCGCCCGCTGAGGATCTCGAAGGCCAACCCGCGCCGCAGGGCGCGGGTCATGTTCGTGGCCATCCTGTTCGTCTTCACGATCTTCGCGGGGCAGCTGCTGCGCATCCAGGCGTTCGACGCGTCCGCGACGCAGGAGGCAGCGCAGTCGAAGCGCACGACTAAGACGACCACTCCGGCCATGCGTGGGCAGATCCTCGACACCAACGGCCAGGTGCTCGCCGACTCCGTCGAGCGCTTCACCATCGCCGCCGACCCGACGATCATCGGCTGTTTCGTCAAGGTCGCGGGCGAGTGCACCCCCGAGGGCGTCACCAAGGCGTCCGCGGCGCTGGCACCGCTCCTGCAGCGCAGCGCCGATGACCTCACGCCGCTGCTGACCCGCCCGAACAAGCGCTACGTCGTGGTGGCCCGCGACGTCAACCCGGCGATCTACCGGGAGATCCGCGCGCTCGGCATCCCCGGCATCACCGGCACGCGCACGGCCCAGCGGATCTACCCGACCTCGATGGCCCTCGGCCAGCTCGTCGGCTTCGTGCGTCCCGACGACCAGAGCGGCGCGGGCGGCGTCGAGCAGATGCTCGACACAGAGCTCAAGGGCACGCCGGGCGTCAGCGTCTCCGAGCGGGCCCGAGACGGCTACATCATCCCCGGGTCGCAGCGGGTCGACACCCCCGTCGTCAACGGGCGCGACGTCAAGCTGACCATCGACGCCGACCTCCAGTGGTACGCCCAGAACGCGCTGGCCAAGCAGGTCACGGGTGTCGGGGCCGAGTCGGGCACCGCGGTCGTGCTCGAGGTGGCCACCGGCAAGGTGCGCGCCGCCGCGAGCTACCCGACGTTCGACCCCAACGACCTCGCGGACGCCAAGAAGGCCGCTCTGGGCAACTACGCCTTCAACGACGCCTTCGAGCCCGGGTCGACCGGCAAGCTCATGACGATGGCGGCCGCACTCGAGCAGAAGGTGATCACGCCCGACACCGGCGTCATCGTGCCGCCGCGCCTGCCTCGAGCCGGCACCTCGTTCAAGGACAACGAACCGCACGGCGTCGAGAACATGACCGCCACCGGGGTGCTCGCCAAGTCATCCAACATGGGCACGATGCTCATCGGCGAGCGCGTCCCGCCGGCGGTCATGGAGGCGTACTACCGCAAGTTCGGCATCGGGTCGAAGACCCCCGTTGGCTTCCCCGGTGAGTCCGCCGGCCTGCTGGCGGGTGCGAAGGACTGGGTGTCCACCCGCCGCTACACGATCCTCTTCGGCCAGGGCTACGCCGTCACCGCGATCCAGCAGGCCGGAGTCTTCCAGACCATCGCCAACAAGGGCGTACGCGTGCCCCCGTCCCTCGTCGAGGGCACGGTGAGCGACAGCGGGACCTTCATCCCGTCGGCGCCCACGACGCCGTCACGGGTCGTCACCGAGGACACCGCCGTCAAGCTGTCGCGGATGATGGAGGAGGTCACGGGCCAGAACGGCACCGCGAGCGCCGCTCGCATCAAGGGCTACCGCGTCGCCGGCAAGACGGGCACGGCCGACCGCTACGACGACAAGCTGAAGCGTTACAACGGCTTCACCGCCTCGTTCATCGGCTTCGCACCTGCCGAGGCGCCGAAGTACGTCGTCGCCGTCTTCATCCAGAAGCCGTCCGCCGGCATGTTCGGCGGCATGCTGGCGGGGCCGGTCTTCAACCAGATCATGAGCTATCTGCTCGAGCGCACCAGCGCACCGCCGAGCCCCAAGTCGAACCTCGACTACCACGTCTGGGCCGAGAAGCCGCTGTCGTCCGACGACCCCCAGGTGATCAGCAATGCGCGGGCCCAGCGGGATGGCCTGTAAGTTGGGATGACGTGTCACCTTCCCTCCCAAGACCCGCCACGTCCGGCGTGCACCTTCGCGACCTGACCGCACGGATCGGGGCCCCGGACGGCGCCGACGGCGTGCTCGTGACCGGAGTCACGCTCGACAGCCGTGCTGTGGTCCAGGGCGACCTGTATGCCGCCCTCCCCGGCTTCAACGTGCACGGCGCGCGCTTCGCCGCGGACGCCGTGGCCGCCGGCGCGGTGGCCGTGCTGACCGACCCGGAGGGCCGCGAGCAGCTGACCGACTGCCCCGTGCCGGTCGTCGTGAGCGCCGACCCGCGTGGCGTCCTCGGCGACGTCGCCGACCTCGTCTACGGGCACCCGTCCGCGGCGCTGACGATGCTCGGGATCACGGGCACCAACGGCAAGACCACCACCGCCTACCTGGTCGAGTCGGCGCTGCGGGCCCACGGCCGGCGCACCGGGCTCATCGGGACCGTCGAGACACGCATCGGCGACGAGCGCATCGAGTCGGTGCGCACCACTCCCGAGGCCACCGACCTGCACGCGCTGCTCGGCGTCATGCGCGAACGGGGCATCGACGCCTGCGTCATGGAGGTCTCGAGCCACGCGCTCGAGCTGCACCGCATCGACGGGGTCGTCTACGACGTCGCCCTGTTCACGAACCTCTCGCAGGACCACCTCGACTTCCACGACTCCATGGACGACTACTTCGCTGCGAAGGCGTCGCTGTTCACACCACGGCGCTCGCGCTCCGCCGTCGTCTGCGTCGACGACGAGTGGGGGCGACGGCTGGCGGGGGAGTCGGGCGTGCCCACCACGACGCTCTCGACGAACGCGGCAGCCGCGAGCACGCAGACGGCGCGGGCTGACTGGTCGGTCGACGAGTCGACGGGTGGTGAGTTCACCCTCGAGGAGCGCGCGACCGGCGCGACCCTCTCTCTGGTGTCGCACCTGCCCGGCCACTTCAACGTCGCCAACACCGCCCTGGCCGCCCTGGCACTGCTGCGCATCGGGCTCGAGCCCGCCGCGGTCGAGGCCGCCATGGCAGTGCCGCCGGAGGTGCCCGGGCGCATGGAGGTCGTCGCTGCCGGCGGCCGCGGTGCCCCCCGCTGCATCGTCGACTTCGCCCACACGCCCGACGCCGTCGACGCCGCCCTGGCGGCCCTGCGCGCCTCGACCGAGGGCCGGCTGATCGCCGTGCTCGGCGCGGGAGGCGACCGCGACCGCGGCAAGCGGCCCGCGATGGGGGCTGCGGCAGCGCGCCAGGCCGACGTCGTGGTCGTCACCGACGACAACCCCCGCTCCGAGGACGCCGCCCAGATCCGGGCCGCTGTCGCCGCGGGGGCCCGCGAGGTGGTGCGTGACGGCAGCGCGCGGGCGACTGACATCATCGACGGCGGCACGCGCGCGAGCGCGATCGCCGAGGCCATCGCGCTCGCGGTGGTCGACCCGGGGGACGACCGCCCTGTCGACACCGTCGTGGTGCTCGGCAAGGGACACGAGAAGGGTCAGGAGATCCACGGAGTGAAGCACCCGTTCGACGACCGCGACGCCGTGCGCGCCGCCCTCGCAGCCGCCACCTCGTCGGGGGTGACGGCTTGATCCCCTTGTTGCTGAGCGAGATCCGCGACCTCACGGGTGGTGAGGTCCACGGGACCGGCACCCCCGAGGCGATCTCGGTCGACGGCACCGTCACGACCGACTCGCGTGAGTGCGGCCCCGGCAGCCTCTACGTCGCCCGTCTCGGCGAGACCGCCGACGGGCACGACTTCGTGCCTGCCGCCGCCGCCGCAGGCGCCGTCGCGGCGCTGACGTCCCGGGTCGTCGACGGGCTCCCGTGCGTCGTCGTCGACGACGTCCAGACGGCGTTCGGTCGCGTCGCGCGCGGCGTCGTCGACCGCGCGCCCGAGCTGCGCGTCGTGGGTATCACCGGCTCGTCCGGCAAGACGAGCGTCAAGGACCTGCTCGCCTCGGTCCTGTCGTCCGTCGCCGAGACCGTCGCTCCGGTCAACTCGCTCAACGGCGAGATCGGCGTGCCGCTGACCGTCTGCAGGGTCACGCCGACCACCCGTTTCCTGGTCGCCGAGATGGGCGCCCGCGGCATCGGTCACATCGACTACCTCACACGCATCGCGCCGCCGCAGGTGGCGATCGTGCTCAACGTCGGCACGGCGCACGTCGGCGAGTTCGGCTCGCGAGAGAACATCGCCGTCGCCAAGGCCGAGCTGCCCCGGTCCGTGCCCGCTGAAGGGCTGTCGATCCTCAACGCCGACGACCCCGTCGTCGCCGCGATGGCCGCGGGCCTCAGCTCACGCGTGCAGCTCGTGGGCCTCGCGCCCGAGGCTGAGGTTCGCGCCGAGGACGTCGTGCTCGACGAGCGCGGCCGGGCGGCATACACCCTCGTCTGCCCTCAGGGCAGAGCGTCGGTCTCGTTGCGGCAGAGCGGCGCCCACCACGTGGGCAACTCGCTCGCCGTCGCGGCCGCAGCCCTCGAGCTCGGTCTCTCGCTCGACCAGGTCGTCGCCGGTCTCTCTGCTGCTGAGGCCGTGAGCCGGTGGCGCATGGAGATCACCGACCGGCCCGACGGGGTCGTCGTCGTCAACGACGCCTACAACGCCAACCCCGACTCGATGCGCGCTGCGCTCGACGCCGTCGCCACCATGCGGACGACGGGAGAGCGCTGGGCCGTGCTGGGCGGGATGCTCGAGCTCGGAGCCGACAGCGACGCCGAGCACGCAGGCGTGGGGGCGTATGCCGCCGAGCTGGGTCTCGACCACGTCGTCGCCGTGGGCGAGGGGGCCCGTCCGATCGCCGACGCCTTCCCGGGGGCCGATTGGGTCGCCGACACCGACGCGGCCCACGAGCTCGTGGCATCGCGCGTGCGACCGGGCGACGTGGTGCTGCTCAAGTCGAGCCGTGACAGCGGTCTGCGCTGGCTCGGCGACCGACTCGCCGCGGAGGGTGGCGCCTCCGCCGACCCGGCGGCGGTCCCGGCGGGCGACGAGGCGGTGACGCGGTGAAGGGCGTCCTCCTCGCAGCGTCGATCTCGTTGCTGATCTCGCTGTTCGGCACACCGCTGTTCATCAAGTTCCTCGTCAAACGCGGCTACGGCCAGTTCATCCGCGACGACGGCCCGACCTCGCACCACACCAAGCGCGGCACCCCGACCATGGGCGGCGCGGTCATCCTCGCGGCGACGCTGGGCGCGTACCTCCTGGCCCACCTGCTCACCCTCAACCCGCCGACCGCGAGCGGACTGCTCGTGCTGTTCCTCATGGCCGGACTCGGTTTCGTCGGGTTCCTCGACGACTTCATCAAGATCCGCAAGCAGCGCAGCCTGGGTCTGCGGTCCAAGCAGAAGCTGCTCGGCCAGGCTCTCGTCGGCATCACGTTCGCAGGGCTCGCCCTGCAGTTCCCCAACGAGCAGTACCGCACGCCGGCCTCGCTGCTCGTGTCGTTCGTGCGCGACACGAACATCAGCCTCGCGCTCGGCGGCAGCACCGTCGTCGGCGTCATCCTCTTCGTCATCTTCGCCAACGTCATGATCGCCGGCGCGTCCAACGGGGTGAACCTCACCGACGGCCTCGACGGCCTCGCGACGGGTGTCTCGACGATGGTCTTCGGCGCGTACGTCCTCATCAGCATCTGGACCTACAACCAGAACTGCCAGACCAACCCGGGCATCAAGTGCTACGAGGTGCGCGACTCGCACGACCTCGCCCTGGTCGCGGCAGCCGGCATGGGCGCGTGCTTCGGGTTCCTCTGGTGGAACGCCACCCCGGCGAAGATCTTCATGGGCGACACCGGCTCGCTCGCCCTCGGCGGTGCGCTCGCGGGTCTGGCGATCGCGACGCACACCGAGATGCTGCTCGTCATCCTCGGCGGCATGTTCGTGCTCGAGACGCTCTCGGTCGTGGCGCAGGTCGCCTCGTTCAAGACCACCGGTAAACGGGTGCTGAGGATGGCACCGCTGCACCACCACTTCGAGATGGTCGGGTGGAACGAGGTGACGGTCGTGGTCCGCTTCTGGATCATCGCCGGACTCTTCGTCGCCTTCGGCCTCGGCGTCTTCTACGCCGAGTGGGTGGTGGGGTCACAGTGAGCTTCGACCCGCTCTACGAGCCCCGCGAGGGGCTCACGCACCGCGACGCCGACTGGTCGGGCATCAACGTCCTCGTCGTCGGCCTCGGGGTCTCCGGCTTCGCCGCCGCCGACGCCCTCGCCGAGCGAGGGGCCCGCGTCACCGTCGTCTCGCGCGACACCACGGACGTCATCACCGAGCGCGCGACGATCCTCGGCATCCTCGACGTCGACGTGCGCCTCGGCGCCGAGCACGTCGCCGAGCCGCCTCCCGGCACCGAGCTCGTCGTCACCTCGCCGGGCGTGCCGCCGCACGACCCGCTCATGCTCGCGGCCGCCACGGCCGGCACACCCGTCTGGGGCGAGGTCGAGCTGGCGTGGCGCATGCGGGCGCGCGAGGGCGCCGCGCCGTGGCTCACCGTCACAGGCACGAACGGCAAGACGACCACGGTCAACATGCTCGCCTCGATCCTGCGGCACGCCGGCCTTCGAGCGACGTCGGCCGGCAACGTGGGCACGCCGCTGCTCGAGGCAGTGCTCCACCCCGAGCCCTACGACGTGCTCGCGGTGGAGCTGTCGAGCTTCCAGCTGCACTGGCAGCGGTCGATCTCGGCCGTCGCGTCGGCCGTGCTCAACGTCGCCCCCGACCACATCGACTGGCACGGCAGCTACGCCGAGTACCTCCGGGCCAAGGGCAAGATCTACGAGAACACCCACCTGGCCTGCATCTACAACGTCGCCGACATCCAGACCGAGCAGCTCGTCATGGAGGCCAACGTCGTCGAGGGCTGCCGTGCCGTCGGCTTCACCACTGGCATCCCGGCACCCTCGATGGTCGGCATCGTCGAGGACGTCCTCGCCGACCGCGCGTTCGTCGAGCAGCGACAGCGCTCCGCGGCCGAGCTGTGCACGCTCGCCGACCTGCAGGGCGACGCGCCGTCGGTGGCTCCCCACTACGTGGCCAACGCCCTCGCGGCGGCCGCCTTGGCTCGCGCGTACGGCGTGGGTCCGATCGCGGTGCGCGACGGGCTGCGTGCCTTCCGCCCCGACCGCCACCGCATCGCCGAGATCGCCACCGTCGAGGGCGTGCGCTTCGTCAACGACTCCAAGGCGACCAACCCGCACGCTGCCGCGGCGGCGATCCGGTCCTTCGACTCCGTGGTCTGGGTCGCGGGCGGACTGCTCAAGGGCGCCGACGTCGACAGCCTCGTCGAGGAGATGGCCTCGCGGCTGCGCGGCGTCGTGCTGATCGGGGCCGACCGGGCGCAGATCGCCCTGGCCCTTTCCCGACACGCGCCCGATGTGCCGGTCGTCGACGTGTCCGAGACCGACACTGGAGTCATGGACCGTGTCGTCAGGGAGGCCGCCCGCCTCGCCCAGCCGGGCGACGTCGTGCTGCTCGCACCTGCCGCCGCGTCGATGGACATGTTCACCAACTACGGAGCCCGCGGAGACGCCTTCGAGGAGGCGGTCCGGCGGCACCAAGAGGCACACGGGGGCCCGGAGTGAGCGCGACGACCGCCGACGACAAGGCGGGCACCGCCTCCTCGGGGCCGAGGCCGCTACCGGTCATCGGCAAGCTCGAGTCGCCGCTGACGACCTACTACCTGATCCTCGGCGCCACCTCGACGCTGGTCGTCTTCGGCCTGATCATGGTGTTCTCCGCGTCTAGCGTCGAGGCGCTCATCGCCGACCAGGCCTCCTACTCGATCTTCGTCCGCCAGCTGCTCTTCGCCGTCATCGGGGCCGTCGTCGCCGGCTTCGCCAGCCGACTCGACGTGAGCTGGTGGAAGCGCCTCGCGTTCCCGACGATGGTCGTGTCGGTGATCCTGCTCGCCGCCGTCATCCCGTTCGGCAAGTCGGTGAACGGCAACCGCAACTGGATCGCGCTCGGACCGGTCCAGTTCCAGCCCGCCGAGTTCGCCAAGGTCGGACTCGTGCTCGTCGGCGCGGTCATCTTCGCCAACAAGTCCTCGCGGATGACGAGCATGGTCCACGTCGTGCTGCCCTACCTCATCCCCATCTCGACCGTCGTGCTCGGGCTCATCCTCGCGGGGCACGACCTCGGCACGGCCATGGTGGTCCTCGTCATCATCGCAGCGGTCCTGCTCGTCGCGGGGGCGCCCAAGCGCGTCTTCGGCATCGCCGGCGGCCTCGCCCTCGTCGGGGTCGCGGTCATGGTGACGGGCAGCAACAACCGCATGGACCGCATCGCCCGCTGGCTCGACCCGACGTGCCAGGCCGACCCCGACGGCTGGTGCGGTCAGTCCGTGCACGGGCTCTACGCGCTGGCCGACGGCGGCTGGTGGGGCGTCGGCCTCGGGGCGTCCAAGGAGAAGTGGGAGTGGCTCTCCGAGGCCCACAACGACTTCATCTTCGCGATCATCGGTGAGGAGCTCGGACTTCCGGGCACCTTGATGATCCTGCTGCTCTTCGGCATCCTCGCGTGGGCCTGCTTCCGGCTCGTGAGCCGCACCCAGGACCGCTTCGTGCGCGTTGCCGGCTTCGGCATCATGGCGTGGCTGCTCGGCCAGGCCATCATCAACATCGGTGCAGTGATCGGTCTCTTCCCGGTGATCGGGGTGCCGTTGCCGCTCGTCTCCGCCGGTGGCTCGTCGCTCGTCACGACGCTCGTGGCCCTCGGCATCCTGCTGTCCTTCGCCCGCAACGAGCCGGGCTGCAAGGCCCTGCTCGACGCCCGCCCCAGTCTCGTCCGTCGGTCGCTCTCGGTGCTCCCGTCACGCGTCCGCTCGGTTCCGCAACGTCGCAGAAGTCGGTGATCCCCCTGTCCTCGCCCACCTCCGTCCTGCTCGCCGGGGGAGGCAGCGCCGGCCACGTGTCGCCCCTGCTCGCCCTCGCCGACGCGCTGCGTCGACGTCACCCGGAGATCAGGGTGACGGCGCTCGGCACGCAGGAGGGGCTCGAGGCGCGCCTCGTGCCGGCCCGTGGCTACGAGCTGCGGGTGGTGCCCAAGGTGCCGCTGCCACGACGCCCGAGCGCCGACCTGCTGCGCCTGCCGGGCCGCCTCAAGGCGGCCGTCGACGCCGCCGGCCGAGCCATCGACGAGACCGGGGCCGAGGTCGTGGTGGGGTTCGGTGGCTACGTCAGCACGCCGGCGTACCTCGCCGCCCGACGCCGTGGCGTTCCCATCGTGATCCACGAGCAGAACACCCGACCCGGCCTCGCCAACCGCCTCGGCGCCCGCTGGGCCGATGCCGTCGCGACGACCTTCGCGAGCACGTCCCTGCCCGGCGCCCAGCGCATCGGGATGCCGCTCCGCCACGAGGTCGCGACCCTCGACCGGGCCGCGGTGCGGGCCGAGGCCCTCGCACACTTCGGCCTCGAGCCGCAGTGGCCGACCGTCCTCGTCACGGGTGGGTCGCTCGGCGCGCAGCGCCTCAACGACACCTTCCGGGCCAGGGTCGAGGTGCTGGGCCGCGCCGGCATCCAGGTCCTCCACGTGACCGGCCTCGGCAAGGAGTTCACCCCCGAGCCCTCGGCCGACGGGGCTCCCTACGTCGTCGTCCCCTACGCCGACCGCATGGAGCTCGCGTATGCCGCCGCCGACCTCGTCGTGGCCCGCTCCGGCGCCAACACGGTCTGCGAGCTGACCGCGGTCGGACTCCCCGCCGTCTACGTGCCGCTGCCCGTCGGCAACGGCGAGCAGCGGGCCAACGCGGCCGAGGTCGTCGCCGCCGGTGGGGGAGTCCTCGTCGACGACAGCGCCTTCACGCCCGCCTGGGTCGACGCCGAGCTGGTGCCGCTCGCCACCGACGGCGAGCGTGTCTCACGGATGGCCGCGGCGGCCAGCGCGCTCGGCGAGCCGGCTGCCGACGAGAAGCTCGCCGACCTCGTCGACCGCGCAGCAGAGAGCAGGAGCTCGTGACCCAGACCCCCCGCACGCCCACCGTCGACGATCCCTTCGCGGCGGCGCGCTTCGACTTCCGGGCGGCGGTCCCGAACGCCGCAGACCTCGGCCACGTGCACTTCCTCGCGATCGGCGGCGCCGGCATGTCGGGCGTCGCACGGATCATGCTCGCCCGCGGCATCCGCGTCACCGGTAGTGACGCCAAGGACGTCCCGGTGCTCAAGGCGCTGGAGAGCGAGGGAGCCGGCGTCTGGGTCGGTTTCCACGAGGGCCACCAGGAGCGCGCCGACGCCATCGTGATGAGCAGCTCGATCCGCGACGACAACGTGGAGCTCGTGGCCGCGCGTGGGCGCGGCGCCACGGTGCTCCACCGGGCCCAGGGGCTCGCGGCGCTGATGCAGGGCCGTCGGCCGGTCGCGGTGGCCGGCGCCAACGGCAAGACGACGACGACCTCGATGCTGACGGTCGCCCTGCAGGGGTGTGGTCTCGACCCGTCGTTCGCCGTCGGCGGCGAGCTGGCCAAGCACGGGACGAACGCCCATGACGGGTCCGACGACGTGTTCGTCGTGGAGGCCGACGAGAGCGACGGCTCGTTCGTCGTCTACCGACCCGAGGTCGCGATCGTCACGAACGTGCAGCCCGACCACCTCGACTTCTACTCGAACTTCAAGGTTGTGCAGGCGGCCTACGACGCGTTCGTGGCCACGATCCGGCCCGGTGGGCTGCTGGTCACCTGCGCCGACGACCCCGGCGCGGTCGCCCTCGCCGAGCGGGCCCGCACGACCGGAACGCGCGTGCTCACCTACGGCTTCGACGCCGGAGCCGACGTCGTCCTCGGCGACCACCAGCAGGACGGCGTCACCTCGTCGGTGACCGTGCTCGACCGGGTGGACGACCCGGACGCCGGTCCCCATGGCGGCGACGGGGTCGCTGCTGCGGGCGCGCGTGCAGCACGTCTGCGGATGACGCTCGGCGTGCCCGGCCGTCACAACGCCCTCAACGCCGCGGCCGCCTATGTCGCGGCGGTCCACGGACTCGGCCAGCAGCCCGAGAGGGTGCTCGCAGGGCTCGCCTCCTTCACCGGCACCCGGCGCCGGTTCGAGCCGAAGGGTGAGGCGGGTGGTGTCGTCGTCGTCGACGACTACGCCCACAACGCGGGCAAGGTCGCGGCCGTCGTCGAGACGGCGAAGGCGCTCGTCGGTGAGACCGGCCGGCTCGTCGTCGTCTTCCAGCCGCACCTCTACAGCCGCACCCGCGACTTCGCGACCGAGCTCGGTGCAGGCCTCTCCCCGGCCGACGTCGTCGTCGTCATGGATGTCTACGCGGCCCGCGAGGACCCCGTGCCCGGGGTCTCGGGGCAGCTCGTCGCCGATGCCGTCCGGGCCGCGCGGCCCGAGGCCGAGGTCCACTACGTGCCCTCGTGGTCCGAGGTCGCAGGACGTACGGCCTCTCTCGCCCGACCGGGTGACCTCGTGCTCACCGTCGGTGCCGGCGACGTGACCATGGTCGGCCCGGAGGTGCTGCGCATCCTCGGGGGCGAGGCGTCGTGATGCTCGAGCGCGGGGCTGCGCGGCGCGTCGCGGGCACCGGCCTCGCGTCGTCGCGCACGCGCTTCGAGAGGCGCGCCGCGGCCGCGCGCCGCCGGCCGCGGCTGGTCGCGGGCGTGCTCATCGGTGCGCTCCTCGTGGTCGGCTTCCTCGCCTGGCTCGGCTGGTTCAGCAGCCTGCTCACCGCGTCGAAGGTCGAGGTGACGGGCGTCGGTGCCGGCGCCGCGGCGCAGGTGCGCAGCGTGGCCGCCGTTCCCCTCGGTGGCCCCCTGATGGGGGTCGACACCGACGAGGTGGCGCGACGTCTCGTGGAGGGCAAGGCCTGGAGCGGCGTCGCGGTGAGCCGGAGCCTGCCCGACACCATCGTGATCGACGTGACGCCGAGAGTGGCAGTCCTGGCGGTGCGCAACCCTCGAGGTCAGGTGGACGTCGTGGATCGCGACGGCTTCGCGTTCCGCACCGTGGCCACGGCCCCGACCGGCGTGCCGCTCGTCAGCTCGGGCTCCGCCCAGGTGACCAAGGCCGGCGTGACGGCGGCGCTGCAGGCGATCGGCTCGCTGGAGTCGGCGCTGCGGGCCGACGTCTCCGGCGTGTCGGTCTCGTCGGCAGACCAGGTGTCGTTCACCGTGCAGTCGGGGGAGCGGCGCAAGACGGTCGTGTGGGGCGGAGCCGGCGAGGGGGAGCGCAAGGCCAAGCTCGTGAAGATCCTTTTGGGAGAGCCGGGTTCGACGATCGACGTCAGCGTGCCGTCGTCTCCCGTGACGCGCTGAGCCGTCCCCGGTGAGCGAGGTCGCGGCGATCCGTGAGTCGTGTGTTCCATGGGGCTGCTGGGACCACTGGGACGCGCTAGCGGTAAATGTGGCAATCACCCTGACGACACGCCGCGACGTGGGTTGATCGGCCTTGCGGCTCGTCATACCGTCGGGGCACTGGTTCGTGACCCAACTGTAACCTTTATCTCGACGTTTAAGGTTTGAGGGCTTACAGGCTCGGAACGAGCCGCGACACCGACAGCTCCACGCACGTCCCCAGCCCATCGCAGCACCGGCACCACCAGTCAGGAAGGCCCACTCTCGTGGCAGCAGCACCGCAGAACTACTTGGCCGTCATCAAGGTCGTCGGCATCGGCGGCGGCGGCGTCAATGCCATCAATCGCATGATCGAGGTCGGCCTCAAGGGCGTCGAGTTCATCGCCATCAACACCGACGCGCAGGCGCTGCTCATGAGTGACGCCGACGTCAAGCTCGACGTCGGCCGCGAGCTGACCCGCGGGCTGGGCGCCGGCGCCGACCCCGAGGTGGGCAAGAAGGCCGCCGAAGACCACGCCGAGGAGATCGAGGAGGTCCTCAAGGGGGCCGACATGGTCTTCGTGACGGCCGGTGAGGGCGGTGGCACGGGCACCGGTGGCGCTCCTGTCGTGGCCCGCATCGCCCGACAGCTCGGCGCGCTGACCATCGGTGTCGTGACGCGTCCGTTCACCTTCGAGGGCCGGCGCCGCGCCAACCAGGCCGAGTCGGGCATCGGCAGCCTCCGCGAGGAGGTCGACACGCTGATCGTCATCCCCAACGACCGCTTGCTGTCGATCAGCGACCGCAACGTCTCGATGATGGATGCCTTCCGCTCGGCCGACCAGGTGCTGCTGTCGGGTGTCCAGGGCATCACCGACCTCATCACGACGCCGGGCCTGATCAACCTCGACTTCGCCGACGTCAAGTCGGTCATGCAGGGCGCCGGCTCGGCCCTGATGGGCATCGGGTCCGCCCGCGGTGAGGACCGCGCCGTCCAGGCGGCCGAGCTCGCCATCAGCAGCCCGCTGCTCGAGGCTTCCATCGACGGTGCCCACGGCGTGCTCCTGTCGATCCAGGGTGGCTCCGACCTCGGTCTCTTCGAGATCAACGAGGCGGCGCGTCTCGTCCAGGAGGCGGCACACCCCGAGGCCAACATCATCTTCGGTGCGGTCATCGACGACGCGCTCGGCGACGAGGTCCGCGTCACGGTCATCGCGGCCGGGTTCGACAGCGGCGGTCCCACCCAGCGTCACGACGACCGTGCGCTCGGACAGGTCATGGGACGCCCGCAGGCCCAGCAGCAGCGCCCGGCGGCGCCGGCACCGCAGCACACCGCCCCGCAGCACACCAACGGTGTGGCCCAGCAGCCGAGCGCTCCGCAGCAGTCCCCGCAGTACGCCGCGCCCGCTCCGGCACAGGCCCAGCAGCTGCCCACCCAGCAGCCGGTCGGGGCCCCGGTGCAGCAGCACCAGCCGGCCCAGCACCAGCAGGCGCAGCAGCCCCAGCACCACGCCCCGTCGCAGCCGGTGCAGCAGCCCCCGCGTCAGGTGACGTTCGACGAGGGCGACGACCTCGACGTGCCCGACTTCCTGAAGTAGGCCCTGCAGCAACCACTGTCGAGTGCCCACCTCCCCACACCTGCGGATGCCCGTCCGGCCCGCCGCGTGGGGACGTGGGCACTCGACGTAGGTTGTCCTCGTGTTCTACTGGCGCTCCGCGATCGGCGGCGACTCTCCCGGCGGCCGCGTCGAGCTGGGCTTCACCGGACGGTCCGCCGGGCGGGGGAGCGGCCCGTTTGCCGGGCTGAACCTCGGCGGCCACGTGGGCGACGACGCCGACGAGGTCGAGGCGAACCGCCGGGCCCTGGCGGGTGAGCTCGACCTCGATCGCGAGCAGATCGTGTTCATGAACCAGGTGCACGGGGCCGACGTCGTCGAGGTGGACTCGCCGTGGCACGGCGAGCCACCGCCGGTCGACGGGATCGTCACGCGCACACCGGGCCTCGCCCTCGCGGTGCTGGTGGCCGACTGCGTGCCAGTCCTTCTCCACGACGTCGACGCCGGCGTGCTGGGCGCGGTGCACTCGGGTCGGCCCGGGATGGTCGCCGGCGTGGCCGTGCGCGCGGTCGAGGCGATGCGCGACCTCGGCGCGCGCGAGATCTCTGCGACCGTGGGGCCGTCCGTGTGCGGGCGCTGCTACGAGGTGCCGGAGGAGATGTCCAGGGCTGCTGCCGCGACGGCACCGGCCTCGGCGGCGAGATCGTGGACGGGCACGCCCGCCATCGACGTCGCAACGGGGGTCGTCGAGCAGCTCGCCTCGGCCGGGGTCGCCGTCCACTGGGTGCCGGGCTGCACGCGCGAGAGCGGCGACCTCTATTCCTACCGCCGCGACGGTCGCACGGGGCGGTTCGCCGGTGTCGTCCTGCGTCGGGCGGCACACGCATGACCGGCCCTGACGGCCCGCAGCTCGAGCCGCAGGACGAGCCGCAGGACGAGCGGCAGGACGAGCGGCAGGACGAGAAGAGGCTGGGGCAGCTGCGCGATAACCTCGCCGCGGTCCACGCGCGCATCGAGCGCGGCTGCGAGGCGGCGGGCCGTGACCCCGGCGAGGTCACCCTCGTCGTCGTCACCAAGTACTTCCCGGCGTCGGACGTCCTGATGCTCCATCGCCTTGGGATGCGTCACTTCGGCGAGAACCGGGACCAGGAGGCCGGGGAGAAGTTCCGCGTCGTCCGCCACTCCCTCGCGGAGGAGGGCGAGACCGAGCTGACGCTGCACTTCATCGGGCAGCTCCAGAGCAACAAGGCAGGGCACGTCGCCGGCTACGCCGACGTGGTCCAGTCGGTCGACCGGCCCAAGCTCGTGGCCGCGCTCGACCGCGGGGCGCACGCCGCCGACCGGCAGCTGCGGCTGCTGCTCCAGGTGAGCCTCGACGGCGACACCGCGCGTGGCGGGGTCCTGCCCGAGGCAGCCGCCGGTCTTGCCGACGCGGTCGCCGGGCACGGGCTGCTCACCCTCAAGGGCGTGATGGCCGTCGCCCCGCTCGGGGCCGACCCCGACGAGGCCTTCGCCCGGCTGCGCGAGGTGGCTGACGGCATACGTGCCCGTCACCCCGGAGCCGACTGGCTGTCGGCGGGCATGAGCGCCGACCTCGAGGCCGGCATCCGGCAGGGGGCGACACACCTGCGTGTCGGCACGGCAATCCTCGGATCACGTCCGTCACTTCTGTAACGTCGGCAGCGACCGCAATCGAGCGTTTGGGAGTTGGCCATGGCAGGGGCACTGCGCAAGACGATGGTGTACCTCGGACTCAGCGAGGAGGACCAGCGCCACGACCGTTACGACGACTACGACGCCTACGACGAGTCCGACCGCTACGACGACGAGCCCGAGCACACCGCAGCCGTGACGCAGCTGCCGACCAAGCGCCCCGTCGCCGCCGTGGTGCGCGACGTGGAGGTCGGGTCGCTCAACCGCATCACGACCATCCACCCGCGCACCTACAACGAGGCCAAGAACATAGGTGAGTGGTTCCGCGACCAGGTGCCGGTCATCATGAACCTCAGCGACATGGACGACGCCGACGCCAAGCGCCTCGTCGACTTCGCCGCCGGCCTCGTCTTCGGACTCCACGGCACGATCGAGCGGGTCACCTCCAAGGTGTTCCTGCTGTCGCCGGCCCACGTCGAGATCGCTGCCGACGAGCCCGAGACCCCCACCACCTCCACCCGCGGCTTCTTCAACCAGAGCTGACCCCACCGGTCCGTCACGAGTCCGATCGGGGGTCACGGTCGCATATGGATCATGGCCCCGGTTCACACTCTTGCCCGCACATCAGGGACACTGGCCGACATGGACGCGTTCTGGACCATCTACGGGGTGGTGGTCTTCACCTTCTTCATCGCCCTCATCGGTCGCTTCGTGATCGACTGGGTGCAGGTGCTCGCCCGGTCGTGGCGGCCTTCCGGGGTGGTCCTGGTCCTGGCCGAGGCGGTCTACACCGTCACCGACCCACCCCTGCGTGCCCTGCGCAAAGTGATCCCGTCACCGAGCCTCGGTGGCGTCCGGCTCGACCTCAGCTTCCTCGTCCTGATGCTGCTGACCTCTCTCGCCCTCAACGTGCCGAGCTTCTTCTGACCCCTCGGCGCACGTCGGATCCCGCAGCTCGGGAGGCGGCGCGCGCGCCGATCGGTGAGGATGGCTTTGGTTCGTGACCGGAACGTTAGATACCGTTGACCCGAACCATTCCGTCTGTATCGAGGTGACCCATGGCGCTTACGCCGGAACAGGTGCTCAACAAGCACTTCCAGACCACGCAGTTTCGCCGTGGCTACGAGGAGCGGGACGTTGACGACTTCCTGGACGAGATCGTGGCGGAGATGCGCTCGCTCATCGAGCAGCGTGACGACTACCTGAAGCAGCTCAACGACTGCCGCGCGAGCAAGAACCAGTCGGCGGTCCGTGCCGACGGCGCCACCGCGGCCATGCCGGCCGTGGGTCGTCCCGGCGACGACGCCAAGCTCGGCGGCCTCACCGCGAAGATCCAGGACGCCGAGCGCGCCTTCAAGGCGGCCACGGACCGCGCGGCCAAGGCCAAGGCCGACGCCGAGAACGCCGAGCGCGCGGCCAAGGAGCGCGTCGAGCGTGCCAAGGCCGAGGCCGAGCGTGCCGAGGCCGCCGCGAAGTCCGCGGTCGACTCGCAGGCGCTCAACGACGCGCAGGCCAAGCTCAACGGCCTGAACTCGCAGGTCGCCGAGGCCGAGGCCAAGCTGAGCAAGGCGCAGGAGAACGCCCGGGCGGCCGACGAGCGCGCCGCCAAGGCCCAGTCCGACGCCGAGGCTGCTGCCGCCGACGCGAAGCGTCTGCGCGAGGAGGCCGCCGCCGACGCCAAGCGCCAGCGCGACGAGGCCGCCAAGGCGCCCGCCGTTTCCGCCGCCGCTGCCGCTGCCCCTGAGGCCCCGGCCGTGTCCGGCAACCTCGACGCCGCCGGGGTCATCGCCCTGGCCCAGCGCCTGCACGACGAGCACGTCGCAGCCGGCGAGACGCGACGCAACGAGCTCATCTCCGAGGCGGAGAACCGCCACCGCGACATGCTCGCGGCTGCACAGGCCCGACACGACGAGCTCATCAACACCGGCCAGGCCCGCCACGACGAGGCCACGCAGCAGGCCGAGCAGCTCGCGGCCGCGGCGGCGACGCAGCGCGACCAGATGATCGCCGAGGCCACCTCGCAGCGCGACCAGATGATCGCCGAGGCCACCTCGCAGCGCGACCAGATGCTCAGCGAGGCCGGCTCGCAGCGCGACCAGATGCTCACCGAGGCCCGCGAGCGGGCCACCGGCATGGTCGCCGAGGCGCAGCAGAAGAAGGCAGCCCTGCTCGAGGAGCTCGACAAGCAGAAGGGCCTGCTCGACCGCAAGATCTCCGAGCTGCGCGGCTTCGAGAAGAACTACCGCACCAACCTCAAGTCCTACATCGAGGGTCAGCTCCACGACCTCGACTCGAGCGTCCAGGAGCCGGCCCACGCCGGCGCCGGTGACGGCAACCAGGGCTGAGCCCCTAGCTCGATCAGACGCACGCAGGCCGTCCGGGAACCCTCCCGGGCGGCCGGCGTTGTATTCGAGGGGCGAACTCTTGAGCCGCATCTGCGTTTCGCGTTTGTGCGGGCACCCCGAGGGGCTTATTGTCAGCCCCACTTGTCAGCGTCGACGGCTCGAGCGACGGAGGATCTGATGGCGGCGAAGAAGACGACGGCAGCGGCGACCGCGGCCACGCGTTCCACCGCGACCAGCAGGACGGGCGCCGAGACGAAGGCGACCACGAAGGCGACGGCGGCGAAACGCACCGCGGGAGCGACGAAGACCGCTGGCGCGCAGAAGGTCTCACCCCCCGGATCCACCGCCAAGAGCGCCGCCAAGAAGAGCCCGGCCACCAGCCACACCGGCAAGGCCGCGTCCGCCAACGGCACGAACGCCCGAACGGCGGTCGCTCGCACTGCAGCCAAGGCCGCCGGCGCGGTGAAGGGCGCCGTCGCACGTGCCGCAGGCCGCAAGGCGACGAGCGCCGGTGCGGCAACGGCGGCCCCGACGAAGGCCGTCGGCACGAAGTCGTCGCCCGCGAAGAAGGCAGCGACAAAGGGCGCGGCAAAGGGCGCGGCGAAGAGCGCGACGAGGGCCACGACCGCGAAGACGACCGCGAAGAAGGCCCCCGCCGCCAAGACGACCGCGAAGACGGCCCCCGCCGCGAAGGCCACCGTGAAGAAGGCGAGTCCGACGAAGAAGGCCCCGTCGAAGCAGAGCGTCGCTGCGACGAAGGTTGCGACGAAGGCAGTCCCGGCTGCGAGGTCAGCGGCCGGGTCCGGCAAGGGCGGCGCGACGAAGAAGGCGACGCCCGCCACGAAGGTCTCGACGGCGAAGAGCTCCACGCCCGCCAAGAAGGCCGCCACGAAGAGTGCGTCGGGGTCGGCCCCGCGCACGTCCCCCCGAACCGCAACGGCCGCCAGGCCGTCTCCCACGACATCCACCAGAGCGGGTGCGGCGAGCGCGAAGCCCGCCACCAAGGCCCCCGCCACGCGTACGAAGAAGGCAGCAGTGACGACGAGCTCAACCGCAGGTCCCCGCGCCAGCGCGACGAAGACCTCATCGAAGACGGCAAGCAAGCCCACCGCCCGGTCCATCGCCGAGCGCCTTCGGGTCAAGGACGACGAGAGCCCCTGGAACGAGGACGAGATCCGCGAGGTGCGCGGTGTCCTGGTCGACGAGATCGAGCAGCACCGGGTCGAGCTGAAGCTCGCCGAGGACGAGCTCGACGACCTGCTGCGGGCGTCCGGAGACGGCGCCGGCGACGACCAGGCCGACGCCGGAGCCAAGACGGCCGAGCGGGAGCACGAGATCTCGGTCGCGGCGAACGCGCGGGCGAGCCTGCTCCAGGCGGAGCACGCGCTCGAGCAGCTCGAGGCCGGCACGTACGGCATCTGCGAGAACTGCGGCAACCCGATCGGCAAGCTTCGACTTCAGGCACGTCCTCGTGCGACCCTGTGCATGACATGCCAGCAGAAGCAGGACCGCCACTGACGCCCGACCACGCCACGACGACGCCCCCTGTGGGCGTCGACGGCGTGTCCACCACTACGACCCGCGAGACCGTGAGCTCGACCCCCGTCGACGAGAGCCGCCCGACGCCTGCCCGGCGCAAGCGGCTTTTCGTCGTGCTCGGGGCCGTCGCGGTGCTCGCCTACCTCAGCGACCAGCTGAGCAAGATGGTTGCCCTCGATGCGCTCGCCGACGGCGAGCCCCGGCCGTTCATCGGTGACCTCATCCGCTTCAAGCTCATCGGCAACCCGGGGGCGGCGCTGTCGTTGGGGGCCAGCAACACGTGGGTGATGACCGGTATCGCGCTCGCGGTGCTCGTGGCCATCGTGGTCGTCGCGCGACAGCTCGGGTCGCGCGCCTGGGCCGTCGCCCTCGGGCTGCTGCTCGGGGCGGCCATCGGCAACCTCACCGACCGCTTCGTGCGTCCGCCGGGGGGCGGCCAGGGTCACGTCGTCGACTTCATCGACTACAACCGGTGGTTCATCGGCAACGTCGCCGACATCTGGATCGTGTCGGCCGCCGGCCTCATCGTGCTGCTCGCCCTGCTCGGGATCGGGGTCGACGGCCGACGCGACCGCGGTGGGCCGAGATCCGACGACCGGTCGCCGCTGCGTCACGACGACGACACGCCCAGGGGGCGGGGCGACGATGCCTGACGTGCGCACCGTCCTCGTCCCCGACGGTCTCGAGGGTGAGCGCGTCGATGCCGGCGTGGCGCGCCTCTTCGGCGTCTCACGCACCAAGGCGGCCGACCTCGCCGCCGACGGTCACGTCGTCGTCGACGGCAAGACCGTCGCGAAGTCCGAGCGGCTCTCGGCCGGCGCGATGCTCGAGGTGTCACTGCCAGCGGCCGAGCAGAGCCCGAGCATCGCGGTCATCGCCCAGCCCGTGCCGGGCATGACGATCGTCCATGACGACGACGACATCGTCGTGGTCGACAAGCCGGTGGGGGTCGCTGCGCACCCGAGCCTGAACTGGACCGGGCCCGACGTCGTCGGTGGACTCGCCGCCGCGGGCTACCGCATCTCGACCTCGGGTGCGCCTGAGCGCCAGGGCATCGTGAGCCGCCTCGACGTGGGCACGTCGGGCCTCATGGTCGTCGCCAAGAGCGAGTACGCCTACTCCCGCCTCAAGCAGATGTTCCGCAGCCGCCAGGTCGACAAGACCTACAACACGCTCGTCCAAGGGCTGCCCGACCCGCTCGTCGGCACGGTCGACGCGCCGATCGGTCGACGCCCGGGCGCCGAGTTCAAGTTCGCGGTCATGAGCACCGGCAAGCACTCGGTCACCCACTACGAGGTGCTCGAGGCCTTCCGGCACGCGAGCCTGCTCGAGATCCACCTCGAGACCGGGCGCACCCACCAGATCCGCGTCCACATGGCTGCGCTCAAGCATCCCTGCTGCGGCGACCCCCTCTACGGCGCCGACCCCAAGCTCGCGTCGCGGCTGGGCCTCGACCGTCAGTGGCTGCACGCGACCGGCCTGGGTTTCGAGCACCCGGGCACGGGGCAGTACGTCCACTTCGAGAGCGCCTACCCTGAGGACCTGCAGCGCGCCCTCGACGTCGTCGCAACCCTCTGAGGGTTAACCCTCGAGAAGAGGGTGAACGCTGCCCCGAGCGTGGGGCGGGTGCCGTCTCCGACACCCCCGACGACACGCGCGGGGGCGTCGGTGGGCGGGCTTAGACTCGTCCACGATGTCGACCGAAGCAGCCCCGCGCAACGACCAGAACTTCGTGCACCTCCACGTGCACACGGAGTACTCCATGCTCGACGGTGCGGCCCGCATCGGCGACCTCTTCTCCGAGGCGGCACGCATGGGCATGCCGGCGCTTGCGACGACCGACCACGGCTACGTGTTCGGCGCCTACGAGTTCTGGAAGAAGGCGCAGGGCACCGGCGTCAAACCGATCATCGGCGTCGAGGCCTACATCACGCCCGGCACGCATCGCACCGACCGCACGAAGGTCAGCTGGGGCGACGGCGGCCGCGACGACATCTCCGGCAGTGGCGCCTACACCCACATGACGATGCTCTCCGAGAACAACGAGGGCATGCACAACCTCTTCCGGATGACCTCGATCGCGAGCCTCGACCAGGTCTACACGAAGTGGCCGCGCATCGACCGTGAGCTGCTCTCGACCTACGGCAAGGGCCTGATCGTCACGACGGGCTGCCCCTCGAGCGAGATCCAGACCAAGCTCCGGTTCGGGATGTACGACGAGGCTCGTGAGGTCGCCGGCGAGCTGCGCGACATCTTCGGCAACGAGAACGTCTACGTCGAGCTCATGGACCACGGCCTCGACATCGAGCGGCGCACCCAGAAGGACCTCATCCGCCTCGCCCGCGACCTCAAGCTGCCCCTCGTCGCGACCAACGACCTCCACTACACCCGCGCCGAGGACGCCAAGGCGCACGCAGCCCTTCTCTGCGTCCAGTCAGGCTCGACCCTGATGGACCCCAACCGGTTCAAGTTCGACGCCGAGGACTTCTACCTCAAGTCCGCCCAGGAGATGCGCCACCTGTGGCGTGAGCTGCCCGAGGCGTGCGACAACACGCTGCTCATCGCCGAGCGCTGCGAGGTCTCCTTCGAGGAGGGGGAGGGGCGCTACATGCCGCGCTTCCCCTGCCCCGAGGGTGAGAACGAGACGTCGTGGTTCATCAAGGAGGTCGAGACCGGCCTGCAGCGGCGGTTCCCCGAGGGGGTGCCCGACTACGCGCGCAAGCAGGCGGCCTTCGAGGAGGACGTCATCGTCTCCAAGGGCTACCCCGGCTACTTCCTCGTCGTCGCCGACTTCATCAACTGGGCCAAGCGCAACGGCATCCGTGTCGGCCCCGGCCGTGGCTCCGGCGCCGGCTCCATGTGCGCGTACGCCATGGGCATCACCGACCTCGACCCCGTGCCCCACGGACTCATCTTCGAGCGGTTCCTCAACCCCGAGCGCATGTCGATGCCCGACTTCGACGTCGACTTCGACGAGCGCCGGCGCGGTGAGGTCATCCGCTACGTCACCGAGAAGTACGGCTCCGAGCGCGTCGCGCAGATCGTCACCTACGGCACCATCAAGGCCAAGCAGGCCGTCAAGGACGCCAGCCGCGTCATGGGCCACCCCTTCGCAGTCGGCGAGCAGCTGACGAAGGCGATGCCGCCCGATGTCATGGGCAAGGGCGTGCCGCTCTCCGAGATCTACAACCCCGAGCACAAGCGCTACAACGAGGGCGTCGACTTCCGGGCCCTCGTGCAGACCGAGAAGCACTTCCAGGACGTCGTCGACACCGCCAAGGGCCTCGAGGGGCTCAAGCGCCAGTGGGGCGTGCACGCGGCCGGCGTCATCATGAGCAGCGAGCCGCTCGTCGACGTCATCCCGATCATGAAGCGGCTGCAGGACGGCCAGGTCATCACGCAGTTCGACTACCCGAGCTGCGAGTCGCTCGGCCTGGTCAAGATGGACTTCCTGGGCCTGCGCAACCTGACGATCCTCGACGACGCCATCGAGAACATCAAGGTCAACCGCGACGAGGACATCGACCTCGACGCGCTGTCCAAGGACATGACCGACAAGGCGACCTACGACCTGCTCGGGCGGGGTGACACGCTCGGCGTGTTCCAGCTCGACGGCGGCGGCATGCGGGCGCTGCTGCGTCTCATGCAGCCCGACAACTTCGAGGACATCTCGGCCGCCCTGGCGCTCTACCGGCCCGGTCCGATGGGTGTGAACGCCCACACGAACTTCGCGCTGCGCAAGAACGGCAAGCAGGCCCTCACCCCCCTCGACCCGAAGCTGGAGGGCAAGCTCCAGCCCGAGATGGTGGAGGCCCTCGACCCGATCCTCGGCATGACCTACGGCCTGGTCATCTACCAGGAGCAGGTCATGGAGATCGCCCAGAAGCTCGCCGGCTACACGCTCGGCAACGCCGACCTGCTGCGTCGTGCCATGGGCAAGAAGAAGAAGGAGGTCCTCGACGCCGAGTACGTCCCCTTCTCCACGGGCATGAAGGCGCAGGGCTTCAACGAGGCGTCGGTCAAGGCCCTGTGGGACGTCCTGGTCCCCTTCTCCGACTACGCGTTCAACAAGGCGCACACGGCGGCATACGGCCTCGTCTCCTACTGGACCGGCTACCTCAAGGCCAACTACCCCGCCGAGTACATGGCGGCACTGCTCACCAGCGTGCGCGACGACAAGGACAAGTCGGCGCTCTACCTCAACGAGTGCCGGCACATGGGCATCAAGGTGTTGCCCCCCGACGTCAACGAGTCGGTCGCCAACTTCGCGGCCGTGGGCACCGACATCCGCTTCGGTCTCGCCGCCATCCGCAACGTGGGCCTGCCCGTCGTCCAGGCCATCGTCAAGGCCCGCGAGGAGAAGGGCGCCTTCGCCTCGTTCAAGGACTTCCTCTCCAAGGTGCCGGCGGTCGTCTGCAACAAGCGCACCATCGAGTCGCTCATCAAGGGCGGCGCCTTCGACTCGCTCGGTGAGAGCCGCCGCGGCATGGTCGAGGTGCACGAGCGCTACATCGACGCCCTCGTCGAGGTGAAGAAGCAGGAGGCCATCGGCCAGGACAGCCTCTTCGGCAGCTTCGCTGACGAGGCCGACACCGGTGCCGCTGGTGAGGCCGGTGCCTTCGACGGGCTCCCGCCGGTGCCGACGATGGAGTGGGACAAGGCGACGCTGCTCTCGTTCGAGCGCGAGATGCTCGGTCTCTACGTCAGCGACCACCCCCTGTTCGGCATCGAGCACATCCTCGCCACCCACGCCGACACCTCGATCGCCTCGCTCATGGGCGACGACCCGAAGGGTGACGGCACGCCCGTCACGGTGGCCGGCCTCATCACGAGCCTGCAGCTGAAGCGCACCAAGAAGGGCGACCTCTGGGCCATCGCCACGGTCGAGGACCTCGACGGTGCGATCGAGTGCCTCTTCTTCCCGTCTGCCTACATGACCTACTCGACGATGCTCGCGCAGGACACCGTGTGCGCCGTCAAGGGTCGCATCAGCGCGCGCGACGACTCGATCTCGATCTTCGCGCAGGAGCTGATGATCCCCGACATCAAGGAGGGTCCGCGCGGTCCCGTCGTGCTGACCCTCCCACTCGGGCGCGCCACCGCGGCGGTCGCCGAGAGCCTCAAGCGTGTGCTGGGCGAGCACCCCGGGGCCACCGAGGTGCAAGTCAAGCTGACCCAGCCCGGGCGATCGGTGCTCATGTCGCTCGACGACTCCCTGCGCGTCAACGCGACGTCGGCGCTCTTCGGCGATCTGAAGGCCCTCCTCGGTCCGGCGTGCCTGAGCTGACGTGAGCCCGATGGCGGCGGCCGACCGCAAGCGTCTGCGCCGGGCGCGGATGGCCGCGCTCGGACTCGCCCCCGCCCTGGGCAGCGCAGCGGCTTCCGTCCCGGCCCTCGAGGTCACGCGCAGCCTCGGAGCCCTGCAGGCCCAGGACTACGGCAGCGGCGTCTGGTCGCTCGGAGTCCGCTCCGGGCTCACCCTGGCCGAGGTCGAGCAGGCCGTCGAGCGCCGCGAGATCGTGCGCACCTGGCCGATGCGCGGCACGATCCACTGGGTGCCGGCCGAGGACGCCCGTTGGATGTGCGAGCTGCTCGCCGCGCCGCGCGGCAAGCAGCTCGCGACCCGCTACGCGCAGCTCGGCATCGGCGCAGCCCACATCGACCTCGCCGGTCGCCTCTTCGAGGAGCACCTCAGAGAGCCGGTGAGCCGGCCCGACGTCATCGCCCTGCTCGTCGATGCTGGCATCGACCCGACCGGCCAGCGGGCCTACCACCTCGTCGGCCACCACTGCATGACCGGGCTGCTCTGCCAAGGACCGATCATCGGCCGGCAGCCGAGCTTCGTCCTCATCGACAGCTGGGTTCCGCACTCGCGCAAGCCTTCCCGCGAGGAGGGCCTCGCCACCATGGCCGAGCGCTACCTCCGTGGCCACGGCCCGGTCACGGAGAAGGACCTCGCCGGCTGGCTGCTCAAGCCGCTCGGCCTCACTCGCGAGGCGCTCGCGCTCGTCGAGCACCAGCTGGTGCGCGAGGAGGTCGACGGCCAGGTGTGGCTCTCTCATGTCGACAGGGCGGGTGGACCTCGCGCCGGCGCCCTTGACACGTCAGAACCCTTGGGGCACAGCGGCGTCCACCTGCTCCCGCAGTGGGACGAGTTCCTCCTCGGCTACAAGTCCCGTGACGTCACGCTGCCGCCCGAGCACTTCCACCGCGTCGTCCCCGGCCGCAACATGGTGTTCAAGCCGACTCTCGTCATCGACGGTGAGGTGGCCGGCACGTGGCGGCGGCAGCAGGGCACCCGCCGCACCGTCGTCGAGGTGTCTCCGTTCGTCCCGCTGGGCGCGAGCCGGAGGCGCGACGTCGAACGGGCCGCGGCGGCATACGGCCGGTTCCTCGGTGCCGACGTCGAGGTCGCGCTCGCCGAACCCGCGAAGGTGCGCTGAGTGGCGCGCGGCGCCATCCCGCCGTCGCCGCTACCCCTTCGTGACGGCGTCGACGCCCAGCGCTTCCGTATGCCGCAGGGTGGACCGTGGACGTCCCTGCGCGACCACCTCGTGGAGCGTCTGGCTGGCGGCCTGACCCCGAACGAGGTCGACCGAATGCTCACCGCCGGCGAGTTCGTCGACGCCGCAGGGACGCCCGTTCCCGCCGATGCCCCGTTCGTGCCGCAGTCGGTCGTCTGGGCACACCGTGACCTGCCCGCCGAGGTCGTGCACCCCGACACGCTCGACGTCCTGCACCGCGACGACCGCATCGTCGTCGTCGACAAGCCGCACGACATGGCCACGATGCCGCGCGGCCGGCACGTCGTGCAGAGCGCCCTGGCGCGCACGCGCGTCCTCACCGGTCTCGACCGGCTGACCCCGGCCCACCGGCTCGACCGACCGACCGCGGGCGTGCTGATGTTCACCGCCGAGCAGCGGTGGCGCGGTGCCTACCAGCGCGTCTTCGCCGAGGGTCTGGCCCACAAGGAGTACCTCGCCGTCGCGCCCGTGCGTGACGACCTCGTGCTCCCGGTCGTGCGCCGCACGCATCTGGTCAAGCGGCACGGCACACACCAGGCGCACGAGGTGCCGGGTGCCGAACCCAACGCCGAGACGCTCGTCGAGCTGCTCGAGACAGCGCGACGACCGGGAAGGGGCCCGGGCGTGGGGGAGCTCATCGGGCTCTACCGGCTGAGCCCGCGCACCGGTCGCACCCACCAGCTGCGCTGCCAGCTCGACGGGCTGGGCATCCCGATCGTCGACGACCCGCTCTACCCCGTCGAGATCGACGTGCCCCTCGACGACTTCTCACGTCCGTTGCAGCTGCTCGCGGCCGTCCTCGCCTTCGACGACCCGGTCGACGGGAGACCGCGCCGGTTCGTCACGCGACGCCGACTGTCAGCGTGGCCGGGCAGCTGCCCGGACCTCGGGCAGGGGGCGGGGGAGAGCCTCGGTCCGACGCCCTGACGAGGTGCCGGACCTACCGTGCCCGCCACCCCTCCGGGCGCCGCTGCGATGTCACCGGCCGTTCAGCAGGCCGTCGGGATCTCGACGCGCGAGACGGCGCGACCCCGTCTAGGGTGACCCGCAGACCGAGCGGAAGAGCCGGTCCCAGGGAGGATCTTCAATGCGTCAATCTCGTCCTGCCCTGCGTCGGGTAGCCGCGGTCACCACCGCTGCGCTCGCCGTGGGCATCACCCCTTTCGTCGCGGCCGCACCGGCCTCAGCGGCGGCCCCGTCGGAGCTGTTCATCAGCGAGTACGTCGAGGGCTCGAGCAGCAACAAGGCCCTCGAGATCTACAACGGCACGGGCGCGACCATCGACCTGGCCGCGGCCAAGTACGACGTGCAGGTCTTCGCCAACGGCGCCACGGCCGCCACGAGCACGATCGCCCTCACCGGCACCGTCGCATCGGGTGACGTCCACGTGCTCGCCAACAGCGGCGCCGTCGCCGCTCTCACGTCGCTGTCCGACCAGCAGAGCGGCAGCGCCAACTGGAACGGCGACGACGCGGTCGTGCTCCGCAAGGACACCACGGTGGTCGACGTCCTCGGCCAGGTGGGCGTACGGCCGACGAACGAGTGGGGCACGGGCCTCACCTCGACGATGGACAACACGCTTCGCCGCCGGTCGTCCGTCACGAGCGGCGACACCAACGGTGCCGACGCGTTCGACCCATCGGTCGAGTGGAACGGCTACGACAGCGACACGTTCGACGGTCTCGGCAGCCACACGGTCGACGGCGGCCCGGCGAACGACGTCGCCCCGTCGGTCACCTCGACGACCCCGACCGAGGGGAGCAGCTCGGTCTCCGCCGGTGCGAACGTGTCGGTCACGTTCTCCGAGCCGGTCACGGCGCCTGCGAGTGCGTTCTCCCTCGTCTGCTCCGTCAGTGGCACGAAGGCATTCGCGCTGAGCAACACGGGGCAGACCACCTACACCCTGGACCCGGCTCGCGACTTCGCCGCGGGCGATGCGTGCACCCTGACCGTCACCGGCGGCTCGGTCTCCGACGTCGACGCGATCGACCCGCCCGACACCCTCACGTCGGACTTCGTGCTGCACTTCGCCACGCCGGCGGGCAACCCGTGCGAGGCACCGACGACGTCGATCCCCGTCATCCAGGGCAGTGGCGACACCGCGGCCGTGACCGGCCGGGTCACCACCCGCGGCGTCGTGGTCGGCGACTACGAGGGTGCCTCCCCGGCCCTGCGTGGCTTCTTCATCCAGGACCCGAACGGCGACAACGACCCCGCGACGTCCGACGGCATCTTCGTCTTCGAGAGCAGCAGCGCCGACTCGGTCAAGGTCGGTGACCTCGTCACGGTGACCGGCACCGCGGGCGAGAACCAGGGCCAGACGCAGGTCAGCGCGAGCACCGTCGCCGTCTGCGGCACGGGCTCGGTGACCCCCACCGACGTGACGTTCCCCGTCGCCTCGGCCACGACGCTCGAGCGCTACGAGGGCATGCTCGTGACGCTCCCGCAGGCCATGAGCGTCACCGAGCACTTCCAGCTCGGTCGCTTCGGGCAGGTCACCCTGTCGCAGGCAGGCCGCCTCGAGCAGCCGACCAACGTCGCCGCCCCCGGCGCCGATGCTGCTGCGGTGCAGGCCGCCAACGACAAGCGCAAGATCATCCTCGACGACACGTCGCAGGCCCAGAACGTCGACCCGATCGTCTTCGGGCGCGGTGGCCAGCCCCTCTCTGCCGCGAACACGCTGCGCGGCGGCGACACGGTGACCGGACTGACGGGCGTGCTCAACTACACCTGGGGCGGCAACGCGTCGAGCCCCAACGCCTACCGCATCCGGCCGGTCACACCGGCCGACACTGTCGACTTCCAGCCGACCAACCCGCGGCCGGAGACGTCGCCGGCGGTCGGTGGCCACACCCGCGTCGTCGGGATGAACCTACTCAACTTCTTCAACACGCTCGACTCGAAGGCGAACAACTGCAAGGGAGGCACGATCGGCGCCCCGATGGACTGCCGTGGCGCCAACACCCCAGCCGAGTTCGACCGGCAGTGGCGCAAGACCGTCGCTGCCGTCTCGGGCACGAAGGCCGACGTCGTGGCCTTCATGGAGATGGAGAACGACGGCTACGGCGCCGACAGCGCAGAGCAGTTCCTCGTGGGCAAGCTCAACGAGAAGGACGGCGACGGCGTCTGGTCGTTCATCGACGCCGACGCCCGCACCGGGCAGGTCGACGCGATGGGCACCGACGCGATCAAGGTCGGCATGCTCTACAAGCCCACGGCCGTCACCCCGGTGGGCACCACCGCCGCGCTCAACACCGTCGACTTCGTCAACGGTGGCGACTCGGCCCCGCGCAACCGGCCGTCCCTCGCGCAGGCCTTCCGCGACAACACCACCGGCGGCACGTTCGTGGCCGTGGCGAACCACCTCAAGAGCAAGGGCAGCGCGTGCGACCAGCCCGACGCCGGTGACGGTCAGGGCAACTGCACCGCGGTGCGCGTCCGTTCGGCCCAGCTCCTCGCGGACTGGCTCGCCGGCGACCCGACGGGCACGGGCGACCCCGATGTGCTCATCCTCGGCGACATGAACTCCTACGCCAAGGAGGACCCCATCACGACGCTCGAAGGGGCTGGTTTCACCAACCTCATCGAGCAGCGCAACGGCCGCGAGGCGTACTCCTACGCGTTCGACGGGCAGTGGGGCTACCTCGACCACGCGCTCGGCTCGGCCTCCATCAGCAGCCAGGTGGCCGGGGTCGCCGACTGGCACATCAACGCCGACGAGCCCTCGATCCTCGACTACAACACCGAGTTCAAGACGGCGAACCAGGTCGGCACGCTGTACGCGCGTGACGAGTACCGCATCTCCGACCACGACCCGGTCGTCGTGGGTCTCGACCTCACCAACGCCGCTCCCGTGGTCGGCGCCGTGAGCGGGCCGTCGGCCGCAGTCCCGGTCGGCTCCCCGGTCGCTGTGAGCGCCTCGTTCACCGACGCCGACGGCCTCGACACGCACACCGCGTCGGTCGCCTGGGGCGACGGATCCACCGGTGCCGGCACCGTGACCGGTTCTGCCGTCAGCGGGAGCCACACCTACGCGGCCGCCGGTGTCTACCCGGTGACGGTCACCGTCACCGACCAGTGGGGCAACAGCGACACGAGCACGACGACGGTCGTCGTCTACGACCGCGCCGCAGGGTTCCTCACCGGCGGTGGATGGTTCGCGTCGCCGAAGGGCGCCATCACGGGCGACCCATCCGCCACCGGCAAGGCGCAGTTCCAGGTGTCGGCGCGGTACGCGTCGCGGACGAGCCGCCCCGACGGCTCGTTCACGCTGTCGACGCCCGGGATGGTGCTTGCCTCGAGTGGCCTCGACTGGCTCGTCGTCACCGGTGACACGGCCCGCCTCGCTGGCTCGGCCACCGTCGGGGGCGCCCCGGGCTACCGGTTCGAGGTGACCGCCACCGACGCGGCGAGCGGCGACACCCTGCGCCTCGTCGTGCGTGACCCGGCCGGTGCCGTGGCCTACGACAGCGGCACGCAGCGGGTGCAGGGCCAGGTCAAGATCCACTGACCTGCCACACCCCCGTCTTGAGGACGGCCCGGGATCCCTGCGATCCCGGGCCGTCCCGCGTTCGGGCACACCACGGCGACGCCGTGCAGCGTGTCGGGCGCACCGCCCCACCTGCCGGGTCGCACCACGCTGCCCTCCTAGACTGCACGGATGCTGGAGCCCCCCGTCGCGCGACGCGACCCCGTCGTCCGTGAGCACCACGGTGACCGCTTCGAGGACCCGTACGCCTGGATGGCCGACCGCGACTCGGCGGAGCTCCGCGCGCTGCTCGCGGCCGAGAACGCCTGGGCGACCGAGCGCACGGAGCACCTGCGTCCGCTCGCCGACACGATCTTCGAGGAGTTCCGTTCGCGCATCGAGGAGACCGACCTGTCCGTGCCGGTGCGCCACGACCGCTGGTGGTACTACTCGCGCACCGTCGAGGGCGAGCAGTACGCCGTCGAGGCGCGCGTGGTCACCGCCGACCACCCCGAGCGCCCCGTTCTCGACGAGGGCCGCCCGCCGGTGGGAGAGCAGGTGCTGCTCGACCACAACGAGGAGGGCCGCGACCACGAGTTCTTCGCCGTGGGCGCCAGCGAGGTGTCACCCACCGGCGACCTGCTCGCGTATGCCGTCGACGTCGTCGGCGACGAGCGCTACGACGTGCGGGTGAGACGGATCGCGGACGGGGTCCAGCTCGACGACACGGTGCGCCGCACCGGGGGCTCGCTGGCGTGGTCGCTCGACCAGCGTCACCTGTTCTACACGAGGGTCGACGACGCGTGGCGCCCGCACCAGGTGTGGCGCCACGAGGTCGGCACGCCCGCAGAGGCCGACGTGCTCGTGCACGAGGAGACCGACGAGCGGTTCTTCGTCGGGGTCGGCTCCTCGCGGGACGACCGGCTCGTCATCATCGCCATCGGCTCGAAGACGACGAGCGAGTTCCGGCTCCTCGACGCACACGACCCGCTGGGCACACCTCGGGTCGTGGCACCACGCCGGCAGGGCGTCGAGTACGACATCGAGCCGTTCGGCGACCAGCTGCTCGTCACCCACAACGCGGGGCGCGTCAACTTCGAGCTCGCCATCGCGCCCGTCACCTGCACCTCAGCCGATGAGTGGGTGTCGCTCGACGTCACGTCGGAGGACGAGTACGTCACTGGCGCAGAGGGATTCGACGACTTCATCGCGGTCTCGCTGCGCCGTGAGGGCGGCACGGGCATCCGTGTCGTGCTGCGCGACCCGTCGGCGGCGAACGGGCTCGGTGAGGCGCACGACGTCGCCGTGGGCGAACCGATCGGCACGCTGCTCGTCGGCGTGAACCCCGAGTCGACCACGCGCACGCTCCAGGTCGTCCACGAGTCGCTCGTCACGCCTCGCACCGTCGAGGACTACGACGTGCACACGCGTACGTTCGCGCTCCTCAAGCAGCAGCACGTGCGCGGAGACGTCGACCTCGGTCGCTACCGCCAGCGCCGCGAGTGGGCCACGGCGCCGGACGGCACTCGCATCCCGATCTCCGTGGTCCACCGTGACGACGTCGCGGCCGACGCCACCGCGCCGGGGCTGCTCAACGCGTACGGCGCCTACGGCATCCCGAGCGACCCGTGGTTCTCCGTGCGGCGGCTGTCGCTCCTCGAGCGTGGCTGGGTCTTCGCCATCGCGCACGTGCGCGGCGGTTCCGAGATGGGCAGGACGTGGTACGACGACGGCAAGCTCGAGGCCAAGCCCAACACCTTCACTGACTTCGTGGCCTGCGCCGACCACCTCGTGCAGGCACGCATCGTGGCGCCGGGCCGCCTTGCGGCAGAGGGCGGTTCGGCTGGCGGTCTGCTCATCGGCGCGGTGGTCAACCAGGCGCCGGACCGGTTCCGCTTCGTGCACGCGCAGGTGCCGTTCGTCGACGCCCTGAGCTCTGTGCTCGACCCGAGCCTGCCGCTCACGGTCGTGGAGTGGGAGGAGTGGGGCAACCCGCTCGACGACCATGCGGCCTACGACCTCATCCGGTCCTACACCCCCTACGAGAACGTGAGTCCGGGCAGGCGGCCCAGCATCCTCGTGACGGCCGGGCTCGACGACACGCGAGTCTTCGTCACCGAGCCGGCGAAGTGGGTGGCGGCCCTCCGGCACGCCGACCTCGCAGCTCCTCCGGGCACCGAGACGCCGCAGCTGCTCTTCCGCACGGAGATGGCGGCGGGGCACGGAGGCCGCTCGGGCCGCTACGACCTGTGGCGCCAGTGGGCCTGGGAGACGGCCGTGCTCATCGACCAGACGTCGTGAGCACGGCCGGCGCCCTCGTGTAGGGGCAGCGAGGGTCAGGATCCCCAGATCGCGGTGACCCACTCGGGGTGATCGATGAACGGGTTGCGGTTGTGCTGCCACGTGTCGTAGATGACCTGGTTGCGGCGCTTCTCGAACGCGTCCGGCGGGTCACCGGCGCTCCACGCCTTGAGCACCGAGAGCTTGCCGATGGAGGGAGCCGTCCCGTTGTTCACCGACTCGTTGGGCTCGAGGTTCGGCCAGCCGTCCTCACCCTCGTAGCGCAGTGCCATGTAGAAGATCATCCGGGCGACGTCGCCCTTGACCGAGTCGCGCGGCTGGAAGGAGTCGCCGTCGCGCAGGCACCCGGTGCACTGGGCCACCGCGGAACCACCGTTGTCGAAGTCGAGGTTGCCGCGGTCGCTGTTGACGGTGACGTCCTCGGGACGAAGGTGGTGCACGTCGGTGCCCGGGCCGTTGACCGTGCCGAAGTCGCCGTGGCTCTTGGCCCAGACGTGCTCGCGGTTCCACTGGTCGGCGCCACCACCGTTGTCGGACTTGGCGATCGAGCGGCCCGAGTAGATCTCGATGACGTTGTTGGTGTTGTTCGGGTCCTGGTCGGTGTCCTTGAGAGCCGTCCAGACCTGGTCGTAGGTCAGCACGGTCTGCGCCTTGATGATGCTGTGGAGGGACGTCCGAAGAGCGGAGCCGGTCTTGCCCATGGCCGGTGCGTAGTACGTCGAGTCGTACGGCCCGCTGGTGCCGGTCGTGCTGGTGGGCGGCGTCGTGGTGGGTGGCGTGGTCGTCGACCCGCCGCTGAAGGCGAAGGCGGACGTGCCCGTCATGCCCGGGTGGGAGAAGTACGCGGCCAGCGCGCCCGTCACGTCGATCTGGCGGCCCATGAGCGAGGGGTTGGTCCTGAGCCCCCACGACGCCCGGAAGGCGGAGGGGATCTGGAGGTAGAGCATCCGGCTCGTGGCCGTCTCGGACGCCGAGTCGGCGACGGCGAGCGCGTAGTCGTTGGGGAAGCCCGAGGTCACGACCGTGCTCGTCGCGGTGGGCTGGCCGACGACGAAGCCGCGCACCGTTGCGCTCTGGCCGGTCTGGCCCGCGATGGCCTGCGAGACCGTGAGCGGTGTCGCCGCGACGGCTGCCGGGGCGACGGCCGGGATGGGCAGCGCCGCAGCGGGCGAACCCGCCGCCGTGGTCAGCGCCACGCTGGCCGGCACGACGGCGACGACGACGCCCGCGAGCGCGGCGGCGATGCGACGCCTGGGGATGATGACGGGCACGGGATCTCCTGTCGGGTGGGGGAGTCGGAGCGCTGGCGCCCGGTCGGGTGTCAGCCCCACGAGCGTGGCGGAGGCGCGGTGGGTGCCGGGTCAGTCGTTGGTCAGTCCTTGCCCTGACGCGGGTCAGGATTCAGCAGGCCGGTGACGGCGGGGAGAGACGGCCGCGGATGTTCACGCGTCGTTCGCGGTGCGGACGCAGGCGCGGGGTCGGCTCGTTACGTCGCGTACCTATGGTCCGCTCATGGGTGACACCGCGCTCGAGCTCGTCCGTGGCGTCATGACCTCGCCGTGGCTCTATGCCCTTCTCGTCGGGCTGGCGGTCCTCGACGCGTTCCTGCCCCTCGTGCCGAGCGAGACCGCCGTGCTGCTCGCCGGCACCTTCGCTGCCGGTCAGGGTCCCGACCTCGCGCTGGTCGTCCTCGCGGGGGCCTTCGGCGCCGTGGTCGGCGACCACGTCGCGTATGCCGTCGGCCGCGTGCTCGGCGCGCGCGTCCTCTGCCGCGTCCCGGCGGGCACGCGCACGGCGAGGGCGCACGCGTGGGCCGCCGAGGCGACGGCACGCGGCGGCGGCCCGGTGCTGGTGGGCGCGCGCTTCGTTCCCGGTGGTCGCACCGCGACGACGTTGACGATGGGGGCGACCGGGTTCCCGCTGCGATGCTTCACCGGCTACGACGTCGTGGCCTGCGTCCTGTGGGCGAGCTGGTGCTCGGGCATCGGCTACCTCGGGGGTCGCGTCTTCGCCGACCACCCCTTCGTGGGCGCTGCGACGGGCACCGGCCTCGCCCTTCTCGTCGGCCTCGTCGCCGCCCTCCTGCGCGGCCGGTCCGCCGCTCGCTGAGACGTGGCGCCGGGCGATCCCGGGCGGCTTTTAGACTTGGGCGCATGATGTCCTCCCTCGACCTGCGCGGACGCACGCTCGACGTGCGCTTCCTGCGCCGGGCCCTGCCCCGAGCCGAGTTCGACGTCACGGCCGCCCTCGAGCAGGTGCGGCCGATCTGCGAGGACGTCGAGCATCGGGGAGCCGCGGCGCTTCGCGACCTCGGCGAGCGCTTCGACGGCGTGCGCCCCGGGCACCTTCGCGTGCCCCGCGCCGTGCTGCGGTCCGCCCTCGACCGCCTCGACCCCGACCTCAGGGCCGCGCTCGAGGAGTCGATCCGGCGCGCCCGACTCGTCCACGCCGACCAGCGACGCACCGACACCACGACGCAGGTCGTGCCCGGCGGCACGGTGACCGAGCGCTGGGTCCCCGTCGACCGCGTCGGGCTCTACGTGCCGGGCGGGCTCGCGGTCTACCCGAGCAGCGTCATCATGAACGTCGTGCCCGCCCAGCTGGCCGAGGTGGGCTCGCTCGCCGTGGCCTCGCCGCCCCAGCGCGAGAACACCGGAGAGTTCGCCGGCTACCCCAACCCGACGATCCTCGCGGCCTGTGCGCTGCTCGGCGTCGACGAGGTGTACGCCGTCGGCGGGGCGCAGGCAGTCGCGATGTTCGCGCACGGTTTCGTCGACGACGACGCCGAGTGGGGCACCGTCGACGGCGAGCAGGTCTCGTGCGACCCCGTGTCGCTCGTCACGGGGCCCGGCAACATCTGGGTCGTCGCTGCGAAGCGTCTGCTCAAGGGGCTCATCGGCATCGACGCGGAGGCGGGTCCGACGGAGATCGCGATCCTCGCCGACGACTCCGCCGACGCCGACCACGTCGCGGCCGACCTCGTCAGCCAGGCCGAGCACGACCCGCTGGCGGCCTCGGTGCTCGTCACCGACAGCGAGTCGCTCGCAGACGAGACCCAGCGCGCGCTCGCGCGCCGGGTGCCCGCGACGAAGCACTCCGAGCGGGTCACCGAGGCGCTCGAGGGCACGCAGTCGCGCATCGTCCTCGTCGACGACCTCGACGCCGGGCTCGAGGTCGTCAACGCGTACGCCGCCGAGCACCTCGAGATCCAGACTCGCGACGCCGCCGACGTCGCCGCCCGGGTGCGCAACGCCGGCGCGGTCTTCGTCGGCTCCCACAGCCCGGTGAGCCTCGGCGACTACGCCGCAGGCTCCAACCACGTGCTGCCCACGGCCGGATGCGCCTGCCACAGCAGCGGCCTGTCGGTGCAGTCATTCCTCCGCGGCATCCACGTCGTCGACTACGACGAGGCCGCCCTGCGCGGTGTGGCCCGGCACGTCGTCACCCTCGCCCAGGCCGAGGACCTCCCGGCCCACGGCGAGGCCGTGACCGCTCGCTTCGGCGACGAGGTGCCGAAGTGAGCGACGACAGCACCGTCGAAAGCGCTGCGACGACGGTTCCGAGCGCGGCGCAGGAGGTGCAGCGGCTGCTGCGCCCCGACCTGCGCGGCCGCTCGCCGTATGGCGCGCCTCAGCTCGACGTCCCCGTGCGGCTCAACACCAACGAGAACTCCTACCCGGTGCCGCAGGTCGTCGTCGACGCCGTGCTGTCGGCGCTCGCCGGTGACGTCGCAGCGCTCAACCGCTATCCCGACCGCGAGTTCACCGAGCTGCGCAAGGCCCTGACGGCATACCTCGAGAAGCAGTCGGGGGTGGCGCTGACGCCCGAGCAGGTCTGGGCCGGCAACGGGTCGAACGAGGTGCTGTCCCACGTCGTGCAGGCGTTCGGCGGTCACGGCCGCGTCGCTCTCGGCTTCACGCCCAGCTACTCGATGCACCCGATCATCAGCGAGACGCTGGGCACGACCTGGGTCGACGGACTGCGCTCTGCCGCAACCGAACCCGATGCATTCGACCTCACCACGGAGTCGGCCGCGCGGCAGGCGCGCGAGCACGACCCGTCGATCGTCTTCCTCTGCTCGCCCAACAACCCGACGGGCACGGCGCTGCCCTTCGAGGTCATCGGCGCGGTGCTGCAGGCGGCGCCCAACGCCGTGGTCGTCGTCGACGAGGCCTACGCCGAGTTCGCCCGGCCCGGCACCCGGTCCGCCCTGTCGCTCCTCGCCGACCACCCGCGGCTCGTCGTCACGCGCACCATGAGCAAGGCCTTCGCGTTCGCCGGTGGCCGACTCGGCTACCTCGTCGCGGCTCCCGAGCTCGTCGACGCGCTGCGCCTCGTCCGCCTGCCCTACCACCTGAGCAGCCCGACGCAGACGATCGCCCGCGTGGCGCTCGAGCACGCCGACGTCATGCTGGGCACCGTCGAGGTGATCAAGCACCAGCGCGACCGCATCGTCGAGCGGCTCGGCGAGCTCGGCGCGCGTCCGGTCGCCAGCGACAGCAACTTCGTGCTGTTCGGCGGCCTGCACGACGAGAAGGCCACGTGGCAGGCGCTGCTCGACGAGGGGGTGCTCGTGCGTGACATGGGCATCGCCCGTCATCTGCGCGTCACGGCCGGCGACCCGCACGAGACCACTGCGTTCCTCGAGGCGATGACCCGTCTCGCCCCCACCCACGTCGACCGCCAGGAGCCCACGCCATGAGCACCTCGAGCCCCGCCAGCCCCGCCTCCCGCACCGCGAAGATCACGCGCGCGACGTCCGAGTCGTCCGTCGAGCTCTGGCTCGACCTCGACGGCACCGGCACGTCCGACGTCTCCACCGGCGTGCCGTTCTACGACCACATGCTCGCCTCGCTGAGCAAGCACTCGCTCATCGACCTCACGGTGAAGGCCACCGGCGACATCGACGTCGATGTTCACCACACGGTCGAGGACACCGCGATCGTCCTCGGGCAGGCGCTGCGCGAGGCCCTCGGCGACAAGGCCGGCATCTCCCGCTTCGGTGACGCCACCGTGCCGCTCGACGAGGCGCTGTGCCACGCGGTGGTCGACGTCGCCGGCCGTCCCTACGTCGTCCACGAAGGTGAGCCCGATGGCCAGCAGTACGCCCTGATCGGTGGCCACTTCACCGGTTCGATGACACGCCACGTCCTCGAGTCGTTCGCCTACAACGCCGGGCTCTGCCTCCACGTGCGCGTGCTCGCCGGTCGCGACCCGCACCACATCGTCGAGGCCCAGTTCAAGGCGGTCGCGCGGGCACTGCGTGCCGCCGTCGCTCCCGACCCGCGTGTCGTGGGCATCCCCAGCGCCAAGGGAGCGCTCTGACGATGGCGGACTCCCGGTGAGCGCCGACGTCGTCGTCCTCGACTACGGCAGCGGCAACGTCCGATCGGCCGTCCGCGCCCTCGAGCGGGTCGGTGCGACGGTCACCCTGACGGCCGACCCCCACCGCGCGCTCGAGTGCGACGGCCTGTTCGTCCCCGGCGTCGGCAACTTCCACGCGTGCATGGCCGGACTCGCCGCCGCGCACGGCCCGCGGATCATCGGCCGCCGCATCAGCGGAGGCCGGGCGGTGCTCGGCGTCTGCGTCGGCATGCAGGTGCTCTTCGACGGCTCGGCCGAGCCGTCGGCGCACCCCCTCGAGGGCCTGGCCGAGTGGCCCGGCACCGTCGAGCGGCTGCCCGCCGACGTCGTGCCGCACATGGGCTGGTCCGAGGTCGAGGCGGCCGAGGGGTCGCGGCTCTTCGCGGGTGTCGAGCAAGAGCGCTTCTACTTCGTGCACTCGTATGCCGTCCAGCAGTGGACCCTCGAGGCCACCGGAGCCTTCGCGCGGGTCGCGCCTCGAGTGACGTGGGCGCGTCACGGTGCGAAGTTCGTCGCGGCGGTCGAGAATGGCCCCCTGAGCGCGACGCAGTTCCACCCAGAGAAGTCCGGCGATGCCGGCATCCATCTTCTGGAGAACTGGGTCCGCAGCCTGTGAGCTGAGCCCGGATCCCTTTGTCAGTCAAGGGGACCGGGTCGAAGAGGAGGAGCCATGGCGACGAGGAAGTCGGCAAGCACGAAGCGTTCGACGTCCAGGGGGACGGCGAGCCGGGCCTCGACGCGCCGACGCACGTCGTCGGGGTCGCTCTACCCGCGCCGCCGCGCCAGCCGGCCCGGTCTGCCCACCACGGTCGGCACGGCCATCGGCGCCCTCGTCGTCACGACGTTGCTCGACCTGTCCTGGCCGATGCGACTGCTGCTCATCGGCATCGTGCTCGTTCTGGGCCTGGCCTACGTGCTGTGGCGCCACCGGGCCGAGATCACGGCAGCAGCCTCGCCCGAGCCGGACGACCCTGCCGCCCCCACCACCACCCCAACCCCCTGATCGAGAGAACACTCCGTCACCCCGTTCCCGATCGAGAGAACACTCCGTCCTGTGCCCGGCGCCCGACTGACGGTCCGGTCGGTCGGGATCCCGGACCCCACGGCATACTCGGAGGTCGACGATCGACCCGAGGAGTGCGTGACCGAATGACCACACCCACCGACCAGCCACGGCTGGAGCTGCTGCCCGCCGTCGACATCTCGGGGGGCCAGGCGGTGCAGCTCGTGCAGGGCGTCGCCGGCAGCGGCGGCCAGTTCGGCGATCCCTGGGAGGCCGCGCAGGCGTGGCAGCACGCCGGAGCCGAGTGGATCCACCTCGTCGACCTCGACGCGGCGTTCGGCCGCGGCAGCAACCGCGAGCTCATCGCCTCGATCGTGGGCCGCCTCGACCTGCAGGTGGAGCTCTCCGGGGGCATCCGCGACACGGAGTCGCTCGAGGCGGCACTGGCGACGGGCTGCCGCCGGGTCAACATCGGCACCGCAGCGCTCGAGGACCCCGAGTGGACGGCCCGCATCATCGCCGACCACGGCGACCGCGTCGCGATCGGCCTCGACGTGCGCGGCACGACCCTCGCGGCCCGGGGCTGGACCCGCGAGGGCGGCGACCTGTGGGACACCCTCGAGCGCCTCGACCGCGAGGGCTGCGCCCGCTACGTCGTCACCGACGTCAACAAGGACGGCATGCTCCAGGGCCCCAACGTCGAGCTGCTCCGTGACGTCTGCGCCCGCACCGACCGTCCGGTGGTCGCCAGCGGTGGGGTCTCCACCCTCGACGACATCGCGACCATCCGCACCCTCGTCGGCGACGGCGTCGAGGGCGCCATCGTCGGGTCTGCGCTCTACCGGGGCGCGTTCACGTTGCCCGAGGCGCTCGACGTCGCCGGTCGTCCGTCCGCATGAGCGGATCCTCCGAGCTCCGGGCCGGGCAGGGCCACGTCGACGCGCAGGGCCGCCCTGCTGACTCGGCGGGTCAGGCGTGGGAGGGCAAGTTGATCCCGTCGCACGGGTTCTCCGGCGACGACGGGTCTGCGGACCAGCGGCTTCTGGCTGCCCTCCGTGCCGCCCAGTCGGCGCCTGACGACGACACCGAGTCGCTCCTGATGTCGAGCGTCGCGCGGAGCCGGTGGCTCGTGCCCGTCGTCGCCGTCGCCACCGAGGTCGACGAGACCGGCGAGCACGCCGTCGACACCCGCAGCGACATGGCCGCCGTGACGCTGACCTCACCCGACGGCTCGCGCGCCCTGCCGATGTTCACCTCGCTCGAGAGCCTCACCGCCTGGGACCCCGCCGCGCGACCCGTTCCCGTTCGCGCTGCCGCCGCTGCGCAGGCCGCGATCAGCGAGGAGTGCCACGTGCTGGTCGTCGACGTCGCGTCGCCGCACGCGACCGTGCTGCGGCCCAGCATGCTGTGGTCGCTGGCCCAGGAAAGGACGTGGCTGCCCAGCCACCTCGACCCGCACGTGGCCTCGGCGGTGAGCGCCGCGGTGGCCGCCGAGCCCCGTGTGGCACGTCACCTCCTCGAGGCGGGCGAGCCTGCGGGCGCCGGTGTCCTGCGCGTCGTGCTGACCCTCAGCCCGGGTCTCGTGGCCGACGAGGTGAGCGCGATCGCCACCCGCATCGGCGAGCGCATAGCGACCGATGGCGAGACGCGTGCGAGGATCGATGCTCTGACCTTCGCGCTCGAGACGGCGCGCTGAGCACACCATCCTCGGAGGTGCCGCACGTGGACACCACACCCCAGGCGACGCGAGAACGCGACCCGGAGGGCAAGCACACGCCTGCCCCCGGCGCCGGAGCACACCCGGGCTCGAAAGACACCCCGTCCGCCACGCCGGCGACCAGCCCCGGCGCGTCCGAGCCGACCGGCGCGAGCCCAGACAGGCCGGAGGGACGCACGGGGGGCCGGCGGCGCGGGAGTGGCGCGGGCGGACCGCTCGGGTTCATCGTCGACCCCGCCCTGGAGGCACAGCGACGCCGTGACCTGCGCCAGATGCGGCTCGTGGCCACGGGCCTGCTCGTGCTCGCGGCGATCGTCTACGTCCTCACCCGCGGCCACGACGACGGCATCCTCGGTTTCGTCAACGCCGGGGCCGAGGCCTCGATGGTGGGTGCCTGCGCCGACTGGTTCGCCGTGACGGCCATCTTCCGGCACCCGCTCGGCCTGCCGATCCCGCACACCGCCCTCATCCCCCGCAAGAAGGAGATGATCGGCCGCAGCCTCGAGGAGTTCGTCAGCGAGAACTTCATGCGCGAGGACATCATCCGCGAGCGGGTGCTCGACGCCGAGCCGACCCGGCGCGCCGCCGAGTGGGCGCTCACCCCGGGTCACGCCAAACGCCTCGTCGACGAGGTCGCGACGGTCACCGTCCACGCCTTGCACCGCATCCCCGACGAGGACGTCCGTGCCGTGATCGAGCAGGCCGTCCTGCCTCGTCTGGCCCAGGAGCCGATCAGCTCGCTCGCGGGTGGCCTGCTCGACCAGGTCGTGCGCGACGAGGCGCACGTCGGGCTGGTCGACCTGGCGCTCGACGAGATCCGCGTGTGGCTCGTCGACAACGAGGACCTCTTCGAGTCACTCATCACCCAGCGCGCTCCCGCCTGGGTCCCCGACGCCATCAACGACATCGTCGCCCGCAAGATCCACGTCGAGGCCCTCAAGTGGCTGGCCGACATCCGCAACGACCCGCGCCACGACGTGCGCCAGGCGCTCGACAAGCTGCTCATCGACCTCGCCGACGACCTCCAGCACGACCCGGTCACGCAGGCCAAGGCGGAGCGCCTCAAGGAGCGGGTGCTCTCACACCCGCAGGTGGCCGACACGGCGATGTCGCTCTGGGGCTCACTCCGTGCCGTGGTGGTGGCTGCACTCGAGGACGAGGGCGGGCCAGTCCGCGCCCGCGCCGTCCAGGAGGTCACGGCGCTGGCCAAGCGCCTCCTCGCCGACGAAGCGCTTCGCGACCGCATCGACGCCCGCATCTGCGACGCCACCGTGTACGCGGTCGACCGCTACGGCACCGAGCTGACCCGCATCATCAGCGACACCGTCGACCGGTGGGACGGCAAGGAGACGGCCGAGCGGGTCGAGCTGCAGGTCGGCCGCGACCTGCAGTTCATCCGGATCAACGGCACCCTCGTCGGCGGTCTCATCGGCATGCTCATCCACGCGATCTCGATCGTGCTGCCCTCGTAGGTCCCAGCACGGGACGCGACTGGTCCCCGCGTGGTTCAGGGCCGCGTGTCGATCATGTAGCCCCGGATCTTGCGGTAGATCGTGGCGCGCGACATGCCGAGGTGCCGAGCCGCCAGACCCTTGTTGCCGCCGTGGTCGTCGAGCGCGCGCGTGATCGCGTCGCGTTCCAGCGCCTCGAGCGGGGTGAGACTGCGTCGTCCCACCGCCATGCACTCGGGCGGGAGGTCCGCGAGCTCCACGGTGCCGCTCCGCTTCGTCGCCACGATCTTGCGCAGGGTGTCTCGCAGCTGGCGCACGTTGTTCGGCCACGGGTGGCGCGTCAGCTGGTTGACGGCAGACTGCGAGATCTGCAGCTCACGGTTGGGCGAGAGCGATCGCAGCAGGTGCGGGATGACGACCCGGATGTCCTCCGGACGGTGCCGCAGCGGCTCGAGCACGACGGTCCGGTCGAAGCACGGCATGAGCTGCGTCTCGACGGGCTCGCTGCGGCCTGCGCGGGTGCAGGTGGCGACGACCCACCGGGCCGCGCCCCGTGAGCGGTCAGCGTGCTCGACGAGCAGCGTGGCCACCGACTCGACCAGGTCGGGGTCGATCCGGTCGAGGTGACGGATGACGAGCGTGCCCTCCTCGGTCTCGAGCTCGTCGACGAGCGATGCGAACCACGAGTCCGGGTCGGTCGGAGAGGCTGCGGCGTCCAGCACCCGGAAGTGCCGCTCGGGGGAGTGGGCCAGGTGGATGCCCCGCGCCAGCGAGAACGACCCCACCCCGGGCTCGCCCTCGACGACGACCCAGGCGCCGGAGCGGTGGGCTTCGCGCAGCTGCAGGATGACCCGCACCCACTCCGGGCTGGTGCCGGCCACGCCGGGCAGCGACACCGACACGGGCCGCAGCTGCTTGGGCCCGCCGCCGATAAGCTTCGACGGCTGCTGCAGCTGCACCCGGAAGACGCCCCCGACGACTCGGGGACCCACCGAGGTGGGCCGGTAGTCGAGCCGGGCCACCGTGCCGCTCGGCAGGTCGGCGACCAGGGTCAGGGGCGAGCCCTCACCGATGACGTCGCCGGTGCGAGCCACCAGTGCCGTGCGGTCGGCGACGTCTAGCCGTTGCTGGGTCAGGTGGTTCATCATCACGACCTCGTCGCCCAGGGCCAGGACCGGGCCGGTGGCGTGACGGCAGGCGGCGAGGTAGTCGCGCAGCAAGGTCAGCTCACCCACCGAGACCTTGGCCAGGATCTCCGACTCGATGCGCTCGGCGATCGATCGCGCGTACGACAGCAGGAGCCCGTTCGAGACGCTGGCCGAGCACGTGAGATCCACGACCCCCACCAGCGCCCCGCTGATCGGGTGGTGCACCGGTGCGCCGGCGCACGCGAACATCATCAGCGGTTCGGTGAAGTGCTCGCCGCCGGTGATGAGGGTCGGCGTGCGGGTGAGCAGGGTCGTACCGATTCCGTTCGTGCCCACGGCCTCCTCGGCGTAGGTGAAGCCGGGCGCGAGGCTCACCCGTTCGAGCCTCTTCGCCAGAGACCGGTCGGTGCAGAGCCGGTGCACGACGTGTCCCTCGGCATCGGCGAAGATCATGCTCACGGGCTCGTCACCGAGCTGCTCGGCCGCCCTCGCGAGCACCGGCCACACGAGCCGGTGGACCTCGGACTCACCCAGCGTGGCCGCATACTCGGGCAGGACGAGCTCGGGATTGACGCCGGCCTGCGTGCTGCGCTGCCACGACTGGCCGACGACCTCGCGCACGGTGCCCTCGAGGACGCCCGACTCGATGAAGTGGCCCCTGGCGAGCTCGAGGGCCTGGGTCCGGTCGGCCACCGCCACCTCCTCGTCACGGGGCGCCTCAGTGCGCCCGAACGTCCTGCCCCAGTGTCAGTTCCCGGCCGCCGTTCGGCAAGGAACCGTCCGACCCGCACGCTGGGACCGTCTCAAAGTGAGACGGCGCAGGTCCGGGCCTGCGCCTGCTCTCACATTGAGACACCTGCGCACGCTGCCGCCGACCAGTCTCCTGCCACACGGCGAAACGATCCGCCGAACCGGCTCGGTCCACCCGGACCGACCCGACACCAGGAGGCAAGAGTGAGCAGACAGAGTCTGACGAAGGCCCACGCCAAGATCTCCGAGCTGACGTGGGAGCCGACCTTCGCGACGCCCGCGACCCGCTTCGGCACGGACTACACGTTCGAGAAGGCCCCGAAGAAGGACCCGCTCAAGCAGATCATGCGGTCCTACTTCCCGATGGAGGAGGAGAAGGACAACCGCGTCTTCGGAGCCATGGACGGCGCGGTGCGCGGCAACATGTTCCGCCAGGTGCAGCAGCGCTGGCTCGAGTGGCAGAAGCTGTTCCTGTCGATCATCCCGTTCCCCGAGATCTCGGCGGCCCGCGCGATGCCGATGGCGATCGACGCGGTGCCCAACCCGGAGATCCACAACGGGCTCGCGGTCCAGATGATCGACGAGGTGCGTCACTCGACGATCCAGATGAACCTCAAGAAGCTGTACATGAACCAGTACATCGACCCGGCCGGCTTCGACATGACCGAGAAGGCCTTCGCGAACAACTACGCGGGCACCATCGGCCGCCAGTTCGGCGAGGGCTTCATCACCGGCGACGCGATCACCGCCGCCAACGTCTACCTCACCGTCGTCGCCGAGACGGCCTTCACCAACACGCTCTTCGTCGCGATGCCCGACGAGGCGGCGGCCAACGGCGACTACCTGCTGCCAACGGTCTTCCACTCCGTCCAGTCCGACGAGTCGCGCCACATCTCCAACGGCTACTCCATCCTGCTCATGGCCCTTGCCGACGAGCGCAACCGGCCGCTCCTCGAGCGCGACCTGCGCTACGCCTGGTGGAACAACCACTGCGTCGTCGACGCGGCCATCGGCACCTTCATCGAGTACGGCACGAAGGACCGGCGCAAGGACCGCGAGAGCTACGCCGAGATGTGGCGCCGCTGGATCTACGACGACTACTACCGCAGCTACCTGCTGCCGCTCGAGAAGTACGGCCTGACGATCCCGCACGACCTCGTCGAGGAGGCCTGGAACCGGATCACGAACAAGGGCTACGTCCACGAGGTCGCCCGCTTCTTCGCCACCGGCTGGCCGGTCAACTACTGGCGCATCGACACCATGACCGACACGGACTTCGCCTGGTTCGAGGAGAAGTACCCCGGGTGGTACAGCAAGTACGGCAAGTGGTGGGAGAACTACAACCGCCTCGCCTACCCCGGCAAGAACAAGCCGATCGCCTTCGAGGACGTGGGCTACCAGTACCCGCACCGGTGCTGGACGTGCATGGTGCCGGCCCTCATCCGCGAGGACATGGTCGTCGAGAAGGTCGACGAGCAGTGGCGGACCTACTGCTCCGAGACGTGCTACTGGACCGACGCCGTCGCGTTCCGGTCGGAGTACGAGGGCCGCGAGACGCCGAACATGGGCCGCCTCACCGGCTTCCGCGAGTGGGAGACGCTGCACCACGACAAGGACCTCGCCGACATCGTCAAGGACCTCGGCTACGTCCGCGACGACGGCAAGACCCTCATCGGTCAGCCGCACCTCGACCTCGACCCGAAGCGGATGTGGACGCTCGACGACGTGCGCGGCAACCGGTTCATGAGCCCCAACGTGCTCCTCAACCAGATGTCCGACAGCGAGCGCGAGGCCCACGTCGCGGAGTACCGCGCGAACGGCACGAAGGTCGCCTGACCGATCTCGTGACCGGGGCGTGCTGCTCCACGCCAGATCGGGTTGGCGGCGCCACCAGGGATGAGTGTCGCCGCCAACCCCCGGCGGGCCCGTGCCCGCCCCGATCCCGTCCACACCCCACCCGAGAGGAGGCCACCGTGGCCGACACCCACAAGATCCGCTTCGAACCCGTCGACATCGAGATGGAGGTCGCCGAGGACGAGAAGATCCTCGACGCCGCCTTCCGCCAGGGCATCCACCTCATGCACGGGTGCCGCGAGGGCCAGTGCTCGGCCTGCAAGAGCTACGTCCTCGACGGCGAGATCCAGATGGAGCGCTACTCGACATTCGCCTGCAACGACGCCGAGGTCGACGAGGGCTACGTCCTGCTCTGCCGGGCACACGCCTTCAGCGACTGCACCATCGAGCTGCTCAACTTCGACGAGGACGAGCTGCTCGGCGGCGTGCCCATCCAGGACGTCCGCGCCCGGGTCACCGCCATCGAACCGGTGACGCGCGACATCGTGTCGCTGCGCCTCACGGCGGTCGAGCCCGCGGCGTACGAGTTCAAGCCCGGCCAGTACAGCGACATCGGCATCCCCGGGACGGACGAGCACCGCTCGTTCTCCATGGCGACGACGCAGTCCACGCCGGGCGAGGTGGAGTTCCTCATCAAGAAGTACCCGGGCGGCCGCTTCTCGGCCCTGCTCGACGACGTCCTCCGGGTCGGCGACGAGCTGCACGTCAACGGCCCGTACGGCTCCTTCACGATCAAGGAGGGCCACGTCCTGCCGGTCGTGTGCATCGGCGGCGGCGCGGGCATGGCCCCGATCCTGTCGCTGCTGCGTCACCTCAACGAGACCGGCAGCACCCGGCCGGTGCGCTTCTACTACGGCGCCCGCACGGCTGAGGACCTCTTCTACGTCGACGAGATCCTCGCCCTCGGGGAGGGGCTGCGCGACTTCGAGTTCGTCGCCTGCCTCTCGGAGGCGGTCGACGCGACGCCGTCGCCGAGCGGGCGTATGCCGTCCGCCGTGGTCCCCGAGGCCGGCAACGTCACCGACGTGGTGGCGCGCCGGGAGGCCGAGCTCGCGAGGTGCGAGGTCTACCTGTGCGGTCCGCCGCCGATGGTCGACGCCGCCCTCGTCTTCCTCGAGGGGCAGGGCGTGCCCGGTGACCAGGTCTTCCACGACTCGTTCACAAGCCCGGCGGTCGTCACGGCCTGACCGCTTCACATCCACGAATCACCAACACCAACAACGGAGTTGACATGGTTGACATCACCGACCAGAAGACGCGCAGCTTCCCGAAGATCGAGTTCACCGACTCCGAGGCCGGCGCCCTGGAGTTCCCGAGCTCGAAGAGCCGCACGTACAACTACTACAAGCCCGCGAAGCTGCGGGCGACGATGTACGAGGACGTCACCGTCGACGTGCAGCCCGACCCGGACCGGCACCTGACCCAGGGTTGGATCTACGGCTTCGGCGACGGCCCCGGTGGCTACCCCAAGGAGTGGACGAAGGCCCAGTCGTCCGACTGGCACGCCTTCCTCGACCCCAACGAGGAGTGGGAGCAGACGATCTACCGCAACAACGCGGCGGTCGTCCGGCAGGTCAACCTCTGCCTCGAGAACGCGAAGCGGGCCCGGGCCTACGAGGCCTGGAACCACGCCTGGGTCTCCTTCATCCAGCGCAACCTCGGCGCCTGGATGCACGCGGAGAACGGCATCGCCCTGCACGTCTTCACCTCGATCCAGCGGTCCGCACCGACGAACATGATCAACAACGCGGTCGCGGTCGCCGCCGCGCACAAGATGCGGTTCGCGCAGGACCTGGCCCTCTACAACCTCGACCTGTCCGAGGCCGGCATCGACTTCGACGGGGCGGCCCACCGCGACGTGTGGCAGAGCGCGCCGGAGTGGCAGCCGACCCGTCGGACCGTGGAAGAGCTGACCGCAGTGGGTGACTGGGCCGAGCTGACCTTCGCGACGAACATCGTCTTCGAGCAGCTCGTCGGCCAGCTCTTCCGCAGCGAGCTCGTCATGCAGATCGCCGCGCGCAACGGCGACTACATCACGCCGACGCTCGTCGGCACCGGTGAGAACGACTACGCCCGGGACCTCGCCGCCTCGCGCAACCTCTTCCAGCTGCTCGTGCGCGACGAGGAGCACGGCGCGGCCAACAAGGTCCTCTTCGGGCAGTGGCTCGCGACGTGGGTCCCGAAGTGCCTCGAAGCCGCCCAGGCGCTGCAGCCGATCTGGTCGCAGCCCGCCGAGAAGACCGTCACCTTCGCCACGTCCCTCGACGCGGCCAAGGACAAGTTCCGCAGCCTGCTCGACGAGATCGGGCTCGACCTTCCGAAGGAGCTGGACCAGTGAGCATGCAGTTCGGACCCTCTGCCTCGTTCTCCAACATGTGCGGGGTCACCCTGATGAACACCCCGGTCGGGCGCGTCGTCGCCGAGGTCATGGGTCGCAAGGAGGGCGTCGAGCTCACCGAGTACCCGTCGATGATCCGGGTCGACGGGACGAAGCTGCTGAGCTTCGACTACGACGAGCTGACCGACGCGCTCGGCACCGAGTTCGACGGCTCCGTCTTCGAGGAGATCAGCTCGACGCACTACGGGCGGATGGTCCACCTCGACGACAAGACGATGCTCTTCGCGAGCCCGGAGGACGCTGCCGAGTACATCGGCTTCGACCTCAGCGTCCACTGAGCACAACGGAGATCCACTGGCGCGCAAAGCAGTTCGTATGCCGCTGGGCCGGCCACCAGCCCGGCGTGGCCCCGCAGCCGGCCCAGCGGCATACCGCGTTTCATCCCGACACCACGAAGAAGTGAGGAAGAAATGTACGAGAAGAACGGCGAGAAGTACTACGTCGTCGACGCGCACGTCGCCCTGTGGGACGCGCGTGAGCCGAACCTCAAGAACGTGCACGGAAAGCAGTTCATCGACTGCTTCTACGACTACCACAAGAACCTCAGCCCCGAGGAGGTCGTGTGGGACTACGACACGTACACGTACTACGGCGGCGAGCGCCTGATGAAGGACCTGTTCGAGGAGGGCTACGTCGACCACGCGATCTTCCAGCCCGCCCACCTCGGTGACTTCTACAACACCGGCTTCGGCCAGACCGAGGAGGCATGGGCACTGACGCAGGCCAACCCCGGGAAGCTCACCTACAACCACAACTTCGACCCGCGCAACGAGCAGGCGGGGCTGGACCAGCTGCGCCAGGACGCCGAGCGGTTCGGCCTGAAGGGGGTCAAGCTCTACACCGCGGAGTGGCACGGCGACTCGCGCGGCTACAAGCTGACCGACCCGTGGACGTACAAGTACCTCGAGGCGTGCGAGGAGCTCGGGGTCACGAACATCCACATCCACAAGGGCCCGACGATCATCCCGCTCGACCGTGACGCCTTCGACGTCGCCGACGTCGACGCGGTGGCCACCGACTTCCAGGGACTCAACTTCGTCGTCGAGCACTGCGGGCTTCCGCGGCTCGAGGACTTCTGCTGGATCGCGACCCAGGAGACGAACGTGCACGCCGGCCTGGCGGTCGCGATGCCGTTCATCCACACCCGTCCCCGGTACTTCGCGCAGATCATCGGTGAGCTCCTCTACTGGATCGGCGAGGACAAGATCCAGTTCTCGAGCGACTACGCGATCTGGACCCCGAAGTGGCTCATCGAGAAGTTCGTCGACTTCCAGATCCCCGAGGACATGACGGAGTACCCCGAGCTGACGGCCACGGCCAAGAAGAAGATCCTCGGGCTCAACGCCGCGAAGATGTACGGCTTGGACGTGCCAGCGCAGCTGCGGCTGGCCGACGACGAGGAGGGCGAGCCGGGCCTGGAGGTAGCGGCGGGTGCCAAGGAGAGTGCGCTCTCATGAGCGCCGTCGCCACCCCGGTGGCGTCATCGACCCGACGGGGAGCGGTGACGCGACACGGGGCATCCCTGGCGAACGAGGTGCTCGACGCGCTGGCCACGGTGATGGACCCCGAGCTGGACGAGCCGATCACAGAGCTCGGCTTCGTCCGGTCCGTGGCCCTGCACCCGTCCGGCGTCACGGTGCACCTCCGGCTGCCCACGTCGTTCTGCTCCCCGAACTTCGCCTACCTCATGGTCTCGGACGCCCAGGACGCGCTCCGGCGGGTGCCGGGTGTGGGGCAGGTGACGGTGCTGCTCGACGACCACCACGACTCGGACAAGATCAACGCCGGCATCGCTGCCGACGCCGGCTACCTGGGCACGTTCGGTGCCGAGGCCGAGGAGAGCCTCGACGCGCTGCGGCTCACCTTCCAGCGCAAGGCGCACACCGCGGCGATGGAGCGGTGCGTCATGGCGGCCCTCACCTCGGGCAGCGCCCGGCTCGAGGATCTCGGGTGCCTCACCCTCGGCGACCTGCCGGCCGGGCGCACCAAGGAGGCGCTGCTGCGACGTCGCACCGACCTCGGGCTCGGGGTGGCGCCGGATCACCCGGTGGTCGTGGACGAGCACGGTGTCCCCGTGCCCGACGACGAGCTGCCCCTCCGGCTGCGCCTCGCGACGTCGGTGCGGATCTCCATCGAGGGCAACGCCCACTTCTGCCGCGGACTGCTCGCGACCCGCTACGCGGACGGCGACGCCACGGCCATCACCACGCAGGTCACGGACACGAGGAGCACGTCATGAGGGCCGTCCAGGTCGTCGGGTACCACACCAAGCTGCAGCTGACGGAGGTGCCGGAGCCGAAGGTCGAGGGACCGCTCGACGTCATCGTCAGGATCGGGGGCGCCGGTGTGTGCCGCACCGACCTCCACATCCTCGAGGGCCAGTGGGAGGCGAAGAGCGGTGTCGCCCTGCCGTACACGATCGGCCACGAGAACGCCGGCTGGGTGCACGCCGTCGGCGACGCCGTCACCAACGTCGCCGTCGGCGACACGGTGATCCTCCACCCGCTGATCACGTGCGGGCTGTGTCGCGCGTGCCGCTTCGGCGACGACGTCCACTGCGAGAACAGCCAGTTCCCCGGGATCGACACGAACGGGGGGTACGCGGAGTACCTCCGGACCACGGCCCGCAGCGTCGTGCGCATCGACGCGTCCCTCGAGCCGTCGGACGTCGCGGCGCTCGCCGACGCGGGCCTCACGGCGTACCACGCCGCCGCCAAGGCGGCCCGGGTCACCCGCCCGGGTGACGTCTGCGTCATGATCGGCGCCGGCGGTCTGGGCCACATCGGCATCCAGGTCATGAAGGCGATCTCCGGGGCGACGGTCGTCGTCGTCGACCGCAACCCCGACGCCGTCGCCCTCGCGGTCGAGATCGGCGCGGACCACGGCGTCGTCGCCGACGGCACCCACGTCGAGAAGGTCCTCGAGCTGACCGGCGGGAAGGGCGCCGAGGCCGTCATCGACTTCGTCGGCGAGGGCGGGGCGACCAGGGAGGGCACGGCGATGCTCCGCCGGGCCGGCAGCTACTTCGTCGTCGGCTACGGCGAGAACATCGACGTCCCGACCATCGACGTCATCTCGACGGAGATCAACTTCGTCGGCAACCTCGTCGGTTCGTACAACGACCTCCAGGAGCTCATGGTCCTCGCCGCCCAGGGCAAGGTCACGCTCCACACCACGAAGTACCCCCTGGACGACTTCCAGCAGGCGATCGACGACCTCGACGCCGGGCTCGTCCGCGGACGCGCGATCCTCATCCCCTGACGCCGGGCCCGGCCACCGTGCCCTGACGGGTGCCGGCCGGGCAGCGTCGTCGCCATTCACCCGAAGGACTGAAGACCATGGCAAAAGAACTGCGCTTCAACGAAGAAGCCCGCCGCCTGCTCGAGGTCGGCGTCAACGCCCTCGCCGACGCGGTCAAGGTGACGCTCGGCCCGAAGGGTCGCAACGCGGTGCTCGAGAAGCTCACCGGGCCACCCACCATCACCAACGACGGCGTCACGATCGCCAAGGAGATCCAGCTGCGGGAGCCGTTCGCCAACATGGGCGCCCAGCTCGTCAAGGAGGTCGCCATGAAGACGAACGGCGTCGTCGGCGACGGCACGACCACCGCGACGGTGCTCGCGCAGGCGATGGTCCGTGAGGGCCTCCGCGCCGTCGACGCCGGGGCCAACCCGATGCGGGTGCGTCGTGGCATCGAGCAGACCGTCCCCGTCGTCGTCGACACCCTGCGCCGCCTGGCCACTGAGGTGACCGGTCAGGCGGCCCTCGAGCGCATCGCGACCCTGGCCGCGAACGACGACGACGCCATCGGCTCGGCCGTGGCGGAGGCGGTGACCCGGGTCGGCAAGAACGGCATCGTCGCCACCGAGGAGTCGGAGACGCTCGGGCTCTCGGTCGACGTCGTCGACGGCATCGAGTTCGACCACGGCTACATCTCGCCGTACATGGTCACGGACCGCGAGAAGATGGAGGCGGTCTACGACAACCCGGTCATCCTCCTCACGAACAAGAAGATCACCCAGGTCCAGGACCTCATGCCGACCGTCGAGGCGGCCAAGCGGGCCGACCGTCCGCTCGTCATCCTCGCGGAGGACGTCGACGGCCCGGCGCTGCAGCTGCTCGTCGGCGGCAACATGCACCACACGATGCAGTCGGTCGTCGTCCGGGCCCCGGGGTTCGGGCACCGCCGCCTCGCCGAGCTCGAGGACCTCGCCATCGCCCTCGGTGGACGGGTCGTGGCCAACGACACCGGCATCGAGCTGCACGAGATCAGTGCCACCGACCTCGGCACGTGCGACCGCATCACGATCACCGAGCACGAGACCACCATCGTCGGCGCCCATGGCGACCCGGCGCTCGTGGACGCGCGGATCTCCCAGCTGGAGAAGCAGTTCGAGCGGTCGAAGATCGAGGGCGACCAGGACAGCCTGCAGCTGCGGCTGGCGCGGATGACGGGTCGGGTGGCCGTGATCAACGTCGGGGGAGCGACCAGCGTCGAGCTCAAGGAGCGCATGCTCCGGGTCGAGGACTCCCTGGCCGCGGCCCGGGCGGCGCTCGCGGAGGGCATCGTCGCCGGCGGTGGCACGGCACTGACCCAGGCGCAGGACGCGGTGTCGCGCATCGAGCTGACCGGTGACGACGCGGTGGGACGCGAGATCGTGCGACGGGCACTCGTCGAGCCGCTGCGGTGGATCGCCATCAACGCCGGGTACGACGGCGACGAGGTGGTCTCCCGTGTGGCGGCGCTGCCCATCGGCCACGGGTTCGACGCCGTGACCGGGCACTACGGCGACATGCTGGAGGCGGGGGTCATGGACCCGCTCAAGGTGACCCGGGCGGCCCTCGAGGCGTCCGCGTCCATCGCCGGGCTCATCATCACGACCGAGACCGCGATCGTCGAGGAGGTCATGGGCAACCCGGGCGCCATCTACGCACCCGGCTTCGGTGACCTGGCCGAAGGTCTCGTCCGTCCGAGCAACATCTACTGAGATGGTCGTGCTCGAGGTCCTGCTCGTCCTCGCACCCGTCGTCGTCCCGCGGGTGCTCTGGGCACGGGCGCAGCAGCAGCGCCTGAGCGACCTGGTGTCGCCCCGACGTCTGCCGACCGCCTGAACACACGCAGCCGCCCCCGCCGCGAACGGCGGGGGCGGCTGCACTGTGCGGTCGCAGCGGTCGCGGCGGTCGCGCTGCTCAGGTGGGGACGTCGGGGTCCTGCAGCGCCGCCGTGACGTCGCGAAGCGTGCGGTGGAGGTCGACGAGCTGGCCCCGCGTCAGGCCGCTGCGCCTCGCGATCTCGAGGGGGACGTCCCCCAGGGCGGCAAGTCGGTCGCGGCCCGTCGGGGTGATGGAGACGAGCACGCGGCGCTCGTCCTCGGGGTCGCGTGCGCGCCCGACGAGCCCGGCCTTCTCCATGCGCTTGAGCAGGGGGGAGAGCGTGCCGGAGTCCAGGTGCATGAGCTCGCCGAGGCCGCTCACGGTCAGCGGGCCGTGCTCACCGACACCCATGAGGGCGATGTACTGGGGGTAGGAGAGCCCGTGCTCGCCGAGCAGCTCTCGGTAGACCGCGTCGAAGGCGCGCACGGTGGTGTGCATGGCGTAGCAGATCTGCTGCTCGAGGCTCAGGTGGCCGGCCGCGGTGGTCGGATTGGACGGGCTCATGGCTCAAGCGTACTATCAAATTGCGCACAACTTAATTGCTGACCATTCCTTGACTGAGGAGCCACATGACCACCGCCACCCAGACCGCCCAGTACGTCGCCTCCGCCACCGCCTCCGGCCGCGAGGGACGCGCCGTCAGCACCGACGGCCGCCTCGACGTCACCCTCGCGGCGCCCCGCGAGCTCGGCGGCAGCGGCGAGGGCACCAACCCCGAGCAGCTCTTCGCGGCCGGGTATGCCGCGTGCTTCGCGAGCGCCCTGGGTCTGGTCGCGCGCAAGCGCCGGGTGGAGGACTTCGACGTCGCGGTCACCGCGGACGTGAGCCTCAGCGGCTCCTCGAGCACCGGCTTCGGCCTCGCCGTCGTCCTGCACGTCGAGCTGCCCGAGGGCATCGACGCCCAGCTCGGTCGGGAGCTCGTCGAGGTCGCCCACCAGGTGTGCCCCTACTCCAACGCGACGCGCGGCAACATCCCCGTCGAGATCATCATCGACTGACACCACGCACCCACCAACCCCAGAACCACTGTCGTACAAGGAGATCCGATGACCACCCCCCGTGAGGTACAGCTCGTCAGCCGCCCCGTCGGCTGGCCCAAGCCCGACGACTTCGCCCTCGTCGAGAGCGCACCCGTCGACCTCGCCGACGGCCAGGTCCGCGTCCGCAACGAGGTCATGTCGGTCGACCCGTACATGCGCGGCCGCATGAGCGACGCCAAGTCGTACGCCGAGCCGTACGCGCTCGGCGAGGCGATGCACGGCGGCGCCGTCGGCGTCGTGACCGAGTCGCGGGCTGACGGCATCAGCGTGGGCGACCACGTGCTGCACGGTCTCGGATGGCGCGAGCAGGCCGTCCTCGACGGCACGGCCGTCCGAGTCGTCGACACCTCGGTGGCCCCGGCGTCGGCGTACCTCGGCGTGCTCGGCATGACCGGCCTGACGGCATACGCCGGCCTCACCCGCATCGCCAAGATCAAGGAGGGCGACGTCGTCTTCGTCTCCGGCGCGGCCGGGGCCGTCGGCTCCGTCGTCGGCCAGGTCGCGAAGGCACTCGGTGCCAGCCGGGTCATCGGGAGTGCGGGGTCGCAGGAGAAGATCGACCACCTGCTGAACGACCTCGGCTTCGACGCCGCGTTCAACTACAAGGACGGCAAGGTCTCCACCCTCCTGCGCGAGGCCGCTCCCGACGGCATCGACGTCTACTTCGACAACGTCGGAGGCGAGCACCTCGAGGCCGCCATCGGCTCGCTGCGCCTCGGCGGCCGCATCGCGGTCTGCGGCGCCATCTCGGTCTACAACGACACCGAGCCGGCGCCCGGCCCGCGCAACCTGGCGCGGCTCATCCAGACCCGCGGCACGATCACCGGCTTCCTCGTCGGAGACCACTGGGACCTCGGCGGCGAGTACGCGCAGCGGGCGGCCGGGTGGATCGCGGACGGCTCGCTGACCTCCCGCGAGACCTTCGCCGACGGCCTCGACCACGCCGTCGACGCGTTCCTCGGCGTCCTGCGCGGCGAGAACACCGGCAAGATGGTCGTCCGCCTCTGAGCCGGCGGACCCCGCACACGCGTTACCCCCCTTCATCCAATCGAGAGAACGCTCCGTCACGTGACGGAGCGTTCTCTCGATTGGATGAAGGGGGAGGCCTTTCGGCGGCGTTCAGGCCTTGAGGAGGTCGCGCAGCTTGTCGGCCGGGAGCAGGTCGTGGCGCACCGGCTCGCGCGCGAACGAGCCGGTGCCGTGCGACACCGAGCGCAGGTCGATCGGGTAGCGCGACAGCTCGGCCTGCGGCACCTCGGCGTGCACGACCGTCCAGCCGCCCTCCGGGCCCATCTCGTCGGCGGGCTCGGTGCCGAGCACCTGGCCGCGCCGGCCGCGCAGGTCTGACATGACGGCACCGAGGTACTCGTCGGCGATCGTGATGTCGACCCGGTCGATCGGCTCGAGCAGCGCCATCGTCGACTCGTTGGCGGCCTCCTTGAGCGCGAGCGCTGCCGCCGTCTGGAACGCGACGTCCGACGAGTCGACGGAGTGGGCCTTGCCGTCGGTGAGGGTCACGCGCACGTCGACGACGGGGTGGCCGGTGAGCAGGCCCTTCTCGAGCTGCATCCGCGCCCCCTTCTCGACCGAGGGGATGAACTGGCGCGGAACGGAGCCGCCGACCACCTTGTCGACGAACTCGAAGCCCGACCCGCGGGGGAGCGGCTCGATCTCGATCGAGCACACGGCGTACTGACCGTGCCCGCCGGACTGCTTGACGTGGCGGCCCTGAACGCTGCACTTGCGCACGAAGGTCTCACGCAGCGCAGTGCGGTAGGGCTCGGCCGCCACCGTCACCCCGTAGCGCTCGGCGAGCTGCCCGATGAGGTCGTCGACGTGCGCCTGCCCCATGGTCCAGAGCACGACCTGCTCGGTCTCCGCGGAGTGGTCGAGCCGCACCGTGACGTCCTCGGCCACGAGACGCTGGAGGGCTGCGGCCAGCTTGTCCTCGTCGGACTTCGTCGCCGCGCGGATCGCCACGGGGAGCAGTGGCTCGGGCAGCAGCCACGGAGCCACGACCGCAGGCCGCTCGAGCGACGAGAGCGTGTCCGACGTCTCGGCCCGCGTCAGCTTCGACACCAGAGCCAGGTCGCCGGCGATGGCGGTGCCGCGTGGTCGGTGGCCGTCGACGAAGGGCGATGCGAGCGGACCGACGCGCTCGTCGTCGTCGTGCGCGGGGTGGCCCGTCACCTCGTGACCGACGAAGTCGCCGAGGTGGCCCGACACGTGAACCGTCTCGTCGACCCGGAGGGTGCCGGAGAACACGCGCACGAGCGAGAGGCGCCCGACGTACGGGTCGGTGGTGGTCCTCACGACCTCGGCCACGAGCGGCTGGCTGGGATCGCACGCGACCCCAGTGATGGCCCCGCCGGCCGGGCTGGTCACCGTGGGCAGCGGGTGCACGGTCGGGTCGGGGAAGGCGCGCTCGACCATGCCGAGCAGCTCCTCGACACCCGCGCCGGTGAGCGGCGACACCGGGACGATGGGGAAGAAGGTGCCCTGCGCGATCGCGGCGCGCAGGTCGGTGAGCAGGGACTCGGTCTCGATGGTCTCGCCCTCGAGGTAGCGGTCGAGCAGCGTGGCGTCCTCGGACTCCTCGATGACCGACTCGATCAGGGCCGACCTGGCGTCCTCGTGCTCCACGGACGTCTCGCCCGTGAGCAGGCCGACGACCCCGGTGACCTCACCGGCGGTCATGGTGGGCCAGTGGGTGGCGCGAGCGTCGCCGAACGTGCGGCGGCACGTCTCGACGGTGGCCGCGAAGTCGGCGCGGGGCTGGTCGAGGTGCGTGACGACGACGGCGCGGGGCATTCCCACGGCTGCGCACTCGCGCCACAGCAACGAGACCGGGCGGTCGATGTCATCGGCACCCGAGATGACGAACACGGCGGCGTCGGCGGCTCGGAGCCCGGCTCTCAGGTCACCGACGAAGTCGGGGTAGCCGGGGGTGTCCAGCAGGTTCAGCGTGACCTGACCCGACTCGAACGAGGCTGCGGTGAGGGTGGTGGTGCGCACGTGGTCGGTGGTGCCGGTGCGCTGACCGGGCACGCGCGCCGCCACGAGCGCCTCGAAGAGTGCGGTCTTGCCGGCCCCGCCGGGTCCGACCAGCACGACGTTGCGGATGTCCTGCGGCGAGGCGGGGTTGGGGGCCGCAGGAAGGTCTGATCTGCCGGGCGTCTTTGCCATGACCCCACCCTTCTCCTGTCGCCCACCCGTCACAAGACCCAGGCGTATGCCGTCTGGCCGCCTCCGCTACGACGCCGACGACGCGACCACGCGGGACCACGACGGCACCCCGACAGGACCCGACGAGGACCCCGACAGGACCCCGAGGACGCGCATGGCCACGAGCGCGAAACGCGCGTGCGTCCTGTCGGTGCGGGGTGACAGGCTGGCGTCATGGATCTCGGGGCCTACCGGCCGGTGCTGGCCAACCGCGATACGCGCGGCGCCCTGCTGCTGGGCTTCTTCATCCGGGTGCCGATGTGGGCCGGGGGCGTCATCCTCACCCTCCACGTCGTGTCGTCCCTCGGCCGCAGCTACGGCGAGGCCGGCCTGGTCACGGCAGCCTCGACCATCGCCGTCGCGATCTCCGGGCCCTGGCGCGGGCGCCTGCTCGACCGCATCGGCCTTCGGCGCACCGTCGGGCCCTCGCTCGTGGTCCAGGCGGTCTGCTGGTCCATCGCACCGTGGGTCGACTACGCCCCCCTCATCGGTTTCGCGGCGCTCGCCGGCCTCTTCGTCGTGCCGACCTTCTCGATCCTGCGACAGGTCATCATCCGATCGGTCCCGCCCGAGCAGCGGCGCACTGCCCTCTCGCTCGACTCGTCGGCCACCGAGCTCTCCTTCATGGTCGGACCCGCCATCGGGGTCTGGCTCGCCACGACCCACGACACCGGCTGGGCGTTGCTGATCTGCGAGCTCACCTCGGTCGCGGCGGGGTTCGTGCTGTGGCTCGTCAACCCGCCTCTGACGTCCGAGACGTCGACGCCGGCCACCGACGAGGGCGAGAGCGCCCGCGCCGACGCGATCGCCAACGCCGAGGCGGGTCCCGACGACGAGGCAGAGGCCGCGCGGCCGCCCAGGTCGCGAGCGGTCCGCGGCTTCATCACCGTGCCCGTCGCGGCCGTCTACCTCGCGGCGGCCTGCTCCACCCTCGTGCTCAGCGGCACCGACGTCTCGATCGTCGCAGCCCTCCGCAGCTTCGACGCCACCCAGTCGATCGGCTGGGTCCTCGCCCTCTGGGGCGCCGGCTCGCTGGTCGGTGGCCTCGTCTACGGCGCCTGGCACCGGTCGTTCTCGGTGTTCTGGCTCCTCGGCGGGCTCGCGGCGCTCACGCTGCCCGTCGCCCTCGCCGTCGGCGTGCCGACCTTTGCCGTGCTCGTCACGCTCTCGGGCCTGCTCTGCGCCCCGACCATCACGGCGACGGTGGAGCAGCTGAGCAGACTCGTTCCCGAGCGTTTCCGAGGCGAGATGATGGGCTGGCACGGCTCGGCGATGACGGCCGGCTCGGCGCTCGGGGCGCCTCTCGCCGGCTTCGCCATCGACCGTGGCGGGTGGGCGTGGGGGTTCGTCGTCGTCTCGCTCGTCGGGGTCGTCGTCGCCGGGGCTGGGCTCGTCGCGGCGGGTCGCCGCAGCGCGGCGACCGCCGAGGCCGACGAGGCGACCACGGCGACCGAGCCGACCGAACCGGCGGGCCCGGTGCCGCTCGGGGCCGATTCGGAGCGAGGCGTCCCGGCTGCTAACATGGAGCACTGACCAGCCGTCACCCTGTTCCCGCTCCGGCGGAGTCGGGTGACGACGTGCAAAGAGAAGCTCGCTTCCACCCGCGTCGACCTCACGGTTGCCGGGTCAAGGTCTGCTCGACAGGCGTGCCGCTGCCGCGGTGTGCGTGCCGAGCCGTGTGACGCGACGGCGACCGTCCGGCATACGCGACCCTTGGGCTCCTCGTGCACACACGGGGAGCCCTTTTCTCGTTGTGGTCGCAGCAGGACAGCAGTACCCGTCTGGTCACCCATTTCTCGAACTTAGGAGCACCACATCAGCGAGCCTCGCATCAACGAGCGCATCCGGGTCCCGGAAGTGCGCTTGGTTGGCCCCAACGGCGAGCAGGTCGGCATCGTCCGCGTCGAGGACGCGCTGCGTCTGGCCGAGGAGGCGAACCTCGACCTCGTCGAGGTGGCCCCCATGGCCAAGCCGCCGGTCGCCAAGCTCATGGACTTCGGCAAGTTCAAGTACGAAGCCGCCATGAAGGCACGGGAAGCGCGCAAGAACCAGGTCAACACCGTCATCAAGGAGATCAAGCTCCGACCGAAGATCGACCCGCACGACTACGGCACCAAGAAGGGCCACGTCGAGCGGTTCCTCAAGGCCGGCGACAAGGTCAAGGTGACGATCATGTTCCGCGGACGCGAGCAGTCGCGTCCCGAGCTCGGACGCCGTCTGCTCGAGCGCCTCGCCGAGGACATCGCCGAGCTCGGCTTCGTCGAGTCGGCCCCGAAGCAGGACGGCCGCAACATGATCATGGTGATCGGCCCGACCAAGAAGAAGGCCGAGGCCAAGGCCGAGCAGCGCCGCTCGCGGGAGCAGCACGACCAGCGCCCGGAGGCGGACGAGCAGGAAGCGGCCGCCCAGGCCGACACTCCGCAGCCCGCAGCCGCACCGGCCGCAGCCGCACCGGCCGCAGCCGCACCGGCCGACGCCCCGCAGACCGACGCCCCGCAGACCGACGAGGCCACCGCAGCCGCCGAGTGATCGGCCCACGATGACCCGCCGGAGGCCCGAGCACAGTCTCGAGCAACCGGCACGACAGACCACGTACGTCCACTGACGCACGCAACACGAAGGAGATCGGCCCCCATGCCGAAGATGAAGACGCACAGCGGTGCGAAGAAGCGTTTCCGCCTGACGGGCACCGGCAAGGTCATGCGCGAGCAGGCCGGCGGCCGCCACCTGCTCGAGCACAAGTCGAGCAAGAAGATGCGTTCCATCGCGAACGACGTCGAGCTCGCCAAGCCGGACGCCAAGAAGGCCAAGAAGCTCCTCGGCAAGTGAGCCGGGACCCCCAACAGTCAGCATCTCGCTGAGCAGCCGGGTCCCCGGTAAGCCAGCAGCACGAAGCACTGCACCAAGCAGAGAAGGAGTATTCACGTGGCACGCGTGAAGCGGGCGGTCAACGCCCAGAAGAAGCGTCGCGTCGTTCTCGAGCGCGCGAGCGGTTACCGCGGTCAGCGGTCGCGTCTCTACCGCAAGGCCAAGGAGCAGGTCACCCACTCGCTGGGCTACGCCTACCGTGACCGTCGCGCCAAGAAGGGTGACTTCCGTCGCCTCTGGATCCAGCGCATCAACGCTGCGGCCCGCGCCAACGGCATGACCTACAACCGGTTCATGCAGGGCCTCAAGGCCGCCGGGGTCGAGGTCGACCGCAAGATCCTTGCCGACCTCGCCGTCAACGACGCGCCGGCCTTCACCGCGCTCGTCGAGCTCTCGCGCGCCAACGTGCCGGCCCAGGCCGACGCCAAGGCCGGCGACGCCGCCTGAGCGACGCCGCCGCTCTGACCACCACAGCGCAGACCGAGCGCCGGGACGCCCCGTGCTGACCAACCCCCGATCCGATCGGGTCAAGGCAGTCCGGGCGCTGTCCCGGCGCTCGGTGCGTTCGCGCACGGGCGAGTTCCTCGCCGAGGGGCCGCAGGCCGTCCGTGAGGCGGTGGCGTTCCGTCCCGATCTCGTGCGCGACGTGTACGTGACGCCCGACGCCGCCGAACGGCATACGGCCATCGTCGAGGCGGCCCGGTCCGCCGAGCTGTGGGTGCACGAGGTGACCGCCGAGGTGCTCGCGGCCATGGGCGACACCGAGTCCCCGCAGGGCATCGCGGCCGTATGCCGGGTGTTCGACGTCCCACTCGAGGAAGCCCTGGCGGGCCTCCCCACCGACGCGCTGGTGTGCGTCCTCACCAACGTGCGCGACCCCGGCAACGCCGGCACGGTCATCCGGGGGGCCGACGCGGCCGGTGCCGACGCCGTGGTGGTCAGCGACGCGAGCGTCGACATCTACAACAGCAAGGTCGTCCGCTCGACCGTCGGCTCCCTCTGGCACCTGCCGGTGAGCACGGGGTCCACGGTCCCCGCGATCCTCGCTGCCCTCAGGGCGCGCGGCATCCGGCTGCTCGCCGCCGACGGGGTCGGCACCACGCTGCTGCACGACACCGACCTCGGCGGCGCGCACGCGTGGGTGATGGGCAACGAGGCGTGGGGCCTGCCCCAGGAGACCCGCGACGCGTGCGACGACGTGGTGCGCGTCCCGATCTACGGGCACGCTGAGTCCCTCAACCTCGCCATGGCGGCCACCGTGTGCCTGTACGCCTCGGCCGAGGCGCGCCGCACCCGCCGCTGACCCCGATCCACGCGGACCCGTGGCTATCCTCGGACCCATGACCACCGACGGGACCGGTTCCGACCTTCCCGAGACGCCGGCCTCCGTCGCCCCGGTCGCACAGATGGGCGAGATGCTGCCCGACGGGCTCGTCGTCGTGGGCGGCGACCGCCGCATCCGCTTCGCCAACTCCGAGGCGCTGCGCATCCTCGAGTGCGACAGGGCTGACCTCGAGGGCAGGCCGCTCGACGAGGGCCTGCCGTTCACCGACAAGTACGGCCGTGACTGGTGGGCGCACACCGACCCGTGGAACGGGCTCGCCAGCCGGCCCGGCCATCGCGAGAAGCTGCTCGTCGCGCCCAAGGGCCACGACGTCCTCGTCACCGCCCGCTACATCCGCAGCGAACCGGGCGGCGCCGTGGCGCGGGTCATGCTCGGCCTGCGCGACGCCGAGGCGCGCCAGCGCGCCGAGCGCGACCAGGCCACGGTGCTCTCGACGGTCGCGCACGAGCTGCGTGCGCCGCTGACGTCGGTCACGGGGTTCACCAGCAGCCTGCTGCGACGCTGGGAGCGCTTCACCGACGAGCAGAAGCGCCTCATGATCGAGACCATCGAGGCCGACGCGACCCGCCTCACCCGGCTGATCACCGAGCTGCTCGACATCTCTCGCCTCGACTCCGACAACCTCAACCTGCGTCGAGGGCCGGTCGACCTGCACGCCCTGCTGTCGAAGCACATGGTGCGCTACGAGCTCGGTCGCTCGACCGGCACGGTCCGCCTGCGGCTGGGCGTTCAGGCCACGGCCGACGGCCTGCCCGAGATGTGGGCCGACACGGACCGCCTCGAGCAGATCTTCTTCAACCTCATCGAGAACGGCCTTCTCCACGGAGACGGACGGGTCACGGTGACCCTCGACCGTGGCGGCGAGCTCGACGGTTCACCGGAGTCGGTCGTCGTCGAGGTCGACGACGAGGGCGACGGCATACCCCCCGCCGACCGCGAGAAGATCTTCGGCCGCTTCTGGCACGGGCCGTCCAACGCGAGCACCGGCCTGGGCCTGTACGTCGTCCGCGGTCTGGTCGAGGCACACGGCGGCACGGTGCGCGTGTGCGACAGCGACGCCGGCGGCGCCCGCTTCGTGGTGCGCCTGCCCGCTGGGCTGCCCGAGGCCTTCGGAAGCTGACCGCGGGCCGGGCGGGCGGCAGGCAGATTTGGCGCCGCCCCTAGACTGACTGCCCAGAACCGACCCCAGCGAGACCCCCACCGAGCGAGAGCAGCGAACGCACGCCGATGTCCGGACCCAACACGAACTACGACCCGGTCGAGGTCTCAGCGCTCGACCCGGCCAACGTCGACTCAGCCGTTCAGGAGGCCCTCGCCGCGATCGCGGCCGCCGCCTCGCTCGACGACCTCAAGGCCGTGCGCATCGCGCACCAGGGCGAGAAGAGCCCGCTCGCGCTGGCCAACCGCGAGATCGGCGCGCTGCCTCCGAGCGCCAAGGCCGAGGCGGGCAAGCGCGTCGGCCAGGCTCGTGGGCGAGTGGGCCAGGCACTCTCGGCGCGGCAGGCCGAGCTCGAGGTCGAGCGCGACGAGCGGATCCTCGTCGAGGAGCGCGTCGACGTCACCGTCCCCGCCCTGCGTCGTCCGACGGGTGCGCGGCACCCGATCGAGCTCGTGGCGCAGCGCCTGGTCGACGCGTTCGTCGGCATGGGCTGGGAAGTCGCAGAGGGTCCCGAGCTCGAGAGCGAGTGGCTCAACTTCGACGCCCTCAACCTGGGCCCCGACCACCCTGCGCGCCAGATGCAGGACACCTTCTTCCTCGACCCGGTGGACTCGGGCCTCGTCCTGCGCACCCAGACCTCCCCGGTCCAGATCCGCACCATGCTCGAGAAGGAACCGCCGATCTACATCGTGGCGCCGGGCAAGGTGTTCCGCACCGATGACCTCGACGCGACGCACACGCCGGTGTTCCACCAGATCGAGTGCCTCGCCATCGACAAGGGCCTGACGATGGCCCACCTGCGCGGCGCGCTCGACGCCTTCGTCCGCATCATGTTCGGGGCTGAGACCCGCACGCGGGTGCGCGCCAACTACTTCCCCTTCACCGAGCCCAGCATGGAGACCGACTTCCTCTGCTTCGCCTGCCACGGCGAGGAGACCTGGGGCAGCGCCGAGCCGTGCCGCACCTGCGGCGGCTCCGGCTGGATCGAGCTGGGAGGCTCCGGCATGGTCAACCGCAAGGTGCTGCGGACGTGCGGCATCGACCCCGACGTCTACTCCGGCTTCGCCTTCGGGCTGGGCATCGAGCGCGCGCTGCAGCTGCGCCACGGCGTCCAGGGCATGCACGAGATCGTCGAGGGCGACACGCGCTTCTCGCAGCAGTTCGGGATGGGGGCCTGACATGCGTACGCCGCTGAGCTGGCTCGCCGAGTACACCGACCTCGCGCCCGGGGCGCGGGGCGCCGACGTCGCCGCGAGCCTCGTCCGCGTCGGCCTCGAGGAGGAGGACCTCCACGGGGGCGACATCACCGGTCCGCTCGTCGTGGGGCGCGTCCTCGAGCTCGAGGAGCAGGTGCAGAAGAACGGCAAGCCGATCCGCTACTGCGTCGTCGACGTCGGGCAGAACGGCCAGATGCTCACCGAGGGCAGGCACCAGGAGATCGTCTGCGGAGCCGTCAACTTCGAGGTCGGCGACCTCGTCGTCGTCGTGCTGCCGGGCGCGGTGCTGCCCGGCGGCTTCGAGATCTCGGCACGCAAGACGTACGGCCGCATGTCCAACGGCATGATCTGCGCCGAGGACGAGATCGGCCTGGGCCACGACCACGAGGGCATCATCGTGCTCAGCCGGCTGCTCGGCGAGGACCGGGCAGCGACCCTGAGCCCTGGCGACGACGCGATCGCCCTGCTGGGACTCGCCGACGAGACCGTCGAGACCAACGTGACCCCCGACCGCGGCTACTGCTTCTCGCTGCGCGGGCTGGCCCGCGAGTACTGGCACGCCCAGGGCAGCCCCGAGGGCGGCTTCCGTGACCCCGCAGACGTGGCGACCCCCGAGGCCAACAGCGACGGCTACACCGTCGAGCTCAAGGACGACTCGCCGATCGACGGCAACGAGGGCTGCGACCGCTACGTCGCGCGCATCGTCCGCGGCATCGACCCGACACGACAGACGCCGGCGTGGATGGGCCGACGGCTGACGCAGGCGGGCATGCGGCCGATCTCGCTGGCCGTCGACGTGACCAACTACGTCATGCTCGCCGTCGGCCAGCCGCTGCACGCCTTCGACGTCGACAGGCTCTCCGGCTCGGTCGTCGTGCGCAGGGCGCGCGGGGGCGAGAAGCTCACGACGCTCGACGACGTCGAGCGCACGCTGCACCTCGACGACCTGCTCATCACCGACGGCGGAGAGCTGCCGCTCGCGATCGCCGGCGTCATGGGCGGTGCCTCGTCCGAGGTGTCCGACACCACCACCGACGTGCTCATCGAGGCCGCGCACTTCGACCCCACCACGGTCGCGCGCTCCTCCCGGCGCCACCGGCTCATCACCGAGGCCTCCAAGCGGTTCGAGCGGGGCGTCGACCCGAAGGTGACCGCGGCCGCCGCGCAGCTCGCCGTCGACCTCCTCGTCGAGCACGGCGGTGGCACCGCCGACGACGGCGTGACCGACGTCGACCGCACGACCGACCGCGTCGCCTACCGCCTCGACGTCACCGAGCCGGCCCGCATCGTCGGCGTCGACTACTCCCGTGAGCGGGTCGTCGGCATCCTGCGTGACCTCGGCTGCGCCGTCGACGAGCACGCGGCAGGCAGCGACGACCTGCACGTGCTCGTGACGCCGCCCTCGTGGCGGCCCGACCTCGTCGACGCGCCGGACTACGCCGAGGAGGTCGCGCGGATCGACGGCTACAACAACATCCCGTCGATCACGCCGACTCCGACCGAGGGTCGTGGCCTGACTCATGCGCAGAGAGCCCGTCGCGTCGTGGCGGACGCCCTCGCGGGTGCCGGTCTCACCGAGGTGCTCAGCTACCCCTTCGTCGGCGAGGGGCTCGCCGACCAGCTGATGCTCCCCGCCGACGACGACCGCCGACAGGCGGTCCGGTTGGCCAACCCGCTCTCCGAGGAGCGGCCGCTGCTGCGCACCTCGATCCTGGCGAGCCTGGTCGACACGCTGCGCCGCAACGTGGCCCGCGGCCAGAAGGACGTCGCGATCTACGAGCTGGGGCTCGTCTTCCGCCCCGGCGGGCCGCTGGGCACCGCGCCGATCCCGAGCGTGGCGGCTCGTCCAGACGCCGAGACCCTCGAGCGACTGTATGCCGCCGTGCCGGCCCAGCCGCGCCGTGCGGGCATCCTCGCGACCGGCCAGGCCGAGCCCGCCGGGTGGTGGGGCCCCGGACGCGCGGCCGACTGGAGCGACATGGTGGCTGCGGTCCAGACCGTCGCGGCGGCGCTCGCGGTGCCGATCGTCGTCGCCAACGACGCCGGTCACGCACCGTGGCACCCCGGCCGGTGCGCGCGTATCTCCCTGCCCGACGGCACCCTCCTGGGTCATGCCGGCGAGCTGCATCCGAAGGTGCTGGCCGCGCTCGAGCTGCCCGAGCGCACGGTGGCGGCGGAGATCGACGTCGACGTCCTCGTCGCCGCCAGCGTCGAACCGGTCCAGGCGCGCCCGTTCTCGACGTTCCCGCCGGCACTCACCGACGTGGCCCTGCTCGTCGGTGCCGACGTCGCAGCGGCGGACGTCGAGGCCGCCCTGCGCTCCGGCGCGGGGGAGGCGCTCGAGTCGGTCGCCCTGTTCGACGTCTACGAGGGCGAACACGTCGAGGCGGGCCGCAAGTCACTGGCCTACCGGCTGACGTTCCGCGCGCCCGACCGCACCCTGACCACCGACGAGGTCAACGGCTTCCGCGACGCGGCCGTGGCGGCTGCGGCCTCGGCGACCGGAGCCGTCCAGCGCTGAGGCCAGCCATGCACGAATATGCATGATCGTGTATAGTCATGCATTGTGATCAGGGCAGCAGTAGCGGGGGCGAGCGGCTACGCCGGAGGAGAGATCCTCCGGCTGCTGCTCGCCCACCCGCAGTTCGAGGTCGGTGCCGTCACGGCGGCGAGCAGCGCGGGGGAGCGGCTGGGGGCGGTGCACGCGCATCTCGTGCCACTCGCCGACCGTGTGCTGGAGGCCACCACCGTCGAGATCCTGTCGGGTCACGACGTGGTCTTCCTCGCGCTGCCGCACGGTCACTCGGCCGCGCTCGCGGCGCAGCTTCCCGAGTCCCTCGTCGTCATCGACTGCGGCGCCGACTTCCGACTCGAGTCCGAGTCGGCATGGACCACCTTCTACGACACGGCGTATGCCGGCTCGTGGCCCTACGGGCTTCCTGAGCTCCCCGGGCCGGCCGGCTCGGTGCAGCGCGAGAGGCTCGCCGGCGCACGGCGCATCGCCGTCCCCGGCTGCTACCCCACGGGCATCTCGCTCGCCCTGGCCCCCGGCTTCGCCGCTGGGTTGCTCGAGCCCGACGACGTCGTCGTGGTCGCCGCCTCGGGCACGTCCGGCGCCGGCAAGTCCCTCAAGCCGCACCTGCTCGGCAGCGAGGTGATGGGCTCGATGTCGCCGTACGGGGTCGGCGGTGGGCACCGGCACACCCCGGAGATCGAGCAGAACCTCGGTCGGGCGGCGGGTGAGCCGGTCACCGTCTCGTTCACGCCGACGCTCGCTCCCATGCCGCGCGGCATCCTGGCAACCTGCACGGCCCGGCTGCGGCCCGACGCCGACCCGGCCGCAGTGCGCGAGGCCTGGGAGAAGGCATACGCGGCAGAGCCCTTCGTCCACGTGCTCCCCGAGGGCTCCTGGCCCACCACCGCCTCCGTCATCGGCAGCAACCACGTCCAGCTCCAGGTCGCGGTCGACGAGCGCCTCCGCCGTGTCGTGGTCGTCTCGGCCGTCGACAACCTCACCAAGGGCACGGCGGGCGCAGCGGTGCAGTGCGCCAACATCGCCCTGGGCCTCGACGAGACCCTCGGCCTCCCGGTGGCGGGGGTGGCGCCGTGAGCGCGCCCGGGGTGCAGCTCCCCGCCGGCTTCCGGGCTGCCGGGGTCACCGCAGGACTCAAGGCCAGCGGCACCCCCGACCTGGCCCTCGTCGTCAACGACGGCCCCGACCACCACGCCGCGGCCGTCTTCACGACCAACCGGGTCGAGGCGGCTCCGGTCACGTGGTCGCGGCAGGTCGTCGCCGACGGCCGGGTGGACGCCGTCGTGCTCAACTCGGGCGGCGCCAACGCCTGCACCGGCGCCCAGGGCTTCCTCGACACGCACCGCACCGCCGAGCACGTCGCCGAGGTGCTCGGCGTCTCCGCGGGTGACGTCGTCGTCTGCTCGACGGGCCTCATCGGCGAGCTCCTGCCGATGGACAAGATCGTCGCCGGCACCGACGCGGCTGCGGCCGCGCTGTCGGCCGGCGGCCACGAGGCGGCCGCGGTCGCCATCAAGACCACCGACACCGTGCACAAGGTCGCCGCACACGACGGTGAGGGATGGTCGGTGTCCGGCATGGCCAAGGGGGCCGGCATGCTCGCTCCCGCGCTCGCCACGATGCTCGTCGTCCTCACCACCGACGCCGTCGTCGATCCCGCCGACCTCGACGCAGCCCTGCGCTCCGCCACCGCCGTCTCCTTCGACCGCATCGACTCCGACGCCTGCATGTCGACCAACGACACCGTGGTCGTCCTCGCCTCCGGAGCCTCTGGCGTGCGCGTCGACCTGGCAGCCCTCACCGAGGCCCTGACGGCCGTCTCGTCCGACCTCGCGCGGCAGCTCATCGCGGACGCCGAGGGTGCGGCACACGACATCGCCATCGAGGTGACTGGGGCCGCCACGGTCGACGAGGCCCTCGAGGTGGCCCGCGCCGTGGCCCGCAACAACCTGTTCAAGTGCGCGATCTTCGGCAACGACCCCAACTGGGGCCGCGTCCTCGCGGCCGTGGGCACCACCAAGGCTGCGTTCGACCCTGCAGCCCTCGACGTGACGATGAACGGCGTACGCGTGTGTCGGGCCGGCGGCGTCGGCGACGACCGCGCTCTCGTCGACCTCACGCCACGCGAGGTCCACGTCCTCGTCGACCTCCACGCCGGGCCCGAGACCGCCACGGTCTGGACGAACGACCTCACCCACGACTACGTCCACGAGAACTCGGCCTACAGCACATGAGCCGCAACGCCACACGCCAGAGCTCCACGCAGGGCAACCTGCGCGGTCTCATCGACGCCGCCGCCATCCGGGTCGCAGCCGGCAAGGCCGCCACGCTCGTCGAGGCGCTGCCCTGGCTCGAGAGGTTCCGGGGCGCGCTGGTGGTCGTGAAGTACGGCGGCAACGCCATGGTCGACGACGAGCTCAAGGCCGCGTTCGCCGAGGACATCGCCTTCCTCCGGTATGCCGGCCTGCGCCCGGTTGTGGTGCACGGCGGCGGCCCGCAGATCAAGGCCATGCTCGAGCGCGTCGGGCTCGAGAGCGAGTTCAAGGGGGGACTGCGGGTCACCACGCCCGAGGTGATGGACGTCGTGCGGATGGTGCTCACCGGTCAGGTGGGGCGCGAGCTCGTCGGACTGCTCAACCAGCACGGGCCCATCGCGGTCGGTCTCTCCGGTGAGGACGCCGGCCTCCTCGGGGCCCGGCGCCGCGGCACCGTCGTCGACGGCGAGGAGGTCGACCTCGGCCTCGTCGGTGACGTCGAGAGCGTCAACCCCTCGGCGATCATCGACATCCTCGACGCCGGGCGCGTGCCGGTCGTCTCCACCGTGGCGCCCGACCTCGACGTCGACGGCCAGGTGCTCAACGTCAACGCCGACACCGCAGCGGCGGCCATCGCCGTCGCGCTCGGCGCCGAGAAGCTCGTCGTCCTGACCGACGTCGAGGGCATCTACGCGAGCTGGCCCGACCGCAGCTCGCTGCTCTCGACGATCACGGTGAGCGCGGCGCGCGAGCTGCTCTCACGCGTCGACCACGGCATGGTCCCCAAGCTCGAGGCCTGCATCCGCGCCGTCGAGGGCGGGGTGCCGCAGACGCACGTCGTCGACGGGCGCAAGCCGCACTCGATCCTGCTCGAGATCTTCACCGACGAGGGGATCGGCACCATGGTGCTGCCCGAGATCACCGGTTCGCTGCGCGGGCCTGACCAGTCAGGCCAGTCCGGCGAGTCCGGCGAGTCCGGCCGCTCCACCGAGGAGGACGCATGACCACCGGAAGCGACCTGCTCGGGCGCTACGCCGGCGCGATGGTGCAGGTCTTCGGCACCCCGCAGCTCGTCCTCGCCGAGGGCCACGGCTGCTGGGTGACCGACGTCGACGGCAAGCGCTACCTCGACCTGCTCTCGGGCATCGCCGTCAACGCGCTCGGGCACGGCCACCCGGCACTGGTGCAGGCGGTCGCCAAGCAGGCGGAGTCGGCGATCCACGTCTCGAACTTCTTCACGTCCGAACCAGCCATCGCGCTCGCCGAGCGGATCCTGTCCGTGAGCGCCGCCCCGGCCGGCTCCGGGGTGTTTTTCGCCAACTCCGGCACGGAGGCCACCGAGGCGGCGGTCAAGCTGTCGCGCCGCACCGGCCGTAGCCGCATCGTCGCGCTCGAGGGCTCCTTCCACGGGCGGTCGACAGGGGCCCTGGCCCTCACCCACAAGGCTGCCTACCGCGAGCCCTTCGAGCCGCTCATCCCCGGCGTGGTCTTCGTGCCGCCCAACGACGTCGAGGCCCTGACGGCGGCGGTGGACGAGACGACGGCCGCGGTCTTCCTCGAGCCGATCCAGGGCGAGGCCGGCGTGCGCGAGCTCACGGCCGACTACCTGCAGGCAGCGCGGCAGGTCACGTCACGGCACGGGGCGCTGCTCGTGCTCGACGAGATCCAGACCGGCATCGGCCGCACCGGTGACTGGTTCGCCCACCAGCCCTCTGGCGTGGTCCCCGACGCGATGACCCTGGCCAAGGGCCTCGGCGGCGGCGTGCCCATCGGCGCCCTCGTGACGTTCGGTCCCGCGGTCACCGGTCTGCTGGCCGCAGGCCAGCACGGCACCACGTTCGGCGGCAACCCGCTCGCGTGCGCCGCGGGCCTCGCCGTGCTCGACACCATCGAGCGCGACGGCCTTCTCGAGCACGTCCGCGAGGTCGGCGCCCTGCTCGACGACCTCCACGTCGACGGCGTCGCCGGCACCCGCGGGCGTGGGCTGCTGCGCGCGATCGAGCTCGACGGCATACCGGCGGCGGCGGTGATGGCGGCCGCGCGCGAGGCCGGCTTCATCGTCAACGCCGTCACCCCGACGGCCATCCGTCTCGCGCCGCCGCTCGTCATCTCCGAGAGCGAGCTGGGCGGCTTCCTCGACGCCCTGCCGGCGATCCTCGAGGCCGCTCGGGCGACGGAAGCCACGCCGTGAGCCGCACCCAGCGTCAGCGCCGCATCGTCGAGCTCCTCGGCGCCAACGCCGTCCACAGCCAGGGCGAGCTGTCCGACCTGCTCGTGGCCGAAGGCACCGAGGTCACCCAGGCGACCCTGTCGCGCGACCTCGTCGAGCTCGGCGCCGTGAAGGTGCGCCGCGGGCGTGCGCTCGTGTATGCCGTCCCGGGCGATGGCGGAGAGGTGACCGCCGTCGGGTCGATCGGCGACGCCGCCTCGGCTCGCCTGCGCCGCACGTGCGAGGAGCTGCTCGTGTCGGCGACGCCGGCGCAGAGCCTCGTCGTGCTCCGCACCCCGCCGGGCGCCGCAAACTACCTCGCGTCGGCCATCGACCAGGCCCGGGACCCCGAGGTCGTCGGCACCATCGCCGGCGATGACACGATCATGATCGTCACGGCCGGCGCCGAGCAGGCGGTCACGGTGGCCGCGCGGCTCCAGGCCCTCGTCGGCACCCGCGACTGACCGGACCCACGACCACCACTCCGTCCCACTGCAGGAGGCACCACCGATGACCACCGACGCCCCCACCGGCACCGGCGAGCAGACCGCCGCCCGCGTCAGCCTCTGGGGCGGCCGCTTCGCCGGTGGTCCCGACCAGGCCCTCGCCGCGCTGTCGAAGAGCACCCACTTCGACTGGCGTCTGGCCCCCCACGACATCGCGGGGTCGCGGGCCCATGCGAGGGTGCTCCACGCCGCCGGCCTGCTGACGCAGGAACACCTCACAGGCATGCTCGACGGCCTCGACAGGCTGGAGGCCGACGTCGTCTCGGGCGTCTTCGTGCCGGCCGAGGACGACGAGGACGTCCACACGGCTCTCGAGCGGGGGCTCATCGAGCGGGTCGGACCCGACCTCGGCGGCCGACTCCGCGCGGGGCGCTCGCGCAACGACCAGGTGGCGACCCTGTTCCGGATGTACCTGCGCGAGCACGCCAGGGTCGTGGGCGGCCTCGTCCTCGACGTCGTCGACGCCCTCCTGGCGCAGGCGAAAGGGCACCTCGGGGTCTCGATGCCCGGTCGCACCCACCTGCAGCACGCGCAGCCGGTGCTGCTCAGCCACCACCTGCTGGCGCACGCCTGGGCGCTGCTGCGCGACGTCGACCGCCTGCGCGACTGGGATGCCCGCACCGACGCCTCGCCCTACGGTTCCGGCGCCCTCGCCGGGTCCTCGCTGGGGCTCGACCCCGAGCTCGTCGCGAAGGACCTCGGTTTCGCCCGTGCCGTCGAGAACTCCATCGACGGCACGGCGTCGCGCGACTTCGTGGCCGAGTTCGCGTTTGTCGCGGCGATGACGGCCGTCGACATCTCCCGGTTCGCCGAGGAGGTCGTCATCTGGGCCACCAAGGAGTTCTCCTTCGTCACGCTCGACGACGCCTACTCCACGGGGTCGAGCATCATGCCGCAGAAGAAGAACCCCGACGTCGCGGAGCTCGCGCGCGGCAAGGCCGGTCGCCTCGTCGGCGACCTCGCGGGCCTCCTCACGACGCTCAAGGCGCTACCCCTCGCGTACAACCGCGACCTCCAGGAGGACAAGGAGCCCGTCTTCGACGCGGTCGACACCCTCGAGGTGCTCCTTCCGGCGTTCTCCGGGATGGTCGCAACCCTGACGTTCCACACCGACCGGCTCGAGTCCCTGGCACCGCAGGGCTTCGCGCTCGCCACCGACATCGCCGAGTGGCTCGTGCGCGAGGGCGTGCCGTTCCGGGTCGCCCACGAGGTGGCCGGGGCGTGCGTCCGCGACTGCGAGGCCCGCGGAATCGAGCTGTGGGACCTCACCGACGACGACTTCGGGCGCATCAGCGAGCACCTGACGCCCGAGGTGCGAAGCGTCCTTTCGGTGGAGGGTTCGCTCGCCTCCCGCGATGCCGTGGGTGGCACGGCACCGGTCCGGGTCGGCGAGCAGCTCGTCGCCGCCACCGAGCGGACGGCACTCGCCCGAGCCTGGGCCGACGCCGGAGTCTGACGCCCCGGCTCTTCGACCGGCGGCGCCTGCGGTTTACGGTGACGACGTGAGCGCCGACGAACGCCTGCCACGGGACTTCTTCGCCCGCCCGTCGGTGGAGGTTGCGCCAGACCTGCTCGGTCGCCACCTCTCGTACGGCGGGGTCACGCTGCGCCTCACCGAGCTCGAGGCGTATGCCGGTGAGCTCGACCCGGGGTCGCACGCGTACCGCGGCGTGACCCCTCGCACCCGCCCGATGTTCGGGCCGGCAGGCTTCACCTACGTCTACTTCACGTACGGCCACCACTGGTGCGTCAACCTCGTGGTCGGCGAGGTCGGCACCGCCTCTGCGGTGCTCGTCCGTGCCGGAGAGGTGCTCGAAGGCCACGACCTCGTCCGGGGCCGCAGGGGACCCGTGCGTGAGCGCGACTGGGCGCGCGGCCCCGGCCGGCTCGGCCAGGCCATGGCGATGGGCCGTGAGCAGACCGGCCTCGACTTCTGCCGGCCGCCCATCGGCGAGCCCATCGACCTCGTCGTGAGCGCGGGGGAGCGCGTGGCCCCTGCCGACGTACGCGTGGGGCCGCGTGTCGGGGTCAGCGGACCGGGAGGCGACGGCACCGTCTACCCCTGGCGCTTCTGGGTCGACGGTGAGCCCAGCGTGTCGGCGTACCGGCCGGGCGTCGTGCGCAAGCGACGCTGACGACGGACGAGCCTGCGGCGTTCACGGTGGCCCTCGGCCAACGGGCGGTACTCGGTGGCTGCGGCAGGGCGGCATACGGCAGGCTTGGCAGCGGCGGGCAGCGAGCCCGCCCGACAGAGAGGACACCGATACCCGTGACGGACATCTTCGACGAGCTGCAGTGGCGCGGCCTGGTGGCACAGTCCACCGACGAGGCGGCGCTGCGCGAAGCACTCGCTGAGGGACCCCTCACGCTGTATTGCGGGTTCGACCCGACCGCGCCGTCGCTGCACTTCGGCAACCTGGTGCAGCTCGTGGTGCTGCGGCACTTCCAGCGGGCCGGGCACCGGGTCATCTGCCTCGTCGGCGGGTCCACCGGCCTCATCGGTGACCCGCGGCCCACGTCGGAGCGGCTGCTCAAGACGAAGGAGCAGACGGCCGACTGGGTCGCGCGCATCCAGGAGCAGGTGCGCCCCTTCCTCGACTTCGAGGGCGACAACGCGGCGCTCCTCGTCAACAACCTCGACTGGACGGCGCCGATCAGCGCGCTCGACTTCCTGCGCGACATCGGCAAGCACTTCCGCGTCAACCAGATGGTGCGCAAGGACGCGGTGGCCGCCCGGCTCGAGAGCGAGCAGGGCATCTCGTACACCGAGTTCAGCTACCAGATCCTGCAGGCGCTCGACTTTCTCGAGCTCTACCGGTCGCACGGGTGCACGTTGCAGACCGGCGGCGCCGACCAGTGGGGCAACCTCACGGCCGGGGTCGACCTCGTGCACCGGGTGGAGGGGAAGTCGGTGCACTGCTTCACGACGCCGCTGCTCACCGACGCCGCCGGCACGAAGTTCGGCAAGTCGGAAGGCAACGCCGTGTGGCTGAGTGCCGACATGACGAGCCCGTACGCGTTCTTCCAGTACTGGATCAACGTGGAGGACGCGTCGGTGGTCAAGCTGCTCAAGGTGTTCACCGACCGCACGCCCGACGAGATCGCCGACCTCGAGAAGCAGGTGGCGGAGGAGCCCTTCCGGCGCACCGCTCAGCGCATCCTCGCGGCAGACGTGACGACGCTCGTCCACGGTGCCGACGCGACCGCAGCGGTGCAGGCGGCGTCAGAGGCGTTGTTCGGCAAGGGCGATCTCGCGGGACTCGATGCGCGCACCCTCGGCGACGCGACGGCCGAGCTGCCGGGTGCGGACGTCGAGGTGGGCACCTCCCTCGTCGACGCGCTCGTTGCCGTGGGGCTCGTCGACTCCCGCAACGGGGCGCGTCGCGCCATCGGTGAGGGGGGCGCCTCGCTCAACAACGTCAAGGTCACCGACCCCGACCAGGTGCTGGCTGAGGACGACTTCCTGCACGGCGCCGTTGCGGTGATCAAGCGCGGGCGGCGCAACCTCGCGGCAGCCAGGCGAGGCTGAGCACGCCGGCAGGCACGCATCGGCTCTCTGAGGGCTTCTGAAGGGGCGGATCTCGTTGTGACACAACGGGATCCGCCCCTTCAGCACTCTCCGGGGTGGACGGATTTGTGTTTTCCGCCGAGCCCCGGTTAATGTTCTCTTTGTCAGCCCGACAGGGAGGAACGGACACCACCGCAGAGCGAGTGATCGCGACGCGAAGCAGGCCGGTCCCGGGGTTGAGAGAAGGTCCGAAGCACACTGGTTCGTCCGGTAGGCTTTGGTGGGTAGGAACCGCTGACACCAAGCGGGTTGAATCTGGACGGTCTGAAGGCTGGTTCGCGGGTTTGACTCCCAAGCTTGAGGCGGGTAAGTTTGAAGGGTTGCCCCGGAGGCC
>NZ_JBFRGJ010000009.1:0-125043 GCF_052115265.1 Terrabacter sp. 2RAF25
ACTCCAGGCAGGACTGGTTGTCCGGGAACCACTCCAGCAGCTGCTGGTACGTGGACGGGTAATCCACTCCCCGAACCGGATTCGCCGTCATCCACAAATCGTACTTCACCTAAGCAGATATGCAGAACACGTGTTCTACTGGAGGTGGTGGAAGGGCTACCGAGGGAGGCGCGGATGGCACAGCAGGTGGCGGCTGCTGAGACTCTGCACGTTCGGTGGTCGAGCGATCAGGCGGAGTTCGCCCAGGCCGTCCGGCCGGTCCTGACCCTCATCTGCAACCGTGCCTGGGGCGAAGACTGCTCTGATCCGGCCCCGGCTCAGCGGGCGCGGTCGGTCGAGGTGACCGAGGGGCTGTTGCGGGCGAGCGAGCGGGTCATGGGCGAGATCGAGGCGCTCGAGGTGGCGAAGGCGCGGGTCGAGGCCGATCTGCTCGCTGCGTACGGGGCGTTGCACTCGATCCAGGCGCAGCAGGTCGAGGCGCTGCCCCGGGGTGGCAGTGCTGTGCGGATGGCGGGGCTGGTCTCGCCGGAGCGGGTCGTCGCGGAGGAGATCGCGCTGGCGACCGGGGTCGGGGTCGGTGAGGTCGGTCGGCGGTTGACGTTGGCGACGGCGCCGCGGCGACACATGCGTGTCCTGGCCGCGTTGCGGGCCGGTGGCACGTCGTTGTACCGGGCGGTGCAGGTCGCGTCCGAGACGGTGCGGCTCTCGGACGTCGATGTCGCGGCCGTGGAGGAGGCGGTGCTGGCGCCGTCGCGGGACGGGCGCCCGGTGGGGCAGCGGACGTTCAGGGCGCGGCTGACGCGGGCGGTCGCCTCGGTCGACGCGCGGGGTGCGCAGGAACGGCGGGCGCACGCGCGGTCGCGGCGTGGCGTGTTCGGGCGGATGGTGCAGGACGGGATGGGCTGCCTGACGATCACGGCCGACGCGGGCACGGTCGCGGCGATCCTAGACCGGCTCGACACGCAGGCTGGCGCCGCACGAGGCTGCGGGGACCCGCGGACCCTGGACCAGCTGCGCTGCGACCTGGCCACTCACGCTCTGCTCCACCCCACGAGCGACAAGGCGGTCCCCGGCGAGTCCACGGGTGATGCCGCGGCGCGGGTGTGGCTGGTCGTGCCGTTCGAGGTCGCCAACGGCCAGAGCGACGCGGCGTGCGAGCTGCCCGGGCACGGCTGGGTCACCGCCGCCCACGCCCGCGAGCTCATGACCCGTCCCGGCTCGGTCTGGCAGACCCTGCCGGTCGACCTGCGCGACGGGCACGCGATCACCGGACCCACCAAGGCCTACCGACCGACGAAGGCGATGGTCGAGCACGTCCAGGCCGTCGACGGCACCTGCCGCGGGCCCGACTGCCAGGTCCCTGCCACCCGGTGCGACCTCGACCACGAGACGCCCTGGCCGAAGGGCGAGACAGCCGTTTCGAACCTGTTCGCCAAGCACCGGCTCCACCACAACGTCAAGACCGACGGCATCTGGACCAGCACCCAAGTCGCCGGCGACGGGCTCGAGTGGACCACCCTGACCGGCCGGACGTACACGACCTACCCCAAGAACTGGCGCGACGGCCTCGACCCACCACCGGGCATCGACAGACCACTGGATCCCGTTCAGGCAGAGAGTGACCCGCCGCCGTTCTAGGTGACGGATCAGGCGGTCGGTGCTGCTGTGACGGCGTAGTCGAGCTGACGGTCGGGGCTGCCGTCACGAGGGCCCACGATGAGGTGCTCCGTCGACGGCGGCTGACCGGGCAGTTTCCGAGAGCTGCGCTCAGCCGACCGTGATCCCGGAGGAGACGAGGCCGGCCTCGGCGAGCTCGCGCAACCGGGTGACGGCCCGCTCGCGCACCGTCCAGGGATCGATCGTGTTGACGTAGATCTTCGTGCCGCCCTCGAAGCCGGCGAGCGTGGAGATGCGCCACTTGAGCACGGCACGCAGCGGCATCGGCTGGTCGACCGATGGTGGCCTGTGGTGCCACTCCTCGTTCGACGGCACGTGGACGCCCGTCGCGGCGTGGCACGCGTGCACGAGGTCCGAGAAGTCGCGCACCTGCTCGTCGCTCAGCTCCCACGGGCAGCCCTCACCGTCGCTCACGTGCACGACGAGCGCGGGGTAGCGGTGGCCGACGCCTGCGAAGGCGACCGCGTGCTCGGTGCTCGCGACCACGAGACCCTGCTCGGCGGCATACCGGGAGCCCCAGCGTGCGTACATGTCGGGCTCGGTGCGCAGCCGTTCGATCTCGCGTTCCTTCTGCGCGCCGAGCTCGTCGATCGCGACGATCTGCTTGTGCAGGTGGTCGAAGGACGCGCCGGAGGCGGAGAGCCAGTTCTGGAAGACGGCCACGTAGCGCGCGCACTCGTTGTCACGGTAGAGGTCGCGCATCGCGCGGATCGTGAGCTCGGTAAATGCCCGATGCTCCTCCGGCGTCAGCGTTCCCGACCCCGCGAGCTGTGTGTCGTCCGTGGCGTCGTCGACGTAGTGCCGTCGGGCGATGACGACCTGGTGGTTCCCGGCGAACAGTCCCACAGCCTCGCGCGAGAGGTCCTCCTCGGCGAGCGGCTCGGCGTCAGCACCGGCAGCGGCGCGGGCTCGCATGCGGATGCGAGCGAGGGTGGTGACGTGCTCGCGGCCCTGCGGCGTGCCCAGGTATGCCGTCCGGTGGGCCTGCGACGCGGCCGTCGGCTCGAACCCGTGGCTGAGGTGCCAGTAGTCGTAGCTGAGGATCTCGAAGAGGTTCGGGATGAGCCGGAACTCCGGCACGGTCTGGTCGAGGGCTTCGGCGAGCACGCCGCGCAGGTCGCGCCAGCCGTCACCGTCGTGGATGACACGCGCGATCTCCGGGGTGGTCTCGAGCATGCGACCCCAGCAGAAGGCGCAGTGCCGGTCGTGGTCGTCCGGGTCGAGCGGCAGCGGGTGGTGGCTCGGCAGCCCGAAAGGCCTCGCCGCACGTCCCGGCAAGGTCCAGACCTTCGTCCCGGTGAGCGGGTTGACCTGTTTGATGGTGCCGTCGGGCAGGCGGACCAGGGGCTCGACCACGTCCCCAGCCTAGGTGGGCTAGCGTCGCACCGTGGCCGATGACGACACCGCTGACGTTCCCTACCGCGACCCGGCGCGGCCGGTCGAGGAGCGCCTCGAGGACCTCCTCGCCCGCATGACGCTGCCCGAGAAGGTCGGGCAGATGCTCCAGCTCGATGCCCGTGGCGATCTCGATGACATCGTGAGCGCCAAGCTGGCCGGGTCGATCCTGCACACGGCACCCGAGGACATGCCGCGCGCCATCGAGCTTGCCGCCGCGACCCGTCTCGGCATTCCCCTGCTCACCGCCGACGACTGCATCCACGGCCACTCGTTCTGGCCCGGCGCGACGATCTTCCCGACCCAGCTCGGCATGGCCTGCACGTGGGACCCCAGCCTCGTCGAGCAGGCTGCTCGGGTCACCGCCGTCGAGGTCTCGGCCACCGGCATCCACTGGACCTTCTCGCCGGTGCTCTGCATCACCCGCGACCTGCGCTGGGGCCGGGTCGGCGAGACCTTCGGCGAGGACCCCCACCTCATCGGCGAGCTCGGCGCGGCCATGGTGCGCGGCTACCAGGGTGACGGCCTGACCGACCCGACCGCGATCCTCGCCTGTGCCAAGCACTTCGCCGGCTACTCCGAGACGCAGGGCGGTCGAGACGCGAGCGAGGCGGACCTCAGCCGCCGCAAGCTCGCCTCGTGGTTCCTGCCGCCGTTCGAGCGCGCGGTGCAGCAGGGCTGTCGCACCTTCATGCTCGGCTACCAGTCCATCGACGGCGTCCCGGTGACCGCCAACGGATGGCTGCTCGATGACGTGCTCAAGCAGCAGTGGGGCTTCACCGGCACCCTCGTGACCGACTGGGACAACGTCGGCCGCATGGTGTGGGAGCAGAAGGTCTGCGCCGACGACGTCGAAGCAGCGACGGTCGCCGTCCGCGCCGGCAACGACCTCGTCATGACGACGCCCGCCTTCTTCGAGGCAGCGCAGGAAGCCGTGGCCCGAAACCTGTTGGACGAGAAGCAGATCGATGAAGCGGTGCGTCGTATCCTGCGGGTCAAGCTCGAGCTCGGACTCTTCGAGAACCCGCGCCCACCCGACCGCGACCGCCAGGCCGCCGTCGTCGGCTCCGCCGAGCACGCCCGGCTCAACCTCGACGTCGCGCGCCGCTCGCTCGTCCTGCTCACCAACGACGGCACCCTGCCGTATGCGGCCGCTGACGCCACCGACGGGCCCGACGTCCCCTCCCGCACGGTCGCCGTCCTCGGCCCCAACGCCGACGACCCCCAGGCCAACCTCGGCGACTGGGCGGGCGCGTCCGGCCAGGTCGACTGGATGCCCGACGGCCACCCCCGCCACACGGTCGAGACCGTCCTCGACGGCTTCCGTGCCGTCGTGCCCCGGGGCTGGGCCGTGTCCCACGCCCGTGGCGCCGAGATCGAGCAGCTCGTGCCCGACCCCGACGGGCCGTTCCTGCCTGACGGCCAGCCCCGCCCGCCCATCTCGACCGCGGCGCCCGTCGACCCCGCCCAGCTCGAGGAGGCGGTCGCCACGGCCCGGTCCGCAGACCTGGCCGTCGTCGTGCTCGGCGACACGATGGCGCTCACGGGAGAAGGCTGCTCGACCGCGACACTGGAGCTGCAGGGCGGCCAGGTCGCCCTTCTCGACGCGGTGGTGGCCAGCGGCACCCCGACGGTCGTGGTCCTCCTCCACACCAAGCCCGCCGTCCTGCCGCCCAGCGCCCTCGAGGCAGCAGCGGTCATCGAGGCCTTCAGTCCGGGCATGCGCGGCGGTCGTGCGGTGGCCGAGCTCGTGCTCGGCCACATCGAGCCGTCCGGGCGTCTGCCGCTCTCGATCCCGCGGCACGTCGGTCAGCAGCCCACCTACTACAACCAGGTGCGTGGCCAGCACGGCAACCGCTACGCCGACCTCACGCAGGACCCGCAGTTCGTCTTCGGCGAGGGGCTCACCTACACGACGACCACGTGGTCCGACCTCAGCATCACCGCGGGGCCCGACGTCACGGCGGCTGACACCGTCCGGGCCACCGTGACCGTCACCAACGAGGGCGAGCGCCCCGCGCACGAGGTCGTGCAGGCGTACGTCCACGACGTCGTCACGAGCGTCACGTGGGCAACCAAGGAGCTCAAGGCATTCCGCCGCGTCGTCGTGCCAGCCCACGAGTCGGTCACCGTCGAGATCGAGGTCCCGGTCGCTGGCTGCACGATCGTCGACGCCCAGGCACGCCGTGTCGTCGAGCCGGGCGAGTTCGAGCTGCTCGTGGGCCCGAGCTCGCGCGACGCGGACCTCCTCCGAGTCCCGTTCACCGTCCGCAACGTCACCCGCCACCCCACCCAAGGAGCATGATGCGCGCAGCACGAGTCACGTCCCTCGACGGGCCCGCCAGCCTCGTGGTCGGAGACGTGCCCGAGCCGACCCTCGAACCGGGCCACGTGCTCGTCGACGTCCACGAGGCCGGGGTCAGCTTTCCCGACGTGCTGATGAGCAAGGGGCTCTACCAGATGCGCCCCGACCTGCCCTTCGTGGCGGGCGCGGAGTGCGCCGGTGTCGTGCGCGAGGCAGCCTCCGGGAGTGCCTTCCGCCCGGGCGACCGCGTCGCGGCGTTCCCGGTGCTCGGTGCCTTCGCCGAGACGGTCGCCGTGCCCGAGGCGATGGTCTTCCCGCTGCCCGACTCCGTCGGGTTCGACGTGGGTGCGGCGCTCCCGATGAACTACCTGACCGTCCACTTCGCCCTCACCCGCAGAGGTCAGCTCGAGCGCGGCGAGGTCGTGCTCGTCCACGGTGCCGCGGGCGGTATCGGCACCGCAGCGATCCAGCTCGCGAGAGCCATGGACGCCCGCGTCATCGCCGTCGTCTCTTCTGCCGACAAGGTCGCCACCGCCGAGGCGGCGGGCGCCCATCACGTCGTGCTCGTGGACGAGTTCCTCACCCAGGCAAAGCAGCTCACCGATGGCCGAGGCGTCGATGTCGTCGTCGACCCCGTCGGCGGCGACCGGTTCACCGACAGCCTGCGCAGCCTCGCCCCCGAGGGCCGGCTCCTCGTCATCGGGTTCACCGCCGGCCAGATCCCCGAGGTCAAGGTCAACCGGCTGCTGCTGGGCAACACGAGCGTCGTCGGCGTCGGCTGGGGTGCCTTCTGGATGCCCGACCCGAGCTACCTGCGCACCCAGTGGGACGCGATCCTCCCGCTTCTCGAGAACGGGGCGCTGGACCCCGCGATCGGCACGCGCCACCCCCTCGACGACGTCACCGCGGCGCTCACCGAGATCGACGAGCGTCGCGCCCGGGGCAAGGTGACGCTCACGGTGCGATGACGCGGACGTGCGAGCGTCGGACGTTGGCGCCGGCGCCGAGGACGCGCGCACCCTCTAGGGTCAGCCGTATGCCGCCTCGTTCCCCCAACCGTGTCCTCGTCACGGGTGCCGCGTCGGGTCTCGGCCTCTCGCTCGTGCGTGCCTTCGTCGCCCGCGGCGACCACGTGCTCGCGACGGACGTTCAGGCCGAGCGGCCGGACGTGCTCCCGGCCGCTGCCGGCTACCTGGCCCTCGACGTGCGCAGCGACGAGGCGTGGGCGGCGGCGCTCGCCCACGTGCGCCAGACGTGGGGTGGGCTCGACCTGCTCGTCAACAACGCCGGTGTCGCGGCGGGTGGACGCATCGACGTCGCGAGCATGGACGAGTGGCACTGGATCGTCGACATCAACCTTCTCGGGGTCGTGCGCGGCTGCCGCACCTTCACGCCCCTCCTCAAGGAGCAGGGCAGCGGCCACATCGTCAACACGGCCTCGCTCGCCGGGCTCGTGCACGCCCCGGGCATGTCGGCCTACAACACCGTCAAGGCCGGGGTCGTCGCGCTGAGCGAGACGTTGTCGCACGAGCTCGCACCGCACGGCGTCGCCGTCTCGGTCGTGTGCCCGTCGTTCTTCCGCACCAACCTCGGCGCCTCGTTCCAGGGCGCCGACGCCGAGATGGAGGATGCCGGCAAGAAGATGGTGAGCGGCTCGCGACGTTCGGCCGACGAGGTGGCCGCCGTCGTCGTCCGGGGCATCGACGCCCGCAAGGATGTCATCCTCACTGATCGCGATGGTCAGATCGCTTGGCGGGCAAAGCGATTCGTACGCCCTGCCTACACGGCAGTGATGAAGCGAGCGGCTCGACGGGTTGCGCAGGGGCGCTGACCGGCTACTGCTTCGCTGCCCGCCGCACGTCGACCTCGGCCGGCGAACGGGCTCCGAGCACGCCCTCGAGACTGGCTCGCAACAACCGTGCCGCGGCGGAATCTCCGACGTCGAACGTGCGGCTGAGGTCCGGCTCGTCGTCGGCCGCCCAGCCGAGCTCGAGCAGGGACCGCTGCTGCTCTCGCGTCAGGTCGGTGAGCCCCTCGAACTCGGTGTCGGCGATGCACTCCAGGGCGACGAGGCCGCCGAGCCGCCGCGCCTGCACGAAGACGTCCGGCACGTGGGTCGGCTCCCCGTGCGGCGTGGTGTTGGGACGCCACCGGCGGTGGCGTGACGGAGCCCGCTCGGCGGCATACGTGCTCGAGGCGCGCGACTGCACGTGGACGGTGAAGGTCACCCACTCGTCGTCGGTGAGCGCGGCCAGGTCGGCGGCCACCCGTGCGGTCCAGGCGTCCCACGTCTCGTCGAGGGGATCGACCGGGTCGGTCATGCCGGCACCGGCACCGCGGTCTCCATGAGGCGGCGGAGGTGGTCGGGGATCGGGGTGGACCGACGCGTCGTGGCGTCGATCTCGACGTGGACCCAGTGGCCGAGCGCCTTGATGGCCGGGTCGGCCTCACCCGTGGTGGGGTGCTCGGGGTCGACGAACAGGCCGAGCTGGTAGGTGACGCTGCTCGTGCCGATGCGCGTCACCCGGATGCCGACGACGAGCGGGGCCGGGAAGGCGACCTCCGCGTAGAAGGCGCAGCCCGACTCGGCGACGACGCCCTGGGTCGCGTCGGTCAGCGGGTCGACCGTCACGTGCTCGGCCTGCCAGCCGTTGATCGCCGAATCGAAGAGCTCGTAGTAGACCGCGTTGTTGAGGTGGCCGTACATGTCGTTGTCGGACCACCGGGTCGTGACCTGCCGGTGGACCGGGAAGTCCTCGAGCGTCAGGTCGCGGGGGTCGGGCGCACTGGGCATGCCCCCATCCTGCCCGAGCCTGTGGACGAGGCCCGGCCGTGTCGGTGCCCGAACGTAGAGTGCTGAGGTGGCGTGGAGCGTGGGGCGGGCGACGTGGGTCGGTGAGGTCACCGACCCCGACATCTCCCAGCAGGTCGGCACGCGCACCTTCGACCGCGGTCAGGCGTATGCCGCCGAGCGCCGGGTGCGCTCGCTGGCCACCCGTCCCGACGGGCTGATGCTCCTCGGCACCATCGAGGGCAGCGGGTCCGAGACCTACCAGACGATCATCGAGGCGCGGCCCCACCCCAAGGGCCGGGCCCACCTGTGGAACGGCCGGTGCAGCTGCCCGGTCGGCACCGACTGCAAGCACGTCGTCGCCCTGATGCTGACCGCCCGCGACGTCGCGCACGGTGTCGTCGTCGGGCCACCCGACGATGCCGCGGCCACGGCGGGCGACGACACCGCTGTCGCCGTGCAAGCGGCCAGCACGCCCGGTCTCGCGGTGCCGCCGCACTGGGCCGACGTGCTCGGCCACATCCGGCCGCGGCGGGCCGAGCCCGAGCCGACGGCCTCCCGTCCCGAGCCACGCGGCGACCTCATGCCGGCGGGCCTGTTCGTCGACACCGTCTACCGCGACGCGCGTGGGCGCCGCGGCGTCCCCGAGCTGAGCTACGGCCTGCGACCCACCCGCTGGACCCGCGCCGGCACCTGGCACCGCACGCTGTCCTGGCACGACGCCCTGCCGCAGTGGCGCCCGGGCATCCGCTTCCTGCCCGAGCACGAGCGCATCATGGGCCGGCTGCACGACGTCGCCCGCCACGGCTCCGGGGGCACCACCTACTTCTCCGCCACGCCGCCCCTCTCGCTCGACGCCGGCCCCGAGGTGTGGCCGCTGCTTCGCGAGGCGCGCGGCGCAGGCATCCAGATCCTGCCCGGCGAGGGCGTCACGGGCCCGGTCCACCTCGTCGACGACGCCGCCACCCTCGTGCTCCTGGTCAAGCGTGCCGCCGACGGCACGGGCGACCTCGACCTCGACGTCGAGATCGACGGGCTGCCGCCCGAGGCCACCGGCGAGCGGCTGCTGCTCGGCGACCCCGTGCACGCCGTGGCTGTCGAGGGGGAGGACGGCGAGCTCACCTTCGTGCCGCTCGAGCAGGAGCTCGACCTCGGGCCGGCCGCCCTCGAGTCGGCGCTCGCCGGTCTGCGGGTTCCCGCCGACGAGCGGGCCCGCTTCCTGCGCTCCGTCGTGCCGGGCCTGCGGCAGCGGCTGCGCATCCGCTCCGAGGTGCCGCTGCCGGCCCCCGAGGTGACAGAGGCGGCCTCACCCGAGGTGGTGACGGTGCACGTCCGCGTCGTCAGCGACGTGCCGGGCGAGGTGCGCCTCGACCTCGGCCACGCGTACGACGGGCACCCGCGGCCGTTCACGACCGCGCGTTTCGGCACTGTGGGCGGTCGTGACCGTGACGCCGAGGCGGTGGCCGTGCGGGCGGCGACCTCGCTCCGCCAGGTGCCCGGTGCGCTGCGCTCCGACCTCGGCGGCCACCCCTACCTCGTGCCGCGGGTGGTGCTCACCGGGCTGCAGGCTGCGCGCTTCGTCGGCGACACCCTCGCCGAGCTCGAGTCCGACGAGCACGTCACCGTCGAGGTCGACGGCGACCTGCCGCCCTACGAGGAGGTGACCTCCGCGCCCGTCGTGCGGCTCGGCACCGGCGAGCGCGGCGAACAGACGGGTGCGGGCGAGCGGCGTGAGCAGGCCGACCCGGGGGACTGGTTCGACCTCCACGTCTCGGTCGAGGTCGACGGCGAGGACGTCCCCTTCGAGCCGCTCTTCGCCGCGATCGCCCGTGGCGACGAGATCATGCTCCTCGACTCCGGGTCGTTCTTCCGACTCGACCGTCCCGAGCTGCTGCGGCTGCGCGACCTCATCGAGGAGGCCCGCGAGATCGCCGACCCCGAGACGGGCGAGCTGCGCCTGAGCGCCCACCACGCCGACCTCTGGGACGAGCTCGTCGCGCTCGGAGTCGTCGACGAGCAGAGCGCGCGGTGGGCCGCCAGCGTCGAGGCGCTCGGGTCCCTCGAATCCGGACCCCTCGCCGACGTGCCGCCCGACCTCAAGGCGACGCTGCGCCCCTACCAGCTCGACGGGTTCCGCTGGCTGGCCCGGCTGTGGGACGCCCGCATCGGCGGCATCCTCGCCGACGACATGGGCCTCGGCAAGACGCTCCAGGTCATCGCGACCCTCGTGCGTGCCCACGACCGTGGCGAGCTCGGGTCGACCGGTGCCGATGCCCGCGGTCCCGTGCTCGTCGTCGCCCCGACCAGCGTCGTCGGCACGTGGATGGGCGAGCTCGAGACCTTCGCACCCCACCTCGCGGCGGTCGCCGTCACCGCGACCGAGCGCAAGCGCGGGGTTCCCCTCGCCGACCTCGTCTCCGGCGCCGAGGTCGTCATCACCTCGTATGCCGTCCTGCGCCTCGACGAGGCGGCGTTCCGCGGCGTGCGGTGGGGTGGAGTCGTGCTCGACGAGGCCCAGTTCGTCAAGAACCGCCAGGCCAAGACCCACGTCGCGGCGCGACGGCTCGGCGCCCCGTTCACCATCGCCGTCACCGGCACGCCGCTCGAGAACTCCCTCATGGACCTCTGGTCGCTGCTGTCGCTCACGGCGCCCGGGCTCTACCCGCGGCCCGACGTCTTCACGAAGAGCTACCGCAAGCCCATCGAGTCCGGCGAGCGGCCCGAGCTGCTCGACCTGCTGCGCCGGCGCATCCGTCCGCTCATGCTCCGCCGCACCAAGGAGCAGGTCGCGATCGACCTGCCGCCCAAGCAGATCCAGGTGGTCGCCCTCGATCCGCACCCCGTCCACCGGCACATCTACGACCAGCACCTCCAGCGCGAGCGGCAGCGGGTGCTCGGGCTGCTCGACGACCCCGAGTCCAACCGCGTCGCGATCCTCGCGGCGCTCACCCGGCTGCGGCAGCTGGCCCTCGACCCCGTCCTGGTCGACGAGGTGCACGCGGGCAAGGGCACCGCCTCGAAGATCGAGTTCCTCGTCGACCAGCTGCGCGAGCTCGCCGCCGAGGGCCACCGCGCCCTCGTGTTCAGCCAGTTCACCGGGTTCCTGCGCATCGTCGAGAGCGCACTGACCCGCGCCGGCATCGACACGGCATACCTCGACGGGTCGACCACCGACCGACAGTCCGTCGTGCGCGGCTTCCGCGAGGGCGACGCGACGGCGTTCCTGATCAGCCTCAAGGCCGGCGGCTTCGGGCTCACGCTCACCGAGGCCGACTACGTCTACGTGCTCGACCCCTGGTGGAACCCTGCCGCCGAGGCCCAGGCCATCGACCGAGCGCACCGCATCGGGCAGAACCGGCCCGTCACCGTCTACCGCCTCGTGTCGGCGTCCACCATCGAGGAGAAGGTCGTCGCCCTGCAGGAGCGCAAGCGCGACCTCTTCCAGCGGGTCGTCGACGAGGGCGGGTCGCTGTCGGGTGCCATCACCGCCGGCGACGTGCGCGACCTGCTCGGCCTGCCCTGAGACGCCTGGCGCCCCTCTGCGCGCGAGGTGGACAATCGGGCTCGTGACCCAGACCTTCACGCTCGACGAGCTCGCGGCCCACGAGTCCAGCCTCGTCTTCGACCGGTTCGACGACGACACCGCCTGGCGACTGGGGGTCGCGCTGCGCGATGCTGCCAGTGCCGCCGGACACCCGGTGGCGATCTCGATCCGTCGCAACGGCCAGCGCCTTTTCCATGCGGCGCTCCCCGGTGCCTCCGCCGACAACGACGGATGGCTCGAGCGCAAGAGCGCCGTCGTCGACCGCTACGGCCAGTCGTCCCTGCGCGTCGGAGAGGGCTTCCGGTCGAGGGGCAAGTCGTTCGAGGAGGACTCGCGTCTCGACCCGGGGGCGTACGCCGCCCATGGCGGGGCGTTCCCGGTCAACGTGCGCGACGTCGGCTGCGTCGGCAACATCGCGGTGTCGGGCCTGCCGCAGGTCGAGGACCACCGCCTCGTCATCGAGGTGCTGCAGGCGTTTCTCGAGAAGGCCTGAGCCACAAGGGTTTGACCTCAAGCAGGCTTGAGGTCCGAGAGTGGAGAAGTGGGTACGAGACCCACAGCCCGTGCTCGCGGACACCCCTGTCGACGGCAGTTTGCCCCGGCATAGAGTGGGCGGAGCCGGATGGTCTCCAGAAAGGAACGACAAGTGGCTTACACACTTCCCGATCTCGACTACGACTACGCAGCCCTCGAGCCCCACATCAGTGCTCGCATCATGGAGCTGCACCACAGCAAGCACCACAAGGCCTACGTCGACGGCGCCAACGCCGCGGTCACCAAGCTCGAGGAGCTTCGCGAGTCGGGTGACTACGCCGCCCTGAACGGCGTCGAGAAGAACCTCGCCTTCCACCTCGGCGGGCACACGAACCACTCCGTCTTCTGGAAGAACATGAGCCCCGACGGCGGCGGGCAGCCCGAGGGCGAGGTCAAGGCCGCGATCGACGAGTACTTCGGCGGCTTCGAGAAGTTCCAGGCGCACTTCAACGCCAACGCCAACGCCATCCAGGGCTCCGGCTGGTCGATCCTGGCGTGGGACACCATCTCGGCGCGGCCGCACATCATGCAGCTGTTCGACCAGCAGGGCAACATCCCTGTCGGCCAGATCCCGCTGCTCCAGCTCGACATGTGGGAGCACGCCTTCTACCTGCAGTACGAGAACGTCAAGGCCGACTACGTCAAGGCCTGGTGGAACGTCGTCAACTGGCAGGACGTCGCCGCCCGCCTCGAGCGCGCCAAGGCCACCACGGGACTCATCGTCCCGGCCTGAACACCGCGCACACGAGAAGGGCGGGCACCGCGAGGTGCCCGCCCTTTCGTCATGCTCAGGCGGGCGTGCGCACGCTGCCCTTGCGCCACCACAGGACGAACAGCGGCGCGAGGAGCACGAGCACGCCGACGAGGGCGGTGAAGGCGGTGCCGATCCCGTCGAGGTCGCCGGGTTGGCCGATGCCGTCGTAGAAGAGCCCGAAGCGGACCAGGAGCGCCACCGCAACGAGGACGACGACGAGGATGACGGCAACGGCCTGGTCCGTGCTCGTGCGCTTCGTCGCGCCGTGCAGGACGTGGAGGATGCCGAGAGCCAGGGGGACGGCGATGAAGAGGCTGATGTAGAGGGCGAACCCCATGATGCCGATCTGCACGAGGATGCTGACGACCCCGTGTTGCTGGATGAACGACAGGATCGCCGATATCGCGGCGATCGCCCCGGTCACCGCCTCGTAGACCCGGTTGCCCGTCTCGACGGCGTGCAGCGCTCGCTCGGGTAGTCCGGCCTCTCGGGCATCGGGGGCGTCATCGGCCACGCGAGGATTCTCGCGCGAACCGTCACCCGACGTCAGGCGAATCGCCACATGGGGGGTGAGCGGCCGTGCCGGCTCAATCACTGGGACGCACCAGACGGTCGATGACGCCGAGCAGCAGGGCTTCGCGCAGCGGCGGTGGCACGGCATCGAGCAGCGCGTTGACGGGAGCCATCCGCTCGGGCAGCTCGACCGCTCCGTCGCCCCCGGCGAGACCTGCCGCGGCGAGCAGTCCCGCGAACGTCGCCTCGTCAAGGGTGGCCGGGTCGATCGCCGACGCCATCGCGACCAGGTCGGACGGCACCGCCACGGGGCCTGCCGCCCGCGCCGAGGCCGTGGCAGCGATGAGGTCTGCGACGATCTGCGCAGACGAGGCCGCGGTCGCCGCGCTGAAGGTGAGGTGCAGCGTGGCCGGCAGGTCGCGGAAGCGCATCTGCGGCTGGACGTACCACCCGCGCGCGAGCATCTCGTCGCTGACCGTGAAGACGTCGCACGTGTCGTCGGTGACGAGTGAGAGCAGGGTGGAGTCCGGCGGCGCCGCCACCGACAGCCCGGGTATGCCGGCGACCGCGGCCGCGAGGTCGAGCGTGGCCTGCCGCGCCTGCCGGGCGAGGTCGGCGTAGCGCTCGGGCCCGATGTGGTGCACGACGGCCCACGCTGCGGCGAGGGGCCCGCCGGACTTCGTCGACTGGGCCGTGGTGTTGAGCATCGTGTAGCCGGGCCAGCGCGCCGACGCGAAGAGGTGCGTGCGGCGCAGCTCGGCCGAGGCGTGGAGCAGCACCGACACGCCCTTCGGCGTGTAGGCGTACTTGTGCAGGTCGAGCGACAGGCTCGTGACGCCCGGCACCGCGAAGTTCCAGGCCGCCTTGTCGGACTCGGAGGCCTGCAGGTGGGGGAGTACCCAGCCGCCGATGCAGGCGTCGACGTGGCAGCGCACGCCGGCCGCTGCTGCGGCTGCCGCGATCGGCTCGACCGGGTCGATGACGCCGTGGGCGTACGACGGCGCGGACGCGACGACGAGGACGGTGCGCTCGTCGATGGCGGCGGCGACGGCGTCGGCGTCGGCTCGCTTGCTGACGGGGTCGACGTCGACGAGCACCGCCTCGACGCCCAGCCAGTGCGCGGCCTTGTGGAAGGCGGCGTGCGCCGTGGTCGGCAGCACCATCCGGGGCTCGACCACGTCGGGCCGTGCGTCGCGCGCGGCGAGGACGGCGAGGAAGATGGACTCCGTGCCGCCGGACGTGACGACGCCGGCGAAACCCTTTGGGGCGTCGACGAGTCCGCCCGCGATGCCGACCAAGTCGTTCTCCATCCGGAGCAGCGACGGGAACGCCGTGGGGTCCAGACCGTTCGTGGACGAGAACGCCGCGAGGGCCTCCCGGCCGATGGCATCGGCCGTCGCCAGCCCCGAGTCGTAGACGTAGGCGAGCGTGCGTCCGCCGTGCGTCGGCAGGTCGCGCGCCCGCAGCGCAGCCAGCGCCTCCCGGATCTCGTCGTGCTCCATCGTCGTCATCGCTCTCACGTCCCTTCCCCCGGTCGATGTATCCGGCTGTCACCGGCGACCGTGGAATACATCGAAGCGGGGGAGGGAAAGGCGCGGAGGGTGAGGAGGGAGAGGGCGACGAGCGCGGCCGGCACGAGGGAGAAGCCGACGACGATCGCCGTGAGGGTGCGCTCGCCCTGCAGGACGACCACGCCGGCGCCGGAGGACTCGTAGCCCCCGACGGCCAGCACGGCGGCATACGCGGCTGGGCCGAGCGCGAGGCCCAGGGTCTCGCCCGCCGTCCAGATGCCGGTGTAGACCCCGACTCTGCTGCGAGCGTCGTCGTTGCGGCTCGCGACGTCCGCGAGCATGGCCAGCGGGAACATCTGCGCGCCGGCGTAGCCGATGCCGATGACCGCGACGCAGGCGTAGACGACTCCTTCGGGCAGGGAGCGCAGCAGGAGGAGCGCGAGCGCTCCGCCGCCGAGCAGCACGGAGGCCGCGGCGTAGCCCGCCTTCTTGCCGCGCGCCGTGCCGAAACGCTGCCAGAGGGGCGTGACCAGGAGCGCCGGGGCGACGAAGCACACGAAGAGCAGCGTCGCGGAGAGCGGGGTGCCGATCACCCAGCGGGCCACGTAGTCGACCCCGGCGAGCATGGCTCCGGTCGCGAGCGCCTGGACGACGAACGTCGTGAGCAGTAGTCGGAACGGCCTGTCGGAGCTGATGATCCGCAGCTGGTCACGGAAGCCGGCGCTGGTGACGGCCTCGCGCCTGACGGGTGCCGCCCGCGTTCCCCGCCACGCTCCCCACGCCCCGAGGGCGATGAGAGCCGCGACGAAGAGACCGACGGCGCGGTAGCCCCAGTCAGGCCCGAGCGCGTCACGGATGGCCGGCGACGCGCCTCCGCTGACGAGGATCGCGAGGGCGAGGACGGCGACGCGCCAGGTCATGAGGCGCGTGCGCTCGTCGTAGTCGTCGGTGATCTCGGCGGGCATGGCGACGTAGGGCACCTGGAAGAAGCTGTAGGCCGTTGCGCACGCGAGGTAGGCCACGGCCACCCAGCCAGCGGCGAGCCACGTGGGTGCGGTCGGCCCGAGGAAGAGGAGGGCGAAGGCCGCGGCGAGGAGGAGTCCGGCACGGATGAGGAAGGGGCGCCGTCGGCCGTCCGGGTGGGTCGAGCGGTCGCTGATGCGCCCGGCGACCGGATTGAGCAGCACGTCCCAGGCCTTGGGAGCGAAGACGATGACGCCCGCGACGGCCGGGTAGATGCCGAGGCGGTCGGTGAGGTAGGGCAGCAGGAGCAGGCCCGGCACCGTGCCGAAGGACCCGGTAGCGACCGAGCCGAGACCGTAGCCCCGTCGGACGGCGGCGGTGAGGGGCGGGCCCGAGGCGGGCGACGGCGCCGAGGTCATGAGCGCACCCTAGTGAGCGGGGCGCCGGGAAGTGGGCACTCGATGGGGTTCGGCGTCGGGAAGTGGGCACTCGATGGGGTTCGGCGCGGGGTCAGGCGTCCCGGTGAGCGGGGCCGGAGGCCGTTACCGTGAACGACTGCGGCGCCGTGAAACCCGCGTCGGCGAAGGCCGCCTCGATCGCCGAGGCGACCGCGTCTGCGACCCCGGCCGGGACGATCGCGATGCAGGAGCCGCCGAAGCCGCCGCCGGTCATGCGCGCGCCGAGCGCACCGTGGGCGCGGGCCGTCTCGGTGGCGACGTCGAGTTCCTCGCACGAGACCTCGTAGTCGTCCCGCAGGGAGGCGTGCGACGCGTCGAAGAGCCGCCCGACCTCAGCCAGGTCGTCCGCCTCGAGGGCGCGAACCGCCGCCTCGACCCGCTCGATCTCCGTGACGACGTGGCGCACGCGCCGGCGCACCTCGTCGGAGTCGAGGCGACCCAGCGCGTCGTCGAGCTCCGAAGGGTCGATCTCGCGCAGGGTGTCGACCCCCAGCTCGCGGGCAGCCTGCTCGCACGCCTCACGGCGTGCGGCGTACTGGCCGTCGACGAGGGCGTGCTCGGCGCGGGTGTCGGTGACGAGCAGCACGTGGCCCGCGCCGCCGAGGTCGAACGGCACCTGACGCGTGTCGCCCGAACGGCAGTCGAGCAGCAGTGCGGACCGCTCGTCGCACAGCAGCGACGCCGACTGGTCCATGCCACCCGTCGGCGCGCCGGCGATGGTGTTCTCCGCCTCGACGCAGCGCGCGGCGAGGCGGGCCCGACCCTCCGCGGACTCGAGCAGGCCCAGCGCGAAGAGGTCGCTCGCGGCGGCGGCGACGGCGCACTCGAGTGCAGCGGAGCTGGACAACCCTGCCCCTAGGGGCACGGTCGAGTCGACGAGCACGTCGAGGCCGCCGACCGTCAGGCCGTCCTTCGCCAGGGCCCACAGCACGCCCGCGACGTACGCGCTCCAGCCGCCGGGCCGCTCTGGGGAGATCTCGCCGAGCGACACCTCGACGAGCCCCTCCTGCTGCGCGGAGGCCATCCGGAGGACGCTGTCGTCGCGAGGGGACACCGCGGCATACGTCCGCTGCGGCAAGGCGATCGGCAGGCAGAGGCCACCGTTGTAGTCGGTGTGCTCGCCGATGAGGTTGACCCGGCCGGGTGCCGACCACACCCCGGTCGGGGCCGCGCCGAACGTGCGCTCGAAGTCGGCGGTGAGCCGGTCGATCACGACGCGACCTCGCGCAACCGGGCGGCTGCGCGTTCGGGCGCGACGTCGTTGACCCAGCCGCCGACGCCCGACTCGGAGCCGGCGAGGTACTTCAGGCGCCCTGGCCCGCGCAGCACCGACATCAGCTGCAGGTGAAGCCGCGACACGTCACGGCCGGTCTTGGCGGGGGCCTGCTGCCAGGCGGCGATGTAGGGCAGCTTGACGGGTGACCCGTCCTCGGCCACGTAGTAGCGGTCGAGGCGCCCGAGCAGGTCGCGGTAGATGACGGCCAGCTCGGCACGCTCGTCGTCGTCGAGGGCGACGAGGTCGGGCACGTCGCGGTGCGGGGCCAGGTGCACCTCGACGGGCCAGCGCGCAGCGAAGGGGACGTATGCCGTCCAGTGCGTCCCCGAGACGACCACCCGCGAGCCCTCGGCCCGCTCCGCCGCGAGGATGTCGGCGCCGAGCAGTCGGCCGGTGCGCTCGTGGTGGCGGCGGGCCGCCTCGAGCAGCGCCTTGGTGCGGTCCGGCACGTAGGGGTAGGCGTAGATCTGGCCGTGGGGGTGGGGGAGAGTCACGCCGATCTCCTTGCCGCGGTTCTCGAACGCGAACACGTGCTCGACCTCGGGGATGGCGCCCAGGGCCTCGGTGCGCTGCGCCCAGGTGTCGATGACCGTGCGCACGCGGTCGACAGGCAGGTCCTTGAAGGAGGCCTCGTGGTCGCTCGTGAAGCAGACGACCTCGCAGCGTCCCAGGGCAGGGCGCGTCCCGAAGATGCCGGAGGGGTCGGGCACGTCGTCCCCGAGGGAGGTGACGGCATACGACGGGAAGCGGTTCTCGAAGACGACCACCTGGTAGTCGCTCTCGGGGATCTCCGACGGCACCGAGCCGTGGCCGGCGGGGCAGAGCGGGCACTCGTCCTTCGGCGGCATGAAGGTGCGGTGCTGGCGGTGCGCGGCCACCGCGACCCAGTCGTCGACGAGGGCGTCGTGGCGCACCTCGCCCGACTGCACGCGCGGCTCGACGGGACGCTGGTCCTCTGCGGTGCGCTCGGCGGTGCCGGGGTCGTCGACGTAGATGATCTCGCGTCCGTCGGCGAGGTGCCGCGTCGTCATGCGGCTGCTGGTGCTGCTCGGTGTGCGGCTCGGACTGGTCATGAGGCCTCCACGGTCTCGAGGGAGCCGACCAGGTCGCGCAGGGTCTCGCGGGCCCGGCCGGGGAGTCCGACGTCGGTGACGAACAGGTCGACCTCGGCGAGGTCGGCGAAGGTGCTGAGGCCCACGGTTCCCCACTTCGAGGAGTCGGCGAGGACGCAGACGTGGCGGGCGGACGCGACGAGCGCACGATTGGTCTCGGACTCGACGAGGTTGGGAGTGGTCAGGCCGCTGCGCTCGTCGACGCCGTGGGCGCCGAGAAAGAGGAGGTCGACGTGGAGCGCACGCAGGGCGGCGACGGCGACGGGCCCGACGAGTGCGTCGGACGGGGTGCGCACCCCACCGGTGAGGATGACGGTCTGGCCGGGGGCGCCGTTTTCGTGCAGCAGCTGCGCCACCGGCACGGAGTTGGTGACGACGGTCAGCTGCGGCACGTCCTTGACGGCGCGGGCGAGCTCGTACGTCGTGGTGCCGGCCGAGATGCCGATGGCGCTGCCGGCCTCGACGCGGCGCGCCGCGGCCCTCGCGATCGCCTGCTTCTGGGCCAGCTGCAGCAACGACTTGGCGGAGAAGCCCGGCTCCTCGCTGCTGCGAGAGTCGCCCAACGCGAGAGCGCCGCCGTGGACGCGTTCGAGGAGGCCGTCGCTCGACAGCCGCTCGATGTCGCGGCGGATCGTCATGTCGGAGACGCCGAGACGCTCGACGAGGTCGGAGACCTTGACGGCTCCTGACTCCTCGACGAGCTCGAGGATGACCGAGCGTCGTTGGCTGGCAAGCATGCTCACTCCTGCCTGATGACGGCGGTGGCTCCGGCGGCGAGCCGGACTGAGCCGTCGACGGCGGCGTCCGTGACGAGGTCGTACCCACTGGCCCCCACGTTCTGCTCCGACTCGGTGTGGTTGAGCAGGAAGAGCCAGGAGCGCGTGCCGTCGCTGCGCCGGGTTGCCTCGACGCCAAGCGGAAGAGCCGCCACGGCGGGCTCGACGGCGGCGGCGGACAGGACGTCGTCGAGAAGCAACCCGAGCGTGGCGTCGTCGGGCAGCGTGCTGAGGTACCAGGCAGCTCCGGAGGCTGCGCCGTCGACGGGGCGACGCGTGATGGCCGGGCGACCCGCGAGGGGGCCGGCGGCGTACGTGGTCAGCACCTCAGTGCCCGGCAGGGTGGTCACGTCCTCACTCCACCACGTGCCCGCGCCGTCGGCGAGGGCGACCTCGGCCCCGGGGCCGAGGGGGAAGAACTCCTCGACGCGGACGCCGAGCAGGTCGCGGAACGCGCCAGGGTAGCCGCCGAGGCGCACGTGGTCGTTCTCGTCGCTGATGCCGGAGAAGTACGTGACGACGACCTGGGCGCCGGCCTCGGCGGCAGCGGCGACTGCCGCGGCGTGGGCATCGGTGACGAGGTAGAGCTGCGGCACGACGACGACGGAGTATGCCGTGAGGTCGGCCGAGGGGTGCACGACGTCGCAGGTGACGCCGCGGTCGTGGAGCAGCCGGTGAACCGTGTGCGCCGCCTGCTGGGCGTCGAGCTCGGAGCTCGGCATGCACGGACCCTCCGCGGCCCAGATCGCCTGGTAGTCATGGAGGATCGCAACCTGCGCGTCGACACGGCTGCCGACGACCTCGCCGAGGCGGCCGGCGATGCGACCGAGCTCCTCGACCTCTCGGAAGCGGGCGCTGTCGGCCCCGGCGTGCGGCACCACGGCGCTGTGGAACTTCTCCGACCCGGCCCGCGACTGGCGCCACTGGAACCAGGCGATCGTGTCGGCACCGCGGGCGACGTGGGCGAGTGCGTCGCGGATCGTCTGGCCCGGGGCCTTGGCGTGGTTGGTCGGCTGCCAGTTGACCGCGCTCGTCGAGTGCTCCATCAGCATCCACGGCGCGCCACCGGCGAGACCGCGGGTGAGGTCACCGCTGTAGGCGAGCTCGGAGCGCGGGTGCTCGAGCGTGTCGACGATGTAGTGGTCGGTGCTGACGACGTCGACCGTGGGAGTCCACTGCGAGTAGTCGAGGTGCCGGAAGTGCTGCAGGGTCATGAAGTTCGTCGTCACCGGGACCCCGGGCGACAGCTCGTCGAGGACGGCTCGCTCGGCCCGCATGAAGTCGAGGAGTGCATCGGAGGAGAAGCGCTTGTAGTCGAGCACGTGCGTGGGGTTGTTGAACGTCGTCGAACGGCGCGGCGGGAGCACCTGGTCCCATGCGGTGTAGCGCTGGCTCCAGAAGGCGGTTGCCCACGCGTCGTTCATGGCGTCGAGGCTCGTGTAGCGGCGCTCGAGCCAGGTGCGGAAGTGGCGGGTGCACTCGTCGCAATAGCACGGCAGGTTGTGGCACGCGTACTCGTTGGAGACGTGCCACATCGCGAGGGCCGGGTGATCGTGGTACCTCGTCGCCATCTGCCGGGTGAGGGCGAGGGCGTACTCGCGGAAGACGGGAGAGGTGGGGCACCAGGCCTGCCGGCTGCCGGGCCACAGCGTGTGGCCGTCGACGTCGACGGGGAGGATCTCGGGGTGCGCGGCCGAGAGCCACGGCGGCGGGGTGGCGGTGGCCGTCGCGAGGTCGACGGCGACACCGCCGGCGTGCAGCTTGTCCATGATGGTGTCGAGCCATTCGAACTCGTACTCGCCCTTGGCCGGCTCGAGCCAGCTCCACGAGAAGATCCCGAGGCTGACGAACGAGATGTTCGCGCGCTGCATGAGCTCCACGTCCTCGTCCCACACGGAGCGGGGCCACTGCTCGGGGTTGTAGTCGCCACCGAGTGCCAGGGTCTTCGTCGGCCATGAGCGCATGGCACACAGCGTGTCTGGCCGCGACGGCCGATGTCAACATTTTCAAACATGCGACCGCTCGCGTCGGTTGGTCGGTCCCAACAGCTGGGACCGACTCTCGCCGAGCAGCCCCGCAGGCTGCGCGACGGCGTTGTCTGAAACCGTGAATGGCTTTACAACGGTGTAAAACTGCGGGTCGAGCGATGCGCCCGGGTCTCGGTTGCGTCTCGGAGGCTGTGACCCTCACCAGAGCCCTTGACAGGCGGTGGTGCACGTGGACATTCTCTGTTTGTTGTTGGAGGTTTTTGGTGGGCGATGTTCGAATACGTCGCCTCGTCACGTCCAACACTTCCCGGCACAGCGTCAAAGGAGACCGCAATGACCCGCCCCACGAGCGAGGCCGAATACCTCGCGCGCATGGTTCCCCCCTCCGTCCGCGGCGTCGACCGTCGGACCTTGCTGCGCGGCGCGCTCGGCGTCGGCGCCCTCCTCGGAGCAGGTGGCCTCGCGGCCTGTGGCAACGGTGGCACCAGCAGTCAGGGCGTCCCGACCGGCGCCGTCACCGGCACGGTGACCGTCGGGTCCAACCAGTCCGACGCCGTCCCGAAGGCGGCCGTCCAGGCGTACATGGACGCGTTCTCCAAGGCGAACGCCGGCACGACGGTCAAGATCAACACCGTCGACCACAACACCTTCCAGGAGAACATCAACAACTACCTCCAGGGCTCTCCCGACGACGTGTTCACCTGGTTCGCCGGGTACCGCATGCAGTTCTTCGCCCAGAAGGGCCTCGTCGGAGACCTCTCCGACGTGTGGTCCAACATGCAGGGCATGAGCGACGCCATGAAGAAGGCGTCGACGGCCGCGGACGGCAAGCAGTACTTCGTGCCGATCACCAACTACCCGTGGGCGATCTTCTACCGCAAGAGCGTGTTCCAGCAGAAGGGCTACGAGGTCCCCAAGACCCTCGACGACCTCAACGCCCTCGGCGCGAAGATGAAGAAGGACGGCCTCGACCCGATCGCCTTCGGTGACAAGGACGGATGGCCCGCCATGGGCACCTTCGACCAGCTCAACCTGCGCGTCAACGGCTACGACTTCCACGTGAGCCTGATGGCCGGCAAGGAGGCCTGGACCGACCCCAAGGTCAAGAAGGTCTTCGACACGTGGGCCGGGCTCCTCCCGATCCACCAGGCCGACTCGCTCGGACGCACCTGGCAGGAGGCGGCGCAGTCGCTCCAGCAGAAGAAGTCCGGCATGTACCTCCTCGGGTCGTTCGTCGCACAGCAGTTCACCAAGGGCGCCGAGCAGGACGACCTCGACTTCTTCACCTTCCCCGAGGTCGACTCGACGATCGGCACCGACGCCATCGAGGCGCCCATCGACGGCTACATGATGAGCGCCCGTCCGAAGAACGAGGCTGCTGCCAAGAAGTTGCTCCAGTACATCTCGCAGCCCGAGGCGCAGCTGCTCGCCCTCAAGGCCGACCCCAGCGTCATCGCCACCAACGACAAGGCCGACACGAGCGGCTACACGGCCCTGCAGAAGAAGTCCGTCGAGTTCGTGAAGTCGGCCAAGTCGATCGCCCAGTTCATGGACCGCGACACGCGCCCCGACTTCGCCTCGACCGTGATGATCCCCGCGATCCAGGACTTCATCAAGAACCCGAAGGACATCGACGGCCTCCTCACGAAGATCGAGGCCCAGAAGAAGAGCATCTTCACGTCCTGAGAGGCACCGCCATGGCGACCACCAGAAAGTACAAGGGGATCGACCAGCTCTCAGGACGCGACAAGATCGTCGTCGCCCTGATGGTGGTCGTGCCCACCCTCATCGTCCTGTGGCTCGTCTGGCTCCCGGCGATCGGCTCGGTCCTGCTCTCGTTCACCAACTGGGACGGGATCGGGCCGCTCTCCGGCATCAAGTCGGTCGGGCTGAAGAACTACGAGGACATCGCGACGATCTACCCCCCGTTCTGGCCGGCGATCCAGCACAACCTCATCTGGCTGGCGGTGATGTTCTTCATCGCGACGCCGCTCGGCATGCTCTTCGCCGTGCTCATCGACCGCGGGGCCGTCGGCAGCCGCTTCTACCAGACGAGCATCTACCTGCCGGTGGTGCTGTCGCTGGCGCTCATCGGCTTCGTCTGGCAGCTGATCTACTCGCGTGACCAGGGTCTGCTCAACGCCATCACGCACGGCTCGACCGACTGGTACGGCGACCCGGACGTCAACCTCTGGGCCGCCCTCGTGGCGGCCAGCTGGCGACACGCGGGCTACATCATGCTGCTGTACCTGGCCGGTCTCAAGGGCGTCGACCCGTCACTGCGCGAGGCGGCGAAGGTCGACGGTGCGAGCGAGACGACCACGTTCTTCAGGGTCGTGCTGCCCGTCATGCGCCCGATCAACATCATCGTGCTCGTCGTCACCTTCATCGAGTCGCTGCGTGCCTTCGACCTCGTCTGGGTGATCAACAAGGGCCGTAACGGCCTGGAGCTCATCTCGACCCTCGTCACGCAGAACGTCGTCGGCGAGGCGAGCCGCATCGGCTTCGGGTCGGCCCTCGCGACGATCATGCTGCTCATCTCGAGCGTGCTCGTCTTCGTCTACCTGCGCATCGCCATGAAGGAGGACTGAGATGTCCGACCAGACACTGACGTCCAACCCGGTCGACCCGGTGCACGCGCGTGAACAGGCGCTGCTCAGGCCGCGCGAGGGTGGCGCCCGTTCGGGTCGCCGCTGGCTCCTGCCCGTCGTCCTGACGATCGTCTCGCTGATCTGGCTGTTCCCCCTGCTGCTGGCGCTGGTCAACTCGTTCCGCGACTACGCCTACACGGCCAAGAACGGCTACATCTCCTGGGGCGGCTTCACGCTCGACAACTACAAGAACGCCTGGGAGCAGGCCGACTTCGGGCTGCACTTCTGGAACTCCGCGATCATCACGGTCCCGGCCGTGCTCCTCACGCTGTTCCTTTCGTCCTGCGTCGCCTTCGTCGTCGCCCGCTTCTCGTGGAAGCTCAACGTGGCCCTGCTCGGCTTCTTCATGGCTGCGAACCTGCTTCCGCCGCAGGCGCTGCTCATCCCGGTCTACCGGATGTTCCGGGCGATCGAGGTGCCGTTCTGGTTCAGCGAGTCAGGCACCTTGCTCAACAGCTTCCAGGGCCTCATCCTCGTGAACGTGGCCTTCCAGACCGGGTTCTGCGCCTTCGTGCTCAGCAACTACATGAAGGCGCTGCCCAAAGAGCTCTACGAGTCGGCCGTCATCGACGGGGCGAGCGTGACGCGCCAGTTCTTCCAGATCACGTTGCCCCTCTGCCGTCCGGCGCTCGCGGCGCTCGCGGTGCTCCAGACGACGTGGGTCTACAACGAGTTCTTCTGGGCCACGGTGCTGCTCCAGCAAGGTGACAAGTTCCCGGTGACGAGCTCGCTCAACAACCTCCGGGGCCAGTTCTTCACCGACAACAACCTCGTGGCGGCAGGGTCGATGATCGTCGCGATCCCGACGCTCGTGATCTTCTTCGTGCTCCAACGACACTTCGTCGCCGGCCTGACTCTCGGCGCGACCAAGGGATGACGTGACCGACCAGACCACACGCACTGCACCGTCCATCGTCCACATCGAGTCCGCCGGGACCGCGCTCGTGCTCGAGCCGCGCCCCGGCGGCTCGGGGCTGCCCGAGGTCGTGCACTGGGGCCCGGCCCTGCCGGGAGGCGCGAGCACGTATGCCGCCCTGGCTGCGGTCACGACAGCCCCGGCCCCGCCGAGTGCGCTCGACGAGCCCTGGCCGCTCACGCTCCTCCCGGGCGAAGCCGACGGCTGGTCGGGCACGCCCGGCTGGGCAGGTCACCGAGCCGGCGGCGCCGGTGCGGTGCGCTGGGAGGACGTGACCTGCGAGGCCGAGGGCGCCACGGCGATCACGCGCGCGAGCTCAGCGGACGGCATACGGCTCGAGCTGCGGCACGCGCTCGACGAGCACGGGGTGCTGCGCGTGGACGCGTCGGTGACGAGCACCTCGGGCGACGCGGCACCGCTCGACGTCTCGGCGCTGCGCGCGATGTTGCCCCTTCCCCTGCGTGCCGACGAGGTGCTCGACCTCACCGGGCGCTGGTGCCGGGAACGCTCGCCGCAGCGCAGCCGGCTCGACCACGGCACCCACCTGCGTGCCAGCCGCCGAGGCCGCACCGGCCACGACGCGACCCTGCTGATGATGGCCGGCACGGCCGGCTTCAGCTGGCGCCAGGGCGAGGTCTGGGCGGTGCACACGGCGTGGAGCGGCAACCACGAGCACCTCGTCGAGGCACTGCCCGAGGGCGCGGGACGCCACCACGCGGTCCTCGGCGGCGGCGAGCTGCTCGCGCCCGGCGAGGTGCGACTCGCGACGGGGGAGACGTATGCCGCCCCGACGGTCGTGTTCGTCCACTCCACCGAGGGCCTCGACGGGCTCACTCGCCGTCTCCACCGCAGCCTGAGGGCGCGGGCCGGGCACCCGTCGCGGCCGCGACCGGTCGTGCTCAACACGTGGGAGGCCGTCTACTTCGACACCGACCTCGACCAGCTGAAAGCCTTGGCCGACAAGGCTGCTCGCATCGGCGTCGAGCGCTTCGTCCTCGACGACGGCTGGTTCGGCGGCCGCCGCCACGACCGCGCCGGGCTCGGCGACTGGGTCGTGTCGCGCGACGTCTGGCCGGACGGCATGGCTCCGCTCGTCGACCACGTCAAGGGCCTCGGTCTCGAGTTCGGCCTGTGGTTCGAGCCCGAGATGGTCAACGACGACAGCGACCTCGTGCGCGAGCACCCGGAGTGGGTGCTGGGTCCGGCCGCCGGCTCGCCTCGCGAGTGGCGCTGGCAGCAGCTGCTCGACCTGACGAACGACGCCGCATACGCCCAGCTTCTCGAGCGCATCAGTGCGCTCGTCGCGGAGTACGGCATCGACTACATCAAGTGGGACCACAACCGCGACCTCCTCGAGGCCGTGCACACCGTCGACCGCGGGGATGCCCGGCGGGTCGACGCCCCCGCGGTCCACGCGCACACGCTCGCCTTCTACCGGCTGCTCGACGACCTGCGAGGCCGCCACCCCGACCTCGAGATCGAGTCGTGCAGCAGCGGCGGCGCACGCGTCGACCTCGAGGTGCTCGACCACACCGACCGCATCTGGACGAGCGACTGCAACGACGCACTCGAGCGGGCCAGCATCCAGCGCTGGACGAGCCTGCTCGTGCCGGCCGAGCTGATGGGAACCCACATCGGTCCGGCGAGCGCGCACACGACGCACCGCACCGTCGACCTCGGCTTCCGCATGCTCATGGCGCTCCAGGGCCACCCCGGCCTCGAGTGGGACCTCACGACGTGCTCCGACGACGAGCTCGAGGCGCTGACCCGGTGGACGGCGCTGGCCCGAGAGCTGCGGCCCCTGCTGCACTCGGGGGACCTGGTGCGCAGCGAGACCCCCGACGGGACGCTGCAGGTGACCGGCACCGTCGACGCGGAGCAGGGGCGGGCGGCGTACACCGTCGCCCGGCTCGTGACGGGACGCGATGCCGTGACGGGATCGGTGCCCCTGCCCGGTCTCGACCCGACGAGGACGTATGCCGTCCGAGTCCGTCCCGAGGCCGGCCTCCCGGCCGTCGTGCAGAACACCTACCCGGCCTGGTGGGAGCGTGCGCTCGACGGCGACGGGCTCGTCGTGCCCGGTGCGGTGCTGACCGGGGTGGGTCTGCCCGTTCCCGTCATCGGCCCCGCCCAGGGCTACCTCCTCGACGTCCGCGCCCGCTGACGCCGGGAGGGCGTCACGTCGCGCAGTCGCGGCAGGTGCCGAGCAGGGCGGCATGCCCGGTGTCGAGCACGAATCCGAGGTCGGCGCGCAGCTGCTCGGCCACCGCGTCGAAGGCGTCGGGCGGGACGTCGAGCACCTTGCCGCAGACGTGGCACTGCACGTGCGCGTGCTGCTCGGAGTGCTCGTGGGCCGCGCCGTGCCTCGCGTGCTCGGTGGTCGGCCCGGCGCTCAGGTGGTAGACGGTCGCCGCGCCGCCGAGGTGCACGTGCGAGAGCACCCCGGAGTCGACGAGCGACGTCAGCGTGCGGTAGACGGTGGCGCGGTGCACGGCCGGCTCGAGGTCGGCCACGCGGGCTCCGATGTCGTCGGCGGTGAGGTGCTCGTCGCTGCGGTCGGCGGCGTCGACCACCCGCAGGACGGCATACCTCGCAGGGGTGAGACGCTCGCCGGCCGCCCGCAGCCGCTCGACGGCGTGCTCGACGCGCGCGCTCTCGGGTGGGTTCGTCACGGGGACATCCTCGCCCATGGCAGCAGGTCGGGGCCGACGCGCATCGTCACGGCTCGCCACCGCCACTGCGCAGGAACGCCAGCACCGCCAGCACCCTGCGGTTGGTCGTGTTGTCGTCGGACTCGAGCGGCAGCTTGGTGAAGATCGCCGCGATGTGGGCCTCGACGGTGCGGGGTGAGAGGAACAGCCGCTCGCCGATGCCGACGTTGGACCGGCCCTCGGCCATGAGGGCCAGCACGTCACGCTCGCGCTCGGTCAACGGGTCGAGCACGGACGACTGGCGCTGGGTGGTGCTCATCAGCCGGTCGACGACCTCGGGGTCGACGACCGTGCCGCCGCGCGCCACGGCCTGGAGGCCCTCGACGAGGGAGTCGACGTCGTCGACCCGGTCCTTGAGCAGGTAGCCGAGGCCCGCCGACCCGTCCCGGAAGAGCTGCTGCGCCCAGGTCGACTCCACGTAGGTGCTGAGCACGAGCACTCCGACGTCCGGGCGCGCGGCCCGCGTGGCGAGTGCCGCGCGGATTCCCTCGTCGCTGTGGTCGGGCGGCAGGCGTACGTCCTGGACCACCACGTGCGGTCGGTGACGGGCGATCGCCTCGGGCAGCCGGGTTGCGTCGGGCAGCTCGGCGACGACCTCGAGTCCGCAGGCGCTCAGCAGCCCGGCCAGACCGCTGCGGAACAGGGCCGAGTCGTCGACGAGGACGACGCGCAGCGGGGACCCCACCGGCGCCGTCATCGGTCGCGCACCTCGTCGAGCGGGATCTGGGCGACGAGCTCGCTGCCGTGCCGGTCGGGATGCTCGCTGCACGGGTCGCTGTGGACCACGAGCGAGCCACGCAGGGCGGTGAGCCGGTCGCGCAGCCCCACGAGACCGCCACCCGGGGCGAGCCGTGCGCCGCCGGTGCCGTCGTCGGCGATCGTCACGACGAGCGCGCCCTCCCGCTGACGGATCCCGACGCGTACGTCGGTGGCGCCCGCGTGCTTCGCCGCGTTGGCGAGCGCCTCGGCGGTGGCGAAGTAGGCGGCCGCCTCGACCGCGGCACTCGGCCGGTGTGCGGCTGTCGCCGCGTCGACGTCGAGCTCGACCCGGAACGGGGCCGCCTCGCGCAGCGTGTGGATCGCGGGGACGAGCCCGCCCTGGGCGAGCGCCGCAGGATGGATGCCGCGGGCCAGCCGCCGTAGCTCGGCCAGCGCGTCACGCAGCTGGTGGCGTGCCTCGCCGACGATGTGGCGCGCCTCCACCGCCTCGACGAGGTCGGCGCGGGCGAGCAGGGCCGCGACCGCGAGGAACTGCTGCTGGGCCCCGTCGTGGAGGTTGCGTTCCATGCGGCGGCGCTCGTCGAGGGTGGCGCTGACGATGCGGGCGTTGGCCTCGGTGAGGGCGGCGAGGTTGGCGCGGAGCTCGGCGTTGAGCCGCGTGTTCTCGAGCCCCACCCGCGACGCCTCCAGCGCCGACCGCAGCAGGGCTTCGTCGCCGATCGCCTTGGGGTTGTAGTCGACCCGGATCAGGGCGCGACCGGAGTCGTCGGTCACGACCGCGCGCGACCGGGCGCTGGACGGGCCGTGGGCGGGGAGCGTGCTCGGTTCTTCGGGCAGGCCCACGACGAGCGACGGGTCGGTGAGGGCGCTGCGCAGGGCCGACTGGAGCTCCAGCGAGTCGCCGGAGCGGGCGGCTGCGACGACACGCTCGGCGATGACCGTCCCGGCCGTGCGGCGCCGGAGGAGGTCGGCGAGCAGCGCGACCGGGATCATGGCCGCGCTGAGGTCGCGGGCGAGGGCCGCGTTGAGGTCGGGCACCATCCGCGCCCAGTACGCCTGGTCGAACGCGGCGGCGAACGAGCAGATCGCGGTGACGACGGCGAGCGGTGCGATGGACTGGCGGTTCAGGCCGATGGAGCTCGCGGCGCGCCACATGAGGACGACTCCGGTCAGCACGAGCAGGGCCGCCGTCGCCCCGCGGCCGACCCGGACGAAGACGACGTCGTGCCACACGGGGTCGAGGGCTGCGGTCGGGAACCCGTCGGGCCGGTGGAAGCCGTCCTTGACGGATCCCGACGTGAACATCGCCCCCGCCCGGCTGACGAGGCTCACGGCGAGCATCGAGACCACGATGGCCCGATCGCGGCTGCGCAGCCGCTCGCGCGGGTAGCGCAGCACGAGGGCGACGGCGGCCGCCAGGTAGACGGGCTCGAGGAGGAAGCCGAGCCACGACAGCCCGTGTGCGGCGTAGTGCGGGTCGTTGAGGTCGCCGGGGACGATCGCCCAGGCGACGAGCAGGCAGGCCCACCCGTTGATGCGAGGGAGGCCCGACGACAGCAGGGTGAGACCGATGACGACGAACGACAGCGTCGTCAGCCAGGTGATCGCGACGGCCGGCGCCTCGGTGGACAGCCGGGGGGCCGAGGTGGCGATCTTGACGACGAGGGCCGTGGTGCCGAAGAGGACCGCCCGGGTCGGGGTCAGGCGCAAGTACACGAGCGATTCTCCCGCGCGGTGCATCGCAGGGCCACCGAGTTCCGGCAACGTCCTGGGCCTCGGTCGCTGCCTGCATCCCGCGGGTGCGGTCACTGCACGACCTCGTCGTCGTCTGCCAACGCATACGCACGGAAGGCACGGTCCACGAGGTGGTGCCCGAGCTCGCGATACGCCTCGAAGTCGAACTCGTCGAACATCTCGAACCGCTGGAGCGTGGAGGGGAAGTCGGGGTTGCGCAGTCGGTAGGACCTGAGGTCCCACGACGCGTCCCGGGGGAGGACGCACCGGATGTAGAGGATCTTCGTCACCGTGTCGCAGTCGGCGTACCTGGCCGTGCCCACGACGTGGCTCTCGAGAGGGTTTTCACGTCCGCCCCGAAACAGCGGGGTGGGGTTGAGCCTGATCGTGACCTGGTCGTCCATCCGGGCTGTCGCGATGACGTCACCGAGTACGGGGAACTGGTCCTCCTCGTCCCCCGTCCCGTCGAGCACGATGACGGCCCGGGGGCGCCGGCGCAGGCACTCGGCCAGCCCGAGGTTGTCGTAGTGGCCCCCGTCGGTGACGTAGAGGTAGGGGTAGTGGATGGAGACGCGACCGTAGGCCTCGTTGACCACGTTGAGGGCGGTCGGTCGGTCGAACCGGCGGTTGAGCAGCGCCTGCACACCCGAGAGGCGTTCTCCCGCTCGACGCCCCGGGACGGTGGGCGGGGTCCGCTGGGGGTACTTCGGGTTGTGGACCCAGACGCCGAGCCGGATGTTGGCGAAGGCGAGCAGCAGGCGGTAGGCGCCGATGCGTTTGCTCTCGCGTCCGGCAGTGGGCGCCACCGCCGCGCCGGAGATGGCAGCAGCCATGGCGACGCCGAGCCGCGCCTCGGGCTTGTCGGAGGAAGCGAGCCGGTAGGCGTAGCGGTCTCCCCGCACGAGGGCGGACCCGCCGGGCAGCTCGCTCTGGGTCAGGCCGACCTGCTCACCGAGCACGAAGGGGGTGCCCCCGCGACCGCTCGGCATCACGTCGCCCTCCTGGACGTTCGCCGTGGCCACGAGCGTGAGCCCCGGCCACCAGTCCTTGCTGTCGGGGCTGGGGCGTCCGCCCGTCGCCACCTCGGCGAGACGGATCTCGCGACGGGGCTGGTGGGCGAGGCCGGTTCCGTGGTCGAGGTAGGCGTACCGCAGTCGGTCTCGGTAGAAGCGATGGACCGTGGACCACCCCGACGAGCCGGTGAGCCGGAGGACGACGAGCGTGAGCACGGCCAGCACGAACCACCAGACCTGGTGCTGATGCCCGAAGGCAGCGGTGGAGAACCACGCAGCCATGACCGAGGTCACCGCGACGACGATCGCGATGAAGATGAGGACCGCGAGCAACGGGGCCACCGCCTGCCGGAAGGCCTCGAGCACCTTCCCGGCGTTCGACTCGGCGGGCTTGGCTACCATCCCCTTGACCATGCTCGAGACGAGCCCGCCGAGGGTGCCGAGGCTCGCCACGGCGGTCGCCCAGATCTGGAGGGTGCCGAGAGCGTCGGTGCCGGGTTGGCCCGGGGGCGCGACCACGAAGCCGTTGTGGAGCTGCACGGTCGCCCACGGCATGACCACGCAGAAGCCGAGGACCGCGAAGGCGAGCGCGAGCAGGCGCGAGGGCACGTTGCTGAACGACGACCTCGACAGCGCGGCCGGCGCCCCGACCAACACCTCGTACATCCTTCGGCCGGCCGCGTACGAGGTGAACTTCTGCACCCGTTCGGTGAGCGAGGGCAGCGAGATCGCAACCGCGATCAGCACGACGACGCCGAACGGCACCAGCAGGGCCCTGCTCCCGACCCACTCAGGGAAGGAGAGCTGCCAGGTGTTGCAGGCGGCCGGCAGGCCCTTGTCGTCGCACTTCGGGGGGCCGCCTGCCCGGCTGACCATGCCCGTGGTCACGAGGTACTGCCCCAGCAGCCACGCGACGATCACGACCGCAGTGCCCAGGATGAGCGTGCTCAGGGCGATGCCGGCGAGCAGCGCCACCCCGAGATCGAACCGGGTGCGCCCCGGCTGGCCGATGTAGTTGGTGCGTCGGCGCAGCTCGTAGAGCTCGGTGCTTCCCTGCCCGAAGGGTGTCCGGGTGCGGCCGCGTCCGTCGAGCCCGAGGCGATGGCGCATCACGGCGAAGGCGGAGGCCGCGTAACCGCCTCCACTCACGGCGACGACCGTGTGCGCGCGTTGGTAAGCGCCACCTTCGTGCAGCCGCTGCAGCCCGCCGAGACAGAACGAGGCCGACTTGATGCCACCCCCGGAGCAGCAGATGAGCAGGTCGCCCTCCCCGGGCCGGGACGGTCCCTCCTCGGGGCCGATGAAGGCGGGGGCGGTGGCCAGGCCGCTCACCTCTCGCCGACGGACCCCGTAGTTGGCGGCGGCGAGCGCCGTCAGCACCAGCAGGCCGATCCCGGTCGGCGAGCCGAGGAAGCGCCAGACCAGCTCGCCCGTGCCGATGATCATCTGCCAGGAGGGGTGGGACGCCGTCCTGAAGATGAAGTCGACGAGCACCACGAGGACCGCCACGGCCGCGATGGCGAGCAGCGTGAGGGCCTGCTCGACCCGGATCACCGCGCCCTCCTCGACGAAGGACAGGTCGAGGTCCTGCTCCGGTTGCCCGTTGGTCATGTCACCCTCCCGGCTCGGGCCCCCGCCCCCCTCGTCCTCGCCGCGCGTGCCCTGCGTGCCACGCGGCGAGGACCCCTTGAAAAGAGTGTTGCGCCGCCGGGCACCCGCGCATCGGGGTTTTCCCGCAAAGGGCGTCGGTCGCACCGGCCCGCGCCCGCGAGACCCGGCGCGGCGGCATACGGCAGACTCTCCTCCGTGCGTGCACTCACCAAGCTGACCGCAGGCCCCGGCCTGGAGCTCGTCGACCGTCCCGAGCCCGCGTGCGGGCCCGCCGACGTCAAGATCCGCGTGATGCGGGCCGGCATCTGCGGCACCGACCTTCACCTGGCTGGCTGGGACGACTGGGCCGAGTCGGTCGTGAAACCGCCGCTCGTCATCGGCCACGAGTTCTACGGCGAGGTGGTCGAGGTCGGCGAGGACGTCACCGACGTGAAGGTCGGCGACCGTGCCTCCGGCGAGGGCCACATCGTGTGCGGCACGTGCCGCAACTGCCGCGCGGGCCGGCGCCACCTGTGCATCCGCACGCAGGGCATCGGCGTCAACCGCGACGGCGCGTTCGCCGACTACGTCGTCATCCCGGCGAGCAACGCCTGGGTGCAGCCGGCCGACCTCGACCCCGACCTCGGTGCCGTCTTCGACCCCCTCGGCAACGCGACCCACACGGCGCTGCAGTGGCCGATGGTCGGCGAGGACGTCGTCATCACCGGCGGCGGCCCCATCGGTGTCATGGCGGCCGCGATCGCACGTCACGCCGGCGCCCGCTACGTCGTCGTCAGCGACGCGAGCGACTACCGCCTCTCGCTCGCCGAGGCCGCGGGAGCCGACCTGACGATCAACGTCACCCGCGAGAGCCTCGCCGACGCGCAGCACCACCTCGGCATGAAGGAGGGCTTCGACATCGGCCTCGAGATGTCGGGCGCTGCACCTGCCGTGACCGACCTCATCGCCAACATGAACCACGGCGGCCGCATCGCCCTGCTGGGTCTGCCGCACCAGTCCTACGACCTCGACTGGGGCAAGGTGATCACCCACATGATCACGCTCAAGGGCATCTACGGTCGCGAGATGTACGACACCTGGTACGCCATGTCGCAGATGATCGCGACGTCCGAGCGCTTCCGCGGCGCCGTCGCCCAGGTCATCACGCACCGCTTCGAGGCCGAGCAGTGGGAGGAGGCCTTCGAGACCGCGCGGTCCGGCCAGTGCGGCAAGGTCGTCCTCGACTGGAGCTGAAGGGCTTTCGTATGCCGTCCGGTGCCGACCCGAGTCCCCGTCCCCGTCCGCTCGTCCTCCTGCACGGGCTGGGCCAGTCGCCCATCGCGTGGCAGGACTTCGTGTCGGCCTTCGGCGCCGGGCGCCCGATGAACGCCCCGTGGATGCGTGGGCTCAAGCCCAAGGACCCAGTCGGTTTCGACCTCGCGGCCGCGGCTGCGGGTGTCGCCGACGAGCTCGAGCTGCAGGGCGTCAAGCAGGCCGACTTCGTCGGCGTCTCGGTCGGTGCGAGCGTCGCGCTGCGCCTCGCCGTCGAGCGGCCGGAGCTGGTCGGGCGCCTCGTGCTCGCAGGCGCGCTCGTGCGTCCGTCGAAGGGCGCCCTGCGGATGCAGCGGCTCGCGATGCGCCTCGTGCCCGAGAGCAAGCTCGTCGACGCGGGCGTCTCGCGCCCGCGGATGCTCGCGGTGCTCGAGTCGCTGCGTGGCTTCGACGGCACCGAGTCCCTGCGCCAGGTCACGGCGCCGACCCTCGTCGTGGCCGGGTCCAAGGACAAGGCGGGTGTCACTGCGGCCCAACACCTCTCGCAGCAGCTGCCCACCGCGCGGCTGCACGTCGTCGACGGCGCCGGCCCGCTGCTCAACACCGAGTCGGCGCGCGAGCTGGCCGACCTCACCCACGCGTTCCTCGACGAGCCCGACGCCTGAGCGACGCCTCGACGTGACGGCGGGCGGCGCGTCAGCAGAGGTTGATGCCGCCGGCGTCGAGCAGCTTCGCGACGACCTTCTCGTCCGTGACGGCCGGCACCAGCCAGTCCTTGCCGGCCACGGACTTGACCCCGGTCTTGCACTCGAGCGTGCTGACCCTGCGGTCGAGCTGCACGGCCTCGTCGTAGAAGGCGGCCTCGAGCGGCTTGCCCTTCGACGTGCACGTGATCCTGTGCTCCGCCAGCGAGCCCGAGGAGTCGCCGCTCGACGGGCAGACGAGCTCGGCCACGACGGCCCAGCCGGGGTGGGCCGCGGCCTCGGGCGACTGGCTCGGGGAGCTGCCACCGCAGGCGGCCAGGGCGAGCACGCAGGCCGCCGCGGCGCAGGTGGGAGTCAGACGTCGGAGCACGAGGAGGTTCCCTGAGGGTGGGGGACGGGGGGAGGTGCCGGGCGGGGTCGCCGCGCCGAAAACCCGATCAACTCTAGTCCTGCTGCCCGCACGACCCCCAGTGGAAACAGCCGGTCTGAGCGTGGCGAGTGACAGAGTCAACACATGGCCCGACTCCTCTACACGACCATCGCCTCCCTCGACGGCTACGTGGCCGACGCCGCGGGCAGCTTCGAGTGGGCAGCTCCGGACGCCGAGGTGCACGCCTTCGTCAACGACCTCGAGCGTGACGTCGGCACCTACCTGTGCGGCCGCCGTCTCTTCGAGGTGATGGCCTACTGGGAGACAGCACCCACCGACGGTGACGGCATCGAGCACGACTACGCGCGCATCTGGCAGGCGGCCGACAAGGTCGTCTACTCCCGCACGCTGACCGAGGTGACGTCGGGCCGCACCACTCTCGAACGTGACTTCGACCCTGTCGCGGCCGGTAGGTTCGTGGCAGGCGCCGAGCGCGACGTCAGCGTCGGCGGCCCGACGCTCGCCGCCGCGGCGCTGCGCGCCGGCATCGTCGACGAGCTGGCCCTGTTCAGGGTGCCGGTCGTGGTGGGTGGCGGCACGTCGAGCCTGCCCGACGGCATACGCCTCGACCTCGAGCTGCTCGACTCGCGCCGCTTCGCCGGTGGGACGACGTACGCGAGGTATGCCGTCAGGCGGTGACGGGACCTACCGTGCCCCGGCCGTCACCGTGCTGCCACGACGACCAGCGCCGCACGTCGACCCGCACCAGCGGACCGTCGGGGCGGTCGGTGGCGTACTGCGGGTACTTCGCGGCGAGGTCGTCGAGCACGGCGGCAGTGCCGGGCGAGCCACCCTCCACGACGGTCGCCCGGCCGTCCGCCCTCACCCACCAGAGCCGGGTCCAGTCGTCGTCGTAGTGGTCGACGAGGAGGCTGACCTCCGGGTTGCCCCGGATGTTGCGCAGCCGCGTCAGGTCCCGGGTCGACTTCGGCTTCTGGTCGACGGCGCTCCAGAGCCCGTCGTCCCGCACGACGAAGACGACGGGCACGAGGTGGGGTGCGCCGCCCGGGTCCACGGTCGCGAGCCTGGCCACCCGGGCTCCCGAGAACATCGCCCGCTCGTCCATCGCACCATTCTGGGCGGCATACGCTGGGTGGCGCCACACGCCACCCGCCATCCGACCCCACCCGCGAAGGACACCGATGTACGGCTCAGTGAAGGACGAGATCACCGCGACGCTGCAGGAGATCCGAGACGCCGGCCTCTACAAGAGCGAGCGTGAGCTGACGTCGCCCCAGTCGGCGCACGTGACGACGCTCAAGGCAGACGCGCTCAACTTCTGCGCCAACAACTACCTCGGTCTCGCCAACGACCCGGGTGTCGTGGAGGCCTCGAAGAAGGCACTCGACGAGTGGGGCTTCGGGATGGCCTCGGTGCGTTTCATCTGCGGCACCCAGACCCTCCACACGGCGCTCGAGGCGAGGATCAGCGAGTTCCTCGGCACGGAGGCGACGATCCTCTACTCGTCCTGCTTCGACGCCAACGGCGGTGTCTTCGAGGTGCTCTTCGGCGCCGAGGACGCCATCATCAGCGACGAGCTGAACCACGCCTCGATCATCGACGGCGTGCGCCTCAGCAAGGCGATGCGCTACCGCTACAAGAACGCGGACATGACCGACCTGCGCACCCAGCTCGAGGCAGCCAGGACGGCCCGCGCCAAGCGCACCGTCGTCGTCACCGACGGCGTCTTCTCGATGGACGGGTCCTACGCCCCACTCGACGAGATCTGCGACCTGGCAGAGGAGTTCGGCGCGATGGTCTTCGTCGACGACTCCCACGCGGTCGGCTTCGTCGGCGACGGCGGCCGTGGCACGCCGGAGCTCTTCGGCGTCATGGACCGCGTCGACATCGTCACGGGCACGCTGGGCAAGGCCCTCGGTGGCGCGTCGGGTGGCTATGTCGCGAGCCATCGCGAGATCGTCGAGCTGCTGCGCCAGCGCTCGCGCCCCTACCTCTTCAGCAACTCGGTCGCCCCTGCCGTCGCCGCAGGCTCGATGGCGGCGCTCGAGCTCGTCGAGGGCTCGGCCGAGAAGCGCGAGACGCTCAAGGCCAACACGGAGCTGTTCCACACGCTGATGACCGAGGCCGGGTTCGAGCTGCTGCCGGGCACCCACCCGATCCGCCCGGTCATGTTCCCCGGTGAGGACGGTGCCCGCCGGGCCGCGCAGATCGCCGACCACATGCTGGGCAACGGCGTCTACGTCATCGCCTTCAGCTTTCCGGTCGTGCCGCGCGGCAAGGCGCGCATCCGGGTGCAGCTCTCGGCGGGCCACTCCGAGGCCGACGTACGCGCGTGCGTCGACGCCTTCGTCGCGGCGCGCGACGCCGTCGGGTGATCCAGCGCACGCGTCGCGGCTTCTGGTGAGCGCAGGGGCTCTTTGTCAGCGACAGACCACTGACAAAGAGCTCCTACCGCTCACGAAGTGACCGAGCAGGTCTAGACCGGCGGGTCGGCCGGAAGGTCCCGCAGCCACGGCCTCGACAAGGTGAAGCGGCGCCCCGAGATCTCGTCGACCTTGATGGCGACGACGACGGTCTTGGGTGTGCCCACCCACGGCCGCACCGGGAGGCGCTCGGCGACGTAGGCCGCCTGGCCCTCGAGGATGTGGGCCCGGCCCCGGCAGATCACGCTCGTCGCGTGGTCACCCGAGACCTCGTCGACCTCGAAGGCCACGTCGCTGTTGGACGTCACCCCGAAGAGCTTGCTGCCCTCCGCCGTCATGAAGACGAGGCGCTCGCCGTCGACCGCGTAGTTGATCGGGACGATGTGCACCTCGCCCACGAGGTGGAAGGCCAGCCGCCCGAACTCGCGCTCGCGCAGGAAGCCCCACGACTGCTCGGGATGCAGCTCCTGGACCATGTTGCTGAACGGGTCGGTGTGCATGGTGTCGGGCATGGTGGCCTCCTCCGGGTCGCATCGGGCGAGAGCTCGACTACTACGAATTGTAGGAGGTCTCGGGGCGCCGTGCCCATCGTCGTGGCGAGGATCGCGTCACACGAGCGGGTTCCCGTACGTCGTCCCCGCCCGCAGACCGCCGTGCGCTTGACTGGGGCCATGGACTTCTACAGCTCCTACGCCCAGGGGTTCGCCCGTGTCGCCGCGTGCACGCTGCCGATCGTCGCGGTCGACCCCGAGCGCAACGCCGACGCGGTGGTCGCCGAGGCCCGCGACCTCGCCGACGAGGGTGTCGCCCTCGCGATCTTCCCCGAGCTGTGCCTCTCCGGCTACGCCATCGACGACCTGTTCCTGCAGGACCCCCTGCTCGACGCCGTCGACGACGCACTGGCCCGCGTCGCCGAGGCCACCGTCGACCTCGCGATCGTGCTCGTCGTCGGCGCACCGCTCGAGAAGGGCTCACGCATCTACAACTGCGGTGTCGTCATCCACGCCGGCCGCATCATCGGCGTCGCCCCGAAGTCCTACCTGCCCACCTACCGCGAGTTCTACGAGCGGCGGCACTTCGCTCCGGGAGACGACCAGCGCGGCCAGACCATCGACGTCGCGGGCGACCGCGTGCCCTTCGGCCCCGACCTGCTGTTCACGGCCACCGACGTCCCCGGCTTCGTGCTGCACGTCGAGGTCTGCGAGGACATGTGGGTGCCGGTGCCTCCGAGCCACGAGGCGGCGCTCGCCGGGGCCACGGTCCTGACCAACCTGTCCGGCTCGCCGATCACCGTGAGCCGCGCCGAGGACCGGCACCTGCTCGCCCGGAGCGCGTCGGCCCGCTGCCTCGCCGCCTACCTCTACGCGGCGGCCGGCGAGGGCGAGAGCTCGACCGACCTGTCGTGGGACGGCATGACGATGGTCTACGAGAACGGCGCGCTGCTGGCCGAGAGCGAGCGCTTCCCCGGGGGGCCGCGCCGGTCGGTGGCCGACATCGACCTCGACCTGCTCCGCCAGGAACGCCAGCGCCAGGGCACCTTCGACGACAACCGCCGCACGCTCGCCGACCGCACCAGCGGCTTCCGCACCGTCGAGATCGAGCTCGCCCCGCCCGCGGGCGACATCGGCCTGCTGCGCAAGGTCGACCGCTTCCCCTTCGTGCCCGACGACGAGGAGCGGCTCGCGCTCGACTGCTACGAGGCGTACAACATCCAGGTCTCGGGCCTCGAGCAGCGGCTGCGCGCGATCGGACAGCCCAAGGTCGTCATCGGCGTCAGCGGCGGCCTCGACTCGACGCACGCGCTCATCGTCGCGGCCAAGGCCATGGACCGGCTCGACCGGCCCCGCAGCGACATCCTCGCGTTCACGATGCCCGGCTTCGCGACGAGCGACCACACGAAGACCAACGCGATCGCCCTCATGGAGTCGCTCGACGTCACGTGGGAGGAGCTCGACATCCGACCCGCCGCGACGCAGATGCTCACGGCGATGGGCCATCCGTTCGGGCGCGGCGAGGAGGTCTACGACGTCACCTTCGAGAACGTCCAGGCCGGCCTGCGCACCGACTACCTCTTCCGCATCGCCAACCAGCGCGGCGGCATCGTGCTCGGCACCGGCGACCTCTCCGAGCTCGCCCTCGGCTGGTGCACCTACGGCGTCGGCGACCAGATGAGCCACTACGGCGTGAACTCCGGGGTGCCGAAGACATTGATGCAGCACCTCATCCGCTGGGTCGTCTCCTCGGGACAGTTCGAGGACCACGTCGGCGAGACCCTCACCTCGATCCTCGACACCGAGATCTCGCCCGAGCTCGTCCCCGCCAAGGAGGGCGAGAAGCCGCAGAGCACACAGGCCAGGATCGGGCCGTACGCGCTCCAGGACTTCACGCTCTTCCACGTGCTCCGCCGCGGCTACCGGCCGTCAAAGATCGCCTACCTCGCGTGGAACGCGTGGCGTGACAGCGAGGCGGGGGAGTGGCCCGCCGGCTACCCGGAGGCCGACCGGACGGCATACGACCTCGCGACGATCCGGCAGTGGCTGGAGGTGTTCGTCACGCGCTACTTCGCCAACCAGTTCAAGCGCTCGGCGCTGCCGAACGGGCCCAAGGTCGTCGCCGGGGGCTCGCTCTCGCCGCGTGGCGACTGGCGTATGCCGTCCGACGCGACGTCCGTGACGTGGTTGAGCGAGCTCGACGCGAACGTGCCTGAGAAGTGAGGAAACCCGAGTGGCAAGTGCAGTGACGGTCCGTGACTACACCGATGCGGACTGGGCGCAGGTGTGGCCCATCATCGAGCAGGTCGTCCGCGCCGGCGACACCTTCCCGTTCCCCGTCGACCTCTCGGAGGACGACGCCCGGGCGATCTGGCTCGAGAACGGCCCCGTAGGCCGCGCGAGCGTGGCCGTCGACGGCGACCGCGTGCTCGGTACCGCGAAGATGGGACGCAACCGGCCCGGTCCCGGCGCGCACGTCTCGACCGCCAGCTACATGGTCGCCTCCGATGCGCGAGGTCTCGGCGTGGGCCGCTTGCTCGTCGTCGACTCGATCGAATGGGCGCGCGAGTCCGGTTACGCCGCAATGCAGTTCAACGCCGTGGTGGCGACGAACAAGAGCGCGGTCCGGCTCTACGAGAGCCTCGGTTTCACCGTGATCGGCACAGTGCCGCGGGCCCACGAGCTCCCGTCGGGCGAGCGCGTGGGCCTCAGCATCATGCACCTCGACCTCTGAGTCAGCTCGTCAGCACGACCTTGAGAGCGCCGGTCTCGGCCGCGCGGGCGAACGTGTCGTAGGCGTCGATGAAGTCGCCCATCGCGAAGCGGTGCGTCACGAACCGCGCCAGGTCGACCTGGTGCGTCGCCAGCAGCCGCAGCAGGGTCGGCGTCGAGTAGGTGTCGACGAGCCCCGTCGTGATGGTCACGTTCTTGATCCAGAGCTCCTCCAGGTGCAGGCTGGCCGGACCGCCGTGGACGCCCACGTTGGCGACCGTGCCGCCGGGGCGCACCAGGGCGGTGCACTGCTCGAACGTGGCCGCCACCCCGACCGCCTCGATCGCCACGTCGGCGCCCAGCCCCTGGGTCAGGGCCCGGACCACCGAGACGGCGTCCTCACGGGAGGGGTTCACCGTGACGTCGGCCCCGAACTGCTTGGCCGCCTCGAGCCGGGCGTCAGCCAGGTCGATGGCCACGACGTGCGCCGGGCTGAACAGCTTGGCGCCCATGATCGCGGAGAGACCGACCGGGCCGGCGCCCACGACTGCCACGACGTCACCGGGCCGCACCCGACCGTTCAGCACCCCGACCTCGTAGCCCGTGGGCCCGATGTCGGCGAGCATGAGCACTTCCTCGTCGGTCACACCCTCGGGGACGGCGTAGGTCGACGTGTCCGCGAACGGCACCCTGACGTACTCCGCCTGCGTGCCGTCGATCTTGTGGCCGAGGATCCAGCCGCCACCGCCGATGCACTGGCCGTAGCTGCCGTCGCGGCAGTAGCGGCACGCACCGCACGCGGTGATGCAGGAGACGAGCACCCGGTCGCCGGGCTTGACGTTCTTGACGCCCGGCCCGACCTCCTCCACCGTGCCGACCGCCTCGTGCCCGAGGATCCGGCCGTCGGTGACGGCGGCGACGTCGCCCTTGAGGATGTGCAGGTCGGTGCCGCAGATGGTCACGGTGTCGACCTTGACGACGGCGTCGGTGTCGGCCTGGACGGTCGGCCTCGGCACCTCTTCCCAGGCCTTGCGGCCGGGGCCGTGGTAGACGATCGCGTGCATGGTGGTGCTCATGTCTCCTCCTCGAGGCCGCAGTTCAGCGGCACGTCACCAGTCCATCGCCGGGACCGGGGAGGAGGTAGGGCCCTAGGTCCCGTCGTCGTGCGGGACCCGGGAGTCAGACCTCGGCGAGCGAGCGGCGCAGCAGCTCGACGAGCGCATTGAGCTGGACGGTGTCTCCGCTGGCGACGTCGACGTCCGAGCCGTCGAGCGCGCGGGCGGCGAGACCCTGCTTGGCGTCGATGAGCTCGGCGATGCGCGAGTCGATGGTGCCCGCGGCGAGCAGGCGCCAGGCCGTCACCGGCTCGTCCTGCCCGATGCGGTGCACGCGGTCGATGGCCTGCTGTTGCTCGGCGGCGGTCCACGACAGCTCGGCCAGCACGACGTTGGACGCCGCGTGCAGGTTGATGCCGACGCCTGCGGCGAGCAGCGAGCAGACGGCGACCGAGACCTCGGGGTCCTTCTGGAACCCGTCGATCGCCTCGGTGCGCTGCTTCGTCGTCTGGTCGCCGCGGATCGAGACGGTGCGCAGCCCCGCGTCGGCGAGCACCTGCTCGGCGGTGTCCATGACGTCGATGTGCTTGGCGAAGAGCACGACCTTGCCCACCGAGTGCGACAGCTGGGCCGCGTAGTCGGCGGCGAGGCGTGACTTGGCCTGGCCGATGCGGCGCACGAGGCTGAAGACGCTCTCGGTGTTCTTGCCGTCGGACTTCTCGCCGGCGCCTGCCCGCAGCTCTCCGGCAGCGACACGGCGCATGAGCGCCTCGTCGGGCTCGCCCGGGATCTCGGTGGCGTTGGCCTCGGCGAGGAAGGCCCGGTAGCGGCGAGCGAGCTTGTCGCCCAATGCCTTCTCGGCTGCCCGGATCGAACGGCCGAGGTCGTCGTCGAGCTCGACGGTGATGTCAGCGATGCGCTTGTCGGGCAGGTCCTTCGCGACGTCGACCTTGCGGCGGCGCACGATGCCCTGGTCGATGACGACCTGCCGAGCCTCGGGGTAGAAGCCGCGGTCGGCCGGCGTGAGGCCGATGCCGTCGAGCCTGCGCACGATCTCGGGGGCGGGCTTTCCGTCCTTGATCCAGCCGAGGAAGCGCCAGATCGCGTCGAAGTCCTTGACGTCGTTGATGAGCGGCGTGCCGGTGAGGGCCATGAGCAGTGGGTTGCCGCCCGGCGTGGTGGCCCGGAGGCGGTCGCCGAGGGCGAGGACCTGCTGCGACCGCTGCGAGCCGAGGTTCTTGATGAAGTGCGCCTCGTCGACGACCATCGACCGGAAGCCGAAGCTCGAGAGCCAGGCGAAGTGCCGGTCGAGGATCTCGTAGTTGACGACGAACACGTCGGCGAAGGCGTCGACGTCGTTGCCGTCGCCGTGGATCACCGTGACGCGGCGCTGCGGAGTCCACCGCTCGACCTCGCGGGCCCAGTTGATCTTCACGACGTTGGGCACGACGGCGAGCATCGGGTAGGCGCCGGCGACCGAGGCCGCCATCACCGACTGCGCCGTCTTGCCGAGGCCGGGCTCGTCGGCGAGCAGGAACGTGCGGTGGCCCTCCTGGACGCGCTGGAGGAACCGCGACTGGTGGACCATGAGCTGCGACCCGGGCGGTGAGAATCGGTCGATCTGCGGCTTGGCCGGCAGGTCCATCGAGGCCGCTTCGCCGCCCGCGCCCTGCTCGAAGGCGCGGTAGAGCGGGCTCAGCAGGTCCCACCCGGCGAGGCGCCCCGGCAGGTAGTCGTGCTGCGAGCGTCCGAGGTCGGGCGTGAGGAAGGGGTTGGCGAGGGCGCGCGACGGCACCGACTGCGGCATGACCTGGCGCGCCGCGATCTGCGGGGGCACCACTGGGCGCGGCGGCTCGGGAGCCTGGATGACGAGGTCCTCGTCGGCGAGCTCGGCGCCCGACTCGAGCAGCCAGTCACGGCGCATCTGCTGCGCCGCGGGGCCGGGCTTGGCGTTCGCGTCGAGCAGGGTCAGCAGGCTCGTGTCACGGGCCGCGATCTGCGCGAGGATCGTCGCGATGCCGTCGAGTCGCTTGAGCAGGTCGGCACGCGTGCCACCCGCGATCGACGCGTCGTCGCGCACGCGGGCTCGCTCGGAGCGCATGAGCAGGGCCACGACGAGGAACTTGGTCCGGTTCGTCGGGCTGGCCTTGCCCTTGCTCGACACCCGCGACTCGACCTCGCGCACCCGACGGGCGAGCACGGGGATGAGCGGCGCCGGGTCTTCCTTGCGCTGGTTCTGGCCCTGGCCGTCGGGACGGCGGCGGACGCGCGTTGCCATGTTCCTCCTGATGACGCGGCGGACGCGGGTCCGATGTCCGGAACGACACCGTGACCCAGATCGAACAGGTGACGCGGTGTCGGCGGCGGACTCGGCCCGAGTCCCGGTGGACGCGCCATCGCGCGCCCGACGTCCCTGCCGGATCCGGCGGTGGCGCCACGGACGGGCGCTGGGACACCACGACTCTACAGCCCGGTCCGCGTGGTCGGTGCCGTATGCCGTCCGGCACGTCGCGAGGGCGCGCGCTCAGCCCAGGCTGACCCCGACGAGCGCGCCGATGGCGTACGTGACCGCCATGGCGGCGAGGCCGCCGGCGACGTTGCGCGCGATGGCGCGCGGTACCGGGCTCTTGCCCATGCGCGCACTGACCCAGCCCGTGAGGGCCAGGGCCGCGGCCACGCTGACGACGGTCACGTGGATGCGTACGCTCTCGGGGCTGAAGCTGATCGTCAGCAGCGGCAGGATGGCGCCCACGACGAACGCCACCATCGAGGCGCCGGCCGCGTGCCACGGGTTGGTGAGGTTGCCCGGGTCGATGCCGAGCTCGGCCTCGGCGTGCGCCGCGAGGGCGTCATGCGCGGTGAGCTCGCGCGCCACCTCGACCGCGAGTCCCCGGCTCATGCCCTTGGCCTCGTAGAGCTGGGTCAGCTCCTCGAGCTCGCCGTCGGGGTCGTCGCGCAGCTCCTGCTTCTCGAGCTTGATGAGCGCGCGCTCGGAGTCGCGCTGGGTGCTCACGGAGACGTACTCGCCGGCGGCCATCGACATCGCGCCCGCGGCGAGGGCGGCCACGCCGGCCAGGATGATCGCCGCCCGGTCGTTGCTCGCGCTCGCGAAGCCCACGACGACGCCGGCCGTCGAGACGATGCCGTCGTTGGCGCCGAGCACACCGGCCCGGAGCCAGTTGAGACGGGCTCCGACGCTGTCGTCGTGCGGTTCGTCGCGGTCGTCGTGCTCGGTCACGCGGGCTCCGATCGGAGAGAGTGGGTAGACCCGATCGTAGGTCTGCGGCGCGACATCCGGCCGCGCGGCCCCGGAATGGGCGAGGATCGGGTCATGTCGGAAATGTCGGATGAGGACGGCTCGGCGGAGGGCGACCTCTTCCGCTGGATGGTGACCGCGTCCCCGGACGGCCTGTGGGTCTTCGACGAGTCCGGCAGGACGATCTTCGCCAACCCCCGGATGGCCGAGCTGCTGGGTCGCGATCCCGACGACATGGTCGGCTTCTCCGTCTTCGACGCCGTCGACGACGTGGGCAAGGTGCAGTTCCGGCAGCACCTCGACGAACTGACCACGCGCGGCGAGCCCGGCGACAACCTCGAGTGCAGCCTCCTCGACTCCCGCGGCGATCGTTTCTGGGCGCTCGTGTCGCACACGCCGCTCGTCGACGAGTCAGGCCGGCGCCGGGGCTGGATGCACCGCGTCAGCGAGCACAGTGCCCAGCGCAAGCTGCTCGACCAGCTCGCAGAGGCACAGGCCATCGCGCGGATCGGCAGCTGGGAGTGGGACGTCGGCAACGACCGCGTCTCGTGGTCCGACGAGCTCTACCGCATCTACGGGATGGACCGCAGCGAGCTGGCCCCGACCTACGAGGGGTTCCTGGCCCGCATCCACCCCGATGACCGTGAGCACGTCGCCGACGTCGTCGGGGCGGCCATCGCGTCGGAGGACTCCTTCGAGTTCGACGCGCGCGTGCTCCGGACCCGCGGCGAGACCGGCTGGATCCGCGGCCGCGGCCTCGTCACCCGCGACGCACAGGGCAACGCGATCCGGATGGGTGGCACCGCGCACGACATCACCGAGCAGAAGGACGCGGAGCAGGCCCTCGGCCTCGTGACCGCGTTGGCGACCGCCGCGAACGAGGCGGCGACACTGGCCGAGGCGTTGCCGGCCGTGCTCGTCGAGGTGGCCCGGCACACGACGTGGCGGCCGGTGCTCGCGACCATCCTCGACGCGGAGGGCGCGCTCGGGGCGCCCGTCCTCGCTGCCGACGGCACCGAGGCGAGCGCCCTGCCGGTCGACATCGGCATGGAGTTCGCCGCCCGGGCCGCCCGCGACCGCACCGTCGTCGCCGACGCCTCGCCGGCCGGGTCGGTCATCGTCGCCGTGCCCGTGGTCGCCGAGGAGCGCGTCGCCTGTGTCGTCGTGCTCGACATGCGCAGCTCGGCGCCCCCGGTCGCCTCCGACGCCGCCACGATCACGCAGCTCACAGCGCTTTTCGCGCGGGTCGCAGACCGCGAGTGGACGGCCCAGCGCCTGGCCGACGCCCGCGACGCGGCCATGGACGCCTCGCTCGCGAAGTCGGAGTTCCTGGCGACGATGAGCCACGAGATCCGCACCCCGCTCAACGGCGTGATCGGCCTGTCCGAGCTGCTCGGACGCACCGAGCTGACGCCGCACCAGCGGCGGCTCTCCGACGGCATCGACCAGGCAGGGCGCGTGCTGCTCGAGCTCGTCAACGACATCCTCGACCTGTCCAAGATCGAGGCCGGGCGTCTCGAGCTCGAGGCCGTCGACTTCGATCCGGCGGCGGTGCTCGAGCGCGGCGTCGCGCTGCTGGCCGAGCGGGCCCGCGCGAAGTCGCTCAACCTGTCGGTGACCCACTCGGCCGATGTGCCGCTGATGGTCACCGGCGACCCGGTGCGCTTCGGGCAGGTGGTCGCCAACCTGACCACCAACGCCGTGAAGTTCACCGACTCCGGCAGCGTCTCCGCGCACCTGATGCTCGAGCGCCAGACCCCGGCCGGGCCCGTGCTCCGCGTCGAGCTTCGCGACACGGGCCGGGGCATCCAGCCGGAGGTGCGCTCGCGCCTGTTCGAGTCCTTCTCGCAGGGCGACTCCTCGACGACGCGCGAGTACGGCGGCACCGGGCTGGGCCTCGCCATCAGCCGACAGATCGTCACGGCCTTCGGCGGCGAGATCGGCGTCGAGAGCGAGCCGGGGGAGGGCAGCACCTTCTGGTTCACCGCCGCCTTCGGGGCCGCGTCGACGGGCAGCCTCGGGCGCACCGAGTCCCAGGTCGCCGCCGTCTCGGGCCTGCGCGCGCTCGTCGTCGGAGCCAACGCTGCCCACCGGCAGCGCGTCGAGGAGCAGCTCGCCGCCTGGTCGATGACCGTGACCTCCGCGGCCTCCGGCGTCGACGGGCTCGTCCAGCTGGACCGGGCCGAGCGCGGTGGCGTGCCGCTCGACGTCGTCGTCCTCGACGACCCCGGCACGGGTGCCGGCGGCCTCCAGGTCGCCCGGATGATCCGGTCCGACGAACGCTTCGCGGGCGTACGCGTCGTGCTCGTCTGCGCGCACCTGCCCCCGCCCGACCCCGCAGACCTCACGGACTCGGGGGTCGACTCGACGCTCACTGCGCCGGTGATGCCGTCGGCACTCTTCGACACCATGTCCGACGTCGCCGCCCGTCACCTCGTGCTGCCCGACCCGGTGGCGGCCCAGACCCTCGTCGTGCAACCGGGTGCCGACGGACACCTGGGCACCGTCCTCGTCGTCGAGGACAACGACATCAACCAGCTCGTCGCCAAGGGCGTCCTCGAGAGCCTCGGGTATGCCGTGCTGCTCGCGGGCAACGGCGTCGAGGGAGTGGCCGTCCACCGCGAGCACGGCAACGAGCTCGCCGCCCTGCTCATGGACTGCCAGATGCCGCAGATGGACGGCTACGAGGCGACGCGCGCCATTCGCGCGCAGGAGCCGGACGGGCGCCGGCTGCCGGTCATCGCCATGACGGCCTCGGCGATCGCCGGCGAGCGCGAGCGGTGCCTCCAGGCCGGCATGGACGACTTCCTGACCAAGCCCATCGACGTCGCGCTCCTCGCCTCGACACTGCAACGGTGGACCGGAGGCGCGCGGCTCCGGCGTCCGCAGACGGGCGGTCCGGTGGTGACGACGGAAGGGACTGCCGACCCGACCGCTCATGAGCCGTCGGCAACCGAGCCGTCTGCAACCGAGCCGTCCGCGACCGAGCCGACGGTGCTGGACGACCGGCGCCTGGCCGAGCTGCGCGACCTCGAGCCGGGTGACCCCTCCCTGCTGCTCCGCTTCATCGACCGTTTCGGCGACGGTGCCCGCAAGCGCGTCATCGAGCTGCGCGCCGCCCACAGCGACGGCGATGCCGAGCACCAGGGCCGGATCGCCCACGGACTCAAGGGATCAGCCTCGAACCTCGGGGCAGCGGTGCTCGCCGAGGTCTGCAAGCAGGTCGAGGACCTCGGCGCCGCCGGCCGCCTCGCCGACGAAGCCCTCGTCGCCCGGGTCGAGGACGAGGTCGACCGGGCGACGAGGGCGCTCGAGGCCTACGCGGCCGAGATCCGCGCGCTGCGCTGAGTCCCGCCCTGTCGAGTGCCAGTTACCGGCGCAGGGACCTCTCGCTCAGGTGGTCTTCGCGGTGCCCGTGCCCGTGCCCGTGCCGCCTGAGCCGTCCGTGCCGCCCGAGCCGTCCGAGAACGGGTCGATGCCCTGGTTCAGCTGGTTCAGCAGGTCCTGTGGGTCGAGCTGGCTGAGCTGGTTCGGGTCGATCCCGGTCAGGCCGCCGCCGGAGACACCGTTCTGGAGGTTCGGCAGCTGCTGGCCGTTCTGACCCTGCTGGTTCGGCAGCTGCTGGTTCTGCCGACCGAACCCGCCCTGGCCGTTGCCGCCGGGGAACTGGAAGTTGCGACCGCCACCCGGACCACGGAACGAGTCGCCACCGGTCGAGCCGGCCGGCATCGCGGCCGCGGCGCCGATCGCGCCGGCAGCGGCCAGCACGATGGCCAGGCCGGCCGTGACGGCGGTCTTCTTCGCGCTCCAGCGCGGCCCGTCGCCGTCTGTGGGGACGCCGTTGTGGGCGGCTGCGCTCTTGTCCGAGAACAGACCGCCGAGGCGCTGCTGCCAGGAGGCGGCCGGTCCCGTCCGCTGCGGCAGACCGGTCGCAGCGAGCGGAACCGACGGCCCGGCCACGGGCACTGCGCCCTCGGAAGCCGGCATACCGGCATACGCGTAGGGCGTGCTGGGCGGGGCGACGGGCAGCTCGCTCGTGGGCGTCGCCGGCGGCAGCAGCTGCGTGGCGTCGGTGCTCTCCGCCGGCGTCACCGGGACGACCTGGGTGTCCCGCGCGGCCGGGTCGAACTGCGGCAGGCTCGGCCGAGGCTGCTCTGCCGGGCCCGGGATGGTGGACTCGTTGCTCATGACAGTCACGGTCGAACCGCTGGCTGTGCGGGTGCTGTGGCTGACCCGTCGGAGGGCTGGGACTTCGAGACAGATGGTCCACAGGATTCGCACAGGGATGTACTGGTCATCGCACAGTCCCAGCGGCTTCACTGGATGACATGAGCGAGAAGACCAAGCCCGCAGCGGCCCGCCTCCAGCGCCTCGACGGCTCCCCGGTGCGGGTGCTCGTCGTCGACGACGAGGCCAACCTCACCGAGCTGCTCGGCATGGCCCTGCGCTACGAAGGGTGGGACGTGCGCGCCGCCGGCACCGGCATGGAGGCCGTGCGCGCCGCCCGCGAGTTCGACCCCGACGCCGTCGTGCTCGACATGATGCTGCCCGACTTCGACGGGCTCGAGGTGCTGCGGCGCATGCGCGCCGACAACAGCAACGTGCCGGTCCTCTTCCTCACGGCGAAGGACGCAGTCGAGGACCGCGTCTCTGGCCTCACCGCCGGCGGCGACGACTACGTCACGAAGCCCTTCTCGCTCGAGGAGGTCGTCGCCCGGGTCCGCGCCCTCATGCGCCGCACCACGATCGCCGTCTCGTCGTCCGACTCGATGCTCGTCGTCGGTGACCTCACCCTCGACGAGGACAGCCACGAGGTGATCCGCGCCGGTGACGAGATCCACCTGACCGCAACGGAGTTCGAGCTCCTTCGCTATCTCATGCGCAACCCCAGGCGAGTGCTGTCGAAGGCGCAGATCCTCGACCGCGTCTGGAACTACGACTTCGGCGGCCAGGCCAACGTCGTCGAGCTCTACATCTCATACCTCCGCAAGAAGATCGACGCGGGGCGCGATCCGATGATCCACACCATGCGAGGAGCCGGTTATGTCCTCAAGCCGGCCGTCTGACGCCTTCGTCGACCGCCCGGACCCCGCGGACCTGCCGGACGCCGACGGGGCGCCGGCCCCTGACCTCGGGGCCCCGGAGGTCGGCTTCACCGATGAGCCCGACGAGCCCGACGACACGCGTACGTATGCCGTCCCGCTCGCTCCCGCCGCCGGCTTTCCCTCCGAGCCCGGCTCGGCTGCGGGCGAGGAGTCCGCGGAGGGCGAGCAGCGCAGCCTGCGTGAGCGGCTCGCCGACGTCCAGGAGCGGGTGCGACCGTGGTCGGCCTGGACGCTGCGCGCCAAGCTCGTGGCGTCGATGCTCGCCCTCTTCGCGGTCATCGGCATGGCCACCGGCACCTTCACCGTCCTTGCCCTCAGCCGCCAGCTGACCAGCCAGGTGGATGACCAGCTCAGGACCTCGATGACCCGCCAGCTGAGCGGGCCCGGGGTCGACTTCGGCACGCGCCAGGACGACCATGGCCCGCGTGGACCCGGCGACGAAGGTCTCGTGGCGCTCCTGCCGACCTCGACGAAGACCATCCCGCAGGCCCTGGGACGCGTGAGCACGGGGGCCCAGCAGCCCGTTCCCCTGACGGCGACCCAGCTCGGCGAGCTGCAGAGCGCCGGCCTCCGTGGCGACGCGGCCAACATCGAGATCACCGGCCTCGGCACCTACCGGGTCCTGGCCCGCACGGTCGTCATCGACAGCGTGCCCGTCGGGGTGTTCGTCGTGGGTCTGCCGATGGACCCGACCGAACGCACGATCGGCCAGATGGTCGTCGTCGCCGCGATGACGGTTGGCGCCGGCATCATCCTCGTCGCGCTGCTCGGCACCTGGCTGGTGCGTCGCAACCTCGAACCGCTGCGACGCGTTGCCGCGACCGCCACCAAGGTCTCGCGGATGCCGCTCGACTCCGGCGCCGTCGCGCTCGCTGAGCGTGTCGACGCCGCCGACACCGACACCCGCACCGAGGTCGGCCAGGTCGGCGCCGCCTTCAACGAGATGCTCGACCACGTCGACGAAGCGCTCAACTCGCGTCACCAGAGCGAGCAGCGCGTGCGTCAGTTCGTGGCCGACGCGTCGCACGAGCTGCGCACACCGCTGGCGTCGATCAAGGGTTATGCCGAGCTGTCGCGTCGCGAGCCCGACGCGGTGCCCCAGACCGTCACGCACGCGATGGGCCGCATCGAGTCCGAGGCCAACCGGATGAGCTCGCTCGTCGAGGACCTGCTGCTCCTCGCGCGCCTCGATGCCGGACGTCCACTCGAAGAGGCACCCGTCGACGTCTCGATGCTCGTCATCAACGCCGTCAGCGACGCCCACGCCGCCTCGCCCGGTCACCGGTGGGACCTCGACCTGCCCCCCGAGCCGGTCGAGGTGCGCGGTGACGCCGCCCGGCTGCACCAGGTCGTCGCCAACCTGCTCGGCAACGCCCGCACGCACACGCCCGACGGCACCCGCGTCACGACCTCGGTGCGGCCGGAGGGCGACTGGGTGCGGGTTGCGGTGCACGACGACGGGCCCGGCGTGCCGGATACGCTGCAGCCCAACGTGTTCGAGCGTTTCGCCCGAGGTGACGACGCCCGAGTCCGGGCCGGCGGCAGCACCGGCCTCGGACTGTCGATCGTGGCCGCGGTGAGCAAGGCCCACGGCGGTCGGGTCGAGCTGGACAGCCAGCCCGGCGACACGACCTTCTCGCTCCTGCTCCCCGCGACCTGACCGGCGGCATACCTCATTCCCGCACCAAAGTCGGGTCATAGGAACGGCACAGTCGCGGGCCCGAACGTTGAGGCATGGACACGATGACCCTCACCACCACGGGCACGGCGGGCAGCTCCGCACCGGCGCCCTCGGGGCCGGCTGAACCGCGCCCCCAGATCTCACCGACGCCCGCCGCAGCTCGTGCGGGTCGTCCGAACCGCCTCCAGCGCCTGTGGCGCGGCCCCGGTGCCGACCCGAGCTGGGCGCGTCCGGCGATGTTCGGCCTCCTCCTCGCAACGCTGGTCCTCTACACGTGGAACCTCACGGCGAGCGGCTACGCGAACTCCTTCTACTCCGCGGCGGTGCAGGCCGGCTCCGACAGCTGGAAGGCCTTCTTCTTCGGGAGCTCCGATGCCGCCAGCTCGATCACCGTCGACAAGCCGCCGGCCTCCCTCTGGGTGATGGCCCTGTCGGTGCGCGTCCTCGGCCTCAGCTCGTTCGCGATCCTGCTGCCGCAGGCCCTGATGGGCGTCGCGACCGTCGGAGTCGTCTACGCGACGGTCAAGCGCCAGTTCGGCGCGGCCGCCGGCCTCATCGGCGGGGCGGTCGTCGCGCTGACCCCGGTTGCGGCCCTGATGTTCACCTTCAACAACCCCGACGCGCTCCTCACCCTCCTCATGACGCTGGGTGCCTGGGCGACCGTCAAGGCGATCGAGCAGGCGTCGCCCAGGTGGATGATGATCGTCGGCGTCTTGATCGGCCTCGGCTTCCTCACCAAGACCCTGCAGGTGCTGCTCGTCGTTCCGTTCTTCGGCCTTGCCTACCTCATCGCGGCCCCGACGACGCTGCGCAAGCGGATCATCCACTCCCTGCTCGCCGTCGGCGCCATGGTGCTCTCGGCCGGCTGGTGGGTCGCGATCGTCGAGCTCATCCCGGCCTCGGCCCGGCCGTACATCGGCGGCAGCCAGTCGAACTCCTTCCTCGAGCTGACCTTCGGCTACAACGGGCTCGGTCGCATCAGCGGCGACGAGACCGGCTCGGTCGGCGGAGGCGGCGGCGGCGGCGGCGGTGGCGGCAACTGGGGGGCGACCGGACTGTTCCGGATGTTCTCCTCGAGCGTCGGCGACCAGATCTCGTGGCTCATCCCCAGCGCGCTCGTCCTGCTCGCAGCGGGGCTGTGGGTCCGGGGCCGTCGCCCGCGCACCGACCTGCGCCGTGCGGCCTACCTCGTCTGGGGCGGCTGGCTCGTCGTCACGATGCTCGTCTTCTCGTTCATGGCCGGCATCTTCCACGAGTACTACACCGTGGCCCTCGCCCCCGCGATCGGTGCCCTCGTCGGGATGGGCGCGGTCGAGGCGTGGCAACGTCGCTCCAACGGGGTCGGCACGATCGTCCTCTCGGTCGCGACCGCAGCGGCCGCGACCTGGAGCTTCATCCTCCTGTCGCGCACCACGGCATACGGAGACTGGCTGCGCATCTCGGTGCTGGCGGTCGGCATGGCGGCCGCCCTCCTGATGCTGGCAACGCGCTGGATCCACGTGCGTGCCGTGCCGCTCGTGCTCGCCGGAGCGCTCGTGGCAGGCCTCGCCGGCCCGGGGGCGTATGCCGTGTCGACCACCACCCAGGGTCACACCGGGTCGATCGTGACCGCGGGACCTGCCGGCTCCAGCCGCGGACCCGGCGGTGGCGGTGGCTTCGGTGGCGGCTTCGGCGGCGGCCTGCTCAACACCGAGACCCCCAGCACCGCAGTGGTCGCGGCCCTGTCCGCGAACGCCGACACGTTCACCTGGGTCGCAGCAGCCATCGGCTCGCAGACGGCGGCCGGCCTCCAGCTCGGCACGCAGCTGCCCGTGATGGCGATCGGCGGGTTCAACGGCTCGGACCCGAGCCCGACGCTGTCCCAGTTCCAGCAGTACGTGGCGAACGGCCAGATCCACTACTTCGCCAGCGGTGGCCGGGGCTTCGGCAACCAGAACGGCGGCAGCAGCGCCTCGTCGGAGATCAGCTCGTGGGTGCAGGCGAACTTCACCTCGGTCGAGATCGACGGTTCCACCTTCTACGACCTCACCCAGCCCGTATCGTCGGCGCAGTGAGTGCCGAAATGACTGACATGCACATCGGCGAGGCCACCACCGTGGCCTCGCCGATGGCGCGGATTCGCCTGTCGCGACAGGTGATCCGGTTCGCCGGGGTCGGCGTGCTCTCGACGGCGCTGCACCTCGGACTCTTCGCTGGGCTCGAGCACGCCGGCCTCGGGGCGCAGCTCGCCAACGGCGTCGCCCTCGTCATCGCGACGGTGTTCAACACCGCGGCCAACCGGGCGTGGACGTTCGGCGTCACCGGACGTGAGCGCATGGTGTCGCACCACGGCCAGGCACTCGTCATCTTCGCGATCACGTATGCCGCCACGTCCCTCGCGCTCGCGGTGCTCGGCCGGGTGGCCCCGGACTCCGGGACGGTCGTGCAGACCGGCGTCGTGGCCGTCGCGAACGTGCTGTCGACGGCGGTGCGCTTCGTCGCCATGAAGCGGTGGATCTTCCGTCCGGCGCAGGTCGCCCCCGTGCCGACCCCCGACGCCTGACTCCTGAATCCTGACTCCTGACTGACCCTCACGCGCCTCCCCTCCCGATCGAGAGAACGCTCCGTCACGTGACGGAGCGTTCTCTCGATCGGAGAGGGAGGGTGGCGACGAGTCGGCCGTAGGGTCAGTGGCAGGGTCAGTCGCGGTCGGCGTCGGCCGCGCAGGCCTCCCACCAGGGCTCCTGGTGCTCGGCGACGACCTCGTCGATGTCCTTGCCGCTCAGCTCGATCCGTGCGCCGACCTTCGGTGCGACGAGGCGTACGCCGCCCTCGGCCGCAGCTCGGCGGGCCCAGCGGATCGGCTCGCTCCACCAGTGCGTGGCGAGGTTGAAGGTGGCCCAGTGGATGGGCAGCATGACCGACTCGGTCTCGCCCTTGTTGAGGTCGAGGTGGGCCTCGATCGCCTGGGCCGGGTCGAGGTGGATGTCGGGCCAGTGCACGCTGTAGGCGCCGATGGGGATGATCGTGAGGTCGAACGGGCCGAGGTCGGCGCCGATATCGGCGTAGCGGTGGGTCGGACCGGAGTCGCCGCCGAAGAAGACGGCGTGCTCGGGGCCGCGCAGCGACCAGGCCGCCCACAGCGTCTGGTTGCGCACGAACCCGCGCCCGGAGAAGTGGCGCGCCTCGCAACAGGTGATGCGGATGCCGGCGACCTCGGTCTCCTCGCGCCAGTCGAGGCTCGTGATGCGGCCCGTCGGCACGCCCCAGGACCGCAGGTGCTCGTCGACGCCGAGGGGCACGACGTAGTGCGGCCGGTGAGTGCGCTCGAGCTGGCGGATCGACGGCTCGTCCAGGTGGTCGTAGTGGTCGTGGCTGATGACGACGGCGTCGAGGTGCGGGATCTCGGCGATCGGGCCGGGCACCGGGTGCAGTCGTTTCGGACCCGCGACGAGCGACGGCGAGGCACGGTTGCCGAAGACGGGGTCGAGCAGGAACCGCCGGCCGTCGAGCTCGACGACGCTCGTCGCGTGGCCGTACCAGGTGACGGCGAGGTCGGCGGGCTGCTGCGGGTGACGCGGTGCGACGAGGGGCACGGTGCCGCGCGGTCGTCCGCGGCCGAACTCGCGCACCATCGTGCTGAGCATGCTGCCGGGGCCCTCGGCCTCGGGCGAGGCGACGACGTGCGTCGGCTCGTGCGACCGGAACTCGCCGTCGCGGTAGTTCGGCGAGCCGGCGGCGCGGCCGCGCTGCGTCTCGGTCGAGGCGCCCATGCGGCGGAGGATCGGGAGCTGCACTGGCTTCTCCTGCCTGTCGTGCATCACGGTCGGCGGCCCATGGGGTGGGCCACCGTCATTCTCGTCCAGCGACGGGGGAGGCGCCCGAGTTCCCCTGTGGAGATCCGGTGACGCCCGGGTGAACGTCAGTCGCGGTCCTCGGCGGCGGAGCAGCCCTCCCACCACGCGTCGGAGTGTCCCTTGGCCACGGCCTGGGCGTCACCGGTGCCCAGGTCGACGCGCTGGCCGACCCGGGGGAAGGCCACGGGCACCCCGGCCTCGGCAGCGGCACGGCGCAACCGGCGTACGGGCTCGGCCCACCAGTGCATCGACAGGTTGAAGGTGGCCCAGTGCACGGGCACGAGGAGCGACTCGCGGGCCGCGGTGCGCACCGTGCGGGTCGTCTCGGTGAGCTCGCCCTCCTCGTGCTCACCGCCGGGGGTGTCGATGCGGTGGTCGTCTGCGATGAACCCGTCGGCCACGCCGGCCTCGTCGGCGACGAGTGCCTCGGCGTCGTCGCCGATGCGGTTGACGTCGCGGTGAGCGGCGAGGGCCTGCTCGGGGTCCATGTGGATGTCGGGCCAGAACGGGTCGTACGCGCCGACCGGCATGAGCGTGAGGTCGAAGGGTCCGAGGTCGGCGCCGATGCTGGCGAAGCACTTGGAGGTGCCTGAGTCGCCGGGAAAGTACGCGGAGTGTTCCGGGCCGCGCAGGGCCCATCCGGCCCAGAGGGTCTGGCTGTCGACGAGGCCGCGGCCCGAGTTGTGACGGGCCTCGGTGCAGGTCAGCCGGATGCCGGCCACCTCCGTCTCGCCGCGCCAGTCGAGGGCGGTGATGCGCTGCTCGGGCACGCCCCACGCGAGCAGGTGGGCGTCGACCCCGAGGGGCACGACGTAGCGGGGCCGGTGGGTCTCCTCGAGCCGGACGATCGAGGGCTGGTCGAGGTGGTCGTAGTGGTCGTGGCTGATGAGCACGGCGTCGATGCTCGGCAGGTCGGCGATCGAGCCTGGCACCGGATGGTGCCGCTTGGGCCCGACGTGCCGGATCGGGGACACGCGCTCGCTGAAGACCGGGTCGATGAGGAAGCGCGCACCGTCGATCTCGAGAACGGTCGTCGCGTGGCCGTACCACGTCACCGCGAGCTCGCCCGGTTGCTGCGGGGGCTCGGCCTGGACGACCGGCACGGTCCCGACCGGCTCGCCTCGCCCGTGCACACGGATGGCGGCGACCAGTGCGCTCGTCTGGGCCTTGATCCGCGGCCGCAGTGAGGGCTCCTGGCCATGGAAACGGCGACCCTTGAAGTTCGGGGAGTCCTCGACGAAGGGCAATATCGCGGCGGGCGAGGCGCCCATCCGGTGCATGACACGGACGAACTGGCGCGACCGGCTGCGCGACGAGACCTTCTCGATGGCGTGCGAGAGGGCCCGGACGGACGGGTGGTCTGAGGTGCCGAGGCTGCGCATCGGTGACCTTTCGAGGGGTGGTCGAGGGGTGTTCGAGGAGCGGGGTGGTGCCCCGAAAACGTACCCGGCCGAGGTGCTGCGTCAGCATGGTGTTGACATGACACCACAGTGGTGTCATAGTGATGCGCATGGACATCACCGAGTACGTCGACGCACTGCGTCGGGATCTCGCCCAGGCGGCCAGGGCGATGGGTCCGGAGACCGAGCAGGCCGCCGAGCGCATCGGCTTCGCACTGGACTCCTCCGCCCGCCTGGCCCTCATGGACGCGCTCTCGCACGCTGCGGCCGAGATCACCAATGAGCTCGACGGCACGTCGGTCGAGGTGCGGCTGCAGGGCCGTGAGCCCGTCTTCGTCGTCGTCGGGGGAGGCCCCGCGGCGCTCGCCGACGACACGCAGTCCATCCACACCGATGACACCACTGCGATGTCAGCCGACGAGGAAGGCCCCGAGACCTCCCGCATCACGCTCCGGCTCCCCGAGGTCCTCAAGGCCCGCGCCGAGGAGCTCGCGACCGGCCGAGGCCAGTCGCTCAACACCTGGATCGTCAACGCCGTGCGGGCGGCGACCTCGTCCGGCATCACCGTCAACATCGGCGCCCAGCTCGGCCCGCAGTTCGGGCCCGGCGCACCGGGGCGCAACCGCTCCTCCAACAAGCGGGTCCAGGGCTGGGTCCGCTGACGCGAACCCGCACACGACCCCGGCGCGACAGCACCGGCACCTCAGCACCAGCCACACGGCAAACGCCCTCTTCGAGACAAAGGACACCCCATGAGCACCAACCTCGAGACCCGCTTCGACACGACGGGTCCGATCAACCTCAAGGTCGAGCTCCTCGTCGGCGACGTCACGCTGACCGCGGGCGAGGCAGCGACCACCACCGTGCGGCTCGTCCCGCACGGCCGCAACGGCAGCGAGATGGCCGAGAAGTTCACGGTCGAGGCGCGCGGCAACGACGTCGTCGTCATCGCCCCCAAGATGCGCGAGGGCTTCTTCGCCCTGGGCACCAAGGGGTCGGTCGACGTCGAGGTCGAGCTGCCGGCGAGCAGCACCGTCGAGGCCAAGACCGGCGCCGGCGACGTCGCCGGCACCGGGCTGCTCGGTGACGTGCGGGTCAGCACCGGCGCCGGCGACCTCAGCTTCCACGAGGTCGGCTCGGCCCACCTCAAGTCCGGGTCGGGCGACCTGACACTCCAGTCGAGCCGCGGCGACGTCAACGCCAAGACCGGCTCGGGCGACGTCTCCATCGGCTCGGCCGGCGGGCGCCTCGACCTCATCTCGGGCAGCGGCGACATCGCGATCCGGCGCACCGACGCCGGCGTCAAGGCCCGCACCGGCTCCGGCGACCTGCACATCGACGCGAGCACCGGCGACCTCGAGCTGATGACCGGCACCGGCGACGTCGTGCTCGGCGCCGTGCACGGCGGCCAGATCCAGGCCAAGACCGGCACCGGCGACGTCAGCATCGGCATCGCCAACGGCGTCGCGACCTACCTCGACCTCAACAGCGTGACGGGCGACGTCGACGTCGACCTCGAGAGCGCCGACGGCCCCGGTGAGTCCGAGGCCCGCGCCAGCCTTTCCGTCAACTCCGGCAGCGGAGACATCCGCGTCAAGCGAGCGAAAGTGACCCTCTCATGAGCACCTACCCCGGCACCCTCAGCAGCACCCTCAGCAGCCCCCTCAGCAGCCCACTCAGCAGCACCGTCAGCCTGTCTCCCCAGGAGACCCTCGCCCGCGACCTGATCGTCGAGCGGGTCGCCGCGCGACACCACGCCCCCAGGGCCGCGCGCGTGCGTCGCACCGCCCGGGCCGCGATGCTCCTGCGCAGCCTGGCCGAGCGCCTCGACCCCTCGTCGGCGCGCGAGGCCACCGCGTCTGCGGCGCCGCAGCCGCCCCACGCGGGCAGCCCGCGGCCGTGGTCGGCCCAGCAGCGGCCCGTGGCCCGACGCACCCCGCACCGCCACAGCTGACCGGCCCTCCACGCCGGAGCCCGCCGCCCCCTCCCTGCGGCGGGCTCCGTGCTGCCCCCTCGTGGCGCGCGTGCGACGATCGGGGCATGTACGTCCCCCAGGCCTTCGTCATGGGCGAGCCGGAGATGCAGGACTTCCTCGAAGCGCGGGCCTCCGGCCATCTCGTCACGGTCGGCGCCGACGGGCTCCCCGACGCGACCCTCCTGCCGATCATCGTCGACGGCGACCGCGTGCTCGGCCACCTCGGGCGCAAGAACCCGCAGTGGGGGCGCATCGCGCCGGGCTCTCCGGGCCTCGTCGTCGTGTCGGGCGCTGACGCGTACGTCTCCCCGAGCTGGTATGCCGCCAAGGCCGAGCACGGGCGCGTGGTGCCCACGTGGAACTACACCGAGGTGCACCTGCGCGGAGCGGTGACCGTGCACGACGACCCCGACTGGGTGCTCGACGTCGTCACGCGGCTCACCGAGCGTCACGAGTCCCACCGCGACCAGCGTTGGCACCTCAGCGATGCTCCCGAGAAGTACCTGCGCGGACAGCTGCTCGGCATCGTCGGCATCGAGGTGGTCGTCGAGTCGGTCGAGGGCAAGGCGAAGCTCGGCCAGAACCGGTCGGACGCCGACCGGTTCGGTGCGGTCGAGGGACTCCGGGCCGAGCCGGGCGTGTCGTCCCACGTCGTGGCCGACGACATGGAGGCCGCTCTCGAGCGATGACGCGCGCCAGCGTGGTCGCGGGAACCCTTGCGGTGCAACGCTTGCCGAACGCATGCTGTCAGCACAGACGCCGCACAGGCACCGGCCCGAGGCTCGAGTCATGGACACGACACCCCGCCCCGCTCGCCCCGTTCCCCCGACCTCCGGCGGTGGCTACCGCAGCACGTTGCGCCGCGGTCTCGGTGCCGCCGGTGCCGCCATCGCCGTGGCCTTCGTCGGCACCGCAGCCCTCGGCGCCGGCCAGGCGCATGCCGCCGGGTTGGCCGGTGGGCTCACGCCCGTGAGGTCCGAGACGCAGCCGACGCCTCACCCGCGCCGTCACGGTGCTGCGCACCCGGCCAACCTGCCGGCCGCGACGACCACTGCCCACCGCTACTCGTTCCGCGACGGGCAGCTGATCGAGCTCTGACGGGTCTCACCGGCTCGGGTCGAGCCAGGCGTGCACGAGCGGCACGACCGAGGCGCCCTCGCCGCTCGCCGCCGCCACCCGCTTCATCGACCCGGCACGGATGTCTCCGGCGGCGAAGACACCGGGCACCGTCGTCTCGAGGCTCTCGGGCGGCAGGCCCTGGCGCCAGTGGTCCTGCGGGACGTCGCGACCGGTGAGCACGAAGCCCCGCTCGTCGCGGGCGACGTCGTCGGGCAGCCAGTCGCAGTAGGGCTCGGCGCCGATGAGCAGGAACAGGCCCCGGCACTCGCGCCGGGTCTCGGCGCCGTCGCGGACGTCGCGGGTCGTGACCGAGCCGAGCCGGCCGTCGTCGCCGGCGCCGCCCTCGACCACCTCGCAGCAGGGCTGGATCGTGATGCGCGGGTTGTAGCGGATCTCGCCGACGAGGTAGTCCGACATCGTCTCGGCGAGGCTCTCTCGGCGGACGAGGATCGTGACCGACCGGGCGAAGCGGGCCAGGTGGATGGCGGCCTGGCCGGCGGAGTTGCCGCCGCCGACGACGATGACGTCGGACCCCTCCATCTCGCGGGCGGCGGTCATGGCGCTGCCGTAGTGGACGCCGAGGCCGACGAGACGCTCGATGCCCGGGGCGTCGAGGCGGCGGTACTTCACCCCGGCGGAGATGACGACGGCGCGGGCGCGCACGTCGCCGCCCTCGGTGCAGAGGCGGTGCGGCTGGGGGTTGCCGGCGGCATCGGTGCCGCCGGCGACGAAGGTGGTGACCGGCCAGCCGGTGAAGAACTGGGTGCCGAAGCGGATCGCCTGGTTGCGCGCCCGCTGCGCCAACCGCATACCGCTGATGCCCCTCGGGAAGCCGAGGTAGTTGCGGATCATCGACGACGTGCCGGCTTGTCCGCCAACGGCTTCCGCTTCGAGGACCACCGTGGAGAGTCCCTCGGACGAGGCGTAGACGGCTGCGGCGAGACCGGCCGGGCCGGCCCCGACGATCGCGACGTCGACGACGCGGTCGACGTCGACGTCGGCCGGCCTGCCGTAGATGCGTGAGGCGACGTCGCGCACGCTCCTCGCGCTGCCGACCCGCTTGGCCATGTCCATGACGAGCGGGAACTCCGGCTCACCGCCCTCGGCCGCGAGCAGCTGCAGCACGTGCTGACCCTTGTCGCTGTCGGGCGCGTAGACCCGGTTGGGCATGCCCATGCGGTCGAGGTAGTCGCGGATGCCGAGCGTGAGCGCGTCCTCGACGGGGGAGACGATGGCGACGGCGACCACCTCCGGCTCGGCGACCGTCGAGCCCCAGTCGGAGAGCAGCTCGCAGATCGCCGTGTGGAACTCCTCGTCGCGAGCGCCGCGCGGCATCAGCAGGTACGCGTCGTACTTGCCCTTCGCCATGCCGCCGCGCAGGCGCTCGGCGTCCTCCCTGAAGGTCGACACGTGGGCGGCGATGACCCGGCGCGCGGTCGGCACGGTCTGGCGCCACCAGTGGAAGGCCTGGTGCACGTCGCCGTCGGGCAGCCGCGACTCGGTGACGAACATCGCCACCTGGCCCCCGTCGGCGACGACGCGCTTCGCGGCCTGCTTGGCCTCGTGCGCCGACGTGGCGGTGGGCAGCTCGTAGTCGCGGGCGTAGCGGCTGAACTCGTCGAGCAGCTGCTCGCAGCGCGTCTCGGACACCAGGATGATCGCCGGCTTCACCCTGTCGATCCTAGGAGAGGTGCCCCCGAGAACGTATGCCGTCGGGCTCAGTCGGGCTCAGTCGGTGGACGCCGTGACGCCGGCGGCCGGCCGGGCGTCCTCCGGTCGCTGCCGGAGCGTGAGCCAGAGCCGGTGCGCGGTGATCACCAGGAGCGCCCAGGCGAGGCCGATGAGCCAGCCTGCGACGACGTCGGTGAGCCAGTGGTGGCCGAGGAACACGCGGGAGAGTCCCATCGCGACGACGAACACCGTTGCCGTCGTGATGGTGACGACGCGCTGCCAGGTGGCGGTCGTCTCGATGAGGACGAGGTAGGCCACCACGGTCGTCAGGACCGTGGCGTTCAGTGTGTGCCCGCTCGGGAAGCTCGGCGAGATCTCGAGCGGCGGCACCGCGAGGCTCGCCGGCGGCCGGGCACGGTCGACGAAGTCCTTGCCGACGATCGTCATGGCGAGCGAGCCGACCGCGGCGACCACGGTGAGGACGATCGGCGTCCAGCGACGGCGCCGCCAGGTCACGATGGCGACCGCGACAGCGGCGAGGATCGGCATGCCGACCGGCCCACCGATGTCGGTGAAGGCGGTGACGGCCGAGTCGAGACCAGGGGACCGCAGGCCGACGGCTGCGTCGAGCACCGGCTGGTCGACGGCGGCGAGTGACCGGTTGGCCACGACGCTCTCGTATACGGACTCGATGCCCTCGACGAGCAGCGACATGACGACGATGGCGACGGCGGCGAACACGACGAAGGCCAGGTGCGCCGACGACCACTGCACGACCCGGGTTGCCGCTGACACCAGCCCTCGTCCGGCACGGGTATGCCACGACGTGAGGTCGCGGGCTCCGATCGTGTCGTCGGGAGTTGGCGGCCGGCCGGGTCGGGGCATGGGCCCATCCTCACCCATCCGGGCGCCCGGGTTAGACGTCCGCTGTGTCATCGGTCGCCGTCCCGCTGCCTCCGTGGACTGAAGGAGTCCCGGCCTTGCGAATGTCATTTCGCATCGATGGCTCTCGCCTCTTGATTCTCGCTCGAACTGGTGTTCGAATAGGAGTGAGAGGTGGAGGACGACAGGGGAGGTCGGCATGACGAGCGTCATGAGGACTGGCGCGACGCCGCCGGTGCCGACTGCTGCCCGACACGAGTCGGATGCAGTGCTGGAGCTGTCCGACCTCTCAGAGCTCTATCGCGTCCGGGCGCTGCATCGCGATCCAGTGCGCATCCATGACCGGTCGCCCGCAGAACGTGCCGTGCGGCGCGAGGTGGCCCGGAGCGTCCTGCAGCACCAGCTGCCCGCACTCGTCGCCGAACTCATGGCCGCGGCGACCGACGACCTCGCGGTCGAGCCACTCACCGAGGGTGAGGCGATGGCGAGCAGTGAGCTGCGGGTGATCGAGGCCGTGGAGCGGTGCAAGTCGGTGCTCGACGGTGTCGCGCTCGAAGCGCTGGCGCGGCTGGAAGTGACCATCGAGGCCACCGAGGACGCGAGGTTCGCTGCGCTCGGCCGCCCGCGACCGTCAGGCTGGGTCGGCGCTGCCGAGCTCACCGTGCTCGAGGTCTCCACGGCGACGGGTCTGGGGCCGCAGGAGGTCGGCGCTCGCCTCGACCTCGCGACCACACGCAGCCCGGGAGCGGTCGAGCTCCGGTCTCGCCTGTCGCGCGGCGAGGTGAGCCTCTACCGGGCCTGCGCCATCGAGCACGAGATCCGGCAGCTGCCGTCCGAGGCAGGGCCGGGCATCGTCGAGTCGACCCTCCGAGCGAAGGACGATGCGCCGCCCTCGCCGACGCTGTTCCGTCAGCGCCTCACTCGCACCTGTCTGGCCGCCGATCGTGAGGCCGCGGCCCGCAGACGTGTGGCCAGGAGGCGGCGCGGTGCCCATGCGCGCATCGACGGTGACGGCCTCGGGGTGCTCACCGTGACCAACGACGCCGACAAGGTCATCGCGGCGATGGAGCGCGCCGATGCTGTCGCTCGTGCCGCGCGGCAGGCCGGTGATCCGCGCTCGCTCGACCAGCTGCGCGCCGACGTCATCACAGACACGCTCGTCTTCGGCTGCGTCGACCTGTCACCACGACCCTCCGAACCTGCGGACGCCGCAGGCGCGGCCGGCATCGCGGGCGGCGTGGGCGCCCCGCGGGCGGTCCTTCTCGGACACACCAAGGCGGGACGTCGACCGGCCGCGCACGTCACGATCGTCGTTCCCGTCAGCACGGCCCTCGGGCTCGATGACGCGCCGTGCGAGATCCCCGGCTACGGGTGGGTCACGGCCGAGCATGCTCGGCAGATCATGCTCGGCCCCGACTCGACCTGGCGCCGGCTGCTGGTGGATGCCGAGACGGGCGCGGCGCTGAGGCTCGAGACGAGCGCCTACCGCCCGACCGCCGTGATGCGTGCACACGTCGAGGCCGTCGACGGCACCTGTCGCGGTCCGGGCTGCACGGTCCCGGCCGCGCGCTGCGACCTCGACCACGACATCCCGTGGCCGCACGGTCCGACGACCACCACCAACCTCACCGGCAAGCACCGGTTGCACCACAACGTGCGCACCCACGGTCACTGGCGGGCCGAGCGAGATCCCGACGACCACACGGTCCGGTGGCGCACGGTGGCCGGGCGCCGCTACACGAGCCGTCCCTGCGACTGGCTCGAGGTGCTCCGAGACTCACCGCCGCATGACCGTTCGAGCGATGACTCCGGCGAGCGCTCGCGCGACCCGCAGGAGATCGACGACCCACCGCCCTTCTGACCTTGCTCCGCCCGGGATCAGCCGCCGAAGTCCTGGGTCCAGTAGGCGCCGTAGGGGCCGCCGGTCGCGTAGCCCACGCCGATGGCCGTGTAGCGGCAGTTGAGGATGTTGGCCTTGTGACCCGGGCTCTTCATCCACGCCGCCATCACGGTCGACGGGGTGCGGTAGCCGGCCGCGATGTTCTCGCCGAGCCGCGAGCCGGTGTAGCCCTGCGCCCGGATCCGCTGCACGAAGGTGCGCCCGTCGGGCGAGGTGTGCGAGAAGTACCGCCGCTTGGCCATGTCGGCCGAGTGGGCCTGGGCCGCGCGGGCGAGGCGCGCGTCGGAGACGAGGCCGCGGCACCCGACCTTGGCGCGCTGCGCGTTGACGAGCTGGACCACCTGCTGCTGATAGGTGAGGGCGGCGCTCGCCGGTGCCGCCGCGGTCGCCAGCGGGGCCGCGGCCAGCAGGACGGTCAGGCCGGCGAGGACGGCCGGGCGGGTGCGACGCGAGCGGTCGGTGGGGGCGGGCGTGGTCTTCATGGTGCCTCCGGGTGGCGTGACTCCGGCCGTATGCCGTCCGGCCACGGTAGGCGCGTACGCGTCGGCGCGCCCGCGAAAGCGACAAAATGGACACCTCGAGTGCGGCTCCCGCTGTCGGCGTCAGCCGTGGCGCTCACGGTGCTCGGCCCGCCACGACGTGTACGCCTCGACCCGCTCCACGGCGTCCCATGCGTCCTTGAAGATGCGGGCCGACTCGGCCTTCACCGGGTCCTCGGGCCCGCGCTGGAGCTGGCGCCTCCCGTGCGATCCGCTCTGCCCGCGCCGTTCGGGCGGCACCGGGCCGTCGTACTTCTTCCCGTCCGGGTGGTTGGCGTAGCGCCGAGCCCGGGTGAACCCCATCTGGAGGTACTTGCGCGCGAGGTCCGCCCCCACGAAGTCGCCCGCGGCCAGGTAGGAGTCGAACCTGGACCGGATCGCCGCAGCGCTCTCACGCGCGACGTCGGGCGTGCGGAAGCGCCACAGCGGCAGCAGCTCGTCCTTGTACGGCTGCGCCCGCAGCACCCCCTGCTCGCCGCGCCCCACGCGGTAGAGCTCCGGATGGGCTCGCAGGTCGACGGCCGAGAGATCGAGTCCCTCGTACGGGTCAGCAGGCGGCGTCACCCCCTGACCATTCCCGCTCGAGCACCACCACCGTCGGTGCGGCTGGCTAGCGTGCCTCCCATGACCATCGAGGTGCGCCCCGCCACGCACGCCCGGTTCGACGACGTCGCCACGATGCTCGGCCCGACGAACCCGGCGAGCACCGTCTGCTGGTGCCTGAGCCACCGCCTCGACTCGAAGACCAGCAGGGCGCTGGTGGGCGCCGCTCGCGGGGAGTACGTCGAGAAGCTGACACGGCGCCGCGTCGCTCCGGGCGTGCTCGCCTACGACGGCGACGAGGTCGTCGGCTGGGCCGCGGTCGCGCCGCGCTCCGAGCTGCCCTTCGCGCGCTCGACGAAGATCCCGCACGTCGACGACCTGCCGGTCTGGTCGGTCTGGTGCATCCGCGTGCGACCCGGCCACCGTCGGCGCGGCATCTCCCTGCCACTCCTCGAGGGCGCCGTCGACTACGCCCGTCAGAAGGGGGCGCCGGCCGTCGAGGGCTACCCCGTCGACAACCACGGAGCCAAGGTCGACCTCACGATGGCCTACGTCGGCACCCGCGGGCTCTTCGAGCGTGCCGGCTTCACGAAGGCCGCCGACACCGACTCCGTCTCGGGTGGCTTCCCCCGCGTGGTCATGCGCCTGGCGCTGTCCTAGGGTCGGCGCCATGACGGTCGTCGGTGCAGACGGACTCGCCCGCCCCACGTGGGCCTCGGTCGACCCGCTCCTCATGGAGTACTACGACACCGAGTGGGGCGTGCCGATCCGCGACGAGCGCGGCCTCTACGAGCGCATCTGCCTCGAGGGGTTCCAGGCCGGGCTGTCCTGGGCGACCATCCTGCGCAAGCGTCCCAACTTCCGCGCTGCCTTCGCGGACTTCGACCCCGACGTCGTGGCCGCCTTCACCCAGGGCGACGTCGAGCGGCTGCTCGGCGACGCCGGCATCATCCGGCACCGCGGCAAGATCCAGGCGACGATCACCAACGCCCGGGCCACGATCGCGTTGCGCGACGAAGGCGGTCTCGTCGACTTCGTCTGGGGCTTCCAGCCCACCGACACGCCGCGCCCCGACACCCACGCCGACGTGCCGACCGTCTCCGACGAGAGCAAGGCGCTGTCGAAAGCCCTGCGCAAGAAGGGCTTTGCCTTTGTGGGGCCCACGACGATGTATGCCCTCATGGAGGCGGTCGGAATCGTCGACACGCACCTGCTCACGAGCCACCGCCGCGGCAGCTCCGGCGTCTGGCCGGCCTAGCCGAGGATCGCCTTCGCGGCGTTGTGGCCCGGGATCGAGCTCACTCCGCCGCCACGCCGGGCGCCGGCGCCGCCGAGCAGCATGTTGGCGTATGCCGTCTCGACCCCCCAGGTGCCCACCTCGGCGTCGCGCTCCGCCCAGGGCCACTGCAGCGAGCGGTGGAAGATGTTGCCGCCCGGCAGGCCCACGGACTGCTCGAGGTCGACGGGGCTCTTCACCTCGATGCAGGGGTTGCCGTCCGTGTCGCGCAGGAGCACCGACTCGATCGGTTCGCCGAGCACCGAGTCGAGCGACCGGATCGTCGCGAGCAGCGCCTCCTTGGTGGCGGTCTCGTTGTCCTCGCGGAAGAGCCGTGCCGGCAGGTGCAGGCCGAACAGCGTCAAGGTCTGCGCCTCGCTCGAGGCGAGCTCCGGCCCGAGGATCGAGCGGTCCGACAGCGTGTGGCAGTAGATCTCGCACGGTGGCAGGTCGGGGATGTTGCCGGCCGCCGCCGTGGCGTACGTCTGCTCGAGCTGGCCGTAGCCCTCGTTGATGTGGAAGGTGCCGGCGAAGGCGGCAGCCGGGTCGACGGCCGCATCGCGCAGGCGGGGGAGCCGGGTCAGCAGCATGTTGACCTTCAGCTGTGCGCCCTCGACGTCGGGCTCGGTCTCGACCGGGGCGGTGCCGGACGCCGCGAGCAGCCGGTTGAGCACCGTCGGGGCGCACGCGGCGACGAGCGACGCTCCCGACGCGCTGCCGCTGCCGGCCGATCCGCCGGCCCACGCCACCTCGCCCGTCGACGGGTCCACCGACGTCACGTCAGCCCCGGTCACGATGGTCGCGCCGGCCGAAACAGCCGCTGCGGCAAGGGAGTCCGTCAGGGCCCCCATGCCACCCACCGGCACGTCCCAGTCGCCGGTGCCCCCACCGATGAGGTGGTAGAGGAAGCAGATGTTCTGGCGCAGGTCGGCCTCGCCCAGCGAGGCGAACGTGCCGATCAGCGCGTCCGTGGCGATGATGCCGCGCAGGGTGTCGTCGCTCGTCACCGACTCGATGAGCTCGCCGATCGGCTGCGTCGTCAGGGCGTCGAAGAGGGCGTCGTCGCCGGCCAGCGCCCGCACGTCGTCGCGTGACCGCAGCGGCTCGAGCACCGTCGGGAAGAGGCGCTCGGCCACGCGCCCCATGCGTGCGTAGAAGTCGGTCCAGCCGGCATACGCGTCGTCGCTGCCGGTCAGCCCGCGGAAGGCCGCTCGGGTGGCCGCCTCGTCGGCGTTGTCGACGAGGAGCCCGCGGTCGGGGTCGGCCGGCACCGGCGTGTAGGAGGAGAACCGCCGCCGGATCAGGCGCAGGTCGAGGTCGAGGTCGGTGAGCACCTGCCGCGGCAGCAGCGACACGAGGTAGGAGTAGCGCGACAGTCGGGCGTCGACGCCCGTGAAGGCCTGGGCGGACACAGCAGCGCCGCCCACCCGGTCCGAACGCTCGAGGAGGAGGACGGTCCTTCCCGCGCGGGCCAGGTAGGCGGCGGCCGTGAGGCCGTTGTGACCGGCCCCGATGATGATGTCGTCGTAGCGCACCCGGTCAGACTAGGTGGCCCGACCGGGCTGCGCCCGACGACCTCATCACGACTTCATCGCGACCTCGTCGCGGTCACCGCGTCGTCGCGGCCTGCCGCTGCGACCACGCGCGGTCGGCCGCGTCGATGCTCGCACGGCTGCGCAGGTCGACCCCGGCCCGCTTGGCCGCGGCCTTCGCCCGGGCGGTCGTGAGGTCGGGGGTGGCGACCTTCTCCGGCGTGATCGTGCGGTCGGCGGCGGCATACCTCCTGTTGCCCGCGGCGATGGCGTCGGCCGAGTAGGTGGTGGCGCCCGCCCTGGCGGCGAGCGTGACCCCGAACGCCGGCTTCGTCACGACGGCATACCCGTCGCGGTGGCCCGCGACGTTCGGGTGGTAGCTCTCGCTGATCGGGTTGGACAGTCCGTTGAGCCACTCCGGGCTGTCGCAGACGGCGTGCCCGACGAACTTCTGGGCCGGGTTGACGAAGGTGAAGCCACGGGCCGCGGCCGCGCTCGACGTGCGCGAGTTGAGCAGGTCGGCGGTCGCGTTGAGCCGTGACTCCTCCGTCGGGGAGAACCACGTGAAGGCGTTGCAGTCCTCGCCGTTGAAGATGTGCGGGTAGCCCACGACGATGACTTTCGCGTTCGGCGCCTTGGTGCGGATCGAGGAGTAGAGCGTCGACAGGCGTCCCGGCAGCGTGTTGTTGATGACGCTCTGCGCGCCGTCGATCGCACCGTTGCAGTCGCTCATCCAGGCCGGCTGCGCGCACTCGGTCAGCACGTCGGCGAAGCCGGCGTCGTTGCCGCCCACCGAGATCGTCACGTATGCCGTCGAGCTCGAGAGCGCCGACAGCTGGGTGTTCGTCACGTCGGCGACCGTGGCGCCCGAGCAGGCGCGGAAGGTGAGCGCGAGGCCGAGCGAAGCCGCGTCGAGCGACGGGTAGGCGTAGACGGAGCGCTGGCACGAGGTTCCGTCGCTGATGTAGGTGCGGGTGCCGGTGCCCGACGAGTACGAGTCGCCGAGGGCGACGTAGGAGCCCCCCGCAGCGACGGCCGGCGGGCTGAGGGCGAGGGCCGCACCGATGCCGACGAGGCTGGTGAGGCCGGCCCCGAGGGCTCGCCTGCGGCTGGTTGAGGTGGGGGAGCTGGAGGACCTGACGGACTTGCTCTTCACGACACACTCCTTTGTGGGTGGAAGGCTGATGACGCCGAGCACTGCAGACCACGCGAAAGGGCGCCGACCCTCGCTGGTGTGCTGCGGGTCACACGTCCCGTACCGGACAGTAGGGCCCGGCGGCCCACCCCGCGAGCCGAACTTCCCCCTGCTGCGCCGCGGGGCGGCCGTCACCCGTCCGGGGTGATGCCGGGCGGGTGCGTCCCGACCGACGATGAGGGCCGACGGCCTCGCCCCGACGTCGTCACGACATCGGAGGGATTCCATGACCACCCTGAAGGAAGGGCCGATCGGGCCAGTCGACCTGGCCGTCATCGGGTTCCGCGGAGACCTGCAGCAGGGCGGCATCCGGGACGCCGTCGCCAGAGCCGTCGACCGCGGTGCCGTGCGAGTGCTCGACGTCCTCCTCGTCCACAAGGACGACGCGGGCCGCGTCGTCCTCCACGACGCCGAGTCGCCGGAGGGCGCGGAGGATCTGCTGGGCTTACCGACGCTGATGCCCGATCTCGTCGGCGAGGACGACGCGATGGCGATCGCGGCGGAGATGGACCCGGGCACGACGGTCCTCGTCATCGCCTGGGAGAACGCGTGGGCCGCCGAGATCGCCACCGCGGTGCGCGACCTCGACGGGGAGCTGCTCGTGCTGGAGCGGCTGCCGCGCGAGGACGTCGAGGTGGCGATCGGCGCCGTCGACCCGAGCAGGGAGAGGTCATGAGAGGACGCAGAGGAAGGCCGGGCCTGCTCGGGCTCGCAGCCCGGACGGCCGTCGTGGCCGGCACGGCAAACGCCGTGAGCGGCGCCATGCAGCACAACCAGCAGGCGAGGGCCCAGGCCGCGGCTCCTCCGCCGATGGCCGCGCCGGTCGCCGCGCCGGTCGTCGCGCCGGTCGCCGCGCCGGCGGCCCCCACGACCGAGGACCTGCTCGGTGCTCTCGAACGCCTTGGGGTCCTGCGTGCGCAGGGCATCCTCACCGACGACGAGTTCGCTCAGCAGAAGACCCGTATCCTGGCGGGCTGACCGCGGCGCTTCCTCACCCGCCTCCTGACCGGATCGGCCTAGGCTGGCCGTGGACTCGTGGCCCGACTCGGGGCCCGACCCGTGGCCCGAGGGGGTCGTGGCGACAGGAGGACTGACCGTGGGCTTCCCCGAGAACGTGCTGGCCAAGAGCGAGAAGGTCGAGCGCGACCTGCACCCGCACTGGCTCACCGTGGTCGTGCCGACGATCTTCGGCGTGCTGCTCGCCGCGGCCTGCATCGCCATCGCGGTGGTCACCCCCGACGACACCGCCGGCAACCGCATCCAGTGGGTCGCGATCATCGTGCTCGTCGTCGTCGCGGTCCCGGCCGTGGTGGTGCCCTACCTAGGGTGGCGCACCACGCACTACGTCATCACGTCGCACCGTGTCATGGTGCGGCGCGGCATCCTCACCAAGAACGGCAAGGACATCACCCTCTCGAAGATCACCGACGTGAGCTTCGAGCAGACCGTGCTCGACCGCCTCATCCGGTCGGGGTCGCTGCACATCGAGTCCGCCGGCGACAGCCCCGACGAGAACCTCGCGAACATCCCGCGCAGCAACGAGGTGCAGCAGCTGATCAACCGGCTCATCGACGAGGACGACCTGCGGCGCCGGCGCCACGGCAGCGGGGCTCTCGGGGACGACTACGACGACGCCTCCGACGACGGCCCCGACGTCGGCGCCTACGAGCGCCCCGACGACACGACCGCCATCCCGCGCTCGCGCCCCGAGCTCGCCGAGGAGCGCCGTCGCCGACCCCGCGACACCGAAGAGCAGGACTGAGACCGTGGATGCCACCAGCGCCTACCGCGCCGCTCGTGACCAGATGCTCGAGCTGAGCGGCGACCACGCCCGGGCCGTGCAGGAGTTCACCTTCCCCGACGTCGGCGACCGGTGGAACTGGGGCGTCGACTGGTTCGACGCCATCGCGCGCGGCAACGACAAGCCGGCCCTCACGATCGTCGAGGAGGACGAGTCGTCGGCGACGGTCAGCTTCGACGAGATGGCTCGCCGTTCCGACCGTGTCGCGGCGTGGCTCGGCTCGCTGGGGGTCGGCCGCGGCGACTCCGTCGTGCTCATGCTCGGCAACCAGGTCGAGCTGTGGGAGACGATGCTCGCCGTCATGAAGCTCGGCGCCGTCATCGTGCCGACGACCACGGCCGTCGGCCCCGGCGACCTCGCCGACCGGATCGAGCGGGTGTCGGCGCGCGCGATCGTCACGAACGCCGCCGAGGTGCACAAGCTCGACGACCTGCCCGGTGACTACGTACGCGTCGCCGTGGGCACCGACGCCGCCGGCGGCACGCTCGAGGGCTGGCACGCGTACGCCGACGCCCATGCGTCCGACGCCGGTCCGACGGTGCACCCCGGCACCGGGCCGGAGGACCGGCTCCTGCTCTACTTCACGTCGGGCACGACGAGCCGCCCCAAGCTGGTCGAGCACACCCAGCGCTCCTACCCGGTCGGCCACCTCACGACGACCTACTGGATCGGCCTGCAGCCCGGTGACGTCCACCTCAACATCAGCAGCCCGGGCTGGGCCAAGCACGCGTGGTCCTCGTTCTTCGCGCCCTGGATCGCCGAGGCGACGATCTTCGTCTACAACTACGCCCGCTTCGACGCGGCGGCCCTGCTGCGCATCCTGCGCGAGCACCAGGTCACCTCGATGTGCGCGCCCCCGACCGTGTGGCGGATGCTCATCAAGAGCGACCTCTCCGGTGGGTCCGGATCGCTCCGCGAGGTCGTCGGCGCGGGCGAGCCGCTCAACCCGGAGGTCATCGCGCAGGTCGAGAAGGCGTGGGGCCTGACGATCCGCGACGGCTACGGCCAGACCGAGATGACCCTGTCGGTGGGCAACACCCCGGGCTCCGTCGTGAAGCCCGGCTCGATGGGGCGCCCGCTGCCCGGCTACCCGGTCGTCGTCGTCGACCCCGTGACGAACGAGCCCGTCACGGAGGCTGATCCGGCGGGCAACCGCGAGGGCGAGATCTGCCTCGACCTGGCCCAGCGACCCGTCCCGCTCATGACCGGCTACCAGGGCGACGAGCAGCGCAACGCCGACGCGATGGCGGGCGGTTTCTACCACACGGGCGACGTCGCGTCGGTCGACGCCGAGGGCTACATCTCCTTCGTCGGCCGCACCGACGACGTCTTCAAGGCGAGCGACTACAAGATCAGCCCGTTCGAGGTCGAGTCGGTGCTCATCGAGCACCCGGCCGTCGCCGAGGCCGCGGTGGTCCCCACCCCCGACCCGGTGCGCCTGGCGGTGCCCAAGGCGTACATCGCCCTGGCTCCCGGCCACGAGCCGGGTGAGGAGGTGGCGCGCTCGATCCTCGCGCACGCCCGCGAGAAGCTCGCGCCCTGGCAGCGCGTGCGGCGCATCGAGTTCTTCGAGCTGCCCAAGACGATCTCGGGCAAGATCCGCCGGGTCGAGCTGCGCGGCCGCGAGCGTGACCTCCAGGCTCTCGGCGGCAGCCAGCCCGACCTCGAGTGGCGCGACGACCAGTTCCCCGACCTCAAGGGCTGACCGTCACGGGGCGATGGTCGAGGTCGAGGTCGTCGACGGCTCCTGGGGGATGGGCCGCAACGTCGTCTCCTCGATGCGGCTGCAGATGCGCTTCTTGGGTTCGGGCTGCGGCTGGCCCGGCTGCTGGACCGTGGCCGGCGGCCGGTAGGGGTCGATGCGGGCGCCGCTGACGACCTGCACGCTGTCGTAGGCCGGGCGCCCCTCGAGAAGGTTGCGGAACGAGTAGCGGGTCAGCGAGGTCAGCTCGCACGAGGTGCCGAACTGCGCGACGTCGAAGGAGTAGGGCTGCCCGTTGAGCTCCTGACCCGCGCCCTCGGAGTAGTGCGAGACCACTCCCCCGCCGGTGAACGTGCCGACCTGGATGCGGTTGCCCTCCAGGGCGGGGGTGTGGATGTGCCCGTTGACGAGAATGCGTCCGCGCTCGACCTGCTCGGCGGCATACGGCTCGTGGGTCACGACGACGTCGGGCTCGGGCTCGTCGGCCACGGCGGCGTTGTAGCGGTCGACCGCCGGCTTCGCCTTGCCCGTGGGGTCGGCGTTGTCGTCGCCGAAGTAGCGCGGGTCGTTGAAGCCGGTGATCCGCAGGCCGTGGAAGGAGAGCTCACGCAGTGCGCCCGCCGGGTCCTCGAGGAGCACGACGTTGGGGATGCGCGCCATCCGGGCGAGGACGGCGCGGTCGGTCGGCGAGGACTGGTCGTGGTTGCCACTCGTGAAGATGTAGGGCACGCCGAGCGACTGGATCGACCGGTAGATGCCGGCGGCGTCGCCCTCCTGCACGCGCCCGAAGTTGACGAGGTCGCCACTGTCGATGACGGCGTCGATGTCCTCCTCCTGGATGATCGTGCGCATCAGGGCGTACTGGTTGGCGCCGTGGATGTCGGAGACGAGGAGGAAGCGGGCGGAGGCGGGGCTCTCGACGGTGCCGGCGACGTACTTCTGCTGGAGCGCCTGGGTGACGGCGAGCAGGTTGCGGAAGTACGGCGTCACCTGTGTGGCGCGCGCCTCGACGTCGGCGAGCAGGCCGGCGTTGCGCTGGACCACGCCCAGCACGCCGCTCGTGCGGTACTCGGCGAACCGCGCCGGCTGGTAGGTCACGGCGATCCCCGCGAAGGTGCCGGCTGTCGCGACGACCATGGCCGAGGCGACGAACGCGACGTGGTGACGGCGGGTCTGGCGCTGCCGGATGTAGTGCGACGCGAGGGAGAGCAGCACCGCGATCGACCCGGCGCCCAGGACGAAGCGGATGCCGACGCCCGTCGCGGCCTGGCCGATGGCCTCCGAGATCTCGTCGTTCGAGGGCTGCAGCGCCTTGATGTCGACGTTGGGCCGGGTGAAGAGGTTGGTGATCTCCTCGCGGACCGCGACCTGCACGTCGAGGCCGGGCGCGACGACGGGTGAGGCGAACTGGACGTCGACGTCACCGACGATCGTGGGTGCGTGGAGGATCGGCGAGTGGCGCGGCACGGGGTCGAGCCGCAGCACGGCGCGGTACTGCGACGTCTCGGCTACCGTGGGTGCGAGGTTCGTCGCGGCCACCCCGCCGAGGTAGCAGGCGGCCAGCACGGCGAGCCATTTGAGCACGTGCGACCCGCGGCGCAGCCACGGGCTGTCGCGGGCCAGCAGGCTCCCCACCTGTCGCATCGCCTCACCCTAACCGGACGGCGACCCGTCACCTCGGGAGCACCCACCGTTCACGTCGGCATGCTGCCATGGGCCCATCCCGGCGACGACGCGAGGAGGAGACGTGGGACCCGTTCGCCGCAAGGCCGTCGTCGGCGCGCTCCTGATGGCGTATGCCGTCCTGCTCGCCTTCGGACAGCGCCTCCTCGGCGGGTCGGCAGGCATCGTCATCCTCGTCGCGAGCTTCGTCGTCGGGTTCGCGTGGCTGCTGCTGCTCGTCGCGCCGTGGGCCGCCCGCGGCCGGTCCGGCCGCCCCCGCCACGGTCAACGTCACCAGGCCCGGGCGCGGCAGCCGCACCCGTAGTCTGGCGGCGTGAGCCTCGAGCACCGGCCGAACCGGATCATCCTCGTGCGACACGGAGAGTCGGAGGGCAACCTCGACGACACCGTCTACGAGCGGGTTCCCGACCACCGGATCAGCCTGACGCCCAAGGGTTTCGAGCAGGCGCGGTCGACGGGCGAAAGCATCCGTGCGGTGCTCGACGGTGAGTCGGTCGAGGTGTACGTGTCACCGTACGTCCGCACGCGCCAGACGCTGGAGGCGCTCTCGCTGCCGGTGCCCGAGCGCGACGTGCGGGTCGAGCCGCGCCTGCGCGAGCAGGACTGGGCCAACTTCCAGGACCCGGCCGACATCGCGGAGCAGAAGGAGCAGCGCGACCGCTACGGCCACTTCTACTACCGCTTCACCCACGGCGAGTCCGGCTCCGACGTCTACGACCGCGTCTCCACGTTCCTCGAGTCGATGCACCGCAACTTCGAGACGCCCGCGGCCCCGCGCAACGTCGTCATCGTGACCCACGGCCTCACCATGCGGTTGTTCTGCATGCGCTGGTTCCACTGGAGCGTCGAGTACTTCGAGTCGCTCGACAACCCGGAGAACGCCGAGCCCGTGGTCCTGTTGCGCCAGCCGGACTGCCGCTACAAGCTCGAGCGGCCGTTCACGCAGTGGAACACCGAGGTCGTGCCCACCGAGCGCGAACGCTCCAGCTGGCTCTAGAGGTACTGGCCGGTCGGGCCGGCCTCACCGGGCTGCTGGTCGGGGTGGGCGCCCGGCGGGGTGCCGTAGGACGAGCCCGGGCCCGGCGGTAGGGCCCGCATCTGCTGGAGCTGCTGCTGCGCGGCCATCTGCTGCGCGACGAGCGCCGTCTGGATGCCGTGGAAGAGGCCTTCGAGCCAGCCCACGAGCTGTGCCTGCGCGATGCGCAGCTCGGCGTCGCTGGGGGAGTCGTCGCGGAACGGCAGTGCGATGCGGTCGAGCTCCTCGACGAGCTCGGGGGCGAGGCCGTCCTTGAGCTCCTCGAGCGAGCGGTGGTGGATGTCGGCGAGGCGTCGGCGGCCGGCCTCGTCGAGCGGGGCGTTGCGCACCTCCTCGAGCAGCTGCTTGATCATCGAGCCGATGCGCATCACCTTGGCCGGCTCCTCGACGAGGTCGGCCGGGTTGGTGCGCTCGCGCGGCTCGTCGGAGTCGCGGTGGTCACCGTGGCCGGCTTGCCCGCTGTGTCCGCTGTGGTCGCCATCCGCGCCGTGGTCGGTGAGGGGTGTCGCGACGCCCATGCCGTCGGGCGTCACGACGACGATGCGCGGGTCGTCCCGCGTCGCGTCGTCGTCGGTGGCCTCACCCTGGCGGCTCGCGTCGTCACTCATGAGCTCCATCCTGCCTCACTCCGGCGGCTTGGGGTCGGGGCGCGTGCGTCCCCCGTCAGGTCGCACGGGCCCCGAGTTCGAGGGGTGTGCCGGCTCGCCGTCAGGCGGTTCGCCGCACCACCGTGGGCGCCTGTCGGATCGACACCCAGGCGAGCGCCCCGGCCACGAGCGGCACGAGCAGCACCGGCGACAGGATCTGCAGCCACGGGATGCTGATGATGACGGTGCTGAAGTCCATGCCCGTGTCGGTGTAGCTCGCCGTGAGGATGCGCGAGACGGCGATCCCCGGGGCGAGGCCGGCGACCAGACCGAGCACGGCGCCGAGGAGGGCGAGGTAGAGCGCCTGCGAGGCGGCGAGGGCCCGACGCGTGCGACGCGTCGCACCGACCGCTGCGAGGGTGCCGAGCAGGGGCGCCGCCTCGGCCTGGCCCAGCGCCGTCGCGATGAGCGTGGCCACGAGGATGATGAGCGCGATGACGCCGATGACGAGGCCGACCACGAGGGCGTCGTCGCGGACATAGCCACGCTCGACGGTGACTGTGGCGTCGGGGTCGCGCTCCTGCAACGCTGTCCGCAGGGCGCTCTCCTGCTCCGGTGTGATGCCCGTGGCTCGGCGCACGATGCTCTGGCCGGTGGAGATCGAGATGCCGAGCCGCTGGGCGGCACTCGTCGCGAGGAAGGCGCCCGGCCCGCCGTTGTCGGTCGTGACGGCGCGCACCCACTGGTCGTGCGTCAGCTCGACGACGGGCATCGTGACCAGCGTCGGTCGCTCACCGGTGCTCTCGACCAGGCCTTGGGCGTCGTAGCGCAACGTGTAGCGGTGCCACGTGCTGACGCCTCTGTTCGTCGGGACGTCCACCGGGCGCAGCCTCATGATGTCGGCGGCGGGAGCGGCGTAGCTCGTGGTCACCGGCAGCCGTGACGCGACGTCGGGGTCGAGCACAGCCACGGCGCCCCCCGCCACCGCCCGTCGCTGCTCGTCGTCGAGACCGACGAAGTCGGCGAACTCGTCGGCGTCGACGAGCTGCAGCGTCGTGCCGGGAACGGACGACTCGGTCGCGACGGTCGAGCAGCGGGGCAGCACCCCGCCCTCGATCGTGAGGCCGTCGCGGTAGGCGATCTCGGGTGCGGTCTGCGGGAAGCTGCAGCCGGGATGGACGGAGGCGAGCCGCACGAAGTTCTCGGGTCCTTCGCCGCCGGCTCGCTCGAGCGTGAGCGCCCGCAGGTCGGGATCGACGGAGGCCAGGGCTCGTGCGAGCTCGTCGGGTTCTGAGGCGGACGGCCCGCCGAAGACGAGCGCCTGGCCCGCGAGCGTCATCGGGCTGTAGCTGCGGGCGGCGCGCTCGGTGTCGGCCTGCAGCCCGATGCAGACCGTCGTCAGCACAGCGGCGCCGCCGAGGATCGCGGCCACCGTCGGGGTGGCCCGCCCGCGCAGCCGGCCGGCCTCACGGGCCGCCATCCGGGTCGGCAGCGGCAGCAGGTGGCCGAAGCGCGCCACCACTGCGAGGACGAGCGGCACGAGCAGCAGTGCACCGACGACGATGAGCAGCACCCCGCCGAGGAAGACGTAGAACCACACGTCGGCGGGGTGGTACGACGCGACCAGGACGGCAGCCACGCCGAGGGCCGCCAGGACGGCCCCGGCGACCGGCACGCGGCGACGCAGCGGGGGCGAGACGTGCTGTCCCTTGAGCACCGATACGACGTCGAGCCTGCCGAGGCCACGGCTCGGCACGAGCGCGGCGACGACGGAGCTGACGACGCCGGCCACGGTCACGATGGCGACGGAGGCCCATGACACCTCCGCCGGCGCGAAGAAGTGCGTAGGCGACACGTGGTGGACGACGCGCGTGGCGACGAGGCCGAGCAGCACGCCGGCCGCGGAGCCGACGCAGGCCGAGAGGGCGCCCAGCACCAGCGCCTGCCCCAGCACGGTGCGGCGCAGCTGGGCGCGGGTCGCGCCGTTCGACGCAGCGAGCGCGAGGGAGTGCCGCTGCCGGGCCGCGCCGACGGCGAAGGCCGGCCCCGCGAGCAGGCTCGTCAGCAGGAGAAGCGCGAACGACGCCGCGAGCACGAGGAAGAGCTTGTTCGTGGTGCCGCCGAGCGTCATGTCGGGCGGGAGGGTGACCGTCTCGGGATGCTCGACGACGTGGCGGCCGAGCACGCCCACGCCGTAGGTGTTGAGCCGCTGCACCTCCGCCCACGTGATCGGCGCCGAGCGCTCGACGAGCCACTGCCGCATGGCGCCTTCGGCCTCGGGCAGCCCGACGAGTGCGACGGGGCGCACCTCGTCGGAGCTCCAGTTCGTGAAGCCGGTGCCCACCCCGACGACGACGAGCGTGCGTGAGGACACCTCGTCGGGCCGGGCGCTCGTGCGCAGCTCGAACGAACCCGTGCGGGGCAACCCCGCGGCGATGCCGGCCTCGGTGACGACGACCTCGTTGGACGCGGCGGCCCAGCGCCCGGACTCGAGCGAGACGCGTGGCGCGAGCGTCGTCTCGACCCCGCGGGGGTCGATGCCGAGGATGCCGACGGTGGCGGAGGTGCGACCCATCCGGGCCGTGCCGCCCGAGAAGGTCGCGACGTGCAGCGTCGCCCCGACGAGGCGGCTCAGGGCGGCCTCCTCGCGTCCGGGTGCGTAGCCCGGCACGGGTGTGGCGGGGCGGTCCGCCATCGGACCGTCGGGGCCGGTCCCGTAGGAGCTCTGCGGGTCGACGAGCTGGTGGAGGGCGATGTCGAGGGGGTCGACGAGGTAGCCCTGCGTCCGGCCGAGCTGCAGCGGCAGGCGCTCGGCGGCGTCGACGTCCTCGCTGAACCAGAGGGTGCTCCCGGCCGTCAGCAGCAGCACCGGCAGGCCGACCATGATGACGACGAGCAGGCTGCGGCCGCGGTGACGGCGGACGTCGCGGCGCGCCATACGGAGGGCCACGCGCCAGCCCGCGCGCCAGCGGGCGAGCCGCGACGCCGACGCGGTGGGTAGCAGGGCGTCGGTGTCGTGCGAGTCGGACACGTCAGAGCACCTCTGCGAGAAGCGAGTCCGCGGAGTCGGGTGACCCGGTCTCGTCGACGACGACTCCGTCGCGCAGGAACACGACCCGGTCGGCCCAGGCCGCGTGCCGGGCCTCGTGCGTGACGAGCAGACCGGCCGCACCGGCATCGCACCGCTGGCGCAGGATCTTGAGCACGCCCTCACCCGTGTGGGAGTCGAGGGCGCCGGTGGGCTCGTCGGCGAGCACGAGCGACCGCTGCCCGACGAGGGCCCTGGCGATGGCCACGCGCTGCTGCTGCCCGCCCGACATCTGGTCGGGGTAGCGGTCGGCGAGCTCGCGCAGGTGCAGCTGGTCGAGGGCGTCGAGCGCCTGGCCACGAGCACGCCGCACCGACCAGCCGTCGAGCTCGAGCGGCAGCCCGATGTTCTCGGCAGCGGTGAGGCTGGGGATGAGGTTGAGGTCCTGGAAGACGAACCCGATCGACCGGCGACGTAGCGTTGCAAGGCCGTTCGCGTCGAGGGAGGCCACGTCGGTGCCGTCGACGACCACCCGGCCGGTCGTCGCGCGGTCGAGGCCACCGGCGAGGTTGAGCAGGCTCGACTTGCCGGAGCCGGAGGGTCCCATGACGGCGACGAGCTCGCCGCGGGCCACGGTCAGCGACGCGTGGCTGAGCGCGACGACCTCGGTCTCGCCGGTGCCGTGCACGCGGGAGACGTCGTCGAGCACGAGCACGGGACCGGCAGCAGCCCCGGCGCTCATGACCGGCCCCCCTTCAGGGACGCGGTCGCGCGGGGCGCGTCGTCGACGTCGGCCGAGCGCTCGGCGACACGCACGCCTCGAGTGGGGGCTGCCGGCATACGCGACAGGGTGGCCTCGACGTGGTCGAGCCAGCGGACCTCGGCCTCGGCGGCGAAGAGGAGGTTCTCGAGGACGAGCAGCCAGGCGAGGTCGTGCGCGTCGGGCTCGTCGGAGGCGCGGCTCTTGAGCCGGGTCAGGTCGCGCAGGTGCTTGAGGGTCGCCGTGCGCTGGGTCTGGACGACCCGGGGCACGTCGATGCCCGGCGACGTCACGGCGAGGGCGAGCTTGATGACGAGCTCGTCGCGTGGTGTGGAGTCGCGGTCGACCGGTGTGAGCCACCAGGCCGCGATCTCCTCGCGACCGGCCGCTGTCAGCCGGTAGGCGATGCGCCCCTCGTCGTCACTGCCGCCCACCGGCTCGACGAGACCGTCGCGCTCGAGCCGCGCGAGGGTCGTGTAGACCTGCCCGACGTTGAGCGGCCAGGTGCCTCCCGTGCGTGCCTCGAACTCGCTGCGCAGCCGGGCGCCGTACATCGGCTCCTCGGCCAACAGTGCCAGCATCCCCTGCTTCACGGACATCCGCGAACCCCCTGCATACTCGGTATTCCCTCAGGTCAGGGCAATGTATACCCGGTATGCACTGGGTTCGCAAGCGATGTCGCCGGAACGCGTCGTCCCGGCGTCAGCGGCTACCCGCCGACGCGAACCACGGGCGGTGGAGGTCGTGGTACTGCACGTCGCTCATCGCCTTGTCCATGTCGCCCATCTGCTCCATCACCTCTGGCGGCATGGGCTTCTTCTCGCCCTCGCGCGCCTCGGCCTCGGTGCGGAAGGCCATCGTCTGCGTGAACCAGCCGTCCTTGTCGACGGCGATGGTCCCGCCGAGGATGTCGGGGCGCTCGGTGTGGAGGGTGTCCATCGGCATGTCGCGCATCATCCGGAACTTCTCCTGGTCGCTGATGCGGCCCTGGATGACCTGGACGAACTGCGCGTCGTCCGAACCGCCGTCGAGCATCATCGTCACGTCGTCACAGTCGTGGAAGGTGACGTCGCCGTCGAAGCACTTCTCGGTCTCGGCCCACCACGTGCCCTGCTCCGGCCGTTCGCTGTTGCGCATCGCCGACTCGCGCGAGTCGAAGCGCACCACGCCGATGAACTCGTTGTCGTCGTCGATCCCGTAGGTGCCGCCCAGCCAGCCGTCGGCGCCCCGCTCGAGCTCGTCGCGCCAGGCGTCCATGCGGGCGTGGAGCCGGTCCGCGTCGTGGGTCTTGCCCTGAATCACTTGGATGAACACTGCAGGTGCCTCCCGGTACTCGTGTGGTGGGAGGGCCGCTTCGTGGCGAAGTGGTCCACCTGTCGACGGTACGCCGGTGGGCGGAGGTCGTCACGGGACGAGTCGGACACTCCCGCATCGTCCCGTGCGACAAGGCTGCTCAGGTCAGGCGTGCATCCGCCCGTGCGGTCAGACGGTCAGCAGGATCTTGCCGATGTGCCCCGAGGCTTCCATCTCGCGGTGCGCCTCGGCGGCGTGCTCCAGGGGGTGGCGGGAGTGGATGACCGGTCGCACGTCGCCCGCCTCGATGAGCGGCCACACGTGCTCGCGCACGGCCGCGACGATCGCGGCCTTCTCGGTGGCCGGGCGTGTCCGGAGCGAGGTCGCGATGACGGCGGCCCGCTTGGCGAGGAGCATGCCCATGTCGAGCTCGCCGCGCCTGCCGCCCATCAGGCCGATGGTGACGAGGCGCCCGTTCGTGGCGAGTGCCTCCACGTTTCGGCCGAGGTACTTCGCGCCCATGTTGTCGAGGATGACGTCGGCGCCGTGCCCCTTGGTCAGGTCGCGCAGGCGCTCGACGAAGTCCTCGTCCTTGTAGTTGACGAGGACTTCGGCGCCGAGCTCGCGGCACGCGTCGAGCTTCTCCTGGCTGCCTGCCGTCACCGCGACGTGCGCGCCCACGGCCTTGGCGAGCTGGATCGCCATCGTGCCGATGCCCGAGCTGCCGCCGTGGACGAGCAGCACCTGGCCGGGCTGGATGTTGGCCACGAGGAAGACGTTCGACCACACCGTCGCGGCCACCTCGGGAAGACCCGCTGCGTCGACGAGGGACACGCCGCGCGGCACCGGCAGCACCTGCTCGGCGGCCACGACCACCTTCTCGGCGTAGCCGCCGCCCTCGAGGAGGGCGCAGACCTCGTCGCCGACCTGCCACTGCTCGACGCCCTCGCCCACGGCAGCGACGCGTCCACTCACCTCGAGGCCGAGGAGCTCCGAGGCTCCGGGTGGGGGCGGGTAGTGGCCGAGCCGCTGCATGACGTCGGCGCGGTTGACGCCCGCGGCCACGACGTCGATGAGCACCTGGCCGGGACCTGCCTCGGGGTCGGGCACCTCGTCGAGGACGAGGCTGTCGGCGTCGCCGGGCTCGGGAATCGTGATCGCGCGCATGCCCTGAGCCTATTGACCGGCCGACCGGCGGCGCACGGCGACCGCCGCACCAGAGGCGGGCTCGACCTCCCAGACGTGGCCGCCCCCGCGCACGACACCGTCCGCTCCGAGCACCGTGTTCTCGTCGACGGCGACGCCGTGCGGTGCGAGTCCCGCCTGCACGACGGCGACGAGGCGTGACACGTTGCCCCAGTGCGCGGCGTGGACGTCGACCGCTCCCTCGACCAGGCCGATGCCCTCGACGACGGTCACGGGGTCGAGGTCCTCGTTGCTCTCGTCGGGGCAGACGGCGCGCCCCTCGATGCGCCAGCCGCCGATGACGGCGTGGGTGGCCGCGATCGCGGCGCCCGCCGAGAAGCCGGCAAACGGCATACCGGCGCGGACGCGCTCGGCGATCGCGGCGTACGCGGGGGACAGCGACGCGTGGTACTCCGGCGTCGGGCCGCCTCCGACGAAGAGCCCGTCGACCCCGTCGAGGCGGGCGGCGTCGAACGGGGTGCCCATCGGCACCCGCTCCACCGCGAGCTCGTGACCACCGACGCGCCCGAGCATGTCGAGGTAGCGCTCGTGGTACTCGAGCGACTCGGGGTCGGTGCCCATGACGACGAGCAGGATGCGCGGCGTGCCACCGGCCGCGCGCGCCGTGGCCTCGACGAAGCCGCCGTAGAGCTCCGTGGCGAGCCCCTCGTCCCATCCGCCGCCGACCAGGAAGACGTCCATTCCCGCACCCTAGGAGGGTGCGGCCCTCAGCGGCGCGAAACCGTGCTGCTCGGGCTCAGCCGACGTCCGATGTCCTCGGCGGCGACCCGCGCTCGGGCCACGAGGTCGCCGACGTGCTCGCTCGTCGCGTCAGCCGTGCGCAGCGTCAGCGCGATGGCCGCGAGCGGGCGCGAGCCGCGGTCGAGCACGGGCACGGCGACCGACGACAGGTCGGGGGTGACGGTGCCCTCCTCGCGCGCGTGGCCCTCGGTGCGGGTGCGGGCGAGGACGCTGCGCAGCTCGGCGAGCGACCGCGGCCCACCACCGCCGCTGCGTTGCACGAACGAGGCCCGGTCGGGGTAGAGGGCACGCACCTGGGTGGCCGGCAGCGCCGACAGCATCGCGAGCCCGCTCGCCGTGAGGTGGGCGGGCAGGCGTACGCCGACGTCGGTGACGAGCATCGGCTGGCCGGGGGCGCGTTCCTCGAGCAGGTAGATGACGTCGCGGCCGTCGAGCGTGGCGAAGTGGGCGTTGCGCCCGCACTGGTCGACGAGCCGGCGCATCGCGGCGCGCGCGACCCGGGCGAGCGGCGCCTGCCGCTGGTAGGCCGAACCGAGCTCGTAGGCCGCCTGGCCGAGCCCGAAGCGCCGCTCCTCCACGTAGTGGGTGACGTAGCCGCGGCCGTGCAGCACCTTGAGCAGGTGGTAGACCGAGCTGCGCGGCAGCCCGAGGTCGCGCGCGATCGACGCGGCGGGAAGCGGTTCGGCGTGGCGCGAGAGGTGCTCGAGGACGTCGAGCGCGTTGGCGGCGGCCGGGGCGTTGGACACGTGGGTCCACCTCCTGTCCGCACTCGACGTCGTCTCGCATCTGAGACAATTGTGCGCCTCTCTGGGCTGCCGCGCCAGTGCGTCGACGGTTCGATGGGACCCATGAGCGAACGCCCCTCAGCCACTGTCACCATCGGCACCGGCCCCCTGACCGTCGACGAGGTCGTGGCCGTCGCCCGTCACGGCGCCCGCGTCGACCTGTCCGCCGAGGCCGAGGCCGAGATCGCCCGCAGCCGTGAGGTCGTCGAGGCGCTGGCCAACGACACGGTGGCGCACTACGGCGTATCGACCGGCTTCGGCGCGCTCGCGACCAGGCACATCCCGACACCGCTGCGGGCCCAGCTGCAGCGCTCGCTCGTGCGCTCGCACGCCGCCGGGACGGGCCCGGAGGTCGAGCGCGAGGTCGTTCGCGCCCTCATGCTGCTGCGCCTCTCGACGCTCGCCACCGGCCGCACCGGCGTGCGCCTCGAGACCGCCCGGGCGTATGCCGCCGTGCTGAGTGCCGGCATCACCCCGGTCGTGCACGAGTTCGGGTCCCTCGGCTGCTCCGGCGACCTCGCGCCGCTGTCGCACTGCGCGCTCGCGGTCATGGGTGAGGGGCCTGTGAGGCTCGAGGACGGCACCGTCACCGATGCCGCAACCGCTTTGCGCGACAACGGGATCGAGCCCATCGTCCTGGCCGAGAAGGAGGGGCTCGCCCTCATCAACGGCACCGACGGCATGCTCGGCATGCTCGTGCTCGCCATCCACGACCTGCGCCACCTGCTCAAGATCGCCGACGTCTCCGCCGCCATGAGCGTCGAGGGCCTGCTCGGCACCGACGACGTCTTCGCGGCCGACCTGCACACGCTTCGGCCGCACCCGGGCCAGGCCGCCTCCGCCGCGAACATCCTTGCTGTCATGGCGAACTCACCGATGCGTGAGTCGCACCGCACCGAGGAGTGCACCCGCGTCCAGGACGCCTACTCGCTCCGGTGCGCTCCTCAGGTGCACGGCGGCGCCCGCGACACCGTCGAGCACGCCGCACGGGTCGCCGACGCCGAGCTCGCCTCCGCCGTCGACAACCCAGTCGTGACGCCGGACGGCCGCGTCGAGTCGAACGGCAACTTCCACGGGGCACCGGTCGCCTACGTGCTCGACTTCCTCGCGATCGTCGTCGCCGACGTCGCCTCGATGGCCGAGCGCCGCACCGACCGGTTCCTCGACCAGGCCCGCAACCACGGCCTGCCGCCGTTCCTCGCCGATGACCCCGGCGTGGACTCCGGCCTGATGATCGCCCAGTACACCCAGGCCGCGATGGTCTCCGAGATGAAGCGGCTCGCCGTCCCGGCATCCGTCGACTCGATCCCGAGCTCGGCCATGCAGGAGGACCACGTGTCGATGGGCTGGTCGGGCGCCCGCAAGCTGCGCCGGTCGGTCGACGCCCTGGGCAGGGTGCTCGCGATCGAGCTGCTCACGGCGGCACGCGGCATACGGCTCCGGGCGCCCCTGGTGCCGGGTGCCGCGGCCGCTGCCGTCATCGCCGCCCTCGACACGCACACGAACGCCGGTCCCGGACCCGACCGGTTCCTCGCGCCCGACATCGAGGGCGCGCACACGGCGGTCGTCACCGGTGACGTGCTCGCGGCGGCCGAGTCCGCCACCAGCCCCCTCCGCTGAACCGTCGAGAGGCCAAAGTTCGCGGGTGGTGACGAGTCGAGTGGCCAGAGTTCGTGACGAGAACTGGCCTCTCGACTGGCCAAGACCCGCAAGAAATGGCCACTCGACGGTGGACGATCGACGAAGCACACGGCATACCAACGTTTCTCGCACTCGAAGGAGAGTGACATGGAAGGTGCACGACCCGTCCGCGCAGTGCGTGGGACGACCCTGACCGCGCAGTCGTGGGCCACCGAGGCCCCGCTGCGGATGCTCATGAACAACCTCGACCCCGAGGTCGCCGAGCGCCCCGACGACCTCGTCGTCTACGGCGGCACCGGGCGGGCAGCGCGCGACTGGAAGTCCTTCGACGCGATGGTCCGCACGCTGACCACCCTCAAGCAGGACGAGACGATGCTCGTCCAGAGCGGCCGGCCGGTCGGTGTCATGCAGACGCACGAGTGGGCTCCGCGCGTGCTCATCGCCAACTCCAACCTCGTCGGCGACTGGGCCACGTGGCCCGAGTTCCGCCGTCTCGAGCACCTCGGCCTGACGATGTACGGCCAGATGACGGCCGGGTCGTGGATCTACATCGGGACGCAGGGCATCGTCCAGGGCACCTACGAGACCTTCGCCGCGGTCGCCGAGAAGCGCTTCGGCGGCACCCTCGCAGGCACGCTGACCCTGACCGGTGGCTGCGGCGGGATGGGTGGCGCGCAGCCGCTCGCCGTCACGATGAACGACGGCGCCTGCCTCATCGTCGACGTCGACCCGGCCCGGCTGCACCGCCGCGTCGAGCACCGCTACCTCGACGAGGTCGCCACGGACCTCGACGACGCGATCGACAAGGCGCTGGCAGCCAAGCGCGAGCGCCGCGGCTGGTCGGTCGGCGTCGTCGGCAACGCCGCCGAGATCTTCCCGGAGCTGCTCCGCCGCGGCGTCGAGATCGACATCGTCACCGACCAGACGTCGGCGCACGACCCGCTCAGCTACCTGCCCGAGGGCGTCGCGCTCGAGGACTGGGCCGAGTACGCCGAGAAGAAGCCCGAGGACTTCACCGACCGCGCCCGCGCCTCGATGGCCAAGCACGTCAAGGCCATGGTCGAGTTCCAGGACGCCGGCGCCGAGGTCTTCGACTACGGCAACTCGATCCGCGACGAGGCTCGCCAGGGCGGCTACGACCGGGCGTTCGAGTTCCCCGGCTTCGTGCCGGCCTACATCCGCCCGCTCTTCTGCGAGGGCAAGGGCCCGTTCCGCTGGGCCGCGCTCTCGGGCGACCCGCGCGACATCGCCGCGACCGACAGGGCCGTGCTCGACCTCTTCCCCGACAACGACCGCCTGCACAAGTGGATCCGCGGCGCGCAGGACCGGATCGCCTTCCAGGGCCTGCCTGCCCGCATCTGCTGGCTCGGCTACGGCGAGCGCGACAAGGCGGGGCTCGCCTTCAACGAGCTAGTCCGCACCGGCGAGGTGAGCGCCCCGATCGTCATCGGCCGCGACCACCTCGACAGCGGCTCGGTCGCTTCCCCGTACCGCGAGACGGAGGCGATGGCCGACGGCTCCGACGCCATCGCCGACTGGCCGCTGCTCAACGCCCTCGTCAACACGAGCTCGGGCGCCAGCTGGGTCTCGATCCACCACGGCGGCGGCGTCGGCATCGGCCGCAGCCTGCACGCCGGCCAGGTCTCCCTCGCCGACGGCACCGACCTCGCGGCGCAGAAGCTCGCCCGGGTGCTCACCAACGACCCCGGCATGGGCGTCATCCGTCACGTCGACGCCGGCTACGACATCGCCGACCGGGTCGCGCACGAGTGCGGCGTCCGCATCCCGATGCAGGAGGGCTGAGGGTCCGTATGCCGTCCCCGTCGTTCGATGTATGGCGTGGTCACTGGTGACCGCGCCATACATCGAACCGCGCGGCGCGCAGGGGCGGCGTCAGCGCGGGCGGCGCACCGTGATCGGGCCCTTGGCGTGGTCCGGGTCGATGACCCGGCCGCCCTGGACGATCTGGGCGCGCCCGGTGGAGGCGAGCCGCCGGGCTGCGTTGCGGGCAGGCTCGACGAGCTCCTCCCACGCGGCGCCGCCCACGGCCCTGGCCGCCTCGGAGGGGTCGACCGACCCCGAGGCCGCGTGCGCCCGGACGAGTGCGGTCAGCCGGTCCTCCAGCTCGATGTCGACCGGCGTCAGGCCGCGCTTGCGACAGTTGTCGGAGCACCAGCGCACGGTTGCCCAGTCACGCTCCCAGGCCTTGCGCCAGGTGATGGTGCGGCCACAGCGGGCGCACGGCTTGGTGGGCAGCGGGGTGCGGGGCATGGTGACCAGTGTCCGCCATCGTGACCTGTCGACCCGCCACCGGTGGCACGCCGTGGCCTCTCGACAGTCGGAAAGGGGCCGAACGTGGCCTCTCGACGGTGGAGACGTGGGCGCGTGCTCAGGGGTTCTTGCGGGTCTCCTCGTCGGAGATGTCGGCCACGGTCGCGTCGAAGATCCGGATGACGTCGTCGCCGTTGACCGTCAGGCCGACGCCGTGACCTCCACCGCCGAGCGAGATGGTGCGTCCGACGAGGTGGCTGTCGGCGATGACGGGCAGCGCGGTCGCCGAGCCGAAGGGTGTGATCGTGCCGCGCTCGTAGCCGGTCACGGACTTCGCGGCCTCGGCGTCGGGCATCGAGATGCGGTTCGTGCCGAGCAGGGCCCGCACCTTGGCCCAGGAGAACTTGCGGTCGCCCGGCACGAGCACGAAGACGTGGTCGTCCTCGGCCCGCCGCACGACGAGCGTCTTGATGAGGTCGCGCGGCTCGATGCCCCGGGCAGCCGCCGCCTCCTCGAGGCTCGAGACGCGACCATGACGGGTCACCGTGTGCTCGATGCCCGCCGCTCGCGCCGCCTCGACGGCCGGTGTCGAGACCTGGTCGGCGGTGGAATCGCGGTCGGCATCCATGGAGTGAGCCTAGTGACGAGGAAGGGTGGTCGACCATGACGACGAGGCCGACGACGAGCACGACGAGCACGACGAGCACGACGAGCTTCGACCGGATGTGGGGCGACCTGGCACCGCTGGGGCGTGACGGCGGCACCGGCGGCTACCGCCGGTACGCGTGGACCCGCACCGACCACGACCTGCGCGAGTGGTTCGCGGGGGAGTGCGCGGCCCGCGGGCTGGACGTCGTCGAGGACCGCGCCGGCAACCAGTGGGCGTGGTGGGGCGACCCCGACTCGACGCCCGGCGTCGTCATCGGCTCGCACCTCGACTCGGTGCCCGACGGCGGCGCCTTCGACGGGCCACTCGGTGTGGTGAGCGCCCTCGCGACCGTCGACGCGCTGCGCGCGGCCGGCGTCGAGCCCGACGTGCCGCTCGGAGTCGTCAACTTCGTCGACGAGGAGGGTGCCCGCTTCGGCATCGCCTGCGCCGGCTCTCGCATCATCACCGGCGTCCTCGACGCCGACCGAGCGCGCGCGCTCACCGATGCCGACGGTGTCACCATGGCCGAGGCCTGGCAGCGGGCCGGCCGCGACCCCGCCGGACTCGGCCGCGACGACGAGACCGTCCGCCGCATAGGCACCTTCGTCGAGCTGCACGTCGAGCAGGGGAAGGCCCTCGCCCTCGCCCCCGACGGCACCGACGACCTCGACGACCCTGCTCGCGCCGTGGCCATCGGCACCGACATCTGGCCGCACGGACGGTGGCGCATCGACCTGCCCGGCGAGGCCAACCACGCCGGCACCACCCGCATCGAGGACCGCCACGACGCGATGATCGGCCTCGCCGGCGTCGTGCAGGCAGCCCGGGCGTATGCCGTCGCGCAGGGCTGCGTCGCCACCGTCGGCAAGGTCGTCGTCGAGCCCGGCGGCGTCAACGCGATCCCCAGCCACGTGACGGCCTGGCTCGACGCCCGTGGCCGCGACGAGGATGCCGTGCGCGCCACCGTCGATGCCGTCACCGCCGAGGCGGGCGCCCACGGCGCCACCACCACCCTCGAGTCGTGGACCCCCACCACGACCTTTGACGCGGGACTCGTCGACCGCCTGCACGGCATACTCCCCGACGCCCCGCTGCTCGGCACGGGCGCCGGGCACGACGCCGGCGTCCTCGCGACCCACGGCGTGCCCAGCGCGATGCTCTTCGTGCGCAACCCCACAGGAATCTCACACTCACCCGCCGAGTCGGCGGAGGCCACAGACTGTCACCATGGGGTCACGGCGCTCACCGCCGTCGTGACCGAGCTGTGCTCCCGGAAGGACCTCGACCCCATGGGTGATGCCCGATGACCGCGTTCTGGTGTGAGAGCGCTTGGCTGACAGGCGGATTCGCGCGGCGGGTGCGGCTGGTGACGCAGGACGGTCTGCTCAAGGACGTCCTCGTCGACGCCGACCCCCAGCCCGACGACGTGCGGCTGGCCGGCGTGACCCTGCCGGGCATGGCCAACGCCCACAGCCACGCCTTCCACCGCGCGCTGCGCGGTCGCGTCAACGGTGGCGGCGGCAACTTCTGGAGCTGGCGCGAGCAGATGTATGCCGCCGCGGAGCAGCTCAACCCCGACACGTACTTCGCGCTCGCGCGGGCGGTGTTCGCCGAGATGGTGCAGGCCGGCATCACCGTCGTGGGGGAGTTCCACTACGTGCACCACCGCCCGGGTGGGCACCCGTACGGCGACCCGAACGCGATGGGTCTCGCCGTGCGGCAGGCGGCCGACGAGGCCGGCATCCGGCTCACCCTGCTCGACACGTGCTACCTCGAGGGCGGCCTCAACGGCGGTGGGCACGTCGAGCTGCACCCCGGACAGCGCCGGTTCAGCGACGGCACCGTCGAGGCCTGGGCTGCCCGCATGTCCGAGCGCCGCCCCGAGACCGACCGCGTGCGGCTCGGTGCCGCGATCCACTCCGTGCGGGCCGTGCGCCGCGAGGACCTGCCGCGCGTCGTCGAGGCCGCCGGCGACCTGCCCCTGCACGTGCACCTCTCGGAGCAGCACGGCGAGAACCTCGCCTGCCAGATGTTCTACGGCGCGAGCCCCACCCAGCTGCTCGACGAGGCGGGCGCCCTCGGCGCCCACTCGACCGCGGTCCACGCCACGCACCTCGAGGACCGCGACATCGGCCTGCTCGGCGGCACCGGCACCGGCGCCTGCTTCTGCCCCACGACCGAGCGCGACCTCGCCGACGGCATCGGTCCCGCGCGCGCCCTGCACGACGCCGGCAGCCCGATCTCGCTCGGCTCCGACCAGCACGTCATCATCGACCCCTTCGAGGAGCTGCGCGGCCTCGAGATGCACGAGCGGCTCGTCACCAACGAGCGCGACCGGTTCTCGGCCAACGACCTGCTGCTCGCCGCCTCGTTCAACGGCTACCGCTCCCTGGGCTGGTCCGACGGCGGCCACCTGAGCAAGGGCGCGCTCGCCGACTTCGTCACGGTGCGCACCGACACGGTCAACACCGCCGGCGCCGCCCACGACCAGATCATCTACGCCTGCGTCGCCTCCGACGTGTCGACCGTCGTCGTCGGCGGCGACGTGGTCGTCTCCGACGGGAGGCACCGGATGGGCGACGTCGGCCGCATGCTCGTCGGCGCCATCGACCGCGTCGCCGGAGGGGTGCCCGCGTGAGCCTGCTCCTCACGGGCATCACGGAGCTGACGACGAACGACCCGGCCCGGGGCGACGGTGACACCGACCGCGCTGACCGAGGCGACGGCCTGCTCGGCATCGTCCGGGACGCGGCGATCGTGGTCTCCGCCGACGGCGTCATCGAGTGGGTCGGCCCGGCATCCGGGGCGCCCGAGGCCGACGAGCGCCGCGACCTCGAGGGCCGCGCGGTCATTCCGGGCTTCGTCGACTCGCACACGCACCTCGTCTTCGCCGGCGACCGCTCGGCCGAGTTCGCCGCCCGCATGACCGGCACGCCCTACGACGGCGGCGGCATCGCCGTCTCGGTGGCGGCGACCCGTTCCGCCGGCGACGACGAGCTGCGCACCCTCGTGGCGGCCCGGGTCGCCGAGATGCGCGCCCAGGGGACCACCACCGTCGAGATCAAGAGCGGCTACGGCCTCACGCTCGAGGACGAGCTCCGCAGCCTCCGCATCGCCCGCGAGGTCACCCCACACACGACGTTCCTCGGGGCGCACGTCGTGCCGCGCGAGTACTCGTCGGACCGGGCGGCATACGTCGACCTCGTCACCGGCCCGATGCTCGAGGCGGTCACCGCCGACGGGCCCACGAGCCTGGCCGAGAGCATCGACGTCTTCTGCGAGCCGCACTCGGCGCACGCCTTCGACGGCGACGAGGCGCGCACCGTCCTCGAGGCGGGCCGGGCTGCCGGGCTCGCGCTGCGCGTGCACGGCAACCAGCTCGGCCACGGCCCCGGCGTGCGGCTCGCGTGCGAGCTCGGCGCGCGCAGTGTCGACCACTGCACCTACCTCGACGACGACGACGTCGAGGCGCTCGCCGCCGCGCGCGGCACGACCGTCGCCACCCTGCTGCCCGGCGTCGAGTTCTCGACCCGCTCGCCGTATCCCGACGCGCGGCGCCTCATCGACGCGGGCGTCGACGTCGCGCTGGCCTCCGACTGCAACCCGGGCACGTGCTACTCGTCGTCGATCCCGTTCGCGATCGCGCTCGCCGTGCGCGAGATGGGCATGACGCCGGCCGAGGCGCTGCACTCGGCCACCGCCGTCTCAGCGCGCTCGCTGGGGCTCGACCGCCGGGTCGCGCAGGGGCAGCCGGCCGAGCTGGCGGTCATCGACGCGCCGAGCCACCTGCACCTCGCCTACCGGGCCGGGGTGCCGATCGTCAGGGCGCTCGACCTCTAGGAGCCCGCCGCGTCCTCCGCGGGGTGCTCGCACTTGAGCACCGAGCCCGGACCGGGGTGGATGATCCCGGTGTGGCCGTCGGACCACTCGACGACGTACGGCGGCCCGCCGCCCTCGCCCTTCACCTCGCGGATCGTGCCCTCGCGCGTGCCTTGACCGACGTGCTCCGCGGCCATCGTGATGCGGTCACCGACCCGTGCCTCCATGGCACACCTCCTCAGGGCTCCACCCCAAGCACACCACGTCGCGGCCCTCTCGGAAAGGCCTTCACGAAAGGCCCTGCCCGAAAGGCCTCTGCGGCAAGGAATCCGCAGGCACGCCATCGATCAGTCGAGCAGCACCCGCTCGCCGTAGCGGGGCACCGACACGGCGCAGTCGAACCGCTCGCGTATGCCGTCCGCCAGCGCCCGCGCCGACGCCGGCTCCCCGTGGACGACGTGGACCGACTCCGGTGCGTGCGGCATCTCGCCCAGCCAGGCGAGCAGCTCGTCGGCGTCGGCGTGCACCGAGAAGTCCTCGAGGGTCACGACCTCGGCGCGGACCGGCACGTAGCGCCCGGCGATCTTGACCTCGCGGACGCCGTCCTGCAGGTCGCGACCGCGCGTGCCGATCGCCTGGTAGCCGGTGAGCAGCACCGTGTTGCGTGCCTGGGGGAGCAGGTAGCGCAGGTGGTGCACCACCCGACCGCCGCTCGCCATCCCCGACGCCGACACGATGATGCTGGGCGTGCCGGGGTTGTTGAGGCGCATCGACTCCTCGGCGGTGTGGGCGGTGCGCAGGCCCGACAGGCGCCGCAGCCGGGCGAGCGCCTCGGGCCGCACCTCGCTCTGGTGCGCGGGGTCGCGGTAGATGTCGAGGGCCGCGAGCGCCATCGGGCTGTCCACCCACACGGGCACGTCCGGCACGGCGTCGCTCTCGACGAGGTCGGCGAGGGCGAGCAGCACGATCTCGGTGCGGTCGACCGCGAAGGCCGGGATGACGACGCTGCCGCCCCGGCGGATGGTGCGCCGGATCGCCTCGGCCATGACCCGGTGCTCCAGGTCGACCTCGGGGTGGCTGCGGTCGCCGTAGGTCGACTCGACGACGACGGTTCGTGCGGCGGGCGGGCGTGCGCGCGGGAACAGCACCGGGTGGTCGTCGCGACCGAGGTCGCCGCTGAAGAGCACGCTCGCGCCCCCGGTCTCCACGAGCACGCTGGACGAGCCGAGGATGTGCCCCGCTCGCACGAAGGTCACGGTCGCGCCTGCTGCCGCCGCCGAGCCGCCCTCGCCGACCGGCTGCAGGGCCGCCACGGCGCGCTCGGCGTCGGCCACGGTGTAGAGCGGCAGGGGAGGGTCGTGCTTCGACCAGCCTCCGCGGCGGGCGCCCTCGGCCTCCTCCTCCTGCAGGTGGGCGCTGTCCCGCAGGATCACGCCGGCGAGGGCCGCGGTCCCCGCCGTGGTGTGCACCGGGCCAGCGAAGCCTCCGCGCACGAGTGCCGGCAGGTAGCCGCAGTGGTCGAGGTGCGCGTGCGTCAGCGCGACGGCGTCGACGCTCGCGGGGTCGACGGGTGGCGCCTCCCAGTTGAGCGCTCGCCAGCGGCGCTCGCCCTGGTAGAGGCCGCAGTCGACCATCAGTCGCCGGGACCCGTCCTCGACGAGGAACTTGCTGCCGGTGACGGTGCCGGCCGCGCCGAGGAAGGTGAGAGCCGGGGCGTGAGCGCGTCGCCAGTCCTTCCCTGCCACGTGCTGCCGCCCGGGCTCCTGATGACGTCCCATGACCCCTCCTGACTTCGCTGCCCCTCCCCGAGGACACTTCCATCGTCCTCCCGCGGGCTCCGCGGGTCTCGGCGTCGGGGTCCGTCAGGACGTGATGATCCAGACACGTGTGCGACCACGGTCTGACGACCGCACCGCCCCGCCCTCGTAGGCTCTGGGCGTGACCGAGGGCAACGTCTACGACTGGCTGCAGCGCCGGCCGCTGCTCCTCGACGTACCGCTCGCCCTCGTGCTCGCGCTCCTCGGGCTCGTGGTCCTCGGTGAGGGCCATGGCATCGGCTGGGCCGTCGTGGGCGTCGCGAACCTTGCCCTGGTCTGGCGGCGCAGCCGCCCGGCCCTCGCCTTCGCGGTCGTCAGCCTCGCGCTCGCCCTCCGCGTCATCGCGACGAGCAACCTGCTGCCCGGCGACCTCGCGTTCCCCGTCGTGCTCTACTCGCTGGCTGCCTACGACCCGCGCCGAGGCGTGCGCTTCGCGGGCCTGGGGGTCGCCGCGCTCGGCTCGGCCATCGCCGGCCTGCGGTTCAACGCGGTGAGCGGGCGGGCCCCGGGGGCAGGCGAGTTCGTCTTCACCTTCATGGCCTGTGCCGCCGCGTCGCTCGCAGCGTGGGCGCTCGGTGACCTCAAGCGCGCCAGGCTGCAGCGACTCTCCGACCTGCAGGACCGGGCCGAGCGCATCGAGCGCGAGCGCGAGCAGGAGCTGCGCCTCGCCGCCAAGGACGAGCGCGCCGCGATCGCCCGCGAGATGCACGACGTCGTCGCGCACGCCCTGTCGGTCATCGTCGTGCAGGCCGACGGCGCCGCGTATGCCGCCGAGCGCAGTCCCGAGGGCGCGCTCGCCAGGTCGGTGGGCGCGCTCGAGACCATCGGCTCGACGGCCCGGGACGCCCTCACCGAGACCCGTCGCCTCGTCGGCGTGCTGCGCGACCCGGAGTCCGGCGCCGAGCTCGCACCGACCGGTGGCATCGGCCAGCTCGACGACCTCGTGTCCCGCGTCCGCGATGCCGGCGTGCCGGTCACGCTGGCGGTCCATGGCGCCGAGCGCGATCGGTCCGTGGGCCTCGACCTCGCGGCCTACCGCGTCGTCCAGGAAGCCCTCACCAACGTCATCAAGCACGCCGGCCCGGGCGCCAGCGCGGTCGTCGACGTGCACCAGACACCCGACCGGCTGCGCATCAGCGTCACCGACGACGGCTGCGGGGCCGACGGTGGCGGCAGCGTCGACGACAGCCGCGGGCACGGGTTGCCCGGCATGCGCGAGCGCGTCGCCGTGCACGGCGGCACGCTGACGGCCGGACCGGGCCCGCGCGGCGGGTTCGAGGTGCTCGCCACGATGCCGACGAAGGAGGAGCCGTGACGAGCCCCAGGACGAGGGTGATGCTCGTCGACGACCAGGCACTCGTGCGCGCCGGGTTCCGCATGGTGCTCGACGCCGAGCCCGACATCGACGTCGTCGCCGAGTGCGCCGACGGGCAGGCCGCGCTCGATGCGCTGCCGGGCCGCGACGTCGACGTCGTGCTGATGGACATCCGGATGCCGAGGCTCGACGGCATCGAGGCGACGCGCCGCATCGTGGCCCGCGGCGAGGTGCCGAAGGTGCTCGTGCTGACGACCTTCGACCTCGACGAGTACGTCTACGCGGCCCTGCGTGCGGGCGCGGCCGGGTTCCTGCTCAAGGACGCGGGGCCCGCTGAGCTGCTCGCCGCCATCCGGGCCGTCCACACCGGCGATGCCGTCGTCGCCCCCGGCCCGACCCGGCGCCTGCTCGACCGGTTCCTGCCCGTGCTCGCGGCACCCGCCTGGTCGACGGGCACCGAGCGTCTCGACGTGCTCACCGAGCGCGAGCGCGAGGTCCTCGAGGCGGTCGGCAGGGGCCTCAACAACACCGAGATCGCCGCGGCCTTCTTCGTCGCCGAGGCCACGGTCAAGACGCACATCGGGCGCATCCTCGCCAAGCTGGGACTGCGCGACCGCGTGCAGATGGTCGTGCTCGCGTACGAGACGGGGCTCGTGCGTGTGGGCGACGCCTGAGCGACGCCGACCGACGGCTCGCTAGCGCGTGCCGGTGGCCTTGTCGATGGCCTTCCGGGTCGCCTTCTCGGCCTTGGCCTTCGCCTTGTCGAGCTTCTTCGCCGACTTCTTGTCGGTGGGCTTCACCTGGTCGTCCTCGAGAGCCTTGGGCAGGTGGCCGGTCGAGCGGCGGTAGTAGGTGGCGGCGCCGCGCTCGGCGGCGACACGAGCGGCAGAGACGGCCATCGACGAGATCGCCGTGAAGAGGATGACGTCGCGGGTGCGCTCGCGCTCGTAGTCACCCTTGACCGGCACGTTGCGGCCGGTCGCGAGCTTCCAGCCCTTCTGCGCGGCGTCGGTGGCGAGCTTCGTCGCGACGAGCGTCGTGCCGACGCTGAGGATCTTCCAGACCGGCCCGCCCATCGGGGTGCGCGGGGCGGCGGCCGCCTTGGCCTTCTCCTTCGAGCGGGAGAGCTGCTTGGCGGCCTTCGTCGAGTCCTTGGAGCCCATGGCGTGACTGTACCCATGGCGGCCGGAGTAGAGTCACCCCCACAACTGAACAGCACCACCACCCATCACGACAGGGGAGCGCGAGACGCGCTGAGAGTGCGGCAGCCGGACGGCCGAGCCGCAGACCCTCGAACCTGCTCCGGTTAGCACCGGCGAAGGAAGTCGGTATTTCTCAGGTCACCTGACGGCCCACGCCATCGGCGTGCCCGTCGAGGTGCCCTCCCCCAGGTATCCATCCCTTCTGGAACCCGGGAGACCCATCATGACCAGCACCATCACCGCCAGCGGGCCGCTGACCCGCTGGCGCACCATCGACCTGCTCACCTGCGCCTTCCTCGGTGTCGCCTTCGGTGTCGCCTACTGGGCGTGGGGGCTGGTCTACGCAGCACCATCGGCCGCCGTGTCGGCAGGCTTCCCGCCCCTGGCCGCGCTCTTCAGCTGGCCGTGGCTCGTCGCCGGCATCGTCGGCATGCTCATCATCCGCCGCCCCGGCGCGGCCGTCTTCACCGAGCTGCTCGCGGCCGTCGTGTCGGCGCTCATCGGCACCCAGTGGGGCCTGACGACGCTCGTCTCGGGCCTCGTCCAGGGGCTCGGCGTCGAGCTCGGCTTCGCCGCCTTCGGGTACGCCGTCTACCGCTGGGCGCCGCTGCTGCTCGGTGGCTTCCTCGGCGGTGCGTTCGAGGCCGTCTACGAGTGGTACTCCTACTGGACCGACTGGGCCTGGGACTACAAGATCGCCTACCTGCTGCTGCTCGGCGGCTGCGTCGCGGTGCTGGGCTCGCTGCTCTCGGTCGGCCTGACCCGAGGGTTGGCCACGGTGGGTGCGCTCAACCCGTTCCCGCCCGGGCAGGAGGTGCGCGAGCAGCGTGCCGCCTGACCCGTTCGAGGTGGACCCGCGGGTGAGACCACGAGCCGAGCACGTCGAACCGGGGGCGTATGCCGTCTGCTCCGGGGCGGAGGTCCGCGTCGAGAACCTGACGTGGCGGCCTTTCGGGCGCGCGCGTCCGGTGCTCGACCACCTCGACCTCACGATCGCGCCGGGCGAGCGGGTGTTGCTCGCCGGGCCGAGCGGGTCGGGCAAGTCCACGCTGCTGCGGGCGGTGGCCGGGCTGCTGCTCACCGCCGACTCCGGAGAGCTCGACGGCGCGGCGACCGTGGGCGGCCTTGCGCCGCAGGCGGTTCCGGGCTCGGTGGGCCTCGTGCTCCAGGACCCGGGAGCCGGCGTCGTCGCCTCGACCATCGGACGGGACGTGGCCTTCGGGCTCGAGAACGTGCGGGTCCCGTCCTCCGAGATGCCGCCGCGGGTGCAGGCCGTCCTCGACGAGGTCGGCCTCACCATGCCTGCCGACAGCTCGCCGACCACGCTCAGCGGGGGCGAGTCCCAGCGGCTCGCCCTCGCGGGGGCGCTCGTCATGGAGCCCTCGGTGCTGCTGCTCGACGAGCCGACGGCGATGCTCGATGCCGACACGGCAGCGGGCGTGCGTGCGGTCGTCGCCGACGTCGTGGACCGGCGGGCCCTCACCCTCGTCGTCGTCGAGCACCGCCTCGACGAGTGGCTCGACCTCGTCGATCGCCTCGTGGTGATCAGTGCCGAGGGCTCGGTCCTGGCCGACGGAGAGCCACGACGAGTCCTGGCTGAGCACGGCGAATCGCTTGCTGCGCAAGGCATCTGGGTGCCGGGAGTGCCTGACCCGGAGCCGCTCGACATAGCCCTGGAGCCCGCCCCGGGCGGGGCGGCCGGCAGTGTGGGCCACGGGCGTGTCGTCGCGGCCGCCACCGGCGTACGCGTGGAGCACCGCGCCCGACGCCTCGGCGAGCCGTCGCGCGACACCGTCGCCGTCGACGGCGCCGACCTCGACGCGCGCGCGGGCCGCACCGTGGCCCTCGTCGGCCCGAGCGGCGCCGGCAAGTCCTCACTGATGACGGCCCTGGGCGGCCTCGTGGCCCCCTCCGCGGGCACGGTCGAGCTGGCACTCCCGCTGACGCCCGCCGAGGGCGACCGTGGCACCGCTCGCGATCGCCTCTCCCCGCCGCACGAGTGGGCCTCCACCGACCTGGCCCGGGTCGTCGCCTGGGTGCCCCAGCGCGCCGCGACGAGCCTCGTCGGCCGCACCGTTCGCGACGACGTGCTGACGACGCCCCTGGCCCTGGGGCACGACCCCGAGGCCGCCGGGCGGCGTGCCGACGCGTTGCTCTCGTCCCTGGGGCTGGCCCACCTGGCCGCGGTCGACCCGCGACAGCTCTCCGGTGGCGAGCAGCGCCGGCTCGCGATGGCCTCCGCCGTCGCCCACGGCCCGGCCCTCGTGCTCGCCGACGAGCCGACCGTCGGTCAGGACCGGCTCACCTGGGCCGCCGTCACCGGCGTGCTGGCCGCCGCGCGCGACGAGGGCTCGGCCGTGGTCGTCACCACCCACGACCCTGCTGTCGTCGACGACGCCGACCGGGTCGTCCGGCTCGAGCCGCCGGCCCAGCCTCCTCCGGACCCGGAGCCCGAGCGGCGCTCGCTGCTGGCCCGCGTGGGGCCGCTCGCGCTGCTGGCGGCAGCGCTGTGCGTGCTGCCGCTCCCGGCGCTGCTCGACAGCTGGCGCCAGGGCCTGCTCGTGCTCGGCGTCGAGGTGCTCCTCGGCCTCGCCGGGCTGCTCGCCCCCGGCAGTGGCCGGGCGCCGCAGGGCCGGCTGCGTGGCGTGCTGCGCCGACTGGCCCCGGCCACCCTCGCCGTCCTCGGGGTGGCATGGTCGGCCTGGCTGCTCGGCGGACGCGACCTCGAGGTGGCGGCCGGGGCCGCCCTCCGCGTGCTCTGCCTGCTCGTGCCGTCGGCCGTCGTCGTCGGCTTCCTCGATCCCGAGCAGCTGGGCGACCACCTGGCCCAACGGGTGCGGCTGCCGGCCCGCCCGGTCGTCGCGGCGACGGCCGCACTGCAGCGCGTGCAGGCCTTCGACACGCTCTGGACCGAGCTCATGACGACCCGCCGGGTGCGCGGCACCCGGGCCGACCGGGGCCCGGCGGCCCGGGCGCGTGAGGCGGTGGTGGTCACCGGTGGCCTGCTCGTCGGCGCACTCGGGCAGGCCTCGGCGCTGGCGCTCGCCATGGACGCCCGTGGGTTCGCCGGCGCGACCCGCCGCACGTGGGCCGGTCCCGCCCCGTGGCGGCTGCCCGACACCCTCGCGCTCGCCGGTGGCCTGCTCGTGGTCGCCGCCGCCGTCGCGGCCCGGCTGACGCTGACCTGACGGTTCGCCGGGGCACAATGGGCGGCGCAGACCCAGCGACAGGAAGGCGCCTCCCGTGCCCATGCCAGGCCGACCCCTTCGGGCGCACGCCGTCCCTCGCCCCCGCGCGCTCGCCGTCCTGGTGCTCGCGCTCGGACTGGTCGTGACCTCGCTGGCCGGGTGCGGGCAGCCGGGCCCGTCGTCGTCCGACGACTCGGTGGCGCCCACCGTGAGCGTCCCGGTGCAGCCGACGATCACGGCCGAGACCCCGACCGACGACGCCGTCGACCCGTCCGTGGAACCGACCGACGGCGGACTCTTCGACGCCTCGTCCAGCCTCAGCGGCGTCTCGTGCGAGCCGACCGGAGACTCCTGGAGCTTCACCGGCACCCTGACCAACTCCGACACCGAGGAGCACACGTTCACGGTGGCCGCCTTCATCGTCAAGCTCTCCGACGGCTCCTACCTCGCCGACAAGGAGCTCGACGTCAAGCTCGCAGCCGGGGCGAGCGCGCCCGTCGCCATCCGCGACTTCCACACCGGCCCCAAGGCCGGCGTGGAGTGCCTCAACGGCGTCACCGTCAAGGGCCTCTGACCATGCGGCTCTTCCTCGTTCGGCACGGCCAGACCCACGCCAACGTCGCGCGTCAGCTCGACACCGCCGTGCCCGGCCTCGACCTCACCGCGGAGGGCCGTGCGCAGGCTCGGGCGCTCGCCGACCGGCTCGCCGGCGAGGACCTCGGCGCGATCTACACCTCCGACCTCGTGCGGACCCAGCAGACGGCTGCGCCCCTCGCCGAGCTGCTCGGCCTGGAGATGGTGGTGCTGCCGGGGCTGCGCGAGATCCAGGCGGGCGACTGGGAGATGACGACCGACTGGCAGCCCTACATCGACGCCGTCGTGCGTTGGCGCGAGGACCCCGACCACACCATCCCGGGCGGTGACAGCGGGGCCGGTTTCATGCAGCGTTACGACGAGGCCATCGCGCAGATCGCCTCCGACGGCCACGCGTCCGCGGTGGCCGTCAGCCACGGGGCCGCGATGCGCGTGTGGTGCAGCGCGTCGCTCGGGCTGCCTGCCGACTTCTTCGACGAGCGCCGCCTCGACAACACGCACGTCGTCACCATGGAGGGCGACCCCGCCACCGGCTGGAGCCTGCTCGCCTGGGGCGACGAGCCGGTCACCCATGGCTGAGCCCGCGTCCGGCGCGGTGCCGATACCGGCCCGGACCTCCCGCGCCAAGCGCACCGCCGGCCCCGGCACCTGGCGGTGGGTCGGTGCTGCGGGTGGCGTCCTGCTGGCGGCCGCCTCGTGGGGCGCCGGCGCGCTGCCCCGCCCCAACACCGGCATCCTGTGGCCCGGCGTCGCCTGGTCGACGCCGAAGGGCGGCTCCCCGCTCCTCGCGTCGGTGTCGGTGCTCGCCCTGGCCGCGCTCGTGCTCGCCTGGTGGCGGCTCCGGTCGGCGCCGGTCACGGTGCGCTGGTGGTGGGTCACGGTCGCGGTGTGGTTCGCCCCCCTCGTCCTTGCCATGCCGCTCTACAGCCGGGACCTCTACTCGTATGCCGCCCAGGGGCTCCTGTGGGACCAGGGGCTGAGCCCCTACGACCACGCCGTACGCGAGCTCGACTCCCCGTGGCGCGACTCCACCGCACCGACGTGGCTCGACAGCCCGACCCCCTACGGCCCCGTGTGGCTGCTGCTCGCCCGGGCGGTCGCGTCCGTGTCGGGCGAGCTGTGGGTCGCGCTGCTGCTGCTGCGCCTGCTCGCGGTCGCGGGCGTCGCGGTGCTCGCCTGGGCCGTCCCCGACGTCGCCCGTCGCCTGGGCTGGTCGCCGGTGCGGGCGGTCTGGCTAGGGGTCGCCACGCCACTCGTCGGAGCCCACTTCGTCGGGGGAGCGCACAACGACGCGCTGATGGTCGCAGCAGTGCTCGGCGGCCTGTCGCTCGCCCTGAGGGGCCGGTTCGTCCTCGCCTGCGTCGTCGTCGCGCTCGGCGCCATGGTCAAGGTGACCGCCGTGGTCGCGCTGCCGTTCGTGGCCATCCTGTGGGCCCACCACGTCGTGACGGCACGGCCGAGCGGAGCGCGCGAGACGGCATACGGCTGGGGTCGGGTCATCCGGGCGGGAGTGCTGACGCTGCTGTGCGCCGGGGTGCCGATGGCGCTCGGCGGCATCGTCACCGGTCTCGGGTTCGCCTGGCTCAACCCCGCGTCGACGCCTGGCAAGAACGAGCAGTGGACCTCGCTGCCCACATCGGTCGGCATCGCGGTCGGTGCCGTCGGTCACCTGCTCGGCCACGACGAGTGGCGCGACACCGGCATCGCCGTCGCGCGGGTCGCCGCAGTCGTCCTGCTCGCGCTGCTCCTCGTCGTCATCTGGCTCGCCGCCCTCAAGCCCGCCGGAGGCGCGGACCCCGAGCCCCGGGTGCGGGCCGTTCGCGGCCTCGCCTGGGCCATGCTCGCCGTCGTCGTGCTCGCCCCGGTCTTCCTCGGCTGGTACTACCTCTGGATGCTGCCGGTCTTCGCCGTGTCCCTCGGCCACCACTGGGCCGAACGGCTCGAGGTGCCCCTCGCCGCGGTGGCGACCGTCGTCTGCTTCGCCACCCTCCCCGAGGGCTACAGCCTCGGCCTCACGACGACGGTCGTCGGGGTGCCGTTCGCCCTCGTCGTCGGCGTCCTGCTCGCCCGCCGCGGGCTGCGCAGCACGTGCCGCGCAGACTGGCGCCACCTGCTCGACCTCGACCGTCCGCTGCTGCCACACGCCGGGGCGACGCCCGGGCGGTAGTCACGGAACGGCGACAGGTTGCTCGCGACGCTTCCGGCCCGCCACGGCGTGTCCCACACTGTCCCGGTGAGCGACTTCGGCTTCGCCGACGAGGCCCGTCCCGTCCGCCCGAGAGCGGTGCGGACGAGCCCGGACGGCGGTCCGCCGCCCCGGCGGTCCCGTCGCAGGCCGAGCCTGTTCGCGGTCGTCTTCGTCGCCATCCTCCTCGTGCTGCTCGCCTTCATCGCCTGGGCATGGTCGGGCCGGTTGCACAGCGACGACGTCGCAGCGTGGACGGCGACGGCGAAGGAGGTCGAGGAGCTCGACCACAGCCTGACCCCGTTGGGGCACAGCGAGATCGCGCCCTGTCGTGAGTCCACCGACGGCCACGTCACCCGCACCTACCCGCCGTCGACAGGGCCCCAGGCGGCCGAGCTCGTCGGCTTCCTCACGCAGAAGGGGTGGACGCAGACGGCGGCGACACCACCGACGTACGCTCGCCTCACCCGCACGCTCGTCGGGCACGAGGTGAGCATCGACGTCGCCGCCGCGAGCGGCGCCTCGCTCGTCGACTCGCTCACGGCCACCAGCCCCGCCTCGGCCTTCGGCTGCCTGCTGCGCTGACGGCGCTGAGGGCGCTGAGACGCGGCTGAGGGGGGCTGACAGCCGGACGGGCGTCGTGAGACCGACGTCACCGAAGCGGCGGGCCACATGGTGGGAATTGCGCGGTCGGCGGCATACGGGAGTGCGACGCTTGGCCTCATGCGCAAGGTGACCCAGAGCAAGAAGCTGCAGAACGTCTGCTACGAGATTCGGGGTCCCGTGCTCGCCGAGGCCAAGCGGCTCGAGGAGGAGGGTCACCGCATCCTCAAGCTCAACATCGGCAACCCCGCCCCGTTCGGCTTCGAGGCGCCCGAGGACATCCTCGTCGACGTCATCCAGGAGCTGCCGACCGCGCAGGGCTACAGCGACAGCAAGGGCATCCTGTCGGCCCGTCGAGCGGTCAAGCAGCACTACGAGGTGCGCGAGTTCCCGCCCCTCAACGTCGAGGACATCTACCTCGGCAACGGCGTCAGCGAGCTCATCGTGATGGCCATGCAGGGCCTGCTCGACGACGGCGACGAGGTGCTGATCCCCGCGCCCGACTACCCGCTCTGGACGGCGGCCGCCAGCCTCGCCGGCGGCACGCCCGTGCACTACGTCTGCGACGAGCAGGCCGACTGGGCCCCCGACATCGACGACATCCGCAGCAAGGTCACCGACCGCACGCGAGCCATCGTCGTGATCAACCCCAACAACCCCACCGGGTCCGTCTACCCGCGCGAGGTGCTCGAGGCCATCGCGCAGGTCGCCCGCGAGCACGAGCTGATCGTCATGGCCGACGAGATCTACGACAAGATCCTCTACGACGGCGCGACCCACACCTCGATGGCGGCGCTCGCCCCCGACCTGCTCTGCCTGACGTTCAACGGCCTGTCGAAGGCCTACCGCGTCGCCGGCTTCCGCTCCGGCTGGCTCGCGATCACCGGCCCCAAGGAGCACGCGCGCAACTACCTCGAGGGCCTCGACATCCTCGCGAACATGCGGCTCTGCGCCAACGTGCCGGCGCAGCACGCGATCCAGGTCGCGCTCGGCGGCTACCAGTCGATCAACGAGCTGATCCTCCCCGGTGGTCGGCTGCTCGAGCAGCGCAACGTCGCCTGGGAGATGCTGAACCAGATCCCGGGGGTCTCGGTGACCAAGCCGCAGGGCGCGCTCTACCTCTTCCCGCGGCTCGACCCGAAGGTCCACGACATCCGCGACGACGAGCGCTTCGCCCTCGACCTGCTGCGCGACCAGAAGATGCTCGTCGTGCAGGGTACCGGGTTCAACTGGCCGACGCCCGACCACTTCCGGCTCGTCTTCCTGCCGCGCGTGGAGGACCTCGGGGAGGCCGTCGGCCGCCTCGAGAAGTTCCTCTCGACGTACTCGCAGTAGGGGTCGGTCGTCTGTGTCGTCGCTGTCGTCGTTGTCGCCGCGGGTGGAGCGGGTCTCAGCGGGAGGTGGCCCACCACTTGAGCAGCAGGCCCAGCACGACGGCCCAGACGGCGGTGAACGCGAGTGCGAGGGCGGCCGCGAGGATCGCCGGCCGTCGTCCCTGCGGCTCGCGCCTGGCGAGGCTGAGGCCCGCGAGCGCCAGCCCCAGCAGCTGGGGCACGAAGACGAAGCCGAAGACGGCCCCCGACAACGAGACGAGCACCGCGCCGCGGGCCAGTGGCGCCTGCGAGGCGAGCTGCGCCGCAGTGGCGTCGCGGGGACGATCGGTGTCGCTCACGCGTTCAGCCTAACGATGGATCCCCTGACCGGCGCCGCTGCTCCACGCCCGTATGCCGTCGCGCGGCGGCGCGTCCGCGCCCTCGCCGTGCTGGTGGCCCTGGTCGCGACCGCGACGCTGGCGGGCTGTGGCGGGTCCGACCCGACCATCGCCGACGTCCCGTCCGACGTCGCCAGCGCCCGGCCGTCGATCTCGGCGGAGGAGGCGCAGTTCGTCATCGACGCCCGCACGCTCGGGGCGACGGTGACGGGGGCGAGCGTCGCCGACGACATCGAGACCGGCACCACGACCTGCTGGGCGCTGCGCAACGGCGGCGTCCAGCTGCGCGAGATCGCGGTCGACGACGCCTCCAAGCCGCTCGGCAACACCGGTGACGCGCTGCGCACGAAACAGCTGATGGCCGCGGGCGTGCAGGCCTTCTGCCCCGACTACGACGACCAGGTCGGCCAGCTCGGCCTGCCGTGACGGCGCACACCGGGGGAATCCGCACACATCGTTGACACGGCGGTGCGCAGCCGCGATATTGGGCGCGCCGACGGGGGACGGAGTGTCCGACGAGGCGCCCATCTCGTCTCTCGTTGGAGTGCCCGTGCGCCCTCGTCGACTCTCTCGTCCGCCTGTCATGTCCGGCGCAGCCGCCCTCGCGGTGGTGATCTGCTGTACGGCTCAGGCCGGCGTCAGCGCCGCGGCCTCGGCCGACCCGGTCGGGACCGTCGTCCTGCCCGCCGCCGTGAGCGCCCAGTCGTTCGACAACCTCACGGCGCTGGCCTCGTCGGCGGCGGGGACGCTCGTGGACGCCGGCGGCGGCGCCAGTCCCTCGGCCTTCGTCTGGGTCACGCGTGACGGCGTCAGCCACCCGCTGCCTGACCTGGCCTTCGGCTGGAACGGCCGCGCGCTTGTCGGCTCGGAGCTGACCTCGATCGACGGTACGACGCTCCACCGGTACGACCTCGCCTCCGGGACCGTGCTGGCCGGTGACGGGACCACGTTGACCGACGTGTTCCTCGGCGCGACGTCCCGGGGCTGGGTGACCGTCGGCTCCCGCGACGGAGTGGTTCAGATCACCTACTCCGTGCCGGGTCAGCCGGACCTCTCCTACCCCTACCCTTCGGGAACCGACCAGCGCGTGGACGGTGAGTCGCTGGTGTGGGCCGAGGGCGACGTCAACGTCGACACCGGCAAGGTCATGCGACTCGACCTGCTCACGGGCGAGACGTCCGTGACGGCGTCCCTGCCGCACGCTCCGCTGGCCGTGCGCTGGACGCCGTCGAGGATCGTGTGGGCGCAGCAGGCCGCCCCCGCCGACGGGATGCAGCAGTTCACCGTGTGCAGCCTCGAGCGAGTGGCGCTCGACGGGCAGCCACGCTGCAACGACGTCGGCCCGAGCTTCGCGAGCAGCACCCTGCGCGCCACCGACTCGGCGGTGGCGTGGACGGCAGGCCTGGGGACCTCCGTCTCCGACACCGCTCCCGGCACCGCAGTGCGTGAGGTCAGCAGCGGCTCACTGCGCGTCGTGTCCGTCGACAGCGCCGCCCAGGTGGCCGGTGAGCGCTTCGTCGGCGTCACGGAGTCGGGTTCCGCCGTCGTCGACTTCGACGGCTCGGCCGAGCCGCCGCATCTGCTGCGTGCTGCCGGCGCCCATCCCGCTGAGGACCTCGGGCTCTCCCTCGGCCCCGGTCGGCTGGTGGGCTCCGACGACAGCGCCGTGACGCGGGGCGACGTGCTGACCGAGGTCTACGACGACACGTACCCGGCTTGGTCGCGGGCCCTCACGACCTCGCCCACCCTGGCGCTCGGTGCCGAGCAACCCTTCACCGGACCGATAGCGCGCGAGTACCACGGCTCGGCCATCGGCGTCTCCGGACCTCGCGTGGTCCTGCGCAGGGTCCTGTCGAACGGCACGGGGATGTGTCCGTTCGTCGTCGTCCGGGACGGCGCCGCGCCCGTCGACCTGCCCAGGTACGCCTGCGACTTCGGGGTGAACCTGTCGGGACGGCGCTATCTCGCCACGACCTCGTTCTACCAGGGGATCTCGGCGTTCGATCTCGACGGACGGAAGCTCGCGACGTTCGAACAGCCCATCCCGGGCACGGCCGACATCTACGGACCGTACGTGGCCTACGTGGCCGACTCCGGGGACGTCATGCTGCGTGACCTGAGGCTGGCTGTGGGAGCGTCGAACCCGCGGCGTCTCCTCGCCTCGACGTGTGGAGGCTCGTCGTACGACCGTGTCTCCGTCTGGGGCCGCTTCGTCGTCGCGGTCGCCGCCTGCGACGGACGCACGACGGTCATCGACCGGCAGACGGGAGCAACCCGCGGCGTTCCGCAGATGCATCACCCCCAGGTCATGGACGGGGCTGTCGTCTGGCGCGAGCCCTCAGGCACGGGCCTGTTCGCCCTCGACCTCACGACGTCGTCCTCGACGCCCGTGCGCCTCGGTGACGTGCGGTCGGGAGTCAACACGTGGAACGACTCGCCCTGGTTCACCACCGACGACCATCTCGTCGCGTGGCAGGACGCAGGCACGGGAGAGACCAAGGTCGCCGGGCTCCCCTTCCAGGCCGGCAGCGCGCACCCGCCGCGGCTGCTCGACCAGCTCACGCCGACGAGCCTCGCTGCCGCGGCGTCGGGAGCCGTCAGCCCCTGGCACGCCGAGTTCGACGCGACCAAGGTCCTCGGGTCCTGGCGCCTCGACCTGCGCAACGCGAGCGGAGCCGTCGTCCGCACGTGGACCGGCTCGGCGCCGCACGGAGGCGTACGCCTGGACTGGGACGGGCGCCTCGGTACGCGTTGGGCGCCCGGAGGGCGCTACACCTGGACCCTCACGGGATCGGCGGCCGACGGGGAGGGCGCCCTGCGCGACGTCGACGGCGCTCAGGTCCCCCTGACCGGGTCGTTGGTCGTCAAGGACGCCAAGGTGCGTGACCTGGGACCGGACCGCGTCGCGGACCTGCTTGGCACCGACGCCAAGGGTGGCTTGTGGCGCTGGGACGGCACCGGCGTCGGGACGCTCAAGCCGCGCGTCCAGATCGGCAGCGGGTGGGGTGGCCTGGCCGTCGCCGGCGCCGGCGACCTCACCGGTGACGGTCGGCCCGACCTGCTGGCCCGCGACGCATCGGGCGGCTTGTGGCGATACGACGGCAACGGCGCCGGCGGCTTCCGACCCCGGGTCAAGGTGGCGACCGGGTGGAACGTCTACTCCGCGATCGTCGGGGCGGGCGACCTCACCGGCGACGGGCGCGTCGACGTGCTGGCGCGCGACACCTCGGGTCGCCTGTGGCGCTACGACGGCACCGGAACCGGTGGTCTGCGCGCGCGGGTCAGCCTCGGCACCGGCTGGAACGGCTTCACGGCGATCATCGCGCCGGGCGACCTCACCGGCGACGGGCGCTCCGACCTGCTCGTCCGCGACGCGAAGGGCAACCTGGCCCGCTATGACGGCACCGGTTCGGGGTCCTACCGGCCCCGGGTGGCCTTGGGCGCCGGCTGGAACGGCTACCCCGTCCTCACCGGAATCGGTGACGTGACCGGCGACGGCGCCCCCGACCTGCTCGCCCGTGACGCGGCCGGCACGCTGTGGCGCTACCCGGGCAACGGCCGGGGCGGGTTCACCGCCCGTGCCGTGACCGGCGCGAGCGGGTGGCAGGCGTTCCCGAGACTCTTCTGACGACGGGCGCCCCGGTCGAGGCGATCCGTCGCGGCGGGTCGCGGCGGAATACCTCGCCCCGAGGCGTCGGTTGGCACCCACGTGAGTCCTGCCAGAGCCCAGCTGAACATCCTCGACCTCGTCCCCGTCATCGACGGGGGCACCGCGACCGATGCGATCGCCTCGACGGTCGACATCGCCCGCCACGCCGAGAAGTGGGGCTACCAGCGCTACTGGATGGCTGAGCACCACAACATGCGGGGCGTCGCCTCGAGCTCGACCGCGGTGCTCATCGGGCACGTCGCCGACCACACCGAGACGATCCGGGTCGGCGCCGGCGGCATCATGCTGCCCAACCACGCGCCGTACGTCGTCGCCGAGCAGTTCGGCACGCTCGCGACGATCCACCCCGACCGCATCGACCTCGGCCTCGGGCGCGCCCCGGGCACCGACCCCTTCACGACGCGCGCCCTGCGCCGCAACGAGGCCGCCGCGATGAACTTCGCAGGCGAGGTCGAGGAGCTCATCGGCTACCTCGGCGACCCCGACCCCGACGCCAAGGTGCGCGCGATCCCGGGCGAGGGCACCCGGGTGCCGATCTGGATCCTCGGGTCGAGCCACGGTGGCGCGCAGGTCGCTGCCGCCCTCGGTCTGCCCTACTCGTTCGCCTCGCACTTCGCCCCGGCCGCGCTCATGAGTGCGCTCGAGGTCTACCGGTCCCGCTTCACGCCCTCGACCGAGCCCGGCGGCCTCGACACCCCTCGCTCGATGGCCGGCGTCAACGTCATGGTCGCCGACACGACCGAGGAGGCCGAGCGCCTCTTCACCAGCGTGCTCCAGCGCTTCCACGGCATCGTCACGGGCAGGCGTACGGCCCTGCCCGAGCCCAGCGGCGACATCGCCGGCCTCATGGCGCATTGGTCGCCGGCCGAGCGCCAGGCCGTCTCCGACATGACGCGGGTCTCGCTCGTGGGCACGCCCGACGCGGTGCGCGACGGACTGGCCGGGTTCGTCGAGGCCACGGGCGTCGACGAGGTCATCGTCACGTGCGGCGCCCACGACCACGAGGCCCGCCTGCGCTCCTACGAGCTGCTCGCCGACGCCTGGCTGTGACCCCGTTCTGCGCGACGGCTCGCCGCGTGACCTCACCCGACCCACCGCAGGCACTTCTGGAAGGCTGCACCCCATGAGTTCCGACGACCTGCGCCAGATCACCCTGACCCGCGACAGCCAGGGCCGCTACACGGCTCGCAACCGCCGGGGCGGATCCATCACGACCAGCTCCGGCACCGACGAGCTCTCGCCGGTCGAGCTGCTCCTCGCCGGCATCGCGGCGTGCACCGCCGTCGACGTCGACACCGTCACGAGCCGGCGCGCCGAGCCCGACGACTTCGAGGTGGTCGTCACCGCCGACAAGGTCAAGGACGAGCACGGCAACCACCTGCAGGACATCAACGTCAGCTTCCGCGTCCGCTTCCCCGACGGCGACGGCGGAGACGCGGCCCGCGAGATGCTGCCCAAGCTCGTCAAGCGCTCGCACGACGAGTGGTGCACGGTCAGCCGCACGATCGAGCTCGGCACGCAGATCACCGCCACCGTCGACTGACACCAGGCGCGCGCCCCGCCCGGTGGGCGAGGCGCGCGCCTGGACTGGCTGGACCCGGCCGCGGTCATCCACCCCTCTGTGGTTGCCGCGGTCGCGTCCGAGCCCGGTCCCCTCCAGGTCGTCGTTCCCGGCCTGTGCGCGTGGTCAGCGCGCGGCGGAGCCGACGTTGACCAGCAGGCTGATCTCGTTGTGGATGGCGTGCTTCTGGGCCGTCGTCGCGAGGCGGTACTCCTGCTGCAGCGACCGGAGGGGGGTGCTGACCGTGCCCACGTGGGCGGCTGGCCGCGGGTCCGGGGCCGGGACCGCACGGGCGACGGCGGGAACTGCGAGTGCTCCGAGGGCGACCAGGGTGGTCGCCACGATGCGAGTGTTCATGGTGCTCCTCGTGAATGCGTGCACCGGCACGATGCCGACACATCCACGATCTGCTCGCGGCCCTACGGGGCACATCGGGAGGACTACCAGTTCTCGCCGTCGGACCTCCCTAGGTCCACTCGCGGCAGCCCCGGGGGCTGCTCGCCGTCAGTGGTGGACGACGACCTTGTCGCCGACCCGCACCAGGAAGAAGAGCGTCTTGATCTGGGCGTGGTCGGCGATGTTCACGCACCCGTGGCTGGCGCTGGCGTAGCCGAGCCGCGCGAAGTTCGACGAGTAGTGCACGGCCTGGCCGCCGGAGAAGAACATCGAGTAGGGCATCGGGGTGAAGTAGAGGTTCGAGATGACGTACTCGTACATGCGCGAGACCCGGAACGTGCCTTCGCGGGTCTCCTTGCCGGGACGACCGAACCGAGCCCACATGACCATCAGCGGCTTGCCGTCGACGACCCACGTCAGGGTGCGGGTGGCCTTGTCGACGCACATGACACGCCCGGTGCGGCAGCGACCGTCGAGCGAGCCCACCGTCGGCATGACCGGACGGAGGCCCGCGTTGAAGCGGTGCTGGTCGAAGGTGCCCGGCGCGTAGGTCAGGGCGACGAGGCGGGACCAGGTGCGCTGGTCGATGACTCCGGACTGGGGCAGGCCGCGCTTCTGCTGGAAGGTGAGCACGGCGCCGTCGAGCGCCGACCAGTAGACGCCGGTGATGCCGTAGCTCCACGAACCCAGGGCCCGAAGGCGCAGCTGGACCTCCTTGAGCTGGGCGGTCGAGGCCGTGCGCCCGATGGCGACCGGGCTGGCGGTCACGGCCTTGAGCCGGTCCCAGGTGCGCTGGTCGACCACGCCGGTCTGCGGCAGGTCGTAGAGGATCTGGAAGGTGAGGACCGAGCGGTCGACGGCCGACCAGTAGACGCCGGTGATGCCGTACGCGAAGCGGCCGTTGGCCTTGAGACGCGCCTGGAGGTCCTTGACCCGTAGCGCGGTGGCGGTGCGTGGCAGCACGACCGGGCTGTTGGTGAGGGCGCGCAGGCGGTCCCACGTCGGCTGGTCGACGACTCCGGTCTCGGTGAGCCCGCGGGCGTGCTGGAAGGCGAGGACCGCGCGGTCGACGGCCGACCAGTAGACGCCCGTGATGGCGTACGGGAACTGCCCGACGAGCTTGAGGCGGACCTGGAGGTCCTTGACCCGGCTCACCGGAGCCGTGCGCGGGATGACGGCGGTGGGCGCCGCTGCGGCCGCCGCCGCTCGGGCCGGCGGAGGCGACGACGTCGCCGCCTGGGCCGGTGCCTGGGTTCCGGCCTTCGTGCCGGACTGCGTGGTGGGCGGAGCCGTCGGAGCCGTCGTGGCCGTCGTGCTGCTCGTGCCCGTCGGTGCTGGCGTGCCCGTGGCGTCGTCGGCGCGCGCGGCTGGCGCGCCCACCGTCAGGGCGACGACCGCGAGAGTGGCGGCGATGGTGGTGGTGGTGCGCTTGTAGTCCATGCGGATCGTCCTCATGGTGTCCCCTGGTCTCTGACCGCGCTGCGGCGTGTGTGAGTCGGCGCGATCGCGCCCCTCATTGTGGCAGCCACCCACGCATTTCGCGCGACGTGCCCGCACCTCCCAGACGCACCCGGTCGGCGGAAGGTTGTCGCGGGGTGGGGATCAGCTTCCGGGCAGTCGTCGCACGGTGAGGACCTGCTCGGCCCGTCCGACGGGCCCCTGCACGTCGTGGAGCGTGGTCGACGTGAGCCCGAGGCCGGTGGGGCCCATCGTCACCCGCGTGTCGAAACCGACCCAGCCGCGCACCGGCTCGCGGAAGAGGTGTACGGCCAGGTCGACGTTCGGAAACATCCACTCGCGCGGCGAGACGCGCACCGCGATGCCGTTGGCGGTGTCAGCCAGTCGCACGAGATCGGCTGTGGGAGAGCAGGTCTCACCGTCGACCAGTGGGTTCAGGGCGCGGATCCAGGCGACGGTGCGGCCGGGGCGCCGGTCGGGGGCGACGCGGAACTCGAGGCCCTCGATGTAGCCGCCGTCCCACGTGTCGGTGCCCGACCAGGGCTCCAGCTCGTCGGGGCCCGGGATCGGCTCGAGCTCGACGCCGGCCACCGGTTCGGAGTCGTGCGTCGCGAGCCGCCAGGCGTGAGCGCGCACGACGGCACGGTCGTCGACGAGCATCGTCGCCTCGACCAGCTCGATGGTGCGCCCGGGCCGGGTGGTGCGCACCTCCACGCGACTCGGCCTGGCTGGGATCATGCCGAGGATGTCGAAGGAGATGCGGGCGAGCTGCATGCCCTGGCGCGGCTCGTGCAGGTCGATCTCGTGGGCGAGGATGCCGCTGACCGGCGCCATGTGCTGCTCGTCGTCGCGCCACGCGCCCTGCACGTGCACGGTCGGCGCGTAGAGCCCCGGGCCGAGCCGGCGGTAGAAGGCTGCGGTGTCGCGGTCGAGCGCGTGCGAGGTGGCGTCACCGCCGGGCGAGTCGCTGGTCACCCGGCCAGCCTAGGCACCTGCCGCCACGGACTCTCCGGACCCGTCGGACAGCCCGAGGCCCAGGTCGACCATCCGGACCAGCCGAGGTGCGAGCTCGTCGACGGCGCCCGGCGGCAGGTCGCGAAGCGGCCCGTCTAGGGCGAGCATCGCCATGCCGTGCACGGCCGACCAGGCGAGCAGCTCGGCCCCGGGGCGCTGGTCCTGCGACATCACGCCCGCCTCGACCATGGCGTCCAGCGCCGTCGACAGCAGCTGGAAGGGGGTGAGCCCTCCGGCCCCGGCGGCATCGGAGGAGGCTGCCCGGCTGAGGTCGACGGGCACGGCGAAGGCCGTGCGGAACAGACCCGGCTCGTCCATGGCGAACCGCAGGTAGCCCACGCCGACCGCCCGGAACCGGGCGCGGGCCCGCTGGCCCTGCTCGAGTGCCGGCGGCACGGCGTCCATGGTCGCGCTGATGACGTCGGCCGCTCGGGCCTGCGCCCGCGAGACGACGTCGCTGAGCAGCGCGTCGCGGTCGGCGAAGTGACGGTAGGCGGCGTTGGCCGAGACCCCGACCCGACGGGTGGCCTCGCGGAGCACGACCTTGTCGGGACCGCCCTCACGGGCCAGGTCGGTGCCCGCCTCGAGCAGGGCTCGGCGCAGGTCGCCGTGGTGGTAGGTCGCCCGAGGCTGCACGTCGTCGCGGGGGTCCACGGACTCGAGAGGGCCGTCGGGGGTCCCGTCGGGGTCGGAGGCGGCGGACGTGCTCACGGCCCCATCATGCTCCGCCGCACGAGCGCCCGTCAGAGTCGTCAGAACCCGAAACGGCGGGCCGTCGCCCGCACCGCGTCGGCCGAGGCCCTCAGCCCGGTCAGCTCCTCATCGGTCATCGGCACCTCGATGCGGTCGCCGACGCCGCCGGCGTGGACGATCGCCGGGACCGAGAGGCACACGTCGCTGATGTCGTAGTAGTCGTCGAGCAGCGACGAGACGGGCAGGATGCGCCGCTCGTCGTTGAGCACGGCCTCGATGATGCGCGCCGCTGCGAGCCCGATCGCGTAGTTCGTCGCTCCCTTGCCCTCGATGACCCGGTAGGCCGACTCGACGACGTCGGTGGCGATGCGGCTGCGCGTCTCGGCGTCGAGCCCGCTCGCCCCGTCGTGGCCCCGCCACCGGAGCAGCGGCACCGAGCCGATGGACGCGGACGACCAGAGCGGCAGCTCGGAGTCGCCGTGCTCGCCGACGACGTACGCGTGGATGCTCTGGGCGGCGACCTGGGTGTGCTCGGCCAGCAGGAAGCGCAGCCGCGACGAGTCGAGCACGGTGCCCGAGCCGAAGAGCCGCTCGGGCGGCAGGCCGGACACCCGCAGTGCGGCGTAGGTGACGACGTCGACGGGGTTGGTCACCATGACGTGCACGGCGTCGGGCGCGACCTCGACGAGCCGCGGCAGGATCGAGCGGACGATGCCGATGGTCGACTCGGCGAGGTCGAGCCTCGACTGGCCCGGCTTCTGCTTGGCGCCAGCGGTGAAGACGATGACGTCGGAGTCGGCGAGCACCTCGACGTCGTCGGACCCGTCGACGCGGGCCATCGGCACGAACTGGATGCCGTGGCTCAGGTCGAGGGCCTCGGCGCGCACCTTGGCGGCGTTGACGTCGAAGAGGGCGACCGTCTGGGCTGCACCTCGCATCAGGGTCGCGTACGCGAGGGTGGCGCCCACCGCGCCCGCTCCGACGATGCCGACCTTCGTGCGCCGGCGGTGCCGGGGCGGTCCGGGTGTGGTGTCGCTCATCGTGGCTCCTGCGCGCTCCGAGGGTGGTGTCGGCAACGCTACCGACGTGACGCGGTCCGGGGGTCGGGCTCCTCGAAGACGTGCGAGCCTGTCCGCATGGTGGTTCCCCAGCCCGTGCTCGAGGCGGCCGTCGACGCGCGACGCGTCGTGGTCGTGACCGGCGCGGGCATGTCGGCCGAGAGCGGGGTGCCGACGTTCCGAGACGCGCAGACCGGGCTGTGGGAGCAGTACGCCGCCGAGGACCTCGCGACCCCGGAGGCCTGGGAGCGCGACCCGGCCTTCGTGTGGGCCTGGTACCTCTCGCGCTTCGGCGCGGTCGCGCACGTGCAGCCCAACGCGGGCCACCTCGCCCTCGCGCGCTGGGCCGGCACGGCAGCCGACGGCGCCCGATCTGCATCCGTCCGGGTCGTGACCCAGAACATCGATGACCTGCACGAGCGGGCCGGCAGCCACGACGTCGTGCACCTCCACGGGTCGCTCACGAGCTTTCGCTGCGAACGGTGCGAGACGGCATACGCCGGTTCGGTCGACGTGCCCGAGCAGCCGGTCGAGCGTGTCGACCCACCGACCTGTCCCCGCTGCGGCGGGCTGGTGCGGCCCGGCGTCGTCTGGTTCGGCGAGCTGCTGCCGCTCGAGGTGTGGGAGCAGGCCGTCGCGCTCGTGGAGGACGCCGACCTGGTGCTCGTGGTGGGCACCTCCGGGATCGTCCACCCGGCCGCCGGGCTGCCCGTCCTCGCCCGCGGCGCCGGCGCCGTCGTCGTCGAGGTCAACCCGCTCGAGACCGACGTGTCCGACGTCGCCCACGTGGTGTGGCGCGAGACGGCCGCGCTCGCCCTGCCTGCGCTCGTCGCGGAGGTGGAGGCGCGTCGAGGGCAGGACTAGGCATCACAACGAGGCGAACAGCTCCTCGAGGCAGGCTCCGAACATCTCGGTGTGGGCGTCGACGTCCGCGGCAGTCGTGGCCGGGCTCATCAGCGCCATGTTGTGGAACGGCGTGAGCAGGATGCCGCGGTTGAGGGCGTAGAGGTGGAGGTACTGCTGCAGCTCGAAGTCGTCGGCGTCGTGGGCCTCCTGCCCATCGCGTGACGGGCGTCCGGAGAAGTTGTACTCGGCCCGGGCGCCGAGCCGGGTGACGTGCCAGTCGGCACCGACCGCGTCGATGCCGGCCTGGACTCCGTCGGCCCAGGCGTCGGCCAGCGGCACCATCTGCTCGAAGGCCGCCGGCGTCATGACGTGCTCGAGCGTCGCCTTCATGGCGGCCATCGAGAGGCCGTTGCCGGCGAGGGTGCCGCCGATGCCGCCCACGTCGATCTCCTCGAGCTCGACGGAGGCCGCGATGCGGTCGGCGATCTCGCGGCTGAATCCGAAGGTGCCGCACGGGATGCCGCCCCCGATCGACTTGCCGATGACGAGCAGGTCGGGCTGCAGTCCGTGGGAACGCGTGTAGCCACCGGGCCCCGCGCAGATGGTGTGGGTCTCGTCGTTGACGAGCAGCGCGCCGTAGCGGGTGGCGAGCTCGCGCACCCCTTCGTTGTAGCCCGGGTCGGGCAGCACGATGCCGATGTTGGTCAGCGCCGGCTCGACGAGGACCGCGGCCACGTCACCATGGGCGAGAGCCTGCTCGAGCGCGTCGAGGTCGTTGAACTCGACGACGCGCGTGGTCTCGGAGGTCGGCACGGGCGCCCCGATGTTGCCGGGTCGGTCCGTCGTCGAGCCGTCGGGGCCGAGCGTGGCGAAGGCCTCGTCGACCGACCCGTGGTAGCACCAGTTGTGCACGACCACCTTGCTCCGACCGGTGAGGTGGCGGGCGTAGCGGATCGCGTGCCGGTTGGCGTCCGTGGCGGTCAGGGTGAACTGCCAGTACGGCAGGCCGAACCGCTCGGCCAGCCCGGTCGAGACCGCGATGGCGTCCTCGGTGGGCAGCATCGTGGTGATGCCGCGCCCGAGCTGGCGGGTCACCGCGTCGACAGTGGGTGCGGGGGAGTGGCCCATCATCGCGCCGGTGTCGCCGAGGCAGAGGTCGACGTGGTCGATCCCGTCGACACACGTGAAGTGCGCTCCGGCGGCCTCGGCGACGAAGACGGGGAAGTCTCCCGGCCACTTGACCATCCAGCTCATGGGCACGCCGCCGGGCATGTGCGCGGCTGCCTGCTCGGCCAGGGCGCGCGACCGCGGCCGGGCCTCCACGAAGGCCTGGCGCTCGCGCGCGTGCAGCTCGGCGAGGCGGGCGCGGTCCACGGTGCTCATGTGCGCATCCTGCCCGCGCCGGGGCTCCGACGGAAGGCTCGAGGCCGGCGAAGTCACCTGCGGAATCCGTAGGTGTTGGAAGGGGATTCAAGTGAATATCCACAGGGTCCGAGGCCTTGCGGACGCTCCACGAGATGGCATGATCCCGCCATGCCTCCCGCCGTGCCGCCGCCCTCCAGGACCACGAGCGGCTACCGGGGACTCAGCCTCTGGCACGACACCATCGACGACATCGAGCCGCGCCCGTCGCTCGGAGCCGACACCGAGGTCGACGTCGCGATCGTGGGGGCCGGCTACACCGGGCTCTGGACGGCATACCACCTCGTCTCGGCCGACCCGACGATTCGCGTCGCCGTCATCGAGAAGGAGGTCGCCGGGTTCGGCGCCTCCGGGCGCAACGGCGGCTGGTGCTCCGCCCTCTTCCCGACCTCCCTCAAGCGGATGGCGGCCGAGCGGGGCCGGGACGCCGCGGTGCGGATGCAGCACCGCCTCCACGACACGGTGGCCGAGATCGGGCAGATCACCGCGTCCGAGGGCATCGACTGCCACTTCGAGCAGGGCGGCTACCTCTCTGTCGCCCGCAACCCCGCGCAGCTCGAGCGGATCCGCGAGGAGGCCGCCGACCACCGGGCGTGGGGCTTCGGCGAGGAGGACCACCGGCTTCTCGATCCGCACGAGGTGACCGCCATCGCGTCGGTGTCCGACGCGCTCGGCGGCTCCTTCACGCCGCACTGTGCGGCGCTCCACCCGGCCCGGCTGGTCCGCGGGCTCGCCGACGCGGTCGAGCGTCGCGGGGTCACGATCTACGAGCGCACCACCGCCGTCGACATCCGCGGCCACCGGGTCGTCACGCCCCACGGCACGGTGCGCGCCGAGCACGTCGTCCTCGCCACCGAGGGCTACACCCCGACCGTCGCGGGCCGGCGCCGCGCCATCGCGCCCATCTACTCCCTCATGACCGCCACCGAGCGGCTGTCCGACGACGTGTGGGCGCAGATCGGTTTGGAGGGTCGCACCACGTTCGCCGACAACCGGCACCTGACGATCTACGGCCAGCGCACCCGCGACGGGCGCATCGCCTTCGGCGGCCGGGGCGCGCCGTACCACTACGCCTCCAAGGTCTCGCCCCTCTACGAGCGCGACGAGCGCGTCCACGCGAGCCTGCGACGGATCCTCGTCGAGCTCTTCCCGGTGCTCGACGGCGTCACCTTCACCCACTCGTGGGGCGGCAACCTCGGCGTGCCCCGTGACTGGTTCCCGTCGGTGCGCCACGACCGCCACACCGGCCTCGCGTTCGCCGGCGGCTACGTCGGCGACGGCGTCGCCACGTCCGCCCTCGCCGGGCGCACCCTCGCCGCGATGATCAGCGGAGACGACCCCGAGGGCCTCGCGACGCTCCCGTGGGCCGGCCGCACGTCGCGCGACTGGGAGCCCGAGCCGCTGCGCTGGATCGGGGTCAACGCCGTGACGGCGCTCATGACGTCGGCCGACTGGTCGGAGCGGCGCACCGGCCGGCCCTCCCGTGCGGCCTCGGCCTTCTGGACGGCGATCGGCCAGTAGCCGCTGTGCGGCCTGCGAGCGTCAGCGGCCGTATGCCGTGAAGGCGCCGTCCACGAGGACCGGCACCACCTGCGACGCGTCGAGCTCGCCCGCCACGGCGACGTCGTCGGGCCAGCCCTGCTCGACGAGCTCGCGACCGCTCGCGCAACCCGTCAGCGCCTCGTCGAGGCGGCCCTCGACGGCAAGCCAGGCGGTGCCGGCAGCCTCGGCCTCGGGACTCAGCAGCAGGGGGCCGGCCCGGTGCTCGAGCCTTCCCGCAAGGGCGGCGACGACGGCGCCGGCGCCCCAGAGGTCCTCGACGGCAGGCCGCAGCGAGCCGTCCGCCCAACGCTCACCGGCCGGCACCACGACGACGGCCGGAGGCCTCGCCGACCCCACCGTGGAGTCCAGGAGGTCGACGAGCCAGCCGGCGACCGCCGCGCCGTTGCGCAGCGACGCAGCGACGACCTGAGCACCCGCGTCGGCGAGGCGGGCAGCGATCGTCGAGCCGTTGGGCGAGGGGAGCACGAGGTCGCGCATCGGGCCGGCCGCCCGGATCGACGAGGGCGACAGGCTCACCCCGCCCTCCTCGCGTGACCGGGACCGCGGAACCGCCAGGGTCGCACCGCGTTCGTCCGCGAACGCGCGTGCATCCCCGTCCGAGTCGTCCTCCCACCGGTAGGGATGTACGCGCGTGCCCGCGTCGGCGGCGACCGACACGCACGTCGTGAAGCTCAGCACGTCGACGACGACGGCGCACACGGGTGACCCCGCGGCGACGGCATACGTGGTCAGCGCCTCCGCGGCTGTGGGACCCCAGTCGAGCCGGACGACGTGCTGGTCCTGCGAGTGCCACGGGTGCATGACCCCAACCTAGAGGCGTCTCAGGCCCCGAACGCCTGCGTCCAGTAGGTGCCGTAGCTGCCGCCTGTCGCGACGCCGACGCCGATGGCCAGGTAGGCGCAGTCGAGGATGTTCGCCCGGTGACCTGCGCTGGCCATCCAGGCCTGCATGACGGCGTCGGCGCTGCGCTGGCCCGCGGCGATGTTCTCGGCGAGCGCACCCCCGACCCAGCCCTCGGACCGGATGCGCTGCGCGAAGCCACGGCCGTCGGGGCTCGTGTGGGAGAAGTACGCGTGGGCGGCCATGTCGTCGCTGTGGCGCTGGGCCGCGCGGGTCAGCGCCGGGTCCGGTGCGACGGGCCCGCACCCGGCCCGGGCGCGCTCGACGTTGACGAGCGCGACCACCTTCGAGGCCAGGTCGCCGCGAGGCGTGGTGGACGGGGTGCGGCTCGGCGGTATCGACGGTGTCGCCGGTGTCGACGGCGTCGACGCTGACGGCGTGGTCGGCGGGGCCGTCGACGGAGTGGTCGACGGAGTGGTCGGCGGTGCCGGCTCGTTCATCTCGCTGATCGTGCTCGTGGGCGCGGGAGTGGGCCGGACGGCGTTCCCGAGGCGCACGTCGCCCGCCGATCGGAGGATCGCGACGCCGGCCAGCACCAACAGCGCGGAGGCCGTCAGCGTGAGGACCATGGCACGACGTGACGCGGGATCCGCGGGGTCGGTGTGCCTTCCCATGAGCGCCTTTCGTCGACCGGCCAGCGGTACCTTACGCGTCCGGAGGGCGTGGGGGCGTCCTGGCGGACGGGCGGGTCTGGTGCTCGGTCCTGGAGTCAGGCGCCTCAGGCGGCTCAGGCGCCGCAGACGCCGCCGCACCCGCCGGCGCCGCAGCCGCCCGCGCAGCCACCGCCGGCGGCGACCGGCTCGGGCACCTCGTGCCGGTGCTCCCACGCCGTCTCGAGCGCCTGGGTGAAGACCTCGACGGGCTGTGCACCGGACACGCCGTACTTGCGGTCGAGCACGAAGAAGGGCACCGACTCGATGCCGAGCATCTTGGCGGTGGCCTCGTCGCTGCGCACGTGGTTGCCGTAGTCGTCGGAGTCGAGCATGTCGCGCACGGCGCCGGCGTCGAGCCCGATGTCGGTGGCGAGGCGCACGAGGGTGTCGCGGTCACCGACGGCGAGACCGTCGGTGAAGTAGGCGCGCATGAGGCGCTCATGGGCCGCATCGGCCAGACCGTGCTCTGCCGCGAGGTGCACGACGCGGTGCGCGTCGAAGGTGTTGCCGTAGCGGGCCTGCTCCCAGTTGAACGCGAGACCGAGCTCGGTGGCGGCCGCAGCCATCGACCGGTGCTGGGCGACGGCCTGCTCGCGGGTGGTGCCGTACTTCGCGGCGACGAGGTCGACGAGCGGAACGTCCGCCACGGGCTCGGCGCCGCGGTCCAGTTCGAAGCTGTGCCACTGCACCTCGAGCTCGTCGGCGTGCTCGAACTGCGCGATGGCGGCCTCGAGGCGCCGCTTGCCCAGGTAGCAGAACGGGCACACGATGTCGGACCAGATGTCGATCTTCACGGACGTGAAACCTACCCGGGCACCCCGGTGTTCCCCGCATCGCGCGTGATGCGGCGCACGATGGCCGACGCCGCCTCCTCGTCCCGGGTCTCGGGCAGCCAGTGGCCGGCGTCGAGCTCGATGAACTCGTAGTCACCCGTCACGTGCTCGCTGGTCAGCTCGGCAGCGGTGCGCCCCAGGAAGGGGTCACGCCTGCCCCACACGTACGTCGTCGGCACCTCGACGCGGTGCGCTCGCACCTGCGAGTGGCGTGCTGCCCGGTACCAGTTGATCGGCCCGGTGAGCGCGTCGGGTCGAGCCAGCCGGGCGGCATACCTGCTGGAGTCGTCGCCGGGCAGCCCGGAGCGCGACATCAGGGACTCGAAGCGGGCGGACACCGCCCGCTCGGGGAGCCGGGGCACCTGGAAGGCGGCCATGTACCAGCTCTTCCGCTTCTGCTCCAGGCCCCGGCGCCAGGCCCGGCTCATCGCGGCGGGGTGCGGCGTCGACAGCACCGTGAGGGAGGCGATGCGGTCCGGGTGGTTCGCGGCGACCAGCCAGGCGAGCGCGCCGCCCCAGTCGTGGCCGACGAGGTGCACCCGCTCCCGCCCTGACGCGTCGACGAGCGCCAGCACGTCGGCGACGAGCTCGTCGAGGCGGTAGGCCCGCAGATCGGTCGGCCTCGCGGACGGGGAGTAGCCGCGCTGGTCCGGTGCGAGCGTGCGCAGCCCGGCGGCGTTTAGCCGGTCGGCGACGCGGTCCCAGCTCGAGCGGTCGGTCGGGAAGCCGTGCAGCAGCACCACGACTTCGCCCGCGAGGGGACCGGCATCGGTGACGTCGAACGTGAGACCGTCGCGGCTGAACGACGTGGTCCGCTGGTCGGGATGGCGCATGCCTCCATCCTGCCGGGTGGAGGGCCGGGGGACGGTCGGAGGACGGCCCGCGGTCGGGGTGTTCCCGTAGGGGGCAATCCGGAGGCGGGCGCCCCACGCGCCCACCTACTGTTGAGTCATGTCCCAGGGGTTCGGTCCGCGCGCACCCGGGCGCGCCGGCCGCCCGTGGTGGCACCTGTCGCGCACCGGTCTCTTCTTCGGCGCCGCCTACTTCCTCACGTCGATGTCGCCGAGCCTGCTCCCGCGCACCTGGTACTACCAGGGCCTGATCAGCGGTCTCTGCGCCGTCGTCGGCTACGCCCTCGGGGTCACCGTCGCGTGGGTCGTGCGCACCGTCGCGAGGCTCGTCGACCTGCGCGTCATGGTGAGCGGAGAGGCGCGGCACTGGCTGCTCGTCGCCGCCCCCGTCTTCGGCGGCGTCGCCGTGCTCGGCCTCACCGTCGCCAACGTGCGCGCCCAGGCCCGCACGGCTGCGGTGGTCGGGCTGGCGCCGCTCGACCCCGTCGACTGGGCGCTCGCGCTGGCGCTCGCCGCCGCCATCTCCGTCGTGTTCCTCGCCATCGCGCGGGGACTGCGCAGCGCCACGCACCACCTCGCCGAGGCGGCCGGGCACGTGCTGCCGCGGGCACTCGCCAGCGTCATCGCCGTCATCGTGGTCGCCCTCGCGACAGCCTGGGTGACCGACAGCGTGCTCCTTCATCGTGGCATGCAGGCTTTCGCGGGCATTGCGGCACAGGTGAACTCGAGTTCGCCGAGCGGTCGCTCGGCGCCGAAGTCGCCGCTGCTCTCGGGCGGCGCCGGGTCCCTCGAGCGCTACGACACGCTCGGCTACCAGGGCCAGATGTTCGTCACGAGTGCGCCGACGGCCGCCGAGATCTCGCGGGCGACCGGGCGGGGGGCCATCGACCCGATCCGCGTCTACGCAGGGCGCACCAGCGACCGCACCGTGTCCGACGTCGCCGACGCCGTGGTGGCCGAGCTGAGACGCACCAACGCCTTTCACCGTCGGGTGCTGGCGGTGTTCACGACGACCGGCACGGGCTGGGTCGACGACTGGTCCGCGCAGTCGGTCGAGTACCTCGCCGACGGCGACAGCGCGATCGCCGCGATGCAGTACTCCTACCTGCCCAGCGCCATGTCGATCATGACCGACCGCGACACGCCACGCGAGGCGGGCAAGGCGCTCTTCGACAAGGTGTACGCCGTCTGGAAGACGCTTCCGGAGAAGGAACGCCCCCAGCTCGTCGTGGGTGGCGAGTCTCTGGGCGCCTACGGTGGGCAGGCCGCCTTCGCCGACGCCGACGACATGCTGGCCCGCGCCCAGGGTGGCGTCTGGGTCGGCACGCCGAGCTTCACCCACATCGCGGAGTCGCTGACGGCGCGCCGGAACGAGGGGTCGCCCGAGATCGTGCCGGTCGTCGACGACGGTCGGCACATCCGGTTCGCCGCGAGCGGCGACCAGCTGACCCACGACTACTACGGCCGCGACTACGGCACGTGGGACTTCCCGCGCTTCGTCTACGCCCAGCACCCGTCCGACCCCGTCGTCTGGTGGAACCCGGCGCTGCTCGGCGCCGAGCCGGACTGGCTGCGCGAGCCGCGCGGGCGCGACGTCAACCCCGACGTCACCTGGATCCCGTTCGTCACCTTCTGGCAGCTGACCACCGACATGGCCGTCGGGCACGACCCACCCGACGGCTACGGCCACCGCTACGGCGCCGAGCTCGTGCCGGCGTGGGGGTCGGTGCTCGGCGGGTCGCCGACCGACGACTACTCGAAGATCGTCGAGGGCATCGACGAGACGGTGAACCGGGTCGAATGAGCGTCCACCGTTTCCACGGCCGCATCGCCGGCGTCGGCTCGACCTCCGGGGTGCGGGTCGTCGTCGGGGCGTGGGACCGCACACCGCTCGGGTCGTTCGCCGACGCGATGGTCGAGACGGCCGCCGGTCACCGTCTGCTGCTCGCACCGAGGGCCGAGGTGGCGGCGTTCATCACGGCGACCTACGCGTTCGACGAGGTGCGCCTCGAGGCGTTCGAGGTGACGCGAACGCCCTCGTCGTGGCAGGTCCGCTCACCGTCGCTGACCCTCGACCTGACGGTCGGCGGACGTATGCCGCTGGGCCGGCTGCTCCGGGTCGTGCCCGGTCGCGTCGCAGCGAGCACGGCATGGGCGACGATGGTCGACCCGATGGCGCGAGTTGCTCTGCGGGGCGTGCGAACTCGCGGCACCGCACTCGAGGGGCGGCGGGAGTTCTACGGTGCGACCGACCTGCACCGGGTGCTCGCCGTGGACGGCAGCCTCGAGGGCGAGCCGCTGGGCGCGCTGGCGCCTGTCGACCCGCCGTGCCGGTTCGGCTTCTCGTCCACCCCGCGCACGCCGTCCGTCACGACGGTCGTCACGACGGTGGTCACGCGCCGCGAGTCGAGTGCTCACTTTCCCGCGTAGGGAAGTGGGCACTCGACGGTTGGGGTGGGCCCAGCGTCCGTCGAGTGCTCTCAGTGTGAGTCTGGTGGGGCCGCCCGGTTTGGGTGGAGGCTCGGTTCTGAGCGTCTGGTGACTCATCGAGTGCTTGCCGCCTGTGCGGGCTGGCCTGGAATTGAAGTGTCCAGGGCGTTCGGGACCGGGTCGGCCGG
>NZ_JBFRGJ010000010.1:0-73711 GCF_052115265.1 Terrabacter sp. 2RAF25
CTCAACCGTGGCGGCAACCGGCAGATCAACGCCGCCGTTCATCGCGTCGCGGTCACCCAGGCGCGGATGCACCCACCCGCGCAACAGCTCCTCGCGCGGCGCCGCGCCGGTAACGACACCCGCAAAGGCGCCCTCCGGGTCCTGAAACGYCACCTCATCGACGTCATCTTCCACGCCATGACAGAGGACCACGTCCGCCATCACGCCAACCCCGACCACCCCCTGAAACCAGCAGCCGCCGCCTGACCATTGACATAGGAGCTTCAGTTTCCGACAGGCGCGGGCGTCACCAGGAGGTGTGGAGGGGGCGGCCCTCCGCGAAGCCGGCCGTGCTCTGGAGGCCGACGACCGCCCGCTCGTGGAACTCCTCGATACTGCGCGCACCGGCATACGTGCAGCTGCTGCGCAGCCCCGCGACGATCTGGTCGATCACGTCCTCGACGGACGGGCGGGCCGGGTCGATGTACATCCGCGCCGAGCTGATGCCCTCCTCGAAGAGGGACTTGCGGGCGCGGTCGTAGTCGGAGTCGGTGGCCGTGCGGTTGCGCACCGCGCGTGAGCTCGCCATGCCGAACGACTCCTTGTACTGACGACCGTCGTTGTCGGTGTACAGGTCACCGGGCGACTCGAGCGTGCCGGCGAACCAGGAGCCGATCATCACGTTCGAAGCGCCGGCCGCGAGCGCGAGCGCGACGTCACGTGGGTGGCGCACCCCGCCGTCGGCCCACACGTGCTTGCCGAGATCCCTTGCGGCCGTGGCACATTCGAGCACTGCGGAGAACTGCGGCCGACCGACCGCGGTCATCATGCGAGTGGTGCACATGGCGCCCGGACCCACACCGACCTTGACGATGTCGGCCCCTGCCTCGATGAGCTCACGCGTGCCGGCGGCGGACACGACGTTGCCGGCGACCACGGGCACGCCGGGGTCGAGGGCCCGGACGGCCCGGAGCGCCTCGATCATCTTGTCCTGGTGGCCGTGAGCCGTGTCGATCACGAGGACGTCCGCGCCGGCGGCGAGCACCTCGGACGCCTTGGCGGCGACGTCGCCGTTGATGCCGACCGCGGCCGCGACCCGGAGGCGGCCGTCCGCATCGACGGCCGGCTGGTAGAGACCTGCGCGGACGGCCCCACCTCGGGTGAGGATGCCGACGAGCTCGCCGTGGTCGGAGACGACCGGAGCAACCTTGCGGCGGGCGGCGGAGAGTCGTTCGAACGCCTCCTGCGGGTCGATGCTGTCGGGAAGCACGACCATGTCCTCGTGCATGACGTCGTGCACCTGGGTGTAGCGATCGACGCCGGTCAGGTCCTTCTCGGTGACGATGCCGACCGGCTTGGGGCCGTCGACGACGACCGCGGCCCCGTGGGCGCGCTTGCCGATGAGGACCAGCGCCTCGCCCGCGGTCATCTGTCGTTCGAGCGTGATCGCGGTGTCGTGCACGAGGCCCCGCTGCTTGACCCAGCCCACGACCTCGCGCACGACGTCGACGGGGATGTCCTGCGGGATGACCGCCATGGCGCCGCGACGGGCCACCGTCTCGGCCATGCGACGTCCGGCAATGGCCGTCATGTTTGCCACGACGAGCGGGACGGTCGTGCCCGACCCGTCGACGGACGACAGGTCGACGTCGAGACGGCTCGTCACCGACGAGCGGCTCGGCACCATGAAGACGTCGTCGTAGGTGAGGTCGAGCTGGGGCTGGAGGCCGTTGAGGAACTGCACGAGCAACCATGCTAGGCGGCGCGCAGCGCTGCGGGGTCCACGGCCGCCTGTCAGGGTCTACCCGGAGTGGCCCCTGAGGCAGACCCCCATTCCGCGCGCTACCCCTGTGCGTGGCCGAGGAACCGTCCTAGCGTGGATGCGGGCCGCTGGCGTGCGACCCCACTCCGGCAGAGGGGCAATCACCATGCAAGAGAACAAAACCGGTGAGATCGGACGCTTCGCGAGGATCCCGTCGACCCGGGTGACGAAGTGGGTCGTCGTCGGCTTCTGGATGCTCGTCCTCGGCCTCATGTTCGGGCCGGCCTCGAAGCTCCCTGACGCCCTCAACAACGAGGCCGCGTCCTGGCTGCCGCAGGACGCTCAGTCGACCCAGGTGGTCGCCCAGATCGCCGACTTCCAGAGCAAGAACGAGTTCCCCGCCGTCGTCGTCTACGAGCGCCCGGCGGGCGTCACCCCGGCCGATCTCGCGACGGTCACGGCGCAGGTCGCGAAGTTCAACGCGATCGACACGGTCCGGCGGGACTCCATCGGCCCGATCCCGTCCGCAGACAAGCAGGCGCTCCAGGTCATCGTGCCGGTCGACGCCGGCGACGCCGGCTGGGACTCCCTCGGCGCCACCGTGACGAAGATGCGGGACGCCGCGAAGGACACGCCGGCCGGCCTCTCGATGCACATCACCGGACCGGTCGGCTACGCCGCGGACTCGTCGGAGGCCTTCTCCGGCATCGACGGCAAGCTGCTCTACAGCGCCATGGCCGTCGTCATCGCCATCCTGCTCGTCACCTACCGCAGCCCGGTCCTGTGGCTCGTCCCCGTCCTGTCGGCAGGCACGGCCCTCTTCGTCGCCCAGGGCGTCATCTACTTCCTCGCCGACGGCAACGCCCTGACCGTCAACGCGCAGAGCTCGGGCATCCTCACCGTGATCGTCTTCGGCGCCGGGACCGACTACGCGCTGCTCCTCGTCGCGCGCTACCGCGAGGAGCTGCGCCGGCACGAGGACCGCCACGAGGCCATGGCCGTCGCGCTGCACCGGGCCGGTCCCGCGATCATCGCCTCCGGGGCCACCGTCATCGCCGGCATGCTCTGCCTGCTCTTCGCGACGATGAGCTCGACGAAGGGGCTCGGGCCGGTCGCGGCCATCGGCATCGCCGTCGCCCTGCTCGTCATGCTCACCCTGCTGCCGGCCCTGCTCGTCGTGCTCGGCCGATGGGTCTTCTGGCCGGTGCGACCGACCTTCGGCTCCGTCGACCACACGCGCGACGGCATCTGGGCGCGCATCGGCGCCCGCATCGCCCGTGCTCCGCGACGCACCTGGGTCGTGACGTCCCTGCTGCTCGCCATCGCCGCCCTCGGCGTCCTCCAGCTGAACGCGTCCGGGCTGTCCAACAAGGACTCCTACTACACGGCGCCGCCCTCGGTCATCGGCGAGCAGATCGCGGCGAGGCACTTCCCCGCCGGAGCGGGTTCCCCGGTTCTCGTGCTCGCCGACGAGGCGAAGGCGGGTGCCGTCGAGACCGCGGTCAAGGGGGTCGCGGGTGTCGACACCGTCACCCCGGCCGTCTCGAAGAACGGCCGCTCGCTCATCCAGGCGACCCTGACCGCCGCACCCGACTCCGACGCCGCGACGGCCACCCTCGACCGCATCCGTGCCGCGATCAAGGGCGTGCCCGGAGCGAACGCCATCGCCGGCGGCGACACGGCCACCCGGGCCGACACGCTGCGGGCGAGCGCCGACGACAACTTGCGGATCATCCCGGTGATCCTGGGCGTCGTTCTCCTCATCCTCATCCTGCTGCTGCGGGCGGTGACGGCACCACTGGTGCTCATCGGGACGGTCGTCCTGTCGTTCGGAGCCGCAATCGGCTTGTCCGCGTTGGTGTTTCGGCACATCCTCGGCTTCGCCGGAGCCGACTCGTCGCTGCCCCTCTTCGTCTTCGTCTTCCTCGTCGCGCTCGGCATCGACTACAACATCTTCCTCATGACCCGTGTCCACGAGGAGGCGAAGCAGGTCGGGACGAGGCGTGGCGCGCTCATCGGTCTCGCCGCCACCGGAGGCGTCATCACGTCGGCCGGGCTCGTTCTCGCAGGCACGTTCGCCGTGCTCGCGACGATGCCGATCGTCGCCTTCGCCGAGATCGGTTTCGCAGTGGCGCTCGGAGTGCTGCTCGACACCCTGGTCGTACGTTCGGTGCTCGTGACCGCGCTCAACCTCGACATCGGTGGGCGGATGTGGTGGCCCAGCAAGCTCGCTCGCGACGACCGGGCCCTCAGCGAACGGGCCGGCTCGGCGGAGCGTTCGTCCGAGTCCGAGCCGGAGCTGGCCCGCACGCCCTGACGCCGAGGCCACCCCCCGACAGAGGACGTATGCCGCCGGGCCGAGCCGGGCGGCATACGTCCTCGGCTCTGCCACAGGCGTAACCCATTGACCCGAGTTGGTAATGGAGTAATCCTGATTACATGATTACGAACGAAGCACAGGAGCGGGTGCGCGGCTGGTTCGTCGGCCGCCTGCCCGAGGAGTGGCGCTCGACGCCACCAGAGATCACCGTCGACCGCGAGGAGATCACCGTCGTCCTCACGATCGGCGACGTCGACCTGCCCGACGGATCGAGCGACGCCGAGCGCGGCGAGGCGCGCGCCGGCCGCACCAAGGCCTTCCGCGAGGACACCCGCGGTCGGCGCATCGAGATCGCGCGCGAGGCCGAGCACCGCTTCGAGCGCAAGGTGTCGTGGGCGGTGCGCGTCGGCGACCGCACCGAGCTGTTCACGCACGTCGCCGCCCCCGCGATGACGCGGCTCCGCCAGCCCGAGCGACTCGTGCTCGACACCCTCGTCGACGCCGGCGTCGCCCGGTCACGCGCCGAGGCGCTCGCCTGGTGCGTCAAGCTCGTCGCCCAGCACGAGAGCGACTGGCTCGGCGAGCTGCGCGAGGCGATGTCGCACGTCGCCGACGTGCGCACGAAGGGCCCCGCTGCGTAGGCGAGACCCTTCGGAGGTTCCTGGTTCGAGGTGGAGCGTCGCGCTCGGGCGAGGCACGTCACCTCGAGCCGGCGTCAGCCCTGGTCGCCGTTGGTGCGCTTGACTGCGGAGATCTCGAACTCGAGCGAGATCTTCTCGGACACGAGCACTCCGCCGGCGTCGAGCGGCATGTTCCACTCGAGGCCGAAGTCGCGGCGGTTGATGCGGCGCGAGCCCTCGAAGCCGGCACGGAGAGCACCGTACGCGTCGGTCTGCACACCCATGAGCTCGAGCGGGATCGAGACCGGCTTGGTGATGTCGCGGATCGTGAGGTGCCCGGCCACCAGGTAGGCGTTCTCCTCGATCTCCTCGATCTGGGTGCTCTCGAAGCGGATGTCGGGCCACCTCTCGACGTCGAAGAAGTCGCCGCTGCGCAGGTGGTCGTCGCGCTGCTGGTTGCGGGTGTCGACGCTCGCGGCCTTGAGCGTCACCTCTGCGTAGGACTTCGACATGTCGTCGAGGTCGGCATAGAACCGGCCGGTCACGTCGTTGAACGAGCCACGGACCGTCGTCACCATGGCGTGACGAGCGGAGAAGCCGATGCGGGTGTGGGCCGGGTCGAAGTCCCAGTCCCCGCTCAGCGCGGCTGCGTTGTCGGTCATGGTCTCTCCCCAGTGGACGAAGGACGGGTCGCGGAATGCTCTCTCACGACCCCAGGTCATTGAATGGTTCACGATCGCCGGCGTGGACGGCAAACCGTCTGGTTGTCGCCCGCCGCGATCGCGTCCGGATCCCCCGACCTGACGACCCTACCCATACCCCTGCCCCGGGCCCCGTCGACGCACGGAGCGGCGACCCCGCGGACCATCGCGGGCGGTTTGCGAGATGGGGTGAGGGGTCGGCTATAGTTCGTCACGTTGTCCCGGCCAGGTAGCTCAGTTGGTACGAGCGTCCGACTGAAAATCGGAAGGTCGGCGGTTCGACCCCGCCCCTGGCCACAACACCGGAGCCGCAGGTTCAGATCACTCTGACCTGCGGCTTCGTCGTTCCCGGCACCTCTGAGCAGGCCGGCTGCTGCCGCCCCGTTTGTGCGCTTTGCGGCCGGTTGATAGCAACGGTGATAGCAACGCGCATCAGGCGAGCCGCTCCCCCAGCAGCTGGAGAGCCTTCCGCTTCTCGTCCAGCGAGGTGTGGGCGTAGATCGTTATCGTCACGTCGATCGCGCTGTGGCCGACGATCTCCTGGACGATGTGCGGCGCGACTCCCTCGGTCAGCAAGAGCGTCACGCAGGTGTGCTCAAATCGAGAACGCGGCAGCGGCCCGTGCAGGACCGTGCGCACCCGGTACCCCCAGCTGCGCCGCAGGGTTGTCCGGCTGCATCGGAGTGCTGACCGCCGAGGCGAACGCCATGTCAGTGTCGTGCCCCGCCCGCACCGGCCGCCAAGCACTCCTTTCCCTCGGCAATCTTGTGCGCCCTGAGAGCGGCGACGACCGGGCGCGGCAGAGGCACCGTGCGTCTGGACTTGCGGGTCTCGGGTGCGCTGAGCTGGAGCTAGCACCGACCCCTGGACGCGCTGCACCACTTGTAGGGCCTCTGCCTCGAGGTCGACTTCCTGCCACTGCAGCCCGAGCAACTCTCCTCGACGGAGCCCAAGATGGAGGCGACGACCTACGGAGCGAGGGCCGTTCACCATGCGCGGATTTCTGCAGCCGACGGGTCCCATGCGGCAGCATCACAGCGCCGCCTGTCGGGCGCTGACGTCTCACCCACATCATGCCCAGATGAATGGGCCACCGGATCTCATCCAGTCCGAGATCAGCGCCCACCTAGTCCGTGAATACGGCTCGGACTATCTCGTGGACTGCGAGATCGACATCATCCGTGGTCGTCCAGCGGCCGAGGGAGAGCCGTACGGCGCCCAGCGCCCGTTCACGATCGAGACCCATGGCGGTCAACACGGGCGAGGGGGTGTGCAGGCCGCTGTGACACGCCGAGCCCGCTGAGGCCGCGAGGGCCGCCATTGCCGGGAGAAGTTCGTGCGCTAGGACGCCCGTGATGCTCACGTTGAGCGTGTTGGGTAGGCGCGGGGCGAGCGGACCGTTGAGCTGGACACGTCCAGGCAGGCAGCGTTCGAGGTCGCCGTGAAGTTTGTCGCGAAGCGCGACAAGCCGGTGTTCGGCGCCGCCAGCCAGGTCATCGGCAGCTAGGCGGGCCGCCGCGCCCAGCGCCGCGATGAGGGCAACGTTCTCCGTGCCCGCTCGCCGCCCGCGCTCTTGTCCGCCGCCGTACACCACGGGTTCGAGACCGAGCCCCGAGCGCACAAAGAGCGCCGCAATCCCCTTCGGGGCATACATCTTGTGACCCACGATCGTGAGCAGGTCGACCTCGAGCGCAGTGACGTCGAGCGGGATCTTCCCAGCTGCCTGCGCAGCATCCGAGTGCATCAGGGCGCCGAAGGCGTGGGCGATGGCGGTCAACTGTGCGATCGGCTGGATCGCCCCGGTCTCGTTATTGGCCATCATCACCGAGACGATCGTGCGCTCGCCGTGTGTCTCCGCCGAGTCGGGGTGCCGGAGCACCCGCTCCAGTAGCACCGGGTCGAGGAGGCCGGCCTCGTCGACGGGCAGGATAGTGACCCGGGTGCCGTGGTGTCGTGCCAGCGCCGCACAAGAGGCCAAGACAGCGGGGTGCTCGGTGGCCTGGGTGACAATATGTGAACGAGCCCGGCTCGGCGCCAAGACGCTCCCGCGCAGGGCCAGCAAGTTCGCCTCGGAACCTGAACCGGTGAACACCACGTCCCCGGCGCGGCGTCCGCCGAGTAGACCCAGTGCATCGTCCCGGGCTTCCTCGATGGCCTCCCGCGGCTCCACTCCGTAGACGTGCGAACTCGATGGGTTACCGAAGCACCCCGTCAGGTACCGCAGGGCTGCATCGGCGACTCGTGGATCCACCGGCGTCGTTGCGTTGTAGTCGAGGTAGGCCGGCCGGCGAAGCAAACCCCGCGGCTCTTCCGTCGAACAGCGCAACAACTCAACCATCAGTTCAGAATTTGACGTATGCCGCTCCAACTACCCGCCCAGGGAACGTGACCCGTGAGCCCCGCTCCCAACTGCACCGCAACGACGCCGGCCAGCGGCCCGGAGAGGTGACCGCTGGGCGGGGCCTCTGACTGACGCGCGCCTTTCGGCCGCAGTTGACTGGCCCTGTGCAGGCAGATGAGCACGTCCTGGGGCTGCGTCACTGCCGTGAGGGTCGCTGCCAGGACGCGGAGCAGGTCAGAGGTAGTGCTGCCGCAGGAACGCGAGGGTCCGGGAGTTGAAGCCCTCGACGTCCTGGTAGATCGGTGCGTGCGCACATCCGTCGAAGACGACGAGCTCGGCGTCAGGGATACGCGACGTGATTGGGCTCGCGAACCGGGTCGAGGTGCATTGGTCGTGCTCGCCGAAGGTGAGCAGGGTCGGCGCTTCGATCGGAAGGGCCTGCGAATGCGGGTGCCGAGGTTCGTGATCGGCCGGTGGATCGACATCGACGTCGACCTTCTCCTCGCCGCCCAAGCCTGAACCCGGAGACCGGAGCCTGAAGCGACGCGCGCCGCCGCGGCCACGCAGGGCCCTCGGAGACGATGGCATGGTCGCATTGGCCTGCCGGACTGAACAGGGCGAGAACTTCTACTTCTGTCGGGCCGCTACGACGTCCTGCCAGCTCGGGTTCGTGAGCCAGCGACCGTTCACGTTCACCGTAGGGGATATCTCGTTCCCGTCATTCACCGCACGCACGTGAGCTGCTCCCTCCTCATCATCTCTGAAGCGGATTGACGTGAACGGCACACGATGCATCGTCAGCGCAGTGCGAAGTCTGAGCGCGAAGGGACACCCCGGCTTGTAGTAGATGACGACGGTACTGCTCATGATGTATCTCCTTTCGCGCTGCTCACGACGTCGATGTGGTCGAGACCGAGGGCGGCGGCGACAGCCTCGAGCGACTCGGCTCGCTGGTGTGCATACAGATCGTCCGGGTCGATGACCGGCCGCCCGATGGCCTTGGCCAACCAGGCACGGTCCCGTGGCGCACTGGTGCGGGATGCGTCGGCAGAACCTTGTCCGCTCAGGTTCGAGGCGAAGATCCCGGCCGCAGACCGGGGCAGGAAGTCCTCGTAGACGATCGGCGTGGCCTCGACCCAGCCGTCGTCGAGGAGCGTCACCAGGTCGCCCGGCGGAACGCCCTCGGGTCGATCCGACCGGACGGCGAACGTGTAGTAGCCGAGGTCGCGCCGGGCCAGATCGACGTCGGTGCGGGGCAGGTTCTCTTCCCAGACCGCGCGGAGCACCTGGTCGCGGGGCAGGTCAGGCGCGTTGCGGCTCCGGGCGTCTGCCTCGGCGAGCATGCGGTCGTAGAGCTGCCGACCGGCGAGAGTCGGGGCGACGCCACGGGCTTCGACCTCGCCGAACCTGACGCGCAGGTCACCACGGACGATCCGCCCGTCCGCCTCCCGGAAGAGCCGCGGCTCGGCCAGCGCCCGGAAGGAGGTCTGGCGGAGCAGGATGTCGGGCCCGTCCCAGCGCGGCGGTCCCTGGATCTGGTCGATCATCGCGATGCCGTGCGCGGCCATGCGGCGGTAGAGCTCGTCGATGTCGAGCAGGCGTGGGGTGAGGTGGTTGATGTGCGTGCTCGTCACCCCGCCGATGTCGGCGGCGACGCTCGAGACGCGCTCGAGCTCGTCGTACCAGTCGCGGTCGACCGGGTCGGGCGAGAGGGCGAACGCCGCCGTCGCGAGCTCGAGGAACCGGTCGGCGGCCGCCACCTCGAGGCCGTCGTCCCGCTCGGCCGTGTCGGCGAGGGAGAGCAGCTCGTCGGGGAACAGGGTGCGCGAGCCGAGGAAGTCGAGCAGCCGTCGGGAGAGGTCGGCGTCGAAGAAGCGCTCGTCCTCGGGCACCAACATGGACACGAACACCCGGAACGGGTTGCGCGACAGCTGGTTCGGGTCGTGCGGCCTGAAGGCGGTGGACACGACCGGGATCGGCGCCGGCGCCGCGTCGCGCAGGTCGTAGAACCCGGTCGGGTACATGCCGAGGGCGCCGAAGATGCGCGCCACCTGCGCCAGCTCGCGCGGGGTGCCGACACGGATGGCGCCGTGACGTTCCGCGGTGACGCGCTCGATGCTGCCGAGCCGCTCGGCGTCGGCGCCGAGCCGCGCGAGCAGCTCGTCGTTGACCGCTTCGGCCACCTCGAGGAGGGTTGTGTACGCGGGCACCTCGGTGCCGTACAGGTCGGACAGGCTGCGGGCGAAGCGAGCCCGAAGCTCCAGGGTCTCCACCACGGTCATCGCCACGGCTCCTCTCGACGAGTGGGTGCGCCCTCGGACGCGCGGTCGCCAGTCCATGATGCCGCGTCCACTGGAGGAGGACACCGCCCCGTGGAGCCACCGCCCTCGAGACACGGGGCCTGCGCTCACCGTCGACCTCAGCGTCTTGGACGAGTCTGCTTGACACCGTTGGGCGCCCGCGGGCCTGCGGCCGCGTGCCATCGTCAGGCCGTGCCACGCCGCCTGTCGCGCCGGACCTCGAGCTCGGTGGCCACGTCGAGGCCGAGGTCGATGGTGTGCGCCCCGAAGCGGGCCTTGGTCGACAGGTAGTGCGCGTTGGCGTCGGACAGGTGCACACCCGTCCGCACCTGGCGCTCGACGCTGATGCTGAGGCTGCGCAGCTGGTCGGCCTTGTCGGGGTTGTTGCTCAGCAGTGCGACCCGACTCACGCCGAGCGCGCCCAGCATCTGCGCAGCGGCGGTGTAGTCGCGCTCGTCGGCGCCGTAGCCGAGGGCCTCGTTGGCCTCGTAGGTGTCGAGGCCGCGATCCTGCAGGACGTACGCGTCCAGCTTGGCGTAGAGCCCGATGCCCCGGCCCTCCTGCCGCAGGTAGAGCAGGAAGCCGCCGATGGTCGCGAGTCGCTCGACCGACTCGCGCAGCTGTGGCCCGCAGTCGCAGCGCCGGCTGCCGAACACGTCTCCCGTGAGGCACTCACTGTGCAGCCGGGTCAGGGTGGGGCCGGCGATGACGGAGCCGCCCTCCAACGGGGCGGCCCGGTCGCCGAGGCCGAGCGCGACGTGCTCGAGCCCGTCGACGAGGCCATCGAAGGTGAAGACGCGGGCCGTCGTGGTGTAACCGTCGCCGAAGGTGAGCGGGACGACCACCTGGGTGCGGATCGAGGCCGCAGCCGGCTCACTCATCGTGGCTCCCGACGGCAGCGCCCTCTGCCTCGAAACGCGGCGACAACGCATACCTGAGGAGCACGACGTCGCCGATCTGGCGCACCTCGGCGAGCGTCGCCCGCCGGTCGGGGTTCCACGGAAAGCGACCGTCTCCGACGAAGCGGCAGGCCGACGAGTCGCCGACGAAGAACGGGGCGACGACGAGCTGGAGCTCGTCGGCCAGGCCGGCGGTGAGCAGCTGCGTGTGCAGGGTGCCGCCGCCCTCGACCATGAGGCGCCGCACGCCACGATCGCCGAGGTCGTCGCAGACGCGGCTCATCGTCACGGGTCGTCCGGCATCGACGACGGCCGCCGCCGAACCGATGCGGCCCCGGGCCGCGTCGACCGTGTCGCTCGGGCAGTAGACGAGCTTCTCGGCGCCGTCGGCCGCGAAGAAGCTGGCCTCGCGGTCGAGCTCGGCCCGGCGGGTCACGGTCACCTTCGTGGGCGACGGGGCCAGCCCCCTGGCGACCCGGGCGGCGCGCCGGTCGGCCGAGCGCACGAGCAGGCGCGGGTTGTCCTTGCGGATCGTGCCCGCCCCGACCAGGATCGCGTCGCTCGCGGCGCGCTCGCCGTCGACCCGGTCGAAGTCGGCGTCGTTGGACAGCACGAGGCGGGTCGTGGTGCCCGAGCCGAGGTAGCCGTCGAGGGACATCCCGCAGCTGAGCAGGGTGTAGGGCCGGTCAGCCACGGGCGGCTCCTTCGACATCCACGCCGACGCGTGCGTCGACGTCCACAACAGGTTCGGCTGGTGCGACGTGCTGCTCGGAGAGCCCATCGCCCTGACCGCTGCGGTGGGACACGAGCAGCAACGCCGCACCCGGGAGGCTGGCGACGAGCACCAGCACCCCGTACACCACTGCCGTACCCATTCCGGCGGTCGTCCCCAGCCCCGCGGCACCGAACAGCCATGCCGCGGCGCCCTCCCGCGGGCCCCAGCCGGCCACGTTGAGGGGCACGCCCATGGCGACGAGCACGAGCAGGGCGAGCGGCAGCAGACTGACCGGCGACGCCGTGACGCCGGCGCTGCGGGCGGCGACGACGAAGGTCGCCACGTGCCCGGCGACGACGAGCACCGAGGCAGCGAGGACACCCGGCCACGTCCGGCGCCCCAGCACGCCGGCCCGCAGGTCGCCGACGACGGCTCGGACCACTCGGCCGAACCGCCCTCGACCACGGCTGACGACCCATCCACTGACGGCGACGACTGCGAGGGCCACGAGGACGCCCACGACGACGGTGCCGCCGCCGACGGCAGTCCGGCCTCCCGACCGGAACGGCCACGGCAGCAACAGGCTCGCCCCCAACGCGAGCGTCCCGAGGACGACCTGCCCCGCAGTGCGCTCCCACACGACCGCACGCAGCCCCCGTCCCACGTCGCCCGCCGCGCGGCCGTGGCGCACACCGCGCCGCACGTCTCCGACGACGCCACCGGGAACGGTCACGTTGAGGAACTGGGACCGGTAGGACTCGGCCACGGCGGAGCGCAGCGACAGGTCGGCGCCCAGGCCCCTGGCCACCAGCACCCACCGCCACGCCCCGCACAGCGTCGTCAGCGCCGCGAGCGCGGCTGCCGCTAGCAGCGCCGACCCGTCGATGCCACGGAGGGCGTCGACGACCGTGTCCGTGCCGAAGCGCCAGAGGGCGATGCCGAGGATCAGCACGCCCCCGACGGGCCGCAGCCAGCGCGGGCTCCTGCGCATGGTCCACCGGCCTCTCCGTGACGAGTCCCGCTGCGGGTCTCCCTCCGGACGACGTCGAGGGAAGACGGCGGGTTCAGTCACGGCCCACCCCCTCCAGCACACGAGCGACGTCGGCGACCGTGCTCGACCAGGGCCTCAGCGTGGCACGCCGCCGTATCGCGTGAGCCCGCAATCGGGATCGGAGGTCCGCGTCGACGAGCCACGCGCGCAGCGCAGCGGCGAGTGGATCCACCCCGTCCGGCGCGACGAGCAGACCCGGCAGGTCGGGCTCGCTGGCGCCCATGGCCTCCGGCACACCTCCGACGCGGGTCGCGACGACGGGCAGTCCGCGCGCCAGCGCCTCGGTCACGACCATCCCGTACGTCTCCGCGCGCGAGGGGACCACGACGAGGTCGGCGGCGGCATACGCCCGCTCGAGCGCGTCCGCGCCGAGCGGCCCGACCAGGGTCACGCGGTCGGCGACACCGGCGGTGGCGAGCGTTCGCCGCACCGCACCGACGTACTCGGGGGCGACGTCGAGCGAGCCCGCCAGCGAGCAGCGCCACGGCAGGTCGGCCACTCGCCCGAGCGCGTCGGCGAGGTCGGCCTGGCCCTTGTGCGGCGACACGGCGGCGACGCAGAGCAGGGAGCCGCCGGTCGAGGTGCCGGGCGCAAGGGGCGCGTCGTCCACCCCCGGGTGGGCAACGTGCACCGAGTCCTCGCCGAGCGCGTACGCGTCGACGAGCAGGCGGCGCGTCCACTCGCTCGTCGCCACCACCGCCCTCGCGGCCCTGAGCACCCCACCCTCGCCGGGCCCGGCTGTGGCGTCGGTGGTCACGAGCGGCATGTGCACGAGGATGACCAGACGCACTCGCGCCGACTCCTCGACGAGAACGTCCGCAGAGCTCGAGGCGATCAGCCCGTCGACGAGCAGCACTGAGCCCGTTGCGATTCCGGCAACCACGGCAGACAGGTCAGCGAGCGCCGACGCGTGCGGGTGTGGCCAGGTGCCCGGGACAGGGTGCTCGTCGACCACCCATCCCGCCGCCCGCAGCCCGTCCAGCACCCGCCGGTCGTACGCGTTGCCTCCGCTCGGGCGCGCGGCATCGTCGATGCCGGCGGGCACGACGGCGTGGAGGCGCGTCACACGTCGCGCTCGTAGGTGGCCCACGCGACGTGCGACTCGTGCAGCGTGACGGCGAGGCCGGTCACCTGCTCGGCGGCGGCGCCGAGACCGCCCGAGCGCACCCGCTCGCAGACACGGTCGGCGACGGCGCGCGCCAGCACCTCGGTCGAGGTGTTGACGCCCTCGAAAGCCGGGTCGTCATCGAGGTTGCGGTAGGTGAGCTCGCCGACGACGTCGTGGACCTGCTGCGTGGCGAGCCCGATGTCGACGAGGATGTCGTCGTCGTCGAGGGCCGGCCCCCGGAAGGTCACGTCGACCACGAAGGTCGCACCGTGGAGCTGCTGCGCCGGCCCGAAGACCTCGCCGCGGAAGCTGTGCGCGACCATCATGTGGTCCCGGACGGTGACACTGAACAACGGGCTCCCCGATCAGTAGGTGGCTGGGTCAGTGGGTGGAGTCGTACGCGATGGTGTGGCAGATGGCGGCGAGGCTGCCGTCCGCGAGGCGGGGCAGCACGTTGGGCAGGTCCGTGAAGGGCGACTCCCCAGTGAGCAGCACGTCGAACGCCGGGTCGCGGAGGAGGCCGAGCGCGAGCTCCAGCCGTTGCGCGTACGTGTAGCGCGAGCGCCTCACTGCCGCAACGGAACCCACCTGGCTCGCGCGGATGCCGAGACGCGAGGAGTGGAACGTGCCACCGAGGGTGAGCTCGACCTTGGAGTCGCCGTACCAGCTGAGCTCGAGCACCGTGGCCTCCGGTGCGAGCAGCTCGAGAGACAGCTGGAGGCCTGCGCCGGTGGCGCTCGTGTGGACGACGAGGTCGTGCCCGCGGTCGTCCTTCTCGACGTCGTCAGGCCGCGCGAAGCCGACTCCCAGGCCCGCCGCGACGTCGGCCCGCGACCCGTCGACGTCGACGAGGGTGACCTGCGTGCCGGGGATGCGCGCGAGCAGCCGGGCGACGCAGCACCCCACCATGCCGGCACCGACGACGGCCACGCGGTCACCGACGAGCGGGGCCGCGTCCCAGAGCGCGTTGACGGCGGTCTCGACGGTGCCCGCGAGCACCGCCCGTCGGGGCGGCACGTCGTCAGGCACCACCACCACGGTCTCCGCGGGCACGACGTATGCCGTCTGGTGCGGGTGGAGGCAGAAGACCGTGCGCCCGAGCAGCGCCGGCGCGCCCTGCTCCACGACGCCCACACTGAGGTAGCCGTACTTGACCGGCCCGGGGAAGTCTCCCTCCTGGTGCGGGGCGCGCATCACTTCGTGCTGGTCGGCCGGCACGGCGCCGCGGAAGACGAGCGTCTCGGTGCCCCGGCTCACCCCGGAGTGCAGGGCGCGCACCAGCACGTCGCCGGGCCCGACCGGGGGCAGCGCGACGGGCCGGAGCTCGCCCCGGCCGGGCTCGGCGACCCAAAAGGCCTGCGCGTCGCTGGACACGCGACCAGACTAGAGCCGACCCTGAACTCCATAGGCGGCCACGTCGTCCTTGGTACAAAACCCCTTTCGATGAGGTGGAGGCGCGTGCGTCAGGTGATTCCCCCCGGACCGGTCATCGGGTTCGTCGGCGTGCTGGGCCTGCTCACCGCGCTGCACGACGCCGCCGACCTGGGCCCACGGGGGTGGGTCGCCGGCCTGGCGAGCGGTGTCGTCCTCGCGACGGCGCTGGCCCACGGGCTGGTGCGCCTCGCCCGGCGCTCCCTGCTGCCCGCCGACCGCGTGACCCTCACCCGCGCCGTGCTGGCCTGTGGGGTGGCGGCTCTCGTGGCGGACCCTGACGCCAGCCCGGTCGCCGTCGACCTTTTGGTCGCCCTCTCGGCCGTCGCCCTGGTGCTCGACGCGGTCGACGGCTGGGTGGCGCGTCGCACGGGCACGGCCAGCCCGATGGGCGCCCGGTTCGACATGGAGACCGACGCGTTCCTCATCCTCGTGCTCAGCGTTCAGGTCGCGCGCGACCTCGGCTGGTGGGTGCTCGGCATCGGCGCGGCTCGCTACGTGCTGCTCGCGGTCGGCGCGGCCGGGCGCTGGGCCCCCTGGCTGCGGGGGCAGGTGCCGGCCCGTCGGTGGCGCAAGGTCGTGGCGGCATACCAGGGGATCGCCCTGACGGTGGCCGCGGCGCAGGCACTGGCGCCGCCGCTCGTGACGGCGGTCGTCGCGGCAGGACTCGGGCTTCTGCTCGTCTCCTTCGGCACCGAGGTCGCCGCCCTCCGGCGGCAGGCCCTGCGCCCGTTCGGCGGCGCGGTCCCCCACCCGGTCCCGTTCGACGCGACCGTGGCCCGAGCGGTCCGGTGACCGCTACCACCCGACCTGCGCGTACGCGCACGCGTCCGGTCGTCGGGCACGTCGCGACGGCGGTCGCCCTGGTGGTGCTCTGGGTCGCGCTGCTTGCCCCGGTCCCGGCCATCGGCTGGTACCCCACACCGCTGGCCCTCCTGCGGGTGCCGCTGGAGGGAGTCGTGCTCGTGGCGGCCCTGCTCGTGCTCCGCGGCCGCGTACGCCGGTGGCTGGCCGTCGTCGTCGGCGTGCTCCTGGGCGCCCTGTTCGCCCTCCGGGTGCTCGACGCCGTCTTCGTCGCCGCCCTCTACCGGCCCTTCAACGCGCTGACCGACTGGCGCTACGTCGGCTCCGCGCACGACCTGGTCGGCGACGCGGTGGGCCCGACCGTCGCGCTGCTCGTCGTCGCCGGCGCCGTGCTGCTCCTCCTGGGCCTGGTCGCCGTCGCCCCGTGGGCCGTGCTCCGGGTCGGCAGCCTCGTCGAGCGCCACCGCTCAGCGGCGTGGCGGGTCGCGCTCGCCGGCGCGGTCGCGTGGCTCGTCTGCGCACCGCTCGGGCTCAGCGTCGGCCCTGACCTGCCCGTCGCGTCAGCGACCACCGCAGCCCTCACCGCCCACGAGGTCACGACGGTCCGCGACGCGTCTGAGGACCGCGCCTCCTTCGCGACCCAGATCCCCGTCGACGCGTTCGCCGACGCGCGGCCCGACCGGCTGCTGACGGCGCTGCGCGGCAAAGACGTCGTCGTCGTGTTCGTCGAGAGCTACGGCAGGGTGGCGGTCGAGCGGAGCCCCGACGTCGCCACGGCGCTGGCGAAGGGAACGAGCAGCCTGCAGGCCGACGGCTGGTCGACCCGCAGCGCGTGGCTCACCTCCCCGACCTTCGGCGGCATCAGCTGGCTCGCCCACTCGACCCTCCAGTCGGGCCTCTGGGTGAGCAGCCAGCAGCGCTACGACCAGCTGCTCGAGACGCGACGCCTCACCCTCGCCCGGGCGTTCTCGGAGGCCGGCTGGCGGACCGTCGACGTCATCCCCGCCGACTGGCGCGACTGGCCCGAGGGCCGGGCCTTCTACGGCTACGACCACATCTACGACGCCCGCACGCTGGGCTACGCCGGCCCCGGCTACGGCTACGCCCCGATGCCCGACCAGTACACCCTGTCAGCGTTCGACCGTCTCGAGCTCGCCCGCCCCGACCGGCCACGCATCATGGCCGAGGTCGACCTCGTCACGAGCCACGTGCCGTGGGCACCCCTGCCGCGCCTCGTTGACTGGTCAGCCGTCGGCGACGGCTCGGTGTTCCTCGCCGACGCCGGCAAGGCGCCCACCCGCGACGTCGTGTGGCGCAGCACCGACCGGATCAAGACGGCATACGGCCAGACCGTCGCGTACTCCCTCGACAGCGTCGTGTCGTTCCTCGAGGGCACGAAGGACGACAACCTCGTCGTGCTCGTGCTCGGCGACCACCAGCCCGTCAGCGTCGTCTCCGGCGAGAACGCGAGCCATGACGTGCCCGTCAGCCTCGTCACGCGCGACAAGGCGGTGCTCGAGCGCATCCGCAGCTGGGGCTGGCAGGACGGGCTGCGGCCGGCCGCGAACGCGCCGACCTGGCCGATGGACCGCTTCCGTGACCGGTTCCTCACCGCCTACGGCCCCGGTCACGACGGCTGACCGCCGGTCGGCACGACCCCGCGTCCAGAGGCGCCGGGTGAACCGCGGTATGCGCTCGCTCGTCTTCGTGGGCAAGAGTCCAACACCACGACGCCAAACCTGACGCCGCGGCGCGACACCGGCGACAGGAGAGACCTGATGAGACTCCGGATCTTGGGTGCGGCGGCGTTGATCGTCTCCGCCGCGGTGCACGGCTACCTGTGGTTCGACGGCGTGCGCAACCAGTCGGTCGGGCCGATGTTCCTCGTCAACGTCGTGGCGGGCGTGGTCATCGCGGTCATGCTGCTGCGCTGGGAGCACTGGGTCCCGGCGTTCCTCACCCTCGGCTTCGGCGGGGCGACGCTCGGCGCGTTCATCATCTCCACCACCGTGGGCCTGCTCGGCATCAAGAGCCAGTGGTCGGGCCTCGCCGTCTTCCTGGCGGCGGCCGCCGAGATCGTCTGCATCGTCGTCGGCGCCACCCTGCTGCTGCGGGCCCGGTCGTTCTCGACCCACCTGTCCCCGACAGGGGCGACGCCGGCGACGCCGGCGACGCGCGGTCGCCACGCGTCCTGAAGCCCGGTCTCTCGACGGCTGCCCTGCCGGTCAGAGAGCCGGCAGCAGCAGCCGGACGCTCGTGCCGCGCCCCAGCTCGGAGTCGACGTGGATGCGACCACCGTGTCGCGTCACCACGCGCTGGGCGATGCTCAGGCCCAGGCCGGTGCCCGGGACCTTGAGGCTGGCAGGGTTGGTGCCGCGGAAGAACTCGGTGAACAGGCCCACCTGGTCCTCCGGCGAGATGCCCAGCCCGTCGTCGGCGCACTCGAGCACGACGCGGTCGCGCCGGCTGGCGACCGACACGGCCACCGAGCCACCCGCCGGCGTGAACTTCACGGCGTTGCTCACGAGGTTCTGAACCACGCGCTCGAGGTCGCCGGCGCTGCCGCGCACGAGGGGCAGCTCGGGCTCGAGGTCGAAGGTGAGCGTCACGTCCTGGTGGTCGGCCCGCGGGCGGAACATGTCGACCACCTCGCGCGACACCGTGCCGAGGTCTACGTCGGCCTGGGGCATGGCCCGGTCGGGGTCGCTGACCCGCGACAGCGTCAGCAGGTCGTCGACGAGGCTCTGCAGCCTCTCGGTGTTGCGTTCGATGACCCCCAGCGACCAGTCCGGGTTGCTGTCGGGCTCCTGCCGCAGCAGCTCGACGTGCCCGACGATGGAGGCGAGGGGATTCTTCAGCTCGTGCGACACGGTCGAGAAGAGCTGGGTCTTGCTGCGGTCGGACTCACGCAGCTCGGCAGCGACCCGGCGCTCGGCGGCATACAGACGGGCGTTGCGGATGGCGCGGCCGAGGTCACGGCCGATCTCGAGCGCCGCGGCCGCCTCGGCCTCGGTCCACTCGGGGTCGCCGGGGCTGCGCGTGCACGCGATGTAGCCGAAGCAGGCCGACCCCGACCCGATCGGCGCGACGAGGATCGAGCGGGCCCGCGCGTCGCCGAGGAACTGCCGCACCTCGGCGAGCTCGTCGGCCCGCCACATCAGGTCGGCGTCGCCGCCGCTGTCCTGGTCGACGACGGCGACCCCGCCCGTACGCCAGCGGCGGGTCGCGACGTCACGGGCGATCGCGACGAGCGAGACGGGCGTGCGGACCGGCCCGCCGCTGCGGGCCGCGACACTCTCGCGCTCGTCGTCGTCCTCACCGGCGAAGGCGCGCATCCAGAGGCCCGAGGTGGCCAGTCCTGCCGCGATCGGCTCGGAGGCAACGTCGAGCACCTTCGCCGGGTCGAGGTCCTCCTGCGCTATGCGGGCGACGGTCTGCACCGCCTCGACGAGCCGGACCCGTTCGGAGAGCGCGTTGCGCTGGCGAGCCGCGGAGATCGCGATGCCGGTCTGGTGGGCGAACAGCTCGAGCACGGCGCGCTGGGTGAGGTCGGGGCGGCGGCCGCTGAGCGGCAGGTCGACCGACAGGATGCCCAGAAGGTTGCCGACGGCGTCGAAGAACGGCGCGATCAAGGTGTCCTCGGGGTTCCACGCGTCAGGATCGTCGGCCGGCGCCGTCCAGTCGGAGGCGACCCAGCCGTCCTCGGAGCCGGCAGGCAGCTGACCGGCCGGCACGAACCGTAGGCCGCCCCATCGCTCGGCCACCGCGAACTCAGCCTCGAGATTGATCCGGGGAGTGCGCCGCCCCATCAGCTCGCTGCGCGCGTCGTCGTCGCCCGCGACCGCGACGACCTCCACGTCCCCCGACGGGATGACGAGGCTGATCGCGGCGACCTTGAAGCCGACGACGTCGGCCGCACCGTCGACGACCATCTCGAAGAGGCTCTCGAGGTCGTCCTGCGCGCTGACCCGGTTCATCAGCTCGGTGAGGCGCCCGAGCGCCCGCACCTCCCACGTCACGCCGTCGCGCACCCCTGCTCCCCTGGCCTCTCGCTCGTGTCGGCGCCTTCGCACCGCGCTACGAATCGTCCTTCTGGTCACGATATGTCCGACCGGCGCGCAAGAGGGCCGGTCCGTCGGAATTGGCCTCGGCGAGCGTCCGGGGCAGCGACACCGTGAACGTCGCACCCTGCTCGGGCTCGGACTCGACCGAGACGGTGCCGCCGTGGCCCTCGGCGATGGCCCGCACGATCGACAGCCCGAGCCCCGAGCCCTGGATCGCCCTCTCGTTGGCGGCGTTGGACCGGAAGAACCGCGCGAAGACCCGCTCGTGGTCGGCGGCCGGGATGCCCATGCCGGAGTCGGCGACGACGAGGTGCACCGTGCTCGGCTCCTGCTCGTCGACCCGCAGCCCGAGGCTGACCCGGCCGCCGTCGGGCGTGAACTTCACGGCGTTGGAGAACAGGTTGGTCACCATCCGCTCGAGGGCCACGGGATCGCCCTCGACCCACAGGGGACGCTCCCCGAGCTCCACCCGACGGTCGAGGTCACGCTGGGCCGTCACCGTGTTCACGGACGACCACGCGCTCGCCACGACATCGGTCAGGTCGCACCGCCGCAGGTCGAGCTGGAGGCGGCCGGCCTCGATGCGGGAGTTGAGCAGCAGGTCCTCGATGAGCGACAGCAGGCGCCGCCCGTTGCGGTCGACACGTGAGACGAGCTCGACCTGACGGTCGGTCAGCGGGCCGGCGGCGCCGTCCTCGAGCATCTCGGCGTAGCCGAGGACACTCGCCAGGGGCGTCCGCAGCTCGTGGCTCACGGTCGAGACGAAGTCGGACTTCGTGCGGTCGAGCGCGGTCAGCTCCTCGACGGCCTGCCGCTCCCGGTCGAGGGCGACCTGCAGCGCGATCTCGGCCTGGCGACGCCGGGTCACGTCCTCGGCGACGGCTAGGTAGCCGGTGAGGCTCCCGGACTGGTCCCGGATGCCGCTCATCGTCAGCGACACGGTGCGCCGCGTGCCGTCCCGGCGCACGCAGGTCCAGTCGCGGGTCTCGGCGGGCGCCCCCTCCCTGACCAGGTGGACCAGCACGTCGAAGCCGGGCTCGACGCCGAGCTCGGCCGCTCGGGTGGCGATCTCGGCGGGGTCGTGGAGCAGCGGCCAGTCGTGCCGCCCCACGACGTCGGACGCCTGCCAGCCGATGACGTTCTCGGCACCTCGGTTGAAGAGGGTGACGACACCCTCGAGGTCCATGCCGATGATGGCCGTGGCGGTCGCCGCCTCGAGCACCGCCTCGACGAAGGTGCGCGCGGCGCGTTCGTCGGTCACGTCGACACCGGTCTTGACGAGGTGGGTGCGGCGGCCGTCGTCGTCGGTGAGGTAGGCGTTGGTCCACACCATCCGGCGCACGCCCAGACCCTTCACGTGCCAGTCGTGCTCCTCGGTGAGCGGGGAGGTGCCGCGGGCGATCCCGGCCATCGTCGCGACGACGCGCTCGCGGTCGGCCGCGGGGAAGGCGTCGGCGGCGAGCCGTCCGACGATCGCCTCCTCCGTGTCACCGATGAGCCGGGCGGCTGTGGCGTTGAGACGCGCGATCGTGCCGTCGCGGTCGACCACGACGATGGCGCTCGCGGCGGTGTCGAGCACGACACCGCTGAGCTCCACCTCGTCGCGCAGCTCGGACAGGGCGGTGCGGCGCTGGGTCGTGGCGACGGCGAGCGACAGGGCCGTGACGGCCGCGGTGGCGAGGAAGGCCTGTGTCAGGGCCCCGACGGTCTCGGGCCGGATGCCACCGGTGAGGGCCGCCGACGCGAACGGGCCACCCCCGCGACTCGTCATGACGACCGCGGTCACCCCGACGACGAGCAGCTGCACGGCGACGGTGCGCTGACCGAGGCGCAGCGCCCCCCAGACGAGCACCGGGATGGGCAGGAACGCCAGGGGCAGCAGCTGGCCGGCGTGGAAGACCCAGACGGTCACCCCCACGACCGCGACCCACTGGACGAGGTCCTCGAGCCCGAGCGGCTGAGCGCGCAGGACCCGCGCCGCGAGACCCATCGGAGCGAGCACCAGCACCGCGGCGGCGTGCGACGCCGTCACGGCCGACATCGTCGCGAGGAACGGCCCGTCCAGTCCGAAGCGCACCGTGAGCCCGGCGAGCACCCCGAACACCAGAGCCCCGGCGAGGGTGGCCGCGAGCAGCCGCCAGAGGTCCTCCATCGAGGCCAGGGTGGGTCGGCGGACGCCACGCGTGAGCAGGCCGTGGACGACGGCCGCCTCGGCCGCGTTCGCAACGCCGAAACAGAGGGCGACGACCGACGGTCTTCCCCCGTAGTAGTTGGCCGCCCCGCTGGAGAGGAGCACCCCGACCAGGAAAAGATAGGCCCGACGGTCACGGCCGGTGGCGAGCAGGAACGAGACGGCAAGTCCTGCCGCCGGCCACCAGACCGCCACCGTCGACCCGGGCGGGGCGAAGCGCACCGCGGTGACGCCCAGCACGAAGACGCCGACGAGCGCGAGCAGCGCCCAGACCCACCAGTTCCAGCGCGAGAGGACGGGCCGCGTCACGCGGCCACCCCTGACGGGGCGTGCCGCGGCGTGGAGCCGGCCGCAGTGCTGGGCGCGCACGTCATCTACCCATGATGTCGCAGACGGGCTGACAATCCGACAAAAAGGGCGTATGCCACACCGTGTCGTGGGACGTGGCAGCTTGGGACGTGGCGTTGTGAGATGTGGCGTGAGATGTGGCGGCGTGGGCCCGGGGGTCACCAGCCCGACTGCATGGCCGAACGCTGGGGCGCCGGTTCACGGGTGAGCTGCAGGAAGCCGTGGGGCAGGTCCTGCCGCTCGATGCCACGCCGGAGCATACCGGTGGCCGCCTCGAGGGCGACCTCCTTGCCGACGAAGGTCGGCTCCGCGCAGATGAACTCCCGGCCCTTCCAGCGAATCGTGCACCCACCGGCGTGCTGCACGTTGCGCGCCCAGTCGGTGCCCTTTCCCCACGGCAGCGCGATGAGGAAGGTCGTGTCCGTGGGCACCACAGCGATCGGGGTCTCGTAGGGCCTTCCGCTCTTGCGGCCCGTGTGCCGGAGCACCGCCCAGAGAGGGAGGAATCGGTGCCCCGCGAGGCGCACCGCGACCTTGTTGAACTGCTTCGCGCTTGCGGGAGGCCCGGTCATGCGTCAAGCATGCGCCCGGCCGTGGGCTTGCGGAAGGCTCAGCCGAGGTGGCCCCGCACGGAGGCATGACCCCTGAGCAGGTTTCGGGCGATCGTGCGTCGCTGGATCTCGTCGGTGCCCTCGTAGATCCGCAGCAGCCGCAGCTCCCGGTACCAGCGCTCGACGGGCAGCTCGCGCGTGTAGCCCATGCCGCCGTGCATCTGGAGCACCCGGTCGACGATCTCGTTGGCCTTGACCCCGCCGAAGAGCTTGGCCATCGACTGCGACTGGCGCGAGTCGATGCCTCGGTCGACCTGCCACGCGGAGGTGAGCACGAGCCAGCGCAGCGCCTCGATCTCGACGGCTGAGTCGGCGACCATCCACTGGATGGCCTGCCGGCTCGCGATCGGCTCGCCGAAGGTGACGCGGTTGCGCGCGTGCTCCATCCCCATCTCGACGAGCCGCTCGCAGGCGCCGAGCGCGCGGGCCGGCAGCATGTAACGGCCCTTGCCGATCCACCGCATGGCGAGCTCGAAGCCCTTGCCCTCCTCGCCGAGGATGGCTGAGTGGGGCACCCGCACGTCCTCGAAGACGAGGGCGGCCGGGCCCCACTCGCCCATGGTGTCGATGGGCTCGCTGCGCCAGCCGAGCTCGCGGTCGACGAGGAAGCACGTGACGCCGCCGTCGGCGCCCTTCTCCTTGTCGGTGACCGCGAAGACCATGACGAAGTCGGCCTCGTGGCCGCCGGTGATGAAGGTCTTCTCGCCGTTGATGACCCACTCGTCGCCCTCGCGGCGGGCACCTGTGCGGATGGCGCGGGCGTCGGAGCCGGCCCCGGGCTCGGTGATCGCGAAGCACGACGTGCGCGTGCCTTGGATCGTCGGCACGAGGTAGCGCTCCTGCTGCTCCTCGGTGGCGCTGAAGAGGATGTTGTCGGCCTCGCCGCCGAACTTGAACTGCACGAACGAGCGGCCGAGCTCGATCTCGATGAGGGCGGCGACCACAGCGCCCTGGCCCATGCCGCCGTGGCTCTCGGGGGTCTGGATGCCGAAGAAGCCGGACGCTTTCGCCTTGTCCTGCAAGGCTTTCAGCTCATCGGCCGTGATGCCGCGCTCATGGCGCCGCTCGCGCTCGAGCACCTGCTGCTCGAGCGGCATGACCTCCTTGCGCACGAAGGTGCGCACCCAGTCGCGGATCTCGCGCTCCTCGGCGCTGAGGTCGAAGTCCATGGTGCGATCCCTTCGTCGGTCTGTCGCTCGGTCTCTCGGTTCGATGCGTATGCCGGATGCCGCGGTCACGCACCCGCGCTCAGCGGGCGGCATACCTCCGCAGCTCGGCCTTGGCGAGGGCGTTCTTGTGCACCTCGTCGGGGCCGTCGGCAAAGCGCAGCGTGCGGATGCCGGCGAAGGCCGCGGCGAGCTCGGTGTCCTGGCTCAGGCCGGCGGCGCCGTGGGTCTGGATGGCCTTGTCGAGGATCCACTCGACCGTCTTGGGCGTCGCGATCTTGATGGCCTGGATCTCGGTGTGCGCGCCCTTGTTGCCGACGGTGTCCATCAGCCAGGCGGTCTTGAGCACGAGCAGGCGCAGCTGCTCGATGCGCACACGCGACTCGGCGATCCAGTCGCGCACCACGCCTTGGTCGGCGATCGGCCGGCCGAACGCGACGCGCTCGGACGCACGGCGGCACATCGCCTCGATGGCGACCTCGGCGAGGCCGATCGAGCGCAGGCAGTGGTGGATGCGGCCTGGGCCGAGCCGGGCCTGGGCGATGGCGAAGCCGGTGCCCTCCTCACCGATGAGGTTGGAGGCGGGAACGCGGACGTCGGTGAACCGCAGCTCGGCGTGGCCACCGTGGTCGTGGTCGTCGTAGCCGAAGACCTCCATGCCGCGCACGATTTCGAGGCCGGGGGCGTCGCGCGGGACGAGGACCATCGACTGCTGCCGGTGCCGGTCGGCGGTGGGGTCGGTCTTGCCCATGACGATGAAGATCTCGCACTCGGGGTTCATCGCGCCGGTGATCCACCACTTGCGGCCGTTGATGACGTAGTCGTCGCCCTCGCGGCGGATCGAGAGCTCGATGTTGGTGGCGTCGCTGCTGGCGACGCCGGGCTCCGTCATGGCGAAAGCAGAACGGATCTCCCCACGCAGCAGGGGTTCCAGCCATTCGGACTGCTGGTCCTCGGTGCCGAACTGGGTGAGCACCTCCATGTTGCCGGTGTCGGGCGCGGCACAGTTGAGCACCGCCGGAGCGAGGCGGATGCAGCGACCGGTGATCTCGGCGAGCGGGGCGTACTGGAGGTTGGTCAGCCCTGGCCCGCGATCCCCGGGGAGGAAGACGTTCCAGAGGCCGAGGTCGCGGGCCTCTGCGCGGAGCGTCTGGAGCACCGGCGCCGTGCTCCACGCCCAGCGGTCGTCGAGGTCCGCGACCTGCTCGTCGAAGACGGGCAGCGACGGCACGATGCGCTCGTCCATGAAGCCGAGCAGCTCCTGGCGCAGCTCCTCGGTCCTGGCGTCGAATCCGAAGTCCATGTGCCTCAGTCCTCCTCGGTGTCGACGGCCCGGAGCCCCGCTGCGACGAGGGGCCCGGTGGCCTCCCCGATGCGCGCGAAGCCCGAGCCGACGGTCTGGCCCTGGGTGTAGCGGTAGTGGATGCCCTCGAGGATCACCGCGAGCTTGAAGTAGGCGAGCCCGAGGTGGAACGAGAGGTGCGTGAGGTCTCGCCCGCTCGCGGCGGCATACCTCTGGCGCAGCTCCGGCCCGGTGATGAAGCCGGGCGTGCGCGACACGTCGGACACGGCGACGCTGTCCATCATGCGCGGGAGCGTCTGGTACGCCTCGAGCAGCGCGACGTCAGTGAGCGGGTCGCCGATGGTCGCCATCTCCCAGTCGAGCACGGCCGACACGTGGTCGTCGTCGGTGACGAGCAGGTTGTCGAGCCGGAAGTCGCCGTGGACGATCGCCGGATCACCTTGCGCCGGAACCGACTTCGTCAGACGGTCGTGCAGCTCGTCGATACCCGGCAGGTCGCGGCTGCGCGAGGCGTCGAGCTGCTGCTTCCACCGCCGCACCTGCCGCTCGAGGAACCCCTCGGGCCGCCCGAAGTCACCCAGACCGACGGCCTCAGGGTCGACGGCATGGAGCGCGACGAGGGTGTCGACCATGCGCTCGCTGATGGCCCTCACCCGCCCGGAACCGACCGGGCCGAGCTGCGCGGCGAACCGGTACGGCGTGCCTGCCACGCGCTCCATGACGTAGAAGGGCGCGCCGATGACGTCGGGGTCGTCGCACACGGCATACGTCGTCGGGACCGGCACGGCGGTGTCGCGCAGCGCGGTGATGACGCGGTGCTCGCGCCCCATGTCGTGCGCGGTCGCCAGGACGTGCCCGAGCGGCGGCCGCCGCACGATGACCGTGGTGGCGCCGTCACCGACCTCGTAGGTGAGGTTGGACTTGCCGCCGGCCACGACCCGCCCGGTGAGCGGGTCGTCCAGCAACCCGGGTGCGGCGCTGCCGAGCCAGTCCGCCAGACGCGCGAGTGGGAGTCCGGGCGGGTCCTCGAGCGGTCGCTCGGGCCCGGTGGTGCGGCCGCGCTCATCGGGTCCGGTCACGTCAGTCCTTCGGGCCGCCGGCCACGTAGATGACCTGGCCCGACACGAACCCGGCTCCCTCGCTGACGAGGAACGACGCGGTGGCGGCGATGTCGTCGGGCTGGCCGACGCGGCCGACGGGGATCTCCTTGGCCGCGCCCTCGAGGAACTGCTCGAAGGTGATGCCCATGCGCTCTGCGGTCTGGCGCGTCATGTCGGTGGCGATGAAGCCCGGGGCGATGGCGTTGGCCGTGACGCCGAACTTGCCGAGCTCGATGGCGAGCGTCTTGGTGAAGCCCTGCAGGCCGGCCTTGGCGGCGGAGTAGTTGGCCTGGCCGCGGTTGCCGAGGGCGGAGGTCGAGCTGAGGTTGACGACGCGGCCCCACTTGGCGTCGATCATGTGCTTCTGGGTGGCCCGCGTCATGAGGAACGAGCCGCGCAGGTGGACGTTCATCACGGCGTCCCAGTCGCCGGCGGTCATCTTGAAGAGCATGTTGTCGCGGATGATGCCTGCGTTGTTGACGAGCACCGTCGGTGCGCCGAGCTCGGCGGCGACGCGGTCGACGGCTGCCTGCACGCCCTCCTCGTCGGACACGTCGACCCCGACGGCCAGACCCTTACCTCCCGCCGCCTCGACCTGCGAAACCACTGCAGCACAGGCGGACTCGTCGAGGTCGAGCACAGCCACGGCGAACCCGTCGGCGGCGAGGCGCTGGGCGACGGCCGCGCCGATGCCGCGGGCGGCGCCCGTGACGATGGCGGTGCGCTGGGTGGTCGTGTCGGCTGTGGTGGGCTGGTCGGTCATGCGTGCTCCTGGGTGGGGGTGGTGGAGGTCTGGGTCTGGTGGTCGAGCTTCTGCTGGAGCCGGTTCATGCCGGCGAGCCAGGCGTCGGGGTGGGCGGCACGCTGCGCGTAGTAGTCGCGCACCTCCGGGTGCGGGAGCACGTAGAAGTTGTCGGTCGCGAGGGCCCCCCACGCGGCCTCGGCGACCTCGTCGGCCGTCAGGGTCGCGTCGAGGGTGAGGAGGTCCTTGAGCGGTCCCGAGCCATCCAGCATCCGGGTCTGCACGCCCTGCGGGCAGATGGCCTGGACCACGATGCCGCGGTGCCGGTAGGTCGCGCTGAGCCACTCGGCGAAGGCGACGGCCGCGTGCTTGCTCACCGAGTAGGGCGCGTCGCCGAGCATCGTGAGCAGGCCTGCAGCAGAGGCGGTCACGACGAGGCGGCCGCCGCCTGCCTCGAGCCAGCAGGGCACGAGCAGCCGGGCGGCGCGCACGTGGGCGAGCACATTGGTCTCGAGGGTGCGGGCCCACTCGGCGTCCGAGGCGTCGAGCCCCTCGAGCGTGCCGATGCCGGCGTTGGCGAAGTAGACGTCGACGTGCCCGAGGTGCCCGTATGCCGTGTCGACGAGGTGGCGTACGCCTGCGTCGGTCGAGGTGTCGCCGGGAACGGCGAGCGCTCCGGTGTCGGCGGCGACCGCGGCGAGCTCGTCGGCGTCGAGGTCGGCGACGACGACCTGCCATCCCTCACGCGCGAGGCGGGTGGCGATGGCTCGCCCGATGCCCCGGGCGGCTCCGGTGACGACGGCGGTGTCGGGCATGCTGCTCCTCGCGAGTGGACTAAGCGCTTGCTTACCTTGACGACAACAGCCCCTCCCCGTCAAGTGACCCACCCCCCTCTCCACCCGTCGAGAGGCCAAACTTCGCGGCCTCGCACCCGTCGAGAGGCCAAAGCTGGCGGGCGCCTACCGGTCGAGGGGTCACTGCTGGCCGTCTCAGGAGGTGACGCGCTGGATGAACGCGACCGACCGGTCCAGGGCCTCGCGCCCCGCGGCCGTGTCGAGGTCGAGCTGGTACTCGTGGCCGAGACGCGGCTCGTGGTCGTCGGCGAAGAGCAGCGTCTCGTGCTCGACCCCGTGCGACTCGAGCGACTCCACCAGACCCAGCGTGTGCGGGAGCAGCGGGTCGCCGTTGCCTGCCGAGACGAAAGCGGGAGGGAAGGCGGGCGTGAGGTTCGGGGGGATCGAGCCCTGAAGGGTGACCCGTTCGTCGTGCCGCTGCGGTCCGAGGTACGACCAGATCGCCGTGTCGACGAGCCAGCTGCCGAGCCGGGTCGACCCACGGGCCAGCGTGAAGTCGTAGGCGCCACAGAAGAGCACGACACCCCGCAGCGCGTCCGGCGGCACGTCCAGCGCGATCCCCACGCCGCGCGCGTACGCCTCGTCGGTGGCGAGCAGCGCGACCTGCGCGGCGATCTGGGCACCGGCCGAGTCCCCCGCCAGGACGATCCGCGTGGGATCGATGCCGAGGCGGTCGGCATGGTCGACGAGGTGCGCGAGGGCGGCCGCCACCTGCCCCACCGGCTTCGGGTAGCGCGAACCCGGCGCGATCGAGTAGTCGACCCCGACGGTCGCGAAACCCCTGCCGGCGAGCACCCGCAGGTAGTTGGCCACGTCCCCCTTGGAGCCGCTCACGAAGGCGCCGCCGTGCACCCAGACGACCGCCGGCAACGGGCCATCGCGCTCCGGGCGGAAGACGTCGAGCCGCCCGTCGGGCGAGGAGATGTCGTACGCCTCGTCGACGTCCTCGACGAGGCCGGCGGGAACATGCCGCTCGAGCGCCGAGCTGGCGCGAGCCGCCACTCGGTCGAAGATCGCCCGGATGGCGAGTGCGGACGGCCACGGCGTCACCCGGGTTGCCACGGCGAGCAGGCCTGCGGCTGCCGTCGCACCCCGCGCGGCGGTCCGGGCCAGGGCGCGCGTCCGGAGCCCGGTGCCGCGCATGGGTCGAATCTAGACCCGACGCCGACGCGCGTGACCTCTCGACGGTTGGGAGGCCGCGAACTTTGGCCTCTCGACGGTTGGGAGAGGGTTGGGGTGTGGGTGGGAGCGGGCAGGATCTGGGCATGGAGCTCTCCGACGTCGTCGCCACCTCCCACGCCGTCGCCGCGACGTCGTCGCGCACCGCGAAGGTCGAGGCCCTCGCCGCCTGCCTCGCCCGCGCCGCGGCCGACGGCCCGGCCACCGTCGAGGTCGTCACCGCGCACCTCTCCGGCGCATTGCCGCAGCGGCGCATCGGCGTCAGCTGGCGCGGGCTGCAGGGACTGCCCGAGCCGGCCGAGACGAGCACCCTCACGGTGCAGGAGGTCGACGCCGCCGCGACCGCCATCGCCGCCATCGGCGGCTCGGGCTCCGCCGTGGCGCGCACGGCCGCCGTCCGCGACCTCTTCGGGCGCGCAACCGCCGACGAGCAGCAGTGGCTCCGCGGCCTCATCACGGGCGAGACGAGGCAGGGCGCAGGCGACGGCGTCATGCTCCAGGCCGTGGCCAAGGCGGCGGGCGTGCCCGACGCCGCGGTCCGTCGCGCCGTCATGCTCGCCGGGTTCGCCGGTCCGGTCGCGAGCGCCGCCCTCACCGGTGGAGTCCAGGCGCTCGAGGCACTCACCCTCGAGGTCGGCCGGCCGCTGCGGCCGATGCTCGCCGGCTCGGCTCCCGACGTCGCGGCCGCCCTCGCCACGCTGGGAGGCGGGGTCGTGGTCGAGGCCAAGCTCGACGGCATACGGCTGCAGGCGCACGTCGACAACCGCACCAGCCCGGGGTCCGTACGCCTCTTCACCCGCACGCTCGACGAGGTGACCGACCGCATGCCCGAGATCACCGAGGCGCTGGCCGCGCTCGACGTCGAGACCCTCGTGCTCGACGGCGAGGTCATCGCCCTCTCCGCGGGTGGTCGGCCGCAGCCGTTCCAGGTCACCGGGGCGCGAACGGCGAGCACTGCCGACGTCGAGCGGCTGCGCGAGGAGGTGCCGCTCACCCCCTTCTTCTTCGACCTGCTCCACCTCGACGGTGACGACCTGCTCGACGAGCCGGCAGCCACGCGCTGGGCCACGCTCGCCGAGACCGTTCCTCCGGCGTGGCTGGTGCCGCGTGAGCTCACCGACGACGCGGGAACCGCGCAGGAGTTCTTCGCCGACCTCGTCGCGGCGGGTCACGAGGGCGTCGTCGTCAAGGACCCGGCGCTGCCGTATGCCGCCGGGAGGCGCGGTCCGGGGTGGGTCAAGGTCAAGCCGCGGCACACCCTCGACCTCGTCGTGCTCGCCGTCGAGTGGGGCAGCGGGCGCCGCCGCGGTTGGCTGTCCAACATCCACCTCGGCGCACGCGATGCCGACTCAGGTGAGCTCGTCATGCTCGGCAAGACCTTCAAGGGCATGACCGACGAGATGCTCGTCTGGCAGACCGAGCGGTTCGGCGAGCTCGCGGTCGACCCGGCAGATGTCGAGGCCGGCCGGTCGGGCCAGCAGTGGGGTGTCGTGCCGCTGCGACCCGAGCAGGTCGTCGAGATCGCCTTCGACGGCGTGCAGCGGTCGAGCCGCTACCCCGGCGGCATGGCGCTGCGCTTCGCCAGGGTGCTGCGCTACCGCGACGACAAGCCGGTCTCCGAGATCGACACGGTGCAGACCGTGAGGTCGCTCGCGGGCTGGTGAGCTGCGAGTCCGAGCGGCGCGTCCCGTGAGGGCCGCGCCGCTACCTGTTGCCGCTACTTCGACGCCGAGTTCCTCCCGGCCGACGCGGGTGGTCGCCTGTCGGAGCTGTCCGTGATCCAGGTGAAGGGGTGGCGCCGAGACGTGCCGTATGCCGTCACCGGCTCCCGTGGGTCATGCCGAGTCCCAACATGCCGACCCCCGACACAGCCCTCGTCTACCCGGGCACGGGCATGTTCGAGGGCACGAACCTCTCCGAAGGGCGAGGCACGACCCGTCCGTTCGAGCTCATCGGCGCACCCTACGTGGACTACCGGTGGGCCGAACGCCTTGCGGCCCTTGACCTTCCGGGTGTCGGGTTCCGCGAGGCCGACTTCACGCCGACCTTCGACAAGCACGTCGGTCTCGTCTGCGGCGGCGTGCAGGTCCACGTCACCGACCCCTCGCGGTTCGACCCGATCCGCTCGACGGTCGAGATGCTCGTGGCGGCGAAGGGGATCTACAGCGACGTCGCCTGGCGCTACGACTCCTACGACCCGGCGCGGCCCTACTGGATCGACAAGCTGACCGGCTCGCAACGGCTGCGCACCCAGATCTCTGCCGGCGCACCCACCGCCGAGGTCGTCGGTTCGTGGCGGGACGAGCTCGCGGCCTTCGACGCCCGGCGTCAGCAGTACCTCCTCTACACCGGCCCGGCGAACTGACCGGCCGTCCAGACTGCTGCACGATCAAGGAGTGACATGCGCCTGCGCACCCTCGTCCCGGCCGCCCTCGGCAGCCTCGCCCTGGCGGGAAGCCTCGTGACCGCGGGGCCAGCCGGGTCGGCCACGGCGGACGACTTCAGCAAGCCCGACCGCGGCTTCGCCCCGCCCAACACCGTGCTCTCCGACGCGAGCCCGGCCTCGCTCGGGCTCGACCCGGCCCCCATCGCCGAGTCGGTCGCCCAGATCCACGGCCACGAACAGGTCGACGCCTCAGGCCACCCGCTCTTCGCCGGGGCGGTCGGGATCATGGGGCACGAGGGCCACGTCGTCGAGCGCGACGCGAGCGGATGGGCCCTGCGCTACGCCGACGCGACGACCGAGCTCCCGCGTGACCAGTGGGAGCCGATGCGCACCGACACGATCTTCGACCTGGCGTCGGTGTCGAAGCTCTTCACCTCCATCGCCGTCGTGCAGCTCATCGAAGAAGGTCGCGTGAGGCTCGAGAGCCCCGCGGCGGCGTACCTCCCGGAGTTCGCGGCCAACGGCAAGGGCGCCGTGACGGTGCGCCAGCTGCTCACGCACACCTCGGGCTTCACGTCGTGGCTGCCGCTCTGGAGCAAGTGGCCCGACAAGGCCTCGCGCATCAAGGCCGTCATGGACCAGCCGCTCACCAACCCGGCCGGCTCGACCTACCTCTACAGCGACCTCAACCTCATCACGCTCGGCGTCATGGTCGAGAAGCTGCGGGGCGCGCCGCTCGACACCGTCGTGCACGACCGCATCACCGCGCCGATCGGCATGGAGGACACCGGCTACAACCCGACCGACAAGGCCCGCACGGCGGCGGCGGAGTTCCAGACCGCCCCGCCGCGCGGGATGGTCCGTGGCGAGGTGCACGACGAGAACGCGTGGTCGCTGGGTGGGGTGGCCGGCCACGCGGGCGTCTTCTCGACCGCGGACGACCTCGCCGTCCTGTCCCAGGCGCTGCTCAACGGCGGCACCTACGACGGGCACCGCATCCTCAGCCGCAAGAGCGTCGAGCAGCTCGTCACGGACTTCAACAGCGACTGCCCCGGCGACAGCCACGGGCTCGGCTTCGAGCTCGACCAGCGCTGGTACATGGACGCCCTGTCCGGCCCGCGCACCGCCGGCCACACGGGCTACACCGGCACCTCCATCGTCATCGACTTCACGTCGCGCTCGTTCGCGATCCTGCTCACCAACCGCGTGCACCCGTCGCGAAACTGGGGCTCGATCAACCTCGCCCGCCGAGAGTGGGCCCATGGGATCGCCGCGTCGATGGGCATCCGGCCCCGCCATGGCGACTCGGCCTGGTTCACCGGCTCCGACAACGCCGCGACGACCACCCTGACGACGCCCACGCTGACCGTCGACCCGCGCGGCGCCCGGCTCGGCTTCGACCTCTTCGCCGACACCGAGGAGACCGACCTGCTGCACCTCGAGCGCTCGACCGACGGCGGGGCCACGTGGACGGCGCTGTCGTTCGAGGTCACCGACCGTGGCGAGACCGAGGCCGCAGACGGGGTCGTCTCGGGTTCCGGCACGCGACGGTGGGTGCAGGTCCGTGCAGACCTGCTGGCGGGCGCGCAGCAGCTGCGCTGGCGGCACACCACCGACGGCGGCTACCTCGGGCGCGGCATCGCGGTCGACGACGTGCTCGTCAACGGGCCAGGCGGCATCCTGCTCGACGGCGAGAAGACACCCGGCGCGTTCACGGCCGACGGGTGGCGGCTGCAGGGCCGCGAAGCCGTAGCGTAGGCCCATGCCCAGGACCGACGACGGGACCTCGTCCCCCGCAGGTGCGACGAGCACATCGCTGCTCATCCGCCTGCGGGGGATCAAGCCGTCCCTCTCGCCCGCCGAGGACCGCGTGGCCGACATCGTGCTGGCCGACGCCCGACGCGCGGCCGGGCTCACCATCAGCGAGCTGGCCACTGCGGCGCGCACGTCGGAGACGACGGTGCTCCGGTTCTGCCGGAGGCTCGGCCTGCCCGGCTACCCCCAGCTGCGCCTGACCCTCGCCGAGGAGTCCGCCCAGCCGCGCACGATGAGCAACAACGGCACCGACATCAGCGCCAAGGACTCGATCGACGACATCATCGCGAAGGTCGCGTTCACCGACGCGAGCGCCGTCGAGGAGACGGCGCAACAGCTCGACCGCGAGGCGATGGCCACGGCGGCGGCCACCATCGCCAAGGCCGGACGCGTCGACATCTACGGCATCGGCGCCAGCTCGATCGTCGGCACCGACCTACAGCAGAAGCTCCACCGCATCGGCATCGTGGCCTTCTCGTGGAACGACCCGCACATCGCCCTGACGAGCGCCACGCTGCTCGGGCCTGGCGACGTCGCCGTCGGCATCTCGCACTCAGGCACCACCACCGAGACGATCGAGGCACTGGCGGCCGCTCGCTCCACCGGAGCCAAGACCGTCGCGATCACGAACTTCCCGCTCTCGCGGCTCGCTTCCGGCGTCGACTTCCTGCTCACCACGGCGGCACGCGAGACCAGCCTGCGTTCTGGCGCGACAGCCAGCCGCATCGCGGCCCTGACCGTGGTCGACTGCCTCTACATCGCCGTGGCCCAACGCAACCTGCGCCGGGCCCGCAAGGCCGTCGTCGACACGCGCGAGGCCGTCGCCGGCCACCACGTCACCGACTAGGCCGATCACGCTCCCGTCCCTTCATCGACTGCCCACTTCCCGACACATCGAGTGCCCATTTTCGTGTGTTCTGGGTCAGGAAATGAGCACTCGACCCGAGCGGGCCGTCGGTAAATGGGCACTCGACTCGGGGAGGACCGTCTGGGCAGGGAGCGCTCGACACGCGTGACCCGGTTGCGCCCTGGGAGTCTGGAGGTGTCGTGACGAGAACGTCACTCATTTACGGCATTGACGGCATACGCGTAGGAAACTAACCTCCAACGAGTGAGCAGCGAGGTGACCGTGGACGCCCCCACCGAGGAGCGCCATCCGGGGACGACGTCCATCGACACCCACACCTCCCTCGACATCCTGCGCACGCTCAACGCAGAGGACGCGACCGTCGCCGCTGCCGTCAGCGAGGTGCTGCCTGAGCTGGCTCGCCTCGTCGACCGGGCCGTCGACTCGCTGCGCTCCGGTGGCACCGTCCACTACTTCGGCGCCGGCACCTCCGGTCGCCTGGCCGTGCTCGACGCCGCCGAGCTGCTCCCGACGTTCAACGTCCCTGCCGGCCTCTTCGTCGCGCACCACGCGGGCGGCCCCCAGGCGCTGCTGCGCGCCATCGAGAACGTCGAGGACGACGCCGACCTCGGCCGCTCCGAGGCCGACCCGCTCCGCCCAGGTGACATCGCGATCGGCCTCACGGCCTCAGGGCGTACGCCGTTCGTGGCCGGCGCGCTCGAACGTGCCCGCGAGCGCGGCGCCGTCACCGGCCTCGTCACCGCCAACCCGAACGCCGAGATCGCCGAGCACGCCGACCACCTGCTCGCCGCCCGCACCGGCCCCGAGGCGCTGACCGGCTCGACCCGGCTCAAGGCCGGCACTGCGCAGAAGCTGGTCCTCAACTCGTTCTCGACGGCCGTGATGATCCGGCTCGGCCACACGTGGAGCAACCTCATGGTCGACGTCGTCGCCACCAACGCGAAGCTTCGCGGCCGCGTGCTCCGCATCCTGCAGGAGGCCACCGGCGCCGATGCCGCGCAGGCCCGCGCCGCCCTCGACGACGCCGACGGCGAGCTGAAGCCGGCGCTGCTGTCGATGCTCGCGGGCGTCGACGCCAGCACAGCTCGACGTGCCATGGCCGAGCACGAGGGGTCGGTCGCCAGGGCCCTGCTCGCGCTCGGCGGTCCGCCCCGGGGCACCACGCGCACCACGCCCGAGAACTGACCTCACCACCGAACTCCCGCACCGCCCTCTCCCCATCAACGGTGTCCCCCGGCACCACGCAGAACCCGACAGGAGCACAACAATGACGTTCGCCCCACGCCTCGCCGGCTCGTCGCGGGTCCGCCGCACCATCCTCACGGTCGCCGCCCTCTCCGGGGCCCTGGCCGTGACGGCCTGCTCGCCGTCCTCGTCGGACAGCTCGGGCGGGGCCGATGCCGGCGCCGACGGCAAGACCACCCTCACCGTGTGGTCGTGGCGCGTGGAGGACGAGGCGGCGTACAAGAAGATCTTCGACGCGTACGAGAAGTCCCACCCGAACGTGAACATCGAGTTCAAGGCCTTCAAGGCGACGGAGTACAACAAGATCCTCGCGACCGGGCTCGCCGGCGCCAACGGTCCCGACGTGCCGCAGGTCCGCTCGTACGGCCAGCTGCAGGGCACCGTCGCGAGCAAGTCGCTGCTGCCGCTCGACGGCAAGATCGACCTGTCCGGCTGGGACGAGAACGTCGTCGCGAGCACCAAGGGCAAGGAGGACGGCAAGACCTACTCCGTCCCGCTCGCGCGCCAGACGGTCCAGATGTTCTACAACCAGGGCCTGTTCGACAAGAACGGCATCGCGGCACCGACCACGTGGGACGGGTTCGTCGCCGCCAACGACAAGCTGATGGCCGCCGGGGTCACGCCGATCGCCGTCGGCGCCAAGGACGACTGGACCCTGCCGATCGTCCACGAGGTGCTCGCCGGCTCCCGCTTCGGCGGCAAGGCCTTCCAGAGCGAGGTGCAGTCGGGCAAGAAGTCCTTCACCGACCCCGACTGGGTGGGTTCGGTCAAGGTCGTCGCCGACCTGGCCGAGTACATGCCGAAGAACGTCACCGGTGTCGCCCAGACGGATGCCCAGACGCTGTTCTCGGCCGAGAAGGCCGCGATGATCCCCGGCGGCAGCTTCGACCTGTCCGTCTTCCAGAAGGCCAACCCGGCCATGAAGATCGGCATCTTCCAGGTGCCACCCGCCCCCGGCTCGCCGAGCGGTTCCACCGCGACGACGGCAGGATGGGCCGATGGCAACTTCGCCGTCTCCGCCCGGTCGAAGCACCCTGCCGAGGCCACCGAGCTCGTCACGTGGATGACCTCCAAGGAGTTCGGCCAGATGGTCAACGACGACATCAAGCAGCTCTCGGCGGTGCCCGGTGTCGAGCCGACCGACCCGCTGCTCAAGCAGATGAGCGACAACTACTCGAAGTCGGGCTCGCCCTACCTGCTGCTCACGGACTTCCGCTACGGCGCCCCGTCGGGCACCGAGCTGCTCGGCAAGGGCATCCAGGAGATGCTGCTCGGGTCGAAGGACGCCGCCACGGTGAGCAAGGAGCTCGACACCGGCATCAAGACCTGGTTCAAGCCGAGCGCGTGACGCTCGACCCGAGAGGCATGGCATGAAGCGCCGCACCGGCCTGCTCTTCGTCGCCCCGGCGCTCGGGCTCTTCGCGGTGTTCGTGCTCTACCCGATGGTGACGGCGTTCTCGTACGCCTTCTTCCACTGGCAGGGCACGAACCGCGGGGAGTTCGCCGGGGTCGCGAACTTCACGACGCTCTTCACGAAGGCGCCGTTCACGACCGACCTGCCCCAGGCGCTGCTGCACAACGTGCTCTTCTTCGTCGGCACGATGCTCATCCAGAACACCTTCGGGCTCACCATCGCGTATCTGCTGCACAGCCGCCCGCGCAGCCGCCGGGCGCTCCAGACGCTGTACGCGATGCCCTACCTCGTGAGCCCGATCGTCATCGGCTACCTGTGGACGCTCCTTCTCTCGCCGACCTTCGGGCCCCTGAACACGCTGCTGACGAGGATCGGCCTCGAGTCGTGGGCGCTGCCCTGGCTCGGCGATCCCAAGACGGCCCTGTGGGTCGTCATCCTCGTCAGCGTGTGGCAGTGGATCGGCTTCCCGGTGCTGCTCTACGGGGCGGCCCTCGGCGGGGTGCCCGAGGAGCTCACCGAGGCGGCCCGCGTCGACGGGGCGAGCAACCGCCAGGCGTTCTTCCGGATCACCCTGCCGCTGCTGGTGCCGGCCATCGGCACCGTGTCGGTGCTCACGTTCATCTTCGCCATGGAGGCCTTCGCCCTCCCGTACGCGTTCGGCGGGTCGACCGGAAACCCTGCCGGCGCAACCGACTTCGTCTCGCTGCTCTTCTATCGCACTGCCTTCGACTCGGGCGCGACCGACGCGATCGGCAGCTCGTCGGCTCTGGCGACCGTGCTCTTCCTCATCATCTTCGGCGGGGCCTACGCCGCCACCGCCGTGCTGCGCCGACACGAGCGGAGGATCACCGCATGACCACCGCCGTCGTCACGACCGAGGCGCCGCCGCAGCAGGCCGGCACGTCGACCCCACCGCCCAGCCGGCGCCGCCCGCCGCGGCCCAACCGTCCCGTCGGCGGAGCGGGCGCCGGGGTGCTGCTCTGGGGGTATGCCGCTCTGGCGCTCGTGCCACTGCTGCTCATGGTCAGCAACAGCTTCCGCAGCAACGCCGACCTCATCACCGAACCGCTCGGCCTGCCCTCCCCGCCCACGACGGCGAGCTACGTCGAGGCGTGGACGACCGGCAGCTTCGCGACGTACTTCGGCAACTCGCTGGCCGTCACGGTCGGAGCGGTGGCGATCTCGACGTCGGTGGCGACGATGGCCGCGTACGCCCTGGCTCGCGGTCGCTCCAGGATCTTCCGCTGGCTCGAGTCGCTCTTCCTCTCGGGCCTGATGCTGCCGATCCACCTCGCGATCCTGCCGATCTTCTACCTCTTCGACGGGCTCGGGCTGGTCGACTCCCGGCTCGGCCTCATGCTCATGTATGCCGCATCGGGCATCCCGTTCTCGATCTTCGTGCTCACGACGTTCTTCCGGCAGCTGCCCGAGGAGCTGGAGGAGGCGGCGGCCCTCGACGGCGCGACGAGCTGGCAGACGTTCTGGCGGATCATGGTGCCGCTCGTGCGACCCGCCCTCGCGACCGTGGCCGTCTTCCGCTTCGTGCCGATCTGGAACGACTTCCTCTTCCCGCTCGTGCTGCTGCGCCGCGAGGAGAAGTACACCCTCCCTGTGGGCCTCACGACCTTCTTCGGCGAGAACGCGACGAACTACTCGGCGGTCTTCGCCGGGCTCGTCATCACGACGGTCCCGCTCATCGTGCTGTTCCTCGTCGCGACGAAGCAGATCGTCGCCGGGTTGACGGCCGGCATGGCGAAGTGATCGGCTCGCTCGCGTGAGCGAGCGCACGGTGGTCGCCGTCGACGTCGGTGGCTCCGGCCTTCGCCTGACCACGTATGCCGCCGGGCGCGGTCCCGTGCGCACCGCCGCCGGGGCCCGGGTCGGGGTCGGCGGGATCGACCTGGCATCCCTCGTCGCCGATGCTCGGGCGTTGCTCGATGCCGACGAGAAGGCCACTGCGGCAGGGCAGCCCGAGACCCCCGAAGTCGTCGTGTGGTCGATGCGCGGGCTGCTCTTCCTCGCCGACCGTGCCGAGGTGCTGCGCACGGTCGCTGCCGGGCTGGGTGCGCGCCGCACCGTCGTGGTCAGCGATGCCGTCGCCAACCTCGTGGGCGCGACCGGCCGCATCGGCCCCGGTGCCGTGGTCGCCGCCGGCACCGGAGCGGTGGCCTTCGGCACCGACTTCGCCGGCCAGTGGCGGCGGGTCGACGGCTGGGGCCACGTCCTCGGCGACGCCGGCTCGGCCGCCGTGCTCGGCATGGAGGGGCTGCGCGCCGCCCTCCGGGCCCACGACGGCCTGCCTGACGGGTCGCCTGCCCTCCTCGAGGCGGCAACCGCTCTGATCGGACCACCCGAGACGTGGCCGCGCCAGGTCATGACGACGCCCGACGCCCCCGAGCGTCTCGCAGCCGTGGCCCCGATCGTCACGGTCGCCGCCGTCGACGACCCAGTCGCTCGAGAGCTCTGCGCCAGAACGGGATCCGCGCTCGCCCAAGCCCTGCTCCGCGCTGCCGAGGGCCTTCCGACGCCGACCCTGACGGCGACGGGTGGCCTGCTGTCCGCGGCCCCGGTCGCGAGCGCGCTCGACGAGGCCCTCGCCCGCGCGGGAGCCACCCGCTCCCCGGCACTCGGCGGCGCGCTCGACGGCGCCCTGCTGCTCGCCCGGCACCTGCTCGAGACGGGTCAGGTCCCCGCGCACCCGGCATACCTCCTCGTCCGCTGAGCCGGCCCGATCGGGTACGTCCCTGATCGGTCCCAGCAGCCCGTCTACGCTCGGGACACCTCAACGAGCCGACTGGAGCCCGCATGTCCGAGCACGACGACCACCGCCCCGGACTCGGGTCCATGCCCCACGAGACGGGCACCGCGTTCCGCGTGTGGGCGCCGCACGCCGACGCCGTCGCGGTCACCGGCAGCTTCACCGACTGGTCCGGCGACGGTCACGCGATGGTCCCCGAGGAGAGCGGGCACTGGTACGCCGACGTCGACGGCGTGCGCCCCGGCGACGAGTACCAGTTCGTCATCACCAACGGCGACCAGCGCCTCATGCGCATCGACCCCCGCGCCCGGGTCGTCACGAACTCGTCGGGCAACGCCGTCGTCTACGACCGCGACGCCTTCGACTGGGGCGGCGACACGTTCGGCTGTCCCCCGCACGACGAGCTGGTCATCTACGAGACCCACATCGGCTCCTACGTCGCGAGCGAGGGCGACGCCGGCGACCTCACCGGGCTCTCGGGCAAGCTCGAGTACCTGCACCAGCTCGGCATCAACGCGATCGAGCTCATGCCCGTCGCGGAGTTCGCCGGCGACTACTCGTGGGGCTACAACCCGTCGAACCCCTTCGCGGTCGAGAGCGGCTACGGCGGCGCCGATGCCCTCAAGTCGTTCGTCAAGGAGGCCCACAGCCACGGCATCGCCGTGATCCTCGACGTCGTCGTCAACCACTACGGCCCGAGCGACCTCGCCCTCTGGCAGTTCGACGGCTGGAGCGAGGACGGCAAGGGCGGGATCTACTTCTACAACGACGAGCGCTCGGCCACGCCGTGGGGCGACACCCGGCCCGACTACGGCCGCGAGGAGGTGCGCGCCTTCCTCCACGACAACGCCCTCATGTGGCTCGAGGAGTTCCACCTCGACGGGCTGCGCTTCGACGCGACGCTCTACGTCCGCACGATCGACGGCGTCGGCACCGGCGACCTCCCGGAGGGCTGGGACGTCCTGCGCTCCATCACGAACACCATCCACGAGCGGCACCCCGACAAGATCCTGATCGCCGAGGACCTCCAGGGCGACCCTGCCATCACGTCCGCGGAGGACGGCGGCGCCGGCTTCCACGCTCAGTGGGATGCCGGCTTCGTGCACCCCGTGCGGCGCGTGCTCACGGCCGTCGACGATGCCGACCGCTCGATGACCGAGCTCGTCGAAGCGGTGCGCGGCACCGACGAGCCCTTCCGGCGGATCGTCTACACCGAGAGCCACGACGAGGTCGCCAACGGCAAGCTGCGCGTGCCCCACGAGATCGACGGTGACGACCCCAGCGGCTGGGCCGCCCAGAAACGGGCGACGCTGGGGCTGGCCATCGCGCTGACCTCGCCCGGCATCCCGATGCTCTTCCAGGGCCAGGAGTTCCTCGAGGACGAGTGGTTCCGCGACGACGTGCCGCTCGACTGGGAGCGGGCCGAGCAGTTCCGCGACATCGTCCGGCTCGGGCGCGACCTCATCCACCTGCGCCGCGACGTCGACGGCGTCTCACCCGGCCTGCGCGGCGACGGCTTCGAGGTGCTCCACCTCGACGACGAGGCCAAGGCGGTCGCCTGGGAGCGCCGTTCCGGCGACGAGGCAGCCGTCGTGGTCGTCAACGCGAGTGCCGAGGCTCGCGACATCACGACGGGTATGCCGTCCGCCGGGCCGTGGGCGGTGCGCTTCAACTCCGACGCGGGCACCTACAGCGCGCTCTTCGCGGGCCACGAGACCCATGACGTCGAAGCGGTGGACGAGCCCCTCGACGACCACCCGGCGAGCGGCACCGTCTCGGTGGGCGCGTACAGCCTGGTCGTCCTGACGCCTGCCTGACCGCCAGACCGCCTGCAGGGTCCGTGGGGGATCGTCCACCGTTCGACCCAGGCGGGGGCGGGGGCCGGCGTCAGCCGTCAGTGCCGGAGTCGTCCTGGCTCTCGGCCGGCTCGGCGGTCTCACCGGTGCCATCATGGTCGGCCGAATCTGCCTTCGACCCGTCCTTGGCCTCGTTGGCCTCGTTGGCTTCGTTGGCCTCCGGCGCGTCAGCCTTCGACTGTTCCCCGGCCTCGCTGGCCTCGTTGGCCTCGTTGGCCTCGTTGGCCTCCGGCGCGTCAGCCTTCGACTGGTCCCCGGCCTCGCCGGCCTCGCTGGCCTCGCTGGCCTCGCTGGCCTCCGGCGCGTCAGCCTTCGACTGGTCCTCGACCTCGCCCGGCTCGTCGGGCCCGTCGGTGGTGGTCGGCGCGCCCGAAGACATCGTCTTCGAGGGGGATGGCTCGCCGACCTCGGGCGTCGCGACCCCGGGGGCTCCGGTCTTTGGCGACGCGCTTGAGGTGCCCACCACCGACGGCGGGAGGGACGGCTGACCGGGCGACGCGGCGGCGACGCCGATGCCTGCGGCTGCCACCGCAACCGCTGCGCCGACGGCGAACGCAACGCTACGATTCACGGGCTTGAGACTCATCTGGAGGTCCCCTTCCGATGGATGCCGACCTACCGCACCTACGACCGTGGATTGCCGCGACCACACGGTCCGTTACACGCGTAACGCGAGAACCTCCGACGGGAATTCACCAGTGATGGACGAGTCGCAGCTGCGCGACCTCGTTCGCCGGGGCCAGGCCGGTGACGCCGCAGCGATCGAGTCGCTCATCAGGGAGTTTCGCCCCCGGATCCGCAGGTACTGCGTGACCCGGCTCGGCCAGGAGGTGGCAGAGGACGTGACCCAGGAGACCTGCGTGGCGCTGGCGGCAGCAATGCCCCGCTACGAGGAGCGCGGCGTGCCGTTCACGAGCTTCGTCTTCGGCATCGCCGCCAACAAGGTGGCGATGGCGCGGCGGTCGCTCGCGCGGTCCCGCGAGGTCCACGGCGTCCCCGACCGCGAGTCCCCCGAACCGTCGCCCGAGGAACGCGCCGTGAGCAGCGACGGCCTGCAGCGCCTGCTCGCGCCCCTGGCCACCCTGCCCGAGCGCCAGCGCGAGATCCTCCTGCTGCGCGTGGTCGACCAGCTGTCGGCTGACGAGGTGGCGGCGGTGCTCGGCATGACCCCGGGTGCCGTGCGGGTCGCCCAGCACCGGGCCCTGCGCGCCCTGCGGCTCACCATGGGGGTGACCGGCGCATGACCCGTTTCGGCCCGACCGCGCGAGGTGTCCGCGTCGACGATGCCCTCCTCGACTCGCTTGCCCGGCGTGAGGAACCCCCCGTCGGTTCCGACGGTGCCGTGCGCCTGCTGGCCGACCTCGCCGTCGTCGCCGATGCCAGCTCGCCCGGTCTTGGGCTCCAGCCGGCTTGGGGCGGCCGCCTCGGTGCCGCCGCGACCCCGCCGCGAGGCACTCGGCCGTCGCTCGCGTGGGCCGCAGCAGCCGCGGCCGCCGCCGTCGTCGCCGTGGCTCTCGGCACGGTCGCACCGCAGTCGAGCCCGCGACCGGGCACCACGGTTCAGGTCTCCCCGGTCTCACTGTCCCGCGCGAGCACGCTGATCGCCGAGGCCGGGAGCATCCTCGGCCCGGCGGGGTCGCTCGTGACACCCGGCGACCGGGCCCGGGCCCGGGCCCTGCTCACCCAGGCTCGGACCGAGCTGGATCGTGCCCGGCAGAACCAGGAGGGTCAGCCGGTGGAGCGCGACGAGGTCGAGCAGTCGCTGCTGAGCGCCGAGACCGCCCTCACGGAGTCGGGCCGTGGGCTCGACGGCCGGGACGAGGAGACCAGCACCCCCAGCCCGACGCCGACCGCCACCGACGAGGACGAGCCGAAGTCCGAGACGACCGACGAGAAGTCCGTCGGCGAGGGCTCCGGCAGCGACAACACCAAGGACGGCACGCCCTCGCCGCCGAGCGCCGAGGAGGCCCCGCGCGCCGAGGCTCCGCCCGGCGACGACGGCTGAGCGCGACGCGGCGCACCTCCTCGACGACCAGCGGAGGCCCCCATCCGAACGTGGGACGGCATCGAACACCTGGGGACGGCCGTCGCCGCACTGAGGGGTCCGCCGACAGCCGTCACGTGGTTCGGGCGCATGAGTGCCCGGCTGCACTGGGGGACAGCACGAAAGGGCCCGTCCAACATCTGTTGGACGGGCCCTTTCCGTGCGTTGCCGTGCGGCTCAGCGAAGCGGGTCGAACGGGCTCAGCTGCGCCGGGGCGGTGCCGGTGACGATCTGCTCGGCGAGCAGGCGACCGGTGACGGGGCCGAGCGTGATGCCCCACATGCCGTGGCCGCCGGCGACGAACACCTTGGGGTTCTTCGAGGCGCCGATGAGCGGAAGACCGTCGATGGTGCAGGGGCGCGAGCCGACCCACTCGTCCTGGCGGTGGTCGAGGTCGGCGCCCTTGAGCAGCGGGCGTGCCGACTCGACGATGGCCTTGATGCGACGGCGGTCGAGGGCAGCCTCGGGCTGGCGGAACTCCATCATGCCGGCGACGCGCAGACGGTCACCGACCGGCGTGCAGGCGACGCGGGCGGCCGGGAAGTAGACCGGGCCGTTGGGCAGGTCCTCGACCTCGACCGAGAAGGAGTAGCCGCGGCCGGCCTGGACCACGCGCTTGACGCCGAAGTCGCGTGCCAGCTTGCCGAGCCACGCACCGGTCGCGACCACGACGGCGTCGTAGTGCTCGGCCTGGCCGAAGTCGTTCGTCACGAGCACGCCGGTGGGGGTGTCGGTGATGCGCGAGACGGCGCTGCCTGTGACGATCTTGCCGCCGCGGGCGGTGACCGAGTCGGCGAGCGCGGCGACGTAGGCGCCCGGGTTGATGAAGCGCTGGCCGTGCAGCACGATCGCGGCGCCGATCTCGTCGGACAGGGCCGGCTCGATGGCGCGAGCGTCGTCACCGGAGAGGACGTCGAAGGTGATGTCGCCGCCCTGCGCGCGGATGTGCTCGATCTCCTCGAGCAGCGTCGTCCGCTCCTCGGCGGTGCGGTAGGCGGCCGTGAACGACTTGGCCTCGTAGGTGTCGGCGTCGACGCCGCCGGCCTTGAGCAGGTCGAAGCTCTGCAGCGACAGGTCGTTGACGGGCACGAGAGCGCCCATGGCCTTCTTCCAGGCCTTCATCGTGCTGTGGCGCGTGAAGCCGGTGACGAAGCGCAGGAAGTCGGGGCGGGCGCTCGGCGGCACGTAGACGGGCGAGCTCGGGCTGAGCACGGCGCGCAGGCCGTACTTGAGCACGGCCGGCTCGGGCAGCGGCGTCGCGATGCCCGGCGTCAGCCAGCCCGCGTTGCCCCACGAGGCGCCGGCGGCGACACCGTCGCGGTCGATGACGGTGACCTCGACGCCACGCTCCTGGAGGAACCAGGCGGTCGCGAGACCGACCATGCCCGCTCCGACGACGGCGATGCGCTCGGGGACCGGGGTACCAGCGGTGTTCACGGCAGGCATGCGGATCGACTCCTGTGGGTGGGTGGGTGCCTTCCGACCATGGTGGCGTCCGAGGCGCCCGACCCCGTGGTGCCGCGATGACAGAGTTGTTCACCCTGATTGTGCGCACAGCACAGTCAGGTGCGTCATCATGAGGTATGCCGTCAGCCCCCCGACGCTCTCGCGCCAGCGCCACGCGTACGTCGTCGACGACCCCCGTCGGCCTCCCGGTCGGCCGGCTGGTGGGGGCTCTCGGCGGCGGTCTGCTGACCGTCGTCGTCGACGCCGGCGGGCCGCCCGTCGACGACGTGACCCTGGCCGAGCCGGCTTCCGGCGTCTTCGGTCAGGCCGGCGACCTGCTCCTCGGGGTGGGCGTCGAGCGGCCGGCCGAGGCTGCGGCGTTGCTCGAGGGCGCCGCCGCCGTCGACACCGGCGCGGTGGTGCTGCGCCGTGCCGCCGCGCGCCACCAGCAGGTCAGGGCCGCGGCAGCCCGCTTCGGGGTCAGCCTCGTCGAGCTGGCCGACCACGCCTCGTGGGCCCACGTCGTCTGGCTGCTGCGGGGCGTGCTCGACCGCGCGGCGAGCGGACCGGCCGTCCGCGCCGAGGGGCCGGTGCTCGATGAGCTCTTCGCCCTCGCCGACGCCTGCGCCGCCCTCGTCGACGCCCCGATCACCATCGAGGACACCCAGTCCCGGGTGCTCGCCTACTCCTCCACCCAGGACGTCGCCGACCCCGCGCGCGTGTCGACGATCGTCGGGCGTCGCGTGCCCGACGAGGTCATCGCCAACCTCCGCGGACGCGGCGTCTTCAGGCGGTTGGCCAGGTCCGACGAGCCGTTCTTCGTCCCGGCGGGGCGGGGGCTGCGGGCCCGCGTCGTCGTGCCGGTGCGGGCGGGCACGGAGTGGCTCGGCTCGATCTGGGCCGTCGTCGACGACGAGCCGGACGAGCGCGTCATGGGCTCACTGGCGCAGACGGCGTCGGTCGTCGCCCTCCACCTGCTCCGCATGAGGTCGCAGGCCGACCTGGCCCGCCGGGTCTCCGCCGACCGGCTGCGTGCCCTGCTGAGCGGTGACACCCTCGACGCGGAGGGCTGGCTCCCGGCCGCCCCGTGGCGCGTCGTGGTGCTCTCCGGTGCGCACGGCACCGACGGTGACACAGGTCCCGTGCGCCGGTCGGCGTCGTCCCGGGAGTCCGGCGGGGGCCGCGCCCGCGACGCCGCAGCACCTCGGGACGCCGAGCGCGAGCTCGACGTCTGGGAGTCGGTCGCGCGTCGCCGTTCGTGGCGCCAGCCGCTGCTCGCCATCTTCGACGGAGTCGCCCTGGCCCTGGTGCGCGATGCCCCGGGCGATGCCTCACCCGGCACGTGGGAGTGGCTGCACGCTGTCGTCGAGGAGGTCGCCGGCGTCACGGCGAGCGCCACGGCCAGCGCCGGCGGGCGAGTCTCTCGCCCAGTCGAACTCGACCGGTCGCGCCGAGAGGCCACCGAGGTGCAGCGCCTGCGCGACATCGGGCGCGTCACCGGCACGACGACCACCGTGGAGGAGGCCTGGGCGGCCGTCACCAACGCACGCGCCCTCGGCGGCATCTGGACCGAGGAGCTGCTCGGCCCGGTGGGCACGATCCGCGACCACGACGAGTCGCACCAGACGGCATACCTCGAGACCGTGGCCGCCTGGCTCGACCACCCCGGCGACCCGCGTGAGGCCGCGGCACGGCTGCACGTGCACCCCAACACCCTGCGCTACCGCATGCAGCGTCTCTCCGACGTCGTCGACCTCGACCTGCACGACCCGGAGACCCGTCTGGCCCTGAGACTCCAGCTCCGCGCCCTCGGGCACTGAGGCAGCAGGGCGACGGAGTCGGCTCGGACCATCGGGCTGTCTGATCGTCGGACCCCCGATAGCGTGGCCGTCATGGGCGAGCAGGCGACGTCGCGACCCGATACCCGCACCTGGGTGACGGGGTCGGAGTTCGAGCGCATCTACGGGCCGGTGCGGCCGTGGACCCCGGCGCAGGCGCGCGACGTCCTCGACGGGATCGACGTGCCCTGGTGGGTGGCCGGCGGCTGGGCCATCGAGGCGTTCACGGGGGTGGCGCGGCCGCACGAGGACATCGACCTGTCGGTCTTCCGTCGGGACCTCCCCGCCCTGCGCACCTTCCTCGAGCCGCGTTTCCACCTGTGGGCCGCGAGCGACGAGGGGCTGCTCCACCTCGCGCCCGGCCGAGCCATGCCCGAGCACGCGGGCCAGGTCTGGGTGCGCGAGCACGCGCTCGCCCCGTGGTCCTGCGAGTTCGTCGTCAACCAGGACCTCGACGGCAGGTGGCAGTCGAAACGTGACCCGTCGTTCAGCGCACCGCTCGAGGACGTGACCTGGGAGCGCGACGGCGTGCGCTACCTCGCACCCGAGCTCGCACTGAGCCACAAGGTGGCCACCGGACGTCCCAAGGACGACGACGACCTCGCAGCCGCTCTTCCCCTTCTCAGCCCGCGGCAGCGCGACTTCCTGGCCGACTTCGTGCGCACCCACGCCCCCGAGCACCCTTGGAGGGCCCGGCTCGACGCCGCGACCTGACGCGCGCGTGGCTGGTCGTCGGTCACCGACCTCGGCTCAGGCCTCGCCGAGGTGCACGGTGCCGTCGGCGTCGACGGTGAAGTTCGGGTTGTGCACGAAGTCCCATCGGAAGCCGTCGGGGTCGGCCACGCAGGCACTCGACCCGCCCCACTCGCGTACAGCGGGGGCGGTGACCGAGGTGGCCCCGGCAGCGAGCGCGGCGGCATACAGCCGCTCGACCTGCTCGGCGCGCTCGACGTTGTGACCCAGCGACATCGGCGGTGCGGCCGCCCCGTGCGCCACGTCGCCGTACTCGCTCGGCATCTGGTTCACGTCCCAGAGGGCGAGCAGGAGTCCCGGGCCGGCCTGCACGAAGCTGATCTCACCGGGCAGGTGCAGCACCTGGCGGAAGCCGAGGCCGTCGACGTAGAAGGCGCGCGAGATCTCGACGTCGCGCACCCCGAGCGTGACGGCGGACACGTCCGGACGGGTCGTCATGCCCGTCACGATACGAGGTGAAAAGAGTCAGGGGAGGGACACCGTGGTGCCCCTCCCCTGTCCGTGGCGCTGGATGCCCCCAACCAGCGTCTGCGGCAGTACCCGTCAGTGGCCGCCACCCAGAAGGTCGCGCACCTCCGACTCGCGGTACCTCCGGTGCCCACCAAGGGTCCGGATCGACGTCAGCTTGCCTGCCTTGGCCCAGCGAGTGACCGTCTTCGGGTCCACTCTGAAGAGCGCCGCAACCTCGGCAGGAGTCAGCAGCTTCTCGGTCTCGTGTCGGTCCTGAGTCGTCATTGTCATATCCCCACCACCCTGTCGCTAGGTGCAGCGACACGCATCGCCCCAAGCGGGGCTCGGTAAAGCAAGAGTAAAGTCTGGACTCGCCCAATGGCGGTTAATCACAGAAAAGAGTCAAATCGTCCCCCTTTCGCACCTGGGGGTGTAATGGGGTTCCGAGGGCGCGGGGAGGGCTCGACGGGGGATCGACGAACGCTCGCGGGGCTCTTGGCCGGCGTGTCCCCCGACGGTCCGCAACGCGAGCTCGGCGCGGGGGTCCGGCGGGCGCAGGATTTGCCTCACTCATGTAGCGTTAGCCCCACGAGAACACACACATTCCCGGGACCGCTACGCAGACATCGAGGAGCCATCCGGCTCTCCGAGGAGCGATGCCGTCCCGGCACGACGCACGAGGGGGTCACGCCATGGGGCGCGGCCGAGCCAAAGCCAAGCAGACCAAGGTCGCACGGCAGCTCAAGTACTACACACCTGACACGGACTTGAGCGCGCTGGAGCGTGAGCTGCACGGGCCGTCGCAACGCGACGTCTCCAGCCAGCCACAGTCCGTCGACGACGACGAGTACGACGAATACGGGAAGTGGGTCTCGGGCGAGCGCTGAGCTCGCCCTCCCCTTCCGTCTGCACCTCGTGCGTCGGGTGTTCACACCCGGCGCGCGATAGGTGCTGCGCTGACACGGTAGAGCCCGCACACCCGACGCGGTGGGCGGGCCCAGCCATACCCGGCATCGAATGATGCGCGCTGCCCCCGAGCGTCGTTGTGGCCCAAGGTGGCTCGGCCGACGGCAGGGGCACATCGGCATCTGCCGAGCGGCGCACCGAGCCGACAGGTCGGCCCGCCCCCAAGCTTCCCTCGCAGGTGAGCTCGTGTGCGACGACGGGGTCAGGCGGTGGGGTGTTCCCCCACGACCTGCACGGCGCCACCGTCGACGCCCTTGGCTCCGCGCACGACCTCCGCGTCGCGTGCGACGAGCCCGTCTGCCTGCGCCCGCTCCTCGGTGGCGACCTCTCCCAGGCGCCACGCACGTATGCCGCGCGCCTCGCTCAGCTCGATCGCGCGGTCGGCGTGCGCCTCGGGCAGCACCGCGACGAAGCCGATGCCCTGGTTCAGGGTGCGCTCGATGTCGGCCTGCGGCACGCGGCCGAGATCCTGGATCGTGCGGAAGACGGCCGGCGGCGTCCACGTGGAGCGGTCGACCCGGGCGAACGTGCCCGTCGGCAGCACGCGGGCCAGGTTGGCTGCGAGCCCTCCGCCGGTCACGTGGCTCAGGGCGTGCACGTCGAGGCCGTCGTCGCCGATGAGCTCGAGCAGTGGCTTGGTGTAGATGCGGGTCGGCTCGAGCAGCTCCTCGCCGAGGGTGCGGCCGAAGTCGTCGACGTGCCGGTCGAGGCCCCAGCCGGCGCTCTCGACGACACGGCGAACCAGGCTGTAGCCGTTGCTGTGCAGGCCGCTGCTCGCGAGGGCCACCACGACGTCACCGTCGGCGACACGCTGGGGACCCAGCACGGCGGCATACTCCACGACTCCGGTCGCGGCGCCGGCGACGTCGTACTCGTCGGGCTCGAGCAGGCCCGGGTGCTCGGCGGTCTCACCGCCGACGAGGGCGACGCCGGCCTCCTCACACGCGCGGGCGATACCACCGACGATCGCAGCGATGCGCTCGGGCACGACCTTGCCGGTCGCGATGTAGTCGGTCATGAAGAGCGGCTCGGCCCCGCAGACGACGATGTCGTCGACGACCATGCCGACGAGGTCGAAGCCGATCGTGTCGTGGATGTCGAGGGCCTGCGCGATCGCGACCTTGGTGCCGACGCCGTCGGTGCTCGTCGCGAGGATCGGGCGGGTCATCCGGGCGATGGCGCTCGCGTCGAACATGCCGGCGAAGCCGCCCAGTCCACCGACCACCTCGGGCCGGGTCGCGCGGCGCACCGACGCCTTCATCAGCTCGACGGCCTTGTCACCAGCCTCGACGTCGACTCCGGCCGAGGCATACGTGATGGGGGCGTCGCTCACGCGCCCCAGCCTACCGGCGCCCCGCCGCCTCCCCGACGCCCGTCCACCCCACCTCCCCGCGGTTCGATGTATTGCGCGGTCGCCGGTGACCGCGCAATACATCGAACCGGGGGCGGGCATCCACAGGTCTTTGGCCTTCACTGCGGTCATCCACAGCCGCGACCTGCCCCGGTGACGGCGCCGCTGTCGGCCTCCAGCCTCGACGCATGGACCGGCAACGACTCGTCACCGCTCGCACCATCGCCGACGCGCAGGGCGGCGTGGCGTCTCGCCGACAGCTGTATGCCGCTGGGCTGAGTGAGATCCACGTCCGCCGAGCCGTCGAGTCGGGCCGGTGGCAGATGCACGGCAGGCAGACCGTGGCGGTCCACACCGCGCTGCTGGATCTCGTGGCTCGCCGGTGGCGTGCGGTCTGGGAGGTCGGCGAGTCGATCGCGGCCATCGACGGGGCGACCGCGCTGCAGGCTGCCGGCCTGACGGGCTACGCCGACGACCGCGTGCACGTGTCGGTCAAGCACAACCACAACACGGCCCCCGTCTCTGGAGTCACCATCCACAAGGTGATCCGACGAGTGCCCGGCGAGGTCCTGGACGACGGCGTGCCTCGGGTGCGACCCGCCGTGGCCGCGGTGCGGGCCGCTCACTGGGCGGTCTCGGACAGACAGGCTGCGCTGGTCCTGCTCATGACGGTGCAACAGAAGCTCACGACCCCCGGCCTGTTGGCCGCCGCGCAACGGTCGGTTCGGGGCCGCACCCGCCGTGCCTTCATCCGGTCTGTCGTGCGCGACATCGCGTTCGGGGTCGAGTCGCTCGGCGAGCTGGACTTCGCGCTGAGGTGCCGGCAGCGCGGGCTACCGGAGCCGAGCCGTCAGGTCGTGCGGCACGGAGCACGCGGCCGGGTCTACCTCGACGTCCGTTGGGACTGCTGCGGCCTCGTCGTCGAGATCGACGGCGCCCATCACCGCGAAGGACTCAACGTCATGCTCGACAACCTGCGCCAGAACGACCTCGTGCTCACCGGGGACCGGGTGCTGCGCATCGACGTCATCGGCCTGCGTCTCGAGCCGGAGCGCTTTCTGGACCAGGTCGAGGCAGGTCACCGCCACCTCGACCGCCGATTCGATGTGTTGCGCGGTCATGGGTGACCGTCGAACACATCGAACGGGGGGAAGGGTAGGGGACGCGTGGGCGTCAGGGGTGTCGGAGGGCGCTCTCGCCGCCGACTCCGACACCGAGGCTGACGCCCTCGACGTCGACCGACCGGTCGTGGCCGGTGCGGACCGAAAGCGGCAGCGTCTCGAGCACGTGCTTGCCGATGCGGCCGTCCTCGGGCAGGTCGATGGGGTACTTCCCGGTGAAGCAGGCCGAGCAGAGCTCGTCGGCGGGCTGGTTGGTCGCGCCGATCATGCCCTCCTCGGAGATGTAGCCGAGGGAGTCGGCGCCGATCGAGGCGCGGATCTCCTCGACCCCGAGACCGGTCGCGATGAGCTCGGCCCGCGTCGCGAAGTCGATGCCGTAGAAGCACGGCCACTGCACGGGTGGCGAGCTGATGCGCACGTGCACCTCGAGTGCGCCGGCCTCGCGCAGCATGCGGATCTGCGCGCGCTGGGTGTTGCCGCGCACGATGGAGTCGTCGACGACGACGAGGCGCTTGCCGCGGATGGTGTGCTCGAGCGGGTTGAGCTTGAGCCGGATGCCGAGCTGGCGCAACGTCTGCGACGGCTGGATGAAGGTGCGCCCGACGTAGGCGTTCTTGACGAAGCCCTGGCCGAAGGGGATGCCCGACTCCTGCGAGTAGCCAACAGCCGCAGGCACGCCCGACTCGGGAACGCCGATGACGAGGTCGGCGTCGACGGCGTGCTCGCGGGCGAGGACGCGCCCCATCTCGACGCGCGCCTCGTGCACCACCCGGCCGCGGATGACGGCGTCGGGGCGGGCGAGGTAGACGTACTCGAAGACGCAGCCCTTGGGCTGGGGCTCGGCGAACTTGTGCGAGCGCAGGCCGTCCTCGTCGATGACGATGAGCTCGCCGGGCTCGACCTCGCGGATGACAGCGGCGCCGATCGTCTGCAGTGCGGCGGTCTCGGAGGCGACGACCCAGCCGCGCTCGAGCCGGCCGAGCGCGAGGGGGCGCACGCCCCACGGGTCGCGGGCGGCATACAGGGTGGTCTCGTCCATGAAGACGAAGGAGAAGGCGCCGCGCAGCTTGGGCAGCAGCTCGAGGGCCGCCTGCTCGGGCGTCTTGTCCTCGTCGGCCGACAGGAGCGTCGTCACGAGGGCGGTGTCGGAGGTGTTGCCGCGGGCGAGCTCGCCGGTGACGCGGGCGCCGCCGAAGTGCTCGTCGACGAGGGCCTTGAGCTCGACCGTGTTGATCAGGTTGCCGTTGTGGGCGAGAGCCAGCGTGCTGTGGCCGGTGCCGCCGAGCGTCGGCTGGGCGTTCTCCCACGTGGAGCCGCCGGTGGTCGAGTAGCGCGTGTGCCCGATGGCGATGTGACCGCGCAGGGACGACAGCGCGGTCTCGTCGAACACCTGCGACACGAGCCCCATGTCCTTGTAGACGAGGATCTTCTCGCCGTCACCGGTGGCGATGCCGGCCGACTCCTGCCCGCGGTGCTGCAGCGCATAGAGCCCGAAGTACGTCAGCTTGGCGACGTCCTCTCCGGGGGCCCAGACGCCGAAGACCCCACAGGCGTCCTGCGGGCCCTTCTCGCCGGGGAGGAGGTCATGACCTAGTCGACCGTCGCCACGTGCCACCGCGCCAGTGTCCCACAGCGACGCAGTCAGTCCGACCGCGGTCCAGCGGCCGCCGGCCCTCGCAGGGGCAGCTCGGCCAGCACCTCGTAACGCGGCCGCCGCCCACGGCCCTCCCCGAGGTGCGACTCGACGAGGGCAAGCGCGGTGGCACGCCACGCCGGCCCCTCCCACGGGTCCAGCGCACGGATCCAGCGGGTGGCCTCGGTCGGCCGGTGGAAGCGCCCGAGGGTGAGGTGCGGGTGGAAGCGCATGCCGTCGGGGGTGGCACCGGCCGAGCCGGCCGCATTGCGTATGCCGTGTGCGACCGCACCGAGGTCGCCGCGCACCTGCTCGACGCCGGCCCAGAGGACGCGGGCGGCATACGGGTTGGGAAAGGCGCCGGCGCCCGCGAGCTGCAGCACCAGGGGGTCGCGCCGGCCGGCCGAGCGGGCCAGCGCGTCGGTGAGGTCGTCGAGCCGGGCCTCGGGCACGGAACCGAGGAACGCGAGCGTGACGTGCCACTGGTGGCGGTCGGTCCAGCGGATCTCGGGGCCTGCCTCGCGACGTGGCGTGACGTGCTCCTCGAGGTCGTCGAGGACCTCGTCGGGGGGCACGACGGCGACGAACAGCCTCATGGCTGCGTCGCGACGCCTGACGCGATCAGGTCATCAACGTGGCCGATTCCCCACGCGCTCAGGGCAGCTCGCGTGTCAGCCCCAGGCATGGACGGCGGTGTCGACAGGGCGACCGGCGTGCGCGAGAAGCGTGGCGCCGGCGCGGGCTGCACCACGCCGTGGTGCTCGACGTAGGTGCCGCGGGCCGCGAGGTGCGGGTGGGTGGGCGCCTCGGCGTAGGACAGCACCGGCTCGACACAGGCGTCGGTGCCCTCGAACAGCGCCACCCACTCGTCGCGGGTGCGGGCACGGAAGGTGTCGCCGAGCAGTGCACGCAGCGCCGGCCATTGTCGAGGGTCGAGGCGGTCGGGGGCCGTGTGGGCGAGGCCGAGCAGGCGCAGGAACTCGGCGTAGAAGGCCGGCTCGAGCGGGCCCACGGCCATCCAGCCGCCGTCGCTCGTCTCGTAGACGTCGTAGAACGGGGCGCCCGAGTCGAGCAGGTTGGTGCCGCGCTGGTCGGACCACAGCCCCGACGACACGAGGCTGACGACGAGGGACGACAGGTGCGCCGTGCCGTCGACGATGGCGGCGTCGACGACCTGTCCGCGGCCGCTGGTGCGGGCTTCGAGCAGCGCCGCGAGGACGCCGACGACGAGGTAGAGCGCCCCGCCGCCGAAGTCGCCGACGAGGTTGACCGGCACCTGGGGCGGTCCCCCGGCACGGCCGATGGCGTGCAGGGCGCCGGTGATGGCGACGTAGCCGATGTCGTGCCCGGCGGACTGGGCGAGCGGGCCGTCCTGGCCCCAGCCGGTCATCCGGCCGTAGACGAGCGCCGGGTTGCGGTCGAGACACGCGTCGGGGCCGAGCCCGAGCCGCTCGGCGACCCCGGGCCGGTAGCCCTCGACGAGCACGTCGGCCCTCTCGACGAGGGCGAGGGCCGTGGCCAGGCCGTCGGGGTGCTTGAGGTCGAGCAGCACCGACGGGCGTCCGCGCCGCAGCACGTCCGACTCGGGAGCGAGGGGCACGGGCAGCGCGGGGCTGCCGGGCCGGTCGATGCGGATCACGTCGGCCCCGAGGTCGGCGAGCAGCATCGCCGCGAACGGTGAGGGGCCGATGCCGGCCAGCTCGACGACCCGCACGCCGGCGAGCGGGCCCGTTCGCCGCGTGTCGTTCGGGGCGCGGTCACCGGCCGGGTCGGTCACGACCGGTCGCGACCGGACCGGTCGAGCAGGATGCCGAGGACGCCGGCCAGGCCGGTGCCGAGGAGGGCACCGAGCGCGCCGATGTAGAGGGCACCGGTGGTCTCGGAGTAGCCCTGGACCCCCTCCCCCCGCAACGAGACCACGGCGCCGATGACGAACCCGAGGACGGCACCCGTGATCAGGAACCGCTTGAAGTTCGGGATGCGGGGGCGCTCGGGACGGACGCGGGGCGGGCTCTGGCTCACGCGCCCACCCTAAGCGAGGTGATCGGCAGCAGGCCCTCGAGGTGGGCCCGCTGGCCACTCGCCCGGACGAGCGCACCGGCGAGCGCGTCGTCCCACGAGAGGTCGCCGACGGCCAGCCGCAGCCAGGTGCCGGCGTCGGTCTCGATGACGTTGGGCGGGGTGCCTCGGGTGTGCACCGGGCCCTCGATGCACTGGACGGCGCCGTGCGGTGGCACGCGCACCTCGACGGTGCGGCCGGGGGCGATGGTCGCGAGCTCCTCGAGCGTGTAGCGCACGGCCGTCGCCGTGGTGCGTCGGTCAGCGGCCCACCCGGCCGCGCGGCACGCCTCGAGCGCGGCGTGACCGTCGGCGATCGGGGTGCGTCGACGAGGCGGCATACGGGAAGGCTATCGACGGGCGGTGTCAGCGGCCCGAGCGGTGTCCGGGCTCAGCGCAGCCGGGGGATGACGTCGGAGACGACCTCGTCGAGGACCTCGCGGGTGCCCCGGTAGGGATCGCTCGGACGCGGCCAGTGGGTGATCACGTCGGTGAAGCCGAGGTCGGCCGCGCGGCCCACGGCGTCCTCGAAGCAGCCCGCGCTCGACAACGTGAACGTCGGGGCCGAGTCGAGGTTGAGGTAGCGGTCTAGGTCGGCGGACGCGCGACCGGCGTCGGCCAGCGCCTCGTCGACCCGCGTGCTGAGCGAGGCGACCAGGGCCCACCACTCGTCGTCGGTGTCGACGTTGCCCCCGTAGGTCATCCAGCCGTCGCCGCGCTCGACGGCGAGGCGAATCGCCTTGGGGCCGTTGGCCGCCACGACGAGAGGCACGCGGTTGCCGGTGTCGCCGCCACGGACCGGCCCGGGCAGGGTGCGCACGTCGCGAGCGCCGTAGAACCGGCCCTCTGCGTCGACGTGGTCCTCCGAGAGCAGCCGGTCGAGCAGGCCCGTGAACTCGTGGAAGCGCGCCGTGCGGTCACGAAGCGGCAGGTCCTCGCCCATGATGCGCGAGTCGACGTCGCCCCCCGCGCCGATACCCAGCAGGAAGCGCCCGCCCGAGATGTCGTCGAGCGCGAGCACCTCGCGCATGAACTGGACGGGGTGGTGGTTGTTCGGCGACGACACGAACGTGCCGAGGCCGATGCGGTCGGTCACCGCCGCCGCGGCGGCCAGGGTGGGCACGGCGCCGAACCACGGGGAGTCGGGCAGGCCGCCCCACGTGACGTGGTCGAAGGTCCACGCGTGGTCGAAGCCCATCTGCTCGGCCTCACGCCACATCGGGGCGGCCACGGACCAAGAGTGCTCGGGGAGGATCGTGAGACCGAAGCGCATGACCCTGACGGTAGTAGTTTCGGATCACCAGCTCTCGCGAAGGAGTCTCCATGTCCAACCTCGTCGTCCACTTCGAGATCCACGGCTCGGACCCCCAGCGCCTCGCCGACTTCTACGCCTCGCTCCTCGGCTGGTCGTTCCAGCAGTTCGGCGACATGCCCTACTGGGCGATCACCACGGGTGAGGAGGCGATGAACCAGGGCGGTGCCGGCCACGGCATCAACGGCGGTCTGACCCAGCGCCAGGGACCGAAGCCCGAGATCGGCGGCCCGGTCAACGGCGCCAACCTCGTCGTCGCGGTCGACGACGTCGACGGCCTCTTCGCCAAGGGCCTCGAGCTGGGCGGCACCGAGGCGCTGGCACCCTCGGACATGCAGGGCGTCGGTCGCCTCGCCTACCTGCACGACCCCGACGGCAACGTCTTCGGCCTCATCTCCCCCGTCATGTCCGACGGCACGACGGCCATGGGCTCCTGACGGCGTGGCGCGCGAGGAGAGCCGCGTCTGGGACGCCTCCGCGGTGCTCGCGGCCTCGAACGAATGGGGCTGGGTTCCCGAGGGTGCACCGCACGTCCGCACCGACGAGTACCTCGTCGTCGCCTACCCCGACTACTTCCTCACGCCGACCTCGGCTCGCATCTTCGGCTCCGACCGCGATGCCGCCGAGCTCATCGGCGAGATCTGCGACGTCGCTCGGGGGTGGGGCCGCGACCGCCTGTGGTGGCGGCTGTCCGACTTCACGATCCCCCGCGCGCTCGAGCCGCGGCTGCTGGCCCGAGGGGCCGGCATCGTCGACCGCATGGACGTGCTCGCACTGCCCCTCGCCGACGACCTGCCCGATCTGGCGATCCCCGACGACGTGCAGACCCGCCGCGTCACCGACGAGCAGACGGTGCGCGATGCGATCGTCGTGGACGACGACGCGTTCGGCGGCGCCGAACCCACCGACGACCAGGTGGCGACCGCGCTCGTCGAGGTCGAGCAGGGTCTGCGCGACGACTCGAGCGGTCGTTGGGTGGCCTACGTCGACGGCCGGCCTGCGAGCACGGGCGGCTACACGCTGGCCGACGACGTATGCCGTCTCTGGGGCGGGGGCACGCACAGCTCGCTGCGGGGCCGCGGGGCCTACCGCGCCGTCCTCGACGCCCGGCTGAGGGTGGCACGCGCAGCGGGCGCGACCCTCGGCCTGACGCACGGCGTCGTCGACACGTCGTCGCCGATCCTGCGCCGCATCGGGTTCGCCCGCTACGGCGAGGAACGCACCCTGGTGCTCGACCTCTCACCGTCGTGACCGCGAAACCGGCTGTCGCAGAGCGGGTCTCGCTCGAATGGGACGAGCGCGGCGGCGTCACCGTGCACATGGACGGTGCGCCTCAGTCGCACGTCCAGCCCGATGACCCGACCCTCCTCGTCTTCGAGTACGTCCAGCACCTGGCCCTCGCCATCGACGCCCTTCCGCCCGGTCCGCTGGGGGTGACCCACGTCGGCGGCGCCGGCCTCACCCTGCCGCGGTGGGTCGAGGCGACGCGCCCGGGATCGCCCCAGATCGTCCTGGAGCCGGACGCCGCTCTCACCGACCTCGTCCGCCGCGAGATCCCGCTCCCCCGCCGTCACCGCATCCGTGTGCGTCCCGTCGATGGCCTCACCGGAGTGCGGACGCTCAAGATCGGCTCCGCCGACGTCGTGGTGACCGACGCCTACGCGGGAGGCAGGGTGCCGGCCGAGCTCGCCGGCACGGCGTACGCCCACGAGGTGGCGCGCGTGCTGCGGGCCGAGGGAGTGGCCCTCTGGAACCTCGCCGACGAGCCCGGGATGCGCTGGGTCGCCCGACTCGTCGCCACCGTGGCGACCGCGCTCCCGCATCTCGCGCTCATCGCCACGCACGAGGTGCTCAAGGGTCGCCGCTTCGGCAACTCGGTGCTCGTGGCCGGAGCATCGGCCCTCCCCGTCGAGACGCTGCGGCGGGAGGTCGCCCGGGCCAACCTGCCGACCGGGTTGCGCGAGGGGGCCGCCCTGACCCGCCTCGTGGCGGGCGCCAAGCCGTTCGGCGAGACGGGCGAGCCGAGCCCGCAACCACCCGACGCAGGCCGGTGGAGGGTCCGCTGAGCCCTGTTGTCAGCGGCCGGCGAGCTCGGCCAGGGTGGAGCGGAACTCGGCGTAGCGCTGCTGCCCGACCTGCCGCGCCCACTCGGCCTCGACGGTGGCTATGCGCGCTGCGACCTTGCGGGTCAGCCGGGTTCCTTTCGCCGTGCGTCTCACGACCCGTGAGCGGCGGTCGGCCGGGTCGGGCACGGTGCGCAGGTGACCCGACTCGCCGAGCTGGCTGACGAACTGGCCGCACCCCTGCTTCGTCATGCGCAGTCTCGACGCGAGCTCGGTGATGGTGATCCCGTCGGGCGGCACCAGCTCGAGCAGCCGGAAGTGCGACATGCGCAGGCCCTGCCAGTCCTCGCCGGCGAAGACGGCGCGCACCTGCTCGAAGAGGCTCCCCATGAGGCGCGGCACGTGCGCCTCCGACACGTCACCGTTGACCAGAGTCATAAAGTGACTTTACCATCTGAGTTGGGAAAGTTGCTTTCTCACCTGGTGCACGCGGGAGGGGCACACGATGGGCGACCGCACGATCCTCGGCACCGCTGACGTGACCGATGATGAGCTCCTGGCGCATGCCGCCACGGCACTGGGCATCGACGGCGCACTGTGTCGGTTGGCCGGGTCGCAGGCCGAGGTCGTCGACTACGACCTCGACGCCATCACGACGGGCGGCCGCTGGTGGGTGACGGCCGACCTGGCGACACCTGACGGCCCGGCCTCGGTGCGCTTCTTCGTCAAGCTCGTGCAGTCGTGGAGCAGGTCGCCGTTCTTCGCCTCCGTGCCGCCCGAGTTCCGCGCCACGGCCGAGCGCGGCGTGCCGTGGCGAACCGAGCCGCTCGTCTACGCGTCCGACCTCGCCGACCGCCTGCCCTCGGGGCTGACCATGGCCGCGACCGTCGACATCAGGCCGGTCGACGACCTGTCCACCGTGATCTGGCTGCGCGAGGTCGACGTCGTCGGATCGGACTGGCCCGTCGACGAGCTCGCCCGCGCGGCACGCCGGCTCGGTCGCCTGGCCGCGAGCCCACGCGTCAGGCCGCTCTCGGCGATCGGTGAGGCCGACGGCCGCCGTGGCGTCAGGTCGTACGCCGAGGGCCGGCTGCCCGCCCAGGTGGCACCGATGCTCCGCTCCGACGAGGTCTGGCGCCACCCGGTCCTCACGGCGACGTTCGGCACCTCCGTGCGCGAACGCCTGCTCACCCACCTCGACCGGGTCGACGAGTACGTCGAGTGGCTCGAGACGGTGCCCGAGGGAACGGCGCACGGAGACGCCTGCACCAACAACCTGCTCGTGCAGGCAGGCAGCGACGAGCTCGTCCTCATCGACTTCGGCTTCTGGAGCACCCAGCCCCTCGGCTTCGACCTCGGTCAGCTGCTCCTCGGCGACGTGCAGATCGGGCGGCGAGCCGCCGCGACACTCGACGAGGTCGAGCAGGCCTGCCTGCCGGCATACGTCGACGGCCTGCGCGACGAGGGCTGCGACCTGCACCTCGACGCCGTCCGCCGTGCCCACGCTCTGCAGATGCTCATCTTCTCCGGCTTCTCCTCCTTCATGCTCGAGGGCCTGCTCGACCCGTCGAGTGGCGGCCGGGGCACCGGCGGACCCGGGCCGGACGCCGCCCTCCTCGAGCAGGCGGCCGAGCGTGCGCGCATCACCGAGTTCGTGCTCGACCTCGTCGACGAGACGGAGACGCATCCACAGACGGCGACGCCGGCGGGCCGCACCGCCAGCGTGACCCCCCGCCCGGCCTGAGGAAGGGTTCTGCACCGCGAGACGTTGCACGCCGTGTGAAGAACATCGGGTTTCTCTCGTTCGGACACTGGACGCCGTCACCGCACTCGCAGACCCGTTCTGCGTCGGACGCGCTGCTCCAGTCCATCGACCTCGCGGTGGCCGCCGAGGAGCTGGGCGCCGACGGCGCCTACTTCAGGGTGCACCACTTCGCGCGTCAGCTCGCCTCCCCGTTCCCGCTGCTCGCGGCGGTCGGGGCGCGCACGAGCCGCATCGAGATCGGCACCGGGGTGATCGACATGCGCTACGAGAACCCGCTCTACATGGCCGAGGATGCCGGGGCCGCCGACCTCATCTCCGGCGGTCGGCTCCAGCTCGGCATCAGCCGGGGGTCACCCGAGCAGGTCATCGACGGCTTCCGCTACTTCGGCTACCAGCCCGAGGGCGACGACCACGCGTCGATGGCACGCGACCACACGCGTACCTTCCTCGACGTCATCGGCGGGGAGGGGTTCGCCCAACCCAATCCGCGCCCGATGTTCCCCAACCCGCCCGGCCTCCTGCCGATCGAGCCGCAGTCCCCCGGCCTGCGCGACCGCATCTGGTGGGGTGCCGGATCGCGCGCGACAGCCGAGTGGACGGCCGAGCAGGGCATGAACCTGATGAGCTCGACGCTGCTCACCGAGGACACCGGCGTGCCCTTCCACGAGCTGCAGGCCCAGCAGATCCAGATGTTCCGCGATGCCTGGAAGGCCGCGGGCCACGAGCGCGAGCCCCGGGTGTCGGTGAGCCGCAGCGTCTTCCCGATCGTCAGCGACCTCGACCGCCAGTACTTCTTCCGTGAGACGGCGAGCCAGGACCAGGTCGGGCACCTCGAGGGCGGGCTCGCACGCTTCGGCAAGACGTATGCCGGTGAGCCCGACCAGCTGGTGCGTGACCTCGCCGGTGACTCGGCGATCGCTGCCGCCGACACGCTGCTGCTCACGGTGCCGAACCAGCTCGGTGTCGACTACAACGCGCACGTCATAGAGAGCGTCCTGACCCACCTCGCGCCCGAGCTCGGCTGGCGCTGAGGGGAGACGGACGAAGGGCGAGCACCGGCCGGTGCTCGCCCTTCGTCCGTGTGGAGACCGAGAGATCAGGCCCCGAAGACCGCTGGGAGCGTGAACTCGTGCGCCGACTTCAGCTCGGCCACGGACGCCGTGAAGACACCCGTGATGTCGAGGTCGCGACCGCCCGTCACGCCGATGCGCGCGTGCGGCAGGTCGCCGAACAGCGCCTCGAACTCGGCGGCGTGGCCGGCCGGCACCGCGACGAGCGCGCGGGCGCTCGACTCGGAGAAGAGCGCGGTGAACGCGTCGAGCGGGTTGCCGTCGTCGTCGACGCCGACCCGGTCGAGACCGTCGATGGTGACGCCGACGCCGTGCCGCATGCACGCCTCGGCCAGGGCGATGGCGAGACCGCCCTCTGAGAGGTCGTGGGCCGCCTCGACGATGCCGCTGCGGGCGGCCTCGACCAGGACCCGCCCGAGGGCCCGCTCGGCCGCGAGGTCCACGCGCGGCGGGTGCCCGCCGAGGTGCTTGTGGATGACGTGCGCCCACTCCGACCCGTCGAGCTCGTCGCGGGTGGTGCCGAGCAGGTAGACGTGGGCGTCGTCGCTGCGGAAGCCGGAGCCCGAGCGCTTGGAGACGTCGTCCATGACGCCGAGCACGCCGATCACTGGGGTCGGGTGGATCGCGACGTCGCCGGTCTGGTTGTAGAAGCTCACGTTGCCGCCGGTGACCGGGATGCCGAGGAACTTGCAGCCCTCGGCGATGCCGCGGATCGACTCGCGGAACTGCCACATGACGCCCGGGTCCTCCGGCGAGCCGAAGTTGAGGCAGTCGGTGACCGCGAGCGGGGCGGCGCCGGCGGTGGCGACGTTGCGGTAGGCCTCGGCGAGCGCGAGCTGCGCGCCGGCATACGGGTCGAGCTTGGCGAAGCGGCCGTTGCAGTCGGTGGAGATCGCGACGCCCCGACCCGTCTCCTCGTCGACGCGGACGACGCCGGAGTCGTCGGGCTGCGAGAGCGCGGTGTTGCCGAGCACGTAACGGTCGTACTGGTCGGTGATCCACGACTTGTCGCAGAGGTTCGGCGAGCCGAGCAGCGTCAGCAGCTGGGCGCGGATGTCGTCGCCCGTCCCGGGCTTGGCCAGCTCGCCGGTGCCCGACGCGTTGAGCCCGTCGAGGTATGCCGGCCGGGCCAGCGGGCGGTCGTAGGTCGGGCCCTCGTGCGCGACCGAGCGCGGCGGCACGTCGACGATGGTCTCGCCGTGCCAGGTGATGACGAGGTGGTCGCCGTCGGTGACCTCGCCGATGACGGTTGCCTCGACGTCCCACTTGTCGGTGATGGCCATGAACTCGTCGAGGTGCTTCGGCTCGACGACCGCCATCATGCGCTCCTGCGACTCCGACATGAGGATCTCCTGCGGCTGCAGGCTCGCGTCGCGCAGGGGCACGAGGTCGAGCTCGACCTGCATGCCGCCGTCACCGTTGGAGGCGAGCTCACTCGTCGCACAGGAGAGCCCGGCGCCACCGAGGTCCTGGATGCCGTCGACGACGCCGGCCTTGTAGAGGTCGAGGCAGCACTCGATGAGCACCTTCTCGGCAAACGGGTCGCCGACCTGCACGGCGGGGCGCTTGGTCGGGCCGCCCTCGTCGAAGGTCTCGGACGCGAGCACCGAGACGCCGCCGATGCCGTCGCCGCCGGTCTTCGCGCCGAAGAGGATCACCTTGTTGCCGACGCCCGAGGCTTTGGCGAGGTGGATGTCCTCGACGCGCATCGCGCCGACGCAGAGCGCGTTGACGAGCGGGTTGCCCTGGTAGCAGTCGTCGAAGACGACCTCGCCGCCGATGTTGGGCAGCCCGATGCAGTTGCCGTAGCCGCCGACGCCCGCGACGACGCCGGGCAGCACACGCTGGGTGTCGGGGTGGTGCAGGTTGCCGAACCGGAGGGGGTCCATGACCGCGATCGGGCGGGCGCCCATCGACATGATGTCGCGGATGATGCCGCCGACGCCGGTCGCGGCGCCCTGGTAGGGCTCGACGTAGGACGGGTGGTTGTGCGACTCGACCTTGAAGGTCACCGCCCAGCCGTCACCGATGTCGACGACGCCGGCGTTCTCACCGATGCCGACGAGCAGCTTCTCGCGCATCTCGTCGGTGGTGTTCTCGCCCCACAGCTTGAAGTGGATCTTGCTCGACTTGTAGGAGCAGTGCTCGCTCCACATGACGGAGTACATCGCGAGCTCGGCGATGGTCGGCCGGCGCCCGATGATCTCGCGGATGTTCGCGTACTCGTCCGGCTTGAGGCCCAGCTCGGCCCACGGCAGCTCGACGTCGGGCGTGCCGGCCGCGTGCTCGACGGTGTCGAGGACCGGCTCGGCGGGCGCCTGCTGGACGGTCTGGGTGTCGCTCATGCGTTGGCCGCGCTCTCGAGGGTCTTCGTGATGATCGAGGTGAAGAAGGCGCGCCCGTCGAGGCTCGGGCCGTAGCCGGCCTCGACAGCGTGCTCGGGGTGCGGCATGAGACCGACGACGTTGCCGCGCTTGTTGGTGATGCCGGCGATGTTGCGGTAGGAGCCGTTGGGGTTGCGCCCCTGCGCGTCGGGCACGTAGCGGAACACGACGCGTCCGTCGCCCTCGAGCTTGTCGAGGGTCTTGTGGTCGGCGACGTAGCCGCCCTCGCCGTTCTTGAGGACGATCGTGATCTCCTGGCCGGCCTCGAAGTCGGAGGTCCAGGCGGTGGAGGCGTTCTCGACGACGAGCCGCTGGTCGACGCAGTTGAACTTGCGGTGGTCGTTGCGGATCAGCGCGCCGGGGAGCAGGTGGCTCTCGGTGAGCACCTGGAAGCCGTTGCAGATGCCGAGCACCGGAAGACCACCCTTGGCCGCCGGCACGAGGGCGTCCATGACGGGGGCGAACCGGGCGATGGCACCGCAGCGCAGGTAGTCGCCGTAGGAGAAGCCGCCGGGGAGGATGACCGCGTCGACGCCTCGAAGGTCGGCGTCACCGTGCCAGAGCGCGACGGCCTCGCCGCCACACTCCCGCACTGCCCTGGCCGCGTCTCGGTCGTCGAGGGAACCGGGAAAGGTGACGACGCCGATCCTCACTGCTGGCCGTCCTCCGCGTCGCCGGCCTGCTGGGCCTCCGACTGCTCCGACTGCTCCGACTGCTCCGACTGCTCGGGCTCCTCGCCCCCCGGCGAGGGGGCGTCGTGCGCACCGTCGAGCACGCGTACGGACACCACGTCCTCGATGACCGGGTTGGACAGGAGGGTCTCGGCTGCCTCACGAGCGGCCGTGAGGTGCTCGTCCGTGACGTCGCCGTCGACGGTGAGCACGAAGCGCTTGCCCTGGCGGACGTCGGTGAACCCGTCGAACCCGAGCCGCGGCAGGGCACCGCCGACGGCCTGTCCCTGGGGGTCGAGGATCTCGGGCTTGAGCATGACGTCGACGACGATGCTTCCCATCAGTGGTGCTTCTCCCTGCGCTGGATGGGCGATGGTGGCGTCCCTAGGGTCCCTCGGGACGGCCCCGAGTCTATCGGGCGACGCGCACGCAACCGACCACGTCTCAGCGCGACTGGAGCGCGTCGAGAGCGACCGCCATCGCCATGCCGACCCGCCAGTCCATCGCGCGCCCGTCGGCGAGCGCCGGCAGGGACACGTGGTAGACGTCCTTGACCGACGCCTTCTTCGTCGAGCTGAGCGCGAGCGAGCCGTCGGGCGCGACGAAGTCGAAGTGGAAGAGGAACGGCACCGGGATCTCGCCGATCACCGGCACGAGCTCCCAGACGCGCCGGGCGACAGCGACCTTCGCGTTGCGCTCGCGGCCGAGGAACTCGCGCCCGTCGGGCAGCGCCAGGGTCCACGTCGAGTTCACGAGCGAGGCCTTGAACTGCTTCTTGAAGTAGCCGATCGGCTGCCCCTGGCTGTCGGTGACGTCGTAGCCCGAACCGAGGTCGATGCGCTTGCGCGCCTTGAAGCCGAAGAGCGGCTGCGTCTTGGCGGAGTCGGTGTAGAAGGTGACCTGCTCCTTGGCCGCCATCCGCTTCTGCTCGGCGAAGCAGAGGAGGCCGAGCTCGGTGCCGTTCTCGTCGGCCCGGAAGATCTCGTAGCGGTTGATCATCAGGGTCAGCTTCTGGCGGAGGACGTAGCGCTCGGCCTCGATGGGCGCGCGGTCGGCGACGGGCTCAGTCATGGGGGCAGCGTATGCCGGGTGGTCCGTCAGCGCCCGCCCTGCTCGTGGGCGTTCGGTCTCCTTGTCACCGGCACACCACGCACGAGGCAACGCGGCCGCCACCAGGGGACCGAACGCGTACGAACGCGGTGGCCTCAGAAGGACTCGCCGGTCAGTCGCTCGTAGGCCTCGACGTACTTGGCACGCGTCTGCTCGACGATGTGGGCGGGAAGCTCCGGAGGTGCGTCGCCGCCCTTGCGGTCCCAGCCCGACTCTGCCGAGGTCAGCCAGTCGCGCACGAACTGCTTGTCGTACGACGGCTGCGCGTGTCCCGGCTCCCACAGGTCCTCCGGCCAGAACCGTGAGGAGTCGGGCGTCAGCACCTCGTCGGCGAGAACCAGACCGCCAGAACCGTCCGGCGAGACCCCGAACTCGACCTTGGTGTCGGCGATGAGGATGCCTCGGGCAGAAGCGATCTCGTTGCCCCGCGCGAGGATGGCGCGGGTCAGCCGCGACACCTCTGCGGCCACGTCCGCGCCCACCTCGGCCTCGACCTCGGCAGGCGTCATCGGCAGGTCGTGCTCCCCCACCGGGGCCTTCGTCGTCGGCGTGAACACCGGCTCGGGCAGCTTCGAGCCGTCGACGAGGCCCTCGGGCAGCTCGACCCCGGAGACCGAGCCCTTCTCGCGGTACTCCTCGAGCCCGCCCCCCGTGAGGTAGGCGCGAGCGATCGCCTCCACCTTGAGCATCTCGAGCTTGCGCACGAGCACCCCCCGGCCCGCGACCGCCTCGGGCACGTCGGTGGAGATCACGTGGTTGGGCACGAGGTCGGCCAGCTGGTCGAACCACCACAGCGAGAGCCGGGTCAGCACGGCGCCCTTGTCGGGGATCTCGGGCGACATCATCCAGTCGTACGCCGAGAGTCGGTTCGAGGCGACGAGCAGCAGCTGGTCGGGCACGGCCTGGCCGGCGTCGTCGAGGGGCGCGTAGAGGTCGCGCACCTTCCCGGAGTAGATGTGCTCGTAGCCCGGCAGGTCCAGCGGTAGGTCGGTCACGCGCACAGCCTGCCACCTGCTCGGGCGATCCGGCACAGCGCGTTCAGGGGGAATGGGGATGGTCATGACGGTGCCTCCTCGTGGCATCGACCGTGATCACGTGGGAGAGGCTGCGCCGAGCCCGGTGGGTTCGCCTCAGCCGACCGTGATCTCGCCGCGTTCGGCCCGCAGCGCGATGTCGGTGCGATGGTGTGAGCCGTCGAGCTCGATGACGTCCACGGCCTCGTATGCCGCCCGCCGGGCCTTCGCGAGTGACCCGCCCACAGCGACCACGTCGAGCACTCGCCCGCCCGACGAGACGAGGGTGCCGTTCTCGTCGAGGCGGGTGCCGGCGTGGAGCACGACGACTCCGGGCACCTCGGCCGCGGCGTCGAGGCCCGTGATCGGGTCCCCCGTGCGGGGCGCCTCGGGATAGCCGGCCGAGGCCACCACGACGACGACCGCGTGGTCGCCCGACCAGCGCAGCCGGCCGAAGTCACCGAGCCCACCGGTGGCGGCTGCCAGGAGCAGCTGGGCGAACGGTGTCTCGAGCCGTGCGAGCGACGCCTGGCCGTCGGGATCACCGAAGCGCGCGTTGAACTCGATGACCTTGGGGCCGCGCGACGTCAGCGCGAGGCCGACGTAGAGCGCCCCGACGAAAGGGGTGCCGCGGCGGCGCATCTCGTCGATGGTCGGTTGGGCCACCCGGGTGACGACATCGTCGGCGAGACCGTCGGGGGCCCACTCGAGCGGGGAGTACGCGCCCATGCCGCCCGTGTTGAGGCCGGCGTCGTCGTCGCCGACGCGCTTGAAGTCCTGCGCGGGCGAGAGCGCCACGACGGTCTCGCCGTCGCTGACGCAGAACACCGAGACCTCCGGACCGTCGAGGAACTCCTCGACGACGAGGCGCCCGTCGGGCTTCGCCAGGCACGCTCGGGCGTGCTCGAGCGCGACGTCCCGCGAGTCGGTGACGACGACACCCTTGCCGGCGGCGAGCCCGTCGTCCTTGACGACGTGCGGCGCGCCGAGGGCGTCGAGAGCGGCCTCGACCTCGTCGACAGTCGTGCACACATGGGCGAGAGCCGTCGGCACGTCGGCGGCGGCCATGACCTCCTTGGCGAAGGACTTGCTGCCCTCGAGGCGCGCGGCCTCGGCGGAGGGGCCGAAGACGGCGAACCCGGCCTCACGGCATACGTCGGCGACCCCGGCGACCAGGGGCGCCTCGGGGCCGACGACGACGAGGTCGACCTCGTGCTCGCGGGCGAGAGCGGCGACCGCGGCGCCGTCGAGGATGTCGACGGGCACGCAGAGCGCGGTCGCGTCGATGCCCGGGTTGCCGGGTGCCGCGATCACCGCGTCGACCTCGGGATCGGCCGCGACGGCCTTGACGAGTGCGTGTTCACGGGCGCCGGAGCCGAGGACGAGAACCTTCACGGCGCCCAGCCTAGGGGCCGTCCAGACGCGCCAGCAGCCCTGCCCGGACCGTGGGCCACTCGTCGACGAGGATCGAGTGGACGGCCGAGTCGCGCCACGACCCGTCGGCCCGGCGCACGTCACGGCGGGTGACTCCCTCGAACGTCGCGCCGAGCTTGAGGATGGCGGCGCGCGACCGTGCGTTGATGACGTCGGTCTGGATCTTGACCCGACCGAACCCGCACGTGTCGAAGGCGTGCTCGAGGAGCAGGAGCTTGCTCTCGGGGTTGACCCGCGTGCCCCACCATCGCGAGCCGTACATCGTCCAGCCGAGGTGCACGTGCTCGCGGGTCGTGTCGACGTCGCCGAGCGAGCTCGTGCCCACGATCGTGCCCGCCGGACCGAGCTCGCCGTCGGCGACGAGCCTGATCGTGTATGCCGTTCGGCACGCCTCGCGCGCAGCGATGTAGGCGTCCACGAGCGCCTCCGTGTCGGCGACGTTCTCGTGCACTCGCGACATCGCGTATCCCTGTTCGTAGCAACGGGGGTCGCCGAAGATCGCGAAGAGCCCGGGCGCGTCTGCCGGCCGCATCACGTCGAGGCGGACGAAGCGGCCGACGAGCGGCGCGCCGGTGGGCGGGACACAGGCCGGTGCGGGCATGCGATGACAGTAGACTTGATGGTTCCCGCGCCGCCCAGGCGCCCCTCAGAGCCCTTGGATGTCAGTGACCACTTCGAACGCATCGTCCCAGCGGAGCAGCGCGCCCGGATCCCGCGGCGTCTCGCAGGTGTCGACCAAGAGCATCCCCGACGAGCTCGCCCGCGAGATCGCCGTCGAGCAGGCGCACGTCGACCGTGTGCACGAGGAGCTCGAGAAGGCCGGTTTGCGCGCCGACGTCGTGCAGGCCGAGGGCCTGGCCCGCAGCCAGTTCGGCCGGCAGGTCGAGATCGGCGACGCCGAAGGTGCCGGGCTCTTCGAGCGCGACGCCCTGATGTTCCACGCCGCGAAACGGCGCTCGGCCCTCGACACCCAGTACGAAGGCCTCGTCTTCGGCCGCCTCGACATCGACCACGCCATGCTGCGCGCAGCCACGCCGGTCGACGCGTCCGGCAACGGGCACCGTCCCGCCGCGGGCGCGGACGCGGGCGACGACCGCGAGATCCGCTACATCGGACGCCTGGGCGTGCGTGACGACGACTACGAGCCCCTCGTCATCGACTGGCGGGCACCCGCCGCCTCGGCGTTCTACCGCGCCACTCCGGCCCAGCCGATGGGCGTGCTCCGCCGTCGCGTCCTGCGCAGCCGCGGCACGACGGTCATCGGCGTCGAGGACGACCTGATGGTGCCCGAGGCCCCCGACGACCTCGTGATCGTCGGCGACGGCGCGCTGATGGCCGCCCTGACCCGCAGCCGCGGCGAGCGCATGCGCGACATCGTCGCGACCATCCAGGCCCACCAGGACGAGGCGATCCGCGCGAGCGCACGCGGCGTCACCGAGATCACCGGAGGCCCCGGCACCGGAAAGACCGTCGTGGCGCTGCACCGCGCGGCCTACCTGCTCTACTCCGACCGCCGTCGGTTCGAGTCCGGCGGCATCCTCGTCGTCGGCCCCTCCGGCGCCTACACGGCATACATCGAGCGGGTGCTCCCGTCGCTCGGTGAGGAGAGCGTCGTGCTGCGCGCCCTCGGCGACGTGCTCGACGTCGTCAACACCGAGCGCCTCGATCCACCCGACGTGGCACGCATCAAGGGCTCGACACGCATCCGCAGCCTCCTCAGCGCCGCTGCCCGCGGCCGCGTGCCCGAGTCGCCGACCGAGCTGCGCGCCATGGTGGCGGGCCGGCCCGTGCGCCTCGAGGCGCGTGACCTCGACCGGGTGCGCGCGCAGGTGCTGCGCCAGCACCAGCGCAACACCGCCACGGCGGCGGCCCAGGCCGCACTCGGCGAGGCGGCGTGGGCTTCGCTCGGCATCACCGGCGACCGTGACGCCAAGGCCGAGTTCCTCGACAAGTGGGAGGACCACCTCGACGTCGAGTCGTTCATGGAGGCCTGGTGGCCACAGGTCGACCCCCGCGAGGTGCTGCTCTGGCTGGGCGACCCTGCTCTGGTGCGCCGACACGCCCGGGGCAGCCTGCACGACAACGAGATCGAGGCTCTGGCCGCGTCGTTCCGCCTTGCCCTCGAGGTCGGCTCGTGGTCGGTCGCCGATGTCGCCCTCATCGACGACGTCGCCGCCCGCCTCGGCGCGGTCCAGGAGGCCCCGAAGGAGGAGCGCGGCTTCTACGAGATCGAGGAGCTCGACGACCTCAGCCAGTACGGCGTCACCGAGGTGCAGCCCGTCCGCAGCGCTGCCCGCGACGAGGGCGCTCCCGTCGTCCGCACCGAGCCCCGTGAGCGCCTGCTCGCCGGGCGCCTGGGGCGGCCCGAGGAGTACGCCCACGTGCTCGTCGACGAGGCGCAGGACCTCTCGCCCATGCAGTGGCGGATGATCGGCCGTCGTGGCCGCTACGCGTCGTGGACCGTGGTGGGCGATGCCGCCCAGGCCTCGTGGCCGGACGCCGCGGAGGCGGCCGCGGCGCGCGAGGAGGCCTTCGGCACCCAGGGGCGCCAGCTCTTCCACATGGACACGAACTACCGCAACGCCCGCGAGATCTTCGACTACGCCGCCGAGGTCGTGCGCCGTGAGGTGCCCGACGCCGACATCCCCCAGGCCGTGCGCGAGACCGGGGTGGAGCCCGTCGAAAGCCCGCTCGGACCCGACGCGCTCGCCGCCACGCGGGCCGCCGTCGACGAGCTGCTCGGCCAGGTCGAGGGCGCGATCGCCGTCATCACCCCGGCCCGGCACGCCGAGGCGCTGGCACCGATCGCCGAGCCCGAGGGCCGGGTTCAGGTGGTCGACCCGATGTCGACCAAGGGCCTCGAGTACGACGCAACGGTCGTCGTCGACCCGGCCGAGATCACCCGTGAGTCACCCGGCGGCGTACGCGTGCTCTACGTCGCGCTGACCCGCGCGGCCCACCGCATGACCGTGCTGTCCTGAGCAGTGGCGCAGCCGGTCCTCCGTGCGAGGGATGGGTCGTTTTGGGACGGTCTTCGATAGGTAAAGAGTTGTTCAAGGATTCCATGAACCGTCGACTGTGCCCGCGCCGAGGGGGATGATTGGTTTTACCGCCAAGGCGAGCGAACCTACCCTCCCCGCCGTCTCCTCCCCCCTGAGACCCTTGGCGCACGGCGAAGTCCCGCCCCCCAATGTGGACGACGCACCGGGCGAGGGACGAGATGCAACCCCCCTGCATCTCGCCCCTCGCCCGCACCATGCCTGCGCTCGGTCGCGCTGGGCGCCCGCCGCTCCAGCGGCCCATCCTCAGCCTGTCATCGGCGCGACTCGGCCCGAACAGCCGATCTGCTCGCGCGCTCCCGGCTTCACTGGGAATTGTCTGGGAGATGCCCTCTCGTTCGACAAAATCTCCTTCACGCACTGGCAAACATTGTTCCTCCCTGCTGGCGCGAGCACCGGCCACCGACCACTGTTGCGGCAGGTCATCCGACCACCCTCGGGGGTACATCGGTAGCCAGGAGAACGCCTTGAAGAAGAGCTTCATCACGACGACGGTCGCCTCAGCCGCGATCGCCGCCATCGCCCTCGCCGGCGTCGCCACGAGCGGCGCGCAGGCAGCGGGTCAGCCCGCGGGCGCCGGCAGCGTGGGTCTCCAGCGGGCCGTGGCGGCCGCCCGGGCCCACGGGAACGCCTTCGGTCTCGACAACGATCAGGTGCTCCAGAGCAAGAGCGTCACGACCGACGCTGACGGCACCACCCACGCCCGCTTCGACCGCACGTTCAAGGGCCTGCCCGTCATCGGCGGCGACCTCGTCGTCCACACCGACAAGGCCGGCGGCTGGAAGGGCGTCAACGCGGCCTCGACCGCCGTGCGTGTCGCGTCGACCACGCCGATCGTCGCAGGCGCAGCCGCGGCGCAGACCGCTGCCCGCACCGCCGACTTCACCGTGAACACGTCAATGCCGACCCTCGCCGTCTACGCGATCAACGGCCCCGCACGCCTCGTCTGGAAGACCCAGGTCGACGGCCTGGGTGCCCACCACGAGCCCGCCGGCAAGGTCGTCTTCGTGGACGCCCGCTCCGGCGACGTCGTCGACGGCTGGGCGACGGAGCAGACCGACACGGGCAGCGGGCAGAGCCTCTACCTCGGCACGGTCCCGGTCGAGGCGACCCTCTCGGGCGGCTCGTTCCAGCTCATCGACGGCACCCGCGGCGGAGCCCGCACCGAGGACGCCAACAACGCGGCGACCACGACAACGAGCGGCACGCTCTACACCGACGCCGACAACGCCTGGGGCACCGGCTCCAACTCGAACCGGCAGACCGCGGCCGTCGACGCCGCCTTCGGCGTGGCGAAGACGTGGGACTTCTACAAGAACGTCTTCGGGCGCAACGGCATCAAGAACAACGGCGTCGCGGCCAAGAGCCTGGTGCACGTCGGCTCCGGCTGGGTCAACGCCTCATGGTCCGACACGTGCTTCTGCATGCGCTACGGCGACGGCAGCGGCAGCTACACGCCGCTCGTGTCGCTCGACGTGGCCGGCCACGAGATGACCCACGGCGTCACCTCCGCGACGGCCGGACTCACCTACTCGCGCGAGTCGGGTGGCCTCAACGAGTCGACCTCGGACGTCTTCGGCACGATGGTCGAGTTCTACGCGGCGAACGCCGCGGACCAGGGCGACTACCTGATCGGCGAGAAGATCAACACCTCAGGCACGCCGCTGCGATGGATGGACAAGCCGAGCAAGGACGGCGCGTCCGCGGACTGCTGGAGCAAGCGCGTCGGATCGCTCGACGTCCACTACTCCTCCGGTGTCGGCAACCACCTGTTCTACCTCCTGTCGGAAGGCACGGGTTCGAAGGTCATCGGTGGAGTCACGCACTCGGCCACGGCCTGCAACGGCGCCACCCTCACCGGCATCGGCCATGACGCCGCTGCCGCGATCTGGTACGGCGCCCTGACGACGTACTGGACCTCATCGACGAACTACGCCGGCGCCCGCACGGGCATGCTCTCGGCCGCGAAGGACCTCTACGGCGCTGGTAGCACGCAGTACAACGCCACCGCGGCCGCTTGGTCGGGAGTCGGGGTCAACTGACCCACCCACCCCACGATCGAGTGCCCACTTCCCCACGTCGGGAAGTGGGGGCGGTCTCAACTCGTGTGTGCAACGGTGAGTAGTTCGTTGAGCCTAACGGCCGGGGTGTGGAAGCCGAGGGTGGCTCGGGGTCTGGTGTTGAGCAGGTGTTCGACCTCGGTGACGCGTTCGTCGGTGACGGTGGTGAAGTCGGTGCC
>NZ_JBFRGJ010000011.1:0-71479 GCF_052115265.1 Terrabacter sp. 2RAF25
GCAAGGACCACTCCCACGCCACCCGCATCCTCGCCAGAGCATGGCTCATGGTCATTTGGCGATGCTGGCAAAACCACGAGGCCTACGACCCTGCACGCCACCGCGCCTACCAAGCCCTCCAGAAGGCCGCCGCTTGACACAGGGCTTCTTCTGCCGCAGGCAGGATGGTCGCCTGGCGGCGGAGAGACGCACCCGCGGCCGCTACCGGGTCGCGCAGGCGGGTCGAGGCTAGGGGCGGGAACGGCGGCTCTCGACCATCACCAGAGCGACCATGCCTGCACCACAGACGATCGCGATCCATCCCTGCGGTCTGCCGCCGATGATGGTGATCAGGCCTCCGATCACGCCGAGGATGCCCGCGGCCAGTGCGACCCGAGTGGCCGTCGTCTTCGTCATGCCGGGAGCGTAGCCAGCGGGCTCCCTCAAGGGTGCCGATCGGCACTTGGACAACACGACTGACTCCGATAGTCGGCGGTATGCAGCAGGTTCGGCTTCCGGCCCTGAACTGCCTTGACGTGCAGACGTTGCTGGTCCAAGGCGCTCCGCCGGGACTCGGAGCCCGGATGCCGGCGGTGGTGAGCTGGCACGGGCGTACCGTCGTGGTCGTGACGGAGCAGCAGCCCTACGAGGTGCTCGAACAGCACGACGGTTTCGAAGTGCGTCGCTACCCAGCCCACCTCCTGGCCCAGGTCGAGATAGGCGGCTCCTTCGACGACGCTGGCAACCGCGCCTTTCGCGCCCTGTTCCGCTACATCACTGGGAACAACCGGTCTCAACGCGTAGTGAACATGACCGCACCGGTGGTGCAGCAGCAGGCCCGCAGCGAGGAGATCGCCATGACGGCCCCTGTCGTCCAGACCGAGATGACGCAGGGACGCTACGTCGTCGCGTTCGTGATGCCCGCATCGATGACATTGGTGACCGCGCCGCTCCCTGTCGATCCGGACATTCAGGTGCGCACCGTACCCGAGCGGATTGCTGCTGCCCGGCGCTACTCCGGTCGGTGGACCGAGTCCTCATACCAGCGAAACCTCGACATCTTGGTTGCCGCTGTTGTGGCGGACGGATACGTACCTGTGGGGGTGCCACGGTTCGCCCGCTACGACCCTCCGTTCAAGCCGTGGCCACTGCGTCGCAACGAGGTCATCCAGGACGTCACCCGCTGACCGCAGCCCACGGACGCTGACGCACAGTTACCGCTGGGGACGGCGCAGCGGTTTCGAGCCCGGCCCGGTGGGCACCGGTCCGCGACGCGCGACGGCCGCCATGAATCAGCCTGAATTGGCGTTCGTGCGTCCGTGCCCCGCAGCGTCTGGGTGTGCTGCAAATGCGACGGGGGGACACTGCCGCTTCGCGGGGGAATGCTCCACAAGACGGTTCGGGCGAAGCGCGCCCGGACGTCAGTAGTAAGGGGACACTCTGGTGCTATGCGGCAGGCGTTCGCCCACGAGGCGGTCCTTTCCATGGACCCAGACGCAGACGACGGGGCACCCGGCGCTGCCATCACCGTGGCGTTGTGCGGACATTGGGAGCACGAGCCGCCCTGCCCTCTTTCGCCGCACCACGTGCACAGCGAACGAGTTCACGACTCCCTGCACGTCCGGGTTCTGTTCGCAACTGAACCCGAGAACGAAGGTGAGGTCCGGGAACGAGTCCAGCGCGCGCTCTTGGGTCAGTGGCAGTTTCCCGACGGCTTCACGACCCCATGGCAGCTGCGGCAAAGACACCGGAGCCACGTCTTCCCGGACGAAGTGGATCTCGCCGAGCGCTTACTACGCGGTTGACCGCCCAACGGCACGGCGCTGCCCTGGGCCATGGGACGAGCTTGCGTGAGCCGGCCACACGACTGGAGAGCAGCGCCCTCCACGCGGCGGTAAGGGCGCGATCATCCAGGCCAGCTCGCGGCCCAGGAAGCGGGCGGAAGCCGGAGGAGCGACCCGGAAATCAACCGGCTGTGTGAGGTGTTGTTGCTCTTGCCCTCCACTCCGATGTGCCTACGCCGTGAGACGCACATGGGCGCCAAGACGATGCTCGGGGACCGTAGTCTTGTGGACGTGCGCACGCGACGGCCCCGCGGGTTCCCCCGGCAGAACAAGCCGGCGTGCGCGTTTTGGTCAATCCCTGAAACAATCGAGCTAGGGTTCCACAACAGCCGCCTAAGCGCGTGGCAGCGGGGACGGTGTGCCATATGCGGTGAGCGCGATCGGCTCGTCAAGGACCATGATCACGACACAGCAAAAGTCCGGGGGCTTCTGTGCAGCGGGTGCAATACCTTCGAGCCATTCAGCAGCCACCCTGCTATTGAGGCGTACAGGCAGGGATGCAATCCGGCTGCCTTGATAGGACACGATGAGGTGTACTACTCGTCGGTCACGGGGTGGGCCAAACCTCGGGACATCGAAGCCGAACTCAGTAACGCGCACGTGGAGCTGCAACGAGTGGAGCAGGCCCGAGTCAATCGCTTGGCCGACGGTACAGCAACAGAGCTCGACCTAGCTCTCAACAAGTTGATGAGGTCGCTCGACGCCGGGACCGACCAGAAGTAACGTGTGGGGCCACGGCAGAGAAGCACAGGGCATGATCAACGCTCGCGCTCCTTGAGCGGCCATCTGCATCAGCTGCATACAGGGCGTCCCGCCGCGCGGCGATGTGACGCAGCGCCGCTCGCAACTAGCGGCCTTCGTTGCAGGAAGCCAGCGCTGGCGATAACGGCCTTCAGCGCACCGGTCGATTCGCGCTCTCCTATTAGGAGTTCTCGACCAGCGCACGTAGAAGATCGCTCATCAGTCGCGTTCGCGCGGGCTCCGGGCGATTGCGTAGACGGGCAGTGATAAGAGCAATGAAGTGGTGAACATCATCCATCGCCTCTGGCTGACTCGGCAGGTCGAGTCGTGCAGGGTCGGCAGAGGCAGGGGGCTCGGCCGACCCGGACGGCCGCGCGTGGCCCTCGTGGAGTTCTTCCTCAACGCGCTGACAGAATGCGAGGAGGCCGATGTCGAGCGCTTCACAAAGAGCGCCCAACTGTGAGATGTCCATGACCCGGGCGCGATTCTCAATACGGAGGATGGTCTGTCGGCCAACTCCCGAGCGCTGGGCCAGTTCGCCCTGGGATATCTTCTTCTGCTCGCGCGCAGCGCGAAGTTGCGCAGCAAAGGCGTCCGTTACCCGGGTCCGTGGCGCTGCCTTTCGCCCCGTTCGCGCTTCTTGATCACTCACGGAGCACCGTATATCGCCGAGGTCAGGGTCGAGCGGCGGAAGGCACGATGTACGCGTGACGGGGCACATGCCCGGTAGCCATCCGAGCATCCCGCGGATGGCATCAGCTCGTCTGGCGGCAGTGTGACTCACGTCAGCCGCCACGCCAGTCGGCCTGCGTAGCCCGGCTCCCGGTCGGGGCCCAGTGATGGATGGCCATGTCGGCCCCCGCGGTCCTGCACGGAGGTGCCTGCGGGGGCTGCCAGCCAAGGGCTCTGAGATTCGTGCTTACAGACCAGGGTCCTTGCGGATGGTTGCCATCGGCGTGGACTGAGTTCACGCCGCACTCCATCTCGCCCATCATTCAACGGGCCGCGCCTCCAGATGGCCTTCTCCGGAGACCACTGTTTGGGTCCAACGGAAGATCGACAACGCCGAATCAAGCCACTCGGGTTGTCAGCTTGCGCAGACGGCAAAGACCTGGGGAAAGTAACCCGAGGTCGAGAAACGCCAGCCGCTGTACGTGGAGTACGAACCGTTCGTCTGCTTCGCGGTGGCCTTCCAGCCGTTGCCGTATGGCATCGAACCCGTCAGGGTGTACTCGCGGCTGCTGTAGCTCCCGAAGTAGTCGCTCGGGAGGCTTGCGACGCCGCCGCCGGTCACGCGCCAGCCATACGGGCAGGACACCGCCCCGCTGCCGCTAACCGTTCTGGTGGTGTCGAAGTAGTTGACCGCGGCCTGCACCGCTGGCGGCGATACTAAAATCCCGACGGCAATCCCAAGGCCAGTGAAGCTGGCGTACTTAGCGCGCTGACGCATGTGGTCCTTCCCTCAGCGGGACCTTCCCGCCAACCGATCGAACGATAAGCGGCCGTCCGGCGCTTCGTGACGGTTTCCGACAGTTCCGACGAAAGCCGCATGAAGTGCAGTGTCTGGGAGGCCGGCAAGGGAGGGTGGGAGCGGGCGGCTCTCGGGAGGGCTTGCCACGGAACTGACGCGGCGTAAAGACGCGGGGCAATTTCAGATGATCTTAGGATCGCTGTCGAGTCGGGCGGGATGTGCGAGCACAGCGCTCAGACGGTCGTGCACGCCGAGCTTCGCGTAAATGTGCTGCAGATGCTTTCGCGTCGTTGTTTCGGTGATGCCAAGTTCGCGCGAAATCTGCCGGGCTGATGCGCCACTGGCGAGTGCCTCGAACACGACTCGTTCCCGTGCGGTGAGCAACTCCAGCGAGGTGGGCTTCGCGGCCCGTGCGAGCGACTTGTCCAGCCACGGCGGCCACGGAGCCTGGGTCGGCGGGTGACGAGCAGTGTCGCCCTGGTGTGGTGCGTTTGGGCTGCCGTGGTTCTTGAATTCGAGTTGCTGAGATTGGCCCACGCGGGGCTGGCGTGGAATCAATTGTGACTTTAGTTTTGCCATCTCGGCGAGGCAGACCACCTGGGGCAAGACAAGGTTGGCGGTCTGTAGATCGGCCAGAGAGAAGTCCCTTTTATCACGAAGTAGCACCCAGCCTTTGCCGACACCGTGGTCGAGTGACGTGACGAGGCTGAGTTGGTATCGCCCTCCACGGTCTCGGAAGACATCTGCGAATACGGCGCTGTTACACCACGTCCGCTGGTCAATGACGTCCGTGACACGTCGCGGCTTCCCGTCATCGCCGGCGTGAAGGTAGCTCGTCACGGCGGGATGCTCCGCAACATGCGACGCGAGTGCATCTTCCCAAGGCCGATCCTGAGACAGATCGGGACCGATTCGCAGGCGCGCGCTGCCTCCCAGACGAATCTCGGTGTGAATGACGCGGTCACAGGGGATGACCTCCTCGAGGAGCCGAGCGGTCTCGGCCTCTACGGCCGTCCCAGTGAGCAGGGCGGGCGCGGACAACGCGGTGGTGAGGGCGCGACGAGCTATCGCGCCGATGACCCATCCTGACTCAGTCACAAGAACCTCCGTCGCTCAATGCAACGGGCAATGCGGACATATGTACTCCGAAAAGAGTATGGCCCTACTGTGCGCGTAGCGCGATTCTCAGAGATGCCGAGCACCCTCGGTGGCGCGACAGAAACTCCGATGCTGTGGCAGGACACGTACACGACCGGGACCTCAACTGGCGGACGCGAGGTCGTTTTCTGGGGCGACGGTGGACAGGGCGCCGGACCGGGTTTGGATGGCGATCCAGGTGGTTTGGCTGGTGCGATGAGGTGAGGCCGGGTGCGAGTAGCGGGCGCGAAGTCAACTGGCGTCACGAGTAGTGGAGGTGGCCGAGACCGGGGCTCGCCTCCTCCGGATCAAGGGCCTCCGAGGTCGATCAGCAATCTCTCTTGAAGCGCTCGGAAGGAACAGCGATGTCAGAACGCAGTACCAGAGTTGGACCGTTGGGAGAACTCATCACCTTCGACGCGGAGGCGTGAGATGCCGATCGCTCATCTCAGATGGAACGGCATCGGTGGTTATGACCTGGCTGACCCTAGGGACCAGGTGTTCGCGTTCGACTAYGACGGCAGCGGCAAGCTGGACCACCTGGTGTTGTACCGGCCGGGGGCGGGGACGATCTGGATCTTGAAGAACAGCCAGGGACAGTTCTCGGCCGTGATGGCTGAGGGTGCGCCGGGGCACGGCATCGGTGGTTATGACCTGGCTGACCCTAGGGACCAGGTGTTCGCGTTCGACTAYGACGGCAGCGGCAAGCTGGACCACCTGGTGTTGTACCGGCCGGGCACCGGGATTGTTTGGGCTCTGAGGAATGCAGCCCAACATTGGGGGCCGGTATACGAAACATGGACTCTCCCCATCGAGCCCACGCTGGATTCCGCAGAGGCCGGCTTGGACTTCGTGAACCTGCACTGGACCGTCCACAACCCGGATGCCAGTCACGTGCAGCTTGATTGGAATCCAGCAGACACTCGCGGGCGGCATTCAGTCACTGGGGATGGAGGCTTCACGGGTGCGGGGGTTGCGTATCTAAAGCCGGGTACCAGCTACGTGTTCAGCATCACCGTTCAGACCCCCACGGGCCTTACCGCGTCCACTACCTTCGAGGTGACGACTCTCTCGCCGCCAGTACGCACCCATGTGCCGACGCTCACGGGGCTCCACCCTTCCGAAGTGGTATCCGCCATCCATGCGGCGGTTCTCGACTTCGGAAACGTGACGAGTGACGCGCCATGGGGAGCCACCGATGACCGAATCGTCTGCATCGGCCAAAGCCCTGCGCCGGCTACAGAGGTCAACCAGCACACGGCCGTGGACATCACCTATCACTACATCCCGCCAGGGCCTGTGGGCTTCTCGTCCTTCGCTCTGCACAACGGAACGTCGGGCTTGGCCGTGACAGTCTTCCGAAACGTGAACCACGGAGGATGGGAAGATGTGGGCGCGCTCCCTGAAGGCAAGACCTACTCCCAGGCCCTTGAAGACGGAAAGTTCTACTGGTTCGTCGCTCTTGATGGGACGCTTCCAGGCTGTGACGGAGATCCGTCCAACGTGGGCTGCCAGCGCTGGACGACCAATGCCTGGATCCCGGGGCTGGGAACTGGGGGGCCATACATCGCTTCCGTCTGAATGGCGGCGAGACGAGTTCCTCACGCCTCGGGTGAGTCCCTTGCGGCGAAAGGGGTTGCAGCAGGCAATTCATGCGCGCGTTCTGCCGCCAGGGCCGCATAAGGTTCACCGTCAAGAACTGTCGCCATGGACGATCGGGCCGCTTCTTCGATCAGTTGAGGAGATGCAGGACCGTCGTCACGGTGTCGGCCGGGTTCGGCGTCGGATCTCCGTAGATCTCCCATGAATGCCCGGCAGAGCCCCTGGCCTGCGCAGTCATCCAGGCGTCGATCGCGTCGTAGGCCTCGTGCAGGCGGTCGTAAGGTCCTCGGTAGACGGCGACCACAGCTTCTCCCGTGGGCGTTTCGGTCGCGAACACCTCGCCGGCGGCGTCGAAGGTGCCGGTGACCTCGACCCCGAAGTCGCACAGCAACGGCGCGCCCGCTTCTTTCGCCACGTGGTAGACGAAGATGTTGTGGCCACCAGTCCAGAGCTCTGGCCGGCCGCGCAGAAAGTCCCAGACCTTGCCTATCGCCGGACCCCACGCAGAGCCAACCTCGCCGGGCTGGACCGTGCACCGCACCGCGGCCAGCGTTCGGCCGCTCACGGCCTGTATCTCGACCGAGATCACCACATCTGGATCGTAGATTGCGGCCATTCATACAGGGCGACTGGCGGCGGAATGACTCAGCTCTCGCGACCATCGCTCGAACGAGCGGATCGCAGCACGAGGGAACGTCCTCATGCATGCCGCTGTGGTGGACATCCGTGGGCCGAGGGACGCGGATTCGAAGTTGTGATGGCATCGGAAGTGAGCCGTACGACCAACGGGGACGAGGGAGGCCTAACGGCGACGCGGTGCTTGACCCGGTGAGGGCGCTTTCAGCGCCTTTGCAACGTCTGTTCTTACCATGGCGCGGTGAACGTGTTGCCTCACCTACCCCTTTGGGCGGATCTACTGCTCTTCGTGGCAAGCGCTGCGGTCATCTGGGTCGCCGGCATTCCGCTGTCCAACTACACCGACATCCTGGCCGACCGGCTGCACCTCGGCCAAGCGCTCGGCGGACTCATCCTGCTGGCCGTGGCCACCAACCTGCCCGAGATCGCGATCACCTACAGCGCAGCAGCCAGCGGCAAGCTCGACGTGGCCGTGAGCAACATCCTGGGCGGCATCGCCATCCAGACGGTGGTCTTGGTCGCACTGGACGCGTTCGGGGTGCGAGAACGGCGGCCGCTGACCTACCAGGCCGCGAGCCTGATTCTCGTCATCGAGGGCGCGGTCGTCCTCGCAGTGCTCGTCGTCGTGGTGATGGGCACCCAGTTGCCCAAGCACCTTGTCGTCGCCCGGCTCACGCCCGACGTCGTTCTCATCGCGCTGGTCTGGGTGGTAGGGCTTATGCTGACCCAGCGAGCCGGTGGGAACCTGCCCTGGTCCAACAGCGGTGAAGCCCCCGACAGCCAGCCGAAGCCCCGTGGTCACTCGCAGAAGACCCGTTCAGCCGAAGCGACCCGCAAGGGCGTCAGCACCACCCGCGTTGTCCTGATCTTCGGCGCCGCAGCGGTGGCGACTCTGGTTGCAGGTGCCCTCGCTGAGGAGAGCGGCACCGCGGCCGCCGACCAGGTGGGCCTGTCAGGGGTGCTGCTCGGGGCGACCGTCCTGGCAGCAGCGACGTCCCTGCCCGAGCTCAGCACCGGACTGAACGCGACGAGGCAGGGCGACTACAAGCTCGCCTTCGGCGACATCTTCGGCGGCAACGCGTTCCTGCCGGTCTTGTTCCTGCTGGCGGTCCTGGTCTCGGGCAAGGCCGTCCTACCCAACGCCCACGCCGCCGACATCTACCTGACGGGCCTCGCCGCGCTCCTGACAATCGTGTACATGGCCGGGCTCATCTTCCGTCCGGCCAGGCAACACGCCCGCCTCGGCATCGACAGCATCGCTGTTCTCGTCCTCTACATCCTCGGTGTCATCGGGCTCATCGTCCTGCCGCAGTAGCCGCCCCACGGGGCGGGGGCCAGTTCTTCGGTGGGCACCATCCATCGTGACGACACCTGTGTCCTTGAGATCCCGCTTGTGGGTACTTCGGGCTGGTCGAGCGACCACGGCCGCACCTCGCGCAGCGTCACACTCGACTTTGAACGGAGTTGCTAGTCGCCCGACAGGCGGCGAAAAGGGCTCCGTCGCCTGTGGCGCTCCGGGCTAGGTTGCCAGCTTTGAAAATCGGCGTGGAGGGGAGTGCCTTCGGTGCCGGGCGGCAACCGTTGCGTTGTGTGCGCAGTGGATAGCTCGAGTCGAGACTCGAGGTGGACGCGGGATCCACCGTCTCGCCGTGACCGACGACGCGGACCTGAGCTGGGGGGTCCAGCTCGGTGTGTCTACGGACCGCAGGGCGTCGCCTGCGGCGTCCGTCGTGGTCGAGTGCTCACCGGGGGGCAGCGCCCGGCTGACGGACAGGCACGGACCGCCGGGCGATCCTCGAGCCGCCACCCGGGCCTCGGAGACCACCATCGATAAGGCTGTTCGCCCGGACGAATTGCATTCTCGATGAATGGGACTGGGGTGTGGACGGTTTGGATTCGAGCGGATTCGAGCGGGCTAAGGGGTCTGCTGGTCAGGGGTCGCGGACGCCAGAGCCTTCTCGCGGCGAGAGATGACCAGCACCGCGGCAGGGACAACGAGGCTCGCGGCGAGGACCCGCATCCACGCCTTGTCGACGACGTGCCGCGTGGAATGGTCGAGAGACAGACGGCCCGACCCCGTCAGGGCCAGCGCGCCGCCGACGAGAGCCAGGACCAGCTGGTACTCGTTGCCGCCCTCCTGGGCGAAGAAGCCGTGCTCCCTGCTGATCGACCCGGCGACGAGCATGGTCCCCGCTGCGGCCGCCCCGGCAGCAGGCGTGGCCAAGCCGACGGCCAGCAGGGCGCCGCCTCCGAGCTCCGACGCTGCGGCGATCCGGGCGTTCAGCACACCAGGCCTGAAGCCGACCGCGTCGAAGAAGGCTCCCGTTCCCTCGATGCCGTGGCCACCGAAGGCGCCGAACTGCTTCTGCGCGCCGTGCGCGATCATGACCGCGCCGAAACCCACCCGCAGGGCCAGCAGGCCGACGTCACGCAGCCCGACCGTATTGCTGTTGCTCACGACAACTCCGTCCTGCGAAGGCCAGAACCGGCCCGGATGCGGACCATGACCGCACTCCAGCCTAGGGCCACACCAGCCGCGGACGTCATTGCTCCCGCCTCGAGTTATGCCCTTGTCGGTGAGCTGGACGCTACGGATAGATCGTGGCGACGTCCTGACCAGCTGTCTGCGGTTCGATGGCCTGCCGGTCACCCAGACTTCACCCAGTGGTCCGAACTGCCTCCCACGTCGTTCACGCAATCCGAAGGTCGCTCCCAGACAAGGCGGAAAGTCTTGTGCAGTCAGCGAACTCGATCGCCTGACGCTCACGCCCGCAGCGCACGAGAGGCTCCTTCGTGAACACTTCCATCCTGACCAAGGCGGGTCTGGCCGGCACCCTCGCCGCGGCCGCCGCCTTCGCCCTCGGCGGCACGGCCGCCGAGGCCCACGGTGGCCTGCCCGTCATCAACGTCCCGCACGCCAACCCGCGGTTCGGCATCCAGAACAACGTCCTCACGCCCTCCGCCACCCAGACGTCCGTCGCGTGGGGCAACCTGCCCCTGACCAACCCCGACTCGCCCAACGGCGTGACCCACTACGGCTACAACACGCTCGACGGCGCGCCCCTGACCCAGACGAAGAACGAGGCGCACAAGACGGAGCCCGACAAGAACGTCTACCTCGTGCTGGCGGGCAAGCACTACCTCTATCAGGGTCACGAGATCGGCCCTCGCGGCTACGTCACCCGGATCAACCTCGACGAGACCGACCCGCTCAAGCGCGTCACACTCATCTCCGACACCGACACCGCCGGCAACGCCTACCCGACCATCGACGGCATCACCTGGGACCCGTTCACCAGGCAGCTGCTGCTCACGGCCGAGTCGAGCTCGCCCAGGGGTGGCGTCTTCGCCGTCGGCCTCGACGCCAACGGCGACCCGGCCGACGGCGGCAAGGCCACCCGCCTCGACGCGCTCGGCTCGGGCGGCTACGAGGGGATCCAGAACGACTCCGACGGCAACGTGTGGATCGTCGAGGACATCGGCGGAGCAGCTGCCAGTGGCGGCAAGGTGCCCAACAGCTTCGTCTACCGCTTCTTACCGACCGACCGGACGGACCTCACGAAGGGCGGCGACCTGCAGGCACTGCAGATCCACCGCGCCGACGGCACTCCCGCCACGACCACTGAGCTGCAGGCCAACCCGTCGGACGCCTTCATCTCCCAGCTGCACACCTACGGCACGTCCTTCGCCACACGCTGGGTCACGATCAACGGTGGCACGACCGGCGCCTTCGACGCCACCACCGCCGCCAAGGCCGCCGACGCCACACCGCTCAAGCGGCCCGAGAACGGCGTCTTCCGGCCGGGCACCAGCTTCAAGGACTTCTACTTCACCGAGACCGGCGACACGACCACCTCCAGCACCCTGCCCGGCGCGTACGGCGGCGTCTTCCGCCTCTCCCAGAAGAGCCCGAGCGCCACCACAGGTCGCATCGCCATCGCCGCGGTTGGCGACAAGGAGCACACCGGCTTCGACAACATCAGCTTCGCGACCAAGGACGACCTGCTCGTCGTCGAGGACGCCGGCGACGGCCTGCACGGGCAGCGCAACGCCCTGGACTCGGGCTACGTCTTCCAGCTCCGCAGCAGCCGCGAGGACGAGCGTGCATCTGGCGAGCGGTCCGCTCGCGCTCCGCAGCCGGTGCGCTTCCTCGCGGAGGGCAGGGACGCGTCGGCGACCTTCGACGCGATGGGTGGCCCGTCGTACAACGACGGCGACAACGAGATCACCGGCATCCACGTCTCCGACGGAGACCCCTCGGTCGGCGGCCTGCTCGGTGCCAAGCTGCCCGAGCCGACGATCTCATCTAGCTGGCGGACCTTCTGGACCCAGCAGCACGGGGACAACACGACGTGGGAGATCAGCTGGAACGGCGACCCGCAAGGCGAGCAGCACTGACGCACACGTGGATTCCGCAACAGGGAGCCCGGTCACGCGGTTGCGTGACCGGGCTCCCTGTTGCAACGGGGGGCGACTTCACTCCGCGCTGTGCGCCTCGTCCGTGCCGGCGGCCGCGTTGCGGAACTCCGTGTAGGTGTAGGGATTGTCGAGCACCTTCGACTCCGGGATGTCGGGGTGCATGCCAGCAGTCCACTCTGCCTCGCCGAGCGTCCGCTGAAGGTGGTCCACTGTCTCCTCGACCGCCTTTCGCGCCTTGGGCAGCGCGTTTCCGGTCAGCCGCCCCTCGTACTTCACGACCTTGCCGTTGACCAGGACGCTGTGCACGTCGCCGCGTTGGGCCTGGAACACCACGTGGCCGTAGGGGTGCAGGATCGGGAGCATGGCGGGGGACTGGTCGTTCTTGATGAGCACGAGGTCGGCTCGTTTTCCCGGCTCGATGCTGCCCACGAGGTGGTCGAGGCCGAGCGCACGAGCGCCGCCTCGCGTGGCGTACTCGACGACGTTCTCGGCCCGCAGGCCGATGTGGGTCACCGTCTCACCGTTGGCATGCGCCACCGCGTGCTCGCGGGTTCGGTCGGTCGACAGCGTGGCGCGCATCGCCGAGAACGGGTCGGCACTCCACCACACGCTCGTGTCGACCGACAACGAGATCGGGATGGCGTGTCGTCGCAGGGCCCAGCTGGAGGGATAGCCCTGGCCACACGACGCCTCGCTCTCCGCAGAGACGGAGGCATGACCACCGGTTGCCGCGATGCGTTGGTAGGAGTCGTCGCTCAACGTCGCGGCATGCACGTAGATCGTCCGAGGCGTCATGAATCCGTGGTCGTGCATCAGCGTGATGCCGTTGTCGTTCGTGGCGCCCCACACCCCGGCGTGGGTGGTCACGGCGACATCCAGCTCGCGGGCGGCCTCGAAGGCAGCGCGCTCCGGGAACGCGGGGTCTCCGGTCACGTCGAAAGCGAGCTGGAAACCGAGCATCTCGCTCCTGGTCATGCGGCGCCCCACGAACTCGCGGAACTCGGGGGAGTTGCTCCATTCCCACGGGGCCGCGTGGATGTTCCCGTATGCGAAGACGAACCGGCCGGGGACCTCCTCGAGCGCGTCGACCGCGGCGTCGGCGTGGTCGATCGTCGCCAACCCGTGGGACCAGTCGACGCTCGTGGTGACTCCGGAGTCGATGGCCTCGACAGCGGAGAGCAGGTTGCCGGCGTAGTAGTCCTCGGGGCGGAACTTCCTGCCGTGCTCGAGGTAGTTCCACACGAAGTACTGGGTCAGGGTCCAGTCGGCGCCGTAGCCCCGCATCGCGGTCTGCCACATGTGCCTGTGGGTGTCGATCATGCCGGGCATCACGATTCCGCCACTGGCATCGATCTCGGCGGTGCCCTCCGGGACGTCGAGGTCGGGCCCGACGGCGGCGACGTCGTTTCCGATGACCAGGACGTCACCGACCTGGTGGACGGTGTGGGCGTCGTCCATGGTGAGAACCAGACCGCGACGGAAGACGATGGCCGGTGCGGCCGTCAGCGTTGCGAGCGGGGGCGCTGGTTGGGCTGACATGTTGACCTCCGATGTGCGTCATCGCGTATGCCGTCCGCTGTGCGGTCAGTCGTCCGTTCTGGCCACTCTGGCGATCGCCGCCGGGCCCTGTCAAGGCATTCACCACCCGAGTTGTGGCGGACGGCTGCGTGCAGGTTGCGGAACGCTCTGGCTGCGCGCCGAGCAGCTGGAGGGTAGGCGGGATGCGTAGGTCGTGGTGGACTTGGCGTCGAGACCAGAGCCCAGACGGCAAGCCTGCACACGGTCCGGATAGGAACACCACATGCGCGCCGCCCAGCTGCACACCTGCGCACAGCCCCCGCACGTCGTCGACATGGATGACCCGACGCCCCGGACCGGGTCGTCGTTGATCGCCGTCTCCGCGGCGCCGGTCACCCCCCTCGACCTGCTGTGCGCCAGTGGTACCTCGTACTTCGGTCGGCCGGCGACGCCGTACGTTCCAGGCGTACAGGGGGTCGGCGTCGTCCTGAGCTCGGCGCTGCACCCTGCCGGCACGCGAGTCTGGTTCCCGACGTCAGCGGGCATGGCGCCCGGTGACGGAGGCATGGCAGAACTCGCCGTGGTCCCGGACGCAGACCTGGTGCCGATCGGGCACCGGGTCGACGACACGCATCTGGCAGCCCTCGGTCTCTCGGCTGTCGCAGCATGGACGTCACTCCTGATCTGGGGTGGGCTCCAACCCGGCGAGCGTGTCCTGGTCCTCGGCTCGAGCGGCATCGTCGGGACCGTGGCGCTACAGGCCGCGCGACTCAACGGTGCGGGTGCGGTCTTCGGCGCTGCGACGTCGTCGTGGGCCGGAGAGGCGGCCCACAACCTGGGCGCGGACGGATTCGTCCAGCTCAGCCGTGGGGACGACTTGGACAGCGCTGCCGCCCGCATCCGTCAGGTGGTCGGCGAGGTCGACCTCGTCATCGACCCGCTGTGCGGCGTGCCGGCCTCGGCGGCGCTGCTCTGTCTGGCACCGCGGGGCCGCCTCGTGAACCTCGGTTCGAGCGCGGGCCCCACCGCGACGTTCTCCTCCGCGCATCTGCGCAGTGGATCGCGAGTGGTCCGCGGCTACACGAACAACGACCTCACGCCTGAACAACGCGCAGACGCGATGAACGCCATCGGTGAGCGCGCCGCCGCAGGCGTGCTGAGCGTCCCCTTCGACGTCTTCCCGCTCGACCAGGCCGCCATCGCGTGGGAGCGCCAACGATCCGGTCAGGTCCACGGCCGTGCCGTGATCGACCTTCGCCAGTCCTAGGGAGCAGGCCCCCCAGGAGACCCACGAGAAGGCGCCGTCCAGCCTCCACACCGGCACGGACACAGTCCCGGCAGCTCAGTCGTCTGATGGTGGGACGAACTCCGCGTGGCTCTCGACATGGTTGAAGATCTGCGGCGCGATCGGGTTGCGCATCTCCTCGGCGAGCTGGCCCAGCAGGCCTGCGCAGCGGGCGAGCAGGACGACGCCGCGGAGCAGCTGTCGTGGGATGCCGAGGTCGGCCAGGACGGCACCGCAGACGCCGGCGCCGTTGAGTGGGAGGGCCTTGCCGAGCACGTCGGGGGCGACACGTCCCATGGCTTCGAACAGCGCGAGGTGGGGCCCGTAGGTGCCGTGCTCGCGGGCAAGCTGCAGCAGTCGGGGCACGCGAGGGTCGCCGTTCTTGTGCAGGTGGTGTCCGAGCCCGGGGACGAACTGCCCGGCCGCGCGCCGGTGCGTGATCGCGGTCGTGGCAAGGGCGTCCCAGCTTGCCTCGTCGGTGGGCAGCTCTCCCTCGCACGTGCCGAGGGCTTCGTCGAGGAAGCGGCCGGTGTCTTCGCTCACGCCCAGGAACCGGGAGCCGCCGCCGAGCAGCCCTGATGCCAAGGCTCCCTGGATGGCGTCGGGTGCGCTGAGCCAGGTGAGTCGGGCAGCGATGGCCGTGGGGGTGAAGCCATGGTCGGCCAGCGCCACGAGCACGGCGTTGAACATCGCCGCCTGACCGGGCGTCGGCTCTCGCAGCGTGATCAGCTGGTACGCGAGGTCGCCGAAGTCGACGGCGCCGATGAGGTCGTTGGACAGGTCCCGCCCCATCAGGCTGATCGTGTCGACGGTGGAGACGCCGAGAGATGTCGGGTAGCGCTCGGCCTCATCGGTGCCGGGGCTCAAGCCGACCACCTGTTCTCTCCGGCCTTGCCGGCGCTCGGGGCGCCTGTTGCCGGGTCGGCGAGCCAGGCGCGGACGCGTTCGCCGTCCGCGTCGAGGGCGGGTGGGGCCAGGTCGTAGCGGACCGGCGTGCGGGAGAAGCGAATCGGGTTGCGGACGGTGGGCGTGCCCTCGATGGTCACGACCGGTTCGAGGCCGAGCCGGTCGGCGAGCTCGATGCCGCCGCGGACGTCGTTGATGGGTCCGCACGGTATGCCGGCGGTGCTGAGCTGGTCGAACCACTCCTGCGCCGTCTTCTTCGACAGCAGCTGAAGCAGCAGGGGCCGTAGCTCCCCGCGATGCTCGTTGCGGCTGCCCACCGTGGCGAACCGTGCGTCGTCGGCGAGTTGCGGCGCGCCGAGCTCGGTGACGAGCTTTCGGTACTGGCCGTCGTTGCCGGCAACGATGATCAGCTCTCCGTCGCCGGTGGCGAGGGGCTCGTACGGGAAGAGGCTCAGGTGCGCGTTGCCCATACGGTGAGGGACGACTCCGCCGGCGACGTAGGCGGAGGTCTGGTTGACCAGGGACGAGACGGCGGTGGAGAGCAGGTTGGTCTCCACGTGCTGCCCTTCCCCGGTCTGCTCGAGGTGGCGCAGGGCGGCGAGGATCCCGATGACCGAGTGCAGCCCGGTCATGACGTCGAAGACGGAGATTCCCGAGCGGTAGGCGGGGCCGTCCGGGTCGCCGGTCAGGCTCATCAGCCCGGACATGCCTTGGACGAGCAGGTCGTAGCCGGGCAGGTCTTTGCCACCGGTGGCACCGAAGCCGCTGATGGAGCAGTAGATCGTGCGAGGGTTTCGGGCAGTGACCGCGTCGTAGTGCAGCCCGAAGCGGGACAGGCCCCCGGGCTTGAAGTTCTGGATCATGATGTCGGCGCGTGCCGACAGCTCGTGTGCGACCGCGAGGTCGGCGTCGTCCTTCAGGTCCAGCACGATGGAACGCTTGTTGCGGTTGACCGCGAGGTAGTAGGTGCCGACCTCGTCTCGCACTGGCGGCACCCAGTGGCGGGTGTCGTCGCCGGCCGGGCTCTCGACCTTGATGACCTCCGCACCGAGGTCGGCCAGGAGCATCGTGGCGTAAGGGCCGGCCAGCACGCGGGAGAAGTCCGCGACGACGAGGCCGTGCAGGGGGCCGCGCGGTGGGTCTCCTGTGGTGGCGGGGGTTCCGCCGGGGTCTGCGGTGGCGTTTGAGGTGTTCATGGTTGTCCTTCCGGTCGAACCGGTCGAACCGGTCGACGTGTGGAGGCGAGGGGTCACGCTCTGGCTGCTCGGGCGGGTGTGTCCTACTCGGGCTGCAGCACGAAGTTGAACTCTGCTGTCACGTAAGGGCTGTCGAAGTCGGTGCCGTCAGGGGCCACGCCGTGGGCGTGGTGGACGAACTGGGTGATGAGTTCCTTCCGGGTCCCGAACACGACGTCGTTGTCGAGGTAGCGAGTGCCGTCTTCGAAGATGTGCGTGATGAGCCTGCGGTAGCCCGGCTCGTCGATGAGGAAGTGGATGTGCGCCGGCCGGTAGTGGCTGATGTCGGTCTGCGTGATGAGTGAGCCGACCGGGCCGTCCATGGGGATGGAGTAGCCGAGGGGCACGACGGAGCGCAGGCAGTAGGTGCCGTCCTCGCGGGTCTCGTACTTGGCGCGCAGACGCGCCTCCTCGGCTTCACTGATCTGGGCCTCGTAGAGGCCGTCGGAGTCGGCTTGCCACACGTCCAGGACGGCTCCCGGGAGCGCCCGGCCGGCGATGTCGGTGACGGTGCCGGTGACGAACAGGGGCACGCCGTCGATCCCCTCGGACATGTCGAAGCCGTAGGGGGCGGCCGGTGAGCCGTCGATGTGGAAGGGGCCGAGCACGGTGGCCGGGGTGGCTGCGGGGTCGAAGTCGTGGTTGAGCTGAACGACCAGCATGCTGAGGCCCAGGACGTCGGAGGCCAGGATGAACTCCTCGCGCTTGTCGTCGCTGATCTGTCCGGTCCTGGTGAGCCACTGGATCGCGGCCATCCACTCGTCCTCGGTGAGGTTGACCTCTCGGGCGTAGTCGTGCAGGTGTCGTACGAGGCCGGTCAACAGCTCCTGCAGCCGCGGCGTGTGAGCCGTGCCCCAGCGGCGAAGGGCCTCGTCGGTGAGGTCCTGGAAGTCTGTCTCAGTCATGTCGGGTCTCCTTGGACGTCGGTGGCCGAAGGGGGGCTCGTCGAGCTCAGGGCTGGGCCTTCTCGGACAGCCGTCCGCCGAACGGTCCTGGGTGTGGCGTTTGAGGCAACGATGCTCCGGCGGACAGGTGACTTCAAGGCCCGCCGTGCGGATTTCGGGAGCATCTGGACTTCTGTCCGCAGAGCGGACAGGATGGTTGCGACGACGTTCCAGAACTGAGGAAGCTCATGCCGCGCCGCGACAGCAACCCCAACTTCGTCGAGGCCGTGGCCCGCGGCCTCGACCTCATCCGGGCGTTCGCACCCGGCCGACCGGACATGACCTTGGCCGAGCTCGCGAACGCCGCGGGACTCCCGCGACCGACGGCCTCCCGCATCCTCTACACGCTGGAGAAGCTCGGCTACGTGCGCCAGACCCCAGGCGGCTACACGCTCACCGTCCGGGTGCTCGAGCTGGGCATGACCTACGTCCAGGAGGTGGACATGTGGGATGTTGCCCGGCCCCACCTCGAGCGGCTCGTCGCCCGGACAGGCGAGTCGAGCTCGATCGCGGAGCTCGACGGGTCCGACATCGTCTACGTCGCCCGCGTCGCCGTCCCCAAGCTCATCGCCCTGGTCGTGCGGATCGGAACCAAGTTCCCCGCCGTCCCGACGTCCTTGGGCAAGGTCCTGCTCGCAGGCCTCGACGACGAGAAGATCGCGCGCGTCGTCCGAGAACCGTCGCGGTCCGGCATCGAGCCGCGGTGGCGTCCCGAGCTCCCGGAGCTGCTCGACGTCCTCGCCGAGGTGCGAGCGCAGGGCTGGGCGCTGACGGACGAGCAGCTCGCGAGCGGAATCCGATCGGTCGCGGCTCCACTGCGCGATGGCTCCGGCGCCGTCCGAGCCGCCATGAACGTCACCGTCCACGCAGCGGAGACCTCCACCGAAGTCCTGCTGGAGGAGCATCTGCCTCGTCTGCTCGCAACAGCATCGGCGGTCAGCGCGGACTGGGCACGGCGTGACGCACTGCCCCTCGCCCACGCCACCTAGGCCACGTGCCGTCGCGCTCTCGGATGACGTCGAGGCCGGCATCGGCGATGCTGCCTGCATGACGACCGAGAGCACATCGAGGACACGAGACGCTCGCGCCGAGGACGTGGACGACCTCATAGCCCTCTGGGGCCTGCTCTTCGATGGAGCGGCGCACGAAGCAGCTCCTTGGCGCGGCCATGCGAGGGACTGGCTCGGCAGCGTCGTCGTCAACCGCCAGGTGGCGTGCTTCCCTGTGGTCGAGGTGGACGCTGCGATCGTCGCCTGCGCGGTCGGGACGCTGGAGCTCGGCGTGCCGAACCCTCATTGTCCGCGCGGACGCACGGCCCGTCTCGCGAACGTGGTGACCCTGCCGGAGCACCGAAAGCAGGGCCACGCGACTGCCCTGGTGGAGCACGTCGTCGACTGGGCACGATCGATCCAGGCCGACCGAGTCGACCTCAGCGCGACTCCCGAGGGCCGACGCATCTATGCCCGTTCCGGCTTCGAACTGACCAGTGCGCCGCGGATGAAGCTCATGCTCTAGCGAGCGGAGGGACCGCATACCCGAGGCAGAGCGTTTCCGGATGTGAGTCGTCCGGAAGCGGTCCTACCGTGTTCGGATGGCAACGTCGACACGGGCTCCGGACGGGCAGCGACCGTACGCAACCACGCGACTGGACGAGATCGATGCGTTGGCCGACGGCCGGTACCGGTATCGACCCGTCCGGCACCACTTCGGCATCATGAGCTTCGGGGTGACCGCATGGGTCGGGTCTGAGGGTGAGGCGATCATCAACGAGTTCGACGCTGACTCCGAGCCGGCCGAGGAGCTCTTCCTGGTCGTCAGTGGACACGCCGTCTTCGAGCTCGAGGACGAACGGGTGGAAGCCAGCCCTGGCATTCTCGTGTACACCAGGTCGGGCACCCGGCGCACGGCGGTGGCGGTCGAGCCCGCGACCACGATCCTGGCCTTCGACGGCTCGCCGGGCAGGGCCTACGACGCGACCGGCTGGGAGCTGTGGGCGCCGCTGAGACCCCTCTACGACCGGGGCGATCACGCAGAGCTCAGCGCTCGCCTCGAGGCGGCGATCGCGGAGAACCCCGGGTATCCGATGCTCGTCTACAACCTGGCCTGCTGCGAGAGCCTGCGAGGCCACCGGACCGCGGCGATCCAGCACCTGCGGCGCGCCATCGACCTCTCCGAGAAGTTCCGGGCAGACGCACGCAGCGACGCCGACTTCGTTCCGATCCAGGACGAACCAGAGTTCCGGAAGCTGATCGGCAATGGTGGCAGCCTGGAGTAGCGGTCAATCGGCCCGAGGCAGGCCCGACGCCGCCGCCCGTGCGCTCGACGTCGCCAGGTCGCTCCGGGCAGTCGATCTCGGCCCGGGGGCGAGCAAGGGTCAGCCGACGACCTTGGTGGTCCTGGGGCCCCGCGACGTGCCGTGGGGGACCTGTGCGGCCGGGATGATCGGGGTCACGAACCACCCCCACATGCAGTCCTTCTCGCCCGAGCAGCTCACGGTCGAGGCACCTGACGGGTCCGTCGGGGTGAAGCCGTCGTCACCTGCCCCCGGCACCTTGTAGCCGGCGAAGTAGAAGGCGGACACCCCGTCGAAGGTGTATGTCGTGTTGTTGCCCTGACCGGTGACGCTGGTGAAGATCGGGATGTAGATGATGGAGCCGATGAGGCTGGTCATGACGTCCTTGCAGACCTTCGGCGCTGACGCCCCTGGCTTGCCGGCGGAGAAGGCGCCGACGTCGGAGCCGAGGGTTGCCTGGCAACCCGAGGCGTCGGTGTCGAGCCAGCCGAAGTTGCCGGGGGTGTAGAGACCCGGGCCCGTCGAGCCGCACTTGCTCGTGCCGTCGAAGGTTCCGTTGCCGGTGTGCAGGACGATCTTCGTGACGTACTTGGCGGCGACCGGGACACGGGGCAGGGGAGTGAGCCCGGGGGTCCCGGATCCGGTCAGGGCGTACGGCGGGGCCGCAGGGAAGTCGGTGCCGACGTTCGTCGCGCTGTCCCAGGCGCACTGGGCCTGCGTGACGGGGAAGACGACACTCGGGTAGCCGGCGGACCAGCTGGCCCGGGCGCAGGCGCGGACGGAGGTGCCCTGGTTGCCGAAGAACTGGGCGAAGAACGGCTTCAGGAGCGTTCCGGTGTTGGTCGCGTTGGTGGAGGTCTGCGTGCGGACCTCGACGAAGTCGGTCACCCCGGCGGGTGTCGGTAGGCAGTCGGCCAGTCCGGCAGAGCCGGCCGCGCAGGCTGGGAACGCGGCCGAGCCGGGAAAGGTGCCGACGGCGCACACGGTGTCCACCTTGGAGAACTTGTCGGCCGCGTTCGCGTTCGCGAGGCCCTGGAGATCAGGGTTGCCGACGACACACCTGGCACTCTGCGTCGCGCAGTCGGCCGCGAGGGCCAGGGCTGCGGCGTCGGCCCCGTTCTGCAGCTGCCGCCGCTCCCACATGATGCCGCCGACGTCGACCACGAGCGCGAGCATGCCGATGATGACACCGAGGCTCAGCAGCATCGCGGCGATGGCGCTGACCGCGCCCCTCTCCCGATCCGCCTCCGGCACGAGGCGCTGCGACCACCACCGGCCTGTTCGGCTCTCGACCACGCTTTGCCTCCCCCGCAGGATGCATATTGAGGCGCCTGGATCATCGTCGGCGCGACGCGACCCTAACCCGGAGCTCCCGCCCATGTGGTCGAAATGTCCAGATTGCGAGGTGGTGCCCGCCATGCGGTCGCCGGTCACCTGTCACGGACCGGGGATCCCCTCCAGTCAGCGCATGTTTCCCGTGTGCCCCAACGAGAACCGGCCCGGCTGCGGCCACACGAGCAGGCCGTGCGGACCAGGTTTGACGGGGATCCGGTGGCTCACACGCCCGGTGGCCGTGTCGAAGACGTAGACGACGGAGTCGTATCGACCCGAGAGCCACAGTTCTCGTCCGTCGGCCGTCACCCCGCCCATGTCGGGCGAGCCGCCGCCGGGGATGCGCCACGTCGCGACCGGGCGCAAGGTGGCGCCGTCCAGCACCGAGACCGTCCCCTCGTCGCGGTTGCCGACGTACACCCGCAGCGAGTCGCGCGAGAGGTAGATGCTGTGGGCCCCTCGCCCGGTGGGCACGAAACGGACGACGCGGAAGGTGTGGGCGTCGACGACCCACACACCGTTCCGGAGCATGTCGGCGGCGAGGAGCCATCTGCCGTCGGGTGAGAGGCGGACGTCCTGCGGCATGGCGCTCGAGCCGGGATCGAGCATGGCCGCTGGTCCGCCCATGTGCCGGGCCATCGCAGGTGGGGTGGCGCCCGGCGTGGCGATGGCGTTGAGGTCGATCATCCGGAGGAGGCGGGTGGCCGAGGCGTCGACCACCGCGAGCTTCCCGCTGAACTCGCAGCTGACGAGGAGGGTGGAGAGGTCCTGCGTGTAGTCGGCGTGGTTGATGCCGTGGCAGGGGATCGGGAGGGACCGACGAAGCGCCATGGTGTGTGCGTCGCGGACGTCGATGCGCTTGAGGCGCTCCGCCATGACGAGGGCGTAGCGTCCGTCGGGGGTGAAGTAGAGGTTGTACGGGTCCAGCACGGGGCGCGCGGGTCCGGGGCGTCCGGTCCTCGGGTCGATCGGCAGCATGGAGTTGCCCTTGTCGCTGTTGACCCACAGCGTGCGCAGGTCGTGAGACGGGACCACGTGCTCGGGCGACGCGGCGACGCGCGTGGTGGCGATCACGGCATACGTCCTCGGGTCGATGACCTGGACCGTTCCGGCGAGCTGGTTGGGCACGTAGACGAGTGGCCTGGCGCGCCGCGCCTCCGCGGACAGCGCACCGGCCACGACGTACGCGTACGGTCCCGGCTGCGTGGGCAGGACCTTCGGTGCTCCGGGCCCGGTCGTCGGCCGCGGGCTCGGCTCGACGATCGCGGGGCGACTCGTCCCGGTACCAGCGGGATCCGTTGCGGCACCGGGGATCCCGGCATCCGCCTGCGTGCACGCGGCGAGCACCGCCAGCGTGATCAGCAGGGCCGGCGCCAACGCGATTCTTCGCAGGCTTCGCCGGGTCGGCACGGCCTGCCGGGTCGCGGTCATGTGGCTCCACCGAGCAGCTCGGTCACCGTGACCGCGGTGAGCCCTCGTTGCTCGAGACCGTCCAGGATGCCGGGAAGCGCTGCGACCGTTCCGGGATGCCCGAGGTGCAGGCTGACGATGCTGCCGTCGCGCACGGCGGCAAGCGTGCGGTCGCGCACGGCAGTGGTCCCCGGGTCGAGGTAGTCGAGGGGGTCCACGTCGTAGGAGACGCACCGGTGGTAGCCCGCCGCGAGGGCGGCAGCCCGGATCGTCGAGGTGCTCAGCTGGGTGCCGGAGGGCCTGAACAGCAGGCCGGCGCTCCCACGCACTGCAGCAACTGCCGCGGCGCCGCGCCGCACCTCGAGGTCGGCCTCGGACGCGGTGAGCCGTCTCATGGGCCGGTGGCTGTAGGTGTGGTTCCCGAGGTCGTGGCCGCCCGCGAGGATCGCTCGTCCGAGCGAAGGGTTGACGTTCAGCCAGGTGCCGACGGCGAAGACGGTCACCTTCGCCGCGTGGGCCTTGGCGGTGTCGAGCACGCGGAGGGTGAGCGCCGGCGCCCCAGCGCCGTGGAAGGTGAGCGCGACCCGCTGCGCGCCGACCGGTCCGGTCCGGACGTCGGGCCCCGGGGACTCGAGCAGTGCCGGTGTCGCGTCGCCGGAACCGGCCGGTGCCCCGGCGGTCGCGCCATGAGCCGTCGATGCCGACGAGCTCGGGCCGCCGCCGGATCCGGCGGACCCGGGAGAGCTTGGGGGCCGGGTCGACCCGGTCGACCGCGAACTCGCAGGTGAGGCCTGCGGTGACGAGGCCGGGACGGAACAGCCGGCCAGCCCCACCGAGCCCAGGGCTGCCGCCGCGGCCGTCACGACGGTACGCCGCGTGGCTCGGGCCGCGCCCAGCCGTGGCTCGAGTGGTCCGTTCGGGTCGACCTCAGGTTCACGGTCCACCGGGCTCGGGCGCTCCTGCGCGCTCACGGCAACATTCCGTCGTGCTGGCTCCGCCCGACGAGAAGCCGGGCCCAGAGCGCGACACCGAGAAGCACGGAACCCCCAGCAAAGATGACCGAGCCTGCGACGTCGGCGAGGTAGTGCACCCCAAGGTAGAGCCGCGACGCAGCGACCAGCAACACCAGCGAGAGTCCCACCGCCCACGCCACCGTGGCTCGCCGACCGACGAGCGTCATGGTGGTGGCGATCGCGATGACCGCCGCAGCGGCGAAGGCCGTGTGACCGCTGGGATAGCTGTCGGCCGCGGTCTCGCTCACCAGCGCGTGCACTGTCGCGGCGGGCGGGCGTGGTCGTTGCACGACGGCCTTGCCGACCTCGACCGACAGCCACCCCACGATGGTGAGCAGCGCGATGGCCGTGGCCGCGAAATGGCTGCGCCGCCAGATGAGTCCGCACAGGAGCAGCAGCAGCACGAGCGCGACGCCGGGTGAGAACGCGACGTCGAAGAACCTCGCGACGGCCGTCAGCGCTCCTGTCCGGTGGTCGGCGACCGAGATGTCGACCGCGAGCTCGCCCGTTCGCGTGGCGCCGAGCCGCGTGACGGCCAGTCCGAGCAGGAGTCCGGCGACCAAGAGTGATGCACCGAGGACGGCGAGCAGCCTGCTTCGGATCCTCACCGGATCGCGTCCGAGTCCGAGGTCCCCGCCGGTCCTGTACATGCACGTCCCTCCGCCGCCCTGTCGGAGGGCGGGTCTACGTCGAGGTCCCAGTGTGTGAACGCGTCGCTGAGAGGACGCTGAGCCCTTCGCCCGAGCGGCTCGCACTGCCGATGCAGCCGGGCTCGGGCTCTCAGCGACGCCTCAGGGCATGTCGGGGAGTCTCTCCATCGGAAAAGTCCGACTCGACCAGAGGAATCCCCATGCCTGGAAGCGTGACCACCGCGCTCGACCGCGCCACCACGAAAACAGGATCCACACTGCTCAACAAGGTCCCGGCCATCACGGCCACGTTCTGGCTGATCAAGATCCTGTCCACGACGATCGGTGAGACGTTCGCCGACTACCTGGCCGTCCAGGTCGGCCTCGGCACCGCGGTCACCGACGGGGCGATGATGACACTGCTGGCCGTCGCACTCGTCGCGCAGCTGCGTGCCAAGAAGCTCATCCCATGGCTCTACTGGCTCACCGTCGTGCTCGTGAGCATCGTCGGCACGCAGATCACCGATTTCTTCACCGACGTCCTCGGTGTGAGCCTCTACGTCAGCACTGCGGTCTTCTCGGTGGTGCTCGCCGTGGTCTTCACGGTGTGGTGGCGTCAGGAGCGGACGCTGGCGATCACGGCGATCGACACACCCCGACGCGAGCGGTACTACTGGGGCGCGATCCTGACGACGTTCGCCCTCGGCACCGCGGGGGGCGACCTCGCGACCGAGGCGCTGTCGCTCGGGTTCCGCAACGGCGCGCTCATCTTCGGTGGCCTGATCCTGGCCGTCTGGCTGGCTCGGCGCCTCGGACTGAACGCGGTGCTCGCCTTCTGGATCGCCTACGTGCTCACGCGCCCGCTCGGTGCCTCGCTGGGCGACCTCTTGACCCAGGACCGTGGTTTCGGAGGTCTCGGTCTGGGCGCCAGCCTGACGAGCCTGATCTTCCTCGGGGTGATCATCGCCCTCGTGGCGCGCGAGCAGGTCAACGCCAACCGCCACGGCATACGTGCCAAGGGTGAGTCGCCCGCCGTCAGCCCGCACCGCGACTACGCCTGGGCAGCGGCCGGGGCCGTCGCCGTGGTGGCCGCTGCCGTCGTGCTGGCGCCGGCCCCCACGCCTGCGGCGGCCTCGCCGGCTACGGCGGCCGCGCCGGGCAAGGGCGGGCACGTCAACCCGCTCGAGGCCGATGCGACCTCCCCGATCGGCGACCTCCGCCCGTTCGCCGTCATCGTCGATGACGTCGCAGCCAGTGCGAAGAAGGGGGACCTGGCCGCAGCGACCGCCAGGATCAAGGACCTCGAGGTGGCGTGGGACAACGGTGAGGCAGCAATGAAGCCGGCATCGCCTGACGACTGGCACTCGATGGACTCCGCGATCGACGGTGCCCTGACAGCATTGCGTGCCACCCCGCCGACGAAGGCGGCAAGCGTGTCCGCGCTGACCGCACTGCAGTCGACGATCGGCACGCTGGAGAAGAAGCAGTAGGTCGACTCGGGCACAATCGACTCGGCTGCGTGCTCGCGCGGCTCACCGACGCTGGGCGCACTCCCGGGCGCATCCCGGGCGCATCCCGGGCGGGACCGGAAGGAGTCTGGACGATGACTCTCTTCCGGTCGCGCTCGGGAGTGCGTCGGCAGGCGACCGTGGCCGCGGCCGCGGTGGTCGCCGTTGCCCTGCTCCTGGGCGGTGCGCTGCTGGTGCTCGTGCTCCAACGTGCCCTCACGCAGACGCTGCAGGACAGCATCGTCGCCATCGTCGACGAGGACGCGAGCGTCTTCGCGTCCACCGGCCCGGCGGGCCTGGAACGCAGTGAGCGTGACGAGGGCCCGGACAACGTCCTCGTCCAGGTGATCTCCACCCAGGGCACCGCAGCGCGTGTCCTCTACACCTCCAGGGCGTCCCGTCCCGACGCCGTCACGGACCTGCGGCCCGCCGTGGGGGAGACGCGCTTCAGCGGCGCGTCACTCCTGCCGATGCCGCTCGGCCGGCAGGAGCCGCTCGTCGTCGCTCGCGGCGTCGACAACGCAGGGACCCCCTACGTGCTGGTGGCGGCCGCATCCCAGGCCTCACGGGCGGAGGCGGTGCTCACCACCGCAGCCCTGCTCGGGGGTGCCCTGCCGATGCTGGTCGCCCTCACCGCGCTGGTGACGTGGTGGCGGGTCGGACGCGCGCTCGGGTCGGTGGACGCGATCCGACTGCAGGTCGAGCGGACCACGGCCGCTCACCTGCACGACCGGGTGCCCGTGCCGGCGACCGATGACGAGATCGCCCACCTGGCCGAGACCATGAACTCCATGCTGGCGCGCCTGGACTCCTCGCAGCGCGCCCAGCGCAGGTTCGTCGCCGACGCGAGCCACGAGCTGCGCTCGCCGCTCGCGACGATCCGGACATCGTTCGAGGTCGTCGACCCGTCGGTCCCGGAGACGTCCTGGGAGCAGCTGGGCCCGATCGTGCGGTCCGAGGCCGAGCGGATGGGCCGGCTGGTGGACAACCTCCTGCTGCTCTCGCGCGCCGACGACGCGTCGCTGACCGCGGTCCGCGTCGAGGTCGACCTCGACGAGGTCGTCGACGCCGAGGCCCGGCGCCTGCGCCAGCTGGGCGGCGTGACCGTCCGGCTCGAGAACGCCCCGATGCGCGTGCTCGGCGACGAGCTCCAGCTCCAGCAGGTGGTGCGCAACCTTCTCGACAACGCAGCCACGCATGCCCGCTCGCGCGTGCACGTCACGGTCTCCACCGACGGCCGGCGTGCGCTGGTCACCGTCGACGACGACGGCGTGGGCATCCCGGCGCGCGACCGCGAGCGCGTGTTCGAGCGGTTCGTGCGTCTCGACGCGAGCCGGTCACGTGACTCCGGTGGTACGGGACTGGGACTGTCCATCGCGAGGGAGCTCGCGGTCGCCCACGGTGGGACGCTGCTGGTGTCGGAGTCGCCCCTCGGCGGGGCCCGGTTCGAGCTGTCGCTCCCGCTGCCACCGACCGGCACCGCGGACCGTCCGTAGCACCGAAGCGCCGCTGCTCAGCCGGCGCCCGCCTCGACGAGCCGGTACCCCGCCCCACGCACGGTCTCGATGCTGGTCACGGAGAACGGGACGTCGATCTTCCGCCGGAGGTAGCCGATGTAGACCTCGACGATGTTGACGTCTCCGTCGTACGCGGGATCCCACACCGACTCGAGGATGGCGGTCTTGGTGACGACGTCGCCGACGTGCTTCATCAAGAAGGTGAGCAGCGCGAACTCCTTGGCCGTCAGCGAGATCTCGACGTCGCCGCGGTGTGCCCGGCGGCGGACCGGGTCGAGCGACAACGTGCCCGCTCGCATGACGACGGGCCGTTCCGGCGCTCCCCGGCGGATGAGGGCGCGCAGTCGGGCGACCAGGACGACGAAGCTGAAGGGTTTGGTGAGGTAGTCGTCGGCGCCGAGGTTGAACGCCTCCGCCTGGTCGTGCTCGCCGTCGACCGCGGTCAGCATGAGGGTGGGGGTCCACACACCGGCGTCGCGGAGCCGTCTGACGACCTGGTAGCCGTCGAGCTTGGGCAGCATGATGTCCAGAACCACGGCGTCGTAGGTCGACTCGGTCGCCGCCCACAGGCCGTCCTCCCCGTCGTGCACGACGTCGACGACGAAGCCCTCCCGGGACAGGCCTCGACGGACGACCTCGGCCAGGGGCCGTTCGTCCTCGATCAGCAGGATGCGCATGGACACACCTCCCGCAGGCGTCGCCGGCCGATGCCGTGGTCTCTCACGTCGCCGACCCTACGGGGCGCGACCTGAGCGCCCGCTGAGCACCTGCTGAGCCGGGGGAGCCCCGGTCCGGCCGGCCTGGCCGTCTCGGTTCAGCGCACGGCTCGGGCGTGGCCGGTCACGATCTGCGCGATCGCACGCAGCGACTCCGTCCCCGAGACGAGGTAGCCGTTGTGACCGTGTGCACCGCCGACTGGCAGTGACCTGGCACCGAAGTCCGGCGCGGTCGGGTCCGCGGCATGGCCGAAACCTTCGACCCGGGTGTGCGGAACGATGCCGATGGGGTCGTCGGGAGCGATGCCGGCCCAGACCTCGGCCTTCGTGCGCAGCGCGGAGCGGGTCCACACGTCCATGCCGGGTGAGCCGACGACGACGAGGTCGGCGATGCGCAGGTGGGGCGCGGCGTGGGCGCAGACCACGGAGCCGTAGCTGTGGCACACGACGCTGATCGTTGCCGAACGGGGGAGACGGTCGACGAAGGAGGCCAGCCGAGGAGCGCCGTCCACGGCACGCTCCGAGCGCGCGGCGTCGGTGTCGATGCCGGCCGGCGGGTCGTAGTCGAGCCACACGACCACCGCGGCCGGCGTGTGCGGATCGGACCGCTGCATCTCGGCGAGGAGGCTGCGGGCCTGCACGGCCGGGTGCCGCCGCCCGGCTCCCTGCTCGTCCCGGAGGAGAGGGCCGGTCCAGCCGACACCGGGAACGATGACGGCGATCCGGCGCGCCCGGCGGATGTCGCCGAACGCCTCGACGAGGCGGCCCCGTCCGTGCGTGTCGGCGCTCAGCACCGTGGCCGGGGGGCCCACCACGTCAACGGGCGCCCCGTCGCTGACCGACTGGGCGACGGCCGGCGCCGCCCCGACGACGAGGCTGAGGAGCACGACGGCCGCGAGGGCGAGCCTCTCGCGGAGAGTCCCGCTCGCCCGCCGTCCGGGCGGCGTGCGGTGCCGGTGGGCTCGTCGGTGCACGAATCCGTCCTTGTCGTGAGGGGTGGCAAAGGGAGCAGTCTGACCGAGGAGCCTGTGAACAGCGCGGGAAGGCGGCTCGGCTGCGCCGTTCGAGTCGACCGACGACCGTGTGATGGGTCACACCCGTGCGGTCGGACCCGACCTGCGGAGCGCTCGCGTCACGCTGCCTGGACGGACGAGGGGACGGGGAGAGCGCCTACGCCGTCGATGAACTCCCGCAGCCAGAGCTCGACGTTGATGAGACGCCAGAAGGCCATGGAGTCGAGGTCGCCGGCGCCGTCGAGCCAGCGCTCGAACGCCGTGAGCACGGCAGCGGAGTCGAAGTAGGGTCGCTGGCTGAACGACGGCGAACGGAACACGTCCAACGCGAAGTCCCGCTGCTCGCGGAACCACTCGCTCTGGGGCGTGGTGAACCCGATCTTGTTGCGGCGCCGACTGATCGACGGCGGGAGGATCCCGTCGGTCGCGTCCCGCAGCACGCGCTTGTTCCAGCCACCCTTGATGATGGCCTCGTCGCTGAGCGAGAAGATCGTGCGCACCAGCTCGGGGTCGAGGAAGGGCACGCGACCCTCGACGGAGAAGCGCATCGTGTTGCGGTCCTCGTAGCGCAGCAGGGCCGGAAGGGAGCCGACGAACAGGTCGTGCACCAGGCGCGTACGCAGGTTTCCCGTCGGAACGGCATACGACTCCGTCGCATGAGCGGCGCAGAACTCGCGTCCGAGCAGGTTCGGCGTCGAGTTGCGGCGGGGGAGGAGGGTGCGCGTCTTCGCGGCCGCGAGGTGGGCGAGCACGTCCCGGGAGGCGATCAGCTCCCGGACGGCGGAGCGTCGGTCGCTGGACAGCAGGGCCCGCAGGTGGACCACGAGCTGGGGGACGTAGCCGGCCAGCAGCTCGTCGGCGCCCTGCCCGTCGAGCATCACGGTGACGTACTCGCTGGCGTCCTTCATGACCCGGTACTGGGCGTACGGCCCCGTCGAGATGACCGGCTCCTCCTGCGCGCGCACGAAGTCGGCGACGTCCTCGAGGAACTCGGCCGACGTGGGTCGCGTCTTGTGGGACCTGACGCCGTGGGAGCACGCCCCGACGGCCGCGTCCACGTAGCGCTCCTCGTCGTTGCGGTAGCCGGGGAAGACAGCCGAGAACGTGCGTTGGCGTGTGCCCACAGCGCTGGTCGCGGCGACGTCGTCAGTCAGCAGCCGGTCGATCGCGACGGTGATGGCCGAGCTGTCCAACCCGCCCGAGAGCGACGTGCCCACCGGCACGTCGGAGCGCAGCCGGAGCGCTACGGACTTCGTGAGCCGCTGCCGGAACTCCTCGACCACGGCCGCGTCGTAGCCGTTGCCCCGTGCCGTGCTGTCCAGGAGGTCGCTGCGCAACCGGCTGAACATCGTCCGCCGTATGCCGTCCGCCGAGATGGTGACCATCTCGCCCGGGAGCACGCGCTCGATGCCGTCGAAGAAGGTCTCGGCACCATCGTCGTGGATCCGGTAGCGCAGGTACCGGTAGATGGTGCGGTCGTTCGGCCGGGGCTCGTAGCGGCCGCTGGCCAGGATCGGCTTGATCTCGCTGGAGAAGAGCCACGCGTCACGCGCGTCCGGCCCCTCGTCGGGACCTGCCGGCACGCGGCAGAGGTGCAGTGGCTTGATGCCGAAGTGGTCGCGGGCCAGGGTCAGCGTCTTGGTGTGCCGGTCCCAGATCGCCAGGGCGAACATCCCGTTGAACCGGTCGAACGCCGCCGGCCCCCACTCGGCGAAGGCCTGGAGCACGACCTCGGTGTCGCTCTCGGTGGCGAAGGTCCTCGACAGCGCCTCCAGCTCGGTGCGCAGCTCGCGGTAGTTGTAGACCTCACCGTTGTACGCGAGCACGTAGCGGCCGGCGGTCGAGGTCATCGGTTGGGCGCCGCCCACCCGGTCGAGGATCGCGAGCCGCTGGTGGGCCAGACCCACCGGTGCGTCGAGGAGGATCCGGGCGTCGTCAGGGCCACGATGGCGTTGCTCGAGCGCCATGCGCTCGAGGAGCCCCGGGTCGCTGTCGAGCCCGAAGTAGCCAGCAATCCCACACATGAGTTCCCTCCGGTCCCCTTGCGGGGGTGTTCTCAAACGGTCGAGGGACATCATGTGGCGCTGTCGCTGAAAGGACGCTGAGTCGCGTCACCAAGGGACCTGACCGTGCCCTGGGGTCCGACCCGCGAACCGGAGGGCTGAACCCATCATCCCGCTGGGTGGTGGGCGGTGGGTCCGATTGCCGGACCGCGAGCGGCCCACGACGTCGGCGCACCCTTCGCGGTCGCACGGGCCGACCTGCCCGACCTGCTCCTTGCCCTGATCGAGGACCCAGCGGTCGGGCATCGCGCAGAGGTGGCCGTTCGCCGCGCCCATCGGGCCGCCGGTCACCACGGAGGCCTCGTCACGTCGTCGTGCCCTGTCAGGGTGCGTCCGAGAGCCGCGGCATCGCGCTCGGCATGCTCCTGCCGCACATAGAGCTGGAGGTCGGCCACCCGTCGCGCGTGGTCCTCCTCGAGGGCCAGCGGAGCGGGCCCGCTCGCGTGGGCGACCCGCTCGAGCACGTCCTCCGCGGCCGAGGCCACGACCCGGCGTACGCGCAGGGCGAAGACCGCTCCCTCGATCCCTTCGGCGCGACCGCCGTCGATGCGGGCGGCCGCGTCGACGAGGACGGCGCGCGCGGCCCAGAGGGTCGCATCGACCGCGCCGACGTGCATCAACGCGACCTGGTCGGGCTCGCGTCCACCGCCGATGAGGCGCCGTGCGACACCCACGGCGCCGCCGTACCAGATCGCGGCGACCCCCATTCCACCCCAGGCGAATCCGGGCCTCTCGAGGTACCAGCCGGTGGGTCCCACAGGGCTGCCGCCCGACCCCGCGAAGGCGACGGGACCGCTCGGCACGTCCGACAACCCGCGGGCAGCCCACGTCGCCGGCCGCACGGCCACGTGATTCGCCGGACCCAGCTCGACGGCATACAACCGTCGCGTCGTGTCGCTGTCCCACGCGGTCACGAGGGCATGGCTGAGTCGGTCGGCGAGTGAGCACCAGGGCTTGTCACCCGTGAGCCGCGTGTGCGTGTCGGGACCCTCGGCGGTCAGGCGAGTCCCGGGCCCCTCGGCGGCGAAGACGCCCCAGGACGAACCCTGGGGGACGGCAGGAACGGCGTGCCCCGCGCGCCTCGCCTCGTCGAGGATGGCGAGTGCGTCGAGGTGTGGCTCGACCGACCGCGCAGCCGTGAGGCTCGTCGAAGCGACGGTCGCGAGTGACTCCCAGAGTGAGAGGGTGCTGCCACGTCCCGGGAGCGGGAAGGCGTCCGGGTGCCGCTCGACGAGCGCGATCGCCCCGAGCGGGTCCCTGGCGCCTGCGACGTCCTGCGCCAGACGGCCGAGCCCTTCGTCCGGCTCGTCACGCAGCGCGACCGGGCCGCTCAGCACGGCCGGGCCGGACAGGACGTCCGCCAGGGGTGGTTGGTCACGCGAGTCACATACCCACACGGCGAGCGACGGGGTGCCCGACGTCGGCCCGGGGAGAGCAGCCGCCGGCGAACGCGCGTGCCGACCGACCTACCCGCTCACTCGGGGGCGTCCTCGGACCAGGTCTCCAGGTGCACGGCCTCGGCGACGTGGCGCAGCGACGCGAGGGTCTCGGCAGACATCGGCACGTCGGTGTCGGTCACGACGTAGCCGAGCTCGCCGAGGGTGGCCAGCGACTGGCCGACGACGTTCGCCCCGGCCTCCGCGAGGGTGCGGTTGATGGACGCCAGGACACCCGGGACGTTGCGGTGCAGCAGGGCCATCCGGTACGAGCCTTCGCGGGGGGCCGGGGCCACCGAGGGAAGGTTGACCGACAGGGCGGTCGCGCCGGACGCGAGGTACGCCGTCAGCTTGCCGGAGACGAACGTGCCGATCTCCTCCTGCGCCTCGCCGGTCGAGCCGCCGACGTGAGGCGTGAGGATGACGTTGTCGAGGCCGCGGAGCGGTGACTCGAAGAGGTCGCCCTGGGCCTTCGGCTCGATGGGGAAGACGTCGATCGCGGCTCCGGAGAGGTGGCCGCTCAGGATGTGCTCGCGCAGGGCGACGTCGTCGACCACCATGCCGCGCGAGGCGTTGATGAACACCGAGCCGGGCTTCATCCTGGCGAACTGCTCGGGGCCGAAGAGGCCGGCGTTGCCCGGCCGCCCGTCGACGTGGATGCTGACGAAGTCGGACTCCTCGAGGAGCTCGTCGAGCGATCCCATGCGCTGGGCGTTGCCGTGGGCGAGGCGGTCGGCGGTGTCGTAGAACGCGACGCGCAGGCCGATGGCCTCTGCCATGTTGGACAGCTGGGTGCCGATGTTGCCGTAGCCGACGATGCCGAGCGTGCGGCCGCGGGTCTCGTAGGCGCCCTTGGCCGACTTGTCCCAGACGCCGTCGTGCATCCGCTGCGTCTTCTCGGGGAGGCGCCTTGCCAGGGCGAGGATCTCGCCGATGACGAGCTCGACGACACTGCGCGTGTTGGAGAACGGCGCGTTGAAGACACCGAGGCCGAGCTTGGTGGCGTGCGCGAGGTCGACCTGGTTGGTGCCGATGCAGAAGCAGCCGATGGCCCGCAGGTCGGGTGCGGCGTCGAGAACGGCCTGGGTGACCTTCGTGTTGGACCGGATGCCGAGGACCGACACGCCGGGCAGAGCCTCGACGAGGTCCTCCTCGCTCAGCGATCCGGGCCGGACCTCGACCTCGAATCCGTTGCGGCGGAACGTCTCCGCCGCGACGGGGTGGACGTTCTCCAGCAGGAGTACCTTCACGCTCTTCTCCCTTGGGGTTTCCGGTCCGTGCCGGACTCCCGGTCTCGTGGTTGCTGTCGGTCGTGGTGCTGTCGGTCGTCGTGCTGTGGGTCGTCGTGCTGTGGGTCGTGGCGCCGTCGGTCCTCAAGGGTGCCCTGAGCGTCGGCGCAGGCGCTGAGGGGTGCGCGGGGTGAGACGGTTGCGCAGGTCGGGGACATCAGGATCGCCCCGGCGACGTCGTGCGGGCCAGGCTGCTGGCCAGCAGCCGGCCGGTGCGCTCGAGGTGCTCGCGCATCGCGCGCTCGGCCCCCTCGCCGTCGCGGCGCAGGATCGCGGTCACGATCGGCTCGTGCTCGTCGCGGATCTCGCGCAGCGTGCGCCCGGCCGTCGTGGTGGGTGGCCCGAGCAGGGCCGTCGTGGCTCGGAGCCGGTCGATGATCGAGGCGGCGCGCTGGTTGCCGCCGGCACGCATGAGCCGGTCGTGGAGCGCGCGGTCGGCGACCCAGAACCTCTCGTCGTCCTCCAGTGCCCTGTCCATGGCGGCGAGCGTCTCGCCGATGCCCGCGTGCTCCTCGTCGGTGGCCTCCTCGGCCGCCCTTCGGGCGGCGACCGGCTCGAGGGCGAGGCGGATCTCGATGATCTCCTCGATGTCGTGGGCGTGCGGCGTCAGCACCCGGAAGCCACGGTTGCGGTCGATCCGCACGAGGCCCGCCTCGGCGAGGCGCAGCAGGGCCTCGCGCACGGGGCTGCGTGAGACGCCGAGCAGGTCGGCCAGCTGGTAGACGGAGTACGTGTCGTCTGGGACGAGCTCTCCGGCGGCCATGCCCGTGCACACCGCGGCGACCACCGCGTCGGCGAGGGAGGGAGCGCCGTGGGGGAGCGCCAGGTGGACCATGAGTAACATGTTACCCATGCCTGAGCTCACCACCGACGTGACCCGCGCGCTGGTCGGGGCCGGACTCGAGGTGCGGGCCGACGCGGGCACCCGAAGCATGTACGCGTCCGACGCCTCGCTCTACCGCATCCTCCCGCTGGCCGTCGTGCGCCCGCGGAGCGTCGACGAGGTCGCCGCGGCCCTCTCGGTGGCTCGAGAGACGGGCGTACCGATCACCGCGCGAGGCGGCGGCACGTCGGTCGCGGGCAACGCCGTCGGACGCGGGGTCGTCCTCGACTTCTCCCGGCACATGAACCGGGTCCTGTCGCTCGACCCCGAGACACGCACGGCCGTCGTCGAGCCCGGCACCGTCCACGCCGTGCTGCAGAAGGCGGCCGCACCCCACGGCATCCGCTTCGGCCCCGACCCCTCGACGCACCCGCGCTGCACCATCGGCGGGATGATCGGCAACAACGCCTGCGGCTCACGGTCCCTGGCGTACGGGCGCACCTCCGACAACGTGGCCGGGCTCGAGCTGCTGACCGCGGCCGGCGAGCAGCTCACCACGGGCTACGACCCGAGCGGTGTGCCGTTGACGCGGGGCGGTGCCGACGAGCTGTCCGGCGTCCGCACGGTCATGGCGCGACACCTCTCGACCGCCCGCACCGAGTTCGACCGGTTCGGCCGACAGGTGTCGGGCTATGCGGCGCACCACCTGCTGCCCGAGCGGTTCGACCTCACCCAGGCACTCGTCGGGTCCGAGGGCACCCTGGGCGTCATCACCGGCGCCACGGTCAAGCTCGTCGTCGACGCCCCCGTGCGCGTCGTCGTCGTGCTCGGCTTCCCCGACATCGTCGCCGCCGGGCAGGCCGCACCCGCCGTCGTCGCCCACGGTCCGACCTCCTGCGAGGGCCTGGACTCGCGCCTCATCGACGTGCTGCGAGCCCGACGAGGACCAGACGCCATCCCGCCCCTTCCGAGCGGGCGGGCCTGGCTCTTCGTCGAGTTTGCCGGAGAGGACGTCGAGGAGGTCGTCGGCCGGGCGCGACGGCTGGCTGGGGACGGGCTCGCCGGGGACGCCGAGGTCGTCGTCGACCCGGCCGTACAGGCACGGCTGTGGCGGATCCGTGAGGACGGCGCCGGCCTCGCCGGTCGGGCACCCTCCGGCAAGCCGGCGTGGCCCGGGTGGGAGGACGCGGCCGTCCCGCCCGCGCGCCTGGGGGAGTACCTCGCAGCCTTCGACGACCTCGTCAGCGCCTACGGCATGACCTCTGCGCCGTTCGGGCACTTCGGCGACGGCTGCATGCACGTGCGCCTCGACCTGCCGCTCGACCAGCCCGACGGCACGAAGGTCATGCGTGAGTTCCTCACCGAGTCGGCAATGCTGGTCGGCGGATTCGGCGGTTCACTGTCGGGCGAGCACGGCGACGGCCGCGCGCGGTCCGAGCTGCTGCCCCACATGTACTCCGCCGACGCGCTCGCGCTGTTCGCCGGCATCAAGCACGCGTTCGACCCCGAGAACCTGCTCAACCCGGGGGTGCTCGTCGACCCCGACCCGCTGGACGCCGACGTGCGACCCGTGGGGCACTTCCCGGTGCGCAACCTCGCGATGGCCTATCCGCACGACGGCGGTGACCTCGCCCAGGCGGTGCACCGCTGCACCGGGGTGGGCAAGTGCCGAGCCGACAACTCCGCGGCCGGCGGCGTCATGTGCCCCTCCTACCTCGCGACGCGCGAGGAGAAGGACTCCACCCGCGGGCGTGCCCGCGTGCTGCAGGAGGTCGTCCGGGGCGAGCTGCCGTGGTCCGACCCCGCAGTGCACGACGCGATGGACCTGTGCCTCTCGTGCAAAGGCTGCGCGTCCGACTGCCCGACCGGCATCGACATGGCGACCTACAAGTCCGAGGCGCTCCACCAGACCTACCGCCGCCGGCTGCGCCCGCGATCGCACTACACGCTCGGCAGGCTGCCGATGTGGGCCCGCCTGGGCGGCCGCGTGCCGTGGCTCGCCAACCGGGCCCTGACCCTTCCCCTCGTCGGCTCGGTGTCGCTGTGGCTCGCCGGAGTCGACCGGCGTCGATCGATCCCGGCGTTCGCCCGACGTCCCTTCCGACGCACGTTCCGGCCGGCCGTGTCGGACCTGAAACCCGTTGTGCTGTTTGCCGACTCGTTCACCGACGCGTTCTCCCCGGAGGTCGCCGAGTCGACGGTGCGCGTGCTGCGCGACGCGGGCTACGAGCCTCGGCTCCCGAGCGACTCGGTGTGCTGTGGGCTGACGTGGATCACGACCGGGCAGCTCGACTCGGCCAGGAGCATCCTGCGCCGCACCGTGGCGGCACTCGCGCAGGATGCCCGAGCCGGTGTGCCCATCGTGGGCATCGAGCCCTCCTGCACCGCGGTGCTGCGGTCGGACGTCCACGAGCTGCTCCCCGGAAACGAGGACGCCGCACTGGTCGCGTCACGAGTGCGCACGCTCGCAGAGCTCCTCGCCGAGACCCCGGGCTGGACCGGCCCCGACCTGCGCGGCACCATGGTGGTCGCCCAGCCGCACTGCCACCACCACGCCGTCCTCGGCTGGAAGACCGACGCCGACCTGCTCGCGGCCACCGGCGCGACGGTCGAGACCCTTGCCGGGTGCTGCGGGCTCGCCGGCAACTTCGGCGTGGAGATCGGTCACTACGACGTGTCACTGGCGGTCGCGGGCCAGAACCTGCTCCCTGCGATCGACGCCGACCCGGATGCCGTGGTGCTCGCTGACGGGTTCTCGTGCCGCACCCAGGTCGCGGACCTTCGTGGCCGCGACAGCCTGCACCTCGCCCAGCTGCTCGACCCCACCCGTCGCCCGGTGGCGCGGGAGGGCTGACTCCTCGGCGCGGACGGCATACGGCCGGGAGCGGCGACCTGGAAGCGATCGGTCAGGCGGCGGTCTTGTGCCAGGTCGCGCAGTCCTTGGTCTGGAAGAAGGCGTCGCTCGCGAGGATGGTGACCCGGGCGGGCGCGTCGGTGGAGCCCGAGGCGAGCACGTCGGCCGGGATGCCGGCCAGACCCTTCAGGCGGGACCACTGGCAGGTCCTGCCGTCGTGACCACCTGCCGACTCGTACGTCCCCGGCGGTATGCCGCGCCCCACCAGGTAGGTGCCCACCTCGCCGACGAAGGAGGCGGACTTCGTCGTCGGGTGCTGCCCCGGCGTCTGTCCGGCGGCGTCCTCGCTCGCCACGAGCGCGTCGAGGTCCGTGGGATCCGCGGTGCTCGGCTGAACCGGGCGCGGCGCAGCGCCACGCGGCGTGGCCACGGCAGGGCCGCCACCCGCCGCCGCGGCGGCGGTGGGGGACACGGGCAGGCCGGCCTGCGTCGTGGACGGCGCAGTGGCGAGGGCCCACACGCCGAAGGCGGCGGCCAGACACAGCACGACTGCGACGCCGGTCGCGAACAGGGCCGAACGATGCGTGGCCCGATCTCGAGGCTGCATGAACCTCACCCCCCAGCAAGGACGCGTTCAGGCGTGAAGCACGTGTTCCTGACGATAGCCAGTCGTGAGGTCGGTGAGGGACAGTTCGATGATTCCGGCCGGGTCGACGCTGTAGCGCTCCTCGAGCAGCGGGCCCGACTCGAGACGCACGATGGGCACCTCGTGCAGGGCCGACGAGGCAGCGGCGCCACCGCCCTCGCCGACGGTGCGCTGGAGCTCGGGGTCGAAGGGGAAGACGATCTGGGCGACCGGCGTGAGGTCCCCGCGAGGTTCGCCCTGGTCGTCGACCGAGGAGTACTCCACGAAGCGGAACCAGCCGATGTTGTGGGCCGCCTGGTAGCGGCGGGTCACCACGACCGGCTCGGGGGCGGAGTCGTCCAGCGCGTCTGCGGTGCGGAGCGAGCGGTCCAGCACGGGGTCGAAGGACACGGCTGCCCCGCCCTCGCGCTCGCGGAAGACCCCGAAGCCACGTGAGAGCCGGTCGCGCAGCGAGAACCCGGCGTCGGGATCTGCGGCGATGGCGAGGCCCACGGCCGTCGAGGCGCTGGGGATGGGGGAGCGGTGCACCCGGCGCCCGAACCGTGACCGGAGCAGGCGGGGCACCAGCGGCAGACCGCTCGCGCCGCCGACGATGTAGATGCCGGCCACCCCCACGAGCTCCTCGCCGTGCACGTCGGACGACTGCAGCGACTGCACGAGGGGCTCCATCGCCTCGGTCGTCTCGGCGACGAGCGGGGTCACGTCGGCGTAGAAGTCGTCGACGGGAACCGTGACGGTCGTGGTGTCGCCGCCGTCCGGTGCGGGCACCTCGACGGCGATGCGGCGGGACTGCGGACCGACCCGCTCCTTGGCCTCGCGGCACTCTTCGAGCAGGACCGCCCACGACGTGTCGGACAGCTCGGTGCGTGAGCGTCCGGAAGCGCGCAAGGCGGTCGCCGCGAGGACCTCGTCGAAGTCGTCGCCGCCGAGCCGGTTGACGCCGAAGGAGTCGAGCACCTCGTGGTGGGTGCCCGACAGCCTCAGGAGCGACGCGTCGAACGTGCCGCCTCCCAGGTCGTAGACGATGACGAGGTCACGCCGCGACGTGATCGAACGGGCCTGTCGGTGCGCGAACTCGAAGCTGGCCGCTGACGGCTCGTTGACGAGTCCGGCGACGTCGAAGCCCGCTCGTCGGCACGCCTCCAGCGTGAGGAAGCGCTGGGCGCTGTTGGCCTGGGCAGGCACGCCCAGCATGGTCCGTGGCGGCTCGGTGTCGTCCAGGCGCTCGTCGATGCTCGACGCGGTGCGGAGTGCGCCCAGGACGGCCGCGAAGAGACCAGTGAGCACGTCGAAGAGGGGCACGTCACGGTCGCCCAGGCGCATCAGGGTGTCGGGCGTGACCCGTGGCTCGGCGAGCAGGCGCTTGAACGACCGGGCGGACGGCATACCTCGTCCCGCCGCTTCGAGGGCCGCGAAGCCATAGACCAGCGTCCCGGCGTCGTCCGCGACGACGGACGGGAAGTGGTCGCGGGCGTCGCCCTCCTCGTCGAGGAAGGAGACCACCGGGTAGTTGCCGCGATCGCCGTGGGCGACGACCGTGTGGGTGGTGCCGAAGTCCAGGCCGAGATCCATGCCCCAAGGCTAGGCCGCTCGTGTCTCGGCCAAAGAGGTGGACCGCAGGGCGAGCCGCCGTGCAGGATCGCGGTGGACGAGTCTCCTCTCCTCGAGCTACGACACGAGGCGACCGTCCGCCTGGCTGACCCCCGACAACCGCAGGAGCCACTCGTGTCGCGCACCAGAGTCCACAACTTCTCGATCTCGCTCGACGGCTTCGGCACCGGCGAAGGACTGTCGGCCGACGCCCCGTTCGGTCATGCGGGACACCGGCTCCACGAGTGGATGACGGCCACCAGGTTCTGGCACGGCCTCGGCGTCGTCGAGCAGGGTGAGGGCGCCGCGGGCAGCACCGGCGCCGACAACGCCTTCGCCGAGCGTCACGAGCACGGCATCGGCGCGGAGATCATGGGCGCCGGCAAGTTCGGTCCGCCGGGGTGGCAGGACGACCCGGAGTGGCGTGGATGGTGGGGCGAGAACCCGCCGTTCCACACGCCGACCTTCGTCCTGACCCACCGCCCGCGCCAGCCGCTGGAGATGGACGAGGGCACGACGTTTCACTTCCTCGACGCGTCGCCGGCTGACGCGCTCGACGCGGCTCGGGAGGCAGCGCACGGCCTGGACGTCCGCATCGGCGGGGGGCCGACCGTGGTGCGCGACTTCCTCGCCGCCGGGCTCGTCGACCACCTGCACGTCGTCCAGGTCCCGATCCTGCTCGGCCGCGGCGTGCGGCTGTGGGACGGCCTCGAGGCCCTGGAGCGGGGGTATGCCGTCGAGGCGGTGTCGACGCCGAGCGGCGTCACCCACCTCACCTTCACCCGCTGAGAACCGACCGTCTCTCCCGCCCCGCGGCGCCGCCGCCCCCCGGTGGATCGGGGCCGGCATACGGGCGTTGCGGCACGATGCGAGGGCACGCGGACTCCCCATCAAAGTGGCTCAGAGTGGCTTGAGCGGCCCGGGCGGGGTGAGCGGGTGGGTCATCGGGGGCAGCTTGCTCCAGTCAGGCGGGATGAGGAACCGGTCCCGGGGCTGGTGCTCGTAGTAGCCGGCGACCTGCGGCAACGGGGACTGACGGATCTGCCAGGTCCTGCCCTGGTCGAGGGTGACGACGAGCTGGTCCGAATGCTCGGTGACGCTCTGGTAGAAGGCGACCTCGCAGTTCGGACCGCCCTCGGCCATGGTCGTGGAGTTCGGGTCGCCAGGCAGATCGGTGACGGCGAACGAGGCGTCGCGCTGCTGGATGACCAGTCGCGGTCTGGTGCCGACGCCGGCCAGACCCCAGAGCCCGCAGCCCTGCGCGGTCGGGGTGGCCCAGCGGGTGTCTGGCACGTTGGGCACCGCGAGCCGCTGGAGCGTGCCCGCCGCCACGTTGAGTGAGCACAGGCTCACCTGGTCCGCGCACTCGATGCTGGAGACGCCGTAGTTGGGCGTGGCAGGGCCGTTCACCACGGTGAGCAGGACCGGCCGGCTCATGGTCGCCGACAGCAGGTAGGGTCCCGGGTTCTCGTGCGCCCAGTACCAGAGCCCGTTGCCGACCTCTCGGAGCAAGCCGTCCCCGGCGCCGGAAGGCTGGGCGGGGGCGTCGGTGACTGCTCCGAGGGTGACGAGCCGGTGGCCCGACCCGTCCATCACGGCGATGGCCTCTCGCCCGAGGCAGTCGTTGTCGTGCGTCGGGGTGGGACAGCGCTTCCACACCGTCAGCATGGTCCGCGAGTCGGTGCGCGCCTGGAACTGCTTCACGATGGACGCCGCCGGGAACCCGACGATCTGGTCGGCGGTCCAGTTCGGCACCCGCAGGTCCAGGGTCGGCCTCGGAGCAGGCACGGACGGGATCTGCGGCCGGCGGAGCTGGTTGAGGCCTGCGACGGCGAGAGTCAGGGCGAGCACGGCGGCCACGGCGGCGGCGACCGCGACGGCCGCTCGGCGCCGGCGAGCCCGGCGCTGGGTCGCGATCATGACCTCGAAGGGCGGCTGGTCGATCGACCGCTCGGTCTCTCGGGCGAAGCTGCGTAGGTCAGACATGGTCGGCCTCCTCGTGGTCGTCGAGGTAGCCGGCCATCTGGACGCGAGCCCGCGCCAGACGCGCCTTCACCGTCCCTTCCGGGACGGAGAGCTCCTGGGCGGTCTGCGCGACGGTCAGGTCCGCGATGTAGTAGAGCACCGCGGTGAGCCGGACCTGCGGGCTCAGCTGGCTCAACGCATACACGATGGCGACGTGGTCCTCGGGGGCTCCGGGTCCGAGCTCGATGCTCAGCTCGGCCCGGAACTTGGGCAGCACGCGGCCGGCGACGCGGGCGCGACGCCAACGGTTGCGTAGCCGGTTCAGGGCCACCGTCCGCAGCCACGCCTCCTTGTTGGCCGCGTCGATGAAGTCCGCGCGATGCGTCAGCGCTGTCAGGAACGACTCCTGCACCACGTCCTCCGCCTCGGACCGGTTGCCGCACAGGGCCACCATCTGGGTCACGAGGCGCCGGTAGGACACGTCGTACACGGCGCGGACCGCCTCGCCGTCGTCTTCGTCGTCATCGTGCATGAGCTGACCACCTACCGGATCCCCCTGTTGATGCTTCCACTCCTGACGAACCCTCAGGCGGCGTTTCGGTTGCATGCTCCCGCCAGCCCGGCGCGCGAGGAGCGTCGTCCCCTCCGGCCGGGCGCTGAAGGCGACGCCTACGCCGGCACCCTGACGTGGCGGAACGGGGTGGCCGCCAGCCCGACCGCCACGAGCGCGAAGACGGCCGCTGCCAGGAGCAGGGTGGGCCGGACGCCCCAGCCGTCGGCGAGCACTCCGGCGATGGGCGCCATCACCATCGCGACGGCGCGGTTGAACGAACGGAGCGTCGTGTTGGTGCGGGCCTGCAGCGGGTCAGGCGTCTTGAGCTGCCGGTAGCTCATCTCGTGGGAGTTGCTCATACCCATCGCCAGGCCGTAGAGGAGCTGGCCCGACAGCACCGCGGCCAGCGCGCCGACGACGCTCTGCCCGGCAAGCACCATGGCCACCACCCCGGCGGTCGTGAGGACGTGGCAGGCGATGATCGTGCGGCCGGTTCCGAGGCGTCGGCCGACCGACGTCGTAACCAGGGCCCCGATGACGGCGCCGATGCCACCCGCCGCACCCACGATGCCGAACTGGAAGGCGGTCAGGTGGAGGGTGAGCAGGACGTAGGGGGCCAGCACGACACCGACGATCGCGTTCCCGACGAACCACACGTGGGTCGCGACCGCGATGGTGGTCAGGCCCGAGGTCCGATAGACCCAGCGGATGCCCTCGGCGATCTCACGGACGAGCCGGCGGACGGTGACACCCGTGCGCTGGGGCGGTTCCTCGACCTGGATCCGGCTCAACGTCAGGGCGGAGTACAGGTAGGTCAGCGAGTCGAGCAGCACGGCGAGCGGCGCGCCCAGTGCATTGACCAGCACGCCCCCGAGCGCGGGACCTGCCGTCGAAGCCGCGGCATCCGCCCCGTCGATGCGAGCATGCGCCGGCTGGAGGTGGCGGGCCTCGAGCAGCCGCGGGAGGAACGACATCTCGGCGGCGCCGTTGATGACTGCGGCGGAACCGGTCAGCATGACGATGACCAGCAGCGCCGGCAGGGAGAGCAGGTCGAGCCACCAGAGCACGGGGATCGCCACGAGCAGAACCGACTGGGCGAGGTCCGTGCCGACCATGAGCGGCAACCGCCGCCTGCCGTCGACGAGCGCGCCGACGAGCAGCCCGAAGACGAGATAGGGGAGCCACCGCGCCGCGTTGAGCCATCCGACCTCGGACGCCGTTCCGTGCAGGTCGAGGATGACCAGTGCCTGCAGTGCGAAGAGGGTGACGTAGCTGCCCAGTCCGGAGACCGCGCTCGCCCTCCAGAAACGCAGGAAGGCGCTGGAGGGCCACGCTTCGCCGGTCACGACCGCGAGTCTGGCACGAGAGCAAGCGGCGCCGGGTCAGCCCGTGTAGTAGCCCATGAGGTCGACGATGACCTGTGTCGAGCCGGCGGAGTTGTAGATGTTGACGAGGCTGCCGGTCGTCGTGGCGGTGGACGCCAGGTTGGTGATCGTGCGACCGGGCACCGTGGAGAGCGTCGAGGTCGCCGGCGGGCTCTGACCGGAAGGGTAGAACGAGACCCATCCGTTCGCCGTCGAGATGCCTCCCACCGCGAGAGCGGCGCCGCGAACGGCATACGTGGTGTTGGGGATGCCGAAGGTGGTGGCGCGGCCCGCCGCGAGCGGGCCCGCGGGCACGCCCCACCCGACCCGCGTGTCCACGAGCCGGCGCGGCGCGACGGGGACGAACGTGAGGCCGCGACCGTCGACGTAGAAGCCCAGCGCGTCGATGACGACGTCGGCCTGGCCCTGCGCCACCGAGATGGTGACCCGGCCCGACTGGTCTGCCGGGATGGTGACGAGGTTCGCCACCGGCGTGCGGTCGGTGACGCTGACGCTCGGGACCGCAGGGCGAGCGCTGCCGGCACGGTAGGCGGTCACGCTGGTCGGGCCGGAGGCGTTCAGCACCGTCACGTTGAAGCTGACCGCGCGTGTGCCGCTGAGCAGCCCCGGAACGGTGAAGGTGACGGGCCGACCCTGCGACACCTGCTGTCGCGGGGCACCCACGCCGGTCCGCGTGTCGACGAGGCGCGAGGGGCGGGTGTACGCCGCGTAGCCGGCCCCCGTGCCCGTGCGGAAGTAGCCCTCGAGGTCCGCGGCGACGTTGACCGCGCCCCTGGCGTTGAAGAGGCGCACCGTGCCACCCGGCGCGACGCCGACCGTCACCTGGGTCGTGATCGTGCGACCCGGCACGACATCGAGGTTGGCCGTGAGGCGCCGTGACATGTTGGCCGGGTATGCCGTCAGCGTCGTCGGGGCCGTCGCGTCGAGTGCCGTGACGTTGAGGGTGACGGCGGTCGCCGTCGAGGGGAGCCCCGGCACGGTGAGCACCAGCGAGGTGTTCGCGGGGAGCGGGCGCTTGGTGGTGCCGAGCCCCGTCCTGGTGTCGAGGAGGCGTCGCGCCGTGACGGGGACGTAGACGGACCGGCCGGCGACGTACTGGTAGGCGCGCCAGGTCGACGAGGCGGACGACCTGATCGAGGCCACCTGGGGGTAGGCGGCATCGCCCGGACAGCTCGTCAGACTGAGGTCACGGTGTCCCATCACGCGCGGCTTCGTCACCCGGACGCCCGCGTCGTAGCGCGTGCTGCCGCCTGACGTGAGCACGACCGACGACGCGGGGTTGAACCCCGAGCGGTCGGCCTGCCACGCGATGGTCCGGCTCACTGCACTCGTCACCGCGCTCGGGAGCCTCACGTTGGTGAAGTCCCCGATCACCGAGACGCCCAGCGTGTCGGAGTTGAAGCCGCCGGCCTGGGCACCCTGCGTGAAGCCGTTCAGCCCGCCCTTGCGCCCCTCGTAGATGCGGCCGAAACGGTCGACGAGAAAGTTGTAGCCGATGTCGCACCAGCCGTGACTCTGCGTGTGGTAGGCGAAGATGCCGCGCACGAGGCCGGGGGCCTGGGCGGCCGTGTAGGTGTTCGCGTTGACCGTGTGGTGGACCACAGCAGCCTTGAACCCGCCCAGCGGATCGGGCTGGCACGGCATCATGCTCTCGTCGGCGCCCCACTGGGCGCGGGTCACGATGGTGGGTTGCGGAACCGACGCCACCGAGGCCGCGGATGCGGTCGACACGGCGGTCGCGGACGCGCCGGCGGTTCGGGCTCCGGCTGTGGGTGCCGTGCCGGCGGAGGTGTTCGGCGCGCCGGCAACGGTGCTCGCCGTGCCGACGGGCGAGGCGGCGACGGCCGCATCCGAGGGGGCGCTCTTCGCGTCGACCAGGCTCAGCGCGAGGTCGCGGGGCGCGGCGCCGCCGTTCGAGAGGACCCGCACCTGGGCGCCGTCGGAGCCCGCTGCCGTGAGCGGGTCGGTGCCCACTCGGGCTCGTCGGCTCTCCGCCGTGCCGGCGTCCGGGCCGTGGTCCTCGTCGACGTCGAGGCCGATCCAGCCGCTCCACCCGTTCTTCGTGTGGGTGCGGGCCTCGACCGTGAGCCCGGCGGGCGCCGCGCCCTGGTAGGTGACGCCCAGGACGTCGAACTTCGTGCCCGCGCGGCTCACCGCGGCGACCACCTTGCGCGGGCTGAGCGCGTCCGACGTGCCGGGCGCGCTGGGCGCGGCCCCCGACCCGGACGCTGCGCGAGCCGACGGTGCGGAGGACGCGGAGGACGCGGTGGACGTGGTGGACGTGGTGGACGTGATGGGGGAGGCGACGGCCGGGATCGGCACCCGGGTCACCGTCGGGGTGACGGGAGGCGACTCGGCTGCCGCCGTCGGCTGGGTCGGCGTGGCGGCCCCGGCGGGGCCCGGCACCGCCCCCGAGACGGTGCCCGGCCCCGAGGCCGGCGCGGCGGCAACCGCCGTCGTCAGCGGGCCCGAGACGGCCAGCGCGACCGGTGCGACCACGGCCAGGGCGGTGGTCGCAGCGGCGCGGGCGAGGACGGTGTGTGGACGCATCGGGGACTCCTTCGCATCAGAACTGTCGTTCTGTCCCGCTTGTCACACTATGGGCGGTGCCTCACCCACCCCAATGGCCCGCACCTGTGAATCACTCCCGGACTCGGTCAGCAGTAGCCCAACGGCAGGTAAGTCGCCCCGTCCCTCGGTGACGGTCGTTCCGCTCGGTGCGACCGTGACCGTCCCGGTGACCCGAATGCACCGTCTTGCCGGTTGTGTCGGCCCCGGTATCAGACGAATTCGCGCTTCGACCGCCGTGACCTCGGCAATCTCGAGACGGCGCCGGTGGGGTTATCCATACTGGATCGGGAGCCGCATCAGTCCGGCCGGCACGGCGTGACCGAGGTGTTCAGGGGGAAAACGGGGAGGATCATGAGCTTGACTGTCGGGCTGGACCCGCATCGCGAGACGCTGGAGGAGTGCACGAGGGTGCTGGTGGTCGACGACCACCAGGCCGTTGCCGCCGCGATGGCCCTGGCCATAGGTATGGAACCGGGGTTGGCCTCGGTGGGCGCCGCCCACAGCGCTGCGGAGGCGCGGCAGCGCGTTGCCGAACTCGCACCCGACGTCGTCGTCATGGACGTGCTGCTGGGCGACGGCGACGGCATCGAGGTGGCGGCGGAGATGATCCGTGGCAACCCGGGGCTGCGCGTCGTCGTGCTCACGGCGCACGTCGACGAGGCACTGCTGCGGCGCGCGGCCGAGGCCGGGGCCGGCGCGTTCCTGCTCAAGGAAGGCGCTCTGGTCGACCTGCTCGACGCCATCCGTGCCTGTGCCGTTGACGGCCTCGTCGTCCACCCACGCGTCATCCGTGACCTCTTCCGCGAGGCCCCACCCGCCGCTCCGACGTCGACGCCGCTGACCGCCAGGGAGACCGAGGTGCTCATGCTGCTGTCCGAGGGGCACAACACCGCGTCCATCGCCGGAAAGATGGGGATCACCCGTCTGACCTGCCGCGGGTACGTCAAGAACCTGCTGGTCAAGCTGCACGCGCACTCCCAGCTGGAAGCGGTGGTGAGCGCGCGGAAGCACGGGCTGATCGGCGCCTGACCGTGCCTTCACCTGGTCGCTCCAGATCAGCTCCGGCCGCAGGAGCGCCGGCCGCGCCGGCGACAGCCGCAGCGGGGCCGGCCGCGCCGGGCGCGGGAGCCCCGTCCGTCCGCAGTCGAACGGTCCGTCGCTTCGTGTGGTGGGGCCTGCTGGCCCTCGCCGTGTGCAGCGTGGGCGTGGGCCTTGCGGTCAGCGCGGCAGCGAGCGACATCGCAGTGCGGGAGGACAGCGCACGAGGTGCCTCCTTCGCGCGCAACGTGGTGGCGCCTCTGGTCAACGGTGCTGTCCGAAGGGGCGACCGCGCAGCGACGGCGTCCCTGGACGCGTCTGTGGGGAGTCCGCTCAGGGACGGAGCGATGGTGAGGGTGAAGGTGTGGGCTCCCGACGGCCACGTCATCTGGTCGGACGCCGACGCACTGCACGGTGAGAGCTTCGAGCTCGAGCCGGAGGAGTCCGCGCTCTTCGGGACCGACGCCGTCCGTGCGACCGTCTCGGACCTCACCAAGGCCGAGAACACCCAGGAACAGGCCTTCGGCGAGCTGCTCGAGGTGTACGCCGCCGCGCGGGACGCCGACGGCCTCCCGATCCTCGTCGAGTCCTACTGGAGCACCGACCGCATCGTGCGTGACGAGGTCGTCATCTCTCTCCGGACGGTGCCGCTGGCCCTCGGCGCTGTGGCCGTGGTCATGCTGGCTCTCGTGCCGCTCGCCCTGTCTCTCGCACGGCGCCTCGACCACGCGCAGTCGGACCGGGTGGCGCTGCTGAGGCACGCTCTCGTCGCCTCGGACACCGAGCGACGCAAGATCTCCCGCGAGCTCCACGACGGAGTGATCCAGGACCTCACCAGCCTGGGCTACGTGCTCCCGGCGGTGCAGAAGCACCTGCCCGACGAGGCGGCCGCGGAGCGTGAGGTCCTCGAGTTCCTCAGCGAACGCCTGAAGACCGACATCGCATCGCTGCGCGGGATCCTCAGCGACGTCTACCCGGTCAGCCTGGCCAGAGAGGGGCTTGCCGCCGCAGTCGAGCAGCTCGTCGAACCCGTTCGCAGCCAGGGGATCGACGTGGTGGTCGAGGTGCACCCGGATCTCCAGACGGTCTCCAGCGAAGCCGTCGAGCTCGCCTACCAGGTGATCCGCGAGGGGCTGCGCAACGTCGTCAAGCACGCCAGCGCCTCGAAGGCCCGGATCGCGGCGAGGCTGGACGGCAGCGACGTCGTCGTGGAGGTGGAGGACGACGGTGCCGGGGGGCCCGTCCTGCCCACCGGCGACGGGCACCTGGGCCTGCTGCTGATCGAGGACAGCGTCGTCGAGACGGGCGGCTCCTTCGGCGTCGGGCCATCGGGACTGGGAGGGACGCGACTCGTCGCCCGCTTCCCCAAGATGACCGTGTGGTCGTGGGCTCGCTGACCTTCCTGCACCCGGTCAGGAGCTCGAGGCGCTCGATGGCCACCCCCATCTGAGGGGTTCGCCTGCTCCCGCGCGAGGGGGTACATGACGCCCCCGCCGGGCACTGTTGTGCCACAACAAGGTTCGTCACGCTCGATGCATGGGCAACGGGGACAGCCTACGGACGCACGACGAGCCGACGACGGCTCCGGCGTGTCCCTCCGTGGCTCGTAGGACAGTCGTGACTCCCGCGGCATACGGCGTTGTGATGACAGGCGGCGGCTCGAGCTGTGCTCCCGCCCCGGACGTTCCGGTCACGTCACACGATCCCGGCATGCGGCCCCCGGGCGGGAGCCTCACGGCGGCCGGTCAGGTCGGCGGCAGCGCCGCCGCCCTGACCGTGCGCCTGAGCCTGCGACCCCACCCCGGTCCTGAGTAGGTCCGCTCTGACCCTGTGGCGGACTCGGCAACCAAATAGGCAGGTGTGGCATGAATCGCTTCCTCTGGAAGTCCACCGGGCGCCCTTCCGCCCGAGTGATCCCCGCTGCGCGGGGGACGACGTCGCGAGCATGGCGTCCGTCCGTGGCCGGTCGGTTCAGGAGGGTGGCGGCGGGCATCGCGTTCGTCATCCCGGTGGCGATGGTGGTGCCGTCGGCCGTGACGCGAGCCGCGGTGGCGCCTGTCGGCAACGGGTTCGTCGTGACCGCAGGCGACCTGTCGTTCATCCTCAAGCAGATCAAGATCGCCGAGCGTCACTCGGCCACCTGGACCGCCTCGAACCCCTGCGGCACTCTTGTCGGTCCGGCCGCCGACCAGATCCCGGACTACCTGACCTCCTACGGCCTGCGCACCACCGACGGGTCGTGCAACAACCTCAAGAACGCTGCGAGCTACACGTTCGCCGCAGCGGACCAGCCGTTCCCGCACCTGGCCGAGCCGCTCTTCCGCGACGCGGAGCCGATCACGCCCGCCTTCCCCGTGGGACCGTCCGGACCCACGAGCTACAAGCAGTTCTCGCCCGGCAACGTGGTCGTCGACTCGCAGCCCCGGACCGTGAGCAACCTTGTCGTCGACCAGACCTCGACCAACCCCGCCGCCATCGCCGCTGCGGGGTTCCCGGTGCGCAGCCAGGGCAACCCCGGCGTCTTCCCGTGCACGACAGACCCTGACCCGACAGCCGTTCCGCCGGTCGACGGCGTTCCCGCCGGCTGCGTGCCGTCGCACCACACGCTCTTCATCCCGAACGTCACGACGGATGTCGGCCTGTCGCCGCCGTTCAACTCGATGTTCACGTTCTTCGGCCAGTTCTTCGACCACGGCGTCGACCAGACGGTCAAGGACCAGGGCACCGTCTTCGTGCCGCTCAAGGCCGACGACCCGCTGCGTACGCTCGGGCCGGACGGCAAGGCGAACACCGGTGACGAGGTGCCTGCCTCGCAGGCGTTCATGGTGCTCTCGCGCGCCCAGGTGCGGCCCGGACCCGACGGGATCCTCGACGACAACCCGGCCACCACGGTCGACGAGAGCGCCGACAACGTGCCCGCCGACAACACCGACTCCCCGTGGGTCGACCAGAGCCAGACGTACACGTCGCACTCCTCGCACCAGGTCTTCCTGCGCGATTACACGATGGTCGGCGGAAAGCCCTTCTCGACCGGCAAGTTCCTCGGCGGCCTGGCCGCCGGCCAGACCTACCCGGGCTCGCCCGACGGTCAGGACGGCATCTCCACGTGGGCCTCGGTCAAGAAGCAGGCGGCCGAGAAGCTCGGCCTGCTGCTCGTCGACCGTGACGTGACGAACATCCCCATGCTGGCCACCGACCCGTACGGCAACTTCCTCCCCGGACCCGTACGCGGCCTGCCGCAGTACGTGACGTCCTCGGGGCTCGTCGAGGGTGACACCGCCAGCCCGGTGGGGGTGCCGGCGAACGTGCTGCACTTCAACACGCCGTTCCTGACGGACATCGCCCACAATGCCGACCCATCGCCCCAGGACACCGACCACAACCCGGCCACGGCGCCCGTGGCTCCGACGCCGGACACGGACCAGGTGCCGTCGGCGGACTTCGCGGCGCAGCCGGCCGGTACGTACGACGACGAGATGCTCAACGCGCACTTCGCCTGTGGTGACGGTCGCTGCAACGAGAACATCGCACTCTCGACGATCCACCAGATCTTCCACTCCGAGCACAACCGGTTGGTGGACGACATCACGAACACCCTGAACGACCCGGCCAACGCAGCACTGCTGGCCGACTTCCGCGCGGCTCACCCGTTCAACGGCACCGACATCAGCTACGGGTTCGGTGGACGCCTCTTCCAGGCCGCCCGCTTCGTCACCGAGATGGAGTACCAGCACCTCGTCTTCGAGGAGTTCGCCCGCAAGATGGTGCCGGCCGTCCGGCCGTTCCACGTCTACTCGCCGGACATCAACCCCGCGATCGAGGCCGAGTTCGCCCACGCGGTCTACCGTTTCGGCCACTCGATGCTCGACGACCTCGTCGCGCGCACCGACACGAACGCCGACGGGTCGAAGCGCGACAACAGCCTCCCGCTGCTGACGGCGTTCCTGAACCCGCCGGCATACTTCGACAACTCGGTCGATCCGACCCATCCGGTCTACTCGCCCGCAGAAGCGGCCGGTGCGGTCGTCATGGGCTCCTCGGACCAGACCGGTAACGAGATCGACGAGTTCGTGACCGAGACCCTGCGCAACAACCTGCTGGGCCTGCCGCTCGACCTGCCGACGCTCAACATGACGCGTGCCCGCGACGCCGGCGTTCCCCGGCTGAACGAGTTCCGTCGCGACGTGTTCGCGCAGACCAACGACAGTCAGCTCGCGCCTTACACCAGCTGGCAGGACTACGGGCAGCACCTGAAGCACCCGGAGTCGCTGGTCAACTACGTGGCTGCGTACGGCCTGCACCCGAGCATCACGAGCGAGACGACGATCGCGGGCAAGCGCAATGCGGCTCGTGCCATCGTCGACCCACGGCCGGCGGTCATCGACCCGGTGACCGGCGCGGTCATCACACCTGCCGACGTGCAACCGGCTGACGCCGCGGACTTCATGTTCGGCAACGGCGCCTGGGCGAACGACGCGAGCGGCCGGACGGTGACGGGTGTCGACGACATCGACCTGTGGGTCGGTGGCCTCGGAGAGGTCACGAACCTCTTCGGCGGACTGCTCGGCACCACGTTCAACTACGTCTTCCAGGGGCAGCTCGAGAAGCTCCAGGACGGCGACCGGCTCTACTACCTGGCCCGCACGCCGGGTATGAACCTGCGCACCCAGCTCGAGGGCAACAGCTTCTCCGAGATGATCCAGCGCAACACGGAGGGCACGAACACGCTGAAGGCCGACGCGTTCGCGACCGCCGACTGCAAGTTCCAGATGTCGTTCCTCAACGACCCGGCGAACACCCCGAACACGGTCGTCCGGGCGGCGACGCCGGACGTCCCGGCGAGCATCATCGGCCAGGGATCGCTCAAGGACGACCCGAACACGCCGGACTGCGACGAGAACCTGCTGCTCGTGCGCTCGCCCGACGGCACCATCGCCTACCGGCAGCGCAACGCCGTGGACCCGACCGGCATCAACGGCCAGTCGGTCTACAACGGGACCTCGGCCGCCGACCGCATCAAGGGCGGCAACGACAACGACACCTTCTGGGGTGGCGCCGGCAACGACGTCATCGACGGCCAGGGTGGCGACGACGTCGTGCTCGGCGGCGACGGTGACGACATCATCACCGACCTCGATGGTGCCGACGTGCCCAAGGGCGGCCCGGGCAACGACGCCATCGACGCCGGCCCCGGGGACGACATCCCGATGGGCAACGCCGGTCAGGACTTCATCAACGCCGGCGCCAACGACAACGAGACGTTCGCCGGACCCGGCAACGACTTCGTCATCGCGGGCCAGGGCGCAGACGCGGTCTTCGGTGACGGCGGCGACGACTGGATCGAGGGCGGCTCTGGGCAGGACCTGCTCCAGGGCGACCACGGTGCGCCGTTCTTCGACGACCCGGCGGAGACGGCCCCCGGAAACGACATCTTCGTCGGTCAGGTCGGTGAGAACGACTACGACGCCGAGGGCGGCGACGACGTCATGGCGCAGAATGCTGCCATCGACCGCAACGCGGGCGCCGGTGGGTTCGACTGGGCGATCGGGCAGTACAACACCGTTGCCCAGACGGACGACATGATGATCAACAACAACCTCGGTGGACTGCCGATCCAGCTCGTGGTCAACCGTGACCGCTGGCAGGAGACGGAGGCCGACTCCGGCACGGCGTTCGACGACAGCATCAAGGGCACCGACGGTGTGCTCGCCACGCCTCGTCTGATCGACGCGACGACAGGCGGCTTCTCCGGCTGCGACGCCATCGACCAGGCAGGGATGGCCCGCATCGGCGGACTGTCCGACATCCTGCCTCCCGTGGCCCAGTGGCAGGGCACCGCGACCGCGGTGGCCGCACTGTCCGCCTCCGGCAGCTGCCCGCTCACCGGCCCGGTCTGGGGCGAGGGCGACATCCTGCTCGGCGGCGGTGGCAGCGACACCATCGAGGGTCGTGCCGGCGACGAGATCATCGACGGCGACCGCTACCTCTCGGTGCGCATCAGCTACCGCACCAACCCGGCCGACCCCGCCACTGAGACGGGGACGACCGACCTGATGGAGAACAAGGCGATCCCCGCCACCGCCACGAACCCGTGGGGTCCAGGGACCACCGGCATGACCCTCCAGCAGGCCGTGTTCGCCGGAATCGCCCACCCGGGCAACCTGGTGGCCGTGCGCGAGCTCAAGACGGCCGCGCCCGACGCGACCGCCGTGGACACCGCCGTGTTCTCTGCGGCCTCGACCACCTACACGATCACCGCGAACGCGAACGGCAGCATCACCGTCAACAGCAACGGTGGGGCTGACGGGATCGACACCCTGTGGAACATCGAGCAGCTGCGGTTCACCGACACGACCATCTCAGTGGCCCCGCGGGCAGCGGTGACGCCGACGTCGATCGCTTTCCCGAACACGAACGTCGGTGCGACCTCTGCGGTGCGCAACATCACCGTTCGGAACACCGGCATCGCAGCTCTGCGGGTCACCGCCGCCACCGTCACCGGCACCGACGCGACCTCTTTCACGGCCACTCCGGCCGCCGGTTGCGCCTCGGTCGCCTCGCAGGCCACCTGCCTCGTCGCCGTGCGGTTCGCGCCGCGAGCGGCCGGGCTGAGGTCGGCGACGGTGACGATCGTCACGAACGCTCCGGGTGCCTCGAGCACTGTGGCGGTCTCGGGCACGGGCGTCGCCGTGGCTCCGACGGCGCCGACGATCGGCACCTCTGTCCGCGGCAACGCCTCGGTGACCGTGAACTGGACTGCACCGGCCAGCGACGGCGGTTCGCCGATCACGGGCTACGAGGTGCGCGTCCTCTCTGGTGGTGTGCAACAGGGTGCGCTACGGCCGGCCGCGGCAGGTACCACCAGCCTGCTGGTCACGGGCCTGACCAACGGCACCGCCTACCGGTTCCAGGTCAGGGCGGTCAACGCGATCGGGGCAGGAGCCTTCTCGGCGCAGTCCGCCGCAGTGACTCCTGCGACCACGCCGGGCGCCGCGACCATCACCGCGGCGAATGCGGGTGCCGCGGGTGGCGCCCGGACCGCGTCGGTCAGCTGGACACCGCCGACGAACACCGGCGGGGCCGCGATCTCGGCGTACACGGTCAGCGCCTACCGCGTCACGGCAGGCACGCCGGCCGCAACACCCGAGCAGTCGGTCGTACTCGGCGCAGGTGCGCGGACGCGCAACTTCACCTTCACCAGTCCCTCCGGCAGCAGCTACGTGTTCGAGGTGGTCGCCTCCAACGCCGTCGGCAGCGGTCCTGCGGTGCGCTCGGGGACGGTGGTGCCGCAGTGACGACACGGCACCTGCCGTAGGAACCCCCACAGGGATGGGAGACAACTGAACAGCGTGGAAGGGGCGGACCGCGTCGTCGGTCCGCCCCTTCGGGGCGTCCAGGGCGACTCGGGGCGTCTCGGGGCGTTCGGGTCATCCGGACGCGCCGGGGCGGCACGGCATACGGTGTCGGTCATGGAGCGCCCTGCCGAACCCGACCGTGCAGCCTGGCTCGACCTGTCGGCCGGTGTCGCCGGAGACATGCTGCTGGCCGCGCTCGTCGATGCGGGCGCCCCTCTGTCACAGGTCCAGTCGGCCGTCGACGCCGTCATCCCCGACACCGTGCGACTCGTGGTTTCCGAGGTGCAACGCGCTGGTATGCGTGCGCTGAAGGTGGATGTCGAGCTGCTGGCTCCCGACCAGCACCACCGGTCGTGGTCGGTGATCCGCTCTCGCCTGACAGCGGCCCCACTGGACGACTCGACCCGCCATCGGGCGCTCAGGGCCTTCGGCGCCCTCGCGGAGGCCGAGGCGCGCGTGCACGGTGTCGGCGTCGACGAGGTCCACTTCCACGAGGTGGGTGCCTGGGACTCGATCGCCGACGTCGTGGGGGTCTGCGCCGCGCTCACGTCGCTGGGGGTCTCGTCGGTGACCGTGTCGAGGATCGCTCTCGGCTCCGGCACGGTGAACGCGGCGCACGGACGGATCCCCGTCCCGGTGCCTGCCGTGCTGGAGCTCGTGCGTGGCTGGGACGTCGTGTCCGGTGGTGACGGCGAGCTCGCCACACCCACGGGCGTCGCGCTGGCGACTGCGCTCGCGACCGGGCAGGGCGACCTGCCACCCGTGCAGGTCATCAGCCGCGGCGTGGGCGCAGGCACCAAGGACGTGCCCGGACGCCCCAACGTCGTCAGGGTGGTCCTCGGTCAGCCGGTCGGCGGATCCTTCACGGTCGACAGTGCACTGCCGCCTGACGACCACGACGCGGGTGCTTCCGAGCCCACCGACCTGGAGAGCGCCGAGATGGTCGTTCTGGAAGCCAATGTCGACGACCTCGACCCACGCCTGTGGCCCACGGTCATCGACGCGCTCATGGATGCCGGGGCCGCCGACGCCTGGCTGACGCCCATCGTCATGAAACGGGGACGGCCGGCCCAGCAGCTCTCGGTCCTCACCGACGCACGACACCGAGCAGCCCTCTGCGAGCTGTTCCTGGCCACGACGACCACCATCGGGATTCGCGAGACGACGGTGCGGCGGTGGGCGCTTGCACGGGGTTGGTGCGACGTCGACGTGGACGGGTGCCGCATCGGCGTCAAGGTGGCCCACCGTGACGGTCGGGTCGTCACTGCGACGCCTGAGTTCCGTGACGTCGAGGCGGCTGCCTCGACATCGGGGCTTCCCGTGCGCCACGTCCTGGACAGGTCGGTGGCGGCTGCCGTGGTCGCCGGGCTGGTCGCGGGTGCGGCCGTGCCGGAGGGCCTGCGCGCGCAGGCGTGACGGGGGGCCGGTCACGGGTCTCCGGTCGCCTGAGCGGCTGCTTTCGCGTGCCGGCGTCGACAGCCGAAGGGTCAGCGGGCGGCGATCTGGGCAGCGAGGTGCCCGCCGCCGTAGCCGTTGTCGATGTTGACGACCCCGACCCCGGGAGCGCAGGCGTTGAGCATCGTGAGCAGCGGGGCGATGCCACCGAACGCGGCGCCGTAGCCCACCGACGTGGGGACCGCGACGACGGGTGCGCGCGCCAGCCCGGCGACGACGCTGGCGAGCGCGCCGTCCATGCCCGCGACGACCACCAGGGCGCCTGCGCGGTCGATGAGCTCGCGCCGGGCGAGCACCCGGTGGATGCCGGCCACGCCGACGTCGACGACCAGCTCGACGGGTCGGCCGAGGTGCCGGGCGGTCACCGCGGCCTCCTGCGCAACCGGAAGGTCAGACGTGCCGGCGCAGAGGATGACGACGAGCTCGCCTGTGGGAGTGGGGGGCTCGGGTGGCCACACGACCAGACGTGCCATCTCGTCGTGAAGCGCGTCGGGCAGCTCGGCCACCACTGCGGCGGCATGCTCGACGGAGGCGCGCGTGAACAGGGCGGTGCCGCTGGTCTCGCCGGACGCGTACGCCTCCGCCAGCCGGCGGGCGATGGCACGCACCTGCTCGGGGGTCTTGCCCTCGCAGTAGATCGCCTCGGGGTAGCCGCGTCGCGAGCCGCGGTCCAGGTCGAGCTCCGCGACCCCGTCGAGGGACGAGTCAGCCACGAGTCACCTCGACGAGCGGCAGGGTGAAGGCGCCGGACTGGATGCCGGCGAGGTCGAGCGCGACGAACCGGAAGCCGGCGGCAGTGACCTCGGCGACCAGCCGGTCGCGTACGTCAGGTGAGACGGCGCGAACCAGGTCGTCGGCAGCCAGCTCGATGCGCGCCACGTCACCGTGGTGGCGCACTCGGCTGTCCGTGAATCCCATGGCACGCAGAGCATGTTCGGCTGCCTCGACCTGGGCCAGGCGTGTGGGGTCGACCTCGGTGAAGTGCGGGATGCGTGAGGCCAGGCACGGCGCTGCGGGCTTGTCGGCGTTGGGCAGACCGAGGGCCCGAGCGAGTGACCGCACGTCGTCCTTGGTCAGTCCGGCGTCAGCCAGCGGGCGCAGAACCCGGTGGTTCGTTGCGGCGCGGGCACCAGGGCGGTCCGGCCTGCGGGCGTCGTCGGCGTTCTCGCCGTAGGCCACCGCCGAAAGGTCGTGCCGCTGCACGACCTCGTCGGAGATGCGGGTGAAGAGCTCGTCCTTGCAGTGGAAGCACCGGTCGGGACCGTTGCGCCGGTAGGCGGGGTTGTCACCCTCGTGCGTGCCCACCTCGACGATCGGGACGCCGATGTGCGCCGCGACGTCGTGAGCGCCCCGCCGCTCGTCGGCCGCCAGGCTCGGCGAGACACCGAGCACCGCGACGACCTGCTCGGGCCCGAGCCCACGCACCGCGAGCGCCAGCAGCAGGCTCGAGTCGACGCCACCCGAGAAGGCGACGCCGACGCGGCCGACCGGGGCGGACGGCATACCGGCTCGGAGGGCGTCGACCACCCGTGCAGCCAAGAGAGCAAGGTGGTCGGGCAGGTCGGCCTCGTCGGTGTCGGTCGCGGTCGCTGGGGTCGTCATGACCCCATCCTCACGCCTGGACCTCGCTCCGGTCACCCGACCACAGGGTGTGGAACGCACCAGCCCGGTCGATGCGACCGTAGGTGTGGGCACCGAAGTTGTCGCGCAGCCCCTGCACGAGGGCGGCTGGGAGCCGGTCCGCGCGGACGGTGTCGTAGTAGGCCAGTGCGCTCGAGAAGCCGGGCACCGGGACCCCCGCGGTGGTGGCGAGGCCGACGACGCGCCGCCACGGGTCCTGCCGGGCCGCCAGGCCCTTCGCGATGCTCGGGGCCACGAGGAGCGTGCGCAGACCCCCGGCGGCGTACTCGTCGCTGATCTGCGCGAGCAGGCGGGCGCGGATGATGCACCCGCCGCGCCAGATGCGAGCGACGGTCGCGATGTCGACGTCCCAGCCGTACTCCTCGCTGGCCTTGCGGATCTGGTCGAGCCCCTGAGCGTACGCGACGACCTTCGACGACCAGAGCGCGTCGCGCACGTCGTCGACCAGCTGTCTGCGATCGTCAACGGAGACAACGCGATTCGGGCCGGCCAAGACACCCCGGGTCACCTCGCGCACAGCTGCGTCGCCGGAGGCGGAACGAGCGAAGACCGACTCGGCGATCGTCGAGACCGGCACACCGAGCTCGAGGGCGGTCTGCACCGTCCAGCGACCGGTTCCCTTCTGCTCGGCTGCATCAGTGATGACCTCGACGAGTGGGCGGCCGGTCGAGTCGTCGACCTGCGACAGCACCTCGGCCGTGATCTCGATCAGGAAGGAGTCGAGCTCACCGGTGTTCCACTCGCGGAAGACGTCGGCGATCTCGCCGGCAGTCAGGCCGGCGGCCGACAGCACGTCGTAGGCCTCGGCGATGAACTGCATGTCGGCGTACTCGATGCCGTTGTGCACCATCTTCACGAAGTGGCCGGCGCCGTCGGGACCCATCCAGGCACAGCAGGCCTCACCGTCGACCTGGGCGGCGATCGACTCGAGGATCGGCCCGAGCGCGGCATACGACTCCTTGGAGCCGCCCGGCATGATCGACGGGCCCTCGAGCGCGCCCACCTCACCGCCCGAGATGCCGGTGCCGACGAAGTGCTGCCCCTTCTCGCGCAGGCTCGCCTCGCGGCGGCGGGTGTCCTCGAAGTGGGCGTTGCCACCGTCGACGACGATGTCGCCCTCGTCGAGGAGCGGCACGAGCTGGTCGATGACCGCGTCGGTGCCGGCGCCCGCCTTGACCATCACGACGATGCGCCGTGGCTGCTCGAGCGAGGCGACGAAGTCCTCGAGCGACTCCGACGCGACGAAGTCGCCCTCCGAGCCGTGGTCGGAGACGAGCGCCCGGGTGCGCTCGGGGCTGCGGTTGTAGAGGGCGACACGGTGGTCGTGCCGGGCCAGGTTGCGGGCGAGGTTGCTGCCCATCACCGCGAGACCGACGACGCCGATGTTTGCCAGAGCTGCCATGCGAGTTTCCTTCTGGGACAGGCGGCAGCGGAGGTATGCCGCCGGGCTGGGGATGAGGGGCCGGGCGCGGTCACGTCGACGGTGACGTGACCCTTCGGCTTGCGGTCGCGGGTGAAGGCGCCCTTCTTGTTGCCGTCGACGCGCATGATCCCTGATGTCGTGGCGAAGTCGGCGAAGTTCCAGACGTGCTCGCCGACGACGGCGTCGCAGGCGTCGAACACGCGGTGGTTCATGTCGAGGTAGTCCACCTGGTACTCCTCGCTCCACGGCTGCGGAGTGAGGGAGTGGTTGCCGGCGAGCGTGTCGGCGCCGTACTCGGTGATGACGATCGGCTTGCCCTCGGACGCCCAGCCGTTCAGCTCGTTCGTCCAGGCGATCTCGGCGCCGGCGAGGTCGCCGGTGTTGACGTACCAGCCGTAGTAGCGGTTGAGCATGAGCACGTCGGCGAACTGCGAGACGCGGCACTTGCCGTGCGGCGCGAGCATGACGTTGACGAAACCGACGGGCCGTGTCGGGTCGGCCTCTCGTGCCACGTCGAACAGCGGGCGGAAGTAGTCCTCGGCACCCTCGGTGTCGGACTCGGGCTCGTTGGCGATCGACCAGAGCACGACGCTCGGGTGGTTCTTGTCGCGGGCGATGAGCTCGCGGATCGCCTGGGCGTGGACCTCGCGGCTGGAGTCGTTGATGGTGTCGGGGGAGAAGGTCTGGTAGCCCTGACCGCCGAAGATGCCTCCGCCGAGTCCCATGTTGAGGCCGACGGCCGCCGTCTCGTCGATGATGACGATGCCGTGGCGGTCGGCGTAGTCGATGACGTCCTCGGAGTAGGGGTAGTGCGAGGTGCGGAACGAGTTGGCGCCGATCCAGTCGAGCAGCTCGAAGTCCTGGACGACGTGCGCCGGGCTGTGCGCCTTGCCGATCGTCGAGTGGTCCTCGTGCATGCCGAAACCCTTGAAGTAGAAGGGATCGCCGTTGATGAGGAACTGCGTGCCGCGCACCTCGACGGTGCGGATGCCGACGGTCTGGTGGTAGCTGTCGAGCACCGCGCCGCCGTCGTCGACGAGCTGCACCTCGAGGTCGTAGAGGTAGCCGTGGCCGGGTGCCCAGAGGTGCACGTCGGCCACCTTGAGCCTGCCGGTGGCGCCCGTTCCGGTCGCGACCTCGCGGCCGGCGGCGTCGCGCAGCACGACCTGCACGTCGAGGCCGTCGGCGTCGGCGGCCTCGACGGTGTAGTCGACCGACCCCGTGTCGCCCTCGAACCCGGTGACGACCGTGATGTCCTCGACGCGTGCCTGCGGCGTCGCCGACAGCCACACGGAACGGTGGATGCCCGCGAAGTTGAAGAAGTCGTGCCAGTAGATCTGCTTCTGGCCGGCCGGGCCCTCCTCGATGACGCCCGGCGGGATGGACTGGAAGCTCAGCGTGTTGTTGACGAGAGCCGTGACGCGCACCGCCTCGCCCGGGGTGACGAACTCGGTGATGTCGGCCTCGAACGGGGTGTAGCCGCCCTCGTGGCTCACGACCTCGTGGTCGCCCACCCACACGGTGGCGCGGTGCGTGGCGGACTCGAAGTGCAGCACGATCCGCTGGTCGGCCCAGCCCCGCGGCACCTGCACGGTGCGCTGGTACCAGATGTCACCGAAGTAGTCGCGGACTGCGGCGTCGGCCGTCAGGTCGTTGAAGCTGGCCGGCACGGCCATGTCACGCGGTGCCGGGAGGTTCGCGCCGAACCAGCGGGCGTCACGCCCCTCGGACTCGCCGTCGAGCTGGAAGGACCAGATGCCGTCGAGTCGTTTCGTCTCGCGGGTGGTCGTGTCCTGGGGGCGGAGCATGGGGTGGCCTTTCGGTGGGTGGTGCGGGGCTCGTCCCATTCACTCACCGGCCGCGGCAACCAGGCGAGCGATTGCCACCAGTTGCCGCGCCCCTCAATCGAAAGAACGCTCCGTCACGCCTGTCTCCGATCGAGAGAACGCTCCGTCACGCTGCTTTGGCGCGTGCACGCAGACGGCGCGCGCGAATCTCCGCGAGCTCGAGCATGCGCGCACTGAAGAACTGTGGGTGGATCTCCGAGAGATTCAGCGCGGCCCGCGGGTGGCCGAGCGCGTTCGCTGTGCGCAGGACGAGCGCATACCGTCCGGTATCGCTGTTGACGTCATCGTCCCAGACGTCGACGACTGACCAGCCGTCTTCGGAGAAGCCCTTGAAGCGCGCTGCATCGTGCTCCCGTTGCTCAGGACTGTCGTGAAACTCGCGGCCTTGGTACTTGGCAGCACCCGCTGCCTGACCCACCGCATGTCTGGTCGGCCGAGCCGACGTCGCTTGGCGGTGTACACCGTCTGGTTGAGCTCGGGCTCAGGAAGGCCAGCGCGAACGAGGATGAGCCGGGCCCGGGTTTCGCCCGGGGACTCCGAGCCAACGCGTATCCAGTCGAGCGCCTCGAGGAGGGTGAGCTTTCCGCGCGGGGCGACGCGTGCCGCAAGCGCCTCGCGCAGTGGCTCGACCGACCCCAGCTTGTCGGCGACGGCGTCTCCAATCGCGACCAGGTCGTCCAGACCCAAGGGGATTCCGGGACGGATGAGCTCGCCCATGTCCACCCAGGTGTCGGCCGGACTCGTGACCGGGGGCCCGGCGGCGCGCACGACGGCGCGACCTGAAAGGCCACGGTGTCCGATGAATCCAGGGCGGCGCACCGGCCCGTCCGCCACGTCGCGCATCACATGGATGGCGAGGTCTTCACGGAGTGACATCGGCAACGGGAACTCATGGATCCGGGCGGCGGTCAGGTGCGAGAAGGCATGTCGTTCGATGACCAAGCCGGCGGCCGAGCACTTCTCGACGAGGGAGTCGCACGCGTGAGCGGACCACACGCCACGGGTCGGTGAGCTGAGGTGCAGGGCATACACCTGCGGTTTGGCGAGTCCCCACGCCGCAGCCATCGTCGGCGTGAAGGGCCGGTCCGTCAGGGCAGTCGGGAGCGTCACTGGCATGAGATCGATGGTGGCGACCGGCAGGGACCTCGGGGGCTCGTCGTCCACAGGGAACCGCCGTGCGCGCCGCGACCAAGCGTTCTCTCGATCGGAGGGGACGTGACGGAGGGTTCTCTCGATTGGAGGTGGGGACGGCATACGCCCTCGGAACGTGACGCAGTGTTCTTTCGATGGGGGAGGTGGGCGACGGAGTGTTCTTTCGATTGGGCTGAGGGGAGGCGTACGCACTCGTGTGGGTGACGGAGGGTTCTCTCGATTGGAGGTGGGGACGGCATACGCCCTCGGAACGTGACGCAGTGTTCTTTCGATGGGGGAGGTGGGTGACGGAGTGTTCTTTCGATTGGGCTGAGGGGAGGCGTACGCACTCGTGTGGGTGACGGAGTGTTCTCTCGATTGGGGTGGGGGAGACGGAGTGTTCTCTCGATGGGGGGTGGCTAGGGTGTGGGGCATGGAGCGTCGCCCGACGATCTACGACGTCGCCGAGGCCGCCGGTGTGGCTGCTTCGACGGTGTCGCGGGCGTTCGCCAGGCCCGGCAGGGTCAATGCCGAGACGGCGGCGCGCATCTTCGAGGCGGCGCAGAAGCTCGGCTACCGCTCCGGGTCGCTCGCCGGCCTCGTGCCGACCCGCACCCGCTCGATCGCGCTCGTCGTCACCGACATCACCAACCCGTTCTACGCCGACATCATCCGCGGGGCCCACGAGGCGGCGGGCGAGCTCGGCTACACCGTGCTCCTGTCGCACACGCAGGAGGACGCCCAGCTCGAGCGGGAGTGGACCGAGCGCGAGCTGCGGGCCGTCGAGGGCGTCCTGCTCACGAGCTCGCGCATGTCGGACCAGGCGATCCGGATGATGGCGAAGCAGAAGCCGGTCATCGTGCTCAACCGCCGCCTGCCCGAGGTGCCGAGCATCCTCGTCGACAACGCGCGAGGGATGCGCCGAGCCGTGGAGCACCTGGCCGAGCTCGGGCACGAGAGCCTCACCTACGTCGCCGGCCCCGAGTCGAGCTGGACCGACGGGGTGCGGTGGCAGGCGCTGCGCGAGGCTGCCTACGAGCTCGACCTCAAGGTCAAGCGGGTCGGCCCCTCCAACACCCCCACCGTCCAGGCCGGGTTCGCCCGGGCACGCGAGATCTCGGCCCAGCGAGCCACGGCCGTCATCGCCTACAACGACGTCGTCGCGATCGGCGTGCTCAAGGGCCTGCTGCGCCTCGGGCTCGCCGTTCCCGAGGACGTCAGCGTCGTCGGCTTCGACAACACCTTGCTGGCAGAGATCACCGAGCCCGAGCTGACGACGGTCGCGGCACCGCTGCACGCGATGGGCGCCACGGGCGTGCGCAACCTCGTCGCCATGGTGGGCGGCGCCGTGCCTAGCCGGGAGCCGATCGTCATGCCGATGCGGCTGGTCGCGCGCCGGTCGACCGGTCAGCGAAGACGGAAGAGGACCTCGCCGGCGTTGGGCACGACGAACGCCCCGCCCTCTGCCTCGGCGGCCACGTCGACTGAGTCCGGGTCGAGGTAGCCGAGGTTGGCGGCACGGCATACGTCCTCGGGGATCCTGGTCGCCAGCGTCACCTTGACGCGCAGGCGCTCCTCTCCAGTCTCGGCGTCGTAGGTGCCCGCGCCGCGCAGGTGCGTCGAGTGCGCGAGCGTGCCCCAGTGGATGTGCTTGAACCGGTCCCACTGCTTCACGAAGTAGTCGCGGCAGTGGTAGCCGATCTCGTTGATCTCGGGATGGCTCGTCGAGATCTCGGTGATGTGCGGCGCGTAGAGGATGACCTCGCCGCCGTCGGCCACCGCCGGCTCGAGCTTGTAGAACCCCTTGGCCCCGGTCCAGATGTCGTCGTACATCTCGGGGATGACCGAGATGACCCGGCTGACGGGCTCGTCGAGGTAGGTGACGTGCGTCTGCGCGCAGACCTCGGCGGCATTGGCCCAGGAGGAGATCGTGTCGCCGAACGAGATCGAGTGGAGCGACTGCTCGCCGCCGTGCGACCCCTTCTCGCCGACGACGCAGAAGGCGAGCTTCTCGGCCGGGACCAGTGAGGCGCCCTCGTTGATGAGCGCGCGGACCGGGGTCACCGCGGTGGTCCCGATGATCTCGGCCGACGTGATGAGGGCCCCGATCCAGTGGGAGACGTCGATGATGTCCTGGCCGGCGACGCCGGGGAAGAAGTACTTGTTGCCGCCGGAGATGCCGACGACCTCGTGGGGGAGGACCGGCCCGACGACGAGCGCGATGTCGTGCTCGACGACGGCCCGGTTGAGCAGCACCCTGACGTCCATCGACAGGCGCCCCTCGGACAGCTCTGACAGCCGCGCCGCCGGGATGGTGCCGAGGTCGGCGAAGGTGGACTCGTCCCACCACTCGTGGTTGACGACGGTCATGCCCGGATAGGTCTCCTCGATGTGACCCGCTGCGTAGCCCAGGTGCGACGCGAGCGCCTCCTCGGACATCGGCTGGTGGGTGCCGAGCGCGATCAGCGTGGTCATCCGAGACGCGCGTCCGGCCAGCGCCTCGTGGACGGCGCCGACCAGCATCGGCAGCGGGCACGTGCGCGTGCCGTCGGGCACGACGATGCACACGCTCTTGCCGTCGACGTCGGTGGCGTCGAGCTGCTCGCGGATGAACCCCCGCACCTCCTCGGTCGTCAGCCGGCTCTCCGGCCCGCCGAGACGGGCGGCCCGCCGTGCCGCCACCTCGGGTGCCTCGTTCAGGACCGGCGCGGTGGGGGGCGTGGGTGCGGTCGTCGTCATGCGCCCACTCTCACCCCGGCGAGGAGGCGTGGCAAGCATCCCCGGCAACAGGTGGCAACCCGTGGCGTCGGTGCATCGCGGGGCAGACGATGGACGACATGACGACTCTCGCCGCGGCCCGGCCGCTCGCCCTCGACCCTGACCGGCTCCTGCCCGTCGACCCCGGCACCCGCGAGATCGCCCGTCGCCTCTACGCATCGGTCGCCCACCTGCCGATCATCTCGCCGCACGGTCACGTGCCCCCGGTGTGGCTCGCAGACGACGTGCCCTTCACCGACCCGACGTCGCTGCTGATCTCGCCCGACCACTACGTCTTCCGGCTGCTGCACGCCCAGGGCGTCGCGCTGGAGGACCTCGGTGTCGCAGGTCGTGCGCTCGACGCCGCCGGGTCGCGGCGCGCGTTCGGGCTGCTCGCCGAGCACTGGAAGGCCTTCCGGGGCACGCCTAGCCGCTTCTGGATGGACAGCGTCCTCGCCGACGTCTTCGGGGTGACGGAGCGGCTCGCGCCCGAGACGGCCGACGGCATCTACGACCACATCGCGGAGACGATCACCCGGCCCGACTTCCGACCACGCGCGCTGATGGACCGTTTCGGCATCGAGGTGCTCGCCACGACGGACGACCCGGCGGACGACCTGCACCACCACCGGGTGCTCCGCGACGACGCGAGCTTCGCGCCGCGCGTGGTGCCGACGTTCCGTCCCGACCGCTACCTCGAGCCGGGCAGGGCGGGTTTCCCGGACCTCATGGGCGACCTGGCCCGGGCGAGCAGGATCGACACGGACACGTATGCCGGCTACATCGCGGCGCTCGAGGAGCGGCGCCGCTTCTTCAAGGACAACGGCGCCGTGTCGTCGGACCACTCGCACGCCGACGTCGAGACGCTCGTGCTCGACGTCGCCGACGCGGCCCGCATCTACGACGCTGCCCTCCGCGGGGTCGTGAGCCCGGGGGACGCGACGGCGTTCCGTCGCCACATGCTCGTCGAGATGGCGCGGATGGCGACCGAGGACGGCCTCGTCATGACGCTGCACCCGGGCGTGCACCGCAACCACCACACGCCGACGTTCGAGGCGTTCGGCGCCGACACCGGCCACGACATCCCGACCACGGTCGAGTTCACCAAGGGCCTGCAGCCGCTGCTCGACCGGTTCGGCTCGGCGGACGGCTTCCAGCTCGTGCTCTTCACGCTCGACGAGACGGTCTTCTCGCGCGAGATCGCACCCCTGGCCGGCTTCTACCCCAGTGTCTTCGCGGGTGCGCCGTGGTGGTTCCTCGACGCACCCGAGGCCGTCCGTCGTTACCGCGGTGCGGTCACCGAGACCGCCGGCTTCTACAGGACGTCGGGCTTCATCGACGACACCCGCGCGTTCCTGTCCATCCCCGCGCGCCACGACATGTCGCGCCGCCTCGACAGCGCCTACCTCGCGCAGCTCGTCGCCGAGCACCGGCTCGACGAGGACGAGGCCCTCGAGACCGCGGTCGACCTCGTGACGACGATCCCCCGGAAGGCGTTCAAGCTGTGAGCACCGACAAGCTCCCGTATGCCGCCGCGCACGCCCCCGGCCACACGCAGCCTTCGGAGGGCGCGGGCCTGCGCCGCCTCGACCGCGCCACCGACGGCCGCCCGGCCGCACCGGTGCGCATCGTGCACCTCGGTGTCGGCAACTTCTTCCGGGCCCACGCCGCCTGGTACACCGAGCACGCCAGTGACGCCGACGGGTGGGGCATCGCCGCCTTCACCGGGCGCTCGCCGGCGATCGCCGAGAGCCTGGCCCGCCAGGACGGCCTCTACACGCTCCTGGTCCGCGGACCCGCCGGGTCTCGCGCCGAGGTGATCTCGAGCCTCAGCGCCGTGCACGCGTCCGATGACCTCGCCGCCCTGCGCGGCTACTTCGCCGACCCGGCGCTCGCCGTGGTCACCAGCACGGTCACCGAGGCGGGCTACCGCCGTGACGCGTCCGGCAGGCTCGACGTCGGCGCCGAAGACGTCATGGCGGACATCGATGCCCTGCGGGCCGATCCGCTGGGCGGCGTCGTCACCACCACTCCGGGCAAGCTCGTCGCCGGCCTGCTGGCCCGACGCGCGGCCGGGGCCGGACCCATCGCCCTCGTCCCCAACGACAACGTGCCCGACAACGGGGCCATGGTCGCCCGCGTCGTCGGCGACCTGGCCGCCCGGGTCGACGACACGCTGCCGGGCTGGGTCGAGGCGAACGTCTCCTTCGTGACGACGATGGTCGACCGCATCACGCCCCGCTCGACCGACGAGGACCGGGCAGCCGTCGCAGAGCAGACCGGTGTCGACGACCCCGAGACGGTCCCGACCGAGCCGTTCTCCGAATGGGTGCTCGCCGGCGCCTTCCCCGGCGGCCGCCCCGACTGGGAGTCGGCCGGGGCGACGGTCGTCGACGACGTGCACCCGTTCGAGACCCGCAAGCTCTGGCTGCTCAACGGGTCGCACTCCCTCATGGCGTACGCCGGCTCGCTGCTCGGGCACGAGACGGTGGCCCAGGCGATCGCCGACCCGCTCGTCCGCTCCTGGGTCGAGGAGTGGTGGGACGCGGCGGCAGCGCACCTCGAGCTGCCCCCCGACGCCGTCACGGAGTACCGTCGCGCGCTCCTCGAGCGCTACCAGAACCCGCAGATCCGCCACCTGCTGGCCCAGATCGCTGCCGACGGGTCACAGAAGGTGCCGATCCGGGTCGTGCCCGTGCTCCGGGCCGAGCTGGCCGCCGGCCGGGTCGCGGCCGGGGCCACCCGCACCGTCGCCGCCTGGGTCGCGCACCTGCGTGGCCACGGCGCGCCCGTCACCGACGCCGCGGCCGACGAGGTCGTGGCGCTCGCCTCCGGCGACCCCGAGGTGGCGGCGCCCGCTGTACTGACCCGACTGGGCCTCGAGGCCGCAGAGGTGCAGCAGGTGGCCCCCATGGTGCTCACGCAGCTCGCGGACCTCACCCGCCTCGCCTCGATCTCCACGGGCGCCCCGAGTGCCTGACAGCCGGGAACGGGCGCACTACGTCATCGGGGTCGACGTCGGCACGACGGCGGCCAAGGTCGTCGCCTTCGAGTACTCGTGGGACGCGAACCCCGACGCCCGGAGGCGTGCTCCGCACACCGCCGTGCACGAGTACCCCCTGATCAGGCCCCGGTCGGGGTGGCGCGTCCAGGACGCCGAGGTGGTCGTCGCGGCGACGCTGAAGTCAATCGCCGACTGCGTCGCCCAGCTCGACGGCGGTTCCGTGGTCGCCCTCTCGGTGAGCACGGCCATGCACGGTGTCATCGCGCTCGACGACGACGCCCGGCCGCTGACGCCGATCATCACCTGGGCCGACGCACGCGCGAGGGACGTGGCACGCGAGCTGCGGGCGTCACCTCTGGCGGCCTCGCTGCACGCTCGGTCCGGCACGCCCGTCCACTCGATGTCCCCGCTGACCAAGCTGCGCTGGTTCGCCCAGAACGAGCCCGAGCTCATGCGCAGCGCGCGGTCGTGGGTCGGGCTCAAGGACCTCGTCCTCCACGCCCTGACGGGCCGCCTCGTCACCGAGCTCTCGTCAGCGAGCGGCACGGGCATGCTCTCCATCGCCGACCGCACGTGGGACGCCGAGGCGGTCGCCCTCTCCGGCGCCCGGGTCGACCAGCTCCCACAGGTGCTTCCCACGACGGCGACGCTCCCGCTGGACGCTGCCGTCGCGGCTCGCGTGGGTCTGCCTGCCGGTACGCCGGTCGTGGTCGGGGCGGGTGACGGCCCCCTGGGCAACCTGGGCACCGGAGCGATCCGGCCCGGCGTCGCCGGCCTCTCGCTGGGGACGAGCGGCGCGCTGCGCCTCGTCGTCGACGAGCCGTGGGCGGACCCCAGCGGGCGCCTGTTCTGCTACGCCCTGACCGAGGACCGGTGGGTGCTCGGCACTCCGATCAGCAACGGGGGAGCGGTGGTCCGCTGGGCCGGGTCGGTGTTCGCCGCCGAGCGCCCCGACTCGCCGAAGGAGTTCGCCCGTCCGCCGGTCAGCGACACCGACGTGCTCGCCCTCGCCGCCGCCATCGAGCCCGGCAGTGACGGCCTCGTCATGCTGCCCTTCCTCCTGGCGGAGCGCGGACCCCTGTGGGACGCCGAGCTCCGTGGCGCCTTCCTCGGCATCCGGCAGCACCACACCCGGGCCCACTTCATCCGTGCCGCCGTCGAGGGCGTGGCCTTCCAGCTCGCCACCATCCTCGACGGTCTCGACGAGGTCACGCCCGTGACCGCGATCCGTGCGACGGGCGGGGTCTTCCGCAGCGAGCTGTGGTGCGAGATCCTCTCCGGCGTCCTCGGCCGCCCCCTGACCGTCACGGCCGGGGCCGAGGGCTCGGCGCTCGGCGCAGCGGCGCTCGGCCTGTACGCCGTCGGCGTCGAGCCGACCCTCGAGGAGGCGCTGGAGCACCTGGCTCCCGGCCTGGTCGGGGTGGGCCCCGAAGCCGAGCAGACGGTCGTCGCGGCCGAGGCCAGCTCGGCTGCGTACCGCGAGGCGCGGGCCTCCGCCGGGGCGCGCCTGCGCGACCTCGCGGCGGCCGCCGACCTCCTGGCCGGCCCGGACCGGGCGGCGCTGGCAGGCACGGTCCGGCCACCGGATGGCAACAAGCGGCAACTCATGGTCAGCGATGACCAGCGGGCCGTTCACTAGAGCAACGCATCACTCAGATGTCCTGGCCCACAAAGGAGTTCGGCCCCATGTCAAGCATCACGAAGGAGCAGATCGCACAGTCGTTCGTCGACGAGCGGCTGCCCAAGCGATCGATCCTCGGATACGGCTTCGGTGACTTCGCCAACAACCTGGCGTTCACCCTGAGCACGGCGTTCCTGCTCTACTACTACACCGACGTCGCCGGCCTCTCCGCAGCCGCCGTCGCGACGATGTTCTTCGTCGTGCGCCTCTGGGACGCCTTCGCCGACATGTTCGCCGGCCGGCTCGTGGACCGGACGATGACGCGGATGGGCAAGTTCCGCCCGTTCATCCTCTTCGGTGCCGTGCCGCTGCTCTTCCTCAGCTTCCTCACCTTCCACGTCCCGAGCTCCCTCGAGGACGGCGCGAAGCTGCTCTACGCCTACGTCACGTATGCGGGGCTCGGCCTGGTGTACTCACTCGTCAACATCCCGTACGGCTCGCTCGCGTCGGCGATGACCCAGTCGGTCAAGGAGCGGGCCAAGCTCGTCTCGTCGCGCTTCTTCGGCGGCGCCGTCGGCGGCATCGTGCTCACCTACATCATCGCGCCGAAGATCTCGGACCTGAAGCAGGACAAGCAGACGCTCAGCTCGGCGGCATACCAGGAGAAGGTCCAGGAGATCTTCACCCAGACCACCCTGCTCTTCATCGTCATCGGCTCGATCGCCTATCTCATCACCTGGTACTTCTGTCGTGAGAAGGTCGTCCGCACGACGCCGCGCGTGTCCATGCGCGAGACCTACGACACGCTGCGCAGCAACAAGCCCCTCGGCTACCTCTGTGCGGCGAGCTTCTTCTACCTCATCGGCCTCTTCGCGGTCGGCGGCGCCTCGGCCTACTACGCCCAGTACGTCATGGGGGACATCAAGTGGCTCGGCCCGATCACCCTCGTCAACAGCGGCATCTCGATCGTCGCGGCCCCGTTCATCCCCAAGCTCGTCGACCGCTTCGGCAAGAAGTCGCTGTTCCAGTGGTGTGGGCTGTTCACGGTCGCCGGCGGCATCGCCCTCTTCTTCACCCCGACGGGCGCCGCTGCCCCGGCCCTGATCTTCCTCGGCGTCAAGGGAATCGGCGCCGCGCTCATCAACACCATCATGTTCGGCCTCGAGGCCGACACCGTGGAGTACGGCGAGTGGAAGTCGGGCAAGCGTTCCGAGGGCGCCACGTACGCCGTGTTCTCCTTCACCCGCAAGATCACCCAGTCGATCGGTGGCGCGGTCGGTGCAGCCGCCCTGGCCTTCGGTGGCTACCTGTCGGCCACGGCCTCGGTGCCCAACCCCGTCCAGCCGGAGTCGGCGGTCATGGCGATCCGCGTCACGATCGGCCTGCTTCCCGCGCTCGTGGCCCTCATCGCGATGGCGATCTTCTGGAAGTACCCGCTGACCGACCAGCGCTTCCGCGAGATCCGCAACGAGACGGAGCTCCGCAAGGCCCAGCAGGGGCACCTCATCGCCCCCGACGGCACCGTCGTCGACTGAGCACCCGAGGGCCGGTGCCGCACGACTCGTGCGGCACCGGCCCTTCCTTGTCCGCCCGCAGTCCCGCCCGCGTCCCGCCCGCATCCGCCAGGAGACCCTCGTGACCAGTGCAGCCATCGCCCCGCCGCGCAGCGCTGGCGCGCTCCACTCGCAGGTGCTCGACACCCTCGGTCGTCAGGTCGTCTCCGGCGACCTGGCATCCGGCACGGTGCTGCGCATCGACCAGCTCGACGAGCGCTACGGCGTCTCCCGCTCGGTGGTGCGCGAGGCGATCCGCGTGCTCGACTCGATGGGCCTGGTCGAGGCGCGCAAGCGCGTGGGCGTACGCGTGCTGCCGAGCACGTCGTGG
>NZ_JBFRGJ010000012.1:0-58811 GCF_052115265.1 Terrabacter sp. 2RAF25
ACTCCAGGCAGGACTGGTTGTCCGGGAACCACTCCAGCAGCTGCTGGTACGTGGACGGGTAATCCACTCCCCGAACCGGATTCGCCGTCATCCACAAATCGTACTTCACCTAAGCAGATATGCAGAACACGTGTTCTACTGGAGGTGGTCGTTGTCAGGTCGAGAGGAGGGGTCGTATGCCGTACGTCGCGTCGTCACGAGCCTCCTTCGGCCTGCTCGGTGGCGGTTCGCCGCGGGTGATCGACGTGACCTGGGCGCGAGGGCCGGAGGCGTTGGGTGCGCCGCTGAGGCCGGTCTTTTCGGTGCGGCTGGGTCGCTTCGCGGGTGAGGTGGAGTACGCCCCGGCTGGCACCGCTCACCGGTGTGAGCAGGACGAGCGGTCTCGCTCTGTCGCGAAGACCGAGGGGCTGTTGCGGGCGAGCGAGCGGGTCATGGGCGAGATCGAGGCGCTCGAGGTGGCGAAGGCGCGGGTCGAGACGGACCTGCTGGCTGCGTACGGGGTGTTGCACTCGATCCAGGCCCTGCAGGTCGCCGCGCTGCCCCGGGGTGGCAGTGCCGTGCGGATGGCGGCGTTGGTCTCGCCCGAGCGGGTCGTCGCGGAGGAGATCGCGCTGGCGACCGGGGTGGGTGCCGGCGAGGTCGGTCGTCGGTTGACGTTGGCGACGGCCCCGCGGCGGCACCGGCGGGTCCTGGCCGCGTTGCGGGCCGGAGGCACGTCGTTGTACCGGGCGGTGCAGGTCGCGTCCGAGACGGTGCGGCTCTCGGATGCGGATGTCGCGGCTGTGGAGGAGGCGGTGCTGGCGCCGTCGCGGGACGGGCGCCCGGTGGGGCAGCGGACGTTCACGGCCCGGCTGACGCGGGCGGTCGCCTCGGTCGACGCGCGGGGTGCGAACGAGCGGCGGGCGCAGGCGCGGTCGCGGCGTGGCGTGTTCGGGCGGATGGTCGGTGACGGGATGGGCTGCCTGACCCTCACGGCCGACGCGGGCACGGTCGCGGCGATCCTGGACCGTCTCGACACGCAGGCTCGCGCCGCCCGAGGCGGCGGGGACCCGCGGACCCTCGACCAGCTGCGCTGCGACCTGGCCACCGAAGCCCTGCTCCACCCCACGAGCGACAAGGCGGTCCCTGGCGAGTCCACGGGAGATGCCGCGGCGCGGGTGTGGCTGGTCGTGCCGTTCGAGGTCGCCACCGGCCAGAGCGACGCGGCGTGCGAGCTGCCCGGGCACGGCTGGGTCACCGCCGCCCACGCCCGCGAGATCATGACCCGCCCCGGCTCGGTCTGGCAGACCCTGCCGGTCGACCTGCGCGACGGGCGCGCGATCACCAGACCCGGCAAGGCCTACCGACCGACCAAGGCGATGGTCGAGCACGTCCAGGCCGTCGACGGCACCTGCCGCGGCCCCGACTGCCAGGTCCCTGCCACCCGGTGCGACCTCGACCACGAGACGCCCTGGCCGCAGGGCGAGACGTCCGCGAGGAATCTCTTCGCCAAGCACCGGCTCCACCACAACGTCAAGACCGACGGCATCTGGACCAGCACCCAAGTCGCCGGCGACGGCCTGGAGTGGACCACCCTCACCGGCCGGACGTACACGACCTACCCCAAGAACTGGCGCGAAGGCCTCGACCCGCCACTCGACAACGGGCCGCCACCTGACCCCGAACCGCCGCCCTTCTGAGCATCTCGCCGACGCGTCCGCGCAGCTCCGTGGCGTCGATCACTAGGACGTCCTACTAATCCGAACTGGCGAGTAGGATCTCGCCGTGAGCACGAATGCCGACTTCGACCTGTTCCGCACCAGTGAGGACCACGAGGCCCTGCGCGAGGCGATCCGTGCGATCGCCGAGGACAAGATCGCCCCGTACGCCGCCGCCGTCGACGAGGAGGCGCGCTACCCGCAGGAGGCGCACGACGCCCTCGTCGCCTCCCACTTCTTCGCACCGCACGTGCCCGAGCAGTACGACGGCATGGGCGCCGACGCCCTAGCGACGTGCATCGTCATCGAGGAGATCGCCCGCGTCGACGCGTCCGCCTCACTCATTCCGGCCGTCAACAAGCTCGGGTCGCTACCCCTCATCCTCGACGGCAGCGACGACGTCAAGGCGCGCTACCTGCCGCCGCTGGCCAAGGGCGAGACCACCTTCTCCTACGGACTGTCCGAGCGCGAGGCCGGCTCCGACACGGCCTCGATGAAGTGCCGCGCCCGCCAGGACGGTGACGGCTGGGTGCTGAACGGCCAGAAGTCGTGGATCACGAACGCCGGTGTCTCGGAGTACTACACGGTCCTCGCCGTCACCGACCCCGACGGTCCTCGCGGGGGCAACGTGACGGCGTTCGTCGTCGAGAAGTCCGACGAGGGCTTCACCTTCGGTGAGAAGGAGCGCAAGCTCGGCATCAAGGGCAGCCCGACGCGCGAGCTGCACTTCGACAACGTCCGCATCCCTGGTGACCGGGTCGTCGGCCAGGTCGGCGACGGCTTGAAGATCGCGTTGCGCACCCTCGACCACACGCGCGTCACCATCGGCGCGCAGGCGGTCGGCATCGCCCAGGGCGCGCTCGACCAGGCTCTGGCCTACGTCAAGGAGCGCAAGCAGTTCGGCAAGCACATCGCGGACTTCCAGGGAATCCAGTTCATGCTCGCCGACATGGCGATGGAGCTCGAGGCCGCCCGCCAGATGGTCTACGTGGCGGCAGCCAAGTCCGAGCGCGGCGACAAGGACCTCTCGTTCTTCGGCGCCGCTGCCAAGTGCTACGCCTCCGACGCAGCCATGAAGATCACGACCGACGCCGTCCAGCTGCTCGGTGGCGCCGGCTACACCCGCGACTTCCCGCTCGAGCGGATGATGCGCGACGCCAAGATCACCCAGATCTACGAGGGCACCAACCAGGTCCAGCGCGTCGTGATGGCGCGCCAGCTTCTCAAGTGAGGAAGCGAGGGATCGGAACAGCCGCCGTGAAGGTGCATCCCGCGTGCGCCTCACGGCCGGCCCCCACCCGGCTCCCAGCGACCTCCGACCTTGCCGGGGGTAGGTTCTCGGGGCGGTAGGCTGGCCCGGCCCGGTGCGGGTCGCGAACGCCTGCTCCAACTCCCGACCCGAACGAGAAGGATCCGAACGCGTGGACCCAACACCTCCGGTCAGCGTCATCATGCCGCTGCTCAACGAGGAGAGGCACCTGGAGGATGCTGTCGCTGCGGTCGTCGCCCAGGACTACCCCGGGCAGATCCAGGTCGTGCTCGCCGTCGGCCCCGGCCACGACGACACGCTCGGCGTCGCCCGCCGACTTGCCGAGCGCGATCCGCGGATCACCGTCGTCGAGAATCCTTCCGGCCGCACCCCCGAGGCACTGAACCTCGCCGTGGCCGCTGCCGATCACGACGTCATCGTTCGCGTGGACGGACACGGCTTCCTCAGCGACGGCTACATCGAGCGCGCGGTCCGCGTGCTGGGTGAGACGGGCGCGGCCAACGTCGGCGGAGTCATGCACGCCACCGGCGTCACCGATTTCGAGAAGGCCGTGGCCACCGCCATGACGTCCCCGCTCGGCGTCGGCGGGGCGCGCTTCCACACCGGTGGTGAGGCCGGACCGGCCGACACCGTCTACCTCGGCGTCTTCCGGCGTGAGTGGCTGACGAAGGCCGGCGGCTACGACCCGCGCTTCACCCGCGCGCAGGACTGGGAGCTCAACTACCGCATCCGCCAGGCGGGCGGCGTCGTGTGGTTCGACCCCGCCCTCACGGTGGAGTACCGCCCGCGTCCGAGCCTGCGCGCCCTCGGCCGGCAGTACCGCGACTACGGCCGTTGGCGCCGGGTCGTGGCCACCCGCCACAAGGGTTCCATCAACGCCCGCTACCTGGCGCCGCCCACGGCACTAGTTGCCGTGGCCGCCGGCGTGGTCGGCGGCCTGGTCTGGCGGCCGCTGTGGGCCATCCCGGCTGCGTATGCGGCCGGGGTCGGTGTCGGGGGAGTGGTCATCGGACGTGGCGAGGGTGCGAAGGTGGCGGTGCGGGTGCCTGGGGTGCTCGCGACGATGCACATGAGCTGGGGCTGGGGCTTCCTCACCAGCAGGCCGGACCAGCTGGTCCCCGAAGGAGACGAGTTCTGATGGCGGAGCGCTTTTCGCGGATCTGGAGCCAGCGGGGCATCCTGCTGACGCTGGTCCGGCGCGACCTTCGCGTGCGTTACGCACGGAGCTGGCTCGGCTACCTGTGGACCGTCATCGACCCGCTGGCGATGGCCTTGATCTACTTCATGGTCTTCGCGGTGATCTTCCAGCGCGGCGACGCCGGCCACAAGCCGTACTTCCTCTTCCTGCTCGTCGGACTGCTGCCGTGGCAGTGGTTCAACGCGTCGATCAACGAGACCGCCCGCGCGCTCGTCTCCGAGGCGAAGCTCGTCAGGTCGACCAACCTGCCGCGCGAGCTCTGGGTGATCCGCGTCGTCATCGCCAAGGGCATCGAGTTCCTGCTGTCGCTGCCGGTGCTCTTCGCGTTCGTCCTCGCCTACCTGATCAGGGGCGAGACGAGCCTCAACTGGCGGATCGTGCTCTTCCCGCTGGGCCTGGCCCTGCAGTTCATCCTGCAGACCGGCATCGGGCTGCTGCTCGCCCCCGCCACCGTGCTCGCCGACGACACGATCCGCGTCGTCCGCATCGCGTTGCGCATGCTCTTCTACGGCACCCCGATCATCTACACGCTCGACAAGGCGCCCGACTGGCTGCAGACGGCGCTGTGGTTCAACCCGATGAGCGGCATCCTCGAGCTCTACCGGGCCGGCTTCTTTCCCCAGAAGCTCCAGATCGCCCCGCTCGTCGTGGGCGCGCTCATGTCGCTCGCGCTCCTCGCCTGGGGTGCCGTCACGTTCGCACGCATGGAGCGTGCCGTCCTGAAGGAGATCTGACGTGGCACCCGTGGCCGATCGCGTCTGGGACGCCAGGCGCACCGCCGACGTCATCAAGGTCGAGGGGCTCGGCGTCGAGTTCTACCGCTCGCGGCGCCGCAAGCTGTCGCTGCGCGAGATGGTGCTGCGCCGTCAGAACACCGCCCCCAAGGAGACCTTCTGGGCCCTCAAGGACGTGTCGTTCAGCGTCGGCCCCGGCGAGGCCGTGGGTCTCGTCGGGTCCAACGGTGGCGGCAAGAGCACCCTGCTCAAGACCATCGCCGGCGTGCTGCTGCCCGACGAGGGCACGGTGGCGGTGAACGGTGGCGTCGCCCCGCTCATCGAGCTCACCGGTGGCTTCCTGGGCGAGCTCTCCGCTCGCGAGAACGTCCTGCTCACTGCGGGACTCCACGGGCTGAGCAAGGCCGAGATCACCGAGCGCTTCGACGAGATCGTCGACTTCGCCGGTCCGCAGGTGCGGGCCGGTCTCGACATGCCGTTCCGGCACTTCAGCTCGGGCATGCAGGTCCGTCTCGGCTTCGCCCTGATCACGACCCTCGACGAGCCGATCGTGCTCGTCGACGAGGTGCTCGCGGTCGGCGACAAGGACTTCCGCGAGAAGTGCTACCGCCGCATGGAGGACCTCCTGGGAGAGGGCCGCACCCTCTTCCTCGTGTCACACTCCGAGCCCGACCTGCGCCGCTTCTGCACCCGCGGCCTCTACCTGCAGTCCGGCCGCCTCGTCGCCGACGGGTCGATGGACGACATCCTCGAGCAGTACAACAGCTCGTCGGGCTGATCAGCGGTTGACGGCCGCCACTGCGTCGTCGAAGGCGCCCGGCTCGAGGGCGGTGACCAGCACCGCGGTTGCCCATGACGGCAGGCCCCGCGACTCCGCGGGCGAGCCGGCGTGCGCCTGTTCGCCGGCGACGAGAGTCGCGCCTCGGGCCGCGAGCTCGGTGAGCATCCGGTCGGCGGCGGCGCTCGACGGGGTGTGCACCTCGACGAAACCGACGTCCTCGGTGGCGACGGCCCACGCGAGGTCGGCCTCCGAGCGGGCCACGAGCCCGATCGACCGTGCCACGCCGTCGCTCCGGTAGCGCTGCGCCCGGGCCCAGCCGCGTGAAGCCGTGACCGAGTCGGGGAAGACCATGGCGTCGACGCCACGGCGTCCGAGGTTGGCGAAGCTGCGCTCCGCCGACGCCTCCACCGCGAGGTCGTGGGCGGACGTGGCGGAGGCGTCCTCTAGCGCGGGTGCCCAGAGCCGCGAGATCAGGCCGAAGCGCTTGACGAGCGCCGGCTCGGCGCAGCTGCGCAGCAGCTCCTCGCTGCGGCCGTCGGCCCGGCCGACGTCGACGTGCGTCACGCCGCGCTCGATGGCGTCGGCGATCAGGGCCCGAAGCCGCTCGGCGCGCTCGGCCGGCTTGTCGCCACCGGCCTCGCCGTCGTCGAACGCGCGAGCGGACAGGACCACCCGCGAGACCCGGCCCGCGGCCGAGGACGTGGACGGGATGCGGGCCCCCGCGGCGTCGACCCGAGCAGCGAGGTCTTCCATGAAGGCGAGCCAGGGACGCCCGACCGGATCGGCCACGTCGTCGAACAGGGACGACACGCGTACGTAGTCGCCGAGGGTGTCGACGGTGGCCCGGTAGGCGTGGATGTCGCCCGGGCACCCCTGCGGCACGAAGAGGAGCTCACCGAACGTACGCCGCAGCCATGGGGTCACGTGCTCACGGTCGTACGCTTCGGTGGCCGCCTCGGCGGCCTCACGCAGGGCGGCCACGCTGAAGGCCTCGGCCCCGAGACCCTCGGGCACCTGGTCGATGTCGACCCGCCCGTAGGTGTGGTCGCTGTTGTCGAGCGCGGTGAGCAGCTCGTCGACGAGGTCGGCGTCGGCCACCGGGTTGTCGCCGGTCAGACGCACGACGCGGTCGTCGGCTGAGAGGTCGGCCGTGGCCTGGGCGAACCGGCCCAGCACGTCGTCGAGCGAGCCCCGCACGACGGGGATGCCCACCGCGGACAGGTGCCCCGCGATGCGCTCGTCGTACTGCTCCTCGCTCGTGGCCACGACGACCTCGTGGCCGCTGCGGCTCGCGCGCCGCGCCACCAGCTCGATGAGGGGCATCCCCGCGATCGTCAGCATGGCCTTGCCCGGCAGGCGGGACGAGTTGAGACGCGACTGGATGACGACGCGGGTGCGCGGCATCGGTTCCTCCTGGACTGGGTCGGCTAGAGAGCCGGGGCCGGGTGGAAGGTCAACGAGTTGACGCGCAGCCCGATGACCCCCTGTGAGATGTAGCCGTACGGCGTGTCGGAGCTGCTGTGCACACAGATCGCGAGGAGACCGTGCGAGGTGGCCGGTACGTCCACGACCACCGTCGCGGTCGACGGCGGGCCGCCGCTGCCGGGAGGTGCGAGGTCGACCTGCGTGCCCGGGGACCCTTCCAGACCGACGCGCAGCCGGCGGCTCGAGTGTGCCGCGTCGCCACCGGGCACCGTCGACCGGTCGGACCACCACGTCGCACTCTGCGAGTCCAGGGCCAGCTCGACCTCGATGCTCCCGGTGGAGCCCAGGGGAGCGGTGTCGACGACGAGGACCGCCTCGGGCTGACTGGCACGACCGATGATGGCCTCGCCGCGCACGAAGCCCTCGACCATGCGGAGGGTGGAGGCTCGTCCTGACACCACTCGGCTGCCGCTGCGCGGCGTCCGGTCCTCGTGGGCCGTCGCGAGCCCGACCGCGTCGCCGAGCGATCGGCTGAGCGCCGACAGGGCGTGCGAGTCGGCCAGCTCGCGTGACCCGAGCCCGAGATCCATCCTCGTGAGGACGGGGTCCTTCCGCTCCCAGAGGCGCCGCACCGCCACGTAGGCCGGATCGGCGTCGTCCTCGACGTGGTTCATCGCCGTCGCGACCAGCTGGTGCAGCGCGGTGCCCTGACCGTTCTCCCAGTGGGGCACCAGTGGCGTGGTGACGTCGGCGCCGCTGCGGTAGAGCCAGAGCCACAGCCGGGCCCGCCGCGACTGCTCCTCCGTCATCAGCGGCTCGCCCGCAGCGAGTCCACGCACGCACGACGCGAGCTCGTCGAAGTACTCGGCCTCGGTGTCAGCCCGCCTGCTGAAGCCCAGGTGGCTCCACTCCGACCAGCCCGCCTGCAGGGCAGGGATGCCGTAGGCCGGGAACTCCGCGCTCACGCTGCCCCGCACCGTGACAGCCAGGTCGGTGACGCTCCACAGCGAGTTGCGGCTCAGCGCCAGGCTGGGACGGAAGACGATGTGACGGTGGTGCGCGTACTGCTCGGCGAGCTGCTCGAAGTGCTCGGTGCGGTCGTAGTTGACCTGGCTCGGGTGGTCGAGGAAGAGCCAGTTCGCGTCCGTGGCGCCGGCGGCGTGCTCGGCCGTCTTCTCGAACCACGTGGCGAGGTCGGCGAACGCCTCGTGGTTGCCCTGCACGGCGTCGGACACGGCGTGGTTGAAGACCGTGACGACGGGCTTGCCGGGGTCGAGCCCCAGACGCCCCAGGGCATGGGAGCGCAGGACGGCGCGCTCGTCGCTGCTGCGCAGGTCGAGGCGGGAGATCTCGCCGCCGCCGCGCCACCAGGACGGTCGGCCGAGGTTGGCCTTCGAGCGCCAGGCGGTCCGCTCGGCGCTCGCGGCGAGCACGTCGCGGTGGCGCCACACCTGGGCGTCGAACTGCTGCGCGATCTGCAGCGACAGCGAGCGTCTGAACCCGAGCACGCGCCCGTCGGCGCCGTCGAAGAGGGCGTACGCCTTGAGGCCCCCCGTCGCCTGGGCGTGCAGGACCGGCACGCCTCGGCCGGTGGCCGCCTCGACCGCGAGCCCCCACTGGCCGTAGTCCACGTGGCTCGTGACGAAGGCGCGGACCGGCAGCGACTCGAAGAGCGTCCGGTAGAGACGGTCCTCCGCCGCGACCGAGCGACGGATGCCGGGCACGTCGTCGTCCGCGACGGCGTCGCTCATCCGGGGGATGCGCAGCAGGCGCACCGCAGTGGAGTCGCTGATCACGTCCAGCCGGCGGCGCCCGCTCTCGTCGCGGGGAGGCGCCACCGCGAACGTCGAGTTGAGCAGCTCGACGTCGCAGTCGCCTGCCTCAACCCTGTCGGTCAGCGCGGAGACGTCGATGACGTCGTCCGCTCCGTAGGCCTGCGCCAGCTGCAGCCAGCGCTCGCGCTCGTAGCCGTCCCAGATGCGCGATTCCCAGTAGCGGTTGGGCCCCACGAGGACGACCAGCCGCGAGGCCTCGACGCGCCGCAGGCTATTTGCCAGGGTCAGCGTGCGCAGGGCGAGTCGCAGGTCCTGCATCAGCAGGTCGACGACGAGCACAGGGGCACTCGCGGGGGCCTCGGGGAGGGTCGTCCGCCAGTGGATCGCCGCAGCCGCGCACATCGCATCGAACGTGGGTCCGAAGGTAGGCAGGTCTGTTGCGGGGGGTCGCTCACGGTTCATCCGGGCCTCATCGCTCTTCATTTGGGCCTCATCGCTCGGGGCGTAGGGAGCGATAGTACTCAAGCGCGTCGGCCACGCGAGCACGCCCCTTGCCGTCGACGAGCGACATCCCGGCAGCGGCCAGCGACGCCTGGCGCTCGGGGTCCGACAGCAGCCTGTCAGCGACGGCCACGGCGGCCGATCGCATCGCCTCGTCGCCGCGCAGCTGGGAGAGGTGGCCGAAGGGCTCGGCCAGCCCGCGCTGGGTCACGGCTTCGTAGCCGGGGCTCTGGTTGTCGACGACGCAGACGAGCATCGAGGGCAGACCCAGGCAGAGGAACTCCCACACCGAGCTGCCAGCGGCCGTCACGGCGACGTCGCACGTGGCGGCGAGCGCGGCGAGGTCGGGCGTCGGGGCGACGACCTCGACGTGCTGCCCCGTTACCGTCGGCAGCGCCTCGAGCGCGGTCGCGATCTCAGGTCGAGCGGCCACCGCGACGACGTGCATGGCTCGGCCGGACGCCAGCAGCAGCGGGACGATGACGGGCGCAGCGGCATACGGGTCGGACCCCCCGAACACGGCAAGCACGCGGGGGGTGGCGCCGGGCGCACGCCGTGGGGTGGTGGGGCGGTGCCGCAACACCTCGTCGCGGAAGAGGGAGTAGTCGAGGCCGAGGAGCTGCCGCTCCGGATCGACCCCGGGCGCGGGCGTGGCGCCGAAGTTCTGGTCGAGGTAGAGGTCGGCTTCCTGGCCACCCCCGAAGGTGTCGTCGAGAACCGAGAGCACGGTGATGCCGGCTGCGTGGAGGGCCCGGCCGCACCCGGGGTCGAGGTGGTAGCCGTCGAGCACGACGGCGTCGACCCTGGCGTCCCGCGCGAGGGTGGCGAGCGCCTCGGGGTCGTCGGGGGCTGCGACCACGGCCAGGCCACGGCGCTCGATCTGGTCGGTCAGCCAAGGCACCCCCGTCACCTCGCCGAGGAGGCTGACGTGCACGCCCCGGGAGGCCAGCTCGTCGCCCAGGGCCAGGCAGCGTACGACGTGGCCGGTGCCCGTCTCGGGCCTGGCGTCGCAGCGCAGGGCGATGTGCACAGGCATGCGCCCAGTCTGCCGCAGGCGCCGTCGGGACCGCCGCGAGCCCCTCGCCCGGGCCTCGGGGAGGGGCGGGCGGCACCTCGAAGGTGTTAATCTCGCCGTCGGCGCTGGTCGAGCGTCTCAGTGCGTGGTGCCCTCTGAGCGGCACGCGCAGCACGTCTGTCAAGAACATGACCAGGAGGTCAAAGGGTGAGCATTCTCGAAGGGTCGTCGATCCTCGTCACAGGTGGGACCGGGTCCTTCGGCAAGGCATTCATCCGTGAGGTGCTCGACAACCACAACCCCAAGAGGGTCATCATCTACAGCCGTGACGAGCTGAAGCAGTGGGAGGTCCGTCAGCTGTTCAACGACGACCCCCGCCTGCGCTGGTTCATCGGTGACGTCCGCGACCTCGACCGCCTGCGTCGCGCCATGCACGGCACCGACTACGTCGTGCACGCTGCCGCCCTGAAGCAGGTCGACACCGGCGAGTACAACCCGCACGAGTTCGTCAAGACCAACGTCCTCGGCAGCCAGAACGTCATCGAGGCGTGCATCGACGCCGGCGTCAAGAAGGTCGTCGCGCTCTCGACCGACAAGGCGAGCTCGCCGATCAACCTCTACGGCGCCACCAAGCTGACCGCCGACAAGCTCTTCATCCTCGGCAACCACTACGCCGCGCAGTACCCGTCCCGCTTCGCCGTGGTGCGCTACGGCAACGTCACCGGGTCTCGCGGCTCGATCATCCCCAAGTTCCGTGCCCTGCACGAGGCGGGGGAGTCGCTGCCGATCACCGACCTGCGCTGCACGCGCTTCCTCATCACGCTGCCCGAGGCCGTGCAGATGGTCCTCGACACGTTCGAGCTCATGCAGGGTGGCGAGCTCGTCGTGCCGCACATCCCCTCGCACCTGGTCACCGACCTCGCGCAGGCGATCGCCCCCGGCGCCAAGATGCACGACATCGGCCTGCGCCCCGGCGAGAAGCTCCACGAGGAGATGATCAGCCCCGAGGAGGGCCGCCGCGCCATCATGATCATGGACGGCAAGTACTACGTGCTCGAGCCCGAGCTGGCGACGTGGGGCTACGTGCCGCGCACCGACGGCGTGCCCGTTCCCGAGGGCTTCCACTGCGCGTCCGACAAGAACGACATCTGGATCGGTGCCGACGACATCCGCAAGATGCTCGAGGCGGGTATCTGAGGTGATCCCCTACGGACGCCAGTCGGTCAACGAGGACGACATAGAAGCCGTCGCCCAGGTGCTGAGGGGTGACTGGCTCACCACCGGCCCGACCGTGACGGCGTTCGAGGAGCAGCTGGCGGCGCTGTCCGGGGCCACCCGCTGCGTCAGCGCGACGAGCGGCACCGCCGCCCTGCACATCGCGTATGCCGCTGCCGGCGTCGGTCCCGGCGACGAGGTCGTCACCACCCCGATGACCTTCGTCGCGACGGCCTCGTGCGCGGTCGCCCTCGGAGCGAAGATCCGCTTCGTCGACATCGAGGACGACACGGCCAACATCGACCCCGTGGCCCTCGACGCCGCCGTCACCGACGACACGAAGGTCATCGCAGGCGTCGACTACGCCGGTCACCCCATCGAGATCGACGCGATCACCGAGACCGCGCGGCGGGTCGGGGCGCTCGTCGTCGAGGACGCCGCTCACTCGATCGGCTCGACCTACAAGGGCCGCCCGGTGGGCTCGCTCGCCGACCTGACGACGTTCTCGTTCTTCCCCACCAAGAACATGACGACCGCCGAGGGTGGCGCTGTCGCGACGCTCGACGCGGAGCTCGGTCGCCGCGCGCACGAGTTCCACTTCATCGGGCTCGTGCGCGACCAGGCCCGGATGCGCTATCCCGACGAGGGCCCGTGGCACCAGGAGGTCCACGAGTGGGGCCTCAACTACCGCCTGCCCGACGTCCTCGCGGCACTCGGCATCAGCCAGCTGCGGCGGCTGAGCGCCTTCAAGGAGCGTCGCGCCGCGATCTTCGCGCGCTACCAGGAGGGCCTGGCCGGCGTCGACGGCATCCGGCTGCCCACGCAGCGTGAGCACGTCGACCCGATCTGGCACCTCTACCCGCTGCGAGTCCTCGGGGGCCGTCGCCGCGAGGTGTTCGACGCGATGCGCGCCGACGGCGTGGGCGTGCAAGTCAACTACATCCCGGTGTACTGGCACCCGATGTTCGAGGACCTCGGCTTCAAGCGCGGGATGTGCCCGAACGCCGAGCAGTTCTACGCCGAGGAGCTCTCGCTGCCGATGCACGCCGAGCTGACCGACGCCCAGGTCGACAAGGTCATCGACGCCGTCCGCGCCGCCGTCGGGAGCTGAGCCCATGCACCACGCCAACCACTTCTACGGGCATGCCCACATCATGGCCCGCTACGTCGGCCTCGAGCACCCGCCGCGCATCTGGGGCTACCTCCAGCACGGCTGGAACATGCACGACGGCTTCGCCGTGGGCACGGTCTTCACCCCGCAGTACCCCAAGTTCGTCTGGTCCGAGGCCTGCGCCCGGCGCGGCTGGGCCGCGGGTCTGCGCAACTACATGGTCGTCGCCGCCCCGTGGCTCTACCTGCTCGAGCTCGAGCGGCAGAAGGAGTGGCTCGCCACGACCGAGCCCCGCACCGGCACGATCGTCTACCCGTTCCACGGGTGGGAGGGCCAACAGGTCCTCGGTAGCCACACGGCCTACATCGACGAGGTGAAGGAGGCCGAGGGCGACGTCCCCATCACGGTCTGCCTCCACTGGAACGAGTACGACAACCCGAAGGTGCGGCGCGAGTACGAGGAGGCCGGCGTACGCGTCGTCACCCACGGCCAGCGCGGCTACCTCTGGCAGGACACCGACGTCGCCTTCCTCTACCGCCAGCTGCACGAGATGCGCCAGCACAAGCGCGTCGTCAGCAACCGGATGAGCAGCGCCATCCTGTATGCCGCCTCGGCCGGCGTCGAGGTCGGCATCTACGGCGACCCGATGGCCCTGGAGTCCGACCACGCGGTGCTCGGCGGCGTGAACAAGCCACGCCGCATCTGGCCGGAGATGCACCAGTTCTCGGTGCCGATGGACTACGCGGCGCAGGTTGCGAACCGCGAGCTCGGCGCCGACGAGATGCTCTCGCCGGCCGAGGTCATCGACGCCTTCGGCTGGGCGCCCGAGATCTCCGCGCCGGGCACACCGCCGCCCGCGCCCCCGCTCGACGAGGAGCCGTCGGCCTTCGACCGCCGGCGACGGCGCCGGCACCGCTCCGAGAGCCACCGCGCCCCGGGCGACGGTGACCCCTCGGACCAGCTCGTCTCGATGGACGCCACCGTCGATGCCGCCGACGACGAGCACGACCACGACCACGAGGCGACCGGGTCGGCGAAGGCGACTGCGAAGCCGGACCCGTCGACCGGTGGCACGGAGAAGGAGCCGGCTCGTCCCGCCGTGCCGGTCTCGGACGCGGCCCAGGACCCAGCCCTGGACGACCAGGGCTGACGCGCCTCGGACACGGATGACGAAGGGCCCCGACCGCACTGCGGTCGGGGCCCTTCGTCGTGCTGTTCGTCGTGGTGGGCCGGCGGGCCGGACCCGGTTGGACGCGTCAGACGAGATCCCACGACATGGGGGTGCCGCGCTCGACGTCGCGTGTGAACCGCTTGGACTCGACGAGCGAGAACGCATCCGGCGCAAGGCCGTTCGCGGGACGGATCGAGCGGACGTTGGCCGCCGTCACGGGGTCGCCGGCCTTGACGTCCTCGACGACGAAGAGCGAGCGGCGGAAGCGCAGGCCCTCGCGCTCCGCCTCGCGCGCGCCGATGCGCGGCTCGCCCAGCGCCTGCCAGGCGACCTTGGTCTCGCGCACGAGGGCGGCGAGCTCGTCGGGCTCGAGCGAGAAGGCGGAGTCGACCCCGCCCTCCTCGCGCGACATCGTCACGTGCTTCTCGACGAGAACCGAGCCGAACGCGACCGAGGCGACGGCGGCGCCGATGCCCATGGTGTGGTCGGAGAGGCCCACGGGCACGCCGAACGCCTCGCGCATGACCGGGATGCCGCGCAGGTTGGACGAGGCGGGGTCAGCCGGGTAGCTGACCGTGCAGGAGAGGAGCATGACCTGCCGGTTGCCGGTGGAGTGGGCGGCGTCGACGGCTGCCGCGATCTCGCCGACGGACGCCATGCCCGTGGAGATGATGAGCGGCTTGCCGGTCTGCGCGGCGAGCCGGATGAGCGGCAGGTCGACGATCTCGGACGAGGCGATCTTGTAGGCGGGGACCTCGAGGCCCTCGAGGAACTCGACCGCCGTGGGGTCGAAGGGGCTCGAGAAGGCGAGGATGCCGAGCTCGCGGGCCAGGTCGAAGATCGGCTGGTGCCACTCCCACGGGGTGTGTGCCTCCTCGTAGAGCTCGTAGAGGCGGCGCGAGCCCCACAGTTCGTGCCCCTCGGACAGGCGGAACTCAGGCTTGTCGACGTCGATGGTGATCGTGTCGGCCGTGTAGGTCTGGAGCTTGATCGCGTGGGCGCCGGCCTTGGCGGCCATCCGCACGATCTCGAGGGCCTTGTCGAGGCTGCCGTCGTGGTTGCCCGACATCTCGGCGATGATGAACGGCGGTGCGTCGGGGCCGACGGTGATGCCGCCGATGTCCAGGGATGTCGTTGCAGGGGTTTCGACCGGGGTGCTCATTGTCGTTCAGTCCTTCGTGGCTCGAACCCGCAGGACGGGTGTCGGGGTGCCGTCGATGTCTTGGGTGTAACGCTCGATCTCCTCGAAACCATTTCGGCGGTTGAACCGGCGCACGGCCTCGTTGGCCTCGAGGACCTCGCCCTCGAGGGTCGAGAGGCCCAGCTCGTCGAACGCGAGCCGTTTGGCCTGGCGCTGGATCTCGATCCAGGCGGGCAGCAGCTCGCCGCGCTCCTTGAGACCGTCGTTGTCGAGGTAGTAGCCCCACCACGCGCTGCCGGCGTCGCGGTCGATGTCGAAGTAGGTGACGACACCTGACGGCACGTCGTGGCGTTCGTAGATCCAGATCTCGCGGGCGTCGTTGTCACGCGTGGCCGCCCAGAACGCGGCGTGCTCCTCGTCGGTGATCTCGTGCTGGGTCAGCGATACGGCGCGGACCTCCGGGTGGTTGCGCCACCGGAGCACGTTCTCGCTGTCGGCATCGGTTGCGGGGCGGAGCATCTGGCCCTCCTCATGAGGACGCCGCGGGCTCCATGGGGCCGCGGCGGTCGGTGGGGGATTCGTTGTTAGACTACCGGACGCCCCAACCCCCAGCCCAAGGCGGAATACAAGCATGAGCGCACTGAGCCGTGACGCGATCCGGACGATGATGGCCGAGGTCCTTCAGGCCCAGGGCAAGTCGATGCCCGCAGACGACTCGGCGAACCTCGAGGAGATCGGCTTCCGCTCGCTCGACTTCTCCGAGCTGGCCCTCCGGGTCGAGGACGAGATCGGCGACGAGCTGAACTTCGACGCTCCCGAGCTGCGCCAGATCGCCACGATCTCCGACGTGCTCGACTTCCTCGAGCAGCTCCAGGCCGCGTGAGCGCGGGAGCTGGCGGTCTCGCCGGCGCCGCCAACCGGATCATCACCCGCGGCTTCGACGGCCGCTGGGACGAGCTCGAGAGCCTGCAGCTTCCTGACGCCGCGGCCGTGCTCGTCCGTGACAACCACGACGCCGCCCGCGCGGTGTGGGCAGCCGCGACCGGTGGCACCGAGGTGCTGGTGGCCTCGCGCACCCGCGTCACACCCGACCTCGCCGACGACCTGCGCGGCGCCGGACTGTCCCTCGTCGACGGCGCCGATGTCGCTCCTGCCACGACCGAGCGCGACGCGACCGCCGGCCGTGTCTGGCTGCTGACGAGCGGCAGCACCGGACGTCCCAAGCAGGTCGCCCACACCCTCGCGTCCCTCACGACCGTCGCCGGCGACCAGCCGCGACGCACCTGGCTGTGCCCGTACGCCCACGGCGCGTACGCGTGGTGGCAGGTGGTCACGCTGAGCATCGCCCACCCGGGGCAGGACGTCCTCTTCATCGAGCCCGACGAGCTCGACACCTGGCCGGCGCGGGCGCTGGAGGTCGGCGTGACCGCAGCCTCGGGCACGCCCACCTTCTGGCGCCAGGCGCTCTACCGCGACCCCGACAGCGTCGCCGCCCTGCCGCTCGAGCAGGTGACCCTCGGCGGTGAGCCGGTCGACCAGGCCATCCTCACCCGCCTCACCGAGATGTTCCCGAAGGCACGGGTCTCGTGGATCTATGCCTCCAGCGAGGCCGGCGCGACCATCGCCGTCCACGACGGGCGAGCCGGGTTCCCCGAGCAGTGGCTGGGCCGCGAGATGGACGGCCGGGCCACCCTCACCGTCGACGACGGCGAGCTGCTCATCGCTTCACCCAAGCGCGGCGAGGGCATCGACAAGGTGCTGCGCACCGGCGACCGGGTCGAGGTGGTCGACGGCCGTGTCCTCATCACCGGTCGCATCGCGTCCGACGAGATCAACGTCGGCGGCGCCAAGGCGTCCGCCTCCGCGGTGCGCGACGTCCTGCAGGCCCACCCGGCGGTGGCGTGGGCCTCCGTCCGCGGCCGCAAGGCCCCGATCGTCGGCAGCATCGTGACGGCCGAGGTCGTGCTGTCGGGCGAGGTCACCGACGCCGAGCTCACCGCCTGGTGCGCCGCGCGCCTTCCCGACTACTCCGTGCCCCGGCGGGTGCGGTTCCTGGACCAGATCCCGATCAAGGAGACCCTGAAGAGCGATGTCTGACAAGACCGAACCCATCGGCCCCGCAACGGTGGTCGTCGTCTCGGGCGGCTCCCGCGGTCTCGGCCTGGCCATCGTCGAGGACGTCCTCGCGCAGGGAGCCAAGGTCGCGGCGTTCGCCCGCACGGTCACCCCTGAGCTCGAGGCTGTCGCCGCCGCTCACCCCGACCGCGTCGTCGCCGCCTCGGTGGACGTCACCGACGTCAAGGCCATCAACGCCTTCCTCAAGGACGCCGAGAGCCGTCTCGGCCCCATCGACGCGCTCGTGAACAACGCCGCGATGGGCCAGGACAGCCTCCACGTGCACACCTCGCCCGAGCAGATCGCCAAGATCATCGAGACGAACCTCACCGCTCCGCTGCTGCTGGCCCGTGCGGTGCTGCGCCGGATCATGGCCAAGGGCAATCGTGGCCGCATCGTCATGGTGACCTCGGTCTGCGCGCAGCGCGGCTACTCCGGGCTCGTCGCCTACTCCGCCACCAAGGGCGGGCTCGACAGCGCCATGCGCACCCTCGCGCGCGAGATGCACGGGCGCGCCCTGGTCAACAGCGTCGCCCCGGGCTTCTTCGCCTCCGAGATGAGCTCGGTGCTCGGCCAGACGCAGCTCGACACGATCACCCGCCGCACCCCTTCGGGGCGTCTCGTCGAGCCTGACAACATCGTGCCGGTCGTGCACACGCTGCTCTTCCAGGACACCAACATCAACGGTCAGGTCATCACCGTCGACGGCGGCAACAGCATCTGATGGACACCCGCGCGGACCGGCTCGCCAGGGCCGTCCGTGACCACCCGCTCGTCATCGAGGAGCGCACCGACCACCGGTGTGTCGCAGGAGCCCACTCCTACCTCGCAGACGGGCGGGTGGTCTGCTGGGTGCTGCCTGCGCGGCCGTCCACCGACGAGCCCGCGCAGGCCCACGCCGTCGACGCCGAGCTCGCGACGCAGCCGGTTCCGCCGCGCCTGCGGGCGCGCTGGTCCGAGGCCCTCGAGGGGGGCACGGACCGGTTCTGGGCGCTGTGGTGCGCGACCGAGGTGCTCGCCAAGCTCGCGGACGAGCCGATGGTCATGCTCGTCCACCGGGCGCCGGTGACCGCGAGCCCGGTGAGCCGGGGTGGGGTCGAGGTGCACTGGCTCGTGCGCCGGGTCGACGACGTGGTGGTGGCCCACGGACTCTCGTGGGCCACCGTCGTCGACCGGTCCCGCGCTACTTGAGCACTCGAGCGGCCAGCTGGCGTGCCTTGCTCAGCGCGCCGGGCGGCAGGGCGTCCTGGGCCGTCGACTTGGCGGCCGCCACGGCCTTCTCGGTGGCGATGCGCCGCGGTGCCCGCATGGCCTCGACAGCGCGGTAGGTCAACGTGTCCTCGTAGCGCTCGATGACCCGCTCGAGAGTGCGGATGTAGCGGTCTCGGTGGCGAAGGGTGCCCTCCAGCCACTTGACCTGGCCCTGCTTCTCGCGCAGCTCACGGGAGATGACGCGGTGGTGCGTCAGCAGCTCACGGAAGCCGATCTCGTCCGGAGCGGGCAGGTCGCGGGCGAACTGTCCCAGCTCGAGGTTGTGCTCGAGCATCTCGCCCTTCTCCTCGGGGCGACCTGCGACGGTGGAGGCGACCTCGGCCTCGATGCGAGCCACCCGGGCGATCATCGGCTCGGTGACCGTCAGGCCGGCCATCGAGGCGAGCGTGATGGTGAGCTCGTCGGGGGTGACGGTGACGCGCCACGGGTGCGCCGAGCCGGAGGCGAGCAGTCGACGCGCGAAGTCACGCAGGCCCCGAACGAGGGCGTCGTCGGCGGACACGACGCCGGTGCGTCGCCACGACGGGTCGGCCAGGCGCAGCCGATCGCCGTCGACGAGGGTGTTGGCCGGCGTCGCGAAGAAGCGCTGCTCAGCGGACTGAGTGGTCCACACCTTGCCGTCGGCGAGCCACGCGGCGTACTGGCGCACGCGCGACCGGATGGCGGCGTGGCGTCGCGTCGCGCAGGCACGACGGAGGTCGAGCTCGAACGAGCGGCCCGGAGCGAGGGGCGCCAGGCTGCGCGACACGGTGCCCTCGCTCGTCTCGGCGTCGGTGCGCGAGCCGGCCCACGACACCGACTGCGAGGCGTCGGGGGCGATGACGGCCACGGTGCTCCACGGGCTCGCGGCGTCGGCCTCGGCGACGACGAGCGCCGGGTAGGCCGGCGCGGCCGGGGCGGCGCCCTTGGCCGTGCTCTTCGCACCGCTCTCGGCGCTGCCCTTCGCGACCCCACCGGCCTCGTCCGCAGACGTGCCCTTGGTCGCGACGACGAGCCAGCCGGGGGCCAGCTCGTCGAGCATCCCGGCCTCCACGGCGCGTTCCACCACGTTGCGGGGCTCGCGCAGCATCGGCGTCGTCGCGAAGTGCTCGTCCATGGCCTTGCCGGCGTGGAAGCCGACCTGGTCGCGCAGCGCGCCGTCGCCCAGGGCGGCATCGTGCACGAGGACCCGGTGCTGGTCGACCGAGGGCATCGCGGCGAAGGTCGCCTCGACCCGGAGGCCCTCGCCCTCGAGGATCGCGGCGCGCTCGCGGGCGAAGAGGTGGCGCGTGGCGAAGCCCTGCGCCCCGATGTGCCACCCCGCGTCCGACTCGAGGGTCTCGTCGGGCACGGCCGAGACGAGGTCGGTGAAGCCGAGCTCGTTGGCGAGGTCGACCACGAGGCGGCCGCCGTCGTCGAGCAGCGCCGAGAGACGGGCCACGGCCTGGGCGTCGGTGAGCCCCTCGGAGTCGGGGCCGAGCAGCCGCTCGGGGCCGCCGAGCGCGACGACGAGGTCGTAGGTGTGTGCGGGCTCGAACACGTCGAGGCCGCCGCAGTAGAGGTCGGCCGACTTGTGCAGCCCGGCGCGGTCACCGAGGACGCGGGCGTCGGGGAGGGCGCGCACGAGCAGGTCGACGGGCACGTCGGTCGGGACGGCGTCGACGAGCAGGCCGGCACGCGGGCCGGCCAACAGCACGCGGCGAGGGCGCTGGGACGCGATGGCGGCGCGGACGACCTCGCGGGCCGCGAGCGGGACGTCGAGCGAGTCGAGGTCGGACCACATCAGCATGTCGCCGACGAGGATCCGGGCCCCCGAGATGGCGTCGCGCTGGATGTCTTTTTCGCTCAGGTGGGCGGTCACACATGGTCCTCTCGTGGTGGGTCTCCGGCGGCCGCGGGGCCGTCCGGATGACCCGACTACAATAGCGATGCCGTCCGGGAGCGGGCGCGCCCCCGACTCCCGCACCCCTGAGGTGCCTGACGCCTGCAAGGAGCATCGATGCCCGCGCTGACCAAGGTGGCCGCCGTGGTCCTGTCGATGGGCAACCGCCCGGGCGAGCTGGAGAAGGCGCTCGACACGCTGCTGGCGCAGCAGGGCGTGGAGCTCGACGTCGTGCTGGTCGGCAACGGCTGGCGCCCCGAGGGTGTCCCCGAGGCCGTGCGCACGGTGCACCTCGAGGAGAACGTCGGCATCCCCGAGGGACGCAACATCGGTGCCCGTGAGGCCCGCGGCGACATCCTCTTCTTCTACGACGACGACGCCTTCTTGCCGACCACTGACGTGCTGGCCCGCCTCGCGGCCGAGTATGCCGTCGACGACCGGATCGCCGTCGTGCAGCCGCGGGGCGCCGACCCGACCGGGCTGCCCACGCCCCGCCGCTGGGTGCCGCACCTCAAGACGGGCGGCGGAGGAGCCAGCGGCGACGTCGTCGTCTTCTGGGAGGGCGTGTGCACGATCCGTCGCTCGGCCTTCGAGGAGGTCGGCGGCTGGCCGGGGCACTTCTGGTACGGCCACGAGGGCATCGACCTCGCCTACCGCCTGCTCGACGCCGGCTGGCGCCTGCGCTACCGCCCCGACGTCGTGGTCAACCATCCCGCGACACAGCCGACGCGCCACGCCGTGTACTACCGGATGAACGCCCGCAACCGCGTCTGGGTGGCCAAGCGCAACCTCCCGCATCCCGTGGCCGAGCTCTACGTCGCCGTCTGGTCGGCGATCACGGTGGCCCGGGTGCGTGACCGCCAGAAGCTCGGCGTGTGGTTCCGAGGGCTGCGCGAGGGCGTTCGCGAGGACGCCGGCGCCCGCCGGCCGATGACGTGGTCGACCGTGGCGAAGCTCTCGCGCGCCGGCCGGCCGCCGATCGTCTGAGGGTCATGACCGATCTCGCGCCCGCGTCGCGGGTCGTCCTCACCGGCGTCCGCAGCGTCACCCACCTCGTGTATGCCGCCTCCTGGCTGCGTCACCACGTGGAGCAGGTCGACGGCGTGGTGGAGGTGGTCGTCCTCGATGTCGGCGCCGGCTTCGGCCACGCCCGGGTGGGGGAGCCGGAGGTTCGCGCGTACCTCCCGGACGACCCTCGGCTGCGGGTGGAGACCGTCGTGCGCGAGGACCACTGGCGGGTGCCGCGACAGGTCGACCTCACGCTGCTGTCCATCGGGCTGCCCGGCACCCGCGCGTGGACCCGCCTGGTCCTGGCCGGCCGCGGCCGGCGGCCGCGCGTCGTCGTGGTCGACGAGGGCATCGGGTCCTTCGGCAACCTGCGCAGCCGGCGTGACGCGTACCTCCGTCAAGGCGGTGGTGCCCTGCGCACGCTGGTGCGGGCCGGTGTGGTCAGCGCGGCGGGCACGGTGCTCACCGACCTGCATTGGTCGCTCTACGAGCCACAGGGCTCGCGGTGGGTCGTGCGCGAGGTCGTGGCCGCCGAGTTCCGCCGCCGGCTCTCGGGCACCGCCCCGTCGAGGGCGCGGGCCGTCTACCTGACGCAGCCCTGGCCCGACCTCGGGGTGATGTCGGAGGCGAGCTACCTCGACCACCTCGAGGCGGTGCGCGAGCAGTGTGCCGCCGCCGGCATCGGGCTGGTGCTCCGGCCACACCCCAGCGAGGACCTCGCACGCTATGGCGGCTTCGAGGTCGTCCCCGGCGTCGCCCCCGCTGAGCTCGCGCGCGAAGTCGTGGGCTCTCGCGTGGTCATCGGCTCCAACAGCACCGCCCTGCTCAACCTCTCGGCGGTGCACGGCACCCCGGGGCTGCGGGTGACGGCGCCCGAGCTCATTCCTCTCGAGACGGCGCTGACGCATCGCCAGCGCACGCTTCTCGACACCTTTCTGCCCGAGCCGGTTCCGGTGCAGACTCTTTCGGAAAAGGTTGTGGCGCTGCTTTCCCGAGGCTGACTCAGGGCCCGTAAAAAATGACCGCCAAGGTCACGTTGCGAACACTTTTTCCGATCTGTTTGCCGAACGCCTCGACATTTGCGACATTTGTCACTCCAGTAACAAGGAGTGACCTTTGGCTGCCAGAAATCGCCTCTTCACGCTCGTCGCCGTGCTCGGCCTGACCGGTGCGTCCGTCGTGCTCCCGACTGTCGAGGTGAGCGCCGAACCCGCCCCCGTGACGCCGAAGCTCGTCCGCGTCTCGGTCCCCAGCGTGCCGGTGGCACAGCAGCGGACCCTGGCCGGGACGGCGCCGAGGTCGACCGCCGCCCGGGGCGCCGACAGACGGGTCGTGGCAGCCCTCACGACCACGGGGACGCCGTTCGACGTCGCCGGTGTGACGTTCACCGGTGCGACGCCGGCCGGCATGACGGTCGAGGCACGCACCCGCACGAGTGCGGGATGGAGCCCGTGGCTCGAGTTCGCGGTCGACGACGCCGACGGTCCCGACGCCGGCTCCGCGGATGCCAAGGGGGCACGCAAGGGCACCCAGCCGATCACCGCCGCCGGTGCCACCGGCCTGGAGGTCAGGGTGGCGACGGACGGCACGGCGGCGCCGGCGGGGCTGACCGCGTCGCTCGTCGACGCCGGGTCCTCGTCCGCCGACGGCCGGCTCGGGTTGGGCGCGGCCTCGGCCGCGGCGGCCGTTCGCCAGCCGACCATCGTCACGCGCGCCGAGTGGGGCGCCGACGAGAGCATCAGGACGTGCACGCCCGAGACGATCACCGGCGTCAAGGGAGCCGTCGTGCACCACACGGTCAACGCCAACACCTACACGCAGGCGCAGGCAGCATCGCTCGTGCGGGGCATCTACGCGTACCACGTCCAGTCGAACGGTTGGTGCGACATCGGCTACCAGTTCCTTGTGGACCGCTTCGGCACGGTCTACGAGGGTCGTTACGGCAGCCTCACCTCGTTCGTGCAGGGCGCCCAGACGGCAGGCTTCAACACCGAGACCGTGGGGGTCTCGGTCATCGGCGACCACCAGAGCGTGCCGTTCAGCTCGGCCACGACGTCGTCGGTCGCCGCGGTCATCGCCTGGCTGGCCGACCGTGCCCGCTTCGACCCGGCCACCAGCACCACCTTCACGTCGGCGGGCAACACGAAGTACGCCGCCGGCACCGTGGTCACCAGGAGCCGGGTCAGCGCGCACCGCGACTACGGCCAGACCGACTGCCCCGGCGACGCGGGATACGCCCAGCTCGCCGCGATCCGAAGCTCCGCCGCGAGCACCTGGTCGGCCGGGCAGCAGTCCTTCTCGGCGATGTCGCCGAGCCCGGTGGTCGAGACCTTCACGCGCCCCGCGGGCACGTCCTTCTCGCTGTCGGGCCACGGTTCCGGGCACGGTCGAGGCATGTCACAGTACGGCGCCTACGGCGCCGCCCGCGCCGGCCTGACGGGCACGCAGATCACGGCCTTCTACTACCCGGGCACGACGCTGGCCTCGCAGGGTGACCCCCTGTTGCGCACCTACCTGTCGGACCTCGGCTCGGGTGGCACCACGGTGTCGCCACAGCCGGGACTCACGTTCTTCGACGGAAAGGCCACGAGCGTCCTCAGCGCGGCGACCTCCTGGCGGATCGTGCCCGAGGCCGGGGGCCTCACGCTGCAGTGGCGCACGGGGTCCACCTGGACGTCGAGCGGCTACTGGAAGGCGTGGAAGACGGCGCCGCTGGTGCTCTCCCGGCCCTCCACCGGGGTGCTGCGCGTCGTGCTGCCCTCCGGCCTGCAGCGCGACTACGCCGGTTCGGTGACCACGCACGTCTGGGGCACGGCCGCGCGCTCGGTCAACACGACCACCGCCGAGGCGCACGCGCGCGCCGTCGTGCCCAACGAGATGTCGCCGTCCTGGCCTGCTGCAGCCCTGCAGGCGCAGGCGATCGCGGCACGCAGCTACGCGGCATACGCCCGTGCGCACCCCCTCTCGGCCTCCTACGACACGTGCGACTCCTCGAGCTGCCAGGTCTACCGAGGCATCGCCGACTACGATGCCGCGGGCACCCTGCGCACCGCGCGGCTCGACTCGCGCTCGACCGCGGCGACCTCCGCCACCGCCGGGTCCGTGGTGCGCTACGCCGGGTCGCCCGCTCTCACCGAGTTCGGCGCCTCGAACGGCGGCATGACCGTGGCGTCGTCCCTGCCCTACCAGGTGGCCAAGGCCGACCCCTACGACGAGGTCGCGGTGACGGGCAACACCCACTCGTGGACCGGGACCCTCGCGATCTCGCGCATCGAGGCTGCCTACCCGACCACCGGCACCCTCTCGTCACTGGCCGTCCTCAGCCGTTCCGGCGGCGGTGACTGGGGCGGGCGCGTCGTGTCGGTGCGGGTCACCGGGTCGACCGGTTCGGTGACCGTCGGCGGCGACACGTTCCGCAGCGCCATGGGGCTGCGCAGCACCTGGTGGACGGTGACGTCCGCACCTGCCGTGTCCAGCCGGACGCTGCCGCGCGACCTCACGGCGGACTCGCTCGGTGACGCACTGACCCCGAGCGGATCGGGGGCGGCAGCGCTCGCGTACTCCGGCAACAAGGGCTTCAGCCTGAGGACCCTCACGACGACGGGCTTCTCGGGCACGAGCCTGCTGACGGGTGTCGGTCCGTTCGACTCCGACAACATCGCCGACGTCGTCGCGCGCCGCAGTGACGGCTCGCTGTGGCTGTGGTCCGGCAGCGCCACCGGCGTGCTAGACCGCGCACCGGTGCGAATCGGGACGGGCTGGGGCGGGTTCGACCTGCTCGTGCCCGCCGGCGACCTCAGCGGCGACGGCCACACCGACCTGCTGGCGCGCACCACCAGCGGCACCCTCGTGCTCTACCTCGGCAACGGGGCGGGTGGCTTCACCGGCTCGCGGCAGATCACGACCGGGTGGCAGATGTTCAGCCAGATCACGGCGGGGGACTTCGACGGTGACGGCCGCGTCGACGTGGCGGGCGTGCGGTCGAGCGACGGGCGCCTCTACTTCTACGCCGGTCTCGGCGGTGGGGCCCTGCAGTCCAGCCAGGTCATCGGCACGACCGACTGGCGCGGCTTCAGCGAGCTCAAGTCGGTGGGAGACCTCACGGGCGACGGCCGCCACGACCTGCTCGTGCGACGCGCGAGCGACGGTGCACTCCTCATCGAGCCGGTGACCGCTCGGTTCGTCATCGGTGCCGCGATCCCTGCCGGCACCCACCTGTGGACGACCCGCCTCGGGCAGTGACGACAGCCCGATGACGACGCCAGCGGGGCGCCGGTCCAGACCCGGACCGGCGCCCCGCTGCGATGTCCTGCGCGCTCGGACGGGGCTCAGGCGGTGCTCAGGCGGTGAGGTCGACCGTGATCTCGGGCTCGGTCTTCTCGCGCACCTCGTCCTCGGTGACGCCGGGTGCGAGCTCACGCAGCACGAGGCCGGACTCGGTGACATCCAGCACGCAGAGGTCGGTGATGATGCGCTGGACGACGCCGCGGCCGGTGTAGGGCAGCGAGCACTCCTTGACGATCTTGTAGGAGCCGTCCTTGGCGTTGTGCTCCATCAGGACGATGACCTTCTTGGCGCCGTGGACGAGGTCCATCGCGCCGCCCATGCCCTTGACCATCTTGCCGGGGATCATCCAGTTGGCGATGTCGCCGCCCTGCGAGACCTGCATGGCACCGAGGATGGCCGCGTCGACCTTGCCGCCGCGGATCATGCCGAAGCTCGTGGCGGAGTCGAAGAACGCGGCGCCCTTGCGCAGGGTCACGGTCTCCTTGCCGGCGTTGATGAGGTCGGGGTCCTCCTCGCCGTCCAACGGGTAGGCGCCGACCCCGAGGATGCCGTTCTCGGACTGGAGCACGATCTCGACGTCGTCGGGTACGTAGTTGGGCACGAGGGTCGGCAGGCCGATGCCGAGGTTGACGTAGGCGCCGTCGGAGAGCTCGGCCGCGGCCCGGGCCGCCATCTGCTCACGGGTCAGTGCCATCTCAGGCCTCCTTGCTCTGGTCGCCCGTGGCCGCGGTCTCGGGGCGAGGGCGGACGGTGCGACGCTCGATGCGCTTCTCGGCGGCCTGCTCGGCGGAGAGGGGCAGGACACGCTGGACGAAGATGCCGGGCAGGTGGATCTGGTCGGGGTCGAGCGCACCGGGCTCGACGAGCTCCTCGACCTCGGCGACGGTGACGCGCCCGGCCATGGCGCAGAGCGGGTTGAAGTTGCGGGCCGACTGGTTGAAGACGAGGTTGCCGTGGCGGTCGCCCTTCGCGGCGCGCACGAGGCCGAAGTCGGTGGTGATTGCCTGCTCGAGCACGAAGGTCCTCGTCTCGCCCATCCACTCGAAGTCCTGGGTCTGCTTCGGGGGCGAGGCGACCGCGATGGCGCCGGCGTCGTCGTAGCGCCAGGGCAGACCGCCCTCGGCGATCTGGGTGCCGACGCCGGTCATCGTGAAGAAGGCGCCGATGCCCGAGCCGCCGGCGCGCAGGCGCTCGGCGAGCGTGCCCTGCGGCGTCAGCTCGACCTCGAGCTCGCCGGAGAGGTACTGCCGCTCGAACTCCTTGTTCTCACCGACGTAGGAGCTGACCATGCGTCGGATCCGCTTGTCGCGCAGCAGGATCCCGAGGCCCCAGTCGTCGACGCCGCAGTTGTTCGAGACGGCCTCGAGGTCGCTGATCCCGGCGTCGTGGATCGCTGCGATGAGAACGGAGGGAATGCCGCAGAGGCCGAAACCGCCGACTGACAGCGACATTCCGTCACTGATGCCGGCGATGGCGTCCTGGGGAGAGGAGACGACTTTGTCCATGCGTCGGACTCTATCCGCGCCGCCCGGCGCCGGTGGCGTGGGGTCGGCCCACACGACCGGACGACGAGTGGTCCCCGCCCACGTGAGCCCGGTCACGACCGGTCCTTCGAGATCGCTGGGTGGGCCAGCCGCCGTGGTCGAGGAAATGACATTCGTGTCATTTCCTCGCCCCGAAAAGAACAGTCTTGTAATTCGACCAACCAACTTGTGAGGTGTGTGACTGGAGTGTCTAAATGGTGCGGGAGTTAAGTAATTCCTCCTCATTTCCCCTCACGACAAGAGGTTCTCCATGGCCCTGCGCAGACGCCCGCTGGGCCTCGTCCTGGCCCTCCCGGCCCTCACGATGCCGATGGCCGCAACCCCCGCGGCGGCGGTGCAGGCGCCTCCGACCCGTCCGCTCCCCATCGGCCTGGACGTGTACGTGCCCTATCAGGGCCAGACGGTCTGTGACCCGGTCGCCCGTCCCGGGGTCCTGGCGTTCGCGCACCTGATGACCTCGCACTACGGGATGGGCTCGACCGGTCTCATCGGCCGCACCTGTGGCAGCGGACCCTCGGAGCACTACGACGGTCGGGCCTGGGACTGGATGCTCAACGTCAACAACCCGGCCCAGGAGGCAGTCGCGCAGTCGGTGCTCACGTGGCTGACGGCACCCGACGCCAACGGGGTCGAGGGCGCCATGGCCCGGCGCTTCGGGATCATGTACATCATCCACAACCGGAAGATGTGGCGCGCCTACGCGACCGAGCGCGGCTGGTCGCCCTACTCAGGCGTCTCGCCGCACACGGACCACATCCACTTCAGCTTCAACTACGACGGTGCTGCCGGTCGCACCTCGTGGTGGACCGGCGTGCCGACGCGCAGCTACCTCACCGCGCTGCCGCGGGCCGGGACGACGCTCCCGACGACGCCGGCCACCCCGCCGGCACCGGCACCGACGACGCCCGTGCCGACCACTCCTGTGTCGCTCTCCACCGGCATGCGCTCGGAGGCGGTGCGCCGGCTGCAGGCCCGGCTGGGCAACCTGCCGACCACCGGCTTCTTCGGCGACCAGACCAAGGCCCGCGTCATCGCGTACCAGGCTTTCGTCGGGCTGCCCCGGACCGGCGTCGCCGACCTGCGCACGCAGGAGCTGCTCGCGACGCGAGGCTGGAAGAGCGTCACGGCCGCCTACCCGACCCTGTCGTTCGGCATGACCTCGGCCGCCGTGCGCACCCTCCAGGGCAAGCTCGGCTCGCTGCCGACCACGGGCTACTACGGCACCCTGACGCGCGCGAGGGTCACGGCCTACCAGAAGTACGCCGGGCTGCCGCAGACCGGCGTCGCCGACCCCGTCACCCAGGCGAGGCTGTGGGTGCGCGGCTGGACCGGCGCCGTTGCCGCGACGGGCCAGCCCGGCACGACAGGCACGTCCGGCACCCCGGGCACGACCGCCTACGCGACGCTGAGGTTCGGCACGACCTCTGCGGCCGTCAGCACGCTCCAGACCCGGCTGGGGGCGCTGCCCGTCACCGGGTACTTCGGCCCCCTCACGCGAGCGAGGGTCACGGCCTACCAGAAGTTCGCCGGCCTGCCGCAGACGGGCGTCGCCGACGCGCACACGCAGCAGTCGCTCTTCACGCACGGCTGGTCGGCATCGGCGCGCCCGGTCGCGCTGACCCAGCCGACCGGCCCGGCGACACCCGCCTTCGCCACTGCCGAGCTGCGCACCACCCGCACCGCCTCAGGGAGGGACACCGCCATGACCGCCTACGCCAGCACCCCCAAGGCCAGCACGTCGAAGGCCAGCCCCGGCATCGCGCGGGTCGACGTCGCGACCAGCTACACCGCGTACAAGAGCCTCACGATCGCGACCGGGTCCCGTGGCGCCGCGGTGCGGGTGCTGCAGCGGGCGCTGGGCGGCCTGGCGGTCGACGGCGTCTTCGGCTCGGTCACGCGCGACAAGGTCGTCTCGCTCCAGCGTTCGCTCGCGATGCCGCAGACCGGAGTTGTGACGCCCGAGCTGTGGGACGTGCTCGAGGCACGCGACTTCCCGTTCGTCGCTGACCGCTCGACCGTGCTGCGCGCCGGCGACACAGGGCCGCAGGTCGTCGCGGTGCAGCGCCTGCTCGGAGTGGACCAGACCGGGGTCTTCGACCTCGCCACGCGTGAGGCCGTCAAGTCGGCGCAGGCACGCGCTGGCCTGGCCAGCACCGGGGTCGTCGCCTCACGCACGTGGTCGCTCTTCGACCGGCTGTCTGCGTAGTCGCTCGTGGCTCAGGCGTCCTCGCGCGCGTCGTGCGTGACGCCCTCCGACGCGAAGCGGTCGGCGAGGTCGTCGCGCGAGCCCCGCACCAGCACGACCGAGCCGTCGGCGGACCATGCCGCGAGGCTCTGGCGGAGCACCCGCTCGAGCGCGCCTCCGACGACGACGCGTGGGGCGGCGCCCCAGGACGGCTCGCCGCCGACGACGTCGCCGTATGCCGTCTCGCGGGGTTGCGAGCCCGGGCCGACCAGCGCGACGTCGCCCGGCTCGGGGTCGGCCATGGGGGAGAAGAGGTCGCCGTGGGTCGACAGCTCACGCGCCTCGTCGACCGCGCCGGGCGCGCTGCCCGCTTCGGGGTGGCTGCGGGCGAGGGCCGGCAGGGCCACGAGCACCGTGTCGCCCCCGTGCTCGGCCGCGGCGGTCGGCGACCCGGTCACGAGGACGTCGGCGCCGGCAGCCTCGGCGTCGACCACGACGGTCGCCCCGACCGACCACGCCGCGAGCGCCCAGTAGAGCGAGCGCCAGTGTGCGGGCAGGTCGAGGCCCACGGTGGTGCCGGGACCGGCGGCAGCGTCGTCCTGGAGCAGGTTCGCGGCCTTGGAGACCCAGTTGGCCAGCACCCGGGCGCTCAGCTCGATGCGTTCGCCCGCGGTGGGGCCCGGTTCGTCGTCGTACCAGGTGAGGCGGGGCCGGCCGGGGTCGGCCGCGAGCATCCGGGCGAGCACGTCGGCCGGCAGCAGGGGAGCGGCCATCAGCTGTTCTTCGCGCCCTCGACCGTGGTGCCGGCCGGCGCCTGGGTCAACGGCTCGTCGTCCTTGAGCGACTTGAAGAGGGCCTTGGCCCGCTCGGTGTCCCACTTGATGGCGAGCGCCCCGCCGCTGGTGCGGTAGGAGAGGTCGGAGGTCGGCACCGTCAGCGACAGGCCCTGGTCGTTGCTGACGGAGCGCATCGCCTGCAGCACGCGGACGGCGTCCATGATGCCGGTCTCGCGACCGACCGCCAGGCCGGCGGCCGAGGCGTCGGCGAAACCCTTGTAGCGCCAAGGGTTGAGGATCGTCGAGGGCGTGACGGCCTTCTTCATGAGCGCACCGAGGAACTGGCGCTGTCGGGCGGCGCGGCCGATGTCACCGAGGGGGTCCTCGTGGCGGGAACGGACGTAGCCGAGGGCGTTGCCGCCGTCGAGGGTCTGGCAGCCCTTCTTGAGGTCGATCCCGGCCAGCTTGTCCTTCATGTCGCGAGCGACGCACAGGTCGACGCCGCCGACGCTGTCGACGACGCCGGCGAAACCGCCGAGGCCGATCTCTATGTAGCCGTCGACGTGGATGCCGGTGACCTGCTCGACGGTGTTCGTCAGCAGCTTGGGACCACCGAAGGCGTACGCCGCGTTGATCTTGTTGGAGCCGTGGCCCGGGATGGGCACGAAGGAGTCGCGCGGCAGCGAGACCATGACCGGCTTGCCACCGCTCTCGGAGACGTGCACGAGCATGATCGTGTCGGTGCGGTTGCCCTCGGCGCTGCCCGTCGCGTACTTCTTCTTCTGCGCCTGGGTGAGGCCCTCACGGCTGTCGGATCCGACGAGGAGGTAGTTGTAGCCCGACGTGTCGGTGGGCCGCTCGCCGGACGGGATGTTGTCGACCTTGTTGACCGCGCCCCACGCCTGCATGGGCACCCACATGAGGAAGCCGACCCAGGCGAGGAGCAGCACGAGCAGCACGATGAGCGCGATGCGACCCTTGCGCCAGCGGTAGCGCGGCCCACGGGGACCGCCGGAGCCGCCCGGGGCTCCGCCGCGCCCACGGGTGTCGACGACGTCGGCCTGCCGGTCGTCGACGTGCGAGGAGGCGATGGCTCCGCCGCCGCTGCGCTTGGGGCGACGACGGGTGTCGACGGTGTAGGCGTCGTCGCGCGCCGGGCGGCGGGGAGTGGTCGGATCAGTCGGCATCGGCTGCCTTCACGCTCGGGGTCGGGGGAACGTCGCCGGTCAGTGTGTCAGGAGTTCCTGTCGAACCACCGTGTGCCGACACGGGCCGTGCCTCGTCGAGGGCGATGCGGCGGGCCAGGCGCGTGTACCGGGTCTCCATCGCCCGGAACCGCTTGTAGGTCGTCACGACGAACCCGAGGAAGGCGACGACGAGCCCGTAGAGGATGAGGTCGGCCCCACGGCCGATTCCCAGGGCGTTGGCGAGGTTGGTCCACGTCTTGCTCGGGTCGATGATCGAGTAGATGACGAGGCCGAGCAGGAAGAGCAGCCCCAGCCGGCGGAGGGCCTGGGTGCGCTGCCCCGAGCCGATGAGCAGCCGCCAGGCGATGACGAGCACGGCTGCGATGAGCAGGATCTGGATGGCGCTCTGTCGACTCATCGCCAGATCAGCTCCGCGAGGATGTTGACCGCGTTCCAGAGCGACTGGCCCTTGGCCCTGGAGTAGTCGGTGTAGAGGATGTGCACGGGTTCCTCCGCATAGGCGACCCGGGCGCCGTCGAAGCGCATCGAGCCGATCTGGGCGACGATCTCGGAGGCGTGGGCCATCCGGTTCTGGGTGATGTCGAGCCGCTCGACGATGTCGCGGTGCAGCACGCGCAGCCCGTTGTGGGCATCGGTCAGGCGGGTCCCGGTCGTCAGGTTGGTGTAGGCCACCGCCGCGCGCAGGACGAGCTTCTTGAGGGCGGACGCGTCGGTGCGCTCGTCGAGGAAGCGCGAGCCGAAGACCACGCTCACGTCGCCCCGGCGGATGCGCTCGAGCATGACCTCGACGTCGTGCAGCTGGTGCTGGCCGTCGGCGTCGTAGGTGACGACGTAGCGCATCGCCGGGTCGCCCAGGGCGTACTCGAAGCCGGTCTGCAGGGCGGCGCCCTGACCGAGGTTGACCGGGTGGCGCACGACGGCGGCGCCCGCCTGCTCGGCGCGGTCGGCCGACGCGTCGCGGGAGCCGTCGTCGACGCAGACGATCTTGGGGAAGACGGCGCGGGCCTCGCCCACCACCTCGGCGATGACGGCGGCCTCCTCGTAGAGCGGCACCACCAGCCACACGTCCTCGTTCTGCATGCGTCCAGCGTAGAGCGGTCGGCGTGCCCCACCGGACACGCGACATGGGCGTGGAGCACACACGAGGGCGTACGCGTGGAACTAGAGTCGGGGGACCATGACGGATGCGTTGTCACAGGGCTCCCAGCCGGGGGCCGGCCAGGCTTCGGACGAGGCTGTCGGAACGACGGGGTCGGCTGCACTGCGCATCGCGATCGTCGGCCCGAGCCACCCGCACAAGGGTGGGGTCGCCGCCCACACCACGATGCTCGCGCACCACCTGGCCGATGCCGGCCACGACGTGACGCTCGTGTCGTGGGCGCACCTCTACCCCTCGAAGCTGCACCATGCCGACGCCACCGTGCCCGACGGCGTGCCGGAGGTGCCGCCGTTCCCGCGCACCATCCGGGCGCTCAGCTGGGCCAGGCCCGACACGTGGGTGCGGGCGGGTCGCCGGCTGCGCGACGTCGACGCGATCCTCGTGGTGCACGTCATGCCGGCCGTGGTCCCTGCCCACCTGGCCCTGCTGCGGGCGGCGGGGGCGGTGCCCGGCGCGGCCCGGCCGCGGCCGCAGTCTGTCGTGGTGTGCCACAACGTGCTGCCGCACGAGGCGCACGCCGGCGACGCCCGCCTGATGTCGCTGCTCCTCGCCCGTGTCGACTCGGTGCTGGTGCACAGCACCGACCAGGCCCGCGTGGCCCACGACCTGGGTGCCCGCCGGGTCTCGGTCGCCGACCTCCCCCCGCACCTGCCCGGCGGCGACCCGATCTCGCGCGACCCGCGCACCGGTCCCACCCGGCTGCTCGCCCTCGGACTGATCCGCGAGTACAAGGGCATCGACGTCCTGCTGCGCGCCATGCGCACGGTGCCGGAGGTGACGCTGACGATCGCCGGCGAGATCTGGGGTGCCAACCGCGGTGTCATCGGGCGGCTCGCCTCGGACCCTGCGCTCGCGGGCCGCGTCGAGATCCGCGACGGCTACGTCCCGGCCGACGCCCTCGCCTCGCTCCTCGCCGACCACGACGTGCTCGCCCTGCCGTACCGCTCGGCGACCGCCTCGCAGAACGTCATCCTCGGTCACGCGCACGGGCTGCCCGTGCTCGCCTCCGACATCTCGCCCTTCTCGCAGCAGGTCGACGACGGCGTCAACGGCATCCTCGTGCCCCCGGAGGACGAGCGGGCGCTCGCCGGCGCGCTCCGGCGCCTCGGCGACCCCGACGTACGCCGTCGGCTGGCCGAGGGCGTCCAGACGCCCGACCTCTCCGGCCCGTGGGCGCACTACCTCGGCACCGTCGAGGCGCTCTCGGTCGACGAGGCCGCCCTGCTCGGCGAGCCGGACCCGTATGCCGTCACGCCGGGAGTGACCGACGACAGCGTCGGCGACCCGCCGGACGACGGGCTCGACGAGCTGGACGGGCTCGAAGGGCCCGACGAGACCGACGGGGGAGGAGCGGCAGGCCGCTCCTCGACGGCCCGGAGAGCCGCCCTCCGCGTCGGCGGCCGGGCTGCAGATCTCGTCCGGAGGGTGCGGCACACCGCCTCCCGGGCCGTGGTCGCCCGTCGACCCCTCGTGGCGCTGCGGCCCGACGACCTGCCCGACTGGGTGCTCGCCACCGACGTGCTCGGCGCGCCCGACGAGGCCGACGACGCCCGTCGCCTCGCCCGCATCCTCGGGCTGCCCCGCTCGCTCGACAGCGTCTCGGCGTGGGCGGCGCTCGGTGCGCTGGCAGCGATCCTGCGGGTGCGCGACGACGGCCGTCGCAGCGCCGTCATCGTCGACGAGGGCGGCACGCGCTCGCTCCTGTCCCGCTGGGCACGCGCGGTCGGGTTCGCTCCGGTCGAGATCGACTTCACCGGCAGCCACCCCAGCGTCGCAGCGCTCGACGTCGACACCGGCTCGCTCGACGTCATCGTGCGGATACACCCCGACGGCTGCGACGGAAGCGACGTGGACCACGTGCTCGAGCAGGCGTCTTGGGCGCTACGCTCCGGCGGACTGCTCGTCGTGACGATCCCGATCGGCCCGCGAGCGGCCGAAGGGGCGGTCGGCCCGGCCGACGTGCGCGGCATCCTGGCACGCGCCCACGACCTCGGCTTCGTGCTCATCGGCGACCTCGACGGGGACGTCAACGCCCGCATGCGCGACGCCGCGGCGCGCGCCCGGGCCGACGACGCGGCATACGGCCTCGTGCGCCTGACCCTGCGTCGGCGCTGAGAGGCCTGCGGACACTGCGATGATGGTGACGACATGACCCGACAGAAGATCCTCACCGTCCTGCGTGTCGGCATCGCCGTCATCACCCTCGCCGCCGTCGTCTACGCCGTCGTGCGCAACTGGGCCGACATGTCGGTCCACCTCGACAAGATCTCGTGGTCGACCTTCGCCTGGTCGACCCTCGCGGCCGGTGCCGGCACGTGGCTGACGATGATCGGCTGGAAGACGCTGCTGCGAGACCTCGGCTCCGACCTGCACCTCGCGCCCGCGTCCGGCGTCTACTTCGTCGGCCAGCTCGGCAAGTACCTGCCGGGATCACTCTGGTCGGTGCTCGTGCAGGCCGACATGGCGAGCTCGCTCAAGGTGCCGCGCCGGCGCACCGCCGTCACCGGGCTGCTCGCCCTGGGACTCGCGCTCGCCACGGGCTTCCTCGTCGGGCTGCCGGCGGCCTCGTACCTGCTGACGCGCACGTCGACGGGCTTCGACTGGTGGCTGCTGCTCGGCATCCCGATCCTCGTGGTGCTCTGCGTACCGCGGCTGCTCAACGCCCTCATCGCCAGGATGCTGAGGACACTGCGACGAGAGCCGCTCGAGCACGACCTGTCCGCAGGCGCCGTGCTGCGCGCCGTCGTGATCTTCGTCCTGGTCTGGGTCGCCTTCGGCGTCCACACTCTGCTGCTCGCGCGGGCCGTCGCCGGCGACGGCGCACACCCCGATCTCACGACGGCGGCGATGACCGGCTACGCCCTGTCGGTCTCGCTCGGCATGCTCACGGTCGTGCTGCCCGCGGGGCTGGGTGCCCGCGAGGGCCTGCTGACGCTGATCCTCTCGACCGCGATCCCGACGCCCGCCGCGGCTGCCGTCGCGATCATGTCGCGCTTCATCGTCACCGTGGTCGACGTGCTCGCCGCCCTCGGCGGCTGGCTGTACGCCCGGTCGCACCACCTGCTCCGGGCGCGCCAGTCAGAGACCGAGCAGGTCGACGACCTGTCGGTGTGAGAGCAGGCCTCAGACGCGCTCGAGGACGAAGACGGGGATGAGCCGGTCGGTCTTCGTCTGGTACTCGGCGTACGGCGGGTAGGCCGCGACGCACCGCTCCCACCACTGCTCGCGCTCCTCGCCGGACAGCTCGCGGGCCCGCGCCGCCCACGTCTCGGTGCCGGCCTGCAGGTCGATGTCGGGGTGGGCCTGCAGGTTGCGGTACCACTTCGGGTGCTCCGGCGCACCGCCCTTGCTCGCGACCGCGGCGAAGTCTCCGTCGTGCTCGACCCGCATGAGCGGCACCTTGCGCACCTTCCCGCTCTTCTTGCCGCGCATGGTCAGCAGCACGACGGGGAGGTTCATGATGTGCACGGAGTCGGTGGTGCCGGTGCGCTCGATCTCCTCGACCTGCTTGCGCACCCAGTCGCTCGGGCTCGGGACGTAGTCGCCGGTGATGGTCATGTGGGCGACAACCACGTGCTGGTCGTGGGTGTTCCCGGACCGGTGGTACGCCGCAGGCCCCCGGTCGGGGACCGGGGGCCTGCGCTGCGACGACGGACGGGACCCGTCAGGCAGCACCGGGCTCGGGGGCCGAGCTCCACGGGTGCGCCTTGACGAAGTCCTCGACGACGGCCGTGTTGAGGCCGCCGCACAGCTGGCGGTGACCCTTCTGGTTCGCGACCTTGCCGCTCGCCTGGTCGTAGTCGGCCGACCAGTGCGACAGGGCGTACTTCTTGCCCGCGGGGAACGCGCCGTAGGCGGGGTCCCAGGGGCTGATGATGAACTTGTTCGCCGACTCCTTGATCGCGTTGATCCGGGTGGCGAGGGCCTCGAAGCTGGCTGCCTGCTCCTTCTCGACCGAGCGGTCGTACCAGAGAATCGTGTAGCCGTGCTCGAGGTTGTGCACGAGCGTCTCGATCCTGGGGGCGTCGGCCACCGTGTAGACGCGGCGCTTGTCGACGGCCGGGACGGCGAAGTGCTGGCCGCTCGACGGCGGCACGGTGGAGTACTGGATCTTCGTCACATCGGCCTTGTTGGTGCCCGGCCCGACGTGGTCGCTGGAGCCGCTCGCCGCGTCGTCGGTCACCGGGTCGCAGGACGCCGCGGCGACGTCGCCGCTGATGCTCTGGAGGGCCTCGGCCTTCTTGTTCTGCTCGCCGACGATCGCCCACGCGACCGCGCCTCCGATGATGGCGATGACGGCGATGCAGGCGCCGATCACGATGAACAGCCGGCGCCGCTCGGACTTCTTCTGGGCTGCCTGCATCTGGGCGACGCGCTCGCGGCGGTCACGGCTCGTCTCGCGGGCCATCGTTCCTCTTCCTGTGGGCTCTCGGTCTGCTGGTCTCGGCCAGCCGGCGCGGGGCTGAGGTCGGGCGGTGCAGGAGTGAGTTGCGGGTGCCGACGGGCCGTCTGTGGCGCCGGTGTCGTCGCGTTCAACGACCGAGCCGAGTGTAAGCGAGGATGTTGTGGTGCCCGCACCCGTGACCGACCCCGTCACCCGAGTCTGGCGCAGCGAGCGTGAGATCGCCCTGCGCGGCCAGCTCGGTGCGTTCCGTCGCGGGGGCGGCGACCCGACGTCGCGCTTCGGCCGCGAGGGCTCCGCGACCCGGGCCGTCCAGACGCCGCAGGGCGTGGGCACCATCCACCTCGTGTGCCACCCCGGCGACTCCGAGGTCCACGCCCGGGCCTGGGGTCCGGGCGGCCCCTGGCTGCTCGAGTCGGTGCCGGCCCTCCTCGGCGAGGAGGACGACCCGTCGGGGTTCGTCCCGCACCACGACCTCGTCGCGCAGGCGTGGCGCCGGTTCCCGCACTGGCGCGTGCCGCGTTCGGGTCTGGTCTTCGACGCGCTGGCTCCCGCCGTCATCGAGCAGAAGGTCACCGGGCAGGAGGCCTTCGCCGGCTACCGGGCCCTCGTGCTGCGCTTCGGCGAGGTGGCGCCGGGCCCGTTCCCGGGGCTGATGGCTCCGCCGACGCCGGCCGGATGGGCGGCGATCCCGTCGTGGGCGTGGCTGCAGGCGTCGGTCGACGGGGCACGCTCCCGCACCGTCGTCCGGGCCGCCGGGTATGCCGGCCGGCTCGAGGAGGGCGCGCGAACGTCCGTCGCCGAGGCGCACCGGCGCCTCCGGGCCCTGCCGGGCATCGGTGTCTGGACGTGCGCCGAGGTGTCGCAGCGCGCGCTCGGCGACCCCGACTCGGTCTCGTTCGGCGACTACCACGTGGCCAAGGACATCGGCTGGGCCCTCACCGGTTCGCCGGTCGACGACGACGGTCTGGCCGAGCTGCTCGAGCCGTACCGCGGGCACCGCTACCGGGTGCAGCAGCTGCTCGGGATGGCCGGTCACCACCGGCCACGGCGCGGACCGCGCATGGCCCCGCGCACCCACCTGCCGACGCGCACCCGCTGAGCGAGGCGGCATACGCCCCGGGCGTGCGAAGACCCGGCACCCCCTGAGGTGCCGGGCCTCCGCAGTCAGGCGAACCGGGAGCGGTGGCTCACCTGCGGTAGGAGACGACGACGCTCGGGCGCGGGAAGCCGTCGGTGTGCGGCCAAGTGCTCGACGGGGTCTCGAACGTGGCGCCGTCGGTCTCGCCGGGGTGCTGGACCGCGGTGAAAACGGACAGCTGGTCCTCGGTGACGAGCGGGCCGCACGTCTCGGCGCCGAACGGCACCGTGAGGAACTGCTCGACCTTGCCGCGGTGCGGGCCGGTGACGGGCACGCGGAAGAGGCCGTCGTTGGAGCCGAGCACGTTGCCGTCCGTCGAGATCCAGAGGTTGCCGACGCCGTCGAACGCGACGTTGTCCGGGCAGCTGATCGGGCTGACCTTCGCCTTGTCGTAGCCCGCGAAGTAGGTTTCGGGGGCCTCGGGGTCGCCGCAGACGAGGAAGAGGTCCCAGGTGAACGTCGTTGCGGTGTGGTCGTCCCGGCGCTCGGTGAGCTCGAGCACGTAGCCGTTGCGGTTGCCCGACTTGCTCGTGAGCGGCGCGCCGAGGGCAGACCGGACCATGCTCGAGGCGAGCGGGTTCGTCTCGTCCGTCGGGTACTTGACGCCGCGGTCGGAGTTGTTCGTCAGGGCGGCGTAGATCTTGCCGTTGACCGGGTTGGGCTCGACGTCCTCGGGGCGGTCCATCTTCGTCGGGCCGACGGTGTCGGCGGCGAGGCGCGTGTTGACGAGCACCTCGGCGACGCTCATGCCGGGGACGAACGACGTCGTGTCGGACGTGAGGGCCACCCAGGTGCCGGCGCCGTCGAACTCACCGTCGGCGGTGCCGTCGCCGGTGAACTTCGCGACGTAGAGCGTGCCCTTGGTCAGCAGCGTCTTGTTGTGCGTGCGGGCGGATCGCGACTCACCCTTGCGGAAGCGGTCGGCCGAGACGAACTTGTAGAGGTAGTCGCCGCGCTCGTCGTCACCCATGTACGCGACCGCGCGACCGTCCTTGGAGATCGTGACGTTGGCGCCCTCGTGCTTGAAACGGCCGAGCATCGTCTGCTTGACCGGTGTCGAGTGGGGCTCGTAGGGGTCGATCTCGACGACCCAGCCGAAGCGGTACGCCTCGTGCGGGTGCTTGGCGAGGTCGAAGCGCTCGTCGACGGTCGACCAACCGCGGTTCGTGGCGGCCGCGGTCGCGAGGCCGTAGCGCTTGAAGGAGGTCGCGTTCGCGGCGTCGACGGGGCCGGAGGCGTCGAAGTAGCCGTTGAAGTTCTCCTCGCCCGACAGGACCGTGCCCCAGGGGGTGGTGCCGCCGGCGCAGTTGCCGAATGTGCCGTTGACGCGGGTGCCGGAAGGGTCGGCGGCCGTGCGGAGCAGCTCGTGGCCGGCGGCCGGGCCGTGGAAGGCGAACTCGGTGTGCACGGTGATGCGACGGTTGTGCCTGGCGCGGCGGTGGTCCGCACGGATCCACGAGCCCTTGGCGCGGCCGCGCTCGATGGTGACGACGGCCATGCCGTGCGCGGCCATCGCGATCTTCTTGACCGTCGCGTCGTCGTACTCGCCGGTGGGGAACATCAGGTTCTCGTCGGTGTACTCGTGGTTCGTCACGAGCAGGGCGCTGCGGCCGCTGAGCGGGAGCACACCGACGTAGTCGTTGTTGTAGCCGAACTGCGCGGCCTGCGCCTCCGGGGTCTGGGCGTGCACGTCGAAGCGCGGTGCGCCCGCCTCGACCGGGTCGCCCCAGCGGATCACGACGTTGTGCGTGAACTCGGGCGCGTTGGTGATCGCGTCGGCGCGGTTCGGCGCGACCGGGGTGAAGGCGGCGCGGCCGACGTCGCGCGAGCGAGCCGCCGAGCCGCCGGCGGAAGCTCCGGCGCCCGGGCCTGTGGTGTCGGGCGCCGCCGCGGCCGGGGCCGCGGCGGCGCCACCCGCGAGACCGCCGACGACGAGGGCGCCGGCGCCGATGCCGCCCCGGAGGACCGACCGGCGCGCGAGGGCGCCCTGGACGAGGTCGCGCATGGCGGGGTTGTCGGACTCGTTGGGCACCGGCGCGTCGCACGCGTCGTTGCAGCGGTAGTGACAGGTCATGCGGCTGCGCGAGCCGTGGCGTGGCGTCGCGACCAGGGGCAGAAGCCTGGGGGTCATGTGAGTGCTCCTTCAGCAGGTGGATCGAGGGACGCGGGTTCGGCACCGCGTCGACCGCTCGTGACGCTAGGCGGGCCCGGGGCGCCCGCTGGTGCTGCTCCGGTGGCCATCCGGTGAACTCCACGTGTCTGCTCTTCACGACGACGGCGGGCACCGGTCACTTCACGCCGAGGGTTCAGTTCGCCCGCGCCTGCGCAGCCCGTGCGCAGGGGATGGCCGGCGCACCGAACTTCACGTGCGTCCCGGCCTCGCTCGTCGGCATACCCGACGGGGCCGTCCTCAGCCGTGGTGTTGCGAGTGGCATTGCGCTGCAAGCGGATCCAGGACGACGTCATGCAGCTCGCCGCGACGATGGTCGGCCACGGCGGCTTCGGCACGACGATGTCGGCGATCGCCGCGGGGGTGCCCCCAGGTCGTCAGGGGATGTGGCGCTCGGCGTCGACCCGGTTGCGCATCTCCACCAGCGCCAGGGCGTGGTCGCGCAGGGCGACGTCCTCGTCGCTGACGGGAGTCCAGGGCTTCGCCGGCACAGCGTTGCCCGCACCGTCGAGGGGCACGAAGACGATGAGCGAGTGCGTGGTCAGCGCCAGCTCGCCCGTGGCCGGGTCGCCCGACCGCACGTGCACGCTGATGTGCATGCTCGAGGTGCCGGTCAGCAGCAGCCGGGCCTCGACCTCGACGACGTGGCCGATGCGGAGCGGGCGGTAGAAGCGCACCCCGCCGGCGTAGACCGCGACGTTGGCCGCCGAGCCGGTCCACTGCGTGGCGAGCACGTGGGCGGCCTCGTCGATCCAGCGCATGACGATGCCGCCGTGCACCTTGCCACCCCAGTTGACGTCGGTGGGGGCAGCGAGGAACCGCAGCACGGCACGTGGCGCGGTGCCGACGTCGCTGTAGGTCTGGGCGGCCATGGCGGCCGCGATCTCGTTGCGCAGACCGATGCGCGTGACCGCGCTCTCCTGCCACTCGCGGTCGTGGTCGTCCTCGGCCACGAGCTGCGGCACCGGCGTGGGCTTGCCGTGCTCATCCACTGCGACGAAGACCATGATGCAGTCGGTCGTCGGCTGCAGGTCGACGTCCTTCGGGTTGCCGGCTGCGACCGTCACGAGGATGTGCATGCTCGTGGTGCCGGTGTGGACCACCCGCGCCGTGGCCTCGACGAGGTCGCCGACGTCCACCGGTCGAGCGAAGCGCACGTTGCCGACGTATGCCGTGACGCTGTAGGTGCCGCTCCACCCCGCGGCCGCCGCGTAGCCGGCCTTGTCGATCCACTCGAGCACGCGACCGCCGCCCACGGTGCCCGAGTAGCCGGCGTCAGTGGGGGCGGCGAGGAAGCGCAGGGTGATCTCTCGGGCACGGCGCGCCATGGTGGTCCTCCTCGAGCCGGGTGTTGGGCACACACTGGCAGAGCGCGACGACCGCCGGTGAGCCATTCCGCGCTCCGAGCCGGTGGTGGCGGGGCCGGCCTGGCGTCGCTAGGTGGGTGTCGTCGATGCGAGGGCGGCTGCCGGGATGTCGGAGCCGCCTGCGCTGACCGTGCTGACCGTGCTGGCCGTGCTGGGCGTACCGAGCGCGCCGACCAGGCCGACCTGCACGGGCTCGGCGACCCCGTCGAGCACGAGGTAGCCGCGACCCGGTCGGCGCCCGACGGGCACGTCGAGGCGAGCACCGACGACGTCGCCGTCGGTGGGGGACGCCGGCTGGAGCAGCACGGCGCACCCCGTCCGCGAGATCTCGGGGACGAGGCCCCGGAAGGCCGCGTTGGCCCGGGCCAGGTCTGCGCTGACGGCGATGAACCCGTCGGTGTTCTCGACGAGGCGAGCGGCCTCGAGGAGCGCGGGCTCGACGGGGCTGCCATCGACCGACTCGGCGTCGTCGACCAGGATGCAGAGGTCGGGGTCGAGCCTGCGGGCCGCCACCAGCTCGGCGGCGTCATGGTGCGACAGGGCGGGCAGCCCGTGGGTCAGGGCCCAGATCGACACCGGGGACCGGCGCGGGCAGACGGTCAGCACCGACCGCCCGCGGGCGCGCAGCGCCTCGCCGATGGTGACCAGCGCAGACGATCGCCCGGAGCGGCTCGGTCCGGCGACGAGCAGACGGTCGACCGAGCTGAGCGGGACAGACAGCGGCCCCGACTCGTCGCCGCCGACACCGATGACGAGGTCGTCCCTGCCACCGAGCGAGGGGGCCGCCTCGACGCGGTCGGGCAGCGCCCTGATGCGCCAGGGGCGAGCCGATGCGGAGCCGCCCCGTTCCATCCCGTCGGCGGCCCGCACGACGGCGTCCGTCGTCTCACGCGGCGACGGGTCCGGGCCCGGGTGGGCCAGCTGCACCTCGTGACCGGTGAGCACGTCGACCGCTCGGCCTGTGGGGCGAGCGGCTGCCGCCTGCGCCGGGGACACGCCGGCCAGCGTGAGGTCGAGCGGGTCGGGCAGGTGCAGGACGAGCCGTCGGGCGAGCAGACCCGGGAGGCGACCCGAGACCACGGCCCGTCCGCCGGCCGCGACGAACTGCACCCCGGCAGACGCGCCGTCGCGCAGCAGCCGGTGGAGGGCGTCGACGGTGGCGCCGTGGTCGACCACCGAGAGGGCTTCCTCGAGCGATTCCCAACCGTCGACCAGCACGACCGTGTGTCGAGGCCTCGCCTCGTGACCGTCGACGAGGCGGCCCAGGCGGTCGATGAGCCGACGGCATACCGCCGGGTCGGTCGCGTCGGTGACCGTGCCGACGTGTGGCAGATGGTGCAGGGCCGAGCACGGGCCGGCCACGCCCTGGAGCACGTGGACATGGACGTCTGCCGGCGAGACCCGCTGCGCGAGGCCGAGTGCCAAGGAGACGAGCGTCGTCGACCTCCCGCTGCGGGGGCCGCCCGCGAGGCCCAGGTGCTGCCCGTCACCGAGCCGCCAGACGTACTGCTCGCGGCGTTGGTCGGCGGGCAGGTCGACGAGCCCGATCGGCACGCCGGTCGAGCCGGGGAGGTCGCCACCGACCGCGTCGTCGACGAGCTCGGCGGCGGGCAGCGTCAGCGGGAGCGGCGGCAGCCACGGCGCAGGTACCGGCGTGATGTCGAGTGTGCGCGCCGTCGCGATCACGGCGTCGACGACCGCCTCGAGCTCGGTCGCGGTGGTGCTGCCCGCTGTCCGGTCGCCGGGAGGGGGAAAGCACGCCTCGGCGAGCAGGTCGCGACGGACCGCACGCGTGCGCTCGGGTGACGAGCTCAGGTGACGGAGCGGCCGGCCGAGATGAGCAGCCTGCACCGTCGTCAGGGCATGGTCGCCGGCCCTGACGCAGGCCCGCCCGGGGGCCCGAGGGTCGAGGCCCGCAGCGTCGGGGCTGTCGATGACGTCGGTGCTGTCGCTGCGGTCGCGCACCCGCAAGGCGACGCGCAACGAGATGTTGGCCCGCATGTCGGCGGACACGATGCCGGCCGGTCGCTGGGTCGCGAGGACCAGGTGCAGCCCCAGCGATCGCCCCAGTGCCGCGACCCGCACGAGGCCGCTGACGAAGTCGGGGAACTCGTCGGCGAGTGCCTTGAACTCGTCGACGACGATGACCAGGCGCCCCAGCGAAGGCAGCTGCCGGCGTACGGAAGCGGCACGGCGATAGCCGTCGAGGTCCTTGGCCCCGGCCTCGGCGAGCAGGCGCTCGCGGCGCTTCATCTCGGCATCGAGGGAGGTGAGGGCCCGAGCGGTGAGGACGGCGTCGAGATCCGTCACCAGACCGACCGTGTGCGGGAGGCGGGCGCAGTCGCTGAACGCGGACCCGCCCTTGTAGTCGACGAGCACGAAGGCGAGGTCGTCGGGCCGGTTCGACACGGCCAGACCGGTGACAAGCGCCTGGAGCAGCTCGGACTTGCCCGATCCCGTGGTGCCCCCGACGAGCACGTGTGGTCCGTCGGTCGCGAGGTCGATGCGGAACGGTCCTTGCGGGGCGCTGCCCACCAGGGCCTCGGGGCGCCCTCGGTCACCAGCCCACGAGGCGGCGAGACCCGTGCTGCTCAGGGTGTCCACACCTGCCTCACGGTGGAGCTCGACGAAGGACACCTCGCGCGGCAACGCGGCCACCCCCGCATCCGGCGTCGCATCCACGAGTGGCGCCATCGCGCCGCACACCGTCTCGAGCCAGCCGAGGGACGGCAGGTCGGGCACGACCCCATCGACACCCCCGCAGTCGTCGCGGACGGTGGCACGAAGCCCTGTCCTGTCGACCTCGACCGTGACCCGCGACTCGGTCGGCAAGGAGGTCGGGTCGTCGTCCAGGCAGATGAAGCGAGCCCACAGCCGGGCCCCTCCGTGAGCAGGTCCGAGACGCCCGGTTCGGAACGCAGCGCGCTGGCGCCGTCGAGCACGACCACGATGTCCGTGGTGCGGTTGTCGGGCGACCGCTGCCCGTCGCGAGCCGTTCGACGGCTCTCGACGACGAGCCGAAGGGCCTCGACGTGCTGGGTCAGGCCGTGGGCGTCGCCGGTGATCCGCGGCGCCGCCTCGTCGGCGTCGGACACGTGCGGCAGCTGGGCGGCCCACTCCCAGTCGCGAGCCGCCTGAGGTGAAGCAGCCAGCACGTGCAGGGCGAGCTGTCGCGGCGTGTGCCAGGCGGCGAGCTGCACCGCAAGGCCCCCGACCAGGGCGAGGGCGTGCTCGCGGGGTCCGGCGATGCCCAGCACCCCCGACCGGCCGAGGTCGACGAGGACCGGCACGTCCTCCACCTCTGGAAGGACGTCCACGACCTCGCCCTCGAGCTCGACCCGTGCAGGCTGTCGTGCCGACCCGAGACGCACCACGAGGTGATCGGGATCGCCGGGCCGACGCTCCCAGAGCCGGGTGGCACGCCGGCGCACCGACGCCTCCACGTGACCGAGGTCGGGATGCTCCCGTCGCCGCCGCAGGACGTCCTCGCGCGCCGCCACCTCGACGGCGCGTCGTGCGTGCTCGAGCGCGGCGGCGTGCTCGCGGACCTGGCGGCGGTACGAGGTGCGCCCGGCCCGGCGGTCGCTCCACCACTGGCCGAGCAGCAGCACTGGCGACATGAGTGCGAAGAGGAGCAGCGCGGGAGAGGAGAGGGCCAGCGCCAGCACTGCTGACAGCGCCAAGGGCGCGAACGAGGCCAGGAGCGGCAGTCGGCCGTGGTCGGGCCGGGTGGGCGCCGTGGGGAACGCGACCCTGGCGGCAGGTCGCGTGTCGACGAACCGGGGCCGGCGATGGATCCGAACCTGGCCCCCGGACAGCTCGTGGTGGCCTGCGCGGACCTCGACCGGTCCCAGCGCAAGCGTGGTCGAGCCGAGGCGCAGGTGCTGGCCCGCGCCGAGAGTGGCGCCCTCCGGTGGGAGCAGGACCCCGTCGAGCCGGGAGGGGTTCGTCGTGCCGAGGTCGCGCACCACGATGCCCTCGGCGCGCACGTCGATGACGGCGTGGGCCCGCGAGATGCCGGGGTCGTCGAGGCGGACGTGCGCCGAGGCGGCTCGCCCCACCACGTGCTCCCCTCGGCCGAGACGGATGAGCCGACCGGCGCCGTTGCCGCCGACGACCCGGAGCTCGACCGCGCGGCTCTCCCGCCTCGGGTTCGGGCCCGTTCCGTTGTTCCTGCGGACGGTGATCAGCGCTCCGCGGACGAGCGGGAGGTCTCCGACCCGGTCGTGGTCGGAGACGGCGACCCCCTCGATGCTGAACGACCCCTGCTCGCACGCCGGCCCGAAGCCGGCGGCCGCGACGAGCGGACCGCGCACCTCGGCGAAAGGGGTGCCCTCGGCAGCCTCGATCGTGACGTGGCGTGGTGCCACGTCGAGCTGCTCGGGATCGATGACGGTGACCGTCAGGTGCACGTGTGCCTCCTCGTGTCGGCACCCATGACACCGCTACCGCGGCTGGTGCCCGGTCCGTCATGCACAGCTGTGGACGACGCCGGCCACGCACTCGGCGTGGGCGCTACGGTGTCCGGTCCGCCGAGCGCCAGGCCGCCGGGCCGGGCCGGCGCGCTGGCCTTGGCTGTGGATGACCGGAGCGGCTGCGCGCACGGGTCGCCTAGCTTGGACGCGCCAGATCCGGAGACTCCGGGCAGGATGGCCGCGAAGCAACTCACAGGGTTTCAGGGGAACGCATGTCGACACAGGAAGCGGTCCGCCACGTCGAGGGCGAGGTCCGCGAGCTCATCCGCCGCTCGGGGCTCGACCCCGCGAGCGACGCCAAGGCCGTACGCCGTCTCGTCCAGGACGCCGTCCAGGACTACGACGAGCGCTCGCTCCACGGCGGCCTGCCCTCCCTGGGTGACCAGCGCCTCGCGGTGCACTCCATCCTCGCGGTCGTCGCCGGCTACGGCCCGCTCCAGCAGTACTTCGACGACCCGACGGTCGAGGAGATCTGGATCAACGACCTCAGAACGACGTCGCCGCAGGTCAGACGGCTATGAGCTTGCTCCGGTCCGCGTTGAGTCCGCACGAGTCGCAAGCACGGACGCCGCCAAGCCCGATGCGGCAGCCCTGGTCCGGTCTTCTGCCGAGGGCCAGAGGTGTGCATAGGTGTTCAGCGTGACCGACGCGGACTTGTGTCCGAGCGCTCGCTGCACTGTCACCACGTCACAGCCGGCGGCGATCAGCCCGCTGGCGTAGAAGTGTCGGAGACCGTGGATGTGGACGCCTTCGACACCAGCGGTCTTCAACGTCCTGTGCCACCAGGCATTCACTGTGGTTGGCGGGATGGGGCGACCATCCGCTGTGGGGAACAGCCAGCCGTCGGGCAAGGTGCCGTGGCCCTGTACATGACCGGTAAGCATCTGGAGCAGCTCATCAGGAAGGAAGACGGTGCGCTCTGAGCCGTACTTCGGCGGCCGAATTTCGGCAGACCCGCCGCGTCGGCGCTGGACCTGGCGCTCAACTCGGAGCGTTCGCCCGAGGAAGTTCACATCAGACAGCTTCAGGCCCGAGGCTTCGCCAAGACGCAGGCCAGCGAAAGCGCAGAGGGCGATATACGCCCGCATCCGATCGTCGGTAGCGGCCAGCAGGGCGGCGATGGCTTCAGCGCTGGGGAGGCTCATTGAAGCCTCAGCTCGCCTACGGCGGGGCAACCTAAGACCAGGGGAGGGGTCCGATGATATGACTCGGTCGGAAACGGCCGCCTTCAGGGCAGCGCGAACGACGTTCACGCGGGTCGTGATCGTCGTTGCCGCGTAGCCCGTCGCAGACATGGCCTTCACCCACTCCTCCAGATGCGAGCGGCGCAGGTCGGCCATGCGCACAGTGCCGAAGGGCACCGAGCGGCGGACCAGGTCATTTTGCACTTCAGTCATGGGGGCCCAGACCTGTCGGCCTGCCCAGCGGGTGAAGTACGCGTCGAAGGTGACCCGACCCGCTTTGGGGTCTACATACTGGCCGGTGACGGTCGACGCGGTGATCTCATCAAGCCATCGCTGGCCGTCGATCTTGCGGGCGAAGTGCTTGGCGTGCTCGCGTCCATGTACGTCCCGATACCTAGCTCTCCATTGGCCATCAGGTCTCTTCGTGATGCTCGCCATCCGTGGCCCCCTCTCTTGCTCGTCGACGAACTTGCTTCATTCGGTTGCGCTCGTTTCGGCACTCCGGTCTCGTGCAGTACCGCCCCTCGTTCGGCTTGAGCCGGCGCCGCGGTGTGTAGGGCTGGCCACACACCGAGCACAGGTATGTTCGGTCTGGGTCCGTGGAGCCCACGTGGGCGAGAAGATCCGCCACGTATAGGGCACATGCAGTGTCGGCCACCAGCGCCAGTTCAGGACGCCGCTCTTCTGGCCAGCGCACCGTGGCGACAAGCCGGCTAGATGCCATGGCGCGGTCAACGGCATGGGTCAGGAGGCGCCGGGTTTCATTCCGGGTGAACTCGTTTGCCTGCTGCAAGCCGCGGACCCTACGGACATATTGAGGCTCGATGAAGTCACCGTTGAGGACCTCGTCGATCATCCAGGCCGGCGTTGGGTCCTGTCGCAGCGTGAGGTGGTCAGCGATCTGCTCCAGGCCGCGAAGGTGCTTGACGAAGTTCACCACGGCCGCAACCTTGAGGCCCAGATGGCCGTCCGGCGCCTCTCCGTAGATGCACGACGGACTGACCACCCTCGTTCGCGGAGCGCCGCCTGGCCGGGCGCGAGGAGGGTCGTGCCAGACCGGGAGGCCGTGTGGCCCACACAGGTCGGGCGTCCCAAACCTTCGGCAGTGCACGGCCGCGTGCGCGGCGGCCTGTTCCTCGTTGTCTAGCGACTCCAGCATGTCCAGGTCGGACCTGACCTCGTGCAGTGTCACGTCGAGAAGTTCGGGCTCGTTGTCGTCCTCGTAGTCCCTCATCACCCCCTCGGGTAACGCCAAGGTTGCCTGACCCGGGAGCACGACCCACCAGTCATCGCCGAAGCGTTGGGCGTCCGCCTTCGGGTAGCGCCAGAGTCCCACGCTGAACAAGTCCACATCCACCTCCATGCATCGAGTAACCACCAGATAACCGCGGATGTAACCGCCAACTAACCGGTGATCGCTCGACAACAGTGTCAGTCTCGCCCAAGGTTGGTCAAGAGGCTTCGACCGGAGCCGATGATCGAAAGGCGTTGAGACATGGATGAACTGATGACCCTGGGCCAAGTCGCCGAGTTGCTGAAAACTCCCGAAGCCACTCTCAGGTGGTGGCGTCACACCGGCCAGGGCCCCTCTAGCTTCCGGGCAGGTAGACGAGTCCTCTACCTGCGAAGCGTGGTCGAGAGATGGATCGAGCATCAGGCGGCTTGTGACCGCACCGCATCCACGCCGTCGAGCAAGTAAGTGTCATCCACATCCACAGCCGGGCCGACCTCTGCCAAGGCCGGCCCGGAATGAACAGGAAGGTAGAAACCATGTTCAGGTCTGACGATACAGCTGACATCCGTCACCACAAGAGTCGGCGTACCGAGCTTAGGGGCTACGCGGTACTCGTTCGCGGCACGCGCTCTCGTACAAGGGTTTTCACCACCCTGGCGGGCGCCGAGAACGTAGTCGCCCGAGCGCGAGCGCGCGGGGAGTGGGCGGAGATGACCTTGGTCCGGCTCGTGCCTGAGCCAGCGGGGAGACTGTCATGGGGCTCCTGACTGCCGCGCAAGCCCTGGCTGCGAACGGCTGGGAAGTCATGCCCCTGCAGGGCAAGGCTCCCCTGACTCGGCACGGGTGCCATGACGCGAGCAGCTGTCATCTCCAAATTGAGAAGTGGTGGCGCCGTTGGCCCTCCGCCAACATCGGAGGTGCAGTCCCGCGTTCGCTCATCGTGTTGGACATCGACCCCCGCAACGGGGGCGACCGCGGCTGGGACGAACTGGTAGAAGGCCGCCCGGTTCCGGCGACCTTGACGACCCTCTCGGGCCGTGGAGACGGTGGGCGGCATCTCTACTTCCACCGCCCCGCCGGCCAGCTCAGCCGGTATGGCCTCCCACCGGGCATTGACCTCAAGACGAACGGGCACTGCGTGCTCCCGCCGAGCGTGCACCCTGTCACCGGAAGGCCGTACGCGTGGCAGAACGGCCCCATAGCCACGCTTCCGAGCTGGCTACGCGAAGTTCTGCGGCCGCTAGTCCCCAGCAGGCCTGCGCCAAGAGTCATACCGTCGTCGGGCTCCGCGCGGCACCTGGTTGACTTCGTGGCCTCCCAGGCGCCCGGCAACCGCAACGCGGCCCTCTACTGGGCCAGCCGCAGGGCGCTGGACCTCGGGGTTCTCGAACAGACAGTCGAGGACTTCGTGAACGCCGCCGTGCGAGCAGGGGAGGCCGAGGTGGCCGCGAGACGGACCGTGGCCAGCGCGCAAAAGGCGAGGTCAGCATGAGTGCCGTCCCAGATCTCCGCGGGCTGCAGGAGCCCTCAGAGGATCCAGCCGAGATGCTCCTGTCGGTCGAAGAGTGCCTGCGCACGTACTGTGTCCTGCCATCCGAGCACGCTTACGTCGCGGTCGCCCTCTGGGTCGCTACGACGCACGTGCTGCCCGCCTTCGACTACGCGCCTCGACTCGTGGCCCGGTCCGCGGAGAAGCGGTCCGGCAAGTCTCGCCTTGTCGAGGTCGTCTACGGCCTTGTCCGCGAGCCCATACGCACGGTGAACGCGTCCGTCGCGTTCATCTTCCGGTCCTTGGGAAACGAGCACCCTCCAACCATCCTGCTAGACGAGGCGGACGTCTTGTTCGGCACCAGGATGAAGGCCGAGCAGAACGAGGACCTGCGGGGCCTGCTCAACGCCGGACACCAGCGCGGCCTCACGTACGGCCGCGTCGAAGGGCCTAGCCATACGCCGACCACATTTTCGACATTCGCGATGGCCCTCGTGGCGGGCATCGGGAACATGCCCGACACGATCGAGGACCGAGCGGTCGTTCTCGCCATGCGACGGCGCAAGGAGAGTGAGGTCGTCTCCACCTTCCGTCAGAAGCGCGACGGCCCGGCGCTCGCGATGCTGAAGGACAGGCTTCACGACTGGGGCGAAGTGGCTGTCGGTCTGCTCGAAGGTGCCGAGCCGACGATGCCGCCGGGGGTCGACGACCGGGCAGCGGACACCTGGGAGCCGCTGCTTGCGGTCGCGGACTGCGTGGGGGGCGACTGGCCCGTGCGGGCCCGCGCCGCAGCCACGTACTTCGTCCTGGCGACCGCAGAAGACGAACAGGCCCAGTCGCTCGGGGTGCAGCTGCTTGGTGACATCCGTGGCGCCTTCGACAAGCTTGGCCACCCGTTCATCGGCTCTCAGGATCTGGTGACTGCCTTGGAGGAGGACGCTGCTGCCCCATGGTTCGACATGAAGTTCAACCCGTCAAAGCTGGGGAAGCATCTCGCGCGCTACGGCATCCGCACGGGGCACACTCCCGACAAGCGCAAGCGGGTCTACCACCGGGAGGACTTCGAGGACGCTTGGGAGCGGTACCTACCGAGCCCACGAACTAGTGAGGATGAGCACCAGAGCCCACCCGACCCCTGACCCTGCATCGCCGCAAACAAGCGCGACCCGGACACCGTGCAAGGTGTCCGGGTCGCGCGGGGGTGTCCGGGCATTTGGGCAGGTCAGCGACGCGCACACGGCATGGGACGGGTCCGGACGCCTTTGCCGAGCCCCTTGAGGGCGTAGCACATCGCGGCGCGCTGGCTGCGGCAGTCAAGGATGCGACTCGACGTTTCGTCGTAGGCGTCCCAAGCCGTCCCGCACTGTCCGCATGGCGCTGACCTGCGCTGACGTGCGGACACGACGGGCCCGGCCGGACGCCTTCATGGTGTCCGCCTCTTGAGCGACTCGACTGCTTCGACCGGGCGGGATGGTGAAGAGTGGAGGACATGGCTGTGGTGTCGTTGCATGCGCCCGTCGCGTTAGTGCGGGCCGTCGATGACCTCACGCCCTCCGGAGTCAAGAAGATGGTGTGGGAGCCGAAGTGGGACGGGTACCGCGCGCTCGTCGGTAGCGGACGGATCTTATCGCGCAACGGCACCGACCTCACGCCACTGTTCCCGGACCTGGCGCCGGTGCTGACGTCGCGGCTGCCGGACGACCTCGTGCTGGACGGTGAGGTCATCGCGTGGGACCCAGCTGCCGGCCGGCTCGACTTCGAGGGGCTGCAGGCCCGGATGACGGCCGGTCGGCCGATCCGCGCCCTCGCCTCCCGACGGCCAGCGCAGCTCGTGGTCTTCGACGTGCTTGCCGCCGGCTCCGAGGACCTGCGAGGTCGGCCCTTGCGGGAGCGCCGAGCGGTGCTCGAGCAAGCGTTGGCCGGCATCGCCTCTCCCATCGTGCTGTGCCAGCAGACCGACGACCTGGCCCTCGCCAAGGAGTGGTTCCACACGCTCACGGCTGGCGGCATCGAAGGACTGGTCATCAAGGACGCTGGCGATACCTACCCACCGAACCCGGTCAACGTGTGGTGGAAGGTCAAGGCCAAGCAGACGCTGGACATGATCGCGATCGGGTTCACCGGTGACGGGACAGCGCCCACGGCGCTGGTGCTGGCCTTCCCCGGCAAGGTCGACGACGACGGCCAACCGGTCACGGCCGGTTCGACGACCTCGCTCTCGAAGGCCGTCGGCAGATCACTCTCGCCCTTGCTGCACCCGACCGGCGAAACCTTCGAGCGCACCTTCGCCTGGGGGTCAGCCGCCCCCACCCAGGTGACGGTCGTGGCGCCGTTCGTCGTCGAGGTCGAGGCTGACGCCTCAGCGGCCGCCGGGGGTGCTGCGCCATGCCGCGCGACTGCACCGCGCCAGACCAGGTCACGTCCCGCACGATGTCGGGCTCCTCGGCTATCTCTACCTGCTCGACGTTCTCATGAACCCCGAGCGAACTCGCAGGCTGCTCTTTCGTCAGGGGAATTGAGGATCGGGTCCACGTCCCGCCTCTGGAGCGACACAGAACGTGTCGCCGAGGCAGACTGGGCCGCATGGCGGACAACAGGGTTTGGGTCTTCAACAGGGCGACGCGAGACGTTTGGAGTCTCTGTCGCGATCTGACCAATGCGGAGACTCGTCCCCTCCCGGTCCTTGACCACGTGCTTGACGCACCTCGGGTGCAGCAAGAGCCCGAGTTGTTCATGGTGACCTTGAACGAGGAGCAGTGGGAGGCGGCACTCGACATGAGTCAGGTCGCGAGGCAGGTCATCGGGCAGGGCCCGCTGCCAGCCGAGGACCAAGCGGCCTGGACCGCTGCCCTCGACCACGACGCTGACGCCCTCCGGTCAGCCAAGCCCGACGGCACGGGGGCCGCGATCTCCGACCTGATGCACGTGACCAAGGACGGCCCGATTCTCACATGGACATCCTCCGCCCCCCCAAGCGGCGCTGGTTCGGCCGACGACGCGACAGTTGAGGTCCTCAGTAGTCGCCGTCGACGTCTGCCCTCGCCCTCGTAGTAGCCCTTCCCCCACAGTCGGGGCAGGTGCCCTCCTCGAACACGGTCTCGTCGTCGTCGACCGGGACGCGCACCGTGCCGGTGCCCTCGCAGTCGTCGCACTCGAACCGGTATTCGTCGGGATCGTCGCCCGCCCGTTGTTGACCCGCCTACCTATGCGCCTTGTAGACGAAAACCCGCGCCGTTCGAAACGCGAAGTCCGCGGCCTATTGGCATCATGAGGGCGTGGACCCAGTCATGACTTTCCTCGGTCTTGTCCGCACAGGGACGACCGTTGCCCGGGCCTGCGGGTTGATCACGACAGAGGCTGATCGCCTGCTGGCTCAGACTCACGGGGAGATCCGTGCGATCCTCGAGAACGATTTCAAGTCAGCTCGGAGTGCTCTGGAGGTCGCTCGGGCCAGCACTTCCGATAGCGCCCGCGAGCGTGCCCTCAAAGAGGCCGCTGCTGAGTTCAGGCGCGCCGAGTCTCAGGATCGGCTCTACCACCATCACCGTGGCTTCGCCGCTGCAGTGAACGCTGCGTTGGCTGCGCGTGAGGGTGACTCGGGTGCCGCGCTTCACTGGACCCGCCGCGCCGTTGACCACTACGACGCTGCCCTTCGTGGCATCTACCGTCGCGCGGAGGATGCGGCACGAGCGACGGGACGCGTCCCGGGCTCGACCGTTTCCAAGCAATCGGGGTGGACGCCATCCCCAGGTGTGGTGATAGCGGCGGGCACCGCAACTGGTGCGGGTGCCACTGCAATCGGGACCGTGGTTGCGGTCACCGTCGGTGCGGGGGCCCTGGCCCTCGTCACCGCAGCACTAGTCTCACCCCTTGCGCCACTGCTGGCCAAGCAGGGCAAGGGTCTGTGGCTGGCTCGCCAGGCTGGAGAACTGGGCAAGAAGGTGCCGGGCGCAGGACTTATCGACGCTTTGAACGACCAAGCGCTGGGTGTTCATGCGCTTGCTTCTGAATTGGGCGTCTCGACCGAAGGAAAGGCGGTCCGCCTTGAGATCTCAAGAGTGGGGCGGACTCCGCTGGTCGATCGAGCCGAACTGATTGTGGTTTCAGAGCCGTAGCGAGTCGTAGAGAAGCCTCAACCTGTTCGGGGCTGAGACGGCGGGCCCGGCAGCGGTAGGCGCCGCGGGCTTTCACCGCCTCGAACGGTAACGCTGAGCAGGTAACGGGCTCAGGGTCGTGGCGGAACAACGACTTTGCGTGGCGCGTCGTTGGGCTCCTGACGCGGTTGTGCGAGGCCGAGCAGTCGTGTTTCGCCTCGGATGACGTCGAGCACGGTACGAGCGGCACCGAGATCTCCCGTCGTCGCGGCATCCCAGTACGCGGCCAGCAGGGCTTCGAGCCGAGTGAACTCCTGCTGGCGCAGGCCGTCCACCGCCTCGGCGGTGCGGGACTGCAGGGCCGATTGGACCAGTCGCCAGACCGGGGCACGGCCGGCGTATCCGAGCTCGTCGGCGATGGCCTGGTAGGTCCAACCCTGGGTCCGCAGCTCGACGGCGCGGGCACGCCGGGCGGCCGCCAGCGCTCGGTTCCTATGCCTGCCCCTGACCGGCGGGAGAGCAGCTGTTGGGCTCATGGAGCCCATTCTTACCCACGGTAGGGACGGTCGCATGGGCGCGGGCCTCGTTGACCTCACGCGTTGTGCGACCGTGTCGACCGGCAGGTGTTCTGGGGTCGACCAGTCGCTGCTAGTCCGGACAACCCGGGGCCACGCGAGTTGACGCGTTACATGAACTTCCAGGGTGGCAGCTTGTGGTGGGTACCCAGGATCGGGTTCAGCACCGCGAGCAGTTTCGAGGTATCTTCCCGGGCCACCATATACGCGGCGACAGCGCCGATGGCATCGTCGGGTAGGAGGACTGCGGCCTTCGCATAGAACTGGCCGAGAACCTGCACTCGAGCCAGATAGCGGGCGGGGTCGCTGACCGGCGGGATGCCAGCGTCCTGCAGTTTGTCCATGTCTTCGGCAAGGAAGGTCATCGTCGCGGTCGTGGTGGTGCTGGGATCAACCATGCGTGCATCGGCGGTGGCGATGTCCTCCACGATGTACCGCACGACCAGTCGGGCGTACTCAAGGTCGAACGAACTGGCTTCTGGCGGATCCGGATCGCGCGCTGGCATGGTTGCCGGTGTCGGCATGGGCCCCTGGGTTGGCGTGGCAGGCGGGGCGGGGGCCTCGGCGATGCTTGGTCGCACCGCCGTTTGGGCCGACGGGATTACGACCCGCCCGGTTGCGGCGGCGGTCGGGCCCTGCTCCGTCGTCGGTGTAGGGCCGAGCCCTCCGTTAGGACGCGTTGTGGCGACCGTCTCGGGCGCTGATCCGTCGGCAAGGTAGGCGCCGACGGCAACGCCGGCTCCGCTCGTCATGAGCAACGCGGCACAGGCCGCTCCGACCTTGGTGAGTGCTGCTGACCGGTTCCTCGGTTGCCCAGCCGTAGGTGCGGGATCCGTCGGCTCAACGACCGGCGGCGATGGCACCACGTTTGCCTCCGGCCGATCCGCGCTGCGGTACTGCTCCGTCCAGCCCTCGCCGTCGTGGTAGCGGAGCCGGCCCTGCCCCGCCTGGTAGTACCAACCCGATCTGATGGTGTCCTCCCTTTCACGCGTCCTGGCCCGTCGCGAAACCCCGTTTGTCGCGCATCGAGGCCGCCATGATTCGCGTCGCGCGCACCGGCGCGCGGCGCTTTTCGGCGATTCACAGGTCGAGTCGATGGCGTGCTCGGTCAACACCCGTCCGGCAAGCGGCCAGCTCAGGAGGGAGGGCCCGTTCCCATGTCCCTACAACCGCGACGCCTTCCCGAGAGCGCCGAGCGGTGGACTGCGTTGCCCCCAGGGCTGCTCCACGAAGAAGCAGGCCGCGTTGCTGCTGGGGACGCTCCCGCTCGGGCGCACCGCCCGCTCGACCGGAGCGCGCGCGCATCATCGTCGGCGAGGTGCGGCAGGAGGAGAGTCTCGACCTGCTCATCACCCTCAATAGCGGCGTGTCGAACTGTGTTAGGTACCGTCCATGGCTGCGAACGCACGGCGCGGCACGCACGGGCCCGCAGGGGCGCCACGAGAGGGTGAGCTCATGCAGACACTTTCGGTGTGGCTCCAGGTGGCGGGCATCACCTTCGAGCTGGCCGGTATCGGCATCACTGTCCGCGAGGTCCGAGGTCGCAGCCGCAACCTAGCCGCCTTCGATGAGGCACAGAAATCCAAGGCATCCTTCGCTAACGCCGGCGTCGGCGTGGGGATAGAGGTCGGAGACCTCGTCGTCCCCCGCGACCACGAGCCGACGCTGGAGGAGCGCGTCGCGCTCCTGGAGTACGCAGTGCAGAGCTACCCCAAGCGGTGGCAGCGTGAAGTCAAAATGGCCGCGTACAACGCCGGGGCGGACGCGAAGCGGCACGCCGAGGACCTCCACCAGCTCAGCGGTATCGAGCTGGACAAAGTGAAGGCGTCTCTCCGGGAGGCTCTGACCGGCGGCGGCCTCGCCCTCGTGGGCGTCGCGTTCCTGGTCTTGGGCCTACTCATGCAGGGGGCGGGAAGTCTTCTCGGGACCGTTTCGGGCTCGTCGTAGAACGACGAAACGCCCCGCCTTCCGGTGCGGAGGACTTCAAGTGGCCCTTGCAAATTCCATTGGGAAGCTGACTCCGTCCATCTCCGCCGACCGCGATGCTCGCCGCGAGCCTCCACACGCCGCCAGCGCAGTGACAGTCGTGACAAATGCAACTACAACGTCGTCTTGCCCGCGAGCTAATCCCATCGAGCGGGCTTACTCGCGTCCGGTGAGGTCGCGCGCCCGCGGCAGCATGGACAACGCCTCAGGCAAGGGGATCGCCGCCTGAGCCAGCTGCGCGAGACGGCTGAGCGACCCCTCCCACACGTAGATGCTGACGCCGCGCGTGTAGCGCAGGAGCAAATTTGGTGACTGGCTTCCGTGGAAGTCGCAGGAGTAGACGCGCCGCCACGCCGGGTCGCGCTTTACGAGGTCGTTTGGGTCCAAGCCAGTCCGGTGCAGATGAAGGCAAGTCCGAGGGTCGGAGAAGCCCGCGTCACACCACGGCTCGAGGTCAGGGAACCGAATCCCGCCGGGGAGACTGAAGCGCGCAAGAGAGATCGCCGCCCAGTGACGCATTTCCGGGTTCTCGACGCCGTCGATGGACCGCGCGGCGAGCTGACCTCGACCGATCGCGGTGACGTCGTCGGGCCTGAACGAGTACGCGGACTCCCGGTTGCTGCGTCCGTAGATGTCATTCGTCAGCCAGGCGGGGAACTTCGTCATTCCGTGCCGGTCGAAACCGTTGACGCCCCAGATTCCCTCCAGCACGTTGCGCCACGGCTTGACCGGGTGGGGGTGGAAGCCCACGACCGGGGGAAATGGTCCTTCCCACGTGTCCAGACACCACATGCCGACGGTGGGCTTTCCGTCGTCGATGATCTCCAGGATCGGGTGCTCCTGCAGCATGTCGGTCGCATGCTGCTCCAGCGCGGCCTCGTCGATCGTCTTCCACCGCTGCAGCGCCATGCGCAGAGCGGCATGGTCGGCAGGGTCGAAGTACCGGAACGCCTCGTCGCGCTTCATGCGCGTGGCGGTCTTGATGTCGTACCCCAGCTCGAAGCGTGGCCCCGGCTTGTACGGCACGGCCGACTTGATAAAGCCGCCGATGACATCGTCGCCGTACCTTGAGGTTTCGTACGACATCGGCGGCCAGAGGCTGGCGCCACGATTCGCGTCCTCAGGCAGGGCGATGCTGACGACGGAGACCGACGCATCAAGGTGGTCTTCAGAGTCGGTGATGACGCAGTGCACTACCAGCTCCGAGCCCGCCACCAGGACCGGGGCAAAGACGTCCCGGGTGCGCTCGTCGATCGGTATCGCGATCGAGGCCGCTCGCCCGTCGAGGGTGAGCCGCAGGCTGTCGACCGGTTCTCCCTCCACGACTCCGTGCACTCGCAGGACACCCGGCGGGAGCGGCCCGAATGGGTAGCCGCCCGGGTTCGAGGCGCGCTCGGCCCATTCGATGGTCGGGGCTCGGCCTTGCGGGCGGGGCCAGTTCAACGCGGGATGGGAACGGCGCGGCATCTCGGCAGCGTAGGAGCCGGTGGTGCGGTTGTCTGAGAAACGCCCCGCAGCCAGTGGAGTGGAGGTGCCGACGAGGATGGTCAGCCGTTCACGGCCGGGTCGACGAACTCAATGTCCATGGCTGTCGGCCGGTCCCTGTCGCGGTTACTGTCCCCCCGGACGAGACCTCGATCAGACGTTCGGCCGGGGCGCAGCCGGGGCCTACCCGCGTCACGGTCTTCGCTCTTTCGTCGTCGAGGTGGAAGCCGACGCCTCAGCCGCCGCGGGTGTGCTCCGTCACGCTGTGCGGCTCACCGCGCCAGACCAGACCTCGACCCCGCGAACCCGGCTGAAGCGCGTGACCTCGATGCGACCGGAGGGCGAAAGCCGGGCGTTGGCTTCGCACCGTGTCAAGAGGTGATCTAGGCATTCCTGCCCATCCACGGGCAAGGAGGCTCCTAGCCATCCAGGCCACTTGGATCGGCATCCGCGCAGGTCAGCATGTTAAGAATTTCGCAACACGCGCGCCGCAACTGCGGCTTGTCACGATAGTGCTGTTCACTATCCGATCCTGAATGGAACCGGGCTTCTGCTGTGCATCCGACCTCCGACCAGACAGGAAGCAGCATGTACAACATCCACCAGCCCGGAGTTGAGTCCCTGATAGTGGTGTAGCGCGGTCGTCGAATTCGTCCCGAGCGTGGACGTAGGTGCGGCCACCGCGTGATCCTTCGAGTTCACCTTCCACAGATCTCTCGAACGGAATCATCACGATGACCGCACCACACATTGTCGACCC
>NZ_JBFRGJ010000013.1:0-62355 GCF_052115265.1 Terrabacter sp. 2RAF25
GGTCCGAAGCACACTGGTTCGTCCGGTAGGCTTTGGTGGGTAGGAACCGCTGACACCAAGCGGGTTGAATCTGGACGGTCTGAAGGCTGGTTCGCGGGTTTGACTCCCAAGCTTGAGGCGGGTAAGTTTGAAGGGTTGCCCCGGAGGCCTCCTCGGTGAGGTGGTTGATGGTGTGTGTCCGATTCTTGAGAACTCAACAGCGTGTCAAAAATCGATGCCAATTACCTCGTCTCGAGGCTGGCTCGGGCTGCCCGTGTGGGTGGTTTGGGTTGGTTTTGGAACGAATTATCCTTTGGWTGAATTGAACTTCTAGCTTTTTGAGCTGGTTGTTCGACTTCAGTCAGGTTTTCGGACCCTTCTGGGTTCAAAGTGTGCTCGGGCGTTTTTCGCGTTCGGGTGTTTGAACATCAACGGAGAGTTTGATCCTGGCTCAGGACGAACGCTGGCGGCGTGCTTAACACATGCAAGTCGAACGGTGACGATCAAGCTTGCTTGGTCTGATCAGTGGCGAACGGGTGAGTAACACGTGAGTAACCTGCCCCAGACTCTGGGATAACCCCGGGAAACCGGAGCTAATACCGGATATGACACCAACCTGCATGGGTATGGTGTGGAAAGTTTTTCGGTCTGGGATGGACTCGCGGCCTATCAGCTTGTTGGTGAGGTAATGGCTCACCAAGGCGACGACGGGTAGCCGGCCTGAGAGGGCGACCGGCCACACTGGGACTGAGACACGGCCCAGACTCCTACGGGAGGCAGCAGTGGGGAATATTGCACAATGGGCGAAAGCCTGATGCAGCGACGCCGCGTGAGGGATGACGGCCTTCGGGTTGTAAACCTCTTTCAGCAGGGAAGAAGCGCAAGTGACGGTACCTGCAGAAGAAGCACCGGCTAACTACGTGCCAGCAGCCGCGGTAATACGTAGGGTGCGAGCGTTGTCCGGAATTATTGGGCGTAAAGAGCTTGTAGGTGGTTTGTCGCGTCTGCTGTGAAAATCCGAGGCTCAACCTCGGACTTGCAGTGGGTACGGGCAGACTAGAGTGTGGTAGGGGAGACTGGAATTCCTGGTGTAGCGGTGGAATGCGCAGATATCAGGAGGAACACCGATGGCGAAGGCAGGTCTCTGGGCCATTACTGACACTGAGAAGCGAAAGCATGGGGAGCGAACAGGATTAGATACCCTGGTAGTCCATGCCGTAAACGTTGGGAACTAGGTGTGGGTCTCATTCCACGAGATCCGTGCCGCAGCTAACGCATTAAGTTCCCCGCCTGGGGAGTACGGCCGCAAGGCTAAAACTCAAAGGAATTGACGGGGGCCCGCACAAGCGGCGGAGCATGCGGATTAATTCGATGCAACGCGAAGAACCTTACCAAGGCTTGACATACACCGGAATCACTCAGAGATGGGTGCGTCTTCGGACTGGTGTACAGGTGGTGCATGGTTGTCGTCAGCTCGTGTCGTGAGATGTTGGGTTAAGTCCCGCAACGAGCGCAACCCTCGTTCTATGTTGCCAGCACGTCATGGTGGGGACTCATAGGAGACTGCCGGGGTCAACTCGGAGGAAGGTGGGGATGACGTCAAATCATCATGCCCCTTATGTCTTGGGCTTCACGCATGCTACAATGGCCGGTACAAAGGGCTGCGAAACCGCGAGGTGGAGCGAATCCCAAAAAACCGGTCTCAGTTCGGATTGGGGTCTGCAACTCGACCCCATGAAGTCGGAGTCGCTAGTAATCGCAGATCAGCAACGCTGCGGTGAATACGTTCCCGGGCCTTGTACACACCGCCCGTCAAGTCACGAAAGTCGGTAACACCCGAAGCCGGTGGCCCAACTGTTTACAGAGGGAGCCGTCGAAGGTGGGACTGGCGATTGGGACTAAGTCGTAACAAGGTAGCCGTACCGGAAGGTGCGGCTGGATCACCTCCTTTCTAAGGAGCAGTCATTWATGGCAGCCCGGTCTGTCCCCGAGTGTGGGGCAGCGGGTGCTCAAGGGTGGAACATCGATTATTTGGCGCCGACCTGGTCGCTTTTCTCAAGTACAAGCTGGTAACAGCAGTGGAACGAGGGGGTGGCGGGGGAGGTGCCTGACACGTTGTTGGGTCCTGAAGGATCGGACGACACGCGCTGGGCCCGGTTGATACCGGGTTCTTCGTGTGTGYCGGCTGGTTTCTTCTGGTCGTGGGCCCTACCGAACATTCGAGCTGGTCTCGGGTGGGGTGTGGGGTGCCGGTTGTATTTTGAGAACTTCACAGTGGACGCGAGCATCTTTGTAGTGTTCAAGTTTTTAAGGGCACACGGTGGATGCCTTGGCACCAGGAACCGAAGAAGGACGTAGGAATCTGCGATAAGCCTCGGGTAGTCGATAACCAGACTGTGATCCGAGGATTTCCGAATGGGGAAACCCGGCTGGAGGCAAGTCCAGTCACCCGCACCTGAATATATAGGGTGTGTGGAGGGAACGTGGGGAAGTGAAACATCTCAGTACCCACAGGAAGAGAAAACAACAGTGATTCCGTGAGTAGTGGCGAGCGAAAGCGGATGAGGCTAAACCGGGCGTGTGTGATAGCTGTCAGGCGTTGCACGTTCGGGGTCGTGGGACCCGCCATCCAGTGCTGACATGCTGGTAGGGAGTAAGAAATCTGCGTCATAGTCGAAGAGCATTGAATGGCTCGGCACAGAGGGTGCGACCCCCGTAGACGAAATGGTGTGGACTCCCGGTGGATTTCCCAAGTAGCACGGGGCCCGAGAAATCCCGTGTGAATCTGGCAGGACCACCTGCTAAGCCTAAATATTCCCTGGTGACCGATAGCGGACAAGTACCGTGAGGGAAAGGTGAAAAGTACCCCGGGAGGGGAGTGAAATAGATCCTGAAACCGTGTGCCTACAATCCGTTGGAGCCTCCCGCCGTTGGGCGTGTGGGGTGACAGCGTGCCTTTTGAAGAATGAGCCTGCGAGTTAGTGCTCAGTGGCGAGGTTAACCCGTGTGGGGAAGCCGTAGCGAAAGCGAGTCCGAATAGGGCGACCATAGTCGCTGGGTCTAGACCCGAAGCGGAGTGATCTACCCATGGCCAGGTTGAAGCGCAGGTAAGACTGCGTGGAGGACCGAACCCACTTAGGTTGAAAACTGAGGGGATGAGCTGTGGGTAGGGGTGAAAGGCCAATCAAACTCCGTGATAGCTGGTTCTCCCCGAAATGCATTTAGGTGCAGCGTCACGTGTTTCTTACCGGAGGTAGAGCTACTGGATAGCTAATGGGCCTCACCAGGTTACTGACGTTAGCCAAACTCCGAATGCCGGTAAGTGAGAGCGTGGCAGTGAGACTGCGGGGGATAAGCTCCGTAGTCGAGAGGGAAACAGCCCAGATCACCAGCTAAGGTCCCTAAGCGTGTGCTAAGTGGGAAAGGATGTGGAGTTGCTGTGACAACCAGGAGGTTGGCTTAGAAGCAGCCACCCTTTAAAGAGTGCGTAATAGCTCACTGGTCAAGTGATTCCGCGCCGACAATGTAGCGGGGCTCAAGCACACCACCGAAGCTGTGGCATTGACATACTGCTCGGCACCGACACCTGCGGGTTCGGTGTCCAGGCGTGTTGATGGGTAGGGGAGCGTCGTGTGGCCAGGGAAGCGGCGGTGTGAACCAGCCGTGGAGGCCACACGAGTGAGAATGCAGGCATGAGTAGCGAATGACGGGCGAGAAACCCGTCCGCCGAATAACCAAGGGTTCCAGGGTCAAGCTAATCTGCCCTGGGTAAGTCGGGACCTAAGGCGAGGCCGACAGGCGTAGTCGATGGACATCCGGTTGATATTCCGGAACCGGCGAAGAACCGCCCATGATGAACCCAGTGATGCTAAGTGCCTGAAGCACGCCCACCGGACCTTCGGGTCCATCGGGTGTGTGGAGCGCACGACCCGATCTGGTAGTAGTCAAGCGATGGAGTGACGCAGGAAGGTAGCCTCCGCGTGGCGATGGTTGTCCACGTCCAAGGGTGTAGGGCGCGATCCAGGCAAATCCGGATCGCATGAAGCCTGAGACCTGATAGTGACCGCGAATGCGGGAAGAGGGTGATCCTATGCTGCCGAGAAAAACTTCTAGCGAGGTTCGAGCCGCCCGTACCCCAAACCGACTCAGGTGGTTAGGTAGAGAATACCAAGGCGATCGAGTGAATCGTGGTTAAGGAATTCGGCAAAATACCCCCGTAACTTCGGGAGAAGGGGGGCCCTGATCGTGACGACACAAGCTGTCTGAGCGTGATCGGCCGCAGAGACCAGGGAGAAGCGACTGTTTACTAAAAACACAGGTCCGTGCCAAGTCGCAAGACGATGTATACGGACTGACGCCTGCCCGGTGCTGGAACGTTAAGGGGACCGGTTAGCCTCACGGCGAAGCTGAGAACTTAAGCGCCAGTAAACGGCGGTGGTAACTATAACCATCCTAAGGTAGCGAAATTCCTTGTCGGGTAAGTTCCGACCTGCACGAATGGCGTAACGACTTCTCCACTGTCTCAACCACGAACTCGGCGAAATTGCACTACGAGTAAAGATGCTCGTTACGCGCAGCAGGACGGAAAGACCCCGGGACCTTTACTACAGCTTGGTATTGGTGTTCGGTACGGCTTGTGTAGGATAGGTGGGAGACTGTGAAGCCGTCACGTCAGTGATGGTGGAGTCAACGTTGAAATACCACTCTGGTCGTTCTGGATATCTAACCTCGGTCCGTGATCCGGATCAGGGACAGTGCCTGGTGGGTAGTTTAACTGGGGCGGTTGCCTCCTAAAAGGTAACGGAGGCGCCCAAAGGTTCCCTCAGCCTGGTTGGCAATCAGGTTTTGAGTGTAAGTGCACAAGGGAGCTTGACTGTGAGACAGACATGTCGAGCAGGGACGAAAGTCGGGACTAGTGATCCGGCGGTGGCTTGTGGAAGCGCCGTCGCTCAACGGATAAAAGGTACCCCGGGGATAACAGGCTGATCTTGCCCAAGAGTCCATATCGACGGCATGGTTTGGCACCTCGATGTCGGCTCGTCGCATCCTGGGGCTGGAGTAGGTCCCAAGGGTTGGGCTGTTCGCCCATTAAAGCGGTACGCGAGCTGGGTTTAGAACGTCGTGAGACAGTTCGGTCCCTATCCGCTGTGCGCGTAGGAAACTTGAGAAAGGCTGTCCCTAGTACGAGAGGACCGGGATGGACGAACCTCTGGTGTGTCAGTTGTTCTGCCAAGAGCACCGCTGATTAGCTACGTTCGGAAGTGATAACCGCTGAAAGCATCTAAGCGGGAAGCACGTTTCAAGATGAGGTTTCCAGGCCCGCAAGGGCGAGAGGCTCCCAGCTAGACTACTGGGTTGATAGGCCGGATGTGGAAGCACAGCAATGTGTGGAGCTGACCGGTACTAATAAGCCGATAACTTGACTTACAAAGATGCTACGCGTCCACTGTGCGGTTCCCGAGATACAAACGGGAACACACCCACTGAATTGATATCTCCATAGAGTTTCGGCTGTCATAGCGAAGGGGAAACGCCCGGCTCCATTCCGAACCCGGAAGCTAAGCCCTTCAGCGCCGATGGTACTGCACTGGTGACGGTGTGGGAGAGTAGGACGCAGCCGGACACACTTTTCGACCACGACGGCGGCACGATCGAGGTCGGTGCCGGCCAGTCGGTCCTCACCCGCGGTGGTGAGCGCATCCGCTACTCGTGCGGACCCGACGGGGCCGAGTACGTCGCCGTGTGCCTGCCCGCCTTCAGCCCCGACACCGTCCACCGTGACGACGACGAAGCCGTGGAGCAGGGGCAGTGAGCATCCCCGCGTACGAGGACGTCGAGCTGCTGGAGCGTGCACCCAAGGTCCTGCTGCACGACCACCTCGACGGTGGCCTCCGGCCCCAGACCATCCTCGAGCTCGCCCGGGACTGCGACTACGACGGGCTGCCCGAGTCGACCGCTGAGTCCCTCGGCACCTGGTTCCGTGAGAGCGCCGACTCCGGCTCGCTGCCCCGCTACCTCGAGACGTTCGACCACACCCTGGCGGTCATGCAGACCCGCGAAGGGCTCTTCCGGGTGGCGAGCGAGTGCGCCCAGGACCTCGCTGCAGACGGAGTCGTCTACGCAGAGAGCCGCTACGCACCCGAGCAGCACCTCACCCGCGGCCTGACCCTCGAGGGGGTCGTGGAGGCCGTGAACGCCGGCCTGCGCGACGGCGAGGCCAGAGCGGCGGAGGCAGGTCACCCGATCCGCGTCACCTCACTGCTCACCGCGATGCGCCACGCGGCGAAGTCCACAGAGATCGCTCAGCTCGCGATCCACTACCGCGACGAGGGAGTGTCGGGGTTCGACATCGCCGGCGCCGAGGCCGGCTACCCACCCACCCGACACCTCGACGCCTTCGAGTACCTCCAGCGCGAGAACTTCCACTTCACCATCCACGCCGGTGAAGCCTTCGGGCTGCCCTCCATCTGGCAGGCCATCCAGTGGTGTGGTGCCGACCGCCTCGGCCACGGTGTTCGCATCGTCGACGACATCACCATCGACGGCTCGCCGTTCGCCGAGTGGCTCGAGGGCAACAAGGACGACCCCGCTGCCCTGACCACCCTCGAGCTCCAACGCGTACGCCTGGGGCGACTGGCGGCATACGTGCGCGACAAGCGCATCCCGCTGGAGATGTGTCCCAGCAGCAACCTGCAGACGTCGGCGGCCCGGTCGATCGCCCTTCACCCGATCACCCTGCTCCGTCGACTGCGCTTCCGCGTCACCCTCAACACCGACAACAGGCTGATGAGCGGCACGTCGATGAGCCGCGAGGCGGCCCTGCTGCGCGACGAGGCAGGCTGGACCCTCGAGGACCTGCGCTGGGTGACGATCAACGCGATGAAGTCGGCCTTCATCCCGTTCGACGAGCGGCTGGCGCTCATCGACGGGGTCATCAAGCCCGGCTACGCCGAGCTCGGCTACGAGGTGCCTCCGATCGGCTGACCACGCGGAGGCAGCCCCGGGGGGAGCGCGCGCACCGCGAGCCCTCCGGGACCGCCACCTCTGGGGTGCCCGCCCTCGTCAGCCCGCTCAGTCGGCTGCGAGGGCAGCAGTGACTGCGGCCTCGACGTGCAGGCGGGTCGTCGGGAAGACCGGCACCGCGGAGTCGGACTGGTCGACGAGGAGCTCGATCTCGGTGCAGCCGAGGATGATGCCCTCGGCGCCTGCGGCCACCAGCCGTCCGATGACCTGGCGGTAGGCCTGCCGGGACTCCTCGCTCACGACGCCGAGGCACAGCTCCTCGTAGATGACGCGGTGCACGAGCGCCTGGTCGTCCGCTTCGGGGACGAGCACGGTGAGCCCGTGGCCGGCCAGTCGCTCACGCAGGAACGGTTGCTCCATCGTGTAGGCGGTGGCGAGCAGGCCGACCCGTGACAGGCCCGCCCCTCGCACGGCCGCGGCCGTGACGTCGCCGATGTGGAGCAGGGGGATCGACACGGCCTGCTCGACGGCGTCGGCCACCTTGTGCATCGTGTTGGTGCAGATGAGCAGCAGCTCTGCGCCACCGGCCTCGAGACCCGCTGCGGCTGCCGCGAGCAGCTCGCCGGCGTCGTCCCAGCGGCCCTCGGCCTGCAGTCGCTCCACCTCCGCGAAGTCGACGGAGTGCAGCAGCAGACGGGCGGACGACAGCCCGCCGACGCGCTCTCTCACGAGCTCGTTGGCGAGCCGGTAGTACTCGGCGCTCGACTCCCAGCTCATCCCGCCGAGCATCCCGACGAGCTTCACCGCCCGGCGCCTGCCCCGAGGAGCGCGCCGAGCTCGGCCTCGGCCTCGCGTGGGTGGACGCAGCGGGCCCCGTCGGCCCTGGCGCGGGCGATCACCGAGGGCTCGTCGCGCCACAGGGTGAGGCCACGACGCAGGAGGATGTGAGGCGGCTTGCGCCGCTCGGACAGGTCGCGCACGAACCTCCGAAGGGCCGTCAGCGTGCGGTTCTGGCGGACGCACAGCGCCTCGGCGAGCAACCCCTCGGCGCGCAGGGGTGCCACGAGGCGGCCGGCGAAGAGCCCCTCGGCCAGCACATAGTCGTGCGCACGCGCCGTCACGGTGTGCCGTCCGGTCACCGCCGAGGCGCCGATGTCGTAGACCGGCACCTCGACCGAACCGTCGTCGACGAGCGAGCGCAGGGCGGCGACCGCTGCCCCGGCATCCCACGAGTCGGGGTGGTCCCAGTCGGCGATGCCGAGCGGGGATCGGGGCAGGGCGGGGTCGCTCGCCTCGCGGTAGAAGTCATCGAGACGCACGACCGGCCAACCGTGGGCGGCGTGGAGCCGCGCCGAGAGCCTGCTCTTGCCCGACCCGCTCGGACCGGTCAGCAGGATGACGCGTCGCCGACCGCCCGACCCGTCGCCGACCGCGGACACGTGGCGTCCTCCCTGCTCGCTCCGCATCCGCGGCTCAGAGGCCCTTGGGGTGCCAGACCGTCTTCGTCTCGACGAACGCCTTGATGCGGCCGAGGCCGGGGTCGGTGTTCCAGTCGGGCTCGACGGGCTGTCCGTCGACCACCGTCGGGCGGTAGACGCGCTTGAGGTTGCCGGCTGCCTCGGCCTCGAGGGCGGCCCAGTCGACGCCCTCGGCGCCGGCCACGCCGGTGAGGTCGATGGCGTTGACGTCGCGGTGCGCAGCGAGCCACGAGGCGACCTCGGCCGTGCGGGCCGTGATGATGTTGACGACGCCGCCGGGCACGTCGGAGGTGGCGAGCACCTCGCCGAGGGTGACGGCCGGGAGCGGCCGGTCTGCAGACGTCACGACGACGGCAGTGTTACCCGCGGCGATGACCGGCGCGATGACCGACACGAGCCCAAGGAGCGAGGAGCCTTGCGGGGCAAGGATGCCCACGACACCGGTCGGCTCGGGTGCGGAGACGTTGAAGAACGGTCCGGCGACCGGGTTGAGGTTGCCGAGCACCTGGGCGATCTTGTCGGTCCAGCCGGCATACCAGACGACGCGGTCGATCGCGGCGTCGACGACGGCGTTCGCCGCGCGCGCCGACAGCCCCTCGCTCGCGGCGACCTCGTCGACGAACTGGGCACGACGCCCCTCGAGCACCTCGGCCACGCGGTAGAGCACCTGGCCACGGTTGTAGGGCGTCGCGCCGGACCAGCCGGCCAGGGCCGAGCGTGCCGCGACCACGGCGTCACGGACGTCCTTGCGCGAGCCCATCGAGGCGTTCGCGAGGAACTCGCCCTTGGCGGACACGATCTCGTAGGAACGGCCCGACTCGCTGCGCGGGAACTCGCCGCCGATGTAGAGCTTGTAGGTCTTGCGCACGTCGAGGCGGCTCATCGGGCGGCTCCCGTCAGGGTTGCAGGGGCGGTGGTGACGTAGGCCTCGAGGCCGTGGCGGCCACCCTCGCGGCCGTAGCCCGACTCCTTGTAGCCGCCGAACGGCGACGTCGGGTCGAAGCGGTTGAAGGTGTTGGCCCAGACGACACCGGCCTTGAGCTGGTCGGCCATCCAGAGGATGCGCGAGCCCTTCTCCGTCCAGACACCGGCGGAGAGGCCGTACGGGGTGTTGTTGGCCTTCGCGACCGCCTCCTGGGGCGTGCGGAAGGTCAGCACCGACAGCACCGGGCCGAAGATCTCCTCGGTCGCAACGCGGTGCGTCTGCGAGACGCCGGTGAGCACGGTCGGGGGGAACCAGAATCCCTTTGCGGGCAAAGAGCATTCGGGGCTCCAGCGCTCGGCGCCCTCGGCGACGCCCGCCTCGACGAGCGCGGTGATGCGGTCGAGCTGGGCCTTGCTGTTGATGGCGCCGAGGTCGCTGTTCTTGTCCATCGGGTCGCCGACCCGGAGGGTGCCGAGGCGCCGCTTGAGCTTCGCGATGACCTGGTCGTGGACGTTCTCCTGCACGAGCAGGCGCGAGCCGGCGCAGCAGACCTGGCCCTGGTTGAAGAAGATGCCGTTGACGATGCCCTCGACGGCCTGGTCGATGGGGGCGTCGTCGAAGACGATGTTGGCGGCCTTGCCGCCGAGCTCGAGGGTCGCCTTCTTGGACGTGCCGGCGATCGAGCGGGCGATCATCTTGCCGACCTCGGTGGAGCCGGTGAAGGCCACCTTGTCGACGTCGGGGTGCTCGACGAGCGCCTGACCGGTGCGGCCGTCACCCGTGATGATGTTGACGACGCCCGCGGGCAGGTCGGCCTGCTGGCACACCTCCGCGAAGAGCAGCGCGGACAGCGGGGTGGTCTCGGCGGGCTTGAGCACCACGGTGTTGCCGGTCGCCAGGGCCGGGGCGATCTTCCACGCGAGCATGAGCAACGGGAAGTTCCAGGGGATGACCTGGCCCACGACGCCGTGCGGGCGGGGGGCGTCGGCGCCCGAGGCGGACAGGCCGGCATACTCCAGCTTGTCGGCCCAGCCTGCGTGGTAGAAGAAGTGCGCGGCGGCGATCGGCACGTCGACGTCGCGGGTCTCCTTGATCGGCTTGCCGTTGTCGAGGGTCTCGAGGACGGCGAACTCGCGGGCGCGCTCCTGCAGGATGCGGGCGATGCGGAAGAGGTACTTGCCGCGCTCGGCGCCGGACATCCTGCCCCACACGCCCTCGAAGGCGCGGCGGGCTGCGGCGACGGCCTTGTCGACGTCCTTGGGGCCGGCCTGGCTGACCTCGGCGAGCACCGTCTCGTCGGCCGGGTTGATCGTGGCGAAGGTGGCCTTGGGGCGGGTGAAGGCGCCGTCGACGAAGAGTCCGTAGGACTTCTCGATCGTGACGATGGCGCGTGACTCCGGCGCCGGGGCGTACTCGAACGTGGGCATCAGGGTGTCTTTCTTGAGCTCAGTCTGTGCAGTCAAGGCGGTCGGCTGACGGGTGTCCGTCAGTCGATGGTCACGTAGTCGGAGCCCGAGTAGGCACCGGTCGCGAGCTTCTGACGCTGGAGGATGAGGTCATTGAGCAGGCTCGAGGCGCCGAACCGGAACCACTGCGGGCTCATCCAGTCGTCGCCGGCGATCTCGCTGACCATGACGAGGTACTTGATGGCGTCCTTGGTGGTCTTGATGCCACCGGCCGGCTTGACGCCGACCTGAACGCCGGTGAGCTCGCGCCAGTCGCGGACCGCCTCGAGCATGATGAGCGTGGCCGGCAGGGTCGCCGCCGGCTGCACCTTGCCGGTGGACGTCTTGATGAAGTCGCCACCCGCGAGCATCGAGAGGTAGGAGGCCCGGCGCACGTTGTCGTAGGTGACGAGCTCGCCGGTCTCCATGATCACCTTGAGGTGCGCGTCGCCACAGGCCTGCTTGACCTCGGCGATCTGGTTGAAGACCGTGAGGTAGTCGCCGGAGAGGAACACGCCACGGTCGATCACCATGTCGATCTCGTCGGCGCCGGCCTCGACGGCGTCACGCGTGTCGGCCAGCTTGACCGGCATGCTCGCGCGGCCCGACGGGAACGCCGTCGCGACCGCGGCGACGTGGATGCCGCTGTCGCCGAGAGCCGCCTTGGCCGTCGCGACCATGTCGCCGTAGACGCAGATGGCGGCCGGTCGGGGCGTCGTCGGGTCGAGGGCGTCGGGCACGAGCGCCTTCGCGCACAGCGACCGGACCTTGCCGACGGTGTCTGAGCCCTCGAGCGTGGTCAGGTCGATCATCCCGATGGCCGTGTCGATGGCCCAGGCCTTGCTGGTGGTCTTGATCGACCGGGTGCCCAGCGACGCGGCGCGGCCCTCGCAGCCGACCTGGTCGACGCCGGGCAGGCCGTGGAGCCACGAGGTGAGGGCAGGGTTCGTCAGGCGCGACACCCCGAGGACGTCACGCGCCTGGGCGGTGAGTTCCTGCGCGGAGCGCGTCGTGGTGCTAACAGTCACCACGGGAGTCTATCCACCATTCGAGACGGGCCGTGACCCGTGAGAGAGTGCCACCGTGAGTCCCGAACCACAGCCCGCAGGGCCGACCGGGCCGGCTCCTGACGCCGGCACCCCAGAGCGCCGCACGCTTCGGCCCGGCTCGTCCGTCGTGGTCGGGGCGCTGACCGGGCTGGCCGGTCTCGGGCTGCTCGTGCCCGTCCTGCTGACGTCTCCCCGCAGCTGGTCGCTGATCTCGGCCATCGTGCTCGCGCTCGTGCTCGTGTGGCTCTTCGTCGTGCGCCCGTGCGTCGTCATCCACGCCGAGGGCGTCCGCGTCGTCAACCCGATGCGCACCACCGAGCTCACGTGGCCGGTGATCACCGAGGTGCGCTCCCGCTGGGCTCTCGAGCTCGTCGCCGAGGGCGCCCGCTACACCGCCTGGGGCGTGCCGGCCGATCCTGGCCGGCCCCGCTACGGCCGTGGCCTGCTGACCTTCAGCGCGAACCGGGTGCGCGGCCGCGGCACGTCGGAGCTGCCGGCCACCTCGAAGGTCCAGGCCCAGGTGGTCGCGGCGGAGATCGAGGAGCGCATCGCCGCCGACCGCAGGCGCAAGGACGGCCGCACCCCTCGCATCGCGACGCGCGTGTGGGACCCCGTCTCGGTCGGTCTGCTGCTGGCCGCGGCCGCCTTCTTCGTCATCGCGACGTTCGTCGTCTGACGGCAGCTCCTCGAGAGGCCCGTCGGGCGCCGTGACGTCGTCACCGCCGGGTGGAGGCGAGGACGACCGCCGTCACAGCGACGTCAGGCGTTCCATGTCCGCGCGCACGTCGGCCAGCCGCGTCTCGGCAACGGCCTTGGACTCACCCAGACCGGCGGCGTCGGCCACCGGCTCGATGACCTCGAGGTAGACCTTCACCTTCGGCTCGGTGCCGCTGGGCCGCACGATGATGCGGGAGCGATCGGCCAGGTGGTAGCGCAGGCCCTCGGTCGGCGGGAGGCCGCCGTCGCCGCGGGCGAGGTCGTCGGCCCGGGTGACCTCGATGCCCGCCACCACCGTGGGCGGCTCGTTGCGGAGCCGGCCCATCAGCGCCTCCGTCTGGGCGAGGTCCGAGACCCGCACCGAGAAGGAGTCGGTGGCGTGCACGCCGTGCTCGACCGCGAGGTCGTCGAGCAGGTCGGTGAGCGTGCGACCTTCGGCCTTGAGGGTCGCGGCGAGCTCAGCGAGCAGCAGCGCGGCACTGACGCCGTCCTTGTCGCGCACGAGCTGGGGCGCGACGCAGTAGCCCAGGGCCTCCTCGTAGCCGTAGCGGAGCCGGCGCACGCGCGAGATCCACTTGAAGCCGGTCAGGGTCTCCTCGTGAGCGAGCTTGGCCGCCTTGGCGATCGACGCAAGCAGCCGCGAGGAGACGATCGAGTTGGCGAAGACGTCGCGGCGTGAGACGCCACGCCGCACGACGTGCGCCCCGAGCAGGGCACCGACCTCGTCGCCGCGCAGCATGCGCCAGTCGCCGAGGGCCGGGTCGAGCACCGCCGCCGCGCACCGGTCGGCGTCGGGGTCGCTCGCGATGACGAGGTCGCATCCCGTCGCGCGGGCCCGCGCGAGCGCGAGGTCGATGGCGCCCTTCTCCTCGGGGTTGGGGAAGGCGACGGTCGGGAAGTCGGGATCGGGCACGGCCTGCTCGTCGACGGCGACCGGCGCCGGGAACCCGGCCCGGACGAAGGCGGCGTGCACGGTGCCGTGGCCGACGCCGTGCAGGCTCGTGTGCACGACGCTGATGTCGCGAGGCGAGTCGGGGTCGACCACGGTGGCGACCGCGTCGACGTAGCTCTCGAGGAGGTTGTCGCCGAGCGTCTCCCAGCCCTCGGCCGCGCGGGGCACGTCGGCGACCCGTTCGACGCGGCCGATGTGGGCCGCGATCTCGCCGTCGGCTGGAGGCACGATCTGGCTGCCGTCGCCCAGGTAGACCTTGTAGCCGTTGTCCTGGGGTGGGTTGTGGCTGGCGGTGACCATGACGCCGGCGTCGGCGCCGAGGTGCCGGATCGCGAAGGCGAGGACCGGGGTGGGCAGCGGCTGGGGGAGCAGCAGGGCGCGCCCGCCGGCACCGACGACGACCGCCGCGGTGTCGCGGGCGAAGACGTCGGAGTTGTAGCGCGCGTCGTAGCCGATGACGACCGTCGGGTGCTCGCCCGCGCCGCCCTCGGCGCACAGGTAGGCCGTGAGGCCGGCCGCCGCACGGATGACGACGCTCCGGTTCATCCGGTTCGGGCCCGCGCCGAGCGCCCCGCGCAGCCCAGCGGTGCCGAACTCGAGCAGGCCCGACATCCGGTCAGCGAGGTCGGCCCCGGCCTCGGCGTCTCCGTCTGTGGCGCGCGTGAGCAGCGCATCGAGCTCGGCCCGGGTGGTCGGGTCGGGGTCGTCGTCGCGCCAGGCCCGCGCGGCGGCATACATGGTCTCGGTGGTGTCCACGGTCGTCATCACAGGCGCCCCACGACGGCCGCGAGCAGGCGCCCGCAGCGTTCGGCGGCGAGCTGACCGGCCTCGAGCACCTCGTCGTGGCTCAGCGGGGTCTCGGAGATGCCCGCGGCGAGGTTCGTGACGAGCGAGATCCCGAGGACGTCGAGGCCGCTCTGGCGTGCGGCGATGGCCTCGAGCGACGTCGACATGCCCACGAGGTCGCCTCCGATGACCTTGGCCATCTGCACCTCGGCCGGCGTCTCGTAGTGCGGACCGCGGAACTGGACGTAGACGCCCTCGTCGAGTGCCGGGTCGACCTCGCGGGCGATGTCGCGCAGCCGAGGCGTGTAGAGGTCGGTGAGGTCGACGAAGTTCGCACCTTCGACGGGGGAGTGCGCCGTGAGGTTGATGTGGTCGCGGATGAGCACCGGAGTGCCCGGCGACCACGCGGGATTGAGCCCGCCACAGCCGTTCGTCAGCACGATCGTCGAGCAGCCGGCGGCCTTCGCGGTGCGCACGCCGTGGACGACCGCCCGCACGCCGCGGCCCTCGTAGAAGTGGGTGCGGGTGCCGAAGACGAGTGCCCGACGACCGGTGTCGCCGATCGCAACCGACCGCATGCTGCCCGAGTGGCCGACGACGGCGGCCTTGTGGAAGCCGGGCACGTCGGCGTTGTCGACGGTCGCGAGGGTCTCGCCGATGAGTTCGGCCGTCTGCCCCCAGCCGGAACCGAGCACGAGCGCCACGTCGTGGCGCTCGGCTCCTGTGCGCTCGGCGATCACGGCGGCCGCGTCGGCGGCGACGGCGAACGGGTCGGTGGAGGGGTCGTTGAGGTCACGTGAGGAGCTGTTCACGATGTGGACTCTAGCGAGGTCGCCCGGGGCGACGCACCGGTCCCGCTCGGGCCCGGAGCCCTGCCTCGGCGTCGTCCGAGGGATGGTTGGATGGAACCCGTGATCACGCGCGAGACATCCGTTGTCATCATCGGCGGCGGCCCCGGCGGCTACGAGGCGGCCCTCGTCGCCGCCCAGCTCGGCGCCCAGGTCACCATCGTCGAACGCGACGGGCTCGGCGGCGCTGCGGTGCTCACCGACTGCGTACCGAGCAAGGCGCTCATCGCGACCGCCGACTACATGTCCGACTTCGAGACCGCCTCGCACCTGGGCGTGCGGCTCCAGGACGACGACGGCGACGAGGTGTCCGACGCCGTCGCCCAGGCCCACACCGTCAACGGCCGCATCCTCGAGCTGGCGGCCGCCCAGAGCGCCGACATCCAGGGGAGCCTCGAGCAGGTCGGCGTGACCGTGCTGCGCGGCACGGCCCGGGTCACCGCTCGCGAACGGGTGGTCGCCGAGCTCGCCGACGGCTCGACCCAGGAGCTGACCGCCCACGTCGTGCTCGTCGCCACCGGGGCCGCGCCCCGCGTCATGGACACGATGCGCCCCGACGGCGAGCGCATCCTCACGTGGCAGCAGATCTACTCGCTCGCGGAGCTGCCCGAACGGATCATCGTCATCGGGTCCGGCGTCACCGGGGCCGAGCTCGCTCAGGCCTACCTCGGCCTCGGCTCCCAGGTCGTGCTCGTCTCCTCACGGGACCGCGTGCTGCCCGGCGAGGACGCCGACGCCGCCACCGTCATCGAGGACGTCTTCCGCAAACGCGGCATGGAGGTGCTCAACAAGTCGCGCGCGGCATCCGTCGAGCGCACCGCCGACGGCGTCGTGGTGACGCTCGTCGACGGACGCACCGTCCGCGGCAGCCACGCGCTGCTGGCGGTCGGGTCGGTGCCCAACACGGCCGGCATGGGCCTCGAGGAGGTCGGCGTGGAGCTCAGTCCCTCGGGCCACATCCAGGTCGACCGCGTCTCGCGCACCAGCGTCGGCGGCATCTACGCCGCCGGAGACTGCACGGGCGTGCTGCCGCTCGCCTCCGTCGCCGCCATGCAGGGCCGCATCGCCATGTGGCACGCCCTCGGTGACGCCGTCGCACCGCTCAACGTCCGTGGGGTCGCTGCCAACATCTTCACCGAGCCCGAGATCGCGACGGTCGGCATCAGCCAGGGCGCCGCCGACGAGTCACCCGACGTCGAGTCGGTCATGCTGCCCCTCGCCCGCAACCCGCGGGCCAAGATGCAGGGCATCTCCGACGGCTTCGTCAAGCTCTTCTGCCGCAAGGTCTACGGCACGGTGCTCGGCGGCGTCGTCGTCGCGCCCAAGGCCTCCGAGCTCGTCTTCCCGGTCGCGCTCGCCGTGCAGAACCGCCTCAGCGTCGACCAGGTCTCCAGCACCATCACCGTCTACCCGTCGCTCTCCGGCTCGATCGCCGAGGCGGCACGTCAGCTGCACCAGTCCGACTGAGCTGCAACGGCATACGCCGGTCTGGCTGTCAGGGCGTCTGCTCGGGGGGCCGCGGTCCGTCCGGCTGCTCGCGCTCGAGCTCGGCCCGCCGGTCCTCCTCGGCCCACCGCTCCTTGCGCCGGCGCGACACCACCTCGCGCAGCTTCTTCTGGAGCGGGTAGACGACCGCTGCCACGACGAGCAGGATGATCAGGTTGGTCGCCGAGAAGGTCGGCTGGTTCGACGTCGCAGTGGCAAGGGTCGCAAGCACATGAGAAGTGTGCCAGAGGCGTAACGTCGGGCCCGTGGCGGCGTCGCCGGCACGTCAGGGGAACGCGCCGTCGCGGCAGCGCCCCTGACTGGTCTGACCGTGGAGGCACGCAGTGAGCGACTGGATCGACAAGGCCAAGGACTTCATCAAGGGCCACCCCGACCAGGCCGAGCAGGGGCTCGACAAGGCCGAGGAGATCATCAACGAGCGGACCGGTGGCAAGTACGCCGACCAGCTCGACAAGGGCGCCGATGCCGTACGCGAACAGCTGGGTCTGCCTGCTGACGACGCCACCCAGCCTCCCGCCACGCCGACGCCGCCGCCGGCTCCCGCGCCCGGCCCCGGCCCCGCGCCGACGCCCGAGCCTGCGCCGACGCCCGAGCCAGCGCCCACGCCCGAACCAGCGCCGACGCCTCAGCCTGCGCCGACGCCCGAGCCGGCCCCGACGCCGGGTCCGGCACCGGTCCCGGGTCCGCCTCCGGGACAGCCGGCACCGTCGCAGCCCTCGCCTCCCGTCAACCCCAACGACCCCGCGCCGGTCGACCCGCAGCTGCCCGGCAGCCCGGGTCCGTCCGAGATCCCGCCCGGCGGCGCACCGGCCGGTGAGCAAGACCTCCCGGGGCTGCCCGACCAGAGCGGGCCCGGCACCGAGAGCGGTGCCGGGAACGACAGCAGCGCCGGCGACGCGGGCGGTGGCGACATCACGCTGGGCGACCCGCCCCGGAACTGATCCCGGCCGCGCCGACACGACGAGGGCCGCTCCACCTCGCTGGTGGAGCGGCCCTCGTCGTGTGCTGACGCGCCTGCGGGGTGTCTCCGGCTCAGGCCTCGGCGTCCTTGATCTCGGCGAGGACGGCGCCGGAGGTGACGGTCTCGCCGACGGAGGCGGTCAGGCCGGTGATGACGCCGTCCTTGTGGGCGGTGATGGGCTGCTCCATCTTCATCGCCTCGAGGACGATGACGAGGTCGCCGGCGGCGACGGTGGCGCCTTCCTCGACGGCGATCTTGACGATGGTGCCCTGCATCGGGGCGGTGAGGGAGTCGCCCGAGGCGGCGCCGCCGGACTTGCCGCCGCCGGAGCGCTTCGGTGCCTTCTTCTTCGCGGCCGAGCCGCCACCGCCGCCGAGGGACAGGCCGCCGGGCAGCGACACCTCGAGGCGCTTGCCGCCGACCTCGACGACGACGGTCTGGCGCTCCTCGGGCTCGGCCCCGTCAGCGCCGCCACCCGACCCACCGGCATACGGCTGCACGGTGTTGTCCCACTCGGTCTCGATCCAGCGGGTGTGGATCGTGAAGGGCGTGCCGTCGGACGGGGCGAAGGCCGGGTCGGCGACGACCGCGCGGTGGAACGGCACGACGGTCGGCATGCCGTCGATGGTCAGCTCGGCCAGGGCGCGGCGGGAGCGCTCGATGGCCTGCTCACGGGTGCGGCCGGTGACGATGAGCTTGGCGATCATCGAGTCGAAGGCGCCGGCGACGGTGTCGCCCTCGACGATGCCGGCGTCCCAGCGCACACCGGGACCCTGCGGCACGACCATCTTCGACACGGTTCCGGGTGCCGGGAGGAAGCCGCGGCCGGCGTCCTCGCCGTTGATGCGGAACTCGATGGAGTGGGCGTGCGGCTCGGGGTCGGAGTAGTCGAGGGTCTCGCCGTTCGCGATGCGGAACTGCTCACGCACGAGGTCGATGCCGGTGACCTCTTCGGTCACGGGGTGCTCGACCTGCAGGCGGGTGTTGACCTCGAGGAAGCTGATGTCGCCGGCCGGGCCGACGAGGAACTCGCACGTGCCGGCGCCGACGTAGCCGGCCTCCTTGAGGATGGCCTTGGACGCACGGAGCAGCTCGGTGTGCTGCTCGTCGGTGAGGAACGGCGCGGGCGCCTCCTCGACGAGCTTCTGGTTGCGGCGCTGCAGCGAGCAGTCGCGGGTCGAGACGACCACGACGTTGCCGTGCTGGTCGGCGAGGCACTGGGTCTCGACGTGGCGCGGGTGGTCGAGGAAGCGCTCGACGAAGCACTCGCCGCGACCGAACGCCGTGACGGCCTCGCGGACGGCCGAGTCGTAGAGGTCGGGGATCTCCTCCATGGCGCGGGCGACCTTGAGGCCGCGGCCGCCGCCGCCGTAGGCCGCCTTGATCGCCACCGGGAGGCCGTGCTCCTTCGCGAAAGCGACGACCTCGTCGGCGCCGCCGACGGGGTCCTTGGTGCCGGGCACGAGCGGCGCGCCGGCCTTCGTCGCGATGTGGCGGGCCTTGACCTTGTCGCCGAGGGAGTCGATGGCCTCGGGGCCGGGGCCGATCCAGACGAGCCCGGCGTCGATCACGGCCTGGGCGAAGCCGGCGTTCTCGGCGAGGAAGCCGTAACCGGGGTGGACGGCGTCGGCGCCGGACTGTTTCGCGACGTCGAGCAGCTTGTCGACGAGCAGGTAGCTCTCGCCGGGGGTCGAACCACCCAGCGCGTACGCCTCGTCGGCGACCTTCACGTGCAGGGCATCCCGGTCGGGGTCCGCGTAGACCGCCACCGAGGCGATGCCGCTGTCCGCGCACGCCCGCGCAATGCGGACCGCGATCTCACCACGATTTGCGATCAGGACCTTGCTGATGGATGCCATGGCTCGGACTCTATCGGGCTGACGTCGCGTCACTTCCGCCTCCAGACGCCTATTCCAGGCCGTCCGGGAGTGAGGTCCGGCACATCGGGGCCCGTCACCCTCCCAGACACTAGATTGGCTCGCATGGGACTGTTCTCGCGGAAGGACAAGAGCGACGTCGAGTCGTCCTCGGACCCGACCCAAGCTGCCGACGCTGACGAGCCCGGTGACGAATCCGTGGCGTTCGACCCCGCGGGGCGGCCGGTGACGGGGCCGCTGGGCGAGGTCGAACGCGCCCGTCTCGATGCCGCGCTCGCGCATGCCGCGCAGGTCGGCGTCGACGTCGACAGCCTCGCCTCGATCGGCGAGCACTACGACGACGCGTACCGCCGCTGGGCGGCGAGCAACGGCGGCGACGGCGACGGTTCCGACGTCATCGTCGACACCTTCGCGACGGCGATCGGCGAGCACCTGGCTCGCCACAGCGCCCGGGAGTGGGCCGTCGTCACCGACGTCTTCGGCACCGACGTCGGGCTCGTCGCGGCCCGGGCCGACACGGTGGTCGTGCCGCACAACCTCGTGGGGGCCCGGTGGATGCGCGGCGAGACCGGGTGGATCCCGGGCGTCGTCTCCCACCTCGTGAGGATCCGCCCGCGGCCCAGCTGAGACGCCTCCTAGGATCTCTGGCATGGCCACGGACGACCGGCGCGTCACGCGCGAGCTCGAGGAGGGCATCGAACGCGACTTCACGCGCAAGATGTCCTACGGCGACTACCTGCGTCTTGAGACGCTGCTCAGCGCGCAGCAGCCGCTGAGCGACCCGCCGCAGCACGACGAGCTGCTCTTCATCATCCAGCACCAGACGTCCGAGCTGTGGCTCAAGCTCATGATCCACGAGCTGCGTTCTGCCCGAAGGCTTCTCGGTGAGGACGAGCTCGCGCCGGCGCTCAAGCGGCTGGCGAGGTTCAAGCACATCCAGCACACGCTCACCGACCAGTGGTCGGTGCTCGCGACGCTGACGCCCAGCGAGTACGCCGAGATCCGCCCGTTCCTCGCGACGAGCTCGGGCTTCCAGTCGGCCCAGTACCGCGAGGTCGAGTTCCTGCTGGGCAACAAGAACGCCGACATGGTCGCGGTCTTCTCGCACGACGAGGTCGCTCGCACCGAGCTGGACGGCCTGCTCCACGAGCGGAGCCTGTACGACGAGTTTCTCGCCTACCTGTCGCGCCGCGGGTACGCCGTCCCGCCGCACCTGCTCGACCGTGACTGGACCCAGCCCTACCGCCTCGACCAGGGGCTCGTCGACGTCTTCGCCGGGGTGTACGCCGAGCCGCACGAGCACTGGGGTGTCTACGAGACGTGCGAGGAGCTCGTCGACCTCGAGGACAACTTCCAGCAGTGGCGCTTCCGTCATCTCCAGGTCGTGCAGCGCACGATCGGCCAGAAGACCGGCACGGGCGGTTCGACGGGTGTCGACTTCCTCCGTCGTGCCCTCGACCTGACCTTCTTTCCCGAGCTCTATGAGGTGCGGACACGGATCGGAGGCTGACCGTGGCTCAGGACTGGCACGAGCGAGCGGATGTGCTTGCGGCGCAAGCGATCTCCGATGGCGCCCCTACAGCCTGGTTCGACCGACTGTATGCCGAGGGGTCGTCGGGCGTCGTGAGCATGCCGTGGGACCGGTCGGAGCCCGCGCCGCCGCTGCGGGACTGGGTGCAGGGGCGCGGGGTCGTCGGCGACGGGCTGCGCGCGGTCGTCGTCGGCTGTGGTCTCGGTGCCGATGCGGAGTTCGTCGCCGGCCTCGGCTTCCAGACCGTGGCGTTCGACGTCGCCCCGTCCGCCGTACGAGTGGCGCAGAACCGGCATCCGGGAAGTGCCGTCGACTACCGGGTGGCCGACCTGCTCGACCTGCCGGGGGAGTGGCTCGACGGCTTCGACCTCGTCGTCGAGATCTACACGGTCCAGGCGCTGCCGGACCCTCCGCGCTCGTCCGCGGTGGAGGGCGTGCGCAGCCTCGTCGCCCCGGGCGGAACGCTGTTCGCCGTGGAGTTCCGGGAGGACGGCGAGTCCGACTCGACGAGCGGTCCGCCGTACGCATTGAGCCGTGGTCGCATGCGGTCGTTCGCGGGTGAGGGGCTCGAGGAGGTCGAGGTGACCGCCATCGAGGGTCAGCGCTGGCGGGCCGTGTTCCGCCGGTGAGCTAACGGCCGAAGCGGTCGCGCTCTGGCTCACAACGGCGGGGGCAGCCGGACACGCAGAAGGCCTCGAAGCAGGCGTCCAGGCACGTGCAGTCATCCGTCATCGGAGCACTGTCGACGACCGGCTGGCGCCCACGCATGAGCCGCACCCGACGGCGCAGCTCCCCGTCGGTCGGATGGTCGGCCGGTCGCGCACGCTGCGGCTCCTTCGCTGCCTGCCGGTCGCGGAAGTCCCTGTGCCTGAACCACGCTCGGGCAGCCTCCCTGTCGTAGCGCGGACGAATCGCTCGTTCGTAGGGCACTTCGTCCGGCGGTGCCACGTCGAGGTGCGCCGGGAACCGGCGACCCTGGTTGTCGCGCACGAGGTCCTCTGGCACCGGTGCCACCATGTGCCCCTCGGCATCGACGACCGCCAGGCGCAGGCCGGCAACGGCGAGGATCTCTTCGAAGCGTCCCACGGTCGGCACCGACGCACCCGACTCGATGCGGCTCACCGTGCTCGCCGTCGCGCCCACGAGAGCCGCCAGATCGCGCTGGCTCAGGTCGGCGAGGCGACGAACCCGGACGACATAACGCCCGATCCGGTCGTCGCTGCCACCCGCGCCTCCTGCTCTCGCCATGACGACAGGCTGCAGCGCACAGCAGGCGGCTCGCTGGGACCGTCCACAGGTGGACGGGACGGAGATCTTCCCCGCGGTCCCCACGTCACTGTTGCGCGGGGCGCAGCAGTGACGTACGCGATCGGTGTAGTCACCTGGCGGGCGGCGCGTCCGGGCGGCTACGTCACTGTTGCGTGGGGCGCAGCAGTGACGTACGCGATTGGTGTAGTCACCTGGTGGGCGGCGCGTCCGGGCGGCTACGTCACTGTTGCACGGGGCGCAGCAGTGACGCGGTGTCTGCCGGGTCACGTGGTCAGACGGCGGTCTTCACCCGGACCTGGCGCTTGATGCGACCTAGCATCGCGACCATGCCGCGCATGCGAAGGGGCGAGACCGCCTCGGCGAGGCCGAACCGCATCGGGGCGTCGTCGGGGACCGCCAGCACCTCCGCCGCACTGAGCCCGTCCAGGCCCTCGTGGAGGATGCCGGCGAAGCCGCGGGTGGTCGGAGCCTCGGCGGGGGCGTCGAAGAAGAGGCTGACCGCCCGGTCGTCGAGGGACGCGCCGTCGGCGACCTCGACCGTGAGGAAGAGCGGCGACTGGCACTCGTCGACGCGCTCGAGCTGGTCGAGGTGACCGGCATACCGCTCGGGGAGGGCGGGCAGCTCGTCGCTGAACTCGAGGAGCAGCTGCAGCTTGAGCTCGTTGCTCGCCGACCGGAAGTCGTCGGCGATCTCGGACAGCGATGCAGGCAGCGGAGTGTCGCTCATGTGCTCAGCGCTCGATCGGGACGCGCACGGAGTTGCCCCACTCGGTCCACGAGCCGTCGTAGTTGCGCACCGTCTCGAAGCCGAGCAGGTGGGTGAGCACGAACCACGTGTGCGACGACCGCTCGCCGATGCGGCAGTACGCGACGACGTCGTCATTGGGGGCCAGGCCCTGCTCGGTCAGGTAGATCGCCTCGAGGTCCGCTCTGGACTTGAACGAGCCGTCCTCGTTGGCGGCCCGCGCCCACGGCACCGACTTCGCGCCGGGGATGTGCCCACCGCGCATGGCCCCCTCCTGGGGGTAGTCGGGCATGTGGAGCAGCTCGCCGGAGAACTCGCCGGGGGAGCGGACGTCGACCAGGGGCTTGCCGAGGTGGGCCAGGACGTCGTCCCGGAACGCGCGGATCGGGGCGTCGTCGCGCTCGGCCACCGGGTAGTCGACCGTGGTCGGCGCCGGGAGGTCGCGGGTCAGCTCACGACCCTCGGCGATCCACTTGGCCCGGCCGCCGTCGAGCAGTCGGACGTCCTCGTGGCCGAAGAGGCTGAAGACCCACAGGGCGTACGCGGCCCACCAGTTGCTCTTGTCGCCGTAGAGCACGACCGTCGTGTCGCGCGAGATGCCGCGCTTGCCCATCACCTCGGCGAAGCGCGCGCCGTCGACGTAGTCGCGCGTCACCGGGTCGTTGAGGTCGACGTGCCAGTCGATCTTGACCGCGCCGGGGATGTGGCCCGTGTCGTAGAGCAGGACGTCCTCGTCGGACTCCAGGACCACGATGCCGTCGGGACCCCCGACGGCACCCGCCGCGACCTGCTCGGCCAGCCAGTCGGTGGTGACGAGGCGCTCGGGGTGGGCGTACGCGGAGATCTTCGTGTCGTCAGCGCTCATGTGGCCCATCGTGTCACGCGAGCTTGTCGAGGTCCTCACGGCACCGGCGCTCGAACTCACCCAGCTCGGCGATGGCGTCCTGGATGTCGCGCAGCCGCTGGTCGAGGTCCGCACGGCGCTCGTCGATCTGGCCGAGGACGTACTCGAGCTGGGTGCGCCGCCCGCGTGGCGCGTCGAAGAGGTCGATGATCGTGCGGATCTCCTCGAGCGGGAAACCGAGGCGCTTGCCGCGCAGGATGAGGCTCAGACGAGTGCGGTCACGGCGGTGGAAGATGCGCTGCGTTCCCCGCCGTTCGGGGGAGATGAGGCCGAGGTCCTCGTAGTGGCGGACCGTGCGGTGGGTCACGCCGAACTCGTCGGCCACCTGGGCGATGGTCCACGTCGGCGCACTTGTCATGGCGTCGATCATGCTTTACGTTTACGTCAACGTCAAGCACGCGTCACGAGCGCGTGACGGCCGCGAACCCTTCAGGAGAACAGCGATGTTCGAGCTCAGCCAGGACCACGAGGACTTCCGCAAGGTCGTCCGCGACTTCGCCGAGAAGGAGGTCGCCCCTCACATCGCCAAGTGGGACGCCACCTCCCACTTCCCGGCAGACCTCGTGCCGAAGATGGGTGAGCTCGGCCTGTTCGGTCTCGTCGTGCCGGAGGAGTACGGCGGCGCCGGCGACGCCGGCGACTTCACGAGCCTCTGCGTCGCCATCGAGGAGCTCGGTCGGGTCGACCAGTCGATCGGCATCACGCTCTCCGCCGGTGTCGGCCTCGGCATCAACCCGATCCTGACCTACGGCAACGAGGAGCAGAAGCAGCGCTTCCTGCCCGACCTCGTCTCCGGGCAGACTCTCGCCGGCTTCGGCCTCACCGAGCCCGAGGCCGGCTCGGACGCCGCCGCGACGAAGACCCGCGCAGTGCGCGACGGCGAAGAGTGGGTCATCGACGGCGCCAAGGCCTTCATCACGAACTCCGGCACCGACATCACCTCCGTCGTCACCGTCACCGCGCGCACGGGCACCAACGAGGACGGGTCGCCGAAGATCTCGGCCATCATGGTCCCCGCCGGCACGCCCGGCTTCGTCGTCGAGCCGGCGTACCACAAGCTCGGCTGGCACGTCTCCGACACCCACGGCCTCACCTTCGAGGGCTGCCGCGTCCCCGCTGAGAACCTGCTCGGCGCGGAGGGGCAGGGCTTCAAGCAGTTCCTCAAGACCCTCGACGACGGCCGCATCGCCATCTCGGCGCTCGCCGTCGGGTGCGCCCAGGCGTGTCTCGAGCTCGCCACCGACTACGCGAAGACGCGCACCGCGTTCGGCAGGCCGATCGGCGTCAACCAGGGTGTCTCCTTCCAGCTCGCCGACCTCGCGGTCATGGTCGAGGGCGCGCGCCTGCTGACCTACAAGGCGGCCTGGCTCAAGGACGAGCTGCACGCCGGCAAGCGCTCGGTGAAGGAGGTCAAGCAGGCCGCCGCCATCGCCAAGCTCTACTCGACCGAGGCCGCCGTCACGGCGACCCGCATCGCCACCCAGGTCTTCGGCGGAAACGGCTTCATGGAGGAGTTCCCGGTGGCCCGCTTCTACCGCGATGCGAAGATCCTCGAGATCGGCGAGGGCACCTCCGAGGTCCAGCGGATGCTCATCGCGCGTGGCCTGGGGCTGCCCGCATGAGCGAGTCCGACCCGCGCGTCGCCGACGTCCGCGCCCGCCTCGCCAAGGCGCACGCCGCCTCCGCCAGCGCGCCCGAGAAGGCACAGGCGAAGCTCGACGCGCAGGGCAAGATCTACGTCCGCGACCGCATCGCGCTGCTCTTCGACGAGGGCTCCTTCGTCGAGGACGGCCGCTACGCCAACGCGCTCCAGCCCGGGCTGCCCGCCGACGGCGTCGTCACCGGCCGCGGCACCGTGGACGGCCGGCCCGCGATCGTCATCGCGAACGACCCGACCGTCAAGGCCGGCTCCTGGGGCTCGCGCACCGTCGAGAAGATCGTGCGCGCCACCGAGATGGCGCTGCGCGAGGAGCTGCCGGTCTTCTGGTTCGTCGATTCCGCCGGCGCCCGCATCACCGACCAGGTCGAGATGTTCCCCGGCCGCCGCGGCGCGGGCCGCATCTTCCACAACCAGGTCGCCCTGTCGGGCAAGGTGCCGCAGATCTGCTGCCTCTTCGGCCCGAGCGCGGCCGGTGGCGCCTACATCCCGAGCTTCTGCGACCTCATCATCATGGTCGAGGGCAACGCCTCGATGTACCTCGGCAGCCCCCGCATGGCCGAGATGGTCGTCGGCGAGAAGGTGTCGCTCGAGGAGATGGGTGGTGCGCGCATGCACTGCACCGTCTCCGGCGTCGGCGACCTGCTCGCCCACGACGACGCCGAGGCCATCGAGCTGGCCAAGCTCTACTTCTCCTACGTGCCCGGCACGTGGCGCGACCACCCACCGACGTATGCCGCCGAGGAGCCGGCGTCGCCGCTGACGCGCGACACGGTGCCCGAGCGCGAGTCCGTGCCGTTCGACATCCACGACGTCATCGAAGGCCTCGTCGACGACGACTCCTTCTTCGAGCTCAAGCCGCTCTGGGCGGGTGAGCTCGTCATCGGCTTCGGCCGGATCGACGGTCAGACGGTCGGCCTCGTCGCCAACAACTCGATGGTCAAGGGCGGGGTGCTGTTCACCGACAGCGCCGACAAGGCCGCGCGGTTCATCTGGCTCTGCGACGCCTTCAACATCCCGCTCGTCTACCTCGCCGACGTGCCCGGCTTCATGATCGGCTCCGAGGTCGAGCGCGGCGGCATCATCCGGCACGGCGCCAAGATGGTCAGCGCCGTCTCGTCCGCGACCGTGCCGCAGTTCTGCGTCGTCGTGCGCAAGGCGTACGGTGCGGGGCTCTATGCGATGGGCGGCCCCGGCTTCGGCCCCGACGCCACGATCGCCCTGCCGACCGCGCGGATCGCCGTGATGGGGCCGGAGGCGGCCGTCAACGCCGTCTACGCGAACAAGATCGCCGAGATCGAGCAGCAGCAGGGCGCCGAGACCCGCGACGCCTTCGTCGCCGACCGCCGCCGCGAGTACGAGGAGGACGTCGACATCGAGCGTCTCGCGGCGGACCTCGTGCTCGACTCCATCGTCGAGGCGGATGAGCTGCGCTCGGACCTCGTGCGCCGACTGGCTTATGCTTCCCGGCGTGACCGTCACTTCAGCGAGCGCCGCCGCGCCGTCCCGCCGGTCTGAGCCGCGCCTCGGTCACAGGCTCGAGCACCCCGACCGCCAGGCGGAGCTGAAGCTGCCGTTCTGGCGACGATTCCCGATCTGGTTCCCGTTCGCGGTCTTCGCCGTCTCTCGCCTGTTCGTGTGGGTCGCTGCCACCTACCTGTCCAGGTACCAGATCCCGCTGCCCATCGGCACCGCCAACATCCGCATCTTCTACCCCACACCGGCCGACCCCGGCTACAACGCGGTGATGACCGGCTGGGACGGCCAGTGGTACCGCGTCATCGCCGAGCAGGGCTACCCGGCCGTGCTGCCCAGGGTCGGCTGGGGCGGCATCGACATGAACCCGTGGGCCTTCTTCCCGGTCTTCCCGATGACCGTCGGGCTCATCATGAAGGTCACCGGCCTGCCGTTCGCACTCGTCGCGCCGACGCTCTCGACCGTCATCGGGTTCGTCGCGATGTACATGCTCTTCAAGCTCGTCGACCAGGTCGTGGGCCGCTGGGAGGCGATCGTCGCGGTCGTCGCGACGAGCTTTTTCATCGCCTCGCCCGCCTTCTCCGCGTCCTACACCGAGTCGACCGCCCTGCTCGGGGTGGTGACCGTGCTCTGGCTGCTGCGACGCCGGCAGTACTGGTGGGTGGCGGTCACGCTGCTCGTGCTCTCGCTCAGCCGCAACGTCGTCATCGCGATGGTCCCGGTCATCGTCGCCCACGCCGTCGTGCGCTGGCGGCAGGGCGACGAGGGTGCCCACCCGAAGCGCTTCCGGGTGGCGATGGGCGCGCTGGCGGCATACGCGGGCGCCCTGACGTGGCTGTGGCCGACGATCGTCACGATCGCCACGGACACCCCCAACGCCTACAACGACACGATGCTCGCCTGGAACATCGAGACCAAGATCAAGCTCTACCTGTGGTGGAACCTGCTGTACCAGTACTGGGGCGTCCTGGGGCAGGTCGGCGGTGTCCTCGGCGTCGCGGCCTTCGCGTGGTTCATGCTGTCGAAGCAGTCGTGGCGCTGGGGGCCGGAGATCTGGGGCTGGGCCGGCGCCTACCCGGCATACATCATCCTCGTCACGAGCACGACGCCGAGCCGCGTGCGTTACGCGCTGCTGGCGTTCCCCATGACCCTCGTGATCGCCTGGTTCCTCAAGCTGCGCTGGTGGCGGCGCTACCGCTACTGGCTGCTCGGGCTCATCGTCGTCGTCGGTGCGGCCCAGATGTGGTGGTGGACCGAGCACTACCTCGTCATCGAGAACCTCACCGACGACCTCTACCCCTGAGTCGCGCCGGCCGGTGAGCCGCCCGCGACGTCGAACCAGCCGATGCCGGCGTCGCCGAGCAGCTCTCGCAGCAGGGGCAGGGAGAGGCCGACGACGTTGTGGTGGTCGCCCTCTACGGAGGTGACGAAGGCGCCGCCGAGGCCGTCGATCGTGAACGCGCCCGCGACGGTGAGCGGCTCACCGGTCGCGACGTACGCGTCGATCTCGGCGTCTGAGAGCGTGGCGAAGTGGACCGTGGTCGAGGCGGTCGCGCCGAGCGTGGCGCCGCCCGGGCCTCGGTCGTCGACGAGCCAGTGACCCGTGTGCAGCACGCCCGAGCGCCCGCGCATGCGGTGCCAGCGCCGGATCGCATCGGCCGCGTCGGCCGGCTTGCCGTGCACCTCCCCGTCGAGCTCGAGCACCGAGTCGCAGCCGAGCACGACGGCGCCCGCGTCGAGGCCGGATGCGACGTCCTCCGCCTTCGCCCGGGCGAGCAGCAGCGCGATGTCGGCGGGCTCGAGCGGGCCGTAACGCTCGGTGGCCTCGGCCACGGCGAGGTCCTCGTCGACGGTGCTCACGACGACGGTCGGCTCGATGCCCGCCGCGCGCAGCGTGGTGAGGCGGGCGGGCGAGGCGGAGGCGAGGACGAGGGAGACGGCGGGGGCGTCGGTGAGGGGGGTCGACATGCCGTCATCGTAGGGGCCGAGCCGCAGCCGGGAACGACCGACGGCACCACCCCGTGGGAGCGGCGCCGTCGGTCGATCTTGACGGACGTGGTTCGGTGTCAGGCGATCGCTGCCGTCTGCGCCGAGTAGACGGCCCTGGTGAGGTAGCCGGTCCTGGCGCCCGTGACACGGACCTTGACGTACTTGCCCTTGTCGAGGCTCGTCAGCTTGTACGTCCTCGCGGTCGCCCCCGAGATGGCGGCGCCGGAGCGGTACCACTGGTAGGCGTACGCGGTGGGCGCCGGGGACCACGTGCCGGGCACGGCCGTCAGCGTGTAGGCGACCTTGCGGGTGCCCGACATGGTCGGCGTCGGGGCCGTGAAGGCCCCCAGCACCGCGGTGGTCGCCGCCGAGGTCTTCGCGACCGTGAGGTAGCCGGACCTGGCCCCGGTGACGCGGACGGTCATCGTCTTGGCCTGGTCGGTCGTCGTGAGCTTGTAGGTGCTCGCGGTGGCACCGGAGACGGCGACCCCGGAGCGGTACCACTGATAGGCCAGCGTGACCGGGGCCGGCCCCCACGCGCCGGGGACGGCGGTGAGGGTGTAGCCGACCGCCTTGGTGCCGCTGATCGTGGGCGTCGGCGCGGTGAGGCCGCCGAGCACGGCGGTGCTCGCCGCCGAGGTCTTCGCCGCGGTCGCGTAGTCGGACTTCGTGCCCGTGACCCGGACGGTCATCGTCTTGGCCTGGTCGGTCGTGGTCAGGGCGTAGGTGCTCGCCGTGGCGCCCGCGATGGCGACCCCGGAGCGGTACCACTGATAGGCCAGCGTGACCGGGGCCGGCCCCCACGCGCCGGGGACGGCGGTGAGCGTGTAGCCGACGGCCTTGGTGCCGCTGATCGTCGGCGTCGGCGCCGCCAGGGTGCCCACGACCTGTACGCCGTTGCCGTACATCTCCGCGGCGCGGTAGCCGGGGAGAGTTCCGGTCACCTTCGCGGTGACGTACGAGCCGGCGAGGTCGCTGGTCGTGGTGAACGTCGAGGCGGTGGCTCCGGCGATCGGCACCAGCCCGGCGGTGCCGTACTTCATCCACTGGTAGCTCAAAGCCACGCCGGACGGGCCCCAGGCGCCCGGGTCGACGGTGAGCACGCTGCCCACCGCCGATGAGCCGCTGACCATCGGCTCGGCGGCGGTGAGGCCCTTGCCGGCCACGGGCAGCACCATCGTCAGCTCGCGCTTGCGGGTGTCGGACGTGACGGTGAACGGCGTTGCGGTCTCGAGCGTCGTCGCGTTGTCGTAGCACCGGTCCTGGTAGCGGGTCGCAGGCGCCCACCCGTTGCCGTACCAGGTGTCGTAGACGCAGATCTTGTACGTCTTGCCGACCTCGGTCTGCTCGGCGAAGATGCCGTCCGCTCCGGTGAGCAGCGGGCCGTACTGGCGCCCGAACCAGTCGCCCTGGGCCGAGCGGTACTCGTAGAGGTTCCAGTTGATGTTCTCGAGCGGCTTGCCGGCCGCGTCGGTCACCTTGACGACGACACCGGTCCACGGGTCGAGGACGAAGTTGACCCCGGTGATCGTCTTGCCGGCCGGGATGGTCCAGTCGACGTAGTCGCTCGTGCTCTTCGTGCCGTCCCAGGTCGCCGACGCGTAGAGGTGCTGGTCGGCCGCGTCGAAGGCCTGGACGGTGCTCGGGCCCGACTCGACACCGCTGAGCGTGAAGCTGCCGTCAGCGGCAGACGTGGTGTCGACCTGCATGCCTCCGGTCGTCTTGGACGCGGCGACGCTGAAGCCGCTCAGCGGCTGGCCCGCGGTGTTCTTGACGGTGCCCTTGATCGTCGAGCGGCGGTCGAGCCTGATGTTCGCGACGGCGGGGGTCACGCCGGCGGTGACCGGGGTGGCGTCATCGAAGCTGCCCTTGTCGGCGTACCACTCGATGCCCCACTGCGAGGCGCACGTCATCGTGCCCCAGCAGCCGGCCTCGATCCTGTAGGGGCCGGGCGAGGCGAACGTGGCCGAGTAGGTGCCGTCCGAGCTGAACGTGACCGAGCCGGCGTCCTGGTACGTGGCGTCGTAGATCCAGAGGCCCGCGTCCCCGACACCGACGACGGCGCCGGTGGCGTCGAGGCCGGTGACGCGACCGGTGATGGTGTAGGTGGCGGCGTCGGCGGACGGGGCGGCCAGCGGCAGCAGGCCGAGGGCGACGGTGGTGGCGGTGAGCGCGGTCAGGAGACGGCGCGCAGCACGGCGCGTGATCGTCCCCTGGGTCCGGCCCACCGCGGTGCGGTGGCGGAACACGATTTCTCCCCTGTGGTGTGAGCGCCTGCTGCGAGTCGGCGGCGCGAGCACAGCATAGGTGCGGGCAGGGCCTCGCGGCGATGGGGAGCAGTACCCATCCGGACCCCTCGACGGAGGGCCCCCGACCGTCGTGGTCGGGGGCCCTCCGGAGCGCTGCCGTCGGCGCGTGGCGGTCAGATCTCCTGAAGGACCGCGGCCCGCAGCGTGTCGAGGCCGACACCGCCGATGTCGAGGGCCCGGCGGTGGAAGGCCTTGAGGTCGAAGGCATCGCCCTCGCGCTCACGCACCTCGTCGCGCAGCTGGAGCCACAGGCGCTCGCCGATCTTGTAGCTCGGGGCCTGCCCCGGCCAGCCGAGGTAGCGGTTGAGCTCGAACCGGAGGATCTTCTCGTCCATGAAGCCGTAGCGGGTCAGGTAGGTCCACGCCTTGTCGTAGTCCCACGCTCCGCCGCCGACCTCGTCGGGGGCGTCGAACCCGCAGTGCACGCCGATGTCGATGACGACGCGGGCGGCCCGAAGCGACTGTCCTGCAAGCCAACCCATCCGGTTGCCCGGGTCGTCCATGTAGCCGAGCTCGGCCATCAGGCGCTCGGCGTAGAGGGCCCAGCCCTCACCGTGGCCGGAGGTCCAGGCCTCGAGCCGGCGCCACTTGTTGAGCAGGGCCGAGCGGTAGACGGTCTGCGCGACCTGCAGGTGGTGGCCCGGGACGCCCTCGTGGTAGACGGTCGTCAGCTCGTTCCAGGTGCGGAACTCGGTGTTGCCCTTGGGCACCGACCACCACATCCGCCCCGGCCGGCTGAAGTCGTCGCTCGGGCCGGTGTAGTAGATGCCTCCGGTCTGGGTCGGGGCGATCATGCACTCGATGGTCTCGACCGGGCCGGGGATGTCGAAGTGGACGTCCTTGAGGTTGTCGATGACCTCGTCGGCGCGCTCCTGCATCCACGCCTTGAGGGCGTCGGTGCCGTGGAGCTGGTACTTCTCGTCGGCGTCGAGGATCTCCACGCCACGCTGCACGCTGGCGCCCGGCTCGAGCCCCTCGGCGATCTCGGTCATCTGCGCGTGGAGGCTCGCCACCTCCTGCTGGCCCCAGCGGTAGGTCTCCTCGAGGTCGACCGCGGCGCCGAGGAAGTAGCGGGACTCGAGGCGGTAGCGGTCGATGCCGCAGGCGTCGGCGTCGGGGGCGTGGGGCAGCAGCTCCCGCTCCAGCCAGTCGGCCATCTCGCCGTATGCCGCCGCTGCCGCCGCTGCGGCGTCGGCCAGGCGGGCCTTGACGTCACCGTCGAGCGGTGCGTCTCCGACCGTGGCGTCGGCGACGATCTTGGTGAAGTAGCCGTCGTCGGCGACGAGGTCGCGCGACTGCTCGGCGCAGGCCTCGACCTGCCGGCGCGGCGACACCTGGCCGCGCTCGCGCGCGACCAGCAGGGACTCCTTGTAGCCCTCGAGGGCCGCCGGGATCTTGGCCATGCGCGCCGCGAAGGTGCTCCAGTTGTCCTCGGTGTCCTGCGGCATGAGGTCGAAGACGTCGCGCACCGCCTGCAGCGGCGAGGCGAGGACATTGAGCGACATCTCGTCGAGCCCGGCGGCATACCGGTCCTCGGAGAGCTGGAGGCGCTCGGTCATGGCGTCGACGGTGACGCGGTCGACGTCGTCGGCGGGCGTCGCGTCGCCGAGCTCGGCGAGGGTGGCCCGGCGCAGCTGCGAGGCAGCGGCGGTGCCCGCGGGGGAGAGGTCGTCGAGGTCCTCCTCGGCGCCTGGGACGCCGAGGAAGGTCGCGTTGATGGGGCTGAGGGCGACGGCGGCGTCGAAGTAGGTCTCCGCGATGCGGTCCACGTCGGTCCGGGGTCGCGCTGTCTGGGTGTTGGCAGTCACCCGGCGAACGTATTAGAGCGTGGCGACACGTGCCAGTGCATTGACGACGACAGGCGCCGCCGACGGCGGTCAGTCGTTCTGGTTGCCGTTGCCGTTGCCGTTGCCGTTGTCGCCGGCGGCGGCCTTGTCGCCGCCACCTGCGACGACGAGCACGACGACACCGTCGGCAGTCGGCTGGCCCGCGCTCGGCCAGGTTCCGACGACCTGGTCCCTGCTGTCGCCCGGGACGGTCACCCGCGTCACGCGGACGTCCTCCTTCTCGAGGCGCGACATGGCCTTCTTCGCGTCGGTGCCGACGAGGCCGTCCGGCACGACGAAGGACGTGTTGCTGGCGGCGGGCGCGTGGCCGCGGCTGACGACGAGGGCGACGGTCTGCCCCTTGGTCATCGGCTGGCCCTCGGCCGGGAAGGTGCCCAGAACGGTGTCCTCGGGTTTCGTCGAGCGCACGAGCACCCAGCGCACGTTGACCCCGGACTTGATGAGGGCGTCCACTGCCGCGCCTCGCTGCGCCCCGACCAGGCCGGTCGGGACGGTGCCGCCGTCGCTGGGCTGGGGGCCGGTCGCGCTGGGCGACGGGGCTGCCGTCGTGCTGGCGGTCGGCTTGGGCTGCGGGGCCGCCGGTCCGGCGGCGTCGGTGCCCGAGCCCGACAGGAGGACGAAGCCGAGAGTGGCCACGAGTGCGAGGACGACCGCGACGAGCGCCCAGACCAGGACGCCGGGGCCGCGGCGACGGCCGCCGTCGCGACGGGACCGCTGGGTCTCGGTCCTGGTGTCGGCGGACGTCTGCTCCCCGGTGGGCAGCAGACCGGTGGGAGGTGGGTCGCCTGCGCTCGTCGCGGACCTCGTGTCGAGCGACGAGGTGGCGAGCGCCGCGGCTGCTGCGACCGGGGCTGACGGGACGCCCAGGGCAGGCATCCGCGCCGTGTTGGCGTCGACCGCGAGCACGGACGTCGCCTCGCCGGCCGGGAGGGCCCGCGTCGCGGCGTCGGCGCCGGGCTCGCGGCGGGCGAGGGCCATCGCCATGGCGTCCGCGTCGGCGTAGCGCTCGGACGGCACCTTGGCCGTCGCCCGCAGGACCACGTCGTCGAGATCGGCTGGCAGGTCGTGGACCCGCGAGCTCGGGAGCGGGATCGGCTCGTCGAGGTGGCGCATCGCGATCGCGACCGGAGTGTCACCGTCGAAGGGGACCGAGCCGGTGAGCATCTGGAACAGCAGGATGCCGAGCGAGTAGATGTCGGTGGCGGGGCTCGTGGCCTGGCCGCGGGCCTGCTCGGGGGAGACATAGGCGGCGGTGCCCATCACCGTGCCGGTGTCGGTGAGCGAGGCCTGGCCGAGGGCCTGGGCGATGCCGAAGTCGGTGACCTTGACGGCGCCGTCGGGCCGCACGATGACGTTGCCGGGCTTGATGTCGCGGTGGACCACACCGGCCCGGTGCGCGGCGGCCAGCGCCGAGCAGACCTGCTCGGCGATGCGAACCGCGTCGCTGGGTGTGAGCCGCCCGACCTGGCGCAGCAGGCGGGAGAGGTCGGAGCCGTCGACGTGCTCCATGACGATGAAGTGCGAAGAGCCGTCGACGCCGTAGTCGTAGACCTGGGCGATGTTGGGGTGTGAGAGCGCCGCGGCCGTGGTGGCCTCGCGGCGGAACCGCTCGACGGACTCCGGGTAGTGCGCGACGGCGGGCGCGAGCACCTTGACCGCCACGACTCGACCGAGGCGGTCGTCGGTGGCGAGGTGGACCTCTCCCATCCCGCCGACGGCGATGCGCTCGCGCAGCGTGTAGCGCTGGGCCAGGCGGACGGCTGCGGAGGAGTCGACGGACATGGGCAAACAGCCTACGGGTGCAGGCCCCTGATCGCCCAACCGGAACTGGGGCACCCGGGGCGCGCAAGCGGCCGGCCCGGTAGCACCGTCGGGCCGACCCGCGTGGGTCGGCGCGGGTCAGCGTGGGTCAGCGCGGCAGGCCGCTGGAGCGCCAGCCGCCGTGGGCGCGCGAGGGACCCACGAGGCGCCACGACGGGTCCGACCAGGCAGAACGGCCGTGCTGGGCGGGGGGCTCTGCGCCGTGGCCGAGCGCGGACAGGACGGCGACGAGTGCCGCGATCTCCTCGGGGGTCGCGTCGCCGTTCACCCGGATCGTGGCCGCGAGTGCGGCCGACGTGTCGTTGACCACAGCTCTTTCGGCGGCCACGGTGCCCTCGGCGTCCACAGCGGTGTCGGGGCTCACAGCGCTCACAGTGCTCACAGTGGGATGTTCCCGTGCTTCTTGGGCGGCAGGGTCTCGCGCTTGTTCTGCAGCGCGCGCAGGGCCCGGGTGACGTTCATGCGCGTGTTCGACGGGCTGATGACGGTGTCGATGTAGCCGCGCTCGGCCGCGATGTAGGGGTTGGCGAGCGTCTCCTCGTAGTGCGCGATGAACTCCTGACGCTGCGCGTCGACGTCGCCCCCCTGCTCCGCGGTGTGCTTGAGCTCCTTGCGGTAGAGGATGTTGACGGCGCCCTGGGCGCCCATGACGGCGATCTGGCCGGTGGGCCAGGCGAGGTTGATGTCGGCGCCGAGGTGCTTGGAGCCCATCACGTCGTAGGCGCCGCCGTAGGCCTTGCGGGTGATCACGGTGATCTTCGGGACGGTGGCCTCGGCGTACGCATAGATGAGCTTGGCGCCGCGGCGGATGATGCCGTCCCACTCCTGGCTGGTGCCGGGCAGGAAGCCGGGCACGTCGACGAAGGTCAGCACCGGCACGTTGAAGCAGTCGCAGGTGCGCACGAACCGGGCGGCCTTCTCGGAGGCGTCGATGTCGAGGCAACCGGCGAACTGCAGCGGCTGGTTGGCGACGATGCCGACCGACATGCCGTCGATGCGGGCGAAGCCGGTGAGGATGTTCGGGGCGAAGAGGGGCTGGACCTCGAGGAAGTCGCCCTCGTCCACGATGTGCTCGACGACCTGCTTCATGTCGTAGGGGACGTTGGGGGAGTCGGGGATGCACGTGTCGAGCCAGCGGTCGTCGTCGGTGAGGGTGAGGTCGCCGTCGACGTCGTACGCCGGGGGCTGGTCCATGTTGTTGCTCGGCAGGTAGGACAGGAGCGCCTTGACGTAGTCGATGGCGTCCTGCTCGTCGGTGCCCATGTAGTGCGCGACACCCGACTTGCTGTTGTGCGTGAGGGCGCCGCCGAGCTCCTCGAAGCCGACGTCCTCGCCGGTGACCGTCTTGATGACGTCGGGGCCGGTGATGAACATGTGCGAGGTCTGGTCGACCATCACGGTGAAGTCGGTGATCGCGGGCGAGTAGACGGCCCCACCCGCGCACGGGCCCATCACGAGGCTGATCTGCGGGACGACGCCCGATGCCATCACGTTGCGGTGGAAGATCTCGCCGTAGAGGCCGAGTGAGACCACGCCCTCCTGGATGCGGGCGCCGCCGGAGTCGTTGAGGCCGATGACGGGGCAGCCGATCTTCATGGCGAAGTCCATGACCTTGACGATCTTCTCGCCGAAGACCTCGCCGAGGGAGCCGCCGAAGACGGTGAAGTCCTGCGCGAAGACGGCGACCTGGCGGCCGTCGACGAGGCCGTAGCCGGTGACGACGCCGTCGCCGTAGGGCCGGTTCTTCTCCTGGCCGAAGTTGTTGCTGCGGTGTCGGGCGTACTTGTCCATCTCGATGAAGGTGCCCTCGTCGAGCAGCATCGCGATGCGCTCGCGGGCGGTCTTCTTGCCGCGGGCGTGCTGCTTCTCGACGGCGCGGTCGGAGCCGGCGTGGGCGACCTCGGCGACGCGGCGCTTGAGGTCGGCCAGCTTGCCGGCGGTCGTGGTCAGGTCGGGACCGTCTGACGTGCTGGTGGGCTGCTCCGCCACGGCGTGTTCGCTTGCCATGCTGCGCAGCCTAGCCTTGGAGACGTGCGCGATTCGCTGGACTCGGACTCTGTCAGTGCGGCCTTGGTCACGTCCGGCCGCCCGTGGCGCGGAGTGGAGTTCCACCCCACCCTCGGCTCCACGAACACCCGCCTCCGTGAGCTGCTGAGCGGCCGGCCCGGGCAGGAGCCTCCCGTGCCCACGGCGCTGTATGCCGGCTCGCCCGGGCCGGGGGAGGCCGCCCTCTGGTGGGTGGTGGCCACCGACCACCAGACCGGGGGCCGGGGTCGGCTCGGCCGCGCCTGGACGGTGCCCGACCGCGCCTCGCTGGCAGTCAGCGTCGCCGTCCCGGTCGCTGACACCGCGCAGGCCGGGTGGCTGCCGCTGCTCGCCGGACTCGCGCTGGCGCGGGCTGTCTGCGACGTGTCGAGCGACGCCGGCAGTGAGGTCACGCCCCGGCTCAAGTGGCCCAACGACGTGCTCGTCGCCGAGGACGGTGACCGCAAGCTGAGCGGCATCCTCTGTGAGCTCGTCACCGTGGGCGGACGGCCGGCGGTGGTGGTCGGCACCGGCGTGAACATCGACCAGGGCCGCGACGAGCTGCCGGTCGACACCGCGACCTCGCTCGCGCTCGCCGGTGCGCAGGTGCGTCGGGAGGACCTGCTCGTCGCCTACCTCGACCACCTCGCCCGCGTGCTCGTCGAGGCCGGGATCACTCAGCTGCCCGGCAGCCCGGGCGCGAACCCCGACGGACCGAGCCGGACCGACGCCGTGGCAGTGAGGACGGCCTACCGCGAGGCGTGCTCGACGATCGGGAAGGCCGTGCGCGTACACCTCCCCACGGGTGACGCGGTGGTCGGGACGGCCGTCGGTGTAGACGAGGACGGCGCGCTCGTCGTGCGCAGCGGCAGCGGCACCAGGACGTTCGCAGCCGGTGACGTCGTCCACGTCCGACCCGCGGAGGACGGGCTGGCATGATCGGGCCATGACCGAGCCGGGCACCGAACCGGGCACAGACCCCGGCAGTGGCCCCGGCGCCGACCCTGGCAGTGGCCCTGGCAGCGCGCCCGCCACCGAACCCCCCGGGCGGGTGAGCGAGGACTACACCGAGGCGCTGCTCGGCCGCCCGCTCGAGCTGCGGCGACGCGACGTGAGCCGTGGCGCCGAGGTCTCGCTGCTCTCGGCCCGCAAGTTCTGGCACGCTCTCGGCTTTCCCGTCGTCGACACGGACGACCAGCTGTTCACCGCGGCCGACCAGAAGGCGCTCGCCGCTGTCGCGGGCATCGTGCGCGACGGGCTGCTCGACGAGCAGGTCGCGCTCGCGATGACGCGGGCCTTCGCGCGCTCGTCCGACCGGCTGGCCGGCTGGCAGTCGCAGCTCATCGCCGAGGCGGTCGAGGAGCACATGTCGGCCGCGATGGCGCACGCGGCCGACGACGACGAGCACGAGACGCGGTCGGTGCCGACCGTCGAGACCGCCACCGAGACCGCCCGCCGTCTCGCCGAGCTGACCGACCGACTCGAGCCGCTCCTCGTCTACGCGTGGCGCCGGCACCTGTCGGCCACGGTGGCACGCATGCTGGCCGACGCCGACCCCGAGTCCTACGGCATGACGAAGATGCGATCGGTCGGTTTCGCCGACCTCGTCAGCTTCACCGCCCTGGTGCGGCGGCTGTCGGAGCGCGACCTCGCCCGGCTCGTGTCACGATTCGAGGCGCTGTCGGCCGACGTCATCACCGCGCACGGCGGCCGTCTCATCAAGACCGTGGGTGACGAGGTGCTCTTCACGACCATGGGCGCGGCGCCCGCAGCGGCCATCGCGCTCGACCTCGTCGACACGATGACGCAGGACGACGTGCTGCCGGCGGTGCGCTGCGGCATGGCGCGCGGACCGATCATCTCCCGGCTCGGCGACGTCTTCGGCACGACCGTCAACCGGGCCTCACGCCTGACCGCCGTCGCGCAGGCGGGCACCGTCCTCGTCGACGCGACGATGGCCCGCGAGCTCGCGAGCCTCTCGGGCTTCGAGCTGACCGGCCAGCGCCGGCGCATCCTGCGCGGTGTCGGGCCGGTGACTCCCTCGGTGCTGCGCCGTGCCGCGACCACCGGACGTCGGCAGGCCACGAGCGCCTCCGTCCCCGACCCCAACCACCGAACCGGGTCGCGCAGCGACGCGTGACCTTCGAAGGAGACCGACGTATGCCGTCAACGACGCCTGCCGGAGACGCCCCCCGCACCGACGGGGCGGGTGAGGCCGCCCTCGTGCGGGTGGAGCGCTTCGACGAGCCGGAGCTCGCCCACGTCGCCGAGATCGTGCTCGACCGGCCCGAGGCCATGAACGCCGTCTCGACGGCCATGGCGAGGGCGATCGCTGCGGCCACCGCACAGGTCGCGGCCGACGAGTCGGTGCGCTGCGTGGTGCTCACCTCGAGCCACGCCAAGGCGTTCTGCGTCGGCGCGGACCTCAAGGAGCGCAACTCCTTCACCGACGCGGACCTCATGGAGCAGCGCCCGGTCGCGCGGGCGGCATACGGCGGCGTGCTCGACCTGCCGGTGCCGGTCATCGCGGCCGTCGACGGGTTCGCCCTCGGAGGCGGCTTCGAGCTGGCCCTGTCGTGCGACCTCGTCGTGGCGGGCGACGCCGCCCTCGTCGGCCTGCCCGAGGTGAGCGTCGGCGTCATCCCGGGCGGCGGCGGCACCCAGCTCCTCGTGCGCCGGGTCGGGTGGTCGCGTGCCGCCCGCGCGATCTTCACGGCCGCTCGGCTCCCGGCAGCCGAGGCCCTCGCCCTGGGCGCCGTCGACGAGGTGGTGCCCGCCGGCACCGCCCGCGACCGTGCGCTCGAGATCGCCCGCGCCATCGCCGCCAACTCGCCGGTCGGGCTGCGCAACGCCAAGCGGGCGATGCGCCTCGGCGCCGACGTGGGCCTGGCGGCCGGCCTCGAGATCGAGGACGGCTGCTGGCGGGCGACCGCCTTCTCCGGCGACCGTCGCGAGGGCGTTGCGGCGTTCGCGGAGAAGCGGCGGCCCGTGTGGCCGGGGCGCTGAGCGCCGCGCGAACGACCGCCGTGTCGCAACCGTGTCCGGTCCGTGTCCGTGTCGCGGGCGGCTCGGGGTGCAAATCGGATGGTTGTCGATAGGCTCACGTCGGTCGGTGCGCCCCCTCGCCGGCAGATCTTGAGGACGGTGACATGACCCGAGTGCTCCTGGCGGAGGACGACCCAGCCATCTCCGAGCCGCTGGCGCGCGCGCTGCGGCGCGAGGGCTACGACGTCGACGTGCGCGAGGACGGGGCGGCCGCGCTCGACGGAGCCAAGGAGAACCCCGACCTCGTGTTGCTCGACCTCGGCCTGCCGAAGATCGACGGCCTCGAGGTGTGCCGCCGCATCCGCGCCGAGGGCCGCACCATCCCCGTGCTCATCCTCACCGCACGCGCCGACGAGGTCGACACCGTCGTCGGCCTAGACGCCGGCGCCGACGACTACGTCACCAAGCCGTTCCGGCTCGCCGAGCTGCTGGCCCGGGTGCGGGCGCTGCTCCGGCGCACGCCCACCGAGGTCGTCGCGTCCGGCGAGCTGGTCCGCATCGACTCCGACGGCCGCCGCGCCTGGTTCAAGGGCGAGGAGCTGCAGCTGACGGCCAAGGAGTTCGACCTGCTCCGCGTCCTCGTGCGCGAGCAGGGCAAGGTCGTCTCGCGCGAGCAGCTGATGCGCGAGATCTGGGACACCGCGTGGTTCGGGTCGACCAAGACGCTCGACATGCACATCTCGGTGCTGCGCCGGAAGCTCGGCGACGACGCGACCTCCCCGCAGTACATCGCCACCGTCCGTGGCGTCGGCTTCCGGTTCGAGCGACCTCAGGCCGACTGACCGTGAGGCGCATGCTCGACCGGATGGCGCTCGTCGTGGCGGCGGTGTGCGCCGGCGCGTGCGTGCTGCTGGCCACGGCCGTCGTCGCCTTCGTCCTCGCGACCCGACGCGACGTCATGACCGACTGGCTGGCCGCCGACCCGTCCGCGGGCGTCGCCCGCTTCGGCACGGCCATGCTGGTCGTGGGCGCCGTGGGGGGCGTGACGGCATACCTCGTGACGCTCGGCACCCGGGCGCGCGTGGAGCGCTCGTCGAAGGAGCTCGTCGAGCTGGCCACCCGCTTCGCTGCCGGCGAGGCGCGCCTGACACCCGTGCACTCCGAGATCGACGAGATCGAGCACGTGTCGGGCGTCATGACCCGTCGTGCCCACGACATGACCAAGTCGCTCGCGGCCGAGCGCGACTTCGCCGCCGACGCCTCCCACCAGCTGCGCACGCCTCTCACCGCCCTGCTCATGCGTCTCGAGGAGATCTCCGAGACCGACGACGCCGACGTCGTCAAGGAGGAGGCCAACATCGCGATCGCGCAGGTCGAGCGCCTCACCCGCGTCGTCGACGACCTCCTCGGGCGCACCCGCGGCGCGGGCGGTCCCTCACCGGCGGTGTCGCTCGACTCGGTCATCGCAGCCCTGCAGCGCGAGTGGCAGCCGGCCTTCGAGCAGGCCCGGCGCTCCGTGCGCGTCCGCGGCGAGCGTGGCCTCTTCGTGCGCTCGACCCCGGTCGCACTCTCCCAGGTGCTCTCGACGCTGCTCGAGAACTCCCTCGTCCACGGGCGTGGCACCGTCGACGTGCACGCCCGACGGTCCGGTCCCTCGGTCATCGTCGAGGTCAGCGACCAGGGCGACGGCGTGCCGGCCGCGATGGCGCCGCACATCTTCGAGCGCTCGGTGAGCAGCGGCGCGGGGGGCAGCACCGGTCTCGGCCTTGCCCTGGCTCGTGACCTCGCCGAGTCCAACGGCGGACGACTCGACCTCGTGCAGGCGCAGCCGGCCCGCTTCGCCCTGTTCCTCTCCGAGGCCGAGACCGACTGACCGGACCAACTGAAGGCGCCGAGAACGCCCGGTTGCGCGGGGTAGGGTTCCCGCGTGAGGCGCCTGCGTGAGTTCCTGTTCGTGCGCCACCGCCACAACTGGGTGCTGCTGCTCCGGTTCGGGGTCGTGGGTGCCTCCGGCGTGCTCGTCAACCTGCTGACGCTCATCGCGGTCAAGAAGCTCGGGCCCGGGTTCAACCAGGCGATCATCGGCCTTCCGGCCAGCGACTACAACGTGCGCTGGTACCACGTCTACTCGACGGTCGCCTTCGTGGTCGCCAACCTCTGGAACTTCCAGCTCAACCGCACCTGGACCTTCCGCACCTCCGCCCACGCCCGCTGGTGGCACGAGTACTGGCCCTTCCTCGTCGTCGGGCTCCTCGGCCAGGTGGTGGGCCTGCTCCTGCTGACGATGCTCATGCACCTCAACTCGCCGCTGCACCTGCCGACGTCCGTGTTCGACGACTCGACCGGCTTCCGCACCCGCCTCTACTGGGCTCAGCTGATCGTCATCGCCGTCGTCACGCCGATCTCCTTCGTGCTCAACAAGATCTGGACCTTCGCCGCGGTGCGCAGCCACCACCCCGACCTCGCCGACCCGAGCCACGCCCAGGCGGTGCTTCACGACGAGGCCGCGGACGCCGGGCTCGGCGCCGGGCACCCGGCCGGGTCCGGCACGGGCCGCCCCGACCGGCTCGCCTGAGGCCCAGTACGCTTGGGCGACGTGAGCCAGCCGAAGCGCGCCCCCGGAGGATTTCCCGTCGTCGGCGTGGTCGGCGGCGGCCAGCTCGCCCGCATGATGCAGGGCCCGGCGGTCGAGCTCGGCCTCCAGCTCTCGGTGCTCGCCGAGAGCGACATGGCCGCGGCTGCGCTCGTCGTGCCGAGCTCGCCGGTGGGCGAGCACACCGACCTTGACACGGTGCGGGCGTTCGCGGAGCACTGCGACGTCGTCACCTTCGACCACGAGCACGTGCCGCCGGAGGTGCTCGAGGCTCTGGAGGCCGACGGCGTCGCCCTCCACCCCACGCGCGCCGCCCTGCGCTTCGCCCAGGACAAGCTGGCCATGCGCGACCGGCTGACCGCCCTGGGCATCGCCTGCCCGCGCTGGGCCCGCGCCACCACCGCCGACGAGGTCGCCGCCTTCGGTGACGAGGTGGGCTGGCCGATCATCGCCAAGACCCCCCGCGGGGGCTACGACGGCAAGGGTGTGGCCGTCGCGGCGTCGGCCGACGACCTCGCGGACTGGCTCGCCCGCGTCGGTGAGCCCGGGCCGCTGGCCGACGGGCTGCTCCTCGAGGAGAAGGTCGACTTCGTCCGCGAGCTCGCCGTCCTCATCGCGCGCAGCCCGTCGGGGCAGGCGGCGGCCTGGCCCGTCGTCGAGACCGTCCAGACCGACGGCATCTGCACCGAGGTCCTCGCCCCGGCGCCCGCCCTCGACCCCGACCTCGCGTCGGTCGCCACCGAGGCCGCGCTGCGCATCGCCGGCGAGCTCGGTGTCACCGGGGTGCTCGCCGTCGAGATGTTCGAGCTGCGTCCCGGGAAGGGCGCGCAGGCGGCATACGTCGTCAACGAGCTCGCGATGCGCCCCCACAACAGCGGCCACTGGTCGATGGACGGCGCCGTCACCGGGCAGTTCGAGCAGCACCTGCGGGCCGTGCTCGACCTGCCGCTCGGCGACCCGCGCACTCGCGCTCCGTGGACCGTCATGGCCAACGTGCTCGGCGGCGACCTGCCCGAGCACGAGGAGCTCTACTCCGCCTACCGCCACATCATGGCCCGCGACCCCGGCGCCAAGGTGCACGTCTACGGCAAGGGGGTGCGCCCCGGCCGCAAGATCGGGCACGTCAACGTCAGCTCGAGCGACCTCGACGACGCGCGCGACCGTGCCGGGCACGCTGCCGACTACCTCCGAGGAGTGATCACCGAATGAGCGCGACCGCAGCGACCCCGCCCTCCAACGAGGGCGCCGCGCCCGTCGTCGGCATCGTCATGGGCAGCGACAGCGACTGGCCCGTGATGCGCGAGGCCGCGCGGGCGCTCGAGGAGTTCGGCATCCCCTACGAGGCCGATGTCGTCTCGGCGCACCGGATGCCCGACGAGATGATCGCCTACGGCCAGGGCGCTGCCGCCCGAGGGCTGCGCGTCGTCATCGCCGGCGCCGGGGGAGCGGCCCACCTGCCCGGCATGCTCGCGTCGGTGACGCCGCTGCCGGTCGTCGGCGTGCCGGTGCCGCTGAAGTACCTCGACGGGATGGACTCGCTGCTGTCCATCGTCCAGATGCCTGCGGGTGTGCCGGTGGCGACCGTGTCGATCGGTGGCGCTCGGAACGCCGGTCTGCTCGCTGCGCGGATCGTCGGGACGGGAGCCGACGAGCTCGCGGGCGACGTGCGCGAGCGGATGGTCGAGTTCCAGTCCGACCTGCGCGACCAGGCGCACGCGAAGGGTGCGGCACTGCGCGAGCAGGTCGGCCGCGGACTGTCCGACTGACCCGACCGGCCTGCTGACCCGACCGGCCTGACTGACCCGGCAGGCCTGACGGACGGCGCCGCGGGCCGGGGAGCACGCGTACGCGAACTGCTCAGTCGGACGCGTCGAGGAAGTCGCGCACGACCGCGGTGAACGTCTGCGGCTCGGTGGCGTGGACGAGGTGACCGGCGTCGATGCGCACGAGCCGGCCGTCGGCGACGGTGGCGGCCATCTCGGCAACGTGCTCGGACGGCATCGGGCTGGACGGGCCGCCCCGGACGGGCCGCCCCGGGCGACGAGACAGGCGACCAGACCGCCGAGCGAGTGGGCGACGACGTCGACGGGTCTGCCGTCGGGGTCGGCGGCAACGAGCCTCTCGACCGTGCTCTCCAGGTCGGTGGCGAGCTCGGTCAGGGGGTAGCTGCCGGGCCACGGGCTGTCGCCGTGCCCGCGCAGGTCGACCGCCACGACGAGGCGGTTCGTCGCCAGCCCCGGGGCGACCTGCGACCAGTCGGCGCCCGTCTCACCGGTCGCGTGGACGAGGACGACCCCTGGCCGGGAGCCGGGTTCGCCCCAGCGGCGTTCGTGCAGGAGCAGCCCGTCCACCGAGGCTCAGTCGGTGACAGCGGACGCGCCGTCACCCGGCTGGAGGCGGGGGTACTCGATCTTCGGGCACGTGTCCATGACGACCGACAGCCCGGCCTCCTCCGCACGAGCGGCGGCGTCCTCGTCGATGACCCCGAGCTGGAGCCACAGCGCCTCGATGCCGAGCCGCGCGCGCTCGGCGATCGCCTCGTCGACGACGGCGCCCACCCGCTGGCTGTTGACGAAGCAGTCGACGACCTTGACCACGGTGCCGTCGGGGATGTCGGAGAGCGACTTGTAGCCCTGGCAGCCGTGCACCGTCGCGGCTGTGGGGTGCACCGGCACGAGCCGGATGCCGAGCTCTCGCTGGAGCCACAGCGAGACCCGGTAGGCCGTGCGGTCGGGGTTGTCACCGAGACCGACGACGGCCCAGGCCGCCGGCGTGTGCAGCAGGTCACGGATGACGTCGGGGTCGTTGTGGTGCTGGCTCATGGCCCCCATCCTCACACGCAGGCCTGCCGCGATCGCGTCCAGAGGCAGTCCAGCAGGGCGTGGTTGGATGGTCGGATGCGATTTGGAATGTTCGTCCCCCAGGGTTGGCGCATGGATCTCGTCGGCATCGAGCCGGCGCAGCAGTGGGAGGCCATGGTCAACCTCGCCAAGCACGCCGACGACGGCGACGTCTTCGAGTCCATCTGGGTCTATGACCACTTCCACACCGTGCCGGAGCCCTCCGACGAGGCGACGCACGAGGCGTGGACCCTGATGGCCGGCTTCGCCGCCGCGACGAGCAGGGTGCGGCTCGGCCAGATGTGCACCTGCATGACCTACCGCAACCCCGCCTACCTCGCGAAGGTGGCCGCGACCGTCGACGTCATCTCGGGCGGCCGCACCGAGATGGGCATCGGGGCCGGGTGGTACGAGCACGAGTGGCGCGCCTACGGCTACGGCTTCCCCAAGGCCGGTGACCGGCTCGGGGCTCTGCGCGAGGGGGTCCAGATCTTCCGTGACATGTGGACCAAGGGGTCAGCGACGCTCGACGGCACGTACTACCAGGTCGACGGCGCCCTCTGCGCCCCCCGGCCGCTGCAGGGCACCAGCCACCCGGGCAGCGCCGACAACGGCATCCCGATGTGGATCGCCGGCGGCGGCGAGAAGGTCACGCTGAAGATCGCCGCCCAGTACGCCGACTACACGAACTTCGACGGCTCCCCGGAGGGCTTCGACCACAAGAGCGCGATCCTCAAGGGCCACTGCGACGACCTCGGCCGCGACTTCGGCTCGATCGTGCGCTCGGGCAACTACAACGTCGTCATCGGCGAGACCGAGGCCGACGTCGAGGACCGCCTCGCGTTCAACGGCGAGCTGCTCCGCCGCGGCGGGGTGCCCGAGAAGAAGGTCGCCGAGCACGTCGACAGTCTCCGCAAGCAGCCGGCGGTCGGCACCCCGGAGAAGATCGTCCAGATGTTCAAGGACATGGAGGCCCGCGGCATGACGTACGCGATCACCTACTTCGGCGAGGCGGCGTACGACCGCTCTGGCATCGAGCTCTTCGAGGAGAAGGTCGCTCCCGAGCTCGCGTCCTGACGCTCGGTTCGATGTGGCTGCTGGTCGCCGGTGACCAGCAGCCACATCGAACGGGGGAGGATGGCGGGGTCACCAGGCGGTCCAGCCGCCGTCGACGGCGACGACCTGCCCGGTGACGTACGCCGACGCGTCCGACGCGAGCCACGTGACGACGCCCCGGAAGTCGTCCTCGGTGCCCATCCGGCCGAGTGGCGTGAGGCGCTCGTAGCGCTCCACGAACGCGTCGTCCTGGCCGCGTGCGATGCCGCCCGGCGCGAACGCGTTGACCCGCACCTCGGGCGCGAGCACCGTCGAGAGGTAGCGGGTCAGCTGGGCGAGCCCTCCCTTGCTGGCCGCGTATGCCGCCGGGTTGCCCATGCGGGTCCCCTCGTAGAGGCCCATGTTGGGACCGACGAGCCCGTAGATGCTCGACACGTTGACGACGCTGCCGTGCCCGGTGGCGCGCAGGAGCGGAGCGAGGCCCCGGGTCAGCGAGAAGGGTGCCGTGAGGTTGAGCGCTAGCGCCATCGCGAAGGCCTCGTCGGTCTGCTCGTCGAAGGGGACGGCATACCCGGGCACGCCCGAGGTGCCGGTGAACGCGGCGTTGTTGACGAGGACGTCGCAGGCGCCGAGCTCGGTGACGGACTCGACGACGTGCGAGAGCCCTTGCGGGTCAAGGAGGTTCGCACCGAGCGCCACGTGGCCGGAGCCGTGCAGCTCGTTCGCGGCAGCGGCGCACGCGCTCTCGTCGAGGTCGACGACGACGACGCGCGCGCCCGCCGTCGCCAGCGCGTCGGCGAGGACCCGCCCGAGGGGGCCGGCGCCGCCGGTGACGACGGCGGTGCGTCCGGCCAGGCCGGACGGGTCGGTGGGGGCGGGCGTCATCGGACGGGCTCCTTCGTCGGGGCGGCGGCATCGAGCCACGGCAGGGTGATGAGCCCGGCGCCGATGAGGGCCTCGATGAGGCGGAACTCGTACTCGTCGTCGATCGAGAAGGCCTGGGCCTCGGGGATCTCGAGGCCCTCGTGGGTGCCCTCGTCGAACCACGAGGCCTCGAGGCGGCGCACGAGGTCGGCCCGCCAGAGGTAGAAGTTGCCGTTGATGCGCAGGAACCGGTCGACGTCCTGGCGCCGGGTCACGCCGGTGCCGGCGCCGAAGTAGCGGGCCAGGGCACCGCCGCGCCCGCTGTCGGGCCGCACGCCCACCCAGACCGGGTTGAACGTCGGCTCGGAGACGCTGATGACGCCGTCCAGGGCGGGCTTCGCCGCAAGGCGCCGCGCCGCCTCGGCCAGCTGCTCCGGCACGCGCGCGGGACTGGTCGGGTCGAGCAGCAGCACGGCGTCGTACGGGGTGCCTTCGTCGCTCTCGGCCCACTCGAGCGCGTGCCGGACCACGGGCGCCATCGGGGTGTCGTCGGCGGCGAGCTCGGTCGGCCGCAGGAACGGAGCCTCACCCCCGTGCTCGCGCACGATGCCTGCGATCTCGGGGGAGTCGGTCGTGACGATGCAGCGGGTCACCTCGGGAGTCAGGGCGGCGGCCCGCACGCTGTGGACGATGAGCGGCAGACCCCACATCGGCCGGATGTTCTTGCCGGGCAGGCCCTTCGAGCCGCCGCGCGCAGGGATGACGGCGAGGATGCGTTGGGGGGAGTCGGTCATGTGGGCTCCTTCTGCGTGCGTTCGTCGCCGGAGGCGTGGCCCGCGGCCCGCGCGGAGTCGCACAGTCGGACGGCTGCCACTCCCTCGGCGAGGCTGGCCGGGGCGCCGCGGGCGATGCGCTCGTCGGCGGGCGCGGTGGGCAGAAGGTCGAGGGCCGCCCTGGCCTGCGTGCCCATCACGATGTCCCGGTCGAGGTCGTGGTCGAAGACCTGCTCGGTCGTGTCGCCCTCGGGCGTGGTGTGGCGGACGACCGCCCGGACGACATCCCACTCGAGGCTGCCGCCGGGGGAGTGGACGACGACGCCACGGCTCGTCGGACGCGTCGTGTAGTCGAGGCGTGCCGTGACGGTGAACGACCGGTCGGTCGACCACAGGAGCGTGGCCGCCTGGTCGGCCTCGATGTCGAGTGGGCCGCTCGTGTCGACCGCGGCTCCGAGGAGCGTCGGCGCGCCGAAGAGGGCGCCGGCGTAGTCGATCTCGTGCACGAGGTCGCGAAGGACGCCACCCTCGTCGGGTCGCGCGGAGTAGGACCGGCGGTAGTCGCGGTCGGGTCGCCAGTCGGGCAGCCACGACTGCGACCACACGTGGGCCGAGGCGGGCCCCTCGAGGTGGCGCACGAGGCGGCGGAGGTGGCGGAAGCCCTCGTGGGCGCGCAGCGGGGCCGCCACCCAGACGAGCGTGTGCCGGAGGTGCTCCGAGAGGGCGGTCGCCTCGGGAGCCGTGGGCGCGACGGGCTTCTCGAGCAGGACCTTCTCGGCGCCGCCGTCGAGGGCCTCGAGCGCGTCGGTGACGTGTCGCGACGTGTCGGTCGCGACGACGACGAGGGTGGCGCCGCGCACGGCGTCCGGGCCGGTGGTGTCGTCGAGCAGGTGCGCGCCGGTCGCCTCGTCGACGGCGCCGGCGGCCGCGGGGCCGCGGTCGCGGACGGGCCACAGGGCGACGTCGGCACCCACCTGGCGGAAGACGCGCGCGTGCCGCTGTCCGATCGAGCCGGACCCGCGCACGACGACGCTCGCGCTCACCCGGCCCTCCTTCGCCCTAGTAGGTTGCCCATCGTGGCAGATCACCCCGACCCTCCCGCGCCCGACACCGGGCGCGTGGAGCCTTCTGGTCGCCAGGGCGACGCCAACCCCCCACGGGGTGCTGCTTCGCTCGGTGCGCACTCGGTGATCTACCTCGTCGGCACCGCCCTGCAGGGCCTGGGTGTGCTGCTCGTGCTCCCGTTCGCCACCCGGCTGCTCGGCCAGGTCGAGTACGGCAAGGTCGCCACTGCCCTGGTGGTCGTCCAGATGATCGGCACGGTGGCCGCCGCCGGGCTGCCGCAGGTGATCCTGCGCGAGTACCACCGGGGGGACGACGGGCCGACGGCCGGCCGAGCGCTCGCCGGCACGATGGTCGGCCTCGCCGTGGCCCTCGGCGTGATCGGGGTCGTGCTCGGCGTCGTCCTGTCCGCGACGGGTCGGGTCGACCTGGTCCAGTGGTGCCTCGTCGTGGTCGCGAGCGCAGCCCTGACGACGGTGGTGGCCGGGCAGTCCCTCTCGCGCGCCCGCCTGCGGCCGTTGCACTTCCTGCTCCTCGCGGTCTTCTCGACCGTGGTCGCCCACTTGTCGGGTCTGCTTGCAGCGCAGGGGGACCGTTCGTCGCGAACGTACCTGACGGCATACGCCACGGCATTGGTCGCGGCAGCGGTGCTCGCTCTCGTTGTGGGGCGCCCACTGCCACCGACGGCCGCGCGTGAGCGGGTGCGGGCCGGCATACGGCTGGCGGCCCCGCTGCTGCCCCAGGCGGTGGCGATGCTCGGCCTGCTCATGGGGGACGTGCTGCTCGCGAACCGGCTGCTCGGCGATGCGGCCGCGGGCAACTACCAGGTGGCGCTCCAGCTCGGGAACATCCCGTTCGTCCTCGCCGTGGCGCTCTTCAACGGCTGGGGGCCGCTGGTGCTCTCGCACCCGCAGGAGCAGCGCTGGGAGTGGACCGGCCGCACCGGCACCGCGCTGCTCGCGGTGGTCGTCGTCGGGTCGGGACTCGTCGGGGCGACCGGCGCCTGGCTGGCGCGCGTCGTCGCGGGTGGCGCCTTCGACATCGACGGCATCGGTGCGACGGTCGCCGTCCTGAGCCTGGTGGCGGTGCTCTACATGCTCTACCAGGGCTCCTCGCTCGCGGCCCTCGACAGTGAGCGCACCGGCCGGCTGGCCCTGGCGGCGCTCGCCGGCGTCGTCGTCCTCGTGGTCGCCTCGGTCCCCTTGGCGGCCGGGTTCGGTTTCGCCGGCATCGCGGTCGCCAAGCTCGTCGGGTACGCCGTGCTCGCCGGTGCCACGGTCGTGGCCTCGCGCCGCACGCTCCGATGGCCGGTCGCCGCGTGGTTCGCGCTCGGGGTGGCGGTCGCCGCCACGTCCGTCTCAACCCTCGGCGGGCCCGTCCTCGGCATCGGCGTCGCTGTGGTGCTGCTCGTGGGTGGGGCGGTCATCGCGCCGAGAGTGCTGCACACGCTGCGTCGATAGGATGGGCCGCTGGCCCGCCGCAGACCCGACCGAACGACACGCAGGAGACACGTTTTCGTGGTGACACCACTCGTCCACATGGGGTTGGGCTACGACGACCTGCTGGTGCCCGCGCTCGTCCACGCGGGCTTCGAGACGAAGGACCTCGTCCTCGTCGTGCGCACCGACGCCAACCTCGCGTGGGTGCGCAAGCACGCTCCGCGAGCCACGACCGTCCGACTGCCGTATGCCGCAGCCCGCAAGGCCAACGTCGTGAGTGGCCTCGCGCCGCACGCCGCCCTCAAGCGGGCCTGCGCCGGCGTCGGCCTCGACGTGCTGGACCTCCTCGTCTCCGAGCGAGCCCTGCGCCGCAACCGGGTCGACACGGCGATGAACTTCCTCAACCTCGCGGCGGAGGAGCTCGAGGCGGCCCTCGAGGGGCGCGGGCCGGTGCTCGCCCTCGTCGAGTTCACCGTCACCTCCGAGCTGCTGACGGCCGGCCTCGTCACCCAACACGGCGGCCTCGCGACCTGGCCCCGTGGCATCCGGCTCCCTTCTGACCGCTTCGGCCTGATCGGCGCACCTCGCGGCACCACCCTCTGGCGTCGCGAGGTCGAGGACCCTTCCGCGCTCGCGGCGGGGCAGGCGTTCATCGACACCTGGCGGGCCGAGCACGGCCGGCCGATGGGCTTCGCCCGCAACCTCAAGGTCGAGACGGGCCAGGAGATCTGGCGTCTGGCCAGCGACCGCATCAAGGAGTTCGCCGTCGACCGCGGCGCCAACCTCCAGCTGCCGCGGCCCAGCGACTACGCCCGGCTGCCCTGGCTCAACCCGGTCAAGGCCCGGCTCAACCTCCGCGAGTACCAGTCGCGCCGCTGGGACCCGGTGCCCGAGAAGTTCGTGTTCCTGCCGCTGCAGGTGCAGCCTGAGTCGAGCGCCGACGTCATGGGCCAGGAGTGGCGCGACCAGGCCTACACCGCCCGAGTGCTCGCCGACGCCCTCGCGCCGCTCGGCATCGGCGTGGCCGTCAAGGAGCACGCCCACTTCATGTGGCGGCGCGACCCCGACTACTGGCCGCAGTTCGACGCGCACCCGGGCATCGCGACGATCGACCCGTTCGCCGACTCGCGAGAGCTGATGAAGCAGGCCGTCTTCACCGTCACCGCGACCGGCACCGTCGGTCTCGAGGCGGGGTTGCTCGGGCTGCCGGTCGTCACCGGCGCCGACATGCCGTGGAGCGGCCTCGGCAACATCGCGCGACTCCAGTCGCCCGACGACCTCACGCAGTTCGTGGCCGACCGCGGCTGGGAGTCGCTGCACGCCGACCGCGCGGCGATCGACGAGTGGTTCGTCGACGACTACGTGCGCAACTCGTGGGAGGGGCTCGTGCTCGACCCGCCGCGCGTGCCCGCGGTCCTCGAGCCCGACAACATCCGCAAGGTCGCCGCCGCGCTCGGTGAGGCGGCTGCCTCCCTGGGACACCGCGCGGGTGTCGCAACGGCCGGGAAGGCCTGAGATGGCTGACGACTCGCCCGGCTGGGTGGTGCTCGGCGCCGGTGGCCACGCACGCTCCGTCGTCGACGTGCTCGAGCGGGCCGGCCACACCGTCGTCGCGGTGAGCGGCGGCGAGACGGGTGGCGAGCCGTGGCACGTCGACGTGCTCACCGACGACCGTGAGGCCTTCGAGCTCATCGCCGTCCGCAACCTGCGGGCGGTCGTCGCGATCGGAGCCGGTCAGGCCCGCAGCACGCTCGTGCGCGAGCTGCTCGAGCGCGGACTCGCTGCTCCACCCGTCGTGGCGTCGACCGCCACGGTGTCGCCGCGCAGCGTCCTCGGTCCCGGCACCGTCGTGCTCGAGCACGCCCACGTCGGCCCGGCGACCCGCGTCGGGGAGGCCGTCATCGTCAACACCGGCGCCATCGTCGAGCACGACTGCCGTGTCGGGGCCGGCACGCACGTCGCGCCGGGCGCGGTCCTGCTCGGAGGCGCCTCCGTCGGTGGTGGCGTGCTCGTCGGCAGCGGGGCGCGCGTGCTGCCCCGTGTGTCGGTGGGCGTCGGCGCGACGATCGGTGCGGGCGCCGTCGTCACCGCACACGTGGCCGACGGCCAGACCGTCATCGGCGTCCCCGCCGTCACCCGAGGCGTCGGCCGTGCCTCCCGAACCGGAGGTAACCCGTGATCGACCCCCTGAACGCCGTCCACCCCGTCAGCATCGGCGCCACGGCCGTGCCCACCCCCGACGAGGTCTACGTCATCGCCGAGGCCGGCGTGAACCACAACGGCGACATCGGGCTGGCCCACCGGCTCGTCGACATCGCCGCCGCGTCGGGCGCGGATGCCGTCAAGTTCCAGACGTTCTCTCCCGACAAGCTCGTCTCGTCAGCAGCCGCCACCACGCCCTACCAGCGCGACCGGGGCGGCAGCTCCGACCAGCGCAGCCTGCTCGAGGCGCTGACCCTGCCCAAGGAGGCCTGGGTCGAGCTGCGCGACCATGCGACCGAGGCCGGCACGACGTTCCTGTCGACGCCGTTCGACCTCGACAGCGCCGAGATGCTCGTCGACCTGGGGCTGCCGGCGCTCAAGGTCAGCTCCGGCGAGCTGACCAACCTGCCCTACCTGCGCGAGATGTCGCGCCTCGGCGTCGTGCTCCTCGTCTCGACCGGCATGGGCACCGAGGAGGAGGTCGAGGCAGCCGTCGAGGCGTGCGCCGAGGCGCCCGGTCTCGTGCTCTTCCACTGCGTCTCGGCCTACCCGGCGCCCGTCCAGGAGTGCAACCTGCGGGTCATCCCGCGGCTCACCCAGCTGCACGGCATACCCGTGGGTTGGTCGGACCACACGCCGGGCCTCACGACCGCGCTCGGGGCGGTGGCGCTCGGCGCCCCCATCCTCGAGAAGCACTTCACGAGCGACCGCACGCTGCCCGGTCCCGACCACCTGGCCAGCCTCGAGCCCGACGCACTGACGGAGTACGTCGCCGCCACCAAGGCGCTCGCCCGTGCCCTCGGCGACGGGGTCAAGGTGCGGATGCCGTCCGAGGAGGAGAACGCCGTCCTCGTACGCCGTTCGTGGCACGCCGCGCGGGCGCTCCCGGCCGGCACGGAGCTGGCCGGCGCCGACCTGCAGCTGCTGCGGCCAGAGGGCGGCGTCAGCCCGGCCGTCGACATCCGCGGACGGGTGCTCGCACGCGCGGTCGAGGCGGGCGCTCCCGTCAGCGACGCCGACCTCGCCCGCTGAGGCGGGTCGATGACGCCCCGCCCCGCCCCGCTCACCGTCGGCGTCTTCGTCGGCACCCGCGCCGACCTCGGCCCGCTCTCGCCCGTGCTCGAGGCGCTGCAGGCCGCTGACGACGTGGCGCTCCGCGTGCTGACGGGGGTGATGTATGCCGCCGACGACCTCGTCGCGGCCCTGCCGGCGAGCGTCTCCGCAGACCAGTGGCGGGAGGCCGTCGTGCCGCTCGCCGACCCGATGGGTGAGGTCACGGCGGCGGCCCAGGTCGAGCAGGGGGCCCTGCTCGCGCGGGCGACCGGGCGGCTCCTGCGCGAACTGCACGTCGACGTGCTCGTCGTGCTCGGAGATCGGTGGGAGCTGCTCTACGTCGTGCCGCCCGCCGTCGTGCTCGGCGTCCCGGTGGTGCACCTGCACGGGGGAGAGGTCACCGAGGGCGCCGTCGACGAGCGGGTGCGCCACGCGGTCACCAAGCTGGCCGACCAGCACTGCGTCGCCTCCGAGGACGCCGCCGCCCGGCTGCGCCAGCTCGGCGAGCCGGCGGACCGAATCCACATCACCGGCGCGCCTGGCCTCGACCGCCTGGCCGGGGCCGCGCCCATGCCCGACGCCGAGCTTGCGACGCTGCTCGCGGTCCCGTCGGTGACGCGGCCCATCGGCCTGTTCACCTACCATCCGCCCACGGCCCAGCCCGGCGCGCCGGTCGGCGAGTGGGCGCGGGAGGCCGCCGAGGCCGCTCTGGCCGCCTGCGGCACGGTCGTCGCCACGCACCCCGGCATGGACGAGGGGCGGGACGAGGTGCTCGCAGCCCTCACCGGGCTGGCCGGTCGGGAGCCCCGGCTGCGGCTGGTGCCCGCGCTCGGACGCGACTACCCCCGCGTGCTCGCGACCAGCGACGTCGTGGTGGGCAACTCGAGCTCGGGAGTCATCGAGGCGGCCACGGTGCACGTGCCGGCGGTCGACATCGGCGAGCGCCAACGGGGCCGGCTGCGCGGAGACAACGTCGTGCACGCCGACGAGGGGCGCGTCGCGGTCGAGGCTGCCCTGCGCACCGCCCTGAGCCCGAGCTGGCGACGGCGTGCGGCTGCCGTTGCCAACCCCTACGGCACGGGTGAGGCGAGCGCCCGCATCCTCGATATCGTTCGGTCAGCGGCCCGTGAGAGCCGGGTCAAGCGGTTCGTGGACCTGGCGGGCCGCGCGGACGACGGAGAGGAAGGGCCCGAGTGACGGCGCGAGACCTGCGCGCGGCGTGCGCGCCGACGACGGCGACCGTGCGTGACGCGCTCGAGGTGGTCGACCGCAGCGCGACGCTCGTGTGTCTCCTCGTCGACGACGACCTGCACCTGGCCGGGTTGCTGACCGATGGTGACCTGCGTCGGGCGGTGCTCAAGGGTGATGGTCTCGATGCGCCGGCCCTGGACTACGCGACCCGGTCGCCGCACTTCGTCGCGGCGGGGTCGCCGCGGGCTCTGGTGCTCGACCTGATGCAGGCGCTGCGCATCTCGGCGGTGCCCGAGCTCGACGAGGACGGCACGGTGGTCAACCTGCACACGCTGTCCGACGTGGTGGGTTCGGCGCCGTTGCCGAACGTCGCGGTGGTCATGGCGGGTGGGCGGGGCACCCGGTTGGGGGAGCTGACGAAGGACACGCCGAAGCCGTTGATGACGGTGGCGGGCCGTTCGATCCTCGAGTGGATCGTGCTGGGACTGGTGGGCGACGGCATCCGTGAGGTCTACGTGAGCGTCAACTACCTCGCGGAGCAGATCGAGGAGCACCTCGGTGACGGCTCGCGCCTCGGGGTGGTCGTGCGCTACCTGCGTGAGGATGCCGAGCGGCCGCTGGGGACCGCGGGGTCGTTGACGCTGCTGCGTGAACAGCGGCCCGACCTGGAGCACCCGGTGCTGGTGATGAACGGTGACCTGATGGTCGAGTTCGACGCGGCCGCGTTCCTCGAGGCGCACCGGCGCACGGGTGCGGCGGTGACGGTCGCGACGCGCACCTACCAGCACGAGGTGCCCTTCGGTGTCGTGGAGAGCAGAGGGGGCCGGGTCACCGGGGTCTCGGAGAAGCCGACGCTGAGCTTCGACATCAACGCCGCCGTGTATGCCGTCGAGCCGCGTGCGCTGGCGTGGCTGCCGGCCGGGAGGGCGAGCACGATGCCGGGGCTGGTCGAGACGTGCCTCGAGCGTGACGAGCGGGTCACCGCGTGGCCGATCCAGTCCGAGTGGATCGACGTCGGCACCCCGAAGGACCTGGCCCGGGCCAAGGGCGAGGCATGAGCCACCCGGCTCTGCCGCACGTGCGGCGCGCACAGCTTCATGGATGATGACAACCACGACGAAAAGGCAGATGTGACAACAGAACTCATGCCCAAGCCGATGGCCGGGTCCATCGCCGGCAAGACGGTTCTCGTGACGGGCTCTGACGGGTTCATCGGGTCCCACGTCGTCGAGCGGCTCGTCGCCGACGGTGCGCGGGTCAAGGCGTTCTGCCTCTACAACTCCAACGGGTCGACCGGCTGGCTGGAGGAGTCCGACACGTTCAAGCAGGCGGTGCGCGAGGGGCAGGCCGAGGTCGTGCTCGGTGACATCCGCGACCCCGAGCACGTCATGGCGAGCACCGAGGGTGTCGACGTGGTGCTGCACCTGGCGGCACTGATCGCGATCCCGTTCTCCTACGTGGCTCCCCGCTCCTACGTCGAGACGAACGTCATCGGCACCCTGAACGTCCTCGAGGCGGTCCGCCGGCACGGCACGCCGCGGATGGTCAACACCTCGACCTCCGAGGTCTACGGCACGCCGGAGGAGGTGCCGATCACGGAGGCACACCCACTGCGCGGTCAGTCGCCCTACTCGGCGACGAAGATCTCCGCCGACAAGATGTGCGAGTCGTACGCGCTGTCGTTCGAGACACCCGTGACGACGCTGCGCCCGTTCAACACGTTCGGGCCGCGGCAGTCGACCCGCGCGGTCATCCCGACGGTGCTCTCGCAGCTGCTGGCCGGCGCGAGCGAGCTCAAGCTGGGCGACGTCAGCCCGAAGCGCGACTTCACGTTCGTCACCGACACGGCCGACGGGTTCGTGCGGGCCGCCCTGGCCGAGGTGGCGCCGGGCACGACGATCCAGCTCGGCACCGGTCGCACGGTCTCGGTGGGCGAGGTCGTGCAGCTGTGCCGCAAGGTGACCGGAAGCAACGCCGAGATCGTCACTGAGAGCGCCCGCATCCGGCCCGAGGGCTCGGAGGTGCAGATCCTGCTGTCCGACCCCACACGCGCCAACGAGGTGCTCGGCTGGGCCCCGACCGTCTCGCTCGAGCAGGGCCTGTCGGCGACGGCCGAGTGGCTGCGGCCGCGGGTCGACCCCGAGACCGCCGGGCGGTACCACCGGTGACGGGCACGGGCGAGGCGCACGCGCCGGGCGCGCGCGGTCCCGAGGGCACCATCCCGCTGGCCGTGCCGAACATCGGCGAGCTCGAGCGGCGCTACGTCCTCGAGGCCGTAGAGTCCGGGTTCGTCTCGTCGGTCGGACCGTTCGTCTCGGAGTTCGAGCGTCGCTTCGCCGAGCGGGTCGGGTCGAAGCACGCGATCGCCTGCGCCACCGGCACCGCCGCGATCCACGTCGGGCTGCTGCTGCTCGGGGTCGAGCGCGGCGACGACGTCGTCTGCTCGGACTTCACCTTCGTCGGCTCGGTCAACCCGATCGCGTACTGCGGCGCCCGGCCGGTTCTCGTCGACTCCGAGACGACGACCTGGAACCTCGACCCGGCCCTGCTGGCCGCCGAGCTCGACCGGCGCGCGACAGCGGGGGAGGCCCAGCCGAAGGTCGTCGAGATCGTCCACGTGCTCGGCCAGCCCGCCGACATGGAACCGCTCATGGACGCCTGCGACCGACACGGCATACCCGTGCTCGAGGACGCCGCCGAGTCGCTCGGGGCCACCTGGTCGACGGGGCGCTACGCCGGACGGCACACCGGCACGGTCGGGCGCATCGGCGCCTTCTCGTTCAACGGCAACAAGATCGCCACCACCGGTGGCGGCGGCATGATCGTCACCGACGACGACGACCTCGCCGCCCGCGCCCGGCACCTGACCACGCAGGCGAAGGTGCCCGACGTCGGCTACCTGCACGACGAGGTCGGCTACAACTACCGCCTGACGAACATCGCGGCCGGCCTCGGCCTGGCTCAGCTCGAGCGGCTCGACGAGTTCGTCGCGGCCAAGCACCGCATCGCGGCTCGCTACGACGCGGCCTTCGCCGACCTGCCGCTCGTGCTGCCGCCGCGCGTCGACGGGCTCGAGGCGACCTACTGGCTCTACTCGGTGCTCGTCCCCGAGGGCGACGGACGCGGACGCGACGACTTCCTGGCGCACCTGCAGGCCCGGGGCGTCGGGGCGCGGGCGCTGTGGCGTCCGCTCCATGCGCAGCCGCCCTTCATCACCGCCCCGGTGCTGGCCGGGGCCGTCGGCGACGGACTCTTCGCACGCGGACTGTCGCTGCCCTGCGCGACCGAGCTGACCGACACCGACCAGCAGCGCGTCACCGAGGCCGTCCGCTCCTTCTTCGCCTGACGCGTACGCCACCGGCTGTCCGAGCACGACGTACGGCAGGATGGCGTCGTGGAGATCGCCATCGGGCTGCTCGCCATCGCGGCCACCGTCCTGGGCGGTGCCTGGCTCGCCGACCGGCTCGAGCTCCCGGCACCGCTCGTGCTCATCGTCGTCGGCATCGCCGGCTCCTACCTGCCGTTCGTCCCCGAGGTGGCGCTGAGCCCCGAGATCGTGCTGCTCGGCATCCTGCCGCCGCTGCTGTATGCCGCAGCCATCCAGACCTCGCTCGTCGACTTCCGCAACAACCGGGCCACCATCCTCGGGCTCTCCGTGGGGCTCGTGCTCTTCACGGCCCTCGGGGTCGCGCTCTTCCTCACGAAGGTGCTCGACATCTCGTTCGGGCTCGCGTTCGCCGTCGGCGCCGTCGTCGCACCGCCCGATGCCGTCGCAGCCACCGCCGTCGGCCGCCGCATCGGACTGCCGCGCCGGCTCGTCTCGATCCTCGAGGGCGAGTCGCTCGTCAACGACGCGACCGCCCTCGTCGCGCTCCGCACGGCGCTCGCCGCCACCGGCCTCGCGTCCGGAGCCGCCGCGCACGAGGTGACGTTCGGCGGAGTCGTGCTCGACTTCCTCTGGGCCTCGCTCGGTGGCGCTGCCATCGGCTTCGTCGTGTCGATCGTCGTCGTCGTGCTGCGCAAGCGCTTCTCGACCGAGCCGGCCTTCGACACCGTGCTCTCGTTCATGGTGCCGTTCGCGGCCTACGTGCCCGCCGAGGAGGCGCACGCCTCCGGGGTCATCGCCGTCGTCACGGCCGGGCTCATCCTCGGACACAAGTCGCCGACGACGCAGTCCGGCGCATCACGCCTGAGCGAGCGGATCAACTGGGGATCGATCCAGTTCCTCCTCGAGAACGCCGTCTTCCTGCTCATCGGGCTGCAGGTGTTCTACGTCGTCAAGAACGTCCAGAGCTCCGAGCTGTCGGCAGCCCGGATCACGGTCGCCGCGGTGGGCACCCTCGTGGCCGTGCTGCTCCTCCGCCCCGTGTGGGTCTTCCCGTTCCGCTACCTGCGCACGCACGTGATGCGCGCCGAGGCCGAGGCGCCCTGGTCGCACTCCGGGGTGCTGTCGTGGGCCGGCATGCGCGGTGTCGTGACGCTCGCGGCCGCGCTGCTGCTGCCCGAGACGCCGGTGCGCGCCGTGCTCATCCTCATCGCCGTGGTGGTCACCATCGGCACGCTCCTCGTCCAGGGCACGACGCTGCCGTGGGTCGCGCACCGTCTCGGGGTGCGTGGGCCCGACCCGAGAGAGGACGCGCTGCAGGCTGCGACGGTGCTGCAGGCCGCCACCCGGTCAGGGCTCGACGTGCTCGCGCAGATGCCCGACGTCGACGAGTCCACCAAGGACATGCTTCGCGAGCGCGCGTCCGACCGGGTCAACCAGCTGTGGGAGCGGCTCGGCCCCCGTGGCGTCGACGGTGCGGAGACCCCGAGCACGCAGTACCGGCGGGCGCGGTTGCAGATGCTCGAGGCAGAGCGAGGCGAGGTGCTCCGGCTGCGCGACGAGGGGCGCGCCGACGACGCCGTGCTGCGCACCGTGCTCGGCGCGCTCGACCTCGAGGAGACGATGCTCGACCGCCTCGAGGACCAGGAGAACCGACTGGCAGAAAGTGAGATGTTGCCCGTGGACACCATCGAGGCTCCTTGCGAGCATCTCCAGGACAGCGGCGCGTGCGCCGAGCCCCGCACTCCCGAAGGGTGCGAGGAGTGCCTGCGCGACGGGACGAGCTGGGTGCACCTGCGCCTGTGCCTCGAGTGCGGGCACGTGGGCTGCTGCGACTCGTCGGAGTTCAAGCATGCGACGGCGCACTTCCACGAGGGCGGCCACCCCGTGATGCGCTCGCTCGAGCCGGGGGAGACGTGGCGGTGGTGCTTCGTCGACGAGGTCGTCGGCTGACCGAGCCGATGCGCCCGCCTCGGCGGGCGGCATACGTCATCGGTGGCACCGACACACGGGCACTGCGCTGAACGGCACGGCCGGCGGAGACCGACCGTGCCGTTCGTGGGAGGCGAGGGGTCAGGCCTTCGCCGCTGCGAATCCCTGCTCGAGGTCGGCGACGATGTCGTCGATGTTCTCGATGCCGACCGACAGGCGCACCAGACCCGGGGTCACGCCGGCTGCCACGCGGTCCTCCTCGGGGCCCTGCGAGTGCGTCGTCGACGCGGGGTGGATGACGAGCGAGCGCACGTCGCCGATGTTCGCGACGTGGCTGTGCAGCGTCAGCGCCTCGACGAACCTCTTGCCCGCCTCGAGGCCACCGGCGATCTCGAAGGAGAGCACGGCACCTGCCCCGCGCGGCGCGTACTTCTGGGCGGTGGCGTACGACGGGCTGTCGGGCAGCGACCCCCAGACGACGCGCTCCACCTGCTCCTGGCCCTGCAGGTAGGCGGCCACCTTGGCCGCGTTCTCGAGGTGGCGCTCGATGCGCAGCGACAGCGTCTCGAGTCCCTGCGCGATGAGGAACGCGTTGAAGGGTGCCGCCGACGGCCCGAGGTCTCGCAGCAGCTGGACGCGGGCCTTGAGGATGTAGGCGAGGTTGGCGCCGAGGGGGCTGCCGACGCCGAGGTCGCGCGCGAAGACGAGGCCGTGGTAGCTCTCCTCGGGCGTGTTGTAGTTGGGGAACTTCTCCGGGTCCTTGGCGTAGTCGAACCGGCCCGCGTCGACGATGACGCCCGCGATGGACGTTCCGTGGCCACCGAGGTACTTCGTCGCGGAGTGCACGACGACGTCGGCGCCCCACTCGATCGGGCGGATGACGAACGGGGTCGCGATGGTGTTGTCGACCACGAGCGGCACGCCGTGCTCGTGGGCGAGCGCGGCCACGGCCTCGATGTCGAGCACCTCGGCCTTCGGGTTCGCGATGGTCTCGCCGAAGAACGCCTTCGTGTTGGGGCGCACGGCGGCCCGCCACGACTCGACCGAGGTCGGGTCCTCGACGAAGCTCACCTCGATGCCGAGCTTGGGCAGCGTGAACTTGAGCAGGTTGACCGTGCCGCCGTAGAGGCTGGGCGACGCGACGATGTGGTCGCCGGCCTCGGCGAGGTTGAGCAGGGCCAGGGTCGTGGCGGACTGCCCCGACGCGACCAGGAGCGCACCCACGCCGCCCTCGAGCGCGGCGATCCGCTGCTCCACGACGTCGGTCGTGGGGTTCATGATGCGGGTGTAGATGTTGCCGAACTCCCTGAGCCCGAACAGGTTTGCCGCGTGGTCGGTGTCGTTGAAGACGTAGCTGGTGGTCTGGTAGATCGGCAGGGCGCGGGCACCGGTGGCGCTGTCGGCGCTCTGGCCGGCGTGGATCTGCTTGGTCTCGAAGGACCAGTTGGGCTCGGTCATCTCTCGTGTGCTCTTCCTCAGTCGTGTCGATGACCGGGCCTGCGTCGAGATGATCGGGCCGGCGCACCGACGGGTCGGTGCGGGAGAGGAGCTCTCCGCGCTTGCCCGAGCGCCGGGGCGTCGACGGGCCAGGTCCTCACCCGGGGCACCCCGCCGCGGTGGGAGGGTTGCCGGCCAGCGAGCCGGGGCTTGGCGCTGGCACTCATGACCTACTTGCGAGTGTACGTACGCGTGTCCGGCAGATGGGAGCGCGTGTCCTCATGGTGGACGTCCCGTCAGTGGGTTCGGCGGCTTCGCCAGCGGGTGGTCTGTGAACCCTGCTGTCGCGCATGGCAGTTCGTTGTCCACAGGGCCACGACCCCTCTTCCATCTCGGTCGAACACGTGTTCTGCATATCTGCTTAGGTGAAGTCCGGTATGCCCGTTTCTGGTCGGAGGAGGTCCTTGAGCGGGTGTGGGCTGGTGTCGACGGCCTGCTCGAGGAGACGGTAGAAGAGCAGCCCGCGGGACTTGGCGTTGCGGCG
>NZ_JBFRGJ010000014.1:0-54039 GCF_052115265.1 Terrabacter sp. 2RAF25
GCCCTCCGGGTCCTGAAACGTCACCTCATCGACGTCATCTTCCACGCCATGACAGAGGACCACGTCCGCCATCACGCCAACCCCGACCACCCCCTGAAACCAGCAGCCGCCGCCTGACCATTGACATAGGAGCTTCAGTTCCCGACGTCGTGGACGCCGGCAGCCGGCATACGCGAGGCCGTGGGATGCGCTGCTGCCACGACGCCGGGTGAGGGAGTAGGACTGTGCCATGGGTACGATGACCGACTTCCCCGACCACGACCTCACCGCCTATCGCGCCGAGCCGCCGGGCCGGGCCCGCGGGGCCGTCGTCGTCATCCAGGAGATCTGGGGCCTGACCGACCACGTCAAGGACGTCACCGACCGCGTCGCCGCGCAGGGCTACGTGGCCGTCGCGCCGGACCTGCTGCGCCACGTCGGGCTGACCCCCGACGTCGGCGGCCGCCTCTTCGACCTCGTGACGCGAGGCACCGAGGAGGAGCGTCTCGCCGCCCAGCCGCAGCTGCGCGCGGCCACGACGCCGGCTCGCCAGCCGGAGTTCGCCGCGTGGGCGGTGCCGGCCCTGACGGCCGTCGTCGACGCGCTCGTGGACGAGCCGGGGGTCGAGGGCAGGGTCGCCGTGGTCGGCTTCTGCTTCGGCGGCACGTACGCCTTCGCCCTCGCGGCCGCCGACCGGCGGCTGCGCGCGGCGGTCCCCTTCTACGGCACCTTCCCCGAGCTCGCCGACCCCGCCACGATCGGCTGCCCCGTCCTCGCCTTCTATGGTGAGGACGACCACGGCATCACCGACGGCGTCCCCGACCTGGAGGCGCGGATGGCCGCCGCCGGCGTCGACTTCACGGCGCGGGTCTACCACGGGGTCGGGCACGCGTTCTTCAACGACGCCTCACCGTCGAAGTACAACGCCGAGGTGGCCGCCGACGCGTGGCAGCGCACCGTGGACTTCCTCGACGCGCACCTCGGCGGCCGCACAGCGACCTGACAGGCGATTCGTCCCACTGGCAGGCCCGGGTGCAGTAAGCCTTGGGGTATGACCGACCAAGAGCACCCCCTCGTCCTCGGCCCCATGCTGCGCTACGTCGGCGAGACCGACGCGACGGTGTGGGTCGAGACCGCGGCGCGGGGCCGGGTCTCCGTCGAGGCCGACGGCCGCACCTGGGCCGCGCCGACCTTCTCGGTCAAGGGTCACCACTACGCGCTCGTCGTCGTCGACGGCCTCGAGCCGGGCGGCAGCTGGGACTACTCGGTGACCGTCGACGGCGCTCTTGCGTGGCCCGAGCCCGACAGCCCGTTCCCGCCGTCGCGGATCCGCACCCTCGACCGTTCGCGGCCGACGCGGCTGCTCTTCGGCTCGTGCCGCACAAGCGTGCCGCACGACCGCGAGGGCCATCGCACCAACGGTGTGGATGCGCTGCGCACCCTCGCGCTCGCACTCTCCCGCGGCGAGGAGGAGTGGCCCGACCTCGTGGCCTTCCTCGGCGACCAGGTCTACGCCGACGAGACGTCCGACGCGATGCGCGAGTTCATCGCGAGCCGGCGCGACATCGAGCAGCCACCGGGCGAGGAGATCAAGGACTACGAGGAGTACGCCCACCTCTACTGGCTGGCCTGGAACGACGACGCGAACCGCTGGCTGCTCTCCACGGTGCCGAGCTGCATGATCTTCGACGACCACGACATCCGCGACGACTGGAACACCTCGTGGACCTGGCACGAGGAGATCAACCGGACGGCGTGGTGGCACGAGCGGCTGATGGGCGGGCTCACGTCCTACTGGGTCTACCAGCACATCGGCAACCTCTCACCGGGTCAGCTCGCCGACGACGAGATCTACGCGAAGGTCCTTGCGCAGTGGGCGAGCCCGGGCGACGTCGGTCCCGAGCTCGACCTCACCGACGCCGTCTTCGACCTCGCACGCCGCTCCGACCGACACCCCGAGGTCTACCGCTGGAGCTTCTGCCGCGACCTCGGCGACAGCCGTCTCGTCGTCGTCGACTCGAGGGCCGCGCGAGTGCTCGAGCCGCACCACCGGTCGATGCTCGACCCTGACGAGATGCGGTGGTTCGACGAGCAGCTCACCGGCGGCGTCGAGCACCTGCTCATCGGCACGTCCCTGCCGTTCATGCTGCCCCCGGGCCTGCACGACTTCGAGGCGATCGACGAGGTGCTCGCCATGGGAACGCACGGCCGGCTCGTCGCCCAGGTCGGTGAGAAGGCCCGGCAGTCGATCGACCTCGAGCACTGGGCGGCCTTCAACGACGGCTTCGTCGAGGTCTTCGAGTCGGTGATGGAGGTGGCGCGTGGTGAGCGCGGCAAGGCGCCGGCGACGATCGTGTTCCTGTCGGGCGACGTGCACAACTCCTACGTCGCCGAGGTCGTCGACGCCAAGGCTCGCCACGGCGCCCGGTCGCGCATCGTGCAGGCGGTCTGCTCGCCGATCCGCAACCCCATGCCGCGGGGGGTGCGCGTCATGATGTCGCTCTTCGCGCGCGGCCTCGTGCGGCCGATGCGGTTCGTGGCCGGCCACTCGAAGCACGTGCCCGACCCGGCCTACCCGTGGCGGGTCACCGACGGCCCGTGGTTCGACAACTGCCTCGCCGAGCTCACCGTCCAGGGCCGCGACCTCTCGATCGTGTGGCGCGGCGGCGCGGTGCGTGACGGTGACGATGCGCACCCCGTGCTGACGAAGGTGTCCAGTGTGCGCCTCCCGGGGCCCGCCTCGTCATGACCACGGCGCACGGCGGCGATGAGGTGACACGCCGGATCGACATAGCGCACAACGCAGTTCGGGCGTATGCCGCCAACGACCGTGTCGCGGCAGCGCTCGTCGCCGGGTCGGTCGCCCGGGGGCTCGCCGACGCGTCGTCCGACATCGAGCTCGACGTGTACTGGTCCTCGCCGCCGACGGCGGCCGACCGCGCGGCGGCCGTCGAGGGTGCCGGGTTCGAGCGCGTCTACGCCGAGGAGGACGAGCACGAGTGGGCAGACGGCCTGCTCGTCGACGGCGTGAAGATCGACGTCAGCGGCTTCGTCACCTCAACCATCGACACGTATGTCGACCGCGCGTTCGAGGGCGACACCGAGGCGGAGCTGCAGGTGCGCGTCACGGCGCTGCGCGACGGCATACCCCTGCACGGCGCAGCCGTCATCGACGCGTGGCGCTCGAGGTGCGCCGACTACCCCGAGGCGCTCGCCGTCGCGATGGTGCTCGAGGGGCTCGACCTCCGCAGCCGCGAGCGTCTCGAGATGCTGGCGGAGCGCGACGACGTGCTGCTCCTGCACCGCGACCTGCTCGACGGGGTGCAGGGCGTGCTCGACGCGCTCTTCGGGCTCAACCGGGTGTGGATGCCGCACCCGTTCCACAAGTGGCTCGACTGGGAGGAGTCGCTGCTGGCGCACCGGCCCGAACGGTTGGTCGCGCGCATCCGGTCGCTTCTCGTCACGCCACCGCAGGAGGCGGTCGAGATCCTCGTCGGGCTGGTCGACGAGACGTACGCCCTCGCGCGCACCCACGTCCCGGGCGCCGACGTGGCGCCTCTCCTTGAGGCCTTCGACCTGCGCCGGGTCCGGTGAACGGGCCTACGCTCGAGCGGTGACCACCATCCCTGACTCCTTGCGTGAGCTCGTCGAGAGCGGGCCGCTCGCCCACGTCGCCACGACCAACCCCGACGGCAGCCCCCAGCTGACCGTCGTGTGGGTCGGCTTCGACGGAGACCACCTCTACTCGGGGCACATGCACGAGTCGGTGAAGGTGCGGAACATGCGCCGTGACCCCCGCGTCGTCATCTCGATGCAGGGCCCGCGGGTGCGTGGCCGCTTCCTCGACGAGTACGCCGTCCTGAAGGTGCGCGCCACGGTGACCGAGGGCGGCGCCTGGGACGCGCTCGACCGGCTCGCGAAGACGTACGTCGGGCCCGACACCACCTTCCCGGCGCCGCGCGCGGAGGGCGGCTTCGTCGTGCGCTACGAGGTCGAGCGCATCGGCGGCGTCGGCCCTTGGGTGGCGGGCTGACCCTGCGGCCACGGCGCTGACCGAGACAGCAGCGCGTCGGCTCAGGTGACGCGCACGAGAAGGATGCGGTCGTCCCCGGCGCCGGGGCTCTGCCTGCCGTCGCGGTTGCTCGTCGTGACGAGCAGGGTGTCCGCACCCACCGCGAGCACGCTGCGCAGCCGCCCGTAGCGGCCGACGAGGAGGTCCTGGGGAGCCGCCGCCGTGGCGCTGCCGTCGAGCGGGATGCGCCACAGACGCTGACCGCGCAGCGCCGCCATCCACACCGTGCCCCGCGCGATGGCGATGCCGCTCGGCGAGTCCTCGGGCGGGCCCCACTGGGCGACCGGACCGGTCACGCCGGCACGGCTCGTGCGTCCCTCGGTCTGCGGCCACCCGTAGTTGCGGCCGGGGCGGATCAGGTTGAGCTCGTCCTCGCTGTGGTCGCCGAACTCGGAGGCCCAGAGACGCCCGGCAGCGTCCCAGGCGATGCCCTGGACGTTGCGGTGGCCGTACGACCAGACGAGGGTGTCGAACGGGTTGCCCGGCGCCGGGCGCCCGGCGGTCGTCATCCTCAGGATCTTGCCGCCGAGCGAGCCCTTGTCCTGGGCGAGCGACGGCTGCTGCGCCTCGCCGGTGGTGGCGTAGAGGTAGCCGTCGGGGCCGAAGGCGATGCGCCCGCCGTTGTGGTGCACGTTGTGCGGGATCCCCCTGACGAGCACCCGCGGGGTGCCGAGCTGGCGACCCGTCGGTGCGGACTGGTCCCACGGGATCGCCGCAATCCGGTTGTCGCCGGACGTGGAGTAGTACGCGTACACGAGGCGGTCGCGCGTGAACGCCGGTGACACGGCGATGCCGAGCAGACCCGCCTCGCCCTGCTGGGCGACGTTCGAGACGACGCCGGGCACGGTGCCCACGCGGGTGAGGCGACCCGCGGCGACGTCGAGGCGTGAGATCTGGTAGGTGTCGCGCGCCGAGACGAGGACGGTTCCGTCGGGCAGCCGGGCCAGGCCCCACGGCACGTCGATCCCGGTGGCCAGGGTGCGCAGGACCGTCGCCGTCCCCGTCGGCCGTCCCGGCGCCGACGTGGGTGGCGCGCTCGTCGGGGTGGTCGGCCTGCTCGAGGTCGCCGGGGGCGTACGCGTCGTTGCCCCGGTCTCGGAGGTGGTCACCGCGCTGGTGGTCGCGACCGTCGCGGCCGGCGGTGACGACGGTGACGACGTCGAGGACGGGCCCGCTGTCGTGGCGCCGGTGGTCGGTGGGGCTGACGAGCAGGCGGTCACCGCCCCACCGGTCAGGCCGAGGGCGATGGCCGCCGCGAGTGCGGTGCGTGCCGTGCGGGTCGTGTGCGTCGCCATGGGGCACCTCCGTTGTCGAAGGTAGCGACCGCGCCTGTGCATGCCGAGCCGCCGTCGTCGGGAACAATCCCTCCGAACCGAGAGTTGAGTCTGGTGAGCGCAAGATTTGCGAGTCCGGCTTTGACAATCACGGCCCGGTCGGAGCACATTGAGCGAGGGCCGGTTCCGGGGCAGTCAGCCCGGACCGGCATAGACCGGATCCACCCAGACCATCAAGGAGTCACCCATGGCACGTGCCGTCGGCATCGACCTCGGTACCACCAACTCGGCCGTCTCCGTCCTCGAGGGCGGCGAGCCGAGCATCATCGCGAACGCCGAGGGCGGGCGCACGACGCCGTCCGTCGTCGCGTTCTCCAAGAACGGCGAGGTGCTCGTCGGCGAGGTCGCCAAGCGCCAGGCCGTCACCAACGTCGACCGGACGATCCGCTCCGTCAAGCGCCACATGGGCACCGACTGGAAGTCGCCCGAGATCGACGGCAAGACCTACACCGCGCAGGAGATCAGCGCCCGCATCCTCCAGAAGCTCAAGCGTGACGCCGAGTCCTACCTCGGCGAGACCGTGACCGACGCCGTCATCACCGTCCCCGCGTACTTCGACGACGCCGAGCGCCAGGCCACCAAGGAGGCCGGCGAGATCGCGGGCCTCAACGTGCTGCGCATCGTCAACGAGCCCACCGCTGCGGCGCTCGCGTACGGCCTCGACAAGGGCAAGGAGGACGAGCTCATCCTCGTCTTCGACCTCGGCGGCGGCACGTTCGACGTGTCCCTCCTCGAGGTCGGCAAGGACGCCGAGGACGGCTTCGCCACGATCCAGGTGCGTGCCACCAACGGTGACAACCACCTCGGTGGTGACGACTGGGACGACGTCGTCGTCCAGCACCTCATCACCCAGGTCAAGAACAAGACGGGCCAGGACCTCTCCAAGGACAAGATCGCGATGCAGCGCCTCCGCGACGAGGCCGAGCGCGCCAAGAAGGAGCTCTCCACCGCGACGAGCACCAACATCTCGGCGCAGTACATCTCGATGACGCCCGAGGGCCCGATCCACCTCGACGAGAGCCTCACCCGTGCGCAGTTCGAGCAGATGACGAAGTCGCTCCTCGACCGCACCAAGGCGCCGTTCCACAAGGTCATCGAGGACGCCGGCATCAAGGTGGCCGACATCGACCACGTCGTGCTCGTCGGCGGTTCCACCCGTATGCCGGCCGTCACGAACCTCGTCACCGAGCTGACCGGCGGCAAGGCCCCCAACAAGGGCGTCAACCCCGACGAGGTCGTCGCCATGGGCGCGAGCCTGCAGGCCGGTGTCCTCAAGGGTGAGCGCAAGGACGTCCTGCTCATCGACGTCACGCCGCTCTCGCTCGGCATCGAGACCAAGGGTGGCCTGTTCACCAAGCTCATCGAGCGCAACACCGCCATCCCGACGAAGCGCTCGGAGATCTTCAGCACCGCCGACGACAACCAGCCGTCGGTCCTCATCCAGGTCTTCCAGGGTGAGCGCGAGATCGCCCAGCACAACAAGTCGCTCGGCACCTTCGAGCTGACCGGCATCGCGCCGGCGCCGCGCGGCGTGCCGAAGATCGAGGTCACCTTCGACATCGACGCCAACGGCATCGTCAACGTCAGTGCCAAGGACCAGGGCACCGGCAAGGAGCAGAAGATGACGATCACCGGCGGCTCGGCCCTGTCGAAGGAAGAGATCGACAAGATGGTCAAGGACGCCGAGGCGCACGCCGACGAGGACAGGAAGCGTCGCGAGGAGGCCGAGGTGCGCAACCAGGCCGAGCAGCTCGTCTTCTCGACCGAGTCGTTCCTCAAGGAGTCCGGCGACAAGGTCCCGGCCGACGTCAAGACGCCGGTCGAGGAGTCGCTCGCCGACCTCAAGGCCGCGATCGCCGAGGGTTCCGAGGCGAGCGCCGACGACATCAAGGCCAAGGTCGAGGACCTCAACACGAAGTCGCAGGCCATGGGCCAGGCGGTCTACGCGTCCGAGCAGGCGAACGCCGGTGCAGCGGGTTCCGCTGAGGCGCAGGACGGTTCGCACGCCGGCGGGTCGGCCGGCGAGTCCGCTGGCGCCGACGACGACGTGGTCGACGCCGAGGTCGTCGACGACGACGAGGCCAAGGAAGCCAAGTGACCGAGTCGACCGGGCCCGCGAGCAACGGCACGACGGGCGAGCAGCCCGACGTGACCGCCACGGGTGCGCAGGGTGCCGGCAGCGGTGACGCTGCCGGCACCCCGGCGCCCGGCACGCGCCCTGCTGCTTCCGAGCAGGGGCAAGCGCCGGCCGGTGACAAGCGCCACCACACGTACTACGAAGGGGGCGCCGGCGCCTCGTCGGAGCCGGGCGGCGAGGACGAGTACGACCACGCCCCAGACGGTTCCGCTGCATCGGCCGAGTCCGAAGGTGTCGCCCTCGCCGAGGAGGACACCATGGCCGCGACGCTGCTCGCCGACCTGCAGCGCCTGCAGGCCGAGTACGTCAACTACAAGAAGCGCGTCGACCGCGACCGTGAGGTCATTCGCCACTCGGCGGTCGGCAGCGTCGTCGAGTCGCTGCTGCCGGTGCTCGACGACATCCACATGGCCCGGCAGGCCGGCGACCTCTCCGGGGGTCCCTTCGCGGCCATCGCCGACAAGCTCGAGGCGACGCTCGGCCGCTACGGCGTCGAGCGCCTCGGCGAGGCCGGCCAGGAGTTCGACCCGAAGGTGCACGAGGCCCTCATGCACGTCGAGGCCGAGCTGCCCGAGGGGGCGACGGGCACCACCGTCGTCCAGGTGCTCCAGCCGGGCTACCGCATCGGTGACCGGCTCGTCCGCGCCGCGCGGGTGTCGGTTGCCGACCCGGCCTGACACGTCCGCCGCCGGGCTGCACGCGCAGCCCGGCGGCATACCCGATGATGGGAGCAGGGTGAAGCCCACCGAGACCAAGGAGGTGCGCCATGGCTAGCCAGGACTGGTTCGAGAAGGACTTCTACGGCATCCTCGGCGTGCCCCAGGACGCCGACGCGGCGACGATCAAGAAGACCTACCGCAAGCTCGCCCGCACGATGCACCCCGACCACAACGTCGGTGACGCCAAGGCGGAGGAGCGCTTCAAGGAGATCGGCGAGGCGTATGCCGTCCTGTCCGACCCCGAGCAGCGCCGCGAGTACGACGCCATCCGTGCCATGTCGCACGGCGGCGCCCGCTTCACGGCGGGTGGCCCCGGCGGCGGCGGCGCCGGCTTCGAGGACATCTTCTCCGCGTTCGGGGGTCCGGGCGGTCCCGGCGGACAGCGCGTGCGCTTCAACACCGGCGGTGCCGGCGGCCAGCCGAACCTCGAGGACATCCTCGGGCAGATGTTCGGTGGCGGAGCGGGCGCGCCCGGTGCGGGCTACGGCGGCTACGGCGCCCCCGCAGGGCCTCGTGCCGGTGCCGACGTGCAGGCCAGCACGCGCATCGGTTTCCGCGACGCGGTCGAGGGCTCGACCGTCTCGCTCAGCTCTCCCGATCTCGGCCGCGTCAACGCCCGCATCCCCGCCGGTGTCAAGGACGGCCAGCGGATCCGCCTGCGCGGCAAGGGCCGTCAGGGCGACCCCGGCGCTCCGGCCGGTGACCTCATCCTCACGGTGGCCGTCGACAAGCACCCCGTGTTCGGTCGCGACGGCGACAACCTGACGATCGACCTGCCGGTCACCTTCGCCGAGGCCGCCCTAGGCGCGACCGTGGCGGTGCCGACGCTGGACGGCGGCCAGGTCAAGGTGAAGGTGGCTGCGGGCACCCCGAGCGGCCGCGTGCTGCGGCTCAAGGGACGAGGCGTCAAGCGCGGCGACCACACCGGCGACCTGCTCGCCAAGGTGCAGGTCGTCGTGCCGCAGCGGCTCACCGACGAGGCCCGCGAGGCCGTCGAGAAGATGGCGGCGGCCGAGAGCGGCCACGACCCACGGGCCGAGCTGTTCGAGCGCGCCCGCGCCTGACGGCATACGCCCCGGGTGACCGTGGGCGACGACTGACGACCGACGACTGGCGACCGAGATGGAGGTGACGAGGATGGCTCGCAGGAGCGCCAGGCCCGGTGGGCACGACGACGACGCACCCGTCTTCGTCATCTCCGTCGCGGCCGAGCTGGCCGGCATGCACGCGCAGACCCTGCGCCAGTACGACCGGCTCGGCCTCGTCTCGCCCTCACGCACCCGCGGCGGCGGTCGGCGCTACAGCACGCGCGACGTCGCTCTGCTGCGCGAGGTCCAGCGGCTCTCCCACGAGGGTGTCTCGCTGGCCGGCATCCAGCGCATCCTCGACCTCGAGAACCACGTGAGCGCGCTCCAGTCCCGGGTCGACGAGCTCACCGCCGAGGTGTCCGCGACCCGGGCAGCGCTCGCGGCGGGGGTCTCGGGCACCCGGGTCTTCGCCGTCGGGCCCAGGGGTGAGGTCGTGGCGGTGCGCCCGGGTCAGCGGCCGCCGCGCACGCCGGCTTCGCAGGCGCTCGTGGTCTGGCGCCCGGAGCGCTAGGCGGGGCCCGACCGCCGGCCGCACGGCAGCCCGGCTCGAGGCCGCCGCGATGACGGTGCCGTGTGCAACACTGTGCCAGCCTCGAGCAGACGGGGTGTCATCACCGCTTGATGCCGCCGGAGGCAGTTGCGTGTTCCATTTTCCGGAGGTCGTGTGACCCCTCACCACCCTGACGGTGACGCCGTGGACGGTGTCACGGGGGCCGAGTTCGGCGTGCCCGTTTCGCGCTCGGCCGAGATGCAGGAGCTCTTCCTCCGCACCGACTGGTCCACCACGTCGCTGGGGCCGGTCGAGACCTGGCCCGCGAACCTCCGCTCCATCGCCGACATCTGCCTGTCGTCGGGCTTTCCCATGCTCGTGTGCTGGGGTCCCGAGCTGGCCATGGTCTACAACGACGGCTACCGCACCCTGCTCGGACGGAGCAAGCACCCTGCGGCCTTCGGCCGGCCCGTGGCACAGGTCTGGCCCGAGGTCTGGGACGTCATCGGCCCCATGTTCGACGGCGTCCTCGACGGCGGGCCGGCGACCTGGGTCGAGGACGAGCTGCTCGTCGTCGACCGCTCCGGCTTCCTCGAGGAGGCCTACTTCACGTGGTCCTACGGCGCCATCCACGACGCTGAGGGCAACGTCGCCGGCATCCTCAACGTCGCCGTCGAGACCACCGACAAGGTGTTGGCAGTGCGCCGGGCCGGTGCCGCGCTCGAGCTGTTCCAGTCGCTCACCAGCGGTCCGGCGCCGGAGACCCGGGAGCAGGTGCGCGACCGCGCCCTGGCGGTGCTCCGCGCGCGCACGGCGGACCACCTCGACGCCGACCTGGTCTGGACGGAGGGCGACGCCGGCGTCGCCGCCACGGAGCCGTCAGCGGTCGGTGCCGACCTCGTCGTCCACGTCGTCCCCGTCCTCGAACCCGGGTCGGCAGAACCCGCCGCGCTGCTGCGGCTGGACGCCAACCCACGCCGCCCCTGGGACGCGCAGCTGCAGGCATACGCCGAGCTCTGCGCCTCGCACGTCGCGATGGCCCTGAGCGGGGTCCGCCGACGCGCAGACGACCGGCAGCGCGAGGAGGCCCTCGCCGAGCTCGACGTCGCGAAGTCCGACTTCTTCGCCAACGTCAGCCACGAGCTGCGCACGCCGCTCGCCCTCATCGCCGGACCGGTCCAGGACGCCCTCGTCTCGGACGGCCTCGACCACGACACGCGTCGTCGGTTCGAGATGATCGCCCGCAACACCGACCGACTCACCGGCCTCGTCGACCGCATCCTCGACCTCACTCGTGTCGAGGCCGGCGCCGTCGAGCCGCACTGGGTCGCCGTCGACGTCATGACCGTGACCAGCGGCATCGCCGCCAACTTCCGTCCCGCGATCGAGCGGATGGGACTCGAGTTCGCCGTCGAGTGCGACGACCTCGGGCGTGAGGCGCACGTCGACCTCGACATGTTCGAACGCATCGTGCTCAACCTGCTGTCCAACGCGCTCAAGTTCACGCCACGCGGCCGCATCGGGCTGCGCCTCACGGGCGACAGCCGTGGCTACGAGGTGTCGGTGAGCGACACCGGCATCGGCATCCCCGAGAAGGACCGCGAGCACGTCTTCGACCGGTTCCGGCAGCTCGCCGGCAGCGACGACCGACGCTCGCGCGAGGGCGCCGGCATCGGGCTGTCCATCGTCCGCCAGCTCGTCGGGCTGCTCGGTGGCAGCATCAGCCTGCACTCCGCGGAGGGGCAGGGGAGCACCTTCTCGGTCCGTCTGCCGTGGGGGGTGCCCCCGACCCGCACCGCCAGCCGTCCCTCGATCACCCCGCGGACGGCACAGTCGTTCATCAGTGAGGCCGCGGCATGGGACGGGCCCGGTCCGGACGACGACGAGGCTGGGCCGCCCGAGCGGCACGAGGGGCCCGAGCAGGCCGCACGCGCCGGTGCCGGCGAGCCGGCCGTCGCGGTTCGCCCGACCCTCCTCGTGGTCGAGGACAACCCTGACATGCGCGAGCACGTCACCCGCCACCTCCGTGACGACTACGTGGTCGTCACGGCCCGCGACGGCGTCGAGGCCCTCGCGCTCATGCGCGCCCAGCCGCCCGCGATCGTGCTCGCCGACGTCATGATGCCGCGCATGGACGGCCTGGCGCTCGTGAAGGAGGTCCGCGACGACCCCGCGCTGCGCGACCTGCCGGTCGTCCTGCTCTCGGCCCGCGCGGGCGTCGAGGCGAGCACGATCGGGCTCACCATGGGCGCCGACGACTACGTCGTCAAGCCCTTCCACCCCGCCGAGCTACGGGCCCGGCTGGCCGCCAACCTCGCTCGCTCGAGGTCACGCTCGCGCGACGCCGCCTGGCTGCGGGCCATCATCGGCGCCATCCGTGAGCCGCTCATCGTCGCCGACGCCGAGGGCACCGTGGTCGAGCTCAACGACGCCTTCACGCGCGACTACGGCTGGTCGCTCGCCGACGGCCCGTTCTCACCGCCCTACCCGTGGTGGATCCCGGCCGGCGAGGCGCCCTCCGAGCACGAGGCGCATGCGCGGCGGGTCGAGCTGCTCCAGACCGGGCAGCCCTTCCTCGACGAGCACTACCGCATCCGCCGGCGGGGCGGAGGAGAGGCCTGGGTGCACACCCGGGCCGCCAGCGTTCCCGAGACGGCTGACCACGCCGGCTTCGTCCTCGGGGTGGCCCGCGACGAGACCCGCGAGCGCGAGGCCCGGATGCGCCGCGAGCTCGCAGGTCGGGTCGCCGTCGACCTCGCTGCCGCCGAGAGCCTCGACCAGGCCCTCGCCACCGCCGTCACCGGGTTCACGGTCCTCTTCGATGGCGAGGTGACGCTGCGAGTGGCCGACGACAAGGGGGCCGTCGTCGTGCTGTCCCCTCGAGGTCGGGTCCAGCCGTCGGACCTCGACGACGCCGTGCGCGCCGGTCTCGAGTCGGGGCCGCACGGCCACGACGCCCTCGTCGGCGACAAGCGTGAAGGCCTGCTGCTCCTGCCCACCTCGCAGGACTCCGAGTGTCGCGCGTGGGTGCAGTTCGACGAGCCACGCATCGTCGGCAGCGACGAGCTGATCGTCGGCGACCTGCTCGCCCAGACCCTGGGCCAGGCCGTCGACCGGGTCGTCAGTCGTCGGCAGCGGTCGGAGAAGGAGCACCAGCTCGAGCAGGCCATCGAGAGCCATCGGCTCATCGGGCACGCGGTCGGCGTGCTCATCGAGCGCCACCGCATCACGGCCAAGCAGGCGTTCGAGATGCTCCGGCAGGCCTCGCTCAGCCGCAACATCAAGCTGCGCGAGATCGCCGCTCGCGTCGTCGAGAGCGGACAGGACCCCGACTCCGCCTGACCGGCAGAAGCGGGCCGCCGAGCGTCAGCGCAGGGGCTGGTCGCCCCGCAGTGCCCCGAGCACCCGGGTGAGCAGCCCGGGTCGGGGGGCGTCGGGGACGGGCCGGCCGGGCTTCTGCTGCCCCCTGGCCGTCGAACGCCTCCGGGTGTCCGCGCCCGCGACGCCGCCCTCGAGGGTCGTGACCAGCGACTCGAGGGTCGCGTCGACGTCCGCGATGTCGTAGCCGCGCTGCAGCGACGTGGTCGTGAAGCGCACGTCACGCACCCGCGACGCGAGCCCTGCAGGGGAGGCCCCGGTCCGCAGCGCAACGACGACCTCGTCGATGAACCTGTCGACCTCGGCCATGTCGTAGCCCTGGCGGAGCTGGGTCGAGCCGAACCGGGCCTTGGTCAGCTCGGTCACGAGGCGGGCGGGGTCCATGGTCCCGAGCGTAAGGTCAGCAGCGTGCGCGGGTGCGCGTGACGGCATACGGCACCGGCGTGGCGCGCTCGAAGTTGAGCGGAATACACTCAACTTGCCACCGGTTGTCTCGAGTGATCCCCACCCCGCACGAGGAGAACGCATGGACCTACAGCTGACCAACAAGGCTCAGGAGGCCTTCGCCCAGGCCGCGACCACCGCGACCGGCAAGCACCACCCGAACATCGAGCCGGCTCACCTGCTGCTCGCGTTGGCAGCCCAGAGCGGCACCACCACTCCTGCCCTCCTGGCGGCGGGCGGCTCGAGCGTCGCCGCCGCCACCGCCGCGGCCGAGCGAGTGATGTCCTCCCTGCCCCAGGTGAGCGGCGTCGCCCAGCAGCCCCAGCTCTCCCCGGCGTCCCTGCGGGCGATCCAGCAGGCCCAGCAGTACATGACGTCGATGGGCGACTCGTACGTCTCCACCGACCACGTGCTCCTCGCCCTCGCGCGCACCGGCCAGTTCGAACTCGACGCCGACGCCGTCGAGAAGGCGATCCCCGGGCTGCGCGGCGGTCGCCCCGTCACCTCCGACAACCCCGAGGGCACGTTCGAGGCGCTCGCGAAGTACGGCACCGACCTCACGGCCCGCGCCCGCGACGGCAAGCTCGACCCCGTCATCGGCCGTGACGCCGAGATCCGGCGCGTCGTGCAGGTGCTCAGCCGCCGCACGAAGAACAACCCCGTGCTCATCGGCGAGCCCGGCGTCGGCAAGACGGCCGTCGTCGAGGGCCTCGCCCAGCGCATCGTCGAGGGCGACGTGCCCGAGAGCCTGCGCGACAAGACGCTCTACAGCCTCGACCTCGGCTCGATGCTCGCCGGCGCGAAGTACCGCGGCGAGTTCGAGGAGCGGCTCAAGGCCGTGCTCGAGGAGATCCAGGGCAGCGACGGGCAGATCGTTACCTTCATCGACGAGATCCACACCGTCGTCGGCGCGGGTGCCGGCGGCGAGGGCGCCATGGACGCCGGCAACATGCTCAAGCCCATGCTCGCCCGCGGTGAGCTGCGCCTCGTCGGCGCGACGACGCTCGACGAGTACCGCAAGCACATCGAGAAGGACGCCGCGCTCGAGCGCCGCTTCCAGCAGGTCTTCGTCGGCGAGCCGTCGGTCGAGGACACCATCGCCATCCTGCGCGGTCTCAAGGAGCGCTACGAGGCCCACCACAAGGTGACCATCGCCGACTCCGCCCTCGTTGCGGCCGCGAGCCTGTCCGACCGCTACATCTCGGGCCGCCAGCTGCCCGACAAGGCCATCGACCTGATCGACGAGGCCGCGTCGCGCCTGCGCATGGAGATCGACTCGAGCCCCGTCGAGATCGACGAGCTGCGCCGCGCCGTCGACCGCCTCAAGATGGAGGAGTTCGCGCTGGAGCAGGAGACCGACGCCGGGTCCCGCGAGCGCCTCGAGCGGCTGCGCAAGGACCTCGCCGACCGCAGCGAGGAGCTCGCGGCGCTCAATGCGCGGTGGGAGGCCGAGAAGTCGGGCCTCAACGCCGTCGGCGACCTCAAGGCCCGCGTCGACGACCTGCGCACCCAGGCCGACCGCCTGCAGCGCGAGGGAGACCTCGGGGCGGCCTCGAAGATCCTCTACGGCGACATCCCGACGCTCGAGAAGGAGCTCGCCTCCGCCCAGGAGCGCGAGGCGGCCGCGACGGCCTCCGACGAGGGGCCGATGGTCAAGGAGGAGGTCGGCGCCGACGACATCGCCGACGTCATCTCGGCCTGGACCGGCATCCCCGCCGGACGGCTCATGGAGGGCGAGTCCGAGAAGCTGCTGCACATGGAGCAGCACATCGGGGGCCGGCTCATCGGACAGGCCGACGCCGTGCGCGCCGTGTCCGACGCGGTGCGACGCACCCGTGCAGGCGTGTCCGACCCCGACCGCCCGACGGGCAGCTTCCTGTTCCTCGGCCCGACCGGCGTCGGCAAGACCGAGCTCGCCAAGAGCCTCGCCGACTTCCTCTTCGACGACGAGCGCGCCATGGTGCGCATCGACATGTCGGAGTACTCCGAGCGTCACTCGGTCGCGCGCCTCATCGGTGCCCCGCCGGGTTACGTGGGCTACGAGGAGGGTGGCCAGCTCACCGAGGCCGTACGCCGTCGGCCCTACTCGGTCATCCTGCTCGACGAGGTCGAGAAGGCCCACCCCGAGACCTTCGACATCCTGCTCCAGGTGCTCGACGACGGTCGTCTCACCGACGGTCAGGGCCGCACCGTCGACTTCCGCAACGTCATCCTCGTGCTGACCTCCAACCTCGGATCGCAGTTCCTCACCGACCCGACGCTGGGCCCCGAGGCGCGACGCGAGTCGGTCATGGGTGTCGTGCGGTCGGCGTTCAAGCCCGAGTTCCTCAACCGTCTCGACGAGGTCGTCGTCTTCGACGCCCTGAGCCGCGACGACCTCGCCCACATCGTCGACCTGCAGGTGCGCGCCTTCGGGGCGCGGCTGTCCGACCGCCGGATCACCCTCGAGGTGACCGACGCTGCCCGCCAGTGGCTCGCCGAGCGGGGCTACGACCCGGCCTACGGTGCCCGGCCCCTGCGTCGGCTCGTGCAGCGCGAGATCGGCGACCGGCTCGCACGCGGCCTGCTCTCGGGCGACGTGCGCGACGGGTCGACCGTCACGGTCGGTGTCGACGAGGCCGGCGAGCAGCTCACGCTCGGCTGAACACCTCTGCGGCCCAACCGAACTCGCGTGCCGCTTCCACGTTGTCCGCGCGGTCGTCGGTGAACCACACCTCGTGGCGGGCCAGCTCGCGCCCGAAGTCACCCTCGATCGCGCGGTGGGCGGCGGCATACGCGAGGGGGTCGGGCTTGGCGACGCCGAAGTCGGCGGTGTTGAGCAGCCCGTCGAAGAGCCGCGTCAGGCCGAGCAGCTCGAGCTCGGCGGGCACGTGGTCGGTGCCGTTGGTGAACACGTAGGTGCGGTGGCCCGCCGACCGCAGGGTCTCGAGCCGCTCGACGGTCTCGTCGATGACGGTGCCCCGGTTGGCGCGCCACCGCTCCATGTGGTCACGGACCCGATGGGGCTCGGCGGCGGCGTCCTCGAGCGCGGCGCAGATGGCGGCATACCAGTCGTCGAACGTCTGCCGCCCCGTGATCGTCGGCGTCAACAGGTCGCTGTGGAACGCCGTTGCCGCGACGTGGCCCGGGGGCAGGCTCAGCGCGGCCTCGATGGCCGCGCTGGGGTCGCCCGGCGCGAAGTCGCGCACGACACCGTCCAGGTCGAAGACGTATGCCGTGTGCCCGGTCACGCCGTCGTGTCGCGGTGCGCGCGCTCGTCGATGCGGTCGGTGCTGCCGGGCTTGTCGGACCCGGCGGTCGAGCGGCCGTCGTCCGCCCACGAGGCCGTGCCGTCGGCCACGCTGCCCTCGGCCCGACCGGTGACGACGTCGGCACGCGACGGCCCCTCGCGCTCGCGCCACTCGGCCTCACGACGCGCGAGCTCGGCCTCACGCGTGTCGAGGCCCTCGTGGCGTGCGGCCAGCTCGCTCTCGCGGCGACGCAGGTCGTCGTCGCGCAGGCCGGCCTCCTCGAAGCGGCGCTCGTGCTCGAGGCGGGCGGTCTCGGCGCTCTCCTCGACCTCACCGATGCGGGCCGAGGCACGCTCCTCACGGCGCAGGCGCGCACGCCGACGTGCCGAGGCGGACAGCAGGGCCCAGCCGAGTGCGAAGAGCAGCACGGCGATGGCGCCGTACAGCACGAGCTCGAGCGGCGAGGCGTCTCGAGACAACCCGAAGGCAGTGACCGTGACGGGACCGGCCGCCGCGCGGGTCGCCAGGTAGGCGGCGACGCCGGCTCCGGCGCCCGCCAGCAGCAGGATGACTCCGAGCAGGGCCATGGGTGGTGCTCCTTCGTCAAGGGGCGGGGTTCTCCCGCCGTGAACGTCCCCGACCCTAGCCATACCCACATTCGCCTGGCGGTCCGAGAACAGGACGGCGCGCTCGGTTAGCCTGACCCCCATGCGCTCCACGGGAAAGCTCGCCGCCGCCGTCCTCTCGGCGCTGTGCGCCGTCACCGTGGCGTCCTGCTCGAGCAACGGCGGCGACGCGGCGCCGGGGCAGACCCAGCTCTCGCCGGCCCAGCGACTCGCGGCCGCCAAGGCCAAGGTCGACGCCGCGACCTCCGTGCACCTCAAGCTCGCCAGCGCCAACGTGCCGCAGGGCGCGAGCGGCGTCGTGTCGGCCGACGGCTGGGGCAAGCACCCGCCGGCGTTCAAGGGCACCTTCAAGGTGACGCTCAAGGGCATCCAGGCCGACGCCGACATCACCTCGGTCGACGGCAAGGTCTACGCGAAGCTGCCGCTCATCCCCGGCACCAACGAGATCGACCCCAAACAGTTCAACCTGCCCGACCCCGCGGTGCTCTTCTCCACCGACAAGGGCCTCACCACCCTGCTCACCGCCACCAGCGCGCCCACGGCCGGCGCGCAGGTGCGCCAGGGCTCCGAGGTGCTGACGACGATCAAGGGCACGGTGCCGGGCAAGGCCGTGACCGACCTCTTCCTCATCGGCGACAGCAGCGGGTCGTTCACGGCAACCTACGGCCTCACCGACTCCCAGGAGCTGCGCCAGGTCGCGATCGCGGGCCCGTTCTTCGGCGCCGGCTCGTCGTCGACCTACACCCTCACGCTCGACCAGTACGGCCAGCCCGTCACGATCACCAAGCCCTGACGCGGTGACGCAGCCCGCCGGCACCCACCGGCTCGCCCTCCTCTCGGCCGCTGCCGCGGCCGTGGCCCTCGCCGCGGCCGACACCTACGTCGTCGTCCTCGCGCTGACCGACATGATGGCCGGGGTGGGCATCGGCATCGACGCCCTCCAGCGTGCGACGCCGATCATCTCCGGCTTCCTGCTCGGCTACATCGCGGTGCTGCCCCTCATCGGCCGGCTCTCCGACCTGCTCGACCGTCGCCGCATCCTGCTCGGGTGTCTCGTCGTGTTCGTGCTCGGCTCGGCGGTCACCGCGCTCGCGGTCGAGATGCCGGTACTCGTGACCGGGCGCGTGCTCCAGGGCATCGGGGGCGGAGGGCTCGTGCCCGCCACGCTCGCGCTCGTGGCCGACCTGTGGCCCCCCGACAGGCGCGGCACCCCGCTCGGGGTCGTGGGTGCCGTGCAGGAGCTCGGCTCGGTGCTAGGGCCCGTGCTCGGCGCGATCGTGCTCGCGTGGTCCGGATGGCGGGCGATCTTCTGGCTCAACGTCGCCGCCGCCCTCATCCTGTATGCCGTCATCCACCTCCTCGGGGCACGTGGGCACTCGCCCGGGGCCGTAGAGGAGGGGCCTGCTCGGGCCCGGGGTGGGCTCGCACGGGCCCGCACTGCGGTGGCCGCGGTGCTGGCAGTGCTCGGTCTCGGCGTGACCGGGCTGGCGCTCGCGGCGCCCGAGTCACTCGTCACCGACGTCGCCCTCGGCGGTCCGTTCGTCCCGTTCGCGGGCCAGTCGCGGGTGCTGACGCCGATCGGGGTCACCGGTCTCGGGCTGCTCGTCGTCGTGGCCGTCCTGACCGCGCCGCGCTGGTGGGCGGTGTTGCGCCGGGCCGACCTCTTCGGGGCGCTGCTCGTCGCCGTCGCGCTGGGCAGCCTCGTGCTGACGTTCGCGTCGTCCGACCCCGAGAAGGAGGTCGTCGGCCCGCTCGGCTACACCCTGCTGCCGCTGGGGGCTCTCGCTCTCGTCGTCCTCGCGTGGTGGCACCGCACGGCCGCGGACCCCATCGTGCCCCGGGGCATCGTCGGGGGGCGTGGCCTGCGCTCCCTCGCGGTCAGCCTCCTCGTCGGCGCCGCCCTCGTCGCCGTCGTGGTCGACGTGCCGCTGCTGGCCCGCCTCACCGACAGCTACGACGAGACCGGCGCCGCCCTCGTCCTCGTCCGGTTCCTGCTCGCGGTCCCGGTCGGGGCGCTGCTCGGCGGCTGGTCGCTGCACCGGCTCGGCGACGGCTCCGCCTCCGCCGCCGGGCTCCTGCTCGCGGGCGGCGGCATGCTCGTGATGTCGCGGTGGACCCTCGACTCGGTCGGTGACACCCTGCCCGCCACCGTGGTGCTCGTCGTCGTCGGCTTCGGCATGGGGCTGGCCCTGGCGCCCGTCAACAACGCAGCCCTGGCCGACTCGCCGGCCCACGCGCACGGGGTGGCGAGCTCGCTCGTCGTCGTGGCCCGCATGGTCGGCATGGTCGTCGGCCTGGCCCTGCTCACCTCCATCGGCCTCAGCCGCTACTACGACGCCGTGCGGCGGCTCCCCGACCCGCTCGACACCGACGCCCTCATCGGCGCCGGCGTGGTCCAGGTGCAGACGGTCTTCCTCGGCGGCGCCCTGGCCGCCCTCGCCGGCGCGGCGGTCGCCCTCACGCTCGGGGTGCGCCGCCGCGATCACCGCGAGGCACTGCGCGACGTCGACAGTCCCCGCTTCGTCGGTCTCTGACCGGAGCGTCCTGCGCGTCTGCCGGCTCGCGAACGCGGCCCCATCGTGCGCCCTGGGGCTCGTGCCCTGGGCTCGAGCGGTGGAGCTCACGCGGCGGAGCTCAGGCCGTGGAGCTCAGACGGTGGCGCGCCGGGCCTGGACCTCGGCGAGCAGCTCACGCACCTCGTCGGCGACGACGTCGGTCGCCTCCCACGGCAGCATGTGGCCGGCCGTGGGCAGCTCGGTGAAGGTCGCGTGCGGCAGGGCGACGCGCAGGGCCCGTGCCCGCGCCACCGGCATGAGCGGGTCGAGCCGTCCGGCGATGATCCCGACCCGGACCCGCGTGAGGGCGGCGAAGCCGGCCTGCTGGTCGGTGACGAGCAGCGCTCCGTAGAACGCGCCGAAGGTCGCGAGCTTCGTCGAGGCGACCTGCGCGCGAGCCGCCTCGACCGCCGTCGGGTCGGGGTCCTCACCGAAGAGGCCGCCCACGAGCGCCCGGATGCGACCCTGACCGCCGGGCGGCAGGGGCATCCCGCGGGCTGCGAGCCGCATGACGGCCGCCTCGCCGACGCGCTCGCCGAGGGCGACGCCCGAGGACGCGGTGCCGACGAGGAGCGCGGCCCTCACGCGGGACCCGAAGAGGTCGGGGCGCTGCTCGGCGAGGGCCATGACCGTCATGCCGCCCATCGAGTGCCCGGCGAGGACCACGGGGGAGGCAGGGGGCACGACGGCACGGAGCACGACGTCGAGGTCGCGGCCGGTGTGCTCCACCGACACCGACGCGATCTCGGCGCGACGCAGCCCGATCGTGGAGCGGCCGTGCCCGCGCTGGTCCCAGGCCACGACCCGCGCCGGCTCGTCGGCGAGCGCCTCGACGACCGGGAGCCAGCTCTCGTGGTTGACGGCCCAGCCGTGCGCCAGCACCACCGTCGGCGCGTCGGGCGCGAGGTCCGGGTCGGCCCAGCAGTGGACCGACAGCACTGCTCCGTCGGGGGTGACGATGCCGCGGAGGTCGTGGCGCCTCACGCCCGACCCTCCTCGACCTCGAAGACGACCGGCGCGTGGTCGGACGCGCCCTTGCCCTTGCGCTCCTCACGGTCGATGGCCGCCCCGACGACCCGGCCGGCGAGGGCGGGGGAGCAGAGAGCGAAGTCGATCCGCATGCCCTGCCGCTTCTGGAAGCGCAGCTGGGTGTAGTCCCAGTAGGTGAAGGTGCCGGGCTCGCTGGTGTGGGGACGCACCACGTCGCTGTACCCGGCGTCGACGACGGCCTGGAACGCTGCGCGCTCGCGCGGTGACGTGTGGGTCCGGCCCTCGTAGTAGGGCACGCTCCAGACGTCGGCGTCGGTCGGCGCGATGTTCCAGTCGCCGAGCAGGGCGACCTGCGCGTCGGGGTCGTCGGCCAGCCAGGTGCGGCCGGCGGCGGCGAGCGCGTCGAGCCAGCCGAGCTTGTAGTCGAGGTGCGGGTCGTCGAGCGCGCGGCCGTTGGGGATGTAGAGCGACCACACGCGTACGCCACCACAGACGGCCCCGATGGCACGGGCCTCGGGCCCAACGGGCTCACCCCAGCCGGGCATCCCGTCGAAGCCCACGCGTACGTCGTCGATGCCCACCCGCGAGGCGATGGCGACACCGTTCCACTGGCTCAGGCCGTGGTGGGCCACCTCGTAGCCGAGGGCCTCGAAACGGTCGAGAGGGAACTGGTCCGCGCGGGCCTTGGTCTCCTGGATCGCGAGCACGTCGACGTCGGTTCGCTCCAGCCAGGCGGCGACCCGGTCGATGCGGGAGCGGATGGAGTTGACGTTCCAGGTGGCGATTCGCACAGTCGGCCACCCTAGACCGCCCTGCCGACGCGGTGTGCCTAGGGTGAGCCGCATGCCTGCCGACCCGACGACGACCACCCGCACACGACCCACGGCCCTCGTGACAGGGGCCAGCGCCGGAATCGGCCGTGAGTTCGCGCGCCAGCTCGGGGCCACGCAGCACGACCTGGTGCTTGTCGCTCGGGACGCCGCCAGGCTCGAGGCCCTCGCCACCGACCTGCGCCGTGACCACGCCGTCGAGGTCGAGGTGCTGCCGGCCGACCTGTCCGACCGCGGCGCCCTCCAGCGCGTCGCCGACCGCCTTGCCGACCCGGGTCGTCCGGTCGACCTGCTCGTCAACAACGCCGGCTACGGCCTCAAACGGCGCTTCCTGCGCAACACCGTCGCCGTCGAGGAGGCCGCCTTCGACGTACTCACACGCGCGGTGCTGGTGCTCTCGCACGCGGGCGCCATGGGCATGGTCGAGCGTGGGCACGGCGCGATCGTCAACGTCTCCTCGGTCGCCGGCTACATCGCGTCGGGCACGTACTCCGCCGCGAAGTCGTGGGCCACCGTGTTCACCGAGGGGCTGGCCGTCGAGCTGGCCGGCACCGGTGTGACTGCCACCGCGCTCTGCCCGGGGTTCACCAACACCGAGTTCCAGCAGCGGGCCGGCATCAGCAAGCTGGGTCCCGACTTCATCTGGCTCGACGCCTCGAGGCTCGTCGGCGACTGCCTCGCCGACGTCGCGAAGGGTCGCGTCGTCTCGGTGCCGGGCTGGCAGTACAAGACGGCGGTCGGGCTGCTGCGAGTGCTGCCTCGACCGTTGCTGAGGCGCGGCCTCAGAGCGCCCCGGAGGCAGGCTTCTGCTCGCTAGCCTTGGGTGACCGGGCGGCATCGCGACCATCGAAGGGGCGGCATGGCAGTGCAGCAGGCGCCCACCGCCGCGGGACGCAGGTCCGTGGCCGACATCGCCCGACGCGTGCCGTTCACCGTCGTCGCCGTCGGGACCATGCTCGTGCTCGGCGTGCTCACGTCGTCGCTCTGGCAGTCGTTGCAGGACCGGTCGCTGTTCCAGGCCGTCGCCTACGGGCTGCCGGCGCTCGAGCAGGGCCGCGTCTGGACACCCGTCACCGGCGCCTTCTTCGCGCTGGTGCCGGCGCAGTACCTTCCCGTCGCCGGCGGCGCCCTCGTGCTCCTCGGCTGGTCCGAGTGGCGGCTCGGCACGCGACGCACCGTCGTGGCGGCCATCGGCTGCCACCTGGTCGGGGTGCTGGGGGCCTCCCTCTTCCTGCTCGCCTTCCGCACCGTCGGCTGGGACTGGGCCCAGCGCCTCTCCAAGACCCTCGACGTCGGCCTCAGCGCCGGGGCCCTCGGTGCCGTGGCGGCGGCGTCGGCCACCCTCACCCCGCCCTGGCGCGGCCGGCTTCGGCTCGTCCTCGGGCTCTACGGCGGCATCGCCCTGCTCTACATCGGACTGCTGTGGGACGTCGAGCACTTCCTGGCGATCGCGTTCGGGCTGGCCCTCGGCCCGTTCCTGCTCGGCTCCCGGCCCCGGTTGCGACCGCTGCGGCTCACCCGGCACGAGTGGAGGGTGGTCTCTTCGACGATCTTCGTCGTGTCGGCGGCGATCAACGCCGTCCTCTACTTCACGCCCTCCAACGGCCCGCTCGGGGCCACCACCGACGACTCCGACGCCGCGACCGTCTGGGTCAACGCGGCGATCTCGGTCGCCCTCGCGTGGGGGCTCAGCAGGGGCTCCCGCCGCACCTGGCAGGTCGCCTGCGGTCTCACCACGATCGCCGTCGTCGCCGGACTGCTCGTCCTGGGTCTGGAGGTCGCGGCGCCCGACCAGCTCGACCCGAGCGGGCAGGTCGTCTCGTCGGTGCCCGAGCTGGCCGTCGCGGCGCTGCTCTCGCTCGTCCAGCTCGCCGTGCTCGTCGCTGGCCGGTCGGCGTTCCAGGCGCGGTCGGCGCGGCATCGTCGCGCCACCCTCGCTGCCGGCGCGAGCGACCGCGACACGGCGGTCGCGCTGCTCGAGCAGCACGGCGGCACGACGACGGCGTGGATGGGGACGTGGCCCGACAACCACTGGCACGTCCTGCGCGACGCCTCGGGACGCCCCGCCGGCTACGTCGCCTTCCAGGTGCACCGCGGCATGGCCGTCGCACTGGGTGACCCGGTCGCAGCCGACCCGGCGACCCGGGCCCAGGCCCTGCAGGCCTTCGTCGACGAGCAGGAGACGCACGGCCACAAGGTCTGCTTCTTCTCCGTCTCGCGCGAGGTGGCGCAGTGGGGACGGGCGCACGGTCGTCGCGTGGTCCCCGTCGCCGAGGAGGCGGTCATCGACCTCGCGACGCTCGAGTTCCGGGGCAAGCCGTGGCAGGACGTTCGCACGGCGCTCAACCGGGCCACCAAGGAGGGCATCACCTACCGTGAGGGCCGCCTGGCCGAGATGCCCCGGGGCGTCGTGACGCAGGTGCGCGCCATCTCCGAGCTGTGGGTGTCCGACAAGGGGCTGCCCGAGATGGGCTTCACCCTCGGCGGAGTCGACGAGGCGCTCGACCCCGCCACGGTGGTCGGGCTCGCGGTCGACGGCGACCACACCGTGCACGGAGTCACGTCCTGGCTGCCCGTGCACGCTCCCGGTGGCGAGATCCGCGGCTGGACGCTCGACATGATGCGACGGCTGCCCGAGGGCTTCCGGCCGGTCACCGAGTTCCTCATCGCGAGCGCCTGCCTCTCGTTCAAGGAGGCCGGCGCCTCCCTGGTCTCCCTCTCGGGAGCGCCGCTGGCCCACTCCGGCGACGGCACGAGCGAGCGGGCCGCCCTCGAGCGCCTCCTCGACCAGCTCGGCGAGGCCCTCGAGCCGCTCTACGGCTTCCGGTCCCTCGAGAGCTTCAAGCGCAAGTTCCAGCCGCGCCACGAGCCGCTCCACCTCGTCTTCGCCGACGAGGCCGCCCTGCCGCGCATCGGCCTCGCCCTCACCTCCGCCTACCTGCCCGGCGCGACGCTGCGCGACCTCGCCCGCGCCGGTCTCGGCGGCGACAAGGGGTCACGGCCATGACGGGTCGCCGCCCGATGGACGCCGACGAGATCCGCGACGCCTTTCTCGAGGTCATGGTCGAGGGCGGGCACGTCGTGCTGCCCCGCGCCACGCTCGTGCCGGAGGGCGACCCGACGACGCTCTTCATCGGCAGCGGGATGCAGCCGTTGCTGCCCTACCTGCTGGGCGCCGACCACCCGGCGGGGACCCGGCTCGCCGACAGCCAGACCTGCCTGCGGGTGCAGGACATCGAGGAGGTCGGCGACAACCGTCACACGACGTTCTTCGAGATGCTCGGCAACTGGAGCCTCGGCGACTACTTCAAGGCAGAGCAGATCCCCCAGTTCTGGCACTTCCTCACCGAGCGGGTCGGGCTCGACCCCGGCCGTCTCTACGTGTCGTGCTTCATCGGCGACGCGGCGAACGGCATACCCAAGGACGACGAGTCGGCCGCCATCTGGGCGCGCCTCCTCACCGAGGCGGGGCTCACGGCAGACCGGGTCGAGCTCGACACTGAGGAGCGGGCGGCGCAGATCGGCACCGGCGGTGCGCGAATCGCCTTCTACGGCAAGAAGAACTGGTGGTGCCGAGAAGGTGGGCCGGAGGACATGCCCGTGGGCGAGCCGGGCGGCCCCGACTCCGAGGTCTTCTACCTCTTCCCCGACGTGCAGCACGACCCTGCCTACGGCCAGCACTGCCACCACAACTGCGACTGCGGCCGGTTCATCGAGCTCGGCAACTCCGTCTTCATGGAGTACATCCGCACGGAGTCCGGCTTCGCGCCGTTGCCGCGCCGCAACGTCGACTACGGCGGCGGCCTCTCGCGCATCGCGGCCGCCGCTGCCGACACGAGCGACATCTTCCGCATCAGCCTGCTGTGGCCCCTCGTCGAGCGGCTCCAGGAGCTGACCGGTAAGGCGTACGCCGACGAGACCATGGCGATGCGCGTCATCGCCGACCACCTCTGCGGCGCAGCGTTCCTCGCGGTCGACGGCGTGCGGCCGGGCAACAAGACGCACGGCTACGTGTTGCGGCGGCTGGTGCGCCGGGCCGTGCGCTTCGCCCTCGACCTCGGACTCGAGCATGATCTCGCGCTGCTGCTCGTGCCGACCGTCGCGACGGTCTACGAGCGTGCCTACCCCGAGGTGGCCGAGCGCGTCGACGACGTCGTCGCGATCCTGTCGCGCGAGGAGCGCGCCTTCCGTCGCACCCTGCACCGTGGCATCAGCCACCTCGAGGACTACCGGGAGTCGGGTGTGACCGGCGCCGAGCTCTTCGTGCTGCACGACACCTACGGGTTCCCGGTCGAGCTGTCGACCGAGGAGGCCCGCCGCAAGGGCATTGCCGTCAGCGACGCCTGGCGTGCCGAGTTCGACGCGCAGATGGCGGCGCAGCGGGCCCGCTCCCAGCAGGCCCGCCCCCGGACGCCGGGTCCGTCCGCCGACCCGTCGCACTAGCATCGGGGGCGTGACCGCAACGAACACGACCGACGTCGCCGCTGCCCGCGCCCGCCTGCTCGAGATCATCAAGGACAAGGCGATCGTCCACGGACGCGTCACCCTCAGCTCCGGCAAGGAGGCCGACTACTACGTCGACCTGCGCCGCATCTCGCTCGACGCCGAGGCCGCGCCGCTCGTCGGTGTCGTCATGCGTGAGCTGACCAAGGACCTCACGTATGCCGCCGTCGGTGGCCTCACGCTCGGGGCCGACCCGGTGGCGACCTCGATGCTGCACGCGGCTGCGGCTGCCGGCGAGCGCCTCGACGCCTTCGTCGTGCGCAAGGCAGGCAAGGCCCACGGCCTCCAGCAGCGCATCGAGGGCCCGTCGATCAAGGGCCGGCAGGTGCTCGTCGTCGAGGACACCACCACGACCGGCGCCTCGCCGCTGGCCGCCGTCGAGGCCGCGCGCGAGGACGGCGCCGAGGTCGTCGCGGTGGCGACGATCGCCGACCGTGCCACCGGGGCCGGTGAGAAGATCACCGCCGAGGCCGGGGTGGAGTACCGCTACGCGTTCTCGCTCGGGGAGCTCGGGCTGGCGTAGCCGGCCCGCAGCGCCGCGAGGCTCGACGGGGGAGTGACGACCGAGGCGGTGCCCCGGGTGGGCCGCGCCACGGGGAGCACGGCATACGTGTTGTCGGGCTGCCACAGGCGTAGCAGGTCGCCGACGACGAGCGCGGGCTGCGGGTGTGGCGCCTCGACGACGACGAAGGTGCCGTCGGGCACGTCGCTCCACGCGTACGCGTGCAGCCGCCGGGTGCGCGTCGCCGGGTCCCAGCGCTCGTCGTGGAGCAGCCGGTCGAGGTCGGGGGCCGAGAGGGGGTCACGACCGTCGGCGCGCGCGACGAGGTCGCGGAAACGGTTGAACTCGGCCCGTCGGCACTCGGCGCAGGGGCGGTGGCCCGCGGCGAGCGCGAGCGGCTCGTCGAGGAAGAAGAGCGGCGTGTAGTGGTGCGGGTGCCACTGGGCGGCCCGGCGGCCGCGGAAGTCGAGCACGCACGTGATCCACGCCCGCCCGACGTGGTGCCGGCGAACGTCGCGGGTGCCCGAGCCGTCGTGCAGCCGGCCGCGGTTGCCCATGAGGGAGCCGCGCCCCGGCGCCGCGACGATGTCACCCAGGGGCGTCACACGGTTGCGGGCCGGGCCCGCTCGACCGCTTGCCGGCCGGGTCACTCGAGCACCTCGAGCACGACCTCGGCCGGGTCACCCTCGTCGAGGCCCTCTGCTCGGCGCACCGCCTTCTTGACGGGCAGCACGTAGGCGCCCCGGGTCGCGTCGGGAAAGACCGACGTCGTCCACGTGGTGCCACCGACCGTCGCGCGCACCCGCACCGAGCCGAAGCCACGTGGCGCCCGCGGCACCTCACGGATGCGGGCCGAGGCGTCGCGCTCGACGGTCACGAAGAACCAGCCGGTCTGCGCCTCCCACCTCCAGAGCTCGGCCGTGAAGCGCAGCGTCGTCATGCGACCACGCTACGGCGGCCGGCCGACAGGCAGCGCCCGGTCCGTTGGTCTGCGCCCGGTCCCCTCGTACGTGGTGCAACCCGTACGAAGGGACCGGTTCGCTCACCAGGTGACCGAGTGCGCACCCGCGGACCGGTCCGGCCCGGCCCGGACCACGGTGCGCGCGCACCCGCCCGGACTAGGATCGGCACAGCCGACTCACTGACCGCCTCTTCAGGGGAGAACCCATGATCATCGTCTGGATCCTGCTCGGCCTCGTCGTGCTCCTCGCCGTCGTGGGCGTCGTGATGTACAACGGCCTCATCGGCCTGCGCAACAAGGTCGAGGAGGGCTGGCGGCAGATCGACGTCGAGCTGAAGCGCCGCCACGACCTCATCCCCAACCTCGTCGAGACGGTCAAGGGCTACGCCTCCCACGAGCGCGGCACCCTCGAGGAGGTCATGCAGGCCCGGTCCGCCGCGATGTCCGGCGCGTCGACGCCTGCCGCCGCGGCCCAGGCCGAGGGTCAGCTGAGCCAGGCGCTCGGTCGGCTGATGGCCGTCGCCGAGGCCTACCCCGACCTCAAGGCCAACCAGAACTTCCTCGCGCTGCAGTCCGAGCTGACGAGCACCGAGGACCGCATCGCCAGCTCGCGCCGCTACTACAACGCCCTCGTGCGCGAGCTCAACACCAAGGTCGAGTCGGTGCCGTCCAACATCGTCGCCAACATGGCGGGCGTGAAGCGGGCCGAGTACTTCGAGACGCCCGCCACCGAGGCGGTCGTGCCGAGCATCTCGTTCGGTGACAACGCCCCGTCGGGCGGCGCGCCGGCCGTGTCCCCGTCGACCCAGCCCGGCGCGGTCGGTGGCCCGTCGACCGCACCCGGCGCCGCGCCGGGCGCGCTGCCGCAGGCGCAGGCCCCCGGCGCGGGACAGCCCGACCCGACCACCGACTCGAACGTGCCGCAGCCGAACCCGCCGACCACGCCCGGCGCCTGAGCGTCGGCCGCGCCTCGCTCAGCGGGCGCGAACAGGTCAGCCCTTGACGTACGAGAGCTTCTCGCAGACCTTTCCGTCACGCAGGCGCATGGCGTCGATGCCGCGTACGTGCCCGGGGTTGTCGCCACCCCAGTCGAACCGCCAACGCAGCACGGCCCGGTTGCCCGTGACGAACGACTCCTCCTCGGTGAAGCGCGGGTCGGGCGTGCTGCCGAACAGCCGCTCCCAGACCGCGCGCACGGCTTTGGCTCCTTCGTGCCGCTGGCCGTCGGGTGCCGGGCCCGTCGCCTCGAAGACGCAGTCCTCGGTCATGCAGGCCATGATCGCGTCGACGTCACCCCGGCCGAACGCCGCGTTGAACCGGGCGAAGCCGGCGTGGTTCGGACCCCAGTCGGCGTCGCGGCCGAAGCGGGCGAGCAGGTCGGCCTGCGGGTCGCCGGTCAGCTCGCCGCGCGCCGCGATCGCCCCACCGGAGCGGTAGGCCTCCTCAGTGGCGTCGAACCAGGCCGCCACCGACGAGAGCAGGTCGGGGTCGAGGTTGCGCTCGCGGCCGGTCGCGACCGCGAGGTCCCACCCGTGCACGAGGTGGTCGGCCAGCAGCTGGCGCACGTACTCGTCCATCGACTCCTCGCCGTAGGACAGCTGGACGCTGCCGTGGGTGTGCAGCGTCTCGTCGACGATCCCCTGCGCCTCCGTGGCGGCCGAGGCCGCCGTGGCCCGTGGGTCGTCGCCGAGCAGGTCGCCGTCGAGCCGACTGCCGACGTCGGCGATGGTGTGCCCACGCATGAGGGGCGAGGTCCACAGGTCCTCGCCGACGACGTGGTTGACGAGGTCGCGCACGCTCCACTCGCTGCACGGGGTCGGCAGGTCCCACTGGTCGTCGGCGACGGCCGACACCTGTCGCGCCCACCACTGCACGCTGCGGTGGTACATCCCGCTGAGATCGGTCGCGGGAGCCTGCGAGCCCACGGTCTCCGTGTCCATGACGCCTCCGTCCGCCCAGCCCCTCGCACCCAGTGTGCTCCGGTGACGACGGGGCGTCCGGACTTCGCCGGAACGGGCCGTCGTCAGGGCCTGTGGTCGGACTTCGGGGCGCGGTCGGTGAGGTCGCTCGCCGCCTCGCCCACCTCGGTGGCGACCGCCTTGGCCTCACGGCGGTGCTTGAGGAACTCGTAACCCATCGGCAGCAGCGACACGAGGACGATGGCCAGGATGGCGTACTCGATGTTCTTGGTCAGGCCCGGGAACGCCTGACCGAGGAAGAAGCCGAGGAGCGTCACCCCCACGACCCAGGCGACGGCGCCGACGGCGCTCCACGCGAAGAACCGACGGCGCTCCATGCGTCCGATGCCGGCCACGACGGTGATGAAGGTGCGCACGATCGGGACGAATCGTCCGAGCACGAGGGCCCGGTTGCCGTACCGGTCGAAGAACGCGTTGGTCTTGTCGAAGTTGGCCGTGTTGATGAATCGGCCCTGCCGTTTGTAGAGCGGTCGCCCGACGGCCCGTCCGATCTCGTAGCCGACGACGTTGCCGAGGAACGCCGCGGCGAAGAGGGCCGCCATGGCCACCCCGAGATTGAGGTCGATCTTGTCGGTGGCGATGAACAGCCCGATCGCGAAGAGCAGCGAGTCGCCAGGGAGGATCGGGAAGAGGAGTCCGCACTCGATGAAGATGATGAGCAGAGCGATCACGAAGAAGGCCCCCTGGTACTGGTCCAGAAGGTAGAGGGGGTCCATCCACCTGGGCCCGAGGGCCGGTGCGGCGGCCGGCAGGGCAGCGAGTGCGTACATGCGTCACAGGGTACGGGCTCTGCCGTGCATCGCCTGAATCGTGGCTGTTGCGCACCTGAGGGTCACGGCGGCTGCGGCCCGGTCTCGGGCGGGTCTCGAAGGCGTATCGATGCGCTGCCGTGCCTTCCTTCTGCAGGTCGGCCGACCGACGATGGCTGTGGGAGCGCAGGAGGAGGGCCGCACCGGCCCGGCCACGACGACGGGGTCGTGGAACGGGTGGCGCCGTCCTCCTCCTGACCGACGCCTTCGTAGACTCGGCAGGTCCCGCCGCCCCGCCCTCCGGAGGATCCGTCATGCACGAGATCGGTGTCGGCCCCTGGGTCGGGCCGTGGCCCTCGGGCGACCACTGGGACCCCGAGCTGCTCGAGCTGGGCGATCGGCGCAACGTCGTGGACGCCTACCGCTACTGGCGCCACGAGGCGATCGTCGCCGACCTCGACACGAAACGGCACGACTTCCACGTCGCCGTCGAGAACTGGGGCCATGACTTCAACATCGGGTCGGTCATCCGCACGGCCAACGCGATGGGCGCAGCGGCCTTCCACATCGTCGGCAGGAGGCGATGGAACCGACGCGGGGCGATGGTCACCGACCGCTACCAGCACGAGCACCACCACGCCGACGCCGCGGCGCTCGCGGACTTCGCCCGGGCGCACGGCCTCGTGCTGCTGGGCGTGGACAACCTGCCGGGCTCGGTGCCGCTCGAGACCTACGACCTGCCGCGCGGCTGCGTGCTCGTGTTCGGGCAGGAGGGCCCGGGCCTCTCCGAACCCATGCGCGCCGAGTGCGAGGCGGTGCTGCACATCGAGCAGTTCGGGTCGACGCGCTCGATCAACGCCGGTGCCGCGGCGGCCGTGGCGATGCACGCCTGGGTGCGGCGGCACGTCTTCGACCAGCTCGTCCGCGACCCACAGGGCTAGCCGCCGGCCCTGGTCGCTCACCCCTGCGGGTCGCGACCTCTCCAGCGCAACGGCTCCTCGGCGTACTCCTCGACGACATGGGCCGCGACGCCGACCGAGCGTGCCATCTGGAAGACGACCTCGCCCGACTGGGCCGGCAGGCGCAGCGCGTGCAGCACCGCGGCGCTCGCCAGGTCGATGTTCGGCAGGTGCCCGGTGCGCTCGGCCACGACGTGCGCCACCGCCTCCACCCGGCGTCGCAGCCGGGTGGTGCCCCGTCGACGCCACAGCGCCCCGAGCACGACGTCGGCGCGGGGGTCGCCGTCCGGGTAGAGGAAGTGGCCGAAGCCCGGCACGTTTCCGTGCCGGCGGAGTGACTGCGCCACCAGCCCGGTGGGGTCGTCGCCCTCGGCGAGCAGCGCGTGGGCGGCCACGGGCGCGGCGCCGTGGAGGGGACCGGCCATTGCGGCATAGGACGCCGACAGACAGTCGTGCAGACCCGCGCGGGTCGACGCCGCGACCCGCGCCGCGACGGTGGAGGCGGTCAGGCCGTGGTCGAGCAGGGCGATCAGCAGGACGCGGAGCACGGCCACGTCGGCCCCGGCCGTCGGGGTCCCGCCGAGAGCCTCGAGCGCGAGCGGGGCGAGGTCGGCGGACGGCGCGGGGGGCGTCGTACGCCCAGCGACGAGCGTCACGGCGTCGCGCACCGTCGACAGGGCGGAGCGGCATACGCGCCCGGGGTCGGCGTCGGAGGCGAACGGATCGGCGGCCGCGAGCAGCTGGACGGCGACCGGCATACGTCGTTCGAGCGGGAGCGCGCCCAGGTCGAAGGACGGCAGGGGGGTCTCGCGCGAAAACGGTTGTGCTGCAGACGAACCGAGGACGATCGATGCGGCCTCGTCGAACGACCCGAGTGCAACGACCTCGCCCAACGGGGTGCCGCGGTAGTGGAGGTCGCCGTCGACCTGGCTGCTCACCGCCGTCGCGATGCTGCGGAAGCGCAGCACGGGCGGCGGGCTGCCGGGAGCCCTCGTCGCCGATGCCATCGCGTCGATCTGCGCACGCTCGAAGAGGCTCTCCTGCTGCCCGGGACGCCGCTCGCTGCGGAGCACCCCACGGCTGACGTACGCGTAGAGCGTCGCCCGCTTGACACCGAGCCGCTGCGCGGCCTCGGTGGTCGTGATCCACGGGCCGACGGGGTCGGTTGTCGACATCACGGGGCCTCCGGGTTGATGCGGTCAATGGTTGATGCGATCAACATTGACGATGTTGATCAACATGTCTGACAGTGACGAGTGAACCCGAGAGGAGCACACCATGTCCACCACCACCGACTTCATCACCGTCCCGAGGGGACTCGCCAAGGTCGTCGTCACCGACACCAAGCTCGGCGACGTCCGCGGCGACGAGGGCTTCTTCCACTACCGGCAGTACTCCGCGGTCGAGCTCGCCGCGCAGGTCGGCCTCGAGGAGGCCTGGCACCTCCTCTTCCACGGCCACCTGCCGACGGACCACGAGCTGAGCGCCTTTCGGGCGCAGATCGGGCGTCTGCGTGTCATGCCAGCCGGCCTGGCCGAGCTGCTGCCGGCGCTCTGCGCCACGACGAACGACTCGCTCCAGGTGCTGCGCACGGCCCTGTCGGCATGGGGTGGGGTGGCCGGCCTCCGCACCCTCTACGACAGCGGCGAGGACGAGAGGACGGCCGCTGCCATGGCCGCGGCTGCGGTCACGCCGAGCATCCTGGCTGCTGCGCACCGCCTGCACCACGGCCTCGAACCCGTCCCTGCCGATCCGTCCCTCGGGCACGCCGAGGACTACCTGCGGATGGTGAGCGGCGAGCGGCCCTCGGCGCGCGACGTCCGGGCCGTCGAGCAGTACCTCGTCGCGACGATGGACCACGGCTTCAACGCCTCGACGTTCACGGCGCGAGTCATCGCGAGCACAGGCGCCGACCTGGCGGCCTGTCTCGTCGGCGCCATCGGGTCGTTCTCGGGTCCGAAGCACGGCGGCGCTCCGAGCCGTGCCCTGGAGGCGCTCGACGAGATCGGAACCCTCGACCGGGCCGACGCGTGGGTGCGCCGCCACGTCGGAGCGGGCGACCGCATCATGGGCTTCGGTCACGCCGTCTACCGCACCCGCGACCCACGCTCCGAGATGCTCAAGGCCATCGCCCGCGGCTGGGACGACCCGCTCGTCGACCTCGCCGTCGGCGTCGAGGACGCCGTCGAGGCCGCGCTCGCCGAGCTCAAGCCGGGCCGCGAGCTGCACGCGAACGTCGAGTTCTATGCCGGCGTGGTGATGCGGCTCGCCGGTCTCGACCCGTCGATGTTCACACCGACCTTCTGCGTGGCCCGCGTGGTCGGGTGGACCGCGAACGTGCTCGAGCAGAGCCGCGACCCGAAGATCATCCGGCCTGCGGCGCGCTACGTCGGACCTCCGCCGCCCCAGCCGGTGCCGGTGCGAACGGCCTCCTGACCCGGCCGACATGAGGCCGGACATGAGCAGGCCCCGACGCATCCGGCGGCCGGGGCCCGCTCGTCGCGAACGGAGGGAGCGACCGCCGCGACGTCCTTCATGACCCAGCACTCACCGGGCCCCTCAACGCTAGGCCGATCCAGAGGCGCCCGCTGCGTTTCTTGGTCAGGAGTCGGCAAGGATCGGTCTGGAGTGCGTCGGCACGTCGTAAGGAGGGCACAGGCGGCTCGGACAAACCTGGCATTGGGTGCATTTCGGGCCGCAGGCTCGGCGCGAGTGCGCGGCTCGTCGACGGCAGGATTGAGGCGCACCGGCGAATCCGCAATAACCTCGTGACATGACTGCGAGCCATCTCATCCTCGTTCGCCACGGCCAGTCCGAGGGCAACCTGGCCGCAGAGTCCGCCGCGAGGAACAGCCTCGAGCGGATCGTCGTGCCGGCACGCGACCCCGACGTGGAGCTCTCCGAGGTGGGACGGCAGCAGGCGGCTGCCGTCGGACGGTGGCTCGCCGGGCTCCCCGAGGAGGAACGGCCGGGAATCGTCTGGACGAGCCCCTACCGCAGGGCACGGGAGAGCGCTGAGATCGCACTCGAGGTGGCAGGGACCGAGCTGCGCGTCCGCGTCGACGAGCGCCTCCGCGACCGCGACATGGGGATCACCGACATGCTCACCGTCCCGGGCATCAGGTCGAGGTACCCCGAGGAGGCAGAGCGGCGCGAGTGGATCGGCAAGTTCTACTACCGGCCGCCGGGCGGCGAGTCCTGGGCCGATGTGGCGCAGCGGGTGCGCGGCGTGCTCACCGACATCGCCAACACCGAACGCCACGAGCGGGTGCTCATCACCGCCCATGATGTCGTCATCCTCATGTTCACCTACGTCGCAGAGGGCCTCGGCGAGGAAGCGGTCCTCGACCGGTCCCGGAACGACCCTCTCAAGAACGCTGCGATCTGCCGGCTCAGCCGTGACGAGGAGGCACCCACCGGGTGGAGGGTGGACGACTACAACATCGACACGCACCTGAGAGAGCTCGGTGTGGCGGTGACGGCCCAGCCCGGCGCCTCCGACGAGGTCGGTGCCGGCCGTGGCTGAGGTGCCCGAGGCCGTGCGGGGCGGCACTCGGCGGTCGCCGCGTCTGGTGACGCCCCACCTCCTGCACGACTGGCCGCTGCCGGAGCCGAGCGGCACCAAGTACAGCCGGGGCCAGGCGGTGGTCGTGGGCGGTGCGCGGGCGACGCCGGGCGGGGTGCTGCTGGCCGGACGCGCGGCCTTGCGCACGGGGGCCGGGCGGCTCAGCGTCGCCGTGGCCGACAGCATCGCCCGACACGTCGCCGTGGCCCTGCCCGAGTGCGGGGCGCGAGGGCTGGCGGAGGACGAGCGCGGCTCCGTCACGGGCGTGGGGGCCGGCCGGGCACTGGCAGGTGAGCTGGACCGTGCCGATGCGGTGCTCGTGGGACCCGGTCTCGACGACGTCGCGGGAGCCGTGCGCTTGGTCGAGGAGGTCGCGCAGGAGGTCCCGGCCGGGACCCCGGTCGTGCTCGACGCCTACGGGCTCGCGAGCCTTCCGGACGTGGCACGCGAGGCGAGCCGTGCCCTGCGAGGTCGGCTGGTGCTCACGCCCAACACGGGCGAGCTCGCCCAGCTCCTCGAGCGCGAGGCGCCACAGGGCGAGGAGCTGGAGGGCGACGACGTCAGCGACGCCGCGGTCGAGGTGGCGCGTCGCTTCGACGCCGTCGTGGGCTGCGGCACCGTCGTGGTGGCCGACGGACGCATCTGGCAGGTCACGACCGGTGACACCGGCCTAGGCACGTCGGGCAGCGGCGACGTCGTGGCCGGTGCCACCGTGGGCCTGCTGAGTCGTGGGGCGACGCCGGCGCAGGCGCTGGTGTGGGCGAAGTACATCCACGCGGCAGCCGGTGACGACCTCGTGATGACGTTCGGTCGGGTCGGCTACCTCGCGAGCGAGCTCGTCGACCAGCTGCCACGCGTCATGCGCTCACTGCGCGGCAACTGACACACGGGCTCGGAGCCGGACGTCTCCTTGTCCCTCAGGGGTGGCGAGATGCCCGGGCGCGACATAGTGTCCGGAAGACGTCCGCGTGCTCGCGGAGTGGTCGCTTCCGGGCACTGAGCCGCACAAGGGAGCACCAGCATGGCGACGAAGAGAAAACCGGCACAGCGAGCCAAGGCGGCAGCCGCGAGGGATGCCGTCGAGGAGGTTGGCAACGGCGGCGAGCTGCACCAGCTCGCCGGTGCCGACACCCCGGTGATGACGACCGCACAGGGAGCGCCTGTCCAGGACGACAACAACTCGCTGCGCGCCGGCGACCGCGGACCCACCCTGCTGTCCGACCACGCCTTCCGCGAGAAGATCTTCCACTTCGACCACGAACGCATCCCGGAGGGGGTCGTCCACGCTCGCGGCTACGGAGCCCACGGAGTCTTCGAGTGCCACGAGTCGCTGGCCGACATCACGCGGGCCAGCGTCTTCGCGGAGGCCGGCAAGCAGACCGAGACCTTCGTGCGGTTCTCGACCGTCGCCGGCAACCTCGGCTCGTTCGACCTCGCCCGCGACGTGCGCGGGTTCGCGACGAAGTTCTACACGGACGAAGGCAACTGGGACCTGGTGGGCAACAACATCCCGGTCTTCTTCATCCAGGACGCGGTGAAGTTCCCGGACCTCGTGCACTCCGTCAAGGAGGAGCCGGACCGTGGCTTCCCGCAGGCGCAGTCGGCCCACGACACCTTCTGGGACTTCGTCTCCCTCATGCCCGAGGCGACGCACATGACGCTCTGGCAGATGTCGGACCGCGCCATCCCCCGCTCGTTCCGGATGATGGAGGGCTTCGGTGTCCACACCTTCCGGCTCGTCAACGCCGCCGGCGAGAGCCGCTTCGTGAAGTTCCACTGGAAGCCGGTCCTCGGCATGCAGTCCGTCGTGTGGAACGAGGCGGTCAAGATCAACGGGGCTGACCCCGACTTCCACCGGCGCGACCTCTTCGACGCCATCACCGCCGGCGACTTCCCCCAGTGGGAGCTCGGGGTCCAGGTGTTCGACGACGCCTTCGCCGACGAGTTCGACTTCGACGTGCTCGATGCCACCAAGATCATCCCCGAGGAGCTCGTGCCCGTCCGGACCGTGGGCACCATGACGCTGAACCGCGTGGTGGACAACGTCTTCGCCGAGGTCGAGCAGGTCGCGTTCATGACCCAGAACGTGCCGCCGGGCATCGACTTCAGCAACGACCCGCTGCTCCAGGGACGCAACTTCTCCTACCTCGACACCCAGCTCAAGCGCCTGGGCAGCACGAACTTCTCCCAGCTCCCCGTCAACGCACCCCGCTGCCCTGTGGCGCACTTCCAGCGCGACGGCCACATGCAGATGTCCACGCAACCGGGGAGGGCTGCATACGAGCCGAACTCCTTCTCGGGGGGCGACCGGGGACCGCGCGAAGCCGGCCCCGAGGGTCACGTCCCCTTCCCCGCCCCCGTCGACGGTCAGACCCGGCGAGTGCGGGCCGAGTCCTTCAAGGACCACTACAGCCAGGGGCGCCAGTTCTGGCTCAGCCAGACCGCCGTGGAGCAGGACCACATCGTCGCCGCCTACGTCTTCGAGCTCGGCAAGTGCGAGATCCCGGCCATCCGCGAGCGCATGCTCGCGAACCTGCGCAACGCCGACGAGTCCCTGGCCGCTCGTGTGGCCGACGGACTCGGTATGCCGTTGCCCGCGGCCTCCCACCCCGCCGCACCCGTCGTGGAGACCGAGCCGTCTCCCGCGCTGAGCATCCTGGCCAACGCCAAGGACACGTTCGAGGGTCGCAAGCTCGGTCTGCTGGTCGGCGACGGCGCCGAGGTGGCCGTCGTCAAGCGGTTGACCAGGGCGGTCGAGAAGGTCGGCGGCACGGTCGAGGTCATCGCGATCAAGGTCGGCGGCGCGACCCTCTCGGACGGCTCGGCGCTCCCCGCGAAGCATGCGATCGCCGGCGCGCCCTCGGTGCTCTACGACGCGGTCGCGATCGTCACGGGCACCCAAGGTGGTTCCGCACTCGCCGACGAGCCGGCGGCCCGCGACTTCCTCACCGACGCGTTCACCCACTTCAAGGTCATCGGACTCGGTGGTGCGACCGAAGCCCTGGTCGAGGCCGCGGCTCTGGTCGGGAAACTCGACGAGGCGTGCCTGGCCGTGGGCACCCCCGCCGAGACCACGGCATACGTCGGTCGTCTCGCGGGGCCGCGGCATTGGGACCGGTCGGTGACGGCATGACGGCCCCTGCGGAGCCTGTCAGTCCTGCGCGGTGAGTGCCTGCTTCCACGACACCCGGCCCCGGGTCTGCAACAGCGACCGACGGTAGATCCGCTCGCTGAGCACGATGGTTGCCACCGAGAACCCGGCCATGAGGAACAGCGCCAGCGGGGGCTCCCACCAGGCGGCGTCACCGGCCAGGATGCGTCCCGGCATCGAGACGACCGAGGCGACCGGGATGAACGAGGCGATCTTGAGGGCGGTGCCACCGAGCCCGAAGCTCAGCACGTAGACGAGCATCAGGATCGTCGTCATCGGTGCCGTCGTCGACTGCAGGTCCTCGGTGCGCGAGGCGAGGGCGCCGGCCACGGCGAAGAGACAGGCCAGGGCGAAGAACCCCACGGCGAAGAAGAGCACGAACCAGACGACGGCGGTCGAGAGGGTCGGCAGCAGCTTGGCCATGTCGGTGAACGAGACCGCGACGAGCCCCACCCCCGCGAAAAGGAGCACCTGCCCCAGCGCGATCACCGAGTTGCCCACGATCTTGCCTGCGAGCAGGGCGCGCAGCGGGATGGCGGTCACGAGGATCTCGACGAGGCGCGACTGCTTCTCCTCGACCACGCTGGCGGCGATCTGCTGACCGAACATCATCGCCGCCATGAAGAAGAGCAGGGCGAAGGCGAACGTGGCGCCCTTGACGAAGCCGCCATTGCCCTGCTTGCCGCCGAACTGGTCGGTCGAGAGCGTCGCCCCACGCTCGAGGGCCGCGACGGTCGTGCCGGCCGCGGCCGCGTTGGTCGTGAGCGCGTCGGTACGCACCGCGGTCTCGAGGGGGCCGGTCAGGGCCGGGTCGGCCTCGTCGGACGACGTGAGCGTCCAGCCGCCGGAGGCGTTCTGGTGCAACCAGGCGTCGGCGTCACCGGCCTCGACCATTGCGCGAGCGGGCGCCTCGCCACTCACCGTGCGCGCCTGGATGACGACCTTGTCGTCCTCTGCCCGGGCCGACGCGGCCGCCTGCCCGACGAGACGCGTCGCCTCGCTGTCGGCGACGGCGACGGTCCACGTGGTCGTGCGACCGGCCTGCCACACCGAGAAGGCGCCGTAGCCGGCGATGAACACGAGCGTCACGAGCGTCGAGACGAGGAAGGCGCGGTTGGTCAGGCGCACGACGATCTCGCGGAGCGCGACGATGAGCCAGGGCCGCTCGGTTCGGGCCGAGTCGTGGGCAGATCCGGTCCCGTGCACGCCGGGCGCCGAACGGTGCTGGGTCGTGGTCATGCCGTCACCTCGCGGTAGATCTGGGCCAGGCTCGGCCGCTGGGGGGAGAACTCGTGCACGTCGCCGCGGCGCAGCGCCTCCTCGAGCAGCCGGCGCTCGGCCGCGGGCTCGACGACCTCGAGCAGGGCGGTGTGGCCCTCGACGTCGACGGCGTGGACGCCCGGGACGCCACGCACCCAGCCCGCGTCGCCCGACAGGACGAGCCGGTGCCGCAGCACCGAGTTGCGGCGCAGGTCGTCCGGCGTGCCCGCCGCGACCACGCGGCCACGAGCCAGCACGACGAGGCGCTCGCAGAGACGCTCCACGAGGTCGAGCTGGTGCGAGGAGAAGAGCACCGGCACTCCGCGGGCCGTGTGCTCGCGCAGCAGGTCGGCCATGTTGTCGACGGCAGTCGGGTCCAGGCCGCTGAACGGCTCGTCGAGCACGAGCGCCGACGGCCGGCCCATCAGGGCGGCGATGATCTGCACGCGCTGCTGGTTGCCGAGCGACAGCTTCTCGACGTGGTCACGGGCCCGGTCGGCGAGCCCGAGGCGCTCGAGGTGGGCGGTGACCGACTGGCGGGCGGCCACGGCGCCCATGCCGCGCAGCCTGCCGAGGTAGACGAGCTGGTCGAGCACCGGTTGCTTGGGGTAGAGGCCGCGCTCCTCGGGCATGTAGCCGAAGGAGCGCCGGTCGAGGGCCGTGATGGGCCGGCCGTCCCAGAGCACCTCGCCGCCGGAGGGAGAGAGCACGCCCATGACCATGCGCATCGTCGTCGTCTTGCCCGCGCCGTTGCCACCGACGAAGCCGGTGAGCAGGCCGGCACCGACGGTGAAGCTGACGTCGTCCACGGCGCGCACGTCCCCGAAGCTCCGGGTCAGGTGGCGCACCTCGACGTCCGCCGAGGCCACTCCCGCCCCCGTGGATGTCGCTCTCGTCACTCGCTCCTCGTGGTCGTGCCGGTCCTGCCGGCCCTGCCGGTCCTGCTGCGTCATGACGTCCACGCTAGCCACGGGCCGGCCCCGCAGGATCAGCCGGACGGGTGACCCTCCGGCTCCCCCGGGAGGATGAGCCCCGCCTCGTAGGCCAGCACGACCGCCTGAACCCGGTCGCGCAGGTGGAGCTTGCTGAAGACGTTCGACAGGTGCGTCTTGACCGTGGCCTCGCCGACGAAGAGGCGCGCGGCGATCTCGGCGTTGGACAGCCCGCGGCCGACGAGGCCCAGCACCTCGAGCTCGCGCGGGGTCAGCGTGTCGAGCCGGTCGGCCACAGCGTGCGTGACACCTGCGGGCCGGGACGCACCACTGGCGTTCGATCGAGAAGCCTCGGCGCCCGCGGTCATCCGCGCGATGACGCGCCGAGTCACCTCCGGCGCCAGCAGCGCGTGGCCGTCGGCGACCGCGCGCACCGCCTCGACCAGGTGGTCGGCGTCGGCGTTCTTGAGCAGGAAGCCGCTCGCACCCGCCGACAGCCCGGCGTAGACGTAGTCGTCGCGGTCGAACGTCGTGAGGATGACGACCTTCGCGAGGTCGTCGGCCACGATGTGGCGGGTCGCCTCGATGCCGTCCATCTCCGGCATCTGGACGTCCATGAGCACGACGTCCGGGCGCAGCTGCCGGGTCAGTCGCACCGCCTCCGCGCCGTCGCTCGCCTCGCCGACGACCTCGAGGTCGGGCTCGACCGAGAGGATGAGGGCGAAACCCGAGCGGACCAGCTTCTGGTCGTCGACGAGCAGGATGCGCGTCACGAGGGCTCCCCGGGCAGCGGCATGCGCACCCGCACGCGGTAGCCGCCGGTGACACGCGGCCCGATCTCACTGACGCCGCCGTGGGTCGAGAGCCGCTCGCGCACTCCCAGCAGACCGAGCCCGGTGCCCGACGTGCCCGACCTCGGGCTGCCGGCGTCGAGCACCTCCACCTCGACGTAGCCGTGGGCGAATCCCGGCTCGGGCCGACGGTCGATGCGCACGAAGACCGTTGCGGCAGAGGCAGTCGAGTGTCGGCGTACGTTGGACAGCGCCTCCTGGACGGTGCGGTAGAGCGAAAGGCCGACCGGGTCGGGCACCGTCGCGATCGCCCCGGGCGAGTCCTCGACCACGCGGCACTCCACGTCCAGCCCCGCGGCCGCCGACTGCCCGGCGAGGGAGGGCACGTCGGCCAGCCGGGGCTCGGGCGCACGGGCGCTCGCGGCCGTCTCGTCGTCGCCCGAGCGCAGCGTCCCCAGCAGCCCGCGCATCTGCGACACGGCGTCGCGCGACGAGGTCTCGACCGAGCGCAATGCGCCCTCGGCGGCCTCGGGATCGCGACGCAGCACCCGGCGGGCAGCGGCGGCCTGGATGCCGATGACCGATACGTGGTGGGCGACGACGTCGTGCAGCTCGCGCGCGATGCGCAGCCGCTCCTCGACGACGGCCCGGCGCTGCAGCTCGTCCGCCTGGACGGTGATGGTGCGCGCCTGCTCTGCGACACGGTCGCGCTGCAGGGCCGAGCGCCAGGCGAACTGCCCCCCGACGATGGCCCCGCCGAAGTAGACCGAGTTGAGCACGGCGGAATAGATGACGTATGCGACGAGAGGCGAGAACAGGCCCTGGCGGGGGAGTGGCTTGCCGTTGTCGGTGAGGAGCCCTTCGAGGCCAGAGCCGACGGCGAACTGCCAGACGAGCCACACCGTCATCGCGACGACGACGCCGCTGACGACCACCAGCATCGCCCGCCGGTCCCGCGCCCATGCCACGCCGGTGAAGAGGGCGAGGAAGTAGACGACCTGCATCGAGATCGTCATGGCAACGGCGGTCAGGGTGAGCCCGACGACGAGGAAGTGCAGGGAGCAGACCGCGGCGACGACGAGCGGGTAGCGGCGGCGCCACACCAGCGGGAGGGTGCCCGCGACGACGGCGAGGTGGGGGAGGAACGCGGGGCCCGGGGGGTCTCCGAGGCCGTCGAGGCTACGAATGAGCTCGATGCCCAGTAGCCCCGAGAGCATCAGCGCCAGGGCCACCGCCGTGTCGGTGCGCTGGGTGCGGTCGGGGTCGGCCGGCACTCGCTCCCAGTCGGAGTCGACGCCGAACCACGCCGTCACCCGGGAGCGAAGGGTGCTCGTGCCGCCGTCCATGGGCACAGCCTAGGCAGCCGACCGAGGCAGCCGGCTCCACCTCCCGGGGGAGGGTCCGCAGGGTGGGCGGTAGCGTCGCCCCATGGCCGTGAGCTCCTCCACCCTCGACGTCACGACGAGGCGTTCCCGGCTCGACCGGCTGCGGGAGCAGGCGGACCGCGCGGGCGTCGCCGCGCTCGTCGTCGCCCCCGGCTCGGACCTGCGCTACCTGACGGGCATCGGCGGCTCGTCGTTCGAGCGGCTCACCGCTCTCGTCGTGCCCTCCGACGACGCCGTGGCGCCCGTCTTCGTCTCGCCCGCCCTCGAGTACGCCGGCCTCCGGCACGTGCCGCTCGCCGACCTCGGCGTCGAGGTGCGCACCTGGGTCGATGGTGAGGACCCGTACGCCCTGGCGCTCGCGGGAGCGCCGACCGGCCCGGTCGCGGTCAGCGACCTCCTTCCGGCCCTGCACCTGCTGCGGCTGCGCGATGCCGGAGCGGCCGACCAGCAGCTCGCCGGGCCGATCCTCCGTGAGCTGCGGATGCGCAAGGACGATGCCGAGCTGGCCGAGCTGCGCGCCGCCGGTGCCGGCATCGACCGCGTGCACGCGCGAGTGGGCGAGTGGCTGCGGGCGGGGCGCACCGAGGCCGCGGTTGCTGCCGACATCGCCGCCGCGATCGTCGAGGAGGGCCACGCCATCGCGGAGTTCGTCATCGTCGGCTCCGGCCCGAACGGCGCGAGCCCGCACCACTCCGTCAGCGACCGGGTCGTCGGGCAGGGCGACCTCGTCGTCGTCGACATCGGCGGTCCGCTCGCGTCGGGCTACAACTCCGACAGCACGAGGACGTATGCCGTGGGCGCACCCCGTGAGCCCGACGTGGCCACCGCCTACGCAGCGTTGCAGGCCGCCCAGCAGGCCGCGGTCGACGCCGTGCGTCCGGGTGTGACCTGCCAGGACGTCGACCGGGCTGCGCGAGCGGTGCTCGCCGACGCTGGTCTCGCCGAGCACTTCATCCACCGCACCGGTCACGGCATCGGGCTCGACGTGCACGAGGAGCCCTACGTCGTCGAGGGCAACGACCTGCCGCTCGAGGCGGGAATGACGTTCAGCATCGAGCCCGGTGTCTACCTGACGGGCCGCTGGGGCGCGCGCATCGAGGACATCGTCGCCGTCACCGCGGACGGCGTCGAGCGCTTCAACACCCGCCCCACCGACCTCACCACCCTCTGACCCCCGCATCGAGTGCTCAGTTTCCGACGGGGTCAGGAGTCGAAGCCGACGCCCATCCGGTCGAGCGTCCTGAGCCACAGGTTGCGTCGGCCGGTGCGGTCCTCGGCAGCCAGCGATGACCGCGTGGCGCGCACGGCGGCATACCGGATCGGCTCTGGTGGGAAGGGAATCGGCTTCCGGCGCACCATGCCGAGACGGGTCAGCTCGGAGTCCGTGCCGTCGACGAGGTCGAGCCCGACCGCCGCGCCGAATCGGGTCGAGGCGACGCCGAGACCGGTGTAGCCGACCGCGTACGCCATTCGCCCACCGAGCGCGGTCCCGAACACGGGCGTGAAGCGCGAGGTCGTGTCGATCACGCCGGCCCAACGGTGGGTGAACCGGATGCCCTCGAGCTGCGGGAAGATGTCGAGGAAGTGGTCGGCCAGCAGTCCGTGCGAGGCGTCCGACTGCTCGAGGGCCGGGTCGATGCGGCCGGGGAAGTGGTAGTTCGCGTCGTAACCGCCGAAGAGCACCCGATCGTCGAGCGTCCTTCTGTAGTAGTGGAACTGGTTGCCGGCGTCGGTGAGTCCCTCGCGGCCCTCCCAACCGATGGCGGCCAGCTGGTCCGGCGTCAGCGGCTCGGTCATGAGCACGTGGTCGTAGACGGGCAGCACCCACGCGCTGAAGCGGCGGAGCACCCCCTGCGAGGCGTTCGTGCCGATCACCACGCGGCGGGCATGGATCGACCCGTCGGCGAGGCGCACCCGGACGCCGGAGCCCTCGGTGTCGAATCCCGTTGCGCGCGTGCGCTCGTGGAGCCTGACACCGAGCGACTCTGCGGCCCGGGCGAGCCCCCAGACCAGCCGCGCCGGGTCGACGAGCGCAACCTCGGGGTCGTACATGCCGGCCAGGTAGCGCGGCGATCCGACCCGAGCGCGGGCCTGCTCCGCGTCGAGCAGCTGCACCGGCACCCCGTGCGCGCGATGGAGTTCGTAGGACTCGCGGACGGAAGGCAGCTGGTGGTCGGTGAGGGCGAGGGTGAGCTCACCCGGCACGTGGAAGTCGGCGTCGACGGCATACGTCGAGAGCGTCCGTTGGATGCCAGCGAAGTTCTCCGCTGCCAGGCGCTCCAGCGTGGCGAACTCGTCGGGCCAGCAGGCCACGCCCTGGGCGAGCCCGTGCGTGAGCGACGGTGCCAGGAACCCCCCGTTGCGACCTGACGCCCCGTCGGCGATGCGCCCGGCCTCGACGACGACCACGTCGCGGGAGGGGTCTGCCTCCTTGGCCTGGATCGCGGTCCACAGGCCGGTGAACCCGCCGCCCACGACGAGCAGGTCGGTGCGCGGCGCAGCGCCGGTCAGCACGGGCCGTGGGTCGGGTCGTTCCGGCCGGTCGGTCCAGAACGGCACGGGCCGGGCGTCGGCGAGGGCCGCGGCGGCGCGGGACGAGAGCGTGGAAACAGGCATGACGAGACGGATTCGACCATGCTTGGCTGGTGCTGTGAACCCCTCTTCGTTCCAGAGCGATCCACCGACCCCTCCCGATGCGGGTTCCGATGCCGGTCTCGATGCCGTGGCCGAACTCACGCCCGACGACCTCTTGCGCGTCTTCCACGACCAGACGCGCGGCCCCATCCCGGTGGGCTCCGCCGAGCGACCGGTCGAGCTCGACGGGCTAGTGCGCAAGCAGTACGACCTCGACCCCGCGGGCCACTTCGCGATGGTGGAGAGCCCCGACGGCCTCGGCGACGACCCCGACGCCGTCATCGCGCGGGTGCGCGACTTCTTCGCCGAGCGCGGCCAGCGGGTCGAGTGGAAGACGTACGACTACGACGGCCCGAAGGGCCTGGGTGACCGTCTCGTCGCGGCTGGTTTCGTGCGCGAGGACGACGAGGCGCTCATCCTCGGCGAGGCGGCGCCGCTCGCCGCCCAGGCCATCGACCTGCCGGACGGCGTGGTCGTGCGGGCGGCCGACGGCTTCGAGGACTTCGTCCGGATGCGCACCATGTCCGAGACGGTCTGGGGCGAGGAGCACGCCTGGGTCACCGAGTCCCTCTATCCCGACTGGGTGGCCAGGCCCGGCTCGATGGACGTCGTCGTGGTCGAGGAGTCGCGCGAGGGGCCGGTGCTGTGCGCGGCGCGTGGGGAGTACGACGCGAGCGGCTTCACCGGTCTGTGGGGCGGCTCGACCCTGCCCGAGTGGCGCGGCCGTGGCCTCTACCGCGCGACCCTGCTCCACCGGGCCAGGCTGGGCCTCGACCGCGGCAAGGAGTACGTACGCGTCGATGCCTCCCCGGACAGCGAGCCCATCCTGCGCCGGCTCGGCCTCCACCGCGTCGCGACGACGACACCGTACGTCTTCGACCCCGGGGCCTGACGCCCTGCCAGACTCGTGACGTGACGCGAGGACGCACGTGGTGCGACGTCCTGGCCGCCGCGGTGCTGGCGGGGTCAGTGCTCGGCGCGTGCACCACGGCTGGTCTCGACCCGGTGACGGGAGGTTCCACGACGTCGACCGTCGCGCGCGGAGCCGTCTCCGGCGCTCCTCCCGGCCCCGTGATGACGCCCGTCGAGGCGGCGGCGCGGTGCACGACCACGCGCCCGCTCACCGGCAAGGGGCGGCTGCCTCTCGATGCGGTCTTCCCGGGGGCGGAGTCGAGCGCCTCCTCCGGCCCGGAGGAGGTCGTCCCGGGTGCCGACGCCGCCGACCGCGCCCGGTGCCCCGGCGAACTGCCGACCGAACCGCGGTGCGACGGCCTCGTGCCGTGGACGGGCCTGCTGCCCGACGGGTTCGTCACGGCGAGTGGGGCGCGCCGCCTCGTCCAGGGCTACCTGCTCACGATGCCGAAGCAGGCAGGCAACCAGGCCCCACCCGAGAGCTCGGCCGGCACGAAGGCCGTGACCTACGGTCTCGTCGACCTCGCGGCGGACGACCCGGCGGGGCTCCTCGACCACCTCGAGGCCGGGTTCGCGGTGTGTGCGAAGGCGACGTCGCGCACGGTGGCTGGTCAGAACGCCCTCGTGGGGACCGTGCGCTCGGAGTACGGCGCCGGCACGGCCGAGGTCGTCCTGCTGCATGCCGGCACCCACGTCGTGTGGGCCAGCCTCGACGGCAGCGGATGGAAGGCCGGGGAGCAGCAGCGCGCCCTCACGGTGCTCGCCGGACGACTCCTCTGAGCGGGCGCTCACCGGTGGGTGGGCACCCGTGGGCACGCGACGGCATACGTGGCAGGATTTCGGAGGATCGAAAACCCGCTCAGCTCCCGACGCCAACCCAGCAGGAGACGCAATGCCCATCGCCACCCCCGAGGTGTATGCCGACATGCTCGACCGCGCGAAGGCCGGCTCCTTCGCGTACCCCGCCATCAACGTCTCGAGCTCGCAGACGCTGAACGCCGCGCTCAAGGGCTTCGCCGACGCGGGCTCCGACGGCATCATCCAGGTCTCAACCGGCGGCGCCGACTACCTGTCCGGCCCGAGCATCAAGAACATGGTCAGCGGCTCGCTCGCCTTCGCCGCCTACGCCGAGCAGGTCGCGAAGAACTACCCGGTCAACATCGCGCTGCACACCGACCACTGCCCCAAGGACAAGCTCGACGGCTTCGTGCGCCCGCTCCTCGCGGCGTCGACCGAGCGCGTCAAGGCCGGCGGCACCCCGTGGTTCCAGTCGCACATGTGGGACGGCTCGGCCGTGCCGCTCGACGAGAACCTCTCGATCGCCCAGGAGCTGCTCGGGCTCGCCAAGGCCGCGAACGTCGTCCTCGAGATCGAGGTCGGCGTCGTCGGCGGCGAGGAGGACGGCGTCGAGGGCGCCATCGACGAGAAGCTCTACTCCACGCCCGAGGACGCCATCGCCACCGTCAAGGCCCTCGGCGCCGGTGAGAACGGCCGCTACCTGACGGCCCTCACCTTCGGCAACGTGCACGGCGTCTACAAGCCGGGCAACGTCAAGCTGCGCCCCGAGATCCTCCTGCAGGCGCAGCAGGCGGCCGCCAAGGAGCTCGGCCTGTCCGCCGACGCACGCCCGTTCGACCTCGTCTTCCACGGCGGTTCCGGCTCGCTGCCCGAGGAGATCTCGGCCGCCGTCGACAACGGCGTCATCAAGATGAACGTCGACACCGACACCCAGTACGCCTTCACCCGTCGCATCGCCGACTGGATGATCTCCGGCTACGCCGGCGTGCTCAAGGTCGACGGCGAGGTCGGCAACAAGAAGCAGTACGACCCGCGTGCCTGGGGCAAGGCGGCCGAGGAGGCCATGGCGGTGCGCATCGTCGAGGCCTGCACCGCACTGCGCTCGGCGGGCACGCACCAGTGAGCGACAACCTCCTGGGCATCCCCGAGACCCGGCTCGCCGTCGACCCGGCCGCCGAGAAGCTCGAGGCGGGCGTCGACCCGGTTCAGGTGGCGGCGGCCTACCCCGCGAGCTCGCTCGCGTGGGCGGTTCTCGCCGAGGACGCGCTGGCCGACGGTGACCGCGACGTCGAGGCGTACGCGTACGCCCGCACCGGCTACCACCGCGCCCTCGACAGCCTGCGCAAGTCCGGCTGGCGCGGGCAGGGTCCGGTGCCGTGGTCGCACGAGCCCAACCGCGGGTTCCTCCGGGCGCTCGCAGCGCTGGCCCGTGCGGCCCGCGCCATCGGCGAGAGCGACGAGGAGGCCCGCTGCACGCAGTTCCTGCGCGACAGCTCGGCCGAGGGCGCTCGCGAGCTCGGTCTGTGAGCCCAGCGGCTCGCATCGCATGACGCTCTTCTGCTCCGACGTCGACGGCACGCTGCTCGACCACCGTCGCACCCTCTCCGACCGCACCGTCGCCGCCATCCGGGCGGTGCGGTCGGAAGGGCACGCGTTCGTGCTCTGCAGCTCGCGCATGCCGGCGTCCCTGGAGGGTCTCGAGCGACTCTGCGGCGTCGAGCCGACCCCGCTCATCGCGTACAACGGCGGTCTCGTGCTGCGGGCCGACCGCACCGTCGTCACCGACGTGGCCATCGCGCCCGACGACGCCGAGGTTGCGTATGCCGTGTGCTCGCGTTTCGGGCTGCACGCGAGCTTCTTCGCCGGCGACGACTGGTACGCGTGGGGTCCCGACGAGTGGACCGAGCGAGAGGCCACCATCACGGCGGTCGACCCGAGCGAGACATCGGCTCACGACTACGTCGGTTCCGGGCGCGTCGACGAGCAGCCCCCGCACAAGGTCATGGCCATGGGCGACCCGTCTCTCGTCGACCGGCTGGAGGCGGCTCTCGCCGAGAGGCCCGGGCTCGTGGCCTACCGGTCGAAGCCCACCTACCTCGAGATCGCGAGCTCCTCGTGCTCCAAGGGCGACGGGCTGCGTGCCCTCGCCGCCGAGCTCGGGGTCGACCTCGCCGACACGGTCTTCTTCGGCGACAACCACAACGACGTCTCGGCCTTCGCCGTGGCCGGCACCGCCGTGGCCGTGTCCAACGCGGTCGAACCGGCGCTAGAGGCGGCGAACGTCGTCACGGCGCACCACCGTGAAGACGGGGTCGCCGAGTACCTCGAGGCCTGGCTCGCGGGTCGCTGATCGAACCATGGGCCGCTGCGGTTCGTACGCGTCGCGATCGTCTGGCTCGATCTGGTTCGTGTGTACGTGGTGCACCACGCATGAACGGACCGGACGCTCACCAGTGCACACGCCGCGTCCACACCCCTGTCCCGTGACGGGGCGGGATCCACAGCCGGCGACTCGGTCATGGCCGCTGCGTGAGCGCCGCAGGAGGGTCGGATCATGGACCCGACGCTCATCGCCCACCATGACGTCTTCTCGGCTGCTCGCGCCAGGGCCAGTGGCCTGACCCCTGCCGACCTGCGCCGGCTGCTCCGCGAGGGACGCATCGTCCGGCTCCACCGTGGCTGGTACGCGACGCGCCGGCCGCGCGACGACGCCGACCTGCACCGTATGCGTGTCGAGGCGCTGCTCGTCGAGTACGCCGGTCGCGCGGTCGCGACCGACGCGTCGGCCCTGCTGCGCCTGGGGATCGCCACGTGGCGGCCCGACCTGCGCCGGGTGCACCTCGCCCTGACCGACCCCGAGGTCAACCGGCACCGCAAGGGCGACCTGGTCGTGCACGCTCACCGGCCGACGCCGCCGCAGCTCGCGCCCCGGCCCGCGTCGGGAACCGTTCATCCGGCGGTCGCCATCGCCGCCGTCGGGCTGAAGGACCCACGGTCCTTCCTCGTCCCCGCCGACGACGCCCTCCGGCGAGGTCTGGTCACCGCGGCCGAGCTCGCTGCCGCGGTCGACGGGCTCGGTCGTCGTCACGGCGCCGCCGGCGTGCGGGCCGTGCGCGACTGGTGCGACCCCCGGCACGAGTCCCCGGGCGAGACGCTGGTGGCCCATCTCCTGAGGCTGGACGGGCACCGCCTCGAGCCGCAGTTCGTCGTGCGCGGCAGCGAGAGGTGGACCCGGGGCGGCCAGGGCTACCGCGCCGACCTGCGCCTCAGCGGGACGCGCGTGCTGGTCGAGTTCGACGGCCGGGTGAAGTATGACGACCGGCAGGTGCTCTGGGAGGAGAAGTTGCGCGAGGACCGGATCCGCTCGCTCGGGTGGGTGGTCGTGCGCGTGACGATGGCCGACCTGCGCGACCCGGCGACCGTGCGGGCCCGTGTGGACGCCGCCCTCGCGCTGGCTGCAGCGTGACCGGGAAGTCACACCGGACGCGATCGAGGCACTTGGTGCGTGGTCTGCCGCCCCCCAAAGGACGTAACGGTGACAGACAGGGGGCCACGACAGGGACAACGACGGGGGCGACGACAGGGCGGACGCGGTCCGGGGCAGTGGTCTCGAACCGATAACCTTGCGGTTGGCTCGAAACCACAACCGGAAGGCGGACTGATGCCCGCAATCGTGCTCGTCGGAGCCCAGTGGGGTGACGAAGGCAAGGGCAAGGCGACCGACCTGCTCGGCAGCAGCGTCGACTACGTCGTCAAGTTCAACGGCGGCAACAACGCCGGCCACACCGTCGTCATCGAGAAGGACGGCAAGCGCGAGAAGTACGCGTTGCACCTGCTGCCCTCCGGCATCCTCAGCCCGAACTGCGTGCCGGTCATCGGCAACGGTGTCGTCATCGACCTGTCGGTGCTCTTCGAGGAGCTCGACGGGCTCGACGCGCGCGGCGTCGACACGAGCAAGCTGCTCGTCAGCGCCAACGCGCACGTCATCCCCAGCTACAACCGCACCATCGACAAGGTGACCGAGCGCTTCCTCGGCAAGCGCCGCATCGGCACGACCGGCCGCGGCATCGGCCCCACCTACGCCGACAAGATGAACCGCATCGGCATCCGCATCCAGGACCTCTACGACGAGAAGATCCTGCGCCAGAAGGTCGAGGCGTCCCTCGAGTTCAAGAACCAGGTGCTCGCGAAGATCTACAACACCCGCGCCTCCGCGGTCGACGACGTCGTCGAGGAGCTGCTTTCGTATGCCGCCCGGCTCGCTCCCATGGTCGCTGACACCAGCCTCGTGCTGAGCCAGGCCCTCGACCGGGGCGACACGGTGCTCTTCGAGGCGGGTCAGGCGACCCTGCTCGACGTCGACCACGGCACCTACCCCTACGTCACCTCGAGCAACGCCGTCGCCGCCGGCGCGTGCACCGGCTCGGGCGTGCCCCCGACCCGCATCGACTCGGTCATCGCGATCCTCAAGGCCTACACGACCCGCGTCGGCGAGGGCCCGTTCCCGACCGAGCTGCACGACGACAACGGCGAGTTCCTCCGCAAGACCGGGGCCGAGTACGGCACGACCACCGGCCGGCCACGCCGTTGCGGCTGGATGGACACCGTCGTCGGCCGCTACGCGACGCGCATCAACGGCGTCACCGACTTCGTCATCACCAAGCTCGACGTCCTCACCGGCCTCGACAAGGTCCCGGTCTGCGTCGCCTACGACGTCCAGGGCGTGCGTCACGACGAGATGCCGGTCAACCAGACCGACTTCCACCACGCGACCCCGATCTACGAGGAGCTCGACGGCTGGTGGGAGGACATCACCCAGTGCCGCTCGTTCGACGACCTGCCCGCGAACGCCCAGGCCTACGTGCTGCGCGTCGAGCAGCTCATCGGCGCGCGCGTGTCGGCCATCGGCGTCGGCCCGGGCCGCGACGAGATCATCGAGCGGTTCCCGCTCAAGCCCGCCGTCGCGTCCTGAGCGCACGCGCCCGACGAGGCGGACGGCATACGCAATCGCCTGCAAGTGAAGGAAACCCATGACTGAAACGGTCGCCCCGCTCGACTGGGTCACTCGCCTGGCCGACGACGTCATCGCCAAGGCGCAGGAGCGCAACCCCGGCGAGACCATCGTCTGCGCGTCGGGCATCAGCCCGTCCGGCCCGATCCACCTCGGCAACTTCCGCGAGCTCATCACGCCGCACCTCGTCGCCGACGAGATCAAGCGCCGGGGCATCGCGTGCGAGCACATCCTCAGCTGGGACGACTTCGACCGCTTCCGTCGCGTGCCGAAGAACCTTGCGGGAGTGGACGACTCGTGGGAGCAGTACATCGGCATGCCGCTGACCGCTGTGCCGCCGCCGGCTGGTTCACCGCACGCGAGCTGGGCCGACCATTTCAAGGCTCCCCTTCTCGAGGCCATGGCCGCGACGGGCATCGAGGTGCGCCAGATCAGCCAGACCGAGCAGTACCGCGCCGGCGTCTACCGCGACCAGGTGCTGCTCGCGATGCGTGAGCGCTTCGCCATCGACAAGGTGCTCGACCAGTACCGCACGCTCGAGGCCGTCGAGGCTGCGCGCCAGAAAGCCTCCGGCAAGGGCAAGCCCGGCAAGGGCGGTGGCAAGGGCGGTGGCAAGGGCGGTGGCAAGGAGCCGAAGGTCACTGAGGAGCAGGCCGCAGCCGCGACCGAGGCCGAGCGCGGCTCCGGCGCTGCGACCGAGGACGACGGCAGCGAGGGCAAGGCGGGCTACTACCCCTACAAGCCGTTCTGCTCGTCGTGCGGCACCGACTTCACGGCCGTCACCGCCTACGACGACGACACGCACGAGCTCACCTACGAGTGCACCAGGTGCGGCCACACCGAGACCGTCGACCTCGACACGTTCACCAACGGCAAGCTCGTGTGGAAGGTCGACTGGCCGATGCGCTGGGGCCACGAGCACGTGATGTTCGAGCCGTCCGGGGTCGACCACCAGAGCCCGGGCTCGAGCTTCGTCGTCGGCAAGGACCTCGCTCCGATCTTCGGCTGGGAGCGCCCCGTCGGGCCGATGTACGCGTTCGTCGGCATTGCGGGCATGGCGAAGATGAGCTCGAGCAAGGGTGGCGTGCCCATCCCCAACGACGCGCTCGAGGTCATGGAGGCGCCGGTGCTGCGCTGGATCTACGCGCGCCGCAGGCCCAACCAGAGTTTCGACGTTGCCTTCGGGAACGAGCTGCAGCGTCTCTACGACGAGTGGGATGCCTTGAACCGCAAGGTCGCCGACGGTTCGGCCCAGGCCGGAGACCTCGCTGCGCACCTGCGGGCGACGTCGACGGCGGCAGCTCCGTTGCCGGCCACGCCCCGCCCCATGCCGTTCCGCACCATCGCGTCGGTCATCGACGTCACGCAGGGCGACGAGGAGCAGGCGGTGCGCATCCTGTCGGACCTCGACCCCGACAACCCCGTCGGGTCCACCGACGACCTGCGCCCGCGCCTCGACTGCGCCGAGCGGTGGATGCTCGGCTACGTCCCCGCCGAGGACCGCACGATCGTGCGCGAGAGTCCCGACGCCGAGCTGCTCGGCAGCCTCGACGAGCAGCAGGTGGAGTCGCTGCGATTGCTCGCCGCCGGCCTCGACGACCACTGGTCGCTCGACGGGCTGACCCACCTCGCGTACGGCGTGCCGAAGATCCAGCGAGGCATCGACCCCGAGGCCAAGGTCAAGGACCCCGAGCTGTCGGCGGCACAGCGCGCGTTCTTCGTGCTCGTCTACCGGCTGCTCGTCGGCAAGGACACCGGCCCCCGTCTGCCCACGCTGCTGCTGGCGGTCGGCGCCGACCGCGTGCGCACCCTCATCGGTCACTGACCCTCGTCGAGAACTGAGCACTCAACTCAGGCGTCCCGTCGAGTGCTCAGTTGCCGACGCCCCTCCCGACGTCGAATGCCCACTTCCCGACGTCGAGTGCCCCTTGGCGTCAGATCGTCTGCGCAACACGGATTGCGTGGAGGCAGGCGATGGGTGGAATCCCGGGGACGTACTCATTGGCTCAGCGGCAGCAGGCGTTGGGGCTGCTGGAGCAGGGGCTGTCGGTGTTGGAGGTAGCGCGTCGGATCGG
>NZ_JBFRGJ010000015.1:0-49135 GCF_052115265.1 Terrabacter sp. 2RAF25
GGAACGTGTTCGACCCCCGGGTGATCCGGTGGCGCCTGGACGGTCCGGGCCGGGAGCAGCAGCTGCTCTCGCTCGGTGAGGTGCGCCGGGGGATCGAGCCGGTCGCGGCCGAGCTCGCGGCCGCGCACGCGACCCCGGAGCAGTGCGGGCTGCTGGTCGGCGCGGTGGTGCAGATGGCCGTGCACGCCAAGTCGGGTGACCTCGAGGCGTACCTGCGGGCCGACCAGCTGTTTCACGCGACGCTGCTGGCGGCCTCGGGCAACGAGATGCTCGCAGCCCTCGGAGACGTCGTCGGTGAGGTGCTCGCCGGCCGCACGCACCACGACCTGATGCCGAGCACGCCCAACCCGGTCGCGGTGCGCCTGCACGGCGACGTGGCCGAGGCCGTCCAGTCCGGCGAGGGTGCCGCTGCAGCCGCCGCGATGCAGGCGATCATCGCCGAGGCCAGCGACGCCCTCCGCGACCCAGAGGCGTAGCCGGCGCAAAGTGCCCTCTCGATGGTGGTGGAGGGCCGAGCGTGGCCTCTCGACGGTGGCGGAGGCGCCGAACGTGGCCCCTCGACCGTGGGAGGTGCGTGACGGCATACGCACGGTGCCCACCCGACCGCAGTGGTCGGGTGGGCACCGGGCTGAGCGGGTGAGCCGGGTCAGGCGAGCGAGTCGATGATCTCGTTGAAGGTCTTCGACGGGCGCATCACCGTGGCGACCTTGTCGGCGTCGGGGCGGTAGTAGCCGCCGATGTCGACCGGGTGGCCCTGCGCGTCGACGAGCTCCTGGGAGATCGTGTCGATGTTGTCGGCCAGGGACTTGGCGACCGGGGCGAAGGCCTCGGCCAGCGCCGCGTCGTCGGTCTGCTTCGCGAGCTCCTGCGCCCAGTAGAGGGCCAGCCACACGTGGCTGCCGCGGTTGTCGATCTGGCCGACCTTGCGGGCCGGGCCCTTGTTCTCGTCGAGCAGCGTGCCGGTCGCGCGGTCGAGGGCCGCGCCGAGGACGCGAGCGCGCGCATTGTCCGTGACGTCGGCAAGGTGCTCGAAAGAGACTGCGAGAGCGAGGAACTCGCCCAGGCTGTCCCAGCGCAGGTAGTTCTCCTTGACGAGCTGCTGGACGTGCTTCGGGGCCGAGCCGCCGGCGCCGGTCTCGAAGAGGCCCCCACCGTTGATGAGCGGGACGACCGACAGCATCTTGGCCGAGGTGCCGAGCTCGAGGATCGGGAAGAGGTCGGTGAGGTAGTCGCGCAGCACGTTACCCGTGACCGAGATGGTGTCCTCGCCCTTGCGGATGCGGCCCAGCGAGAAGGCGATCGCGTCGGTCGGCTTGAGGATCTGGATGTCGAGCCCGTCGGTGTCGTGCTCCTTCAGGTACTCCTCCACCTTCGCGATGAGGTTCGCATCGTGTGCGCGGTCGGCGTCGAGCCAGAAGACGGCGGGCGAGCCGGTGGCGCGGGCGCGGGTGACGGCGAGCTTGACCCAGTCGCGGATCGGCACGTCCTTGGTCTGGCAGGCGCGCCAGATGTCGCCGGCCGACACGGCGTGCTCGATGAGCGCGGTGCCGGACCCGTCGACGACGCGGACGGTGCCGTCGGCGGGGATCTCGAAGGTCTTGTCGTGGCTGCCGTACTCCTCGGCGGCCTGCGCCATGAGGCCGACGTTGGGCACCGAGCCCATGGTCGCCGGGTCGTAGGCACCGTTGGCGCGGCAGTCGTCGAGGACGACCTGGTAGATGCCGGCGTACGAGCTGTCGGGCAGCACGGCGAGCGTGTCGGCCTCGTTGCCCTCGGTGTCCCACATGTGCCCGGACGTGCGGATCATCGCCGGCATCGACGCGTCGACGATGACGTCGCTCGGCACGTGCAGGTTGGTGATGCCCTTGTCGGAGTCGACCATGGCGATGGCCGGGCCGCTCTCGAAGCCGCTCTTGACGGCGGCCTCGACCTCGGCGCGCTGGTCGGCGGGCAGGCCCTCGACCGCCTTGAGCACGGCACCGAGGCCGTCGTTGGGGGAGGCGCCGACGGACGCGAGCTCGGCGGCATACGCCTGGAAGACGTCGGGGAAGAAGGCGCGCACGACGTGGCCGAAGATGATCGGGTCGGAGACCTTCATCATCGTGGCCTTGAGGTGGACCGAGAAGAGAACTCCCTCAGCCTTGGCGCGGGCGACCTGCTCGGTGAGGAACTCGCGCAGCTTCGCGACGTCCATGAACGTCGCGTCGACGACCTCACCGGCGAGGACCGGGATCGACTCCTTGAGCACCGTCGTCGTGCCGTCGGCGCCGACGAGCTCGACCCGTAGGGTGTCGTCCGCCTCGATGACGACGGACTTCTCGTTGTGGCGGAAGTCGTGCTCACCCATCGTGGCGACGTTGGTCTTCGAGTCTGCGGACCAGGCACCCATCGAGTGCGGGTGCTTGCGCGCGTAGCTCTTGACCGAGGCAGGTGCACGACGGTCGGAGTTGCCTTCGCGCAGAACGGGGTTCACGGCAGAACCCTTGACCTTGTCGTATGCAGCCCGCGCCGCCTTCTCGTCGTCGGTGGCCGGGTTGTCGGGGTAGTCGGGCAGGTCGTAGCCCGCGGCCTGCAGCTCGGCGATCGCGGCCTTGAGCTGCGGGATCGACGCCGAGATGTTGGGCAGCTTGACGATGTTGGCCTCGGGCGTCTTGGCGAGCTCACCGAGCTCGGCCAAGGCATCGCCGACGCGCTGCTCCGGCTTCAGGGCGTCGGGGAAGCCGGCGATGATGCGACCCGAGAGCGAGATGTCGCGCGTCTCGACCTCGACGCCGGCCTGCTTGGCGAAGGCCGAGACGATGGGCAGCAGCGAGGCCGTGGCCAGGGCGGGCGCCTCGTCCGTGTGCGTGTAGATGATTGTCGAGTCCAACGCGGGTGCTCCGTTCGGGTTGCGGTCGGTGCCCGGATCCGAGAGGCGGATCCTGAAAATAAATCTTGATGTCAAGATAACGGATCGGTCGCGGCCGTGGGGCTGCCGTCCCATCCTGCCGGGGTGGTCTGCGCCACGCCAGCGCTCGCCCGGCCTAGGGTGGAGCGGGTGAACAGCCCCGACAGTGCCGTCGATGCCGCCGTCAATGCCGCCGTCAGTGCCGCCGTCGACGCACCCTCCGCACCCGGTTCGTCGACGGCCCTCGACCCGTCGACGACCCGGCACCTGCACCACCTGCTGGCCACCGAGCAGCGCGGCAGCCGGCTGCCCTCCGTGGCCGCCGGCCTCGTGCGCGGCGGCAGCCTCGTGTGGTCCGACGCGGTCGGCACGCTCGACGGGCGCGAGGGCGGCGAGGCCGCCGATGCCGACACGCAGTACCGCATGGGGTCGATCACCAAGACCTTCGTGGCGGTCGCGGTGATGCGCCTGCGCGACGAGGGACGGCTCGACCTGATGGACCACCTCGACGACCACGTGCCCGGCTCGCGGCTCGGTGGCGCGACGATCGCCCAGCTGCTCTCGCACGGTGGTGGCATCCAGGCCGAGACCAACGGGCCGTGGTGGGAGCGCACGCCAGGAGGGGGCTGGGACGACCTGGCGGAATCGCCTGTGACCCAACGGTTCCGGGCCGGACGCCGGTTCCACTACACGAATGTCGGGTTCGCGGCGCTCGGTGAGCTGGTCGCCCGGACCCACGGTGCCGACTGGTTCGAGGTGGTCCGCCGCGACCTGCTCGAGCCGCTCGGGATGGTGCGCACGACGACGCGGCCCACCGGCAAGGCCGCGCAGGGCCTCGCCGTGCACCCCTTCGCCGACGTGCTGCTGCCCGAGCCCGAGCACGACGCCGGTGCGATGGCCCCGGCCGGCCAGCTGTGGACGACCGTGCAAGACCTCTCGCGCTGGGCGGCCTTCGCCGGCGGCGACACCGGCGAGGTGCTCTCGAAGGACACTCTCGACGAGATGTACGAGCCGCACACCGTCGGCGACAACCCCGGTCTGCCGTGGACCGTCGCCCACGGGCTCGGTTGGCAGGTCTGGAACCTCGAGGGCACCAGGTATGCCGGCCACGGCGGTTCGATGCCCGGCTTCCTCGCGGGGCTGCGCGTCGCCGTCGAGTCCGGTGACGGGGTCGTCGTCATGGCCAACTCGACGGCCGGCATGGGGGCCATCGGACCCGACCTGCTCGCAGCCCTCGTCGAGCGTGAACCGCTCACGCCCGAGCCCTGGCACGCCTCGGGGGACGCGCGTGTGCTCGAGCTCGTCGGCACCTGGCACTGGGGGCCGTCCGTGTCGGTCGCGAGGGCGGTCGGTGACCACCTCGTCCTCGGCGACCCGGGGCAGGGGCGTGGCTCCAGGTTCGCCGCGACGGGCGCCGACGAGTGGGTCGGCCTCGACGGCTACTACACGGGTGAGCCGTTGCGCGTCGTCCGGGCCGAGGACGGCCGCCCGTCGCACCTCGACCTCGCCTCGTTCCGGTTCACCCGCACGCCCTACGACCCCGCCGGCGACGTGCCCGGCGGCGTCGACGATGCCGGCTGGCAGTAGTGTCCCGAACCGAGCTGTCGTCGCCGGCCTGGCCACGGCGCACCAGCCGGCTCGAGCTGCGTCCGCTCACGCTCGACGACAACGCGTTGGCGCTGCTCCGCGACGAGTGGCGCGGATGACGGGCTCATGACAGCCGGATGACGGGCGACTGACGAAGCAGTGAGGGACTTCTGACGGACGCCCGACGTGGTGAGCGAAGTCACGTGCGGACGAATCCGGACGCACTGGGGCGCAAGGGTTTTCGACACCGAAGACCCATAGGCGAAGCACAGGAAAGTCCAGCGCCGAGGACCGTTCGACCCCACTCTTGAGACATCCACTGGTTCACCCCGGGGGACACCGGGGCGGGGTGGCTGACTGCGGGGAGTGGTTGCGGTGGGAGATCGCAGCGGGGCAAAGGCAGGCATGTCGCGGCGCACGTTCGTCAAGGCAGTCGGGGGAGTGGGGATCGGGTTCGCGCTGTATGCGTACCTTCCCGGAGGCGAGCGGGTGGCCGTGGCCCAGGTGCCCGGGGGGACCCTGGACCCGGCCACCATCCCGAAGTTCGTGACTCCGCTCGTCATCCCGCCCGTGATGGCGCGGGCCGGGACGATCAAGCAGGCGGGCGGGCCGCCGGTGGACTACTACGAGATCTCGCAGCGTCAGTTCAGGCAGCAGATCCTGCCCCCGGGCCTTCCGGCCACCGAGGTGTGGGGCTACGGGGCGCTGCGTTCCGACAGCGGGCGGGACGTGCTGCTGCACCACGCGCCGTGCCCGACCATCGAGGCCGAGCACGGCCGGCCGGTGCGGGTGAAGTGGGTCAACGAGCTCGTCGACGGCCGCGGTCGCTACCTCCCGCACCTCTTCACGGTCGACCCCACGCTGCACTGGGCGAACCCGTCGGGCGGGACCACCGGCCGCGACTCCCGACCGGTGTTCAAGAAGACCCCCGGGCCCTACACCGGGCCGGTGCCCATGGTGGTGCACCTGCACGGGGCCGTCGGGGTCGGTGACGAGAGCGACGGGTACCCGGAGGCCTGGTTCCTGCCCGCGGCGACCAACCTTCCCAGCGGGTATGCCGCCCGGGGCACGTGGTACGACTTCTTCGCCGGCAAGGCGAAGGCGGGCTACGGCGCGACGTGGGGACCCGGGTTCGCCGTGTTCCAGTACCCGAACCCCGACCGCGCGTCGACGAAGTGGTTCCACGACCACAGCCTCGGGATGACGAGGGTCAACGTGTACGCCGGTGGCGCGGGGTTCTACAACATCCGGGGCGGACCCGACGGGGACGCGGCGGTGCGCGACCGGCGTACGGGGGCTGCGGCCGTGCTGCCCGGCCCGGCGCCGAAGAGGGGGGACGGGTTCCCGACGACCAAGGCGTACTACGAGATCCCCGTCGTCATCCAGGACCGCGCCTTCAACGCCGACGGCTCGCTCTTCTACCCGGACTCCCGCGAGTTCTTCGACGGCGTGGTGCGCCAGTACATCCCACGTGGCACCTTCTCGCCTTTCTGGAACCCGGAGTTCTTCGGCAACGCGCTCATGGTCAACGGCCGCACCTGGCCCTACCTGGACGTCGAGAAGCGCCGCTACCGCTTCCGGTTCCTCAACGGCTGCCAGTCGCGTTTCCTGATGCTCGACTTCCAGAAGATCCCTGGCGTCAAGGTGACGATGATCGGCAACGAGGGCGGTCTGCTGGCGCTTCCGGTCGACCTCACGGCGAACCACTCCAACCGGCTCCTGATGGCCCTGGCCGAACGTGCCGACGTCATCGTCGACTTCACGGCGGTGCCGGCCGGGCGGTACGTCCTGCGCAACGTGGGCCCGGACGAGCCCTTCGGTGGCGGCGAGCCGAACCTGCCCGACGAGCCGGGGGACTTCGACGTCGCCGACCTCCAGACCACGGGGCAGGTCATGGAGTTCCGGGTGGGGCCCGCCAGGAGTGTTGACCGCTCCACCCCGGGAGAGTTCCTCCAGCTGCCCACCGTGGCTGCGCTGCCGGCCGAGCGTCGGGCCCGCAAGGTGGCCCTCGTCGAGCTCGCCGACGTCGGTTCGGACGCCGCGGGCGCCCAGGTCGAAGGCCCGATCGAGGGTGCTCTCGGGGTGGTCCACGACGGCATGGCGATGGAGCAGGAGTGGATGCACCCGGTGACCGAGAACCCGGGAGTGGGCGACACGGAGGTGTGGGAGATCCACAACACCACTGCTGACGCGCACCCGATCCACCTGCACCAGGTGGCCTTCGAGGTGGTCGAACGGCAGCCGCTGCTCCTGGCCGGCGGGGAGGTCGTCCAGCCCATGCAGGTCGTTGGGGCGGCCACACCTCCGGAGGCCTGGGAGTCGGGTGTCAAGGACACGGTGACGGCCTACCCCGGCCAGGTGACGCGCTTGCGGGCCCACTTCGAGCGGCCCGGCCAGTACGTCTGGCACTGTCACATCCTCGAGCACGAGGACAACGAGATGATGCGGCCCTTCCGCATCGGGCCGGCCCAGCCGGGACAGCCCGGGTGACCGAGCGGCGCCAGGCCTGCTGCCTCGAGCCGTCCGCGCGATGAGCACCTCAAAGCCCTTGAGCAGCAGGCCGAGCCCGCGGGTGAACTCGTCGTCGAAGCGGTCTGGGTGCGCGCCAGCGGCGCGGCCTCGCCTTCGGAGCGGGCGACTGCAGACGTCTGGGCGGCTGCTGGGGTCGAGGGACGGGGAAAGAGGCCGCGCGCCGGAAGGGAGTCCGACGCGCGGCCCCATCCGCCTCGGCCGATTGGGAGGGAGTCGGCCGAGACCCGGAGGCCCACCTGGGGGGTCAGTGGGTCTCCGTGTGGTGTCCGCTTGAGGGGTTTTTTTGGGGGTCTTGACGAGGGTCTTGATGAGGGTCGTGCTGGTCGATCGTGCGGGTCCTGACACAGTGATTGAAAGTCCTGTCAAGACGTTTGTCAAGAGTTTGTACAGGGTTGACTCGACGCGTGGCTCAGTCCACCGAGGCACGGTCGCGCGGCGGGCCGGAGTGTGCCGCTGCGACCTGCGGACGCTGGTCTGCCGGCGTGGGGTGTGGCCGTCGGGGCCACCAGAACCGGTCGCCGAGGACGAGCCCGATCGCCGGCACGAGCAGGGTGCGCACGACGAGCGTGTCGAGCAGGACGCCGATGCAGATGATGACGCCGATCTGGGCGAGCACGACGAGCGGCAGCACCCCGAGCACCGCAAAGACCGCGGCCAGCAGGATGCCGGCGCTCGTGATGACGCCCCCGGTCGCGGCCAGTCCGCGCAGCATGCCGGCCCGCGACCCGTGGTCGCGTGCCTCCTCGCGGGCGCGGGTGACGAGGAAGATGTTGTAGTCGACGCCGAGGGCCACGAGGAAGACGAAGGCGAAGAGCGGCGCACTGTCGTCGAGCGCGGAGAACCCGAAGACCTTCGTGAAGATCCACCACGAGGCACCGACGCTGGCGAGGTAGGTCGCGACGACCGTGGCCACTAGCACGACGGGTGCGAAGACCGAGCGCAGCAGCAGGCCGAGCGCGATGAGCACGAGGGCGAGCACGAGGGGGAAGATGACGAACCGGTCGCGCGACGATGCCTCGGCCTGGTCGAGGGCGACGGCCTCGGTACCGCCGACGTGGGTCTGGGTGATCGGGGCGACGGCAGTCCGGAGGGCCCGCACGGCCCGGGTCGCCTCCTCGGTGCCGGGCGCGGCGCTGATGACGGCGTCGACCTCGGTGACCCCGCCGCCGCTGTCCACGACCCGGGCGCTCGCGACTCCCTCGACGCCGGCAGCTGCCGCGCGCACGCGCTCTCCGTCGCCCGTCGTCACCACGACCGCGGGGTCGGCGCTGCCTGCAGGGAACGACTGGGCGAGCCGCTCGCCGGCCGCGATGGCCTCGGGCTTCTGGAGGAACTGGTCGGACTGCTTGAGCCCGGTGTCGACGGCGAACAGTCCGGCGCCCATGGCGGCGAGCAGCACGAGCGTGACGCCGATGACGCGCTTCGGGCGCGCCGCGACGCGGTCGCCGACCCGGCGCCACAGGGAGTGTCCGTCGGCCAGGGCGTCCTCGCCGACGTGGGGCACCTTGGGCCAGAAGACCCACCGGCCGAAGCAGACGAGCGCTGCGGGCAGGACGAGCAGCACGAACGCTGCGGCAACGATCACCCCGACCGCACAGGCCACGCCGAGCCCGCGCGTGGCGGGGAAGAGTGACAGGGCGAGGGTGAGCAGCCCGACGACCACGGTGACCGCGCTCGAGAGCACGGCCTCGGCCGTGCGCCGCAGGGCGAGCGACATGGCCTCACGCCGGTCCTCGTGGCGGCGCAGCTCGTCGCGGTAGCGGGAGATGAGGAGCAGGGCGTAGTCGGTGCCCGCGCCGAAGACGAGCACCGACAGGATGCCGATCGTCGACTCGTCCCAGACGAGGCCGAAGGCCGAGAGCGCGTGCGTCGAGGCGACTGCCGAGAGGCGGTCTGCGACGCCGACGACGACGAGCGGCACGAGCCACAGCACCGGGCTTCGGTAGGTGATCACGAGGAGCAGGGCTACGACGGACGCCGTGGCGAGGAGCAGGCGCGTGTTCGCGCCGTCGAAGACCTTGGCGAGGTCGGCCTGGACCGCGGCTGGCCCGGTGACCTGCGCCGTGACGCCGTCCGGGAGGCCCTGCCTGGCCGTCGCCCGGATGTCCGCCACGGCCTTCGAGATGTCCGTGGCGCTCTCGGCGGCTACGGGCACGACGGCGAGCGCGGCGCTGCGGTCGTCGCTGCGCTGCAGCGGGATGCGCCCACCGCCCGGCAGCTCGCGTGCCCGCGACTGGACGGCGGCCAGGTCTGCCGCGTTCAGCGTTCCGCCCTCGCGCGTGAACAGCACGACGGCTGTGGAACCCTCGGCCTCGGGGAGCCGGTCGCGCAGCTCTGCCGCCTTGGCGCTGTCGGAGCCGACGGGCAGCTGGTCGACGGACGAGGCGGTGCGCGTCGCCTCGCCGAGGACGCTCGTGACGCCCATGGCACCGGCGAGCGCGAGAATGACGATGGTTATGGCCCACCACCGTCGGACGATGGTGTCGGTCAGACCGCGCACAACAGACCTCCGCGATAAGATGAGTAACTGGGTTACTCAGATGATTACTAAGTTGGTGAGTGAGATTAGCACGAAACGTAGCGCCGCGACAGACGCGCCCCCCGCCGGGGACGGCCGCGCGGTTCCGCTTGGGCGGGGTGCCGATCCCGACGTGCCCGACGTGCCCGACGTTGGGCTCGTCCCGGGCGTGCCGCAGTGGCGCACCACCGGGACGCTCACCGCGCTCCAGGAGCTCGTCGAGGTATCCGAGGCGGTGCCGGCGGTTGTCGCCCGCAAGGCAGGGCTCTCGACCACCGAGCTGCACTCGTTGCGCCACCTCGTGCGCGGTCCCTTGGGACCCGTCGAGATCGGGCGTCTCCTCGGAGTCACGTCGGCCGCCTCGTCAGGCGTCGTCGACCGGCTCGTCTCGCGCGGCCACGCCGAGCGGCGGTCGCACCCCGACGACGGCAGGCGCACCGAGGTCGTCATCACCGACTCCGGCCGCACCGAGGTGCTCGCCTACATGCGGCCCATGTTCGAGGCGCTCGCCGAGCTCGACGCCTCCCTCGACGACCGCGAGCGCGAGGTCGTCGAGCGCTACCTGCTCGGCGCCACGGCGGCCATGCGCAACCTCATGTCCTGATCCGCCCCGGAAGGCGCCAGGCCGCGCCCCAGGTCGCGCGCCAGATCTCGCGCCACGTCGCGCGCCTGCGGTGCCCTGGCGACACGAGCTGCCCGATCTCGCGCCCGAACAGCCCGGCCAATCCGACCAATCCGACCGAGCCCCGACCGAGCCCCGACCGAGCCCCGACCGAGCCCCGACCCGAGGGCGTATGCCGTGAGCCCGTCAGCTGCGCAGGCGAACCGACAGGCAGGTCACGCAGCCCTCGAGCTTCTCGAACTCGGAGATGTCGACCATCGTCACGTCCAGGCCCCGCGCAGCGAGCAGCTGAGCCGTGCGTGGAGCTGCCGCCGACATGAGCACCGACTGTCCGCCGAGCAGCACGACGTGCGCGCCGGCTTCCTCCGGCACGGGGAGGAACTGGGGCCACACGGTCGGGTCGTCGACGAGGGGAAGGTGGCCGATGACCGTGCCGTCGGGCAGCGCCGTCACTGCCGACTTGAGGTGCAGCACCTTCGAGACGGGCACCGGCACGACGTCGACCCGATGGCCGTCGAGCGCCCGGGTCAGCTGCTCGACGCCGGCGAGGTTCGTGCGTCCTCCCACTCCCACCCACACGCGGTGACCGTGCTTGAGCACGTCTCCTCCGTCGAGCGTGCCCGGCCCCTCGATCTCGACCGCTCGGTAGCCGTGCGCCTCGACGGCCTGGCGCACCCCGACCTGCTCGCCCCGTCGCTCGGGCGCCCCGGACCTGCACAGCACCGCCACGTCGCCGTGGACGACGACCTGGTCCTCGATGAAGACGCCGTCGGGACACTCGTCGAGAGGTGGCGCCTCGACCACGGCCCACCCTCGGCGCCGCAGGACGTCGACGTACTCCTGCCACTGGCGTACGGCCAGGCCGGCGTCGACCATCGCCGAGCGCTCGAGGTGCGTCACGATCCCGTCGGCCAGTCGGGGGGAGGGTCGGCGGACGAGCGCGAGGCGACGGTGCACGCGCTCACCCTATGGGTGTGCGGGCGCGCTGCCTCGGGCGGTCAGGAGGCGAGCGTCGGCTTCTCGTCGGAGCGGGCCGTGGGCCACCATCCCTGGGTCTGCGCGGTGTGGGTCAGCTGCTCGCGGTAGGCCGAGCCCGCGGCCCGCACGCACCGCTCGACGTCGTCCTCGCCGATCGACCCGAGCCGCCATCGCAGCACGCGGCGCGCGATGATCGGCTGGTCGCAGAGCGGGCGCAGCACCCCACCCGGCGGGGCCGCGGCGGTCGGCACCGCGAACGACACCGCGCGCCCGGTCACGACCGCGGGCCACAGCGGTCCGAGGTCGTGGGGTCCGTAGGACGACCGCAGCGTGACCCCGAGGGCGCCCAGCACGGAGGCCGTCGCCTCGGAGCCGGGGTCGATCTCCACGGGAGGCAGGATCCAGTCCTCGCCGGCGAGGTCCCTGATGTCGACGCAGCGCTGGGCGGCGAGTGGATGGGTTGCCGACAGCGCGACGAGCAGCGGCTCGCGCTCGACGATGACCCGCCCACCCACCTCGGGACGTTCCTGCGTCCGCGCGGCCGCCAGCGCGATGACGACCGCGACGTCGAGGCGGCCGTCGCTGATGGCCTCGGTCGTCGTGGTGCCGGTGAGCGGTGGCACGGGCAGCAGCGGCCGCCGCATGTCGGTCGCGTAAGCGTGGCTGACGAAGGAGGTGAAGTAGCGCAGCGAGTCGGAGGAGATGCGCAGCGGGCCCTCACCGGACTGGTGGCTGCGGACGTCCTCGCGCAGCAGGGCCACCTCGTTGACGACGGTCCGGGCGCGCGCCGCGACCCGCTCGCCGATGGCCGTGCACGACACGGAGTCGCCGCTCGTGCGGAACAGGGAGCAACCGAGCGCGCGCTCGATCCGGCCCACCTCGGAGCCCAGGGTCGCCGCGGACACGCCGAGGGCGGCCGCGGCCGCAGGCATGCTGCCCTGCTGCGCGACCACCGCGATGACGCGCAGGTGGCGGACCTCGAGCTCCACGGTTCCGAGAGTAGGGCGACCGTCCCGGGACCGCAGCGGGGAACGCGAGCCACGTCACGGCGAGCCCCTTCCTCGACCACGCGCGGACCGGGGCCGTATGCCGTCGCCGGGCCACACGGCATACGGCCTCGTCCTCGGGTGGTCTCGTCTTGAATGGGGTTTGACCCTCACGCGACGTGAGGGGCCACGCTCGGTGTCATGACCGGAAGGACGCAGGAGATGGCCACCTGGACGGTGGGGCAGGTCGCCGACCTCTTCGGCGTGACGGTGCGCACGCTGCACCACTACGACGAGATCGGCCTGCTCACCCCGAGCGAACGCTCACGAGCGGGCTACCGGCTCTACACCGACGCAGACCTCACCCGCCTGCAGCAGGTCGTGGTCTACCGACGACTCGAGCTGCCGCTCGAGGAGATCGCGACCCTGCTCGACGGTGGCGAGGACGCTGCCGACCACCTGCGCCGTCAACGCGCGACGGTCATGACCCGGCTGGACGAGCTGCGCGAGCTCGTCACGGCCATCGACCGAGCACTGGAGAGAGAGATGAGTGACCGACCCGCCACGCCCGAGGACCTGAAGGAGCTCTTCGGCGACGGCTTCAGCGACGAGTACCAGCAGGAGGCGCAGGAGCGCTGGGGCGACACCGGCGCGTGGAAGCAGTCGGCTGCCCGCACCAAGCGCTACACCAAGGCCGACTGGGCGCAGGTGAAGGCCGAGATGGAGGCCGTCAACACGGCCCTCGTCACGGCCCAGCAGTCCGGGCAGCCCGCGACGAGCGAGGCGGCGATGGACGCGGCCGAGCAGCACCGCCTGCACATCCACGACCGCTTCTACGATCTCGACCACACCTTCCACCGCGCGCTCGCCGACATGTACGTCGCCGACCCGCGCTTCACGAAGACGTACGAGGACATCGCGCCCGGTCTGGCGGCATACGTCCGCGACGCGATCCACGCGAACGCCGACCGCCACGCCCAGCCCTGACCCCGACCGTGCGGGCTGACCCCCGGTTCGATGTATCCCGCGATCGCCGGCGATCGCGGGATACATCGAACGGGCGGGGCGGGACGACCGGCTGGCGCTGACCGAAAGGTGAACGCGCCGGGGGAGGAGGCGCTCGCCGCCGTAACCTTGGGGCATGCGAGTAGGTGTCTTCGGTGCAACGGGTCAGGTCGGCGGGGTCATGCGCGCCCTTCTGGAGGAGCGCGACTTCCCGGTGACGCAGGTGCGGTTCTTCGCGTCCGCGCGCTCGGCCGGCACGACGCTCCCGTTCAAGGGCGAGGACGTCACCGTCGAGGACTCCGCGACGGCCGACTTCTCGGGCATCGACATCGCCCTCTTCAGCAACGGCGGCGCCGCCTCCAAGGAGCTCGCCCCCAAGGTGGCCGCCGCGGGCGCGACCGTCATCGACAACTCCAGCGCCTGGCGCAAGGACCCCGAGGTCCCGCTCGTCGTCTCCGAGGTCAACCCTGGCGATCTCGACGACATCCCCAAGGGCATCGTCGCCAACCCGAACTGCACGACGATGGCCGCCATGCCGGCGCTCAAGCCGCTCCACGAGAAGGCCGGTCTCGTGCGGCTGCATGTCAGCAGCTACCAGGCGGTGAGCGGCTCGGGCGGCAAGGGCGTGCAGGAGCTCGACGGCCAGCTGCGCGGCACGTACGCCGCCGGTGACCCAGCCGGGCTCGCCCTCGACGGGCGCGCGGTCGCCGTGCCCGACCCCACCGTGTATGCCGTGCCCGTCGCCTTCAACGTGGTTCCCCTCGCGGGCTCGATCGTCGACGACGGCTCGCTCGAGACCGACGAGGAGCAGAAGTTGCGCAACGAGTCGCGCAAGATCCTGCACCTGCCCGATCTGCGCGTGAGCGGCACCTGCGTGCGGGTGCCCGTCTTCACCGGCCACAGCCTCGCGATCCACGCCGAGTTCAGCGAGGACATCTCGCCGGAGGAGGCGCTCGACCTGCTCAAGAACGCGCCCGGCGTCATCGTCACCGACGTGCCCAACCCGCTCGAGGCCGCGGGCCGCGACGAGGTGTTCGTCGGTCGCGTGCGCGCCGACCAGGCGGCTCCCGAGGGCAAGGGCCTCGTGTTCTTCGTCGTCGGCGACAACCTGCGCAAGGGCGCGGCCCTGAACGCGGTGCAGATCGCCGAGGAGCTCGTCGCCCGCCGCTGACGTCGTCGGCTTCCGGCACCCACGACCACACCCGCAGACTGATCCGCCGACTGATCGCCGAAGGGCATCAAGCGGCAGATCAGACTGCACCTGATGCTGCCAGGGCGACCACCGCTGCCGACTGATCCGCAGACTGATCGCGGCCCGCATCAGTCGGCGGATCAGTCTGCGGTGGCGGCTGTGGTGCGCGGGCGCGCGTGACGGTGGGGTCGCATAGGCTCGGGGCCGTGACGGAGAACCTCGCGGCCGCGACCCACCGAATGGGCACCGCCCCCGGGCTCTTCGTCTGCTTCGAGGGGGGCGACGGAGCGGGCAAGACCACGCAGGTGCGGCTGCTCACTGAGGTGCTCGAGCAGCGGGGTCGCGAGGTCGTCGTCACCCGGCAGCCCGGCGGCACGCCGCTCGGCGCCCAGATCCGCGAGCTGGTGCTGCACGGCGACCACGTCGCGGCGCGGGCCGAGGCGCTGCTCTTCGCCGCCGACAAGGCGCACCACGTCGACCAGCTGATCAAGCCGGCACTGGCCGAGGGCAAGGTCGTCATCACCGACCGCTACGTCGACAGCTCCATCACCTACCAGGGGGCCGGGCGCGAGCTCGGTGCCGACGAGATCACGGCGCTGCAGCACTGGGCCGTCGGTGGGCTGCTGCCCGACCTGACGATCGTCCTCGACGTGTCCCCCCAGGTGGGGCGCGAGCGGCGCGGTGACGTCCACGACCGGCTCGAGTCCGAGGCCGACGCCTTCCACGCCGCTGTCCGCCGCGGCTACCTCGACCTCGCCGCCCAGGACCCCGAGCGCTACCTCGTCCTCGACGCGAGCAAGCCCGTCGAGCACCTCCGGGCCGCTGTGCTCGACGGCGTCGACCGCGTCCTCACGGTGCGCTCGTGACCGTCTGGGCCGACCTCGTCGGCCAGGAGCCGACCATCGAGACCCTGTCGCGCGCCGTCAGCGACGAGTCGGCGATGACGCACGCCTGGGTGTTCACGGGCCCACCGGGGTCGGGCCGATCCACGGCGGCCCGCGCCTTCGCCGCAGCGCTCCAGTGCCCCCAGGGCGGCTGCGGCGAGTGCCGTGAGTGCCGCACCGCCCTCGACGGCAGCCACGCCGACGTCAAGGTCGTCGCGACCGAGGGCCTGTCGATCAAGGTCGCCGAGGCACGCGCGCTCGTGCAGGAGGCGGCACTGCGGCCCTCGGTCGGCCGCTGGCGCATCATCATCATCGAGGACGCCGACCGCCTCACCGCCTACACCGACGCCCCCGCCGACGCCCTCCTCAAGGCGCTCGAGGAGCCGACCCCCCGCACCGTCTGGATGCTCTGCGCGCCCAGCCTCGAGGACGTCATCGTCACGATCCGCTCGCGCTCGCGCCACGTCCGCCTGCGCACCCCGCCCGTCGAGGCGGTGGCCGACCTGCTCCAGCGGCGTGACGGCATCGACCCCGCGATGGCCCTGTATGCCGCCCGCGCCGCGCAGTCGCACGTCGGCCTGGCCCGCCGGCTCGCCCGCGACGAGCAGGCACGCATCCGCCGCCGCGACGTCATCGCCATGGCGACGAAGATCCAGGGCGTCGGTGACGCCATCGGCGCGGCCGCCGACCTCGCCCAGATCGCCGACGAGGAGTCGACGGCCTCAGGCGCCGAGCGTGACGCCGCCGAGCGCGCCCGGCTGATGGAGACCCTCGGGGCCGACCCGACGGCCCGCACCCAGCCGCCCCACATCCGCTCGCAGGTCGCGGCGCTCGAGCGCGAGCAGAAGATGCGGGCCACCCGCTACGGTCGTGACGTCGTCGACCGGGCGCTCGTCGACCTGACGTCCGTCTACCGCGACGCCCTCGTGCTCCGGCTCCACTCCGACGTCGACCTCGTCAACCCCGACGCCATCGACAAGGTGCGCGCCCTGGCCGGCGTCTTCGGGCCCGAGCAGCTGCTCGCCGCCATGGACGCCATCAACGAGGCCCGTGACCGCATCAACGCCAACGTGCCGCCCCTGCTCGCGCTCGAAGCGATGGCCCTGCACCTTCGCGTGCCCCGCGACCTCGGCATCTGACGGGCACGGCGCGCGGCACCCGCGCGGGCCGTGCGAAGTCCGCGCGAAGGCCGCGCGAAGGCCGCGCGAACCAGCCCGACGGCATACGCCATCGAGGCTGTCACCGCAAGCGCTGGCTCGGCTTCGCGGATGCGGCTGGACCCAGCCTGACGCGTTACCGTTTCGGGCATGACGACGCGCCCTGCCGCCATCTCCCGTGCCCTGTCCGCCATGGCGGCGGTCACGGCGCTCGTCCTGGCGTCGGCGGCGTGCACGACCGGTGAGCCGCCCGTCGCGGCGACGTCGAAGTCCGGCCTCCCGGCGGCCACGGCCGCCCCCACGCCGGCCCTCGCCCCCTACTACTCACAACGCCTCGACTGGCAGGCGTGCGGCAGTCTCGAGTGCGCCAACCTGCGCGTTCCGCTCGACCACGCCGCCCCCGACCCGGCCAAGGACCTCAGTCTCAAGATCGTGCGGGTCAAGGCGCGCGACCAGGCCAAGCGGCTCGGGTCGTTGCTCGTCAACCCGGGCGGCCCGGGTGCATCGGGCGTCAGCTACGTGCGGGGCGGCGCCCAGACGATCGGCGGCCCCGAGGTGCGCCGCTACTACGACCTCATCGGCTTCGACCCGCGCGGCGTCGCGGGGTCCGACCCGATCGACTGCCTCGGCGACAAGGCTCTCGACCGCTACCTGTCCACCGACCCCACACCCGACGACGCGTCCGAGGAGCAGGCGCTGCTCACCCAGGCCAAGGCGATGGCGGACGGCTGCGCCGCAGACGCTCCCGAGCTCGTCAAGCACCTGTCGACCGCCGATGCCGCCCGCGACATGGACATCCTCAGGGCGGCTGTCGGCGACCGGCAGCTGAACTACCTCGGCAAGTCCTACGGCACCTTCCTCGGCTCGACCTACGCCGATCTCTTCCCGCAGCGCGTCGGGCGGGTCGTCCTCGACGGCGTGGTGCCGCCCGACCTCACGAGCGCGCAGCTCGGCGAGGGGCAGGCCCGTGGGTTCGAGATCGCGACGAAGGCCTACCTCGAGGACTGCGTCACCGGGTCGGACTGCCCGCTCGGCGACACCGTCGAGGGCGCCCGCAAGGGTCTCGACCAGCTCTTCCAGCAGATCGACCGGCAGCCGCTGCCGACCGGCGACCCGAGCGCCCCGCAGCTCACCGAGGGCTGGGCGCGCCTCGGCGTGGCGGTGGCCCTCTACGACCAGGGGGCCTGGGGGATCCTCACCGACGCGCTCAACCAGGCCAGGTCCGGCAGCGGCCAGAGCCTCATGCAGCTCGCCGACGCCTACGCCGACCGTCGTCCGGGCGGGGGCTACGACGGCAACATGATGGAGTCGATCTTCGCCGTCAACTGCCTCGACCGTCCCGACAGCCCCGACCTGTCGGCGTACGAGACGTATGCGAAGGACTTCTCCGCGAAGGCGCCGACGTGGGGCGCCACCCTGGCCTGGGGCGCGCTGCCCTGCGGGGTCTGGAAGGCGAAGGCCGCCGGAGGCCCGCACAAGGTCAGGGCGCCCGGCAGCGACCCCATCGTCGTCGTCGGCACCACCCGCGACCCCGCCACGATCTACGAGTGGTCCGCCCGGCTGCGCGACCAGCTCGACAACGCCGTGCTCGTGTCCTTCGACGGTGATGGGCACACGGCTTATGGTCGGAGCAACACGTGCGTCGACAGCGCCATCGACGCCTACTACGTCCAGGGGCGCGTGCCCAAGGACGGACTCCGATGCTGAGCGACCGATGTTGGTGACCGATCATGAGTGACAGCCCGCGTCCCGACGACCTTCCGGACGCCCCGACGGGGTATGCCGCCCTCCCGCCGAGCTACTCGGGAGCATCGCGGGCGCCGGGTGCATCGGGTGCATCGGCGGCATCGGGTGCCGGGCCGGCGGGACCACCCGCGGGGCAGGACCATGGGCACGGCAGCGCGTACGCGTCGGCGGGCTTCGGCTCGAACGGCACCCCGCCCGCCCGGTCGCCGCTGCGGACGGTGCTCGCCGCAGTCGCCATCGTCGCCGTCGTCGCGGCCGTCGTGCTCGCCGTGTGGCGCCTCAACAGCCCTCCGGTGGTGGCCCAGCCGGCGCCCCCGGCTGCGTCGCCGACCCAGGTCCAGCCGACCCCCAACTTGACGACCACGCCGACGACCACCCCGAGCGGCCCGGTCAACGCCGACTACCCGCCCGCCCTGCGCGACTACTACACCCAGCAGGTGGCGTGGTCGCCCTGCTCCGACAACGCCAAGCACGAGTGCGGCACCATGCAGGTCCCCGTCGACTACGCCGACCCGTCCGGTGCGCGCTTCACCCTGGCCCTGCGCAAGGCGCCGGCGACCGACCCCTCGAAGCGCATCGGGTCCCTCGTGATCAACCCGGGTGGCCCCGGCGGCTCCGGCGTGGAGTACGCCCAGTACGCCTCGTTCGTCTTCTCTCCCGAGGTGCGGGCGGCATACGACATCGTGGGTTTCGACCCGCGCGGCATCGGTGCCTCGAGTCCGGTGCGCTGCCTCGGCAACTCCGACATGGACCTCCTCTTCAGCGACGACCCCACGCCCGACTCCGTCGCCGAGCGCTCCAAGCTGCTGTCCGACGTCGACGCCATCACCAAGCGGTGCGCTGCCCGCGGCGGCGACCGCGCCCTGCACATGAGCACGGGAGAGGTGGCCAAGGACATGGACGTCATGCGCGTCCTGCTCGGTGACGAGCGCCTCAACTTCTTCGGCGGCTCCTACGGCACCTTCCTCGGTGCGATGTACGCCGACGCCTTCCCCAAGAAGGTCGGCCGCATGGTGCTCGACTCGGCGATGTCGCCGAACCAGACCGAGCAGCAGGAGATGACCTACGACATCCAGGGCTTCGAGTCCTCGATCGACGCGTTCATCGACTGGTGCGTCGCCCGGCCCGACTGCGCCCTGGGCAGCGACAAGACCAGTGCGCGCCAGAAGATCGTCGACCTGCTCGACGCCGTGGAGAAGAACGGCCTGTCGACGAGCAAGCCGGGGCTGACCACGATCGGCGAGGGCTGGGTGGGCTTCTCGATCTTCATGTGCCTCTACTCCGACACCTCGTGGCCGACCCTCAACCGGGGCCTGGCCCAGGCCTTCACCGGCAAGGGCGACATCCTGCTCGCCAAGGGCATGTCGGTCGTCGAGCGCAGCGCCTCCGGTGCCTACGCGCCCACCACCTACCTGCAGGCGATGATCCCGGTGCGCTGCGCCGACTGGCCCCGGTCGACGACCGACCCGTCGCTGGCCGCCGACCAGGCGAAGGCCAAGAAGGACCATCCGCTGTGGGCGCGCATGACCGGCGAGCTCTACGACAACTGCCGCACCTGGCCCACCACCGGCCGCACCCCGAAGGGGACGACCCTGGCCGTGGGGGCTGCCCCCATCCTGGTGATCGGCAACGAGCGCGACCCGGCGACCCCCATCGGCGGCACGAAGCAGCTCGCCAAGGACCTCGCGTCCGGCGTTCTTCTCACGTCCGACCACGACGGACACGGCACCTACTACGCTGGCAACTCGTGCGTGGACTCCGCCGTGGACGGGTACCTGCTCAGGGGAACGGCGCCGACGTCCGGCACGACCTGCTGAGCCGGCTGCTCGCACCCCTCATCTCTCTCGTCGTCGTGGCGGGCCTCTTCCTGTTCGCCGTCGCTCCGGCCCACGGCCCGGGTGAGGCGGCCCCGTCGACCTCGACGACGGGCGACCGCACGCCGCAGGCGGCTCCGGCGCAGCCCGAGGAGGACCAGCCGACGGAGCGCGGCCCGAGGACGACCCCGATCACCTTCACCGGACCGGTCGATCCGGAGCCGGCCGAGCTCTCCGCCTTCTACGGCCGGACCGTGGCGTGGGCCGAGTGCCCCGACGACGACCTCTACGACTGCGGCACCGTGAGGGTGCCCGTCGACTACACGAAGCCTGCCGGCGCGACGACGACGATCGCCCTGCGTCGCCTGCCGGCATCGCTGCCGGCCCAGCGCATCGGCTCGTTGTTCATCAACCCCGGCGGCCCCGGCGGGTCGGGCGTCGACTTCGCCGACGAGGCCCCGTACGTGTTCGGTGACGTCGTGCGTGAGCGCTACGACGTCATCGGCTTCGACCCACGCGGCATGGGGGAGTCCGACCCCGTCGGCTGCCTCACCGACGCCGAGCTCGACGCGATGTATGCCGCCGACCCCACGCCCGACACGGCCGCCGAGAAGGAGGCCGCCCGCAGGGCGCCCGCCGAGCGCAACCGCCGCTGCCTGGCACGAGGTGGTGCGCTGGCCGCCCACATGGGCACCGAGTCCGTGGCCCGCGACCTCGACATCCTGCGATCCGCGGTCGGCGACGAGCGGCTCAACTACTACGGCGTCAGCTACGGCACGATGATCGGCGCCGTCTACGCCGACTTCTTCACCTCCCGCGTCGGCCACATGGTGCTCGACTCGGGTGTCCTGCCCGACGCGCTCGCCGAGGAGGCGCCGAGCCGCGAGGAGGTCGACGCGGCGGCGCGCAGCTGGGCGGACGACTTCGACGACGTCGTCGACGACTTCGCCACGAAGTGCGGCGCCGACTGCCCGCTCGGCTCGGACACCGAGGCCGTCGTGAAGACGCTCGTCGGCTTCCTCGACCGCCTCGACGCCACGCCACTGCCCACCGGGATCGACACGCTGCCGACCCTCACGGAGGGGTGGGCGCGCACGGCCATCGACGAGGGGCTGCGCGACCCGGAGTCGTGGTCGGACCTCGTCGAGGCTCTCGATCTCGCCGTCAACCAGCACGACGGCGAGATGCTGGCGTGGCTCGCCATGGGGATGGTCGAGCGGACGGAGGACGGCACCTACCCGACGACGACGTTCGGTCGCACCCACCTGCTCGTCACGTGCTCGGACTGGCCGACCTCACCCTGGGACTCCGCCGTGCCGAGCGCGGACGTCCTCGCCAACCACCCCCTCTGGGCGCGGGTGCAGCCGGCTCGCCCCGACCCCTGCACCGGCTGGACGGGGACGATGCGCGAGACCCTGCTGGTCGGTGCGGAGGTGCCGACTCCCGTGCTCGTCATCGGCAACGACGGCGACCTCACGACACCGATCGAGGACACCGAGGCCCTCGCCGGCGAGATCGTGCGCTCGAGGTTCGTCACCGTGGAGGCCGACGGCCACGGCGCGTACGGCAAGGGCAACGACTGTGCCGACCGCGTCGTCGACGACTACCTGGCACGGCACCTGGCGCCAGAGAACGGCTACGTCTGCGGGTCCTGAACGGGGTTCGGAAGTCTCGCACGGACCGCGATTTTTCTCCGGAAGGCGTCGTGCGTATACTCAACCTCCGTGTCCGGTCGCGCCTTGCCGCGGCCACACGACCAGCCGCTTTAGCTCAGTCGGCCAGAGCGATTCACTCGTAATGAATAGGTCATCGGTTCGATTCCGATAAGCGGCTCAAGCGAAACAGAACGCATCACCACAGGTCAGGCCCCCTTCTCGTCAGAGTCGGGGGCCTTGCCGTTGCGCTGTGTCGAGCCGCCCAGTCGCTCCTAGACGAGATAGCGGGCCTTCTGGGGGCAGAAGGCGGCGACCGACCGGTCGAGCAGCTCGCGGGACGCAGACAACGTCGCCCCCGTCTGCCTGCTGATGGTCATGCTGACGCTCTTGCCCGAGCCGGTTGGTTCATCGGAGAGCAGGTTGCAGTAGCCGGTCGCAGCGTCGGCCAGCTCGCCGGTGCTGGCGTCCATCCCGGTCAGGTTCAAGGACCCGATCTGGTGCCGGGCAGCCCAGTCGTAGAACGCATTCTCCTGTGCGTCGCCGCCGAACCCGCCCTCAGGCACCTCGGCGACCCCGGAGTCGCTCGGCATCGTCGCCGGACGAGCGGGATCGGGCGCGCTGCTCGAGGTGGCAGGAGTGCTGGCAGGCGACGAGACGAGATGGGCGTCGCCCGGAGCCAGGGCGTGCATGACACCCAGCGTGACGCCGAGCATGGCCGCGACACCGAGCCCGATCATCCCCAGCGCCTTGCCCGTCTGCGAGCGTCCCGGCTGCCGCACCATGTGTCAACCATCCCCTGTAGATCTCGTCGTCACGGTCGCGCCGTGCTCGCCGGCTGCACCCGGCAGCCGTCCGCCGCGTGCGGACAGCTGCAGTCTGGACCAACCCGCACACGAATCGGGTGTTCGGGACACGCTTGCCGTGTTGCGGTCCGACCTCGTCGGGAAAGGCGAAGGAGCCCGACCCGCGCGCGCAGGTGGGGCTCCTTCGAGGCTGGTGCGGATGGGGGGGTGCGTGCCAGCCGTGGGGGTGTTACAGGAGCGACGTTAGTCAATCTGTGCCCCGCTGTAACTGTTTTCGTCGAAATTGTCGGCAATATTTCGCTTCGCCGGTGAAGGTCGAATTGGGGGAAATGGGCCGGGCGGCTGCTGTCCCGCGTCCTCGGGAGTCGAGCGTATGCGTCTGGCACAGTGACCCGGTGACTTCCCCCACCTCCGTCGACGACCGCGCCCGGCTCGTCCCCGACACGGTCGCGGTGGCCTCGGGCCTGCTCGGGACGACGCTGAGAGCGGTGGGACCGCCCTTTCCGGGAAGTCGTCGCACGCTCGTGGTGCGGGCCACGGGAGAGGCCGGGGAGGCGTACGTGGTCAAGCGCTACACGGGCGAGGAGGGTGCCGAGACGTACGCGCGCGAGGCGGCGGCACTGGCCGCGCTGGAGGGAGGCGCACGCACCCCACGCCTGGTCGCCGAGAGCGCCGACCCGCGGCTCGTCGTGATGGACGACCTCGGCGAGGGCACGCACCTGGCCGATGCGCTCCTGGCCGACGATGCCGAGCGTGCTGCCGGCGGGCTGGCCGGCTGGGCGGACGCCGTGGCCGGTCTGCACGTGGCCGGTCGTTCGGTCCGGGACGCCTTCGTGGCGGGGGTCCGCGCTCGCTCCAAGGAGCCGCTCCTGCTCGACTACCTGCCCGGGCAGCTCGCCGACGCCGTGACCGAGTGGGAACGGCTGGCCGCGGCTCTCGGACTCGATGTCCCTGCCGGGACCTTCGCGGTGCTCGACTCGGTGCCGGGACGCTTCCGGGTCGACGCTGTGAGCCTGTCCGCGGCCGACATGTGCCCGGACAACAACTTCGTCACCGATGCGGGACTCGCGCTCCTCGACTTCGAGTGGGCGCTGTGGCGGCCGATCGCCTGGGACGCTGCGTACCTCCGCGTGCCGTGGCCGACGTGCTGGTGCGCGTGGTCCCTCGACGCTGCGGCGGCGCAGGCGGCCCTCGAGCGCTGGCGCGAGTCCGTGGCGCGCACCTGGCCCGAGGTGGCCGGCGACGACTTCGACCACGATCTCGACCTCGCCACCGAGGCGTGGGCGTGGCTGGCCGGAAGCTGGTGCCTCGGCCCGCTCGTCGACGGTGAGCCGGCGCCGTCCAACCCGGTGAAGCCGATGCCGCGTATGCCGGACAGGACGCTTCGCTTCCTGCGCACCGCCGCTGCCGGCCGGGCAGTCCCCGAGCTCGCCGAGGTCGCCGGGCGCCTCGCGGACGCCGTCACGACGAGGTATGCCGCCCAGCCCGTCCCGCTCGCGCCGGCCTTCGCGCGTGGTGTGTTCGGGTGAGTGGCTTCAGGGTTCGGAGGGCGACCGTCGCCGACGTCGCGGCCGTCGTCGAGCTGCGCGCGCTGATGTTCTCGGCCATGGGCGTTGCCGGCGTCGACGACCCCGGCTGGCGAGCTGCGGCGACCGAGTGGCTCCGCCGCGAGCTCGGTGGGCCGCACGTCTGCGTGGTCGTGGCCGAGAATCCCGACGGTCGAGTCGTCGCCGGTGCGATGGGGGCACTGCGCTTCGAGACGCCCTCGCCGGTCAACCCCAACGGCGTGTGGGGCCTCGTCAACAACGTCGCGACCCAGCCGGAGGCACGGCGGCAGGGCCTGGCCCGTGCCTGCGTCGTCGGCGTGCTCGACTGGTTGCGTGACGAGACGGCGGCGACCGTGGTCGAGCTCTTCGCGACGGGGGAGGGCGCCGGCCTCTACGAGGAGCTCGGATTCACGCGTACGGCGTGGCCCGCCATGCGCCTCCGGCTGCCCCGCTGAGCCGAGCCCGGCCAACTCCGCCGGGTCGTGTCGAGCGATCAGTCGACGGAGGCCGGTGGAGCGGTGCGCTCGGCGAGGGCCGCGGTGAGGATGTGGGCGCCCGACCACGACAGGATGACGGCGGCCGCCCCGGCGACGACGGTGACGGCATACGCCGGGGTGTGACCGCCCCAGTCGGCGAGCCGGCCGGCCGCAGCGGCCCCGATGGCATAGCCCAGGCCCGTGGCGGCGGCCAGCGCCGTCATCGCGGCGCCGGTGCGTGACACGGGAGTGACGCGCTCGCCGAGGGTGAACGTCGTGATCATGTAGGGCGCGACCGTGCAGCCGAGCACGAGGAGCACCGGGACCAGGGCGGGCAGGGATCCGACGAGCAGCAGCGGCGCCGACAGGACCAGCAGCCCCGCGGCGAACCAGCGGAGGCGAGCCGGCAGGGCGAAGTGCGCGGGCAGCCCCGCCACGGCGAGGCCGGCAATCACGCTGCCGACCCCGAGCAGGGCGTGGAAGTAGCCGGTCGCTCCGGCGCTGCCGGCCGCCGTGGCGAGGACCGACGTGCCCGTCTGCACGGAGCCGAAGACGGTGCCGACGAGAACCTGCGCAAGGCAGAGCACGACGAGGGCCGGTGTCATGAGGCGGCCGACGACAACAGCGCCTGCCGAGGTCGCGGCGTGCGTGACGGTCGCGGTCTCGTGCAGGGCGAACCAGGTGCCGAAGACCGCGAGGCCCAGCGCCGCGAGCGCCAGCGCGGCCGTCGGGCTCGCGATGGAGACGCCGAGACCGACGAGGGCCGGACCGAGCACGAAGGACGCCTCGTCCGCGGCGCCCTCGTAGGAGAAGGCCGCGTCGACGAGGCGGTGCTGGCGCGGACCCGTCTCGGCCGTGATCGGTCGCCAGCGGACCCGGGCGAGCGGGCCGATCTGCGGGAGCAGCAGACCGGTGGCAGCACTCGCGACCGCCGCTGCGCCCCAAGGGAGCCCGGTGTTCACGACGAGCAAGAGTGCGACGAGGCCAGCCGCTCCGCCGAGGGACTGGACGGCGACGACCCGACGCTGGCCGAGCCGGTCGGCGCGGGCCCCCCAGAACGGGGCCCCGGCCGCGTTGGCGACGGCGAGCGCGCCGGCGCAGAAGCCGCCGGCGCCGTAGCTCCCGGTGGCGGCGGACACGAGAAGGAGGGTGCCGAGCTGGCTCATCGCGAGCGGCATACGGGCGAGGAAGGCGACGACGATGTAGGTGCGGCCGGTCAGGCCGAACAGGTGGCGGTACGAGTCGATGGGGGACACGGGGCGACTCCGGATCTGGTCGCGGGGTGCGCGACGACGAGTGCGTGCCTACCCGCCCATCAGGTCACGCCGGATCCCTGTGCAGGTCCAAGTGTACGGCGTGGGCGCGGCCGCCCCGTCCGCCCCGTCCGCCCCGTCCGCCCCGTCCGGCATCAGTCCTGCACGTGGTGTGCCTGGCGCACCGAGGGTGAGAGCCGGTAGACGCCCTCGACGAGTGCCGCGCCGACGAGCCCGATGGCCAGCGACTGCCACAGGAGCGCCGACGGCGCGTCGAGGTTGAAGAACTGCGCGCCGACCGGCACGACGAACGCCAGGACGGCGAGCCCCACCATCGCGGCCACGAGCCCGGCCTTCCAGGCCAGGAAGGGGCGTGCGAGCACCACCAGGATCCAGAAGAAGACGGTCAACAGCGTGATCGTGGCTCCGCTGCCGGGCTGCCAGCAGGCGACCTCGGCCACGGTCCGGCCCCCCTCGTCGACCACGCACCGTGACGCGAACTGGTCTCGCGGCACGCCGTAGCCACTGCCGGCCAGCAGGTAGGACGCGATCACCGCGAGCCCCGCGACGGCGCCGGACGGCACGGCGAACCGGAGGATGCGCCCGAGGAAGCCCGGCAGGTAACGGCGCCGGTTGGGTCCCAGGGCGAGGAAGAAGGCCGGGATCCCGATGGTCACCGCGGACACCAGCGTCAGGTGCCGAGGCAGGAACGGGAACGGGAGCGACGCGAGCGCGGCCGCGAGGATCGCGACGAGGCTCATCGCGTTCTTGGCGACGAAGAGGTTGGCGACCCGCTCGACGTTGCCGATGACCCGCCGGCCCTCGGCGAGGACGTCCGGCAGGTGCGAGAACCTCCCGTCGAGCAGGACGAGCTCGGCCACGGCCTTGGTCGCCTGCGCGCCGTTGCCCATGGCGACCCCGATGTCGGCGTCCTTGAGGGCGAGGGCGTCGTTGACCCCGTCGCCCGTCATGGCCACGACGTGTCCGTCGGCCTGGAGGGCGTGCACGAACGCCCGCTTCTGCTCGGGCGTGACGCGGCCGAAGACGGTCGTTCGGGCGAGCACCTCGCGCAGCGCGTCGGGGTCGTCGGGGAGCGTTCGCGCATCGACGGGCTCGCCGACGTCGAGCCCGACCTCGCGGGCGACGGCGGCCACCGTGACGGGGTTGTCGCCCGAGATGACCTTGATCGCGACGCCCTGCTCGGCGAAGTACGCGAGCGTCTCGCGGGCGTCGGGACGCACCTGCTCGCTCAGGGTGACGAGGGCGGCGGGGGTGATGTCGGGCGGCAGCGCCGGGTCGGTGAGGTCGACGTCGCTGCGGGCCAGGAGCACGACACGGCGGCCCGACCCGGCGAGCTCGGCGACCCGCGCGCGGATCGCCTCGATGACCTCTGGCGGGCTGGGCTGCGGGTCGGCCGCCAGCAGCACCTCGGGGGCCCCGAGCACCCACGTCGCGTGCGCCTCGAAGCAGGCCGCGCTCCACTTGCGTGCCGAGTTGAAGGGGATGGTGCGGGTGCGCACCCAACCGGGTGAGGTGAGCACCGCGGCAACCGCCGTCAGCGTCCCGTTCGCGTTCGGGTCGTCGGCGAGCGCGCCCAGTGCACAACGGATCTCGTCGACGTCCTGACCGGCGAGTGGCTCGGCGTCCTCGTAGGCGATCTCGCCGGCCGTGAGCGTTCCGGTCTTGTCGAGGCAGACGACGTCGACCCGCGCGAGCCCCTCGACGGCGGGGAGCTGCTGCACGAGCACGTTGCGGCGGGTCAGCTGCACGGCGGAGAGCAGGAAGGCCACCGAGGTGAGCAGCACGAGACCCTCGGGCACGAGCCCGACCACGCCGGCGGCGGAGCGGATGACGACCTGCTGCCAGCCGTGGTCGCCGACGGTGCGCCACTGCGACCAGATCGCGATGGGCAGCCCGGCCGCGATGACCCACGTGATGTAGCGCAGGAGCGTGTTGGTCGACTCCTGGATCTCAGAGCGGGTGCGGGTGAACCGGCGCGCGTCGGCGGCGATCCGGTTGACGTAGGCGTCGGCGCCGACGTGGCGTGCGTGGTAGCGCCCGGACCCGGCGACGACACTCGTGCCCGACATGATCTCGTCACCCTCGTCGTGGGCCACGGGGTCGGACTCGCCGGTGAGGTTGGCCTCGTTGAGCTCGAGCCCGGCGCTCGTGACGAGGGGCCCGTCGGCGGGCACCTCGTCTCCCGTGCGCAGCTCGATGAGGTCGTCCTGCACGACCTCCGTCGTGGGCACGACGCGCACCTCGCCGTCGCGCACGACCCGGGTCGTGGGGGCGTTGAGCAGCGCGAGCCGGTCGAGCTTGCGCTTGGCGAGGTACTCCTGGGTGATCCCGATCGCCGAGTTGACGACGAGCACGAGCCCGAAGAGCCCGTCGGCCCACGAACCCGTCACCATGACGAGGACGAAGAGCGCCCCGAGGATCGCGTTGAAGCGGGTCAGCACGTTGGCGCGGACGATCTCGCCGACCGAGCGGGACGTGCGTTCCGAGAGCCGGTTCACCGCCCCGCGAGCGCTGCGCTGCCGGACCTCGTCGGAGGTCAGACCGGACGCCCGTGTCAGAGCGGTGTCCTCGGCGGTGGTCACCCAGCCATTGTCGTATGCCGGCCGGCGGGCCGCCCGCGTTCGTGCCACACCCGGGCGGCGAGCCTTCGGTGATCCTACGTCAGGTGTCCGCTCCGTGTCCGAAAGGTCACGGCGCCAGGGGAGTCGGCGAGACGGCATACGTCCGCGGGTGACGAGCCTGTCGACCCGGACCTTTGTTACTGATCGGTCTGCGGACGTGTGCCGGGGCGTTTCTCGGATCGTGGGACGATTGCTCCGTGACTGAGTCGATCCAACGTGCCCGCGCCACCACTGCCTCCTACTCGATCACGATGCGAATCCACACCGGCACCGACCCGGCCGTCATCGGCACGTTGGCGACCAAGGTGGCCGAGGTCGGTGGCATCACGACGGCCCTCGACATCGTCGACTCGCACCCCGACCGGCTCGTCATCGACCTCACCTGCTCCGCCAGCAACGCCGAGCACTCCACCGAGATCGTCGACGCCGTCGAGACGCTCGAGGGCGTGCGGGTGCACAAGGTCTCCGACCGCGTCTTCCTGCTCCACCTCGGTGGCAAGATCTCGGTCGAGTCCAAGGTCAACCTGCGCAACCGGCAGGACCTTGCGATGGCCTACACGCCCGGCGTCGGGCGCGTGAGCCAGGCCCTCTTCGAACACCCCGAGGACGTCCCGCGCCTCACCATCAAGGGCAACTCGGTGGCGGTCGTCACCGACGGCACCGCGGTGCTCGGGCTCGGCGACATCGGGCCGATGGCTGCGCTGCCCGTCATGGAGGGCAAGGCCGCCCTCTTCAAGCGCTTCGCCGACATCGACGCGTGGCCGATCTGCATCGACACGACCGACGTCGACGAGATCGTGCGCACCGTCGAGCTCATCGCCCCCGGCTTCGGCGGCATCAACCTCGAGGACATCGCCGCCCCGCGCTGCTTCGAGATCGAGGCCAAGCTGCGCGAGCGGCTCTCGATCCCCGTCTTCCACGACGACCAGCACGGAACGGCCATCGTCGTGCTCGCGGCGCTGAAGAACGCGCTGCGCATCATCGACAAGAAGCTGCCCGACGCCCGTGTCGTCGTGTCCGGCGGTGGCGCGGCCGGTTCGGCCATCGTCCAGCTGCTCCTCGCCGCCGGCGCCACCGACGTGACGGTGAGCGACCGGCCCGGCCTGCTCAACAAGGCCGACGAGTCGCTGACGCCGGCGTGGCGCGAGCTCGCCGAGAAGACCAACCCTCGCGGGCTCACCGGCACGCTGCGCGACGGCCTGCAGGGCGCCGACGTCTTCATCGGCGTCAGCGCGCCGCGCATCCTGCACCCCGAGTGGATCGACGAGATGGCCGACAAGCGCATCGTCTTCGCGCTCGCCAACCCCGACCCCGAGGTCGACATCCACGAGGCGACGCAGCGGGCGACGGTCGTCGCGTCGGGCCGCAGCGACTACCCGAACCAGATCAACAACGTGCTCGCGTTCCCCGGCGTCTTCCGCGGCCTGCTCGACGCCCGCGCCACCGACGTGACCACCGAGATGCTGATCAAGGCTGCCGACGCCATCGCGTCCGTCGTCACCGACGAGCAGCTCAACCCGAACTACATCATCCCCAGCGTGTTCCAGCCCGACATGAGCAAGACCGTCGCCAAGGCGATCGTCGACTGCGTGCCCAAGGCGGCGCCCAAGAACATCCCGATGACCGGGGCCAACTGAGGGACGCTGAGCCCCACCAAGGACGAAAGACCGGATGACGAGCACCACCCACCCCGGACAGCGCTTCCCGCTCGACGGTCGTCGCGCCTGGGCGGTCTGGGCCGCGGCGATCGCCGTCTACGTCCTCGCCGTCTTCCACCGCACCTCGCTCGGGGTCGCCGGCCTCCAGGCCGCCGAGCGCTTCGGCATCAGCAGCTCGCAGCTGTCGACCTTCACCATCGTGCAGGTCTTCGTCTACGCCGCGATGCAGCTGCCTGTCGGGGCGCTGCTCGACCGCTACGGGTCGAAGAAGCTGCTCGGCATCGGCCTCGTGCTGCTCACCGCGGCACAGCTCGGCTTCGCCTTCGCCCACTCGTTCGGGGCGGCGCTCCTGTGCCGCGTGCTGCTCGGCATCGGTGACGCGATGGTCTTCATCTCGGTGCTGCGCCTCGTCGCCCTGTGGTTCTCGGCGCGGCGCACGCCGATGGTCACCCAGCTGACCGGTGTCCTCGGGCAGCTCGGGGCCTTCGCCTCCGCGGGCCCGCTGGCCGCGGCGCTCGACCGTTTCGGGTGGACGCCCTCGTATGCCGTCGCCGCGTCCTTCGGGGTCGTGACCGGCGTCGCGCTCGTGGTCCTGGTCAAGGACAGCCCGTATGCCGACCGGCGGCGCGACGAGCTGAGGCTGCGTGCCGTCGCACGCACCCTGCGCTCGGCGTGGCTCGTGCCCGGAACCCGGTTGGGGCTCTGGTCGCACTTCACGTCGCAGTTCGCCGCGAACATGTTCACGATGCTCTGGGGCTTCCCGTTCCTCGTCGCGGGTCAGGGGCTCTCACCCGCCACGGCCAGCATCATGCTGATGGTGATGGTGGTGACGACCGTCGTGTCCAGCCCGGTCATCGGCACGTTGACGATGCGCTACCCGTTCTCGCGCAGCACCCTCGTCCTGTGGATCGTCGCGGCGGCGATCGTCGCCTGGACCGTCGTGCTGCTCTGGCCGGGCCGGGCGCCGTTGTGGCTTCTCGTCGCGCTCGTCGTCCTCATCGCCGTGGGCGGTCCGGGGTCGATGATCGGCTTCGACGTGGCACGCACCTTCAACCCGCCGACCCGCATCGGCAGCGCGTCGGGCATCGTCAACACGGGCGGCTTCATCGCGACGCTGACCGCGGTGGCGCTCGTCGGTGTCGTGCTCGACCGCGTGGCCCCGGCCGGACCCTCGACGTGGGACGTCGACTCGTTCCGGGTCGCGATGACGGTGCAGTACCCCGTGTGGGCGCTCGGCATCGTGCAGATCCTGCGCTACCGGCGCCGCGCCCGCCAGGCCGCGCTCGAGGCCGACCCCGAGGCGTACGCCGCCATGCAGGCCGGCCGCTCCGTCACCTTCCACTGACACCCACCTCCACCGTCGACAGGCCACTGTTTGCCGCCTCATGACCGTCGAGAGGCCAAGTTTTGCCGCCTCGCGAACGTCGAGAGGCCAAGTTTTGCCGCCTCGCGAACGTCGAGTGGCCAATGTCTGCCGCCTCGGCGCTAGCGTGCCGAGGAAGGAGGCGCGATGGCGACGTGGGCCGACGTGGACGAGATGGCGGCGCGGCTGCCCGGCGCTGAGCTCGGGGTCGCCCACGAAGGCTCGCCCGCCTGGTATGCCGGACGGCATACGTTCGCGCGTCTGCGCTCGGACGACGACGAGCGCGAGCTGGTCCAGGTGTGGTCGGGCGAGATGGACATCGGTCAGGCGCTCGCCGGGCGTCGTGACACCTTCGTGCGCATCGACACCTTCCGCTATCGCGTGACGATGTGGGCCCGACTCGACCGCCTCGACCGGGCCGAGCTCGCCGAGCTGCTGCTCGACTCCTACGACATCCGCGGGGGCCGTCGCCGTCGCGGCGACACCGGCCTCGAGGACCTTCTCCGCTGACCTCGCGCTCTGCCGTCGAGAGGCCAGAACTCGTGACGAGTTCTGGCCATGCGGCGCGCGGTCGAGAGCACGACGACGGCGAGGACGACGGCAACGGAGCCGACCCAGAACGGCAGGTGGATCGACCGCTCGCCGAGGTTCCCGGCGAGCCACGGCGCGATCGCACCACCGCTGAAGCGGACGAAGCTGTATGCCGCCGACGCGACGCCACGCTCGACGGGGGCGACCTTCATGACCGTCTCGGTGATGAGCGTGTTGTTCACGCCGAGGAAGGCGCCGGCGAGGATGACGCCGATGACGAGCACGGTCTTGTTGTCCGTCCAGATCGCCATCGCGGCGAGGATGACGGCGAAGCCGAGCAGGGCCCCGACGATACCGGCCATCGTGCCGAACCGTCGTTGCACCATCGGCGCGACGAACACGGACGTGATGGCGAGCAGCACGCCCCAGCCGAAGAAGATGAAGCCGATCTCGTGGGCGCCCATTGCGAGGGGGAAGGGCGTGAAGGCGAGCAGCGTGAAGAAGCCGAAGTTGTAGAGGAGCGCGGTGATGCCGACGGTGAGCAGGCCCCGGTGGCCGAGGGCCTTCAGCGGCGCCGTGATCGAGGTCGGGCGCGCGGCGGCCGGGGTGGCCGGCAGCGTCGTCACGGTGGCGATGAAGGCGACGGCCATGAGAACGGCGACGCCGTAGAACGGCCAGCGCCACGAGATGCCGCCGAGCCAGCCGCCGAGGAGCGGTCCGGTGGCGATGCCGACACCCAGCGCGGCCTCGTAGAGGATGATCGCCTGCTTCACCGAGCCGGAGGCCGCGTTGACGATCGTCGCGAGCGCCGTCGCGATGAAGAGCGCGTTGCCGAGACCCCACAGGGCGCGGAAGGCGACGATGCCGCCGACGGTGTCCTGGCTGCCGGCCAGAGCAGAGCCGACGATGATCAGGGCGAGGCCGATCAGCAGGGTGCGCTTGGCGCCGACCCGGCTGCTCATCCAGCCAGTGCCGAGCATCGCGACGCCCATGACGGCGAGGTAGCTCGTGAAGAGCAGGCTCACCTGGGAGGGGCCGGCGCCGAGCTCGTCGGCGATCGGCTTGAGGATGGGGTCGACGAGGCCGATGCCCATGAAGGAGATCACGCAGGCGAAGGCGATCGACCAGACGGTCTTGGGTTGGCGCCACATGGTGTGGTCATCCGTCCTTTCGGGTGGGGTGGGGGTCGGTGGTGTCCGAGGCCGCAGTGAGCAGCTCGTCCATGACGTCGATGGCGACCTGGACGCGGGCGAGCGCCGGGCCGTCGAGCTGGTCGAGGGCGGGGGACAGGACGGCCAGCCGGGCCTGGCGCACGCTCTCGAGCGCCGCGCTGCCCTCCTCGCTGAGGGAGATGACCGTGGCGCGTGCGTCGTCGGGGTCGGACGCGCGGTGCACCCAGCCCGAGGCCTCGAGGCGTTGCAGCTGGGTGGTGATCGTCGGCTGGCTGCTGTGATCGGCGGCCGCGAGGGCGCTGACGCGGGAGGGTCCGAGCTCGTCGAGGAGGGCGAGCAGGCGGGCCTGCGCGAAGGGGACGTCGAACGACGCGTGCCGGCTGGCCCAGCGCGAGAGTCGCGCGGCCGAGCGAAGCAGGTCGTTGCCCAGGGTGGTCGGAACGGTCACCCGTCCCAATTTACATAGACAACCTATGCATATCAAGTCGCGGGTCGACGCAGCGTTCTCTCGATCCCCAATCGAGAGAACGCTCCGTCACGAGGCGCTCAGGCGAGCTGGGGGAGGACTCCGTCGGCGATGTCGGCGAGGTGCTCGAGGTCCGAGAGGTCGAGCACCTGCAGGTAGACCCTCTCGGCTCCGGCGTCGGCGAAGGCGCCGAGCCGGTCGACGACCTCGTCGGCGGAGCCGGCCAGACCGTTGGCGCGCAGCTCGTCGAGGTCGCGCCCGATCGCGTCGGCCCGGCGGCGCAGCGTCGCGTCGTCCTTGCCCAGGCAGACGACCTGCGCGGCCGAGTAGGTCAGCGACGCCGGATCACGGCCGACCCCGCGAGCCGCTCCACGCACGCGCTCGAAGAGCCCGCCCACCTCCTCGGCCGGCTTGAAGGGGGCATTGAACTCGGCGGCATACCTGATCGCGAGCGCAGGGGTGCGGCGCGCGCCGCCACCCCCGATGATGATCGGCACGGCACCCCCCTGGGCCGGCTTGGCGAGGGCGGGCGAGTCAGTGATCGGATAGTGGGCGCCCTTGTGGCTGAACGTCTTTCCAGGCTGAGTGCTCCACAGCCCTGTGATCACGGCCAACTGTTCCTCGAGGCGGTCGAAGCGCTCGCCGAGCGGCGGGAAGGGGATTCCGTATGCCGTGTGCTCGGCCTCGAACCAGCCGGCGCCGAGTCCCAGCTCGACACGTCCGCCGCTCATCTGGTCGACGCCCGCGACCTGGACGGCGAGCGGCCCGGGCAGGCGGAAGGTGGCCGACGTGACGAGCGTGCCGAGGCGGATCGTCGAGGTGTCACGGGCCAGGCCGGCCATCGTGGTCCACGCGTCGGTGGGTCCCGGACCGCCGTCGCCACCCATGTGCAGGTAGTGGTCCGAGCGGAAGAAGCCGCCGAAGCCGAGATCCTCGGCGGCGCGAGCGACGGCGAGCAGGTCGTCGTAGGTGGCGCCCTGCTGGGGCTCGGTGAAGATGCGGAGGTCGAGGGTCATGACCCTGCAACCACGGGTCAGGCGCGGACAATCCCGTCGACGACGACCTCGAGCATCGGACGCACCTCGATCTCGGCGCGGCTCGTGTCGGCGACGCTCGCCACGCCGCTCACCAGGCGCATGACGTTGGCCGGGTCGACGTTGGGACGCAGCTCGCCACGCTCGTCGAGGTGCTCGATGACACGGCGGTTGGCCTCGCCCATGACGCGGCACTTGCGGTACATCGGCGAGGCCGGGTCGTCCATCGCCGCGCAGATCTTCGTCGCCGCGCCCCGGTGCAGCGTGATGTGGTCGATGAAGTGCTCGAACCAGTCGAGCAGCATCTGGGGGGCCGGGGCGCCGGTCGCAATCGCCGCGTCGGCGTCGGAGGCCACGCGGTCGGTCCAGTCCTGCATCAGGGCGTCGACGAGCGCCTCTCGGGTGGGGAAGTGCCGGTAGAGGGTGCCCGGTCCCACGGAGGCGCGCTTGGCGATCTCGTCGAGGGAGGCGTCGGTGCCGCGCTCGGTGAAGACGATGCGCGCCGTCGCGAGGATCTTGTCGTAGTTGCGACGGGCGTCGGCCCGCATCGGCCGAGCCGATTTCTGAGGAATTTCCCCGGTGTCCACCGCTGCCGGATTCGCTTGTGTGGCAACGGATCCCGGCGACGAGTCGAGCGTCGCCTTGCCGGAGTCGGCAGGCGTCACGAGGAAACTCCCTTGCTAAAACGGAGACTGTCTCCGTATTGTGGGTCAGGCAGAACCGGAGTGGTTCTCCGCTAATCGTAGCGCCGACCGTCGTCAAAGAGGAGTCGAGCACCCATGACAACCACCATCCGCCCCACCCGACAGGCCGTGCGCATGCACATGTCGCACCTCGCGACCACCCATCGCGCACCGCTCGTCAGCCGAAACCACAGCGCCGCCCGCACCCCCGGCGCCGCCCGCACCCGCGCCACGGCGTTCACGCCGATGGCCCCCGAGGGCGGCGCGCACGAGAAGCCGCGGCACGAGATCCACACGCAGCTCCAGACCCAGATCCAGACCCGGCTCCAGCCCAACCTCCAGCCCAACCTCCAGGAATCCTGAGGCCCTGATGTCGACCAGCACCACCCGGGCGCCCGCGGGCGCCACCGCAGTCACCTCCTCCCACACCTCTGTCCCGTCGGCCACCGAGGCGGACGCCACCAACCCCCGCGCCGTGCGCAGGGCAGCGATCGGCGTCGGCATCGTGCTCGTCGCGCAGCTCATGCTCGTGCTCGACGCCACCGTCGTGAACGTCGCCCTACCCCACATCCAGACCGACCTTGGCTTCTCGCCGGCCGGCCTCTCGTGGGTGCTCAACGCGTACACCCTGGCCTTCGGTGGGCTGCTGCTCCTGGGCGGTCGCCTCGGCGACGTGCTCGGGCGGTTGCGCACCTTCGAGCTCGGCCTCGGCATCTTCACCGTCGCGAGCCTCCTCGGCGGACTCGCGACCTCGCCCACGTGGCTCATCGCCTCCCGCACGCTGCAGGGCGTCGGCGCCGCGCTGGCCGCTCCGGGCGTTCTCGCCCTCGTGACGACCAGCGCTCCGAACGAGGCGGCCCGCAACCGTGGCCTGGCCCTCTTCACCGCCGTCTCGTCGGCCGGCGCGTCCATCGGCCTGCTCCTCGGCGGCGCCCTCACCGACTTCGTCAGCTGGCACTGGACGCTGTTCGTCAACGTCCCGATCGGCATCGGTGTGCTGCTCCTCGCGCGACGCTTCGTCTCCGAGACGCCGCGCATCCGGGGGCGCTTCGACGTCGTCGGGGCGGTCACGGCCACCCTCGGCTCCGTCGCCGTCGTCCACGGCTTCATCAGCGCCGCCGATCGCGGCTGGACGGCGCCGCTCACCCTTGCGTCGTTCGTCGTCGGCGTGGCGCTGCTCGGTCTCTTCGTCCGCACCGAGAACCGCGTTCCCGCGCCGCTGCTGCCGCTCTCGCTCGTGCGCAACCGCACCCGTGGCGGTGCCCTCGTGCTCATGGCCCTCGTCGTCGGCGCGCAGTTCTCGACGTTCTTCCTCGTGACGCAGTACCTCCAGCTCGTGCTCGGGTTCAGCCCGGTCGCCACCGGTGCGGCGTTCCTGCCGCTCAGCCTCGCGATCTTCGCGACCTCGCGGGTCAGTGCCCGCCTCGTCGCCAAGGTCGGCCCACGGCCGATGCTGATCGTGGGCACGCTGGGGCTCACCGCGAGCTTCGTGTGGCTGAGCTCGATCTCCGCGACGAGCACGTATGCCGGCCACCTCCTGGGCGCGCTGGTGCTCAACGGAGTCTCGGCCGCGCTCGTCTTCATGCCGGTCACGGTGGTCGTGCTCGGCGGCGTCGAGCGGTCGCAGGCCGGCACGGTGTCGGGCCTGCTCCAGACGGCGCAGCAGCTCGGTGGCGCCGTGGGCCTGGCAGCCATCGTCAGCGTCTACGCGTCGCAGTCGGTGCCGGGGCAGTTCGTCCCCGGCGTCGAACCGGCGTTCTTCACCTCGGCCAGCTTCGCGCTCGTGGCCCTGCTGGTCGCGGTGGTGGTGCTGCGGCCGCGCCGGGCGGCGGGGCCCACCGTGGCCCCGGCCGAGCCGGTTCGCGAAAAGGTCACGGCAGCGGTCGCCGCAGCCGACAGTGCCGAGGCCGGCTGACCGGGATCGTCCGCCATCAAGCCGCGGATCCGTCTGCACGGGCTGTCGCCCTGACAGCCCGACTCGCAGACTGATTCGCGGCTTGATCCTCGACCAGGTCAGTTTGCGGATCAGTCTGCACGGGCTGTCGCCCTGACAGCCTCAACCGCCGCCTGATTCGCAGACTGATCAGGCGGCAGCCGCTACGGAGAGGCCGACGGCGACGAGTGCCGCCGCACTGACGCCCTCGATCGCACGCTTCGCCCGCGGCCGTGACAGCAGCCCTCGACCCCGGTGTGCCAGCTGCACGCCGACGAGGTTCCACAGACCCGCGACGACGGTCCACAGTGCGCCGAGGGCAAGGGTCGTCATCGCTGCTGCCGACCCCGGCGCGACGAACTGGGGCAGCACCGAGGCCGCCGTGACGGGGCATCGGGGATTGGCGAGTGACGTCACCGCCGCCGACCGGAAGCTCGCACGCCCACCAACAGAGAGAACGCTCCGCCCCCTGCCACCCCCACGACCACTCGGCTGTAACTGGACGGAGTGTTCTCTCGATCGGAGAGAGGGACTTGGCTGCCGAAGAACCCGAAGCCCGGACCAGAGGCCGTTGCTCACCAGGAGGGCGGCGCCCACCACCTGGGCCCACGTGAAGGCCTGCGGGTGCTGGGTGGCCAGCGCGCCCAGACCGAGGGCCACAGCCGCCGACCAGGCAAGGATGCCGACACTCGTGCCGGCGACGGCGGCATACCCGCCTGGTCGACCGTGCGTCACCGTCTCGCGCAGCACGACGAGGTTGTTGACGCCCGGCACGAGGACGAGTGTCACGGCGACGGGAAGGAAGGCGAGAAGAGCGGAGGTGGTGGTCACGGACTCGAGTCTTGGCTGGACCAAGACATCAGGGAAGTCACATCGATGAGCGCCAGCATTAAGATCGATGAATGCGGATCGAACCCGACCAACTTCGGATGCTGGCCCTCGTCGGTGCCCACGGGTCACTCGCCGGGGCCGCCGCAGAGCTTGGACTGACCCCTGCCGCCGTCACCGGTCAGGTGGCACGAGCCGAGCGTCAGTGGGGCGTCCCGCTCGTGGTCCGTGGCTCACGCGGCGCACGGCTCACCGACGCGGGAGAGGCTCTGGCATCGCACGGCCGGGAGATCGACGCCGTCTGCGAGCTCGCCGAGTCGCAGATGTCGGGCGCGCTGACCCGCACGTCCCGGCGGCTGCGCATCGGCACCTTCATGTCGGCAGCCCTGCGCGTGCTGCCCGAGGCCGTCACCGCCCTGCGCCACCGGCACCCGGAGAGCGACCTCTCCATCGTCGAGGGCACGAGCCCCGACCTGCTCGAACGGGTCGCGGCCGGCGAGCTCGACGTCGCCGTCATCGGGAGCTATGGCGAGGCGCCGACCCTGCCGGCCTGGCTCACGGCGACGCGCCTCTTCCGAGACCCTCTGGTGCTGTGCCTGCCGAGCGACCACCGGCTCGCGGCGACGCCCGCCGACCAACGCGTCCGGATGAGCCAGCTCCGCGGCGACCGGTGGATAGCGATCCTCGCCGGCCAGGCGGCCCGAGACCAGTTCGACGCGGCCGCGGCCGCGGCGGGCGTCGAACCGGGCATCCAGTTCGAGACGGAGTCCTACGACGTCGCCCAGGCCCTCGTCGCGACGGGGATCGGCGTCGCTGTCATCTCGCAGATGGCCGCGCGCACGATGCCGGGCACGACGCACCGCGAGCTGGAACGCCCGCGCCTGCACCGCGAGCTGTGGGCCGTCCACTCTCGGGACACCCGGCTCACGCCGCTTGTCGTCGAGTTCGTCGACCTGGTCGGCCAGGTCTGCGGCGAGCTGACCGACCGCTGGGCAGGAGCCCGCCTGGCGGACGTCGTCGCGGCCCAGTCCTGACCTGGGTGAGATGGTGGCCTCACGCCAGACGGTCCGTCGAGATCCGGGCGAGGGACCGCATGTCGACCTCCTTGATGGTGCGTGAAGTGGCCATCGGGACCTCGGTGCTCACGACCACGACGGCGACCCTGTTGCCGCTCCGAGAGACGATCAACTCCTCGATGAGCGAGTTGCCGTAGTCGGCGGCCGTGTCGAAGACGAAGGTCCAGCGGTAGGCCTCGCGGGGTGCTGCCACCGAGGTCCGCACGAGCGCGGACGTGCTGAGGCGTGCCCGGCCGGGCTCGCTCGGGTTGCAGGTCTCGCGCCAGGCGACCACCGCGCGCAGCAACGCATCGGCCTGGGCAGGAGTGCTCGTCTCGGCGACTGCCTCGGCGCCCGTCAGCGCTCCGCTCGTGACGCGGGAGTACCGCGTGCTCCGCACGCCCGACGCCGAGCCGAAGCTGCCCGCCTGACACTGGCTGATGGTGCGGCGCACCGTGGAGGACGCCGCCGAGCCGAGTCCGACGCGACGCCAGTCGCCCGACCTCAGCAGCGCCTGGTCCAGGGGAGGCGGCCCTGCTGACGTCGTGGGGGTGGGGGTTCGGCTCGTCGTGGGTCTCGGCGCCTGGGTGATCGGCTCGGCCGTCGTCGTCGGAAGCGCATTCGCGGCGGCTGGAGTCGGGGATGCGGTGGGCCGTGTCCTCGGGTCCGTTGCGGGTGCACCGTTGCCCTGCACCGCCGCGACCGGTCGTCCACCCGGGTGCGGCACGCGGCTCGCCGCCGCGCCGGCCGCAATGCCCAGCACACCCGCCGCCGCCAGGGTCAGGGCCACCGCCCGGCGGCCCACGGCGCGTCGGCCGTCCTCGTGGCCGAGTCGCGTCGGTGCCTTGACACCGGGCGTCGTCATGGCAGCCGGGCGGCGGATGCCGCCGCGAGGGAGTCCGTGACCACGTCGTCCCGCCAGCGGTCCGACCCGTGGACCACGACGACGGACACGAAGGCTCCCGACCTGACGACGACGGTGGTCTCGGGCCCCACCTTCTTCGTCGGTGTGGTCGTCCACGCCACAGCAGTAGCCCTGCCGACGGCAGTTCGGCGCAGGTCGGAGGAGGACCATGGGCCCTGAGGGTCAGTGGATTCGGAGTCGCAGTCGGTCCGATGAGCCACGATGCGCTCGACCGCACGCCGCGCGAGCGTGCTGTTCGGGAACCGGGCGGTCAGCTGGGCCTCGAAGCCCCCGTCTCGGTCGTAGTACGTGTCCGCCCGGAAGAATGCACGGGCGCCCTCCTGAAGGGGAAGGTCGGGCTCGCAGAAGCCCATGGTCGACTGCCCGATACCCGGGGACCTCGATGAGTTCGAGGGCTTTGCCGGCAGGCCGGCCTTCGCGAGCGCTGCCGTGGTGAGGAGCGAGGAGATGTCCCACTGCGGCGAGGAGACTGGCGTCGACGCTGCTGTCGACGGCTTCGTCGGGCTCGGGGTGGGCGTCGGCTCGGCGGCTGTCGACGGTGTGATCGGCTCGGCGGTGGTGGTGGGGACCCCACTCGGCATCACCGAGGTGGTCGGCGTCGCAGGGGCAGGTGTCGGGACCGTCGCCTGACCCACCGACGTGGATGCCACGGACGGGGGAAGAGCCGGAGCTGCCCGGTGGGCGGCGAAGCCGGCGGCGGTGCCGGCCACGCCCGCGGACAGGACGGTTGCGATGATCGCGGCTCGGGTCTTCACGGGCGGTCTGCTCCTCGGTGCGCTGGCGACGGAAGCGCAACACGCGCTCCACCCCAGTTGATGCGCGCCGAAGCTGTTTGGTTGTCGAGACTCGAGTCCGTTCGAACCAGCCGACCTCGCCCGTCTGTCATCCCTGCTGCTCGACGAGCCGTTGGCGCACGAACGCCCGTGCGTCGTGGATGCGTGCCTTGACGGTGCCGAGCGGTACGCCGGTCGCGCGGGCGATCTCGTCGTAGGGCAGCGTCCCGAGGTCGCGCAGCACGAACGCCTCGAGCAGGTGCGGCTTCGCCGACTCCAGGGCCTCCAGCGCCTCGAGCAGATCGACCCGGGACCCGGCGATGACGCTGGTCGTGCGCGGGTCGGGCCGCTCGGGAATCGTCTCGAACGCACGCTCGGAGCCGCGCCGCTTGAGCGCGCGGTACGTCGTGCGGGCACTGTTCGACGCGACCACTGAGACCCAGCCCGCGAAGGATCCGGAGCCCGAGAACGTATGCAGCTTGGTCGCGACCGCGACCAAGGCGTCCTGACACGCCTCCTCGGCATCGTGCTGGTGCGGCAGGAACTTGCTCACGCGGCGCATCACGAGCGGCTCGAGCCGCCGGAGCAGGTCGTCCATCGCCTCCGGCCGGCCGTCGGCCGCGGCCACCCGCAGCCGTTCGAGCTCGTCCGCCTCCGCCGCCTCGGTCGTGCTGAAGCCCTCCATGGTCCTGCCCCCTGTAGCCGGTCGCGCCACGCAGGGGCCTCGCTCGCCCTGGTGGGCGGGAACGGCCCCGCGTGGGTCATGATGTGTCGCGATGGAGGGTATCGGGCGATATGAGGTGGTGCGACGTCTCGGCGTCGGCGCTTTTGCGACCGTCTGGTACGGCTGGGACCCCGCCCTCTCGGTGCCGGTCGCGATCAAGGTCCTGGCCGACAACTGGAGCCACGACGCCGACGTGCGCCAGCGCTTCCTCGCCGAGGCTCGCCTGCTCCGGAAGATCTCGGACGACCGCGTCGTCCGGGTCCACGACATCGGCGAGCTGCCTGACGGCCGTCCGTACTTCGTCATGGACCACGCCGACGGCGGCACCCTGGCCGAGCTGGTGAGCAGCCCACCCGACGCGCCGACAGCCCTGCGGCTGGGCGCCGAGTCGGCCCGCGCACTGCACGTCCTGCACGAGCACGGCGTCGTCCACCGCGACGTGAAGCCGAGCAACCTGCTGCTCACCCACTGCGACGGCGACCCGCGGGTCCTCATCGCCGACCTCGGCATGGCCAAGGTGCTCGCCGACTCGTCCGGGGTGACCATGACGGTCGGCACGCCGGCCTACATGGCGCCCGAGCAGGCCCACGGCACAGCCGGATTCGACGAACGCGCCGACGTCTACGCCACAGCGGCCGTCACCTACGGGCTGCTCGCAGGGAAGCCACCGTTCGTCAACGACTCCGGCATCGCGGGCGTCCTCGCGCGTCCACCGGAGGCCGCTCCTGAGCCGATCGCGCACACCGTGGCCGCGCCCCGCGACCTCGACGTGCTGCTGCGCGCCGCCCTCGCCCACGACCCGGCCCGCCGCCCCCGCACCGCACTCGACCTCGCGGCCCGGCTCGACGGCATACGGGAGCGGATGGAGGCGGGGGAGGCCGGCACGGACGCCGAGCCCGGAAGAGGGTGGACGCCGCGGGCGCTCGCCGGGCTCGGCGTCGCGACGTTCGCCGTCTTCATGGCCGCGACATGGCTGACCCTCCGCCTCCTCGGGTGAGGTGACGGAGGGTCGGCGTCAAAGCGTGCAGGCTCAGTGGCCCTGCGGCATCGCCCAGCGGGCCGTCGAGACGCCCTGCTCCTTGGCCCGCTCGAGCGCCTCGCCGATGATCTTCTCGGCGGCCTCGCGGTTGCCCCAGTCGGAGGCCTCGACGTGCTTGCCCGGCTCGAGGTCCTTGTAGCGCTCGAAGAAGTGCTGGATCTCGTCGAGGGTGAACTTGCTGATGTCGCTGATGTCCTGGACCTCCGCGGTGCGCGGGTCGACCGGCACGCAGAGCACCTTGTCGTCGCCGCCGGCCTCGTCGGTCATGTGGAAGATGCCGATCGGGCGGGCCTCGACGACCACGCCGGGGAAGAGCGGCTCGGGCAGCAGCACGAGGGCGTCCAGCGGGTCGCCGTCCTCACCGAGCGAGTCCTCGATGTAGCCGTAGTCGGCGGGGTAGGCCATCGCGGTGAAGAGGTAGCGGTCGAGGCGGACCCGGCCGGTCTCGTGGTCGATCTCGTACTTGTTGCGCTGTCCGCGCGGGATCTCGATGGTGACGTCGAACTCCACGTCTTCCCCTTCTTCACGGTCTTCGGTAGGCGGCTCGGGTGCCGAGGCACCCGGCGGCGGCTGACAGAATCGTCCGCGACAGTGTGTCAGCAAGGGCGGTCCTTGCGCGAAACGCGACGGACAGCGGACGGGGGTGCCGGGCATGGTGCGAGGGACGTCGCGGCGCGCGCCCCGCTTCACCTACGCCGTGGCGGCCGCCTGGTCTGCCGTGGCGGTCCTGCTCGGGTATGCCGTCCTCGACGTCGCCGACGCCGCGCCAGGTGTGCTGACGCTGCGCCCGCTGCCACCGCCCCCGCCGACCGAGTACGTCGCGAAGCGCACCCTGCCCCTCGTGCCGCAGCCGACGCTGCCGACGTCGGTCGACCTGCCCCTGCCGTCGCTCGCCGGCGACACCGCCGCGCCGACGTCGGCCGGCGTCAGCCGGGCGCTCGCGCCGGTGCTGGCGCTGCCTGCCCTGCGCGACTCGGCCGTCGTCGTCCGTGACGGCCAGACGGGCGCGGTGCTGCTCGACCAGCGCGGCGACGAGCTGCGCATCCCGGCCTCGACGACGAAGCTGCTCTCGGCGGCCGCCATCGGTCAGACGTTCGCGCCCGACGAGACGCTGCGCACCGTGGTGCGCGAGGGTGATCGGCCCGACCAGGTCGTCCTCGTGGCGGGCGGCGACTCGTTGCTCGCCCCCGGCAAGGGCGACCCCGAGGCGGTGGCCGGCCATGCCGGCCTGCGCGACCTCGCCGACCAGGTGGCCGCGTCGCTCGCGAAGAGGGGCACCCGCAGCGTCACCCTCTACGTCGACGAGACGTACGCCGGCGGCCCCACGACCGCGCCCACCTGGAGTCCCACCTTCCGCAGCACGGGCATCACCGGCGCCGTCGCGATGCTCGGCCTGTCCAGCCAGCGGGCCACCGGCGGCAGGCCCGGCCCGGCCGACCCGGTGGCCGCGGTGCGCGCCAGGTTCGCCCAGCAGCTCGCGGCCCTCGGCGTCTCCGTGCAGGTGGCGCCGCGCGGTGACGCGCCGGGCACGCCCGGATCTCCGATGCCCACGCCCGGGACGTCGGGCGCCCCCACCGGCAGCGAGACCGGCACTCCGACGGCCGCGGCCGGCGCGGCGGCCCCGGCCAGCGGGCCCGGTTCGCTGCTCGGCAGCGTCGAGTCCGCGCCGGTCCGCGACCAGCTCGCCCTCGCCCTCACCGACAGCGACAACGCGCTCACCGAGATCCTCGCCCGTCAGGCGGCCTACCGTTCGGGGGCGGGCACCGACTTCTCCGCGGTGGGTGGCTGGGTGGTCCAGCAGGTGGCGGCTCTCGGGCTGGCCACCGACGGCGTCGGCCTCGTCGACGCGAGCGGACTCTCGCGTGAGAACCGGGTGCGCGCCGACCTGCTCGCAGACGTGCTCGTGCTCGGCTACGACGGCACCCACCCTTTGCTGAGGCGGGCCCTCGACGGCCTGCCCATCGCGGGGCTCACGGGCACGCTGGAGAACCGGCTCACCGGATCCGACCACGTCGCGGCCGGGCGCGCCCGTGCCAAGACGGGCACGCTGACGGGGGCCAACGCCCTGGCCGGCAGTGTGGTCGGCGACGACGGTCGGCTCCTCGTCTTCGTGGGTATGGTCGCCGGAGCGGGAACCAACGACGCCCGGGCGGCGTTGGACCGACTGGTAGCGACAGTCGCCTCGTGCGGGTGCCGCTGACGGGCCGAAGGTCAGCTCGGGGAGTGCGATCGCCACGGCGTTCCGGCTCGTCCGCGCGACCGAGCCCACCAGACACCACGCGCGAACGACGACACCGTCACGGCACGAAAGGGCTGGCATGACCGACACGACCCTCCCTGTGGACGCAGGTCGCCCCGACGGTCCAGGAGGTGCGCCGGCCGCCTACGTCGACTACGAGTTCGCGAAGAAGACCGGCCGCGCCATCGTCAACCCCGGGCCGCAGGTGTCCGGCGACGAGGCGGCAGCCATCGTCGCCGACCTGCGCGAGGCGGCTGCGTCCGCGGTCGCACCGGTCGCAGAGACCAGTGACCTGCACGCCCCCGAGGGCGCGCCGGCGCCGCTCGTCGTCGACCGGGTCGGCTGGATCAGCGCCAACGTCGACTCCTTCCGGGCCCTGCTCGAGCCCGTCGTCGACAAGCTCAACGCCTCGAAGAAGGGGCAGTCCAGCGCGGCAGCGGCCGCCATCGGCGGCAAGGTCACCGGCGCCGAGATGGGTGGCCTGCTCGCCTTCCTCTCGAGCAAGGTGCTCGGCCAGTACGACCTCGCCCCGGGCGGCACCCCGCGCCTGCTGCTCGTCGCGCCCAACATCGTCGCCACCGAGCGCAAGCTCGCCGTCGACCCGACCGACTTCCGGCGCTGGGTGGCCATGCACGAGGAGACGCACCGGGTGCAGTTCACCGCGGTGCCGTGGCTGCGCGACCACATGGTCGCGAGCACCCAGGCCCTCGCCGTCGACATGGCGCCCACGCCCGACGACCTCAGCAAGCGCTTCGAGCAGCTGACGAAGAACCTCCCCGAGGTGCTGAGCTCGGGAGAGGGGCTCGGGCAGCTCTTCGCCACCCCCGAGCAGAAGGAGAAGATCGCCGACCTCACGGCGGTCATGTCGCTGCTCGAGGGCCACGCCGACGTCGTCATGGACGCCGTCGGCCCTCGCGTCATCCCCAGCGTCCAGGAGATCCGCCGCAAGTTCGACGAGCGGCGCAACAGCGCCGTCGGCGTCGACCGGCTGCTGCGCAAGCTGCTCGGCCTCGAGGCCAAGATGAGGCAGTACCGCGACGGCGCCGTCTTCGTCCGGGCCGTCACCGACCAGGTCGGGCGCGACGGGTTCAACGCCGTGTGGAGCTCGCCCGAGTCGCTGCCGCGCGCGTCCGAGATCCTCGAGCCGGACGCCTGGGTGCGTCGGGTCCACGGCTGAGCCGGTGAGGAACGTCCTCGAGATGCCCGGCCCCGATCCCGCCGTCGCCGCCACCCGCCTCGCGGTGCGCGAGCACCTGTCCGACGTCCCCGAGGGCGGCGTCGTCCTCGTCGCCTGCTCGGGCGGTCCAGACTCCGTCGCGCTCGCGGCCGCGCTGGCTTTCGAGGCCCCGCGCGCCGGCGTTCGCGGTGGCGCCGTCGTCGTCGACCACGGCCTGCAGGAGGGGTCGGCCGAGGTGGCCGGCGACGCCGCGGCCCTGTGCCGCGAGCTGGGCCTCGACCCCGTCGAGGTCGTGCGCGCCGACGTGCGCACGAGCGGCTCCGGCCTCGAGGCCGACGCGCGTTCGGCGCGTTACGTCGCGATCGAGGCTGCCGCCGACCGTGCCCGGGCCTCGATGGTCCTCATCGGCCACACCCGCGACGACCAGGCGGAGCAGGTGCTGCTCGGTCTGTCTCGCGGCTCGGGCGCGCGCTCCCTCAGCGGTATGCCGGTGCGCCGCGACCGCTTCGTGCGCCCCCTGCTCGCCCTGCCGCGCGCCACGACGCTCGCTGCCTGTGCGGCATACGGCATCGAGCCGTGGAGCGACCCCCACAACAGTGACGACTCCTTCCGCAGGGTGCGCGCGCGCCGCCTGCTCGCGACGCTCGAGTCCGACCTCGGTCCGGGTTTCGGGGCGGCGCTCGCCCGCAGCGCCGACCTGCTGCGCGAGGACGCCGACTACCTCGAGAGCCTCGCGATCAAGGCGAGGGCCGAGCTGCCGGACGGGCCGGGCGGCAACGGCGTCGACCTCGATGCGCTGTCGGCGCTGCCCCGCGCCATCCGCACCCGGGTCTGGCGACTCCTGTCCGCCGAGGCGGGGGCGCCGCTCGCCGATGTCAGCGCCGCCCACGTCGAGTCACTCGACGCGCTGCTCACGTCGTGGCACGGGCAGGGGCCGCTCCACGTGCCCGGCGGCATCGCGGTCTCCCGCACCGCCGGCGCCATCGTCTTCAGACCCCTCCGCGAGACCGCCATCGTCTGAGTCGGTGAGGCGTCCCCGGCCGGGACGTCGCCGCGGTCGGTGCGGTTGAATGGGACCCGCCCTGAACGACCCTGCACCACCTTGCACAGAGGAGCCTTCGTGGACCACGAGCACATGGGAGATGACCTGGCCAAGGTCCTGCTCACCGAGGAGCAGATCCAGACCCGCCTCTCCGAGCTCGCCGCTGACATCTGGAAGGACTACGAGGGCAAGGAGTTCCTGCTCGTCGGAGTCCTCAAGGGCGCCGTCGTCGTCATGGCCGACCTCATGCGGGCCCTCCCCGGCACGGCACCGATGGACTGGATGGCCGTCTCGTCCTACGGCTCGGGCACGAAGTCCTCGGGCGTCGTGCGCATCCTCAAGGACCTCGACACCGACATCAGCGGCCGGCACGTGCTCATCGTCGAGGACATCATCGACTCGGGCCTGACCCTCTCGTGGATCAAGTCCAACCTCGAGTCGCGCAAGCCGGCCTCCGTCGAGGTCTGCACGCTGCTGCGCAAGCCCGACGTCGTGAAGGTCGACATCCCGGTGAAGTACGTCGGCTTCGACATCCCCAACGAGTTCGTCGTCGGCTACGGCCTCGACTACGCCGAGAAGTACCGCAACCTGCGCTGCGTCGGAACCCTCGCACCGCACGTCTACGCGTGACCTTCTCGATCGTCGCCCGTCAGGGCGAGGCCTACGGAGTCGCGGTCGCCTCCAAGTTCCTGGCGGTCGGCGCGGTCGTGCCGGCCGCCCGCGACGGCGTGGGTGCGGTAGCCACCCAGTCCTTCGCACGCGTGGCCTACCTCGACGAGCTGCTCGGTCGTCTCGCCTCGGGGGAGCCGGCCGACGAGGCGCTCGCCGCCGCGACCGCGCTCGACGACGGCCGCGAGACCCGCCAGGTCGGGGTCGTCGGCGTCCGCTCGGTGGCCACCTTCACCGGCTCGGAGTGCAACCCCTGGGCCGGGGGCGTCGCGCGCGACGAGGGCGACACGGCATACGCCATCCAGGGCAACATCCTCACCGGCCCCGAGGTGGTCGAGGCGATGGAGCGCGCCTGGCGCGAGAGCGCGGGCGAGCCGTTCGCGCGGCGCCTGCTGGCCGTCCTCGCGGCTGGTGACGCCGCCGGGGGCGACTCGCGGGGTCGGCAGAGCGCTGCCCTGTATGCCCTCGAGCCGGGTTCGGGCTACGACGCGTGCGGGGTGCTCGCCGACCTGCGCGTCGACGACCACGCCGACCCCGTGACCGAGCTGGCGCGGCTGCACGCCGACTGGGAGATGTACTTCGGCAAGCCGGAGGACGTCCAGCCGCTCGAGGGCGCGCTCGCCGACGAGGTACGCGAACGGCTGGCTCGCGCCGGCTTCGTGCTGTCGGGGGCCGACGACGTTGCGACGGGCCTCGCCGACTGGGCGGGCAACGCGAACTACGAGGCCCGCCTGAGCCCCGACGGCATCGACCGCCGCGTCCTCGAGGCCCTCCGCACCGCCACCTCCTGACGCCACCTCCTGACGCCACACCTTGGCGTCAGATCGTCTGCGCAACACGGATTGCGTGGAGGCAGGCGATGGGTGGAATCCCGGGGACGTACTCATTGGCTCAGCGGCAGCAGGCGTTGGGGCTGCTGGAGCAGGGGCTGTCGGTGTTGGAGGTAGCGCGTCGGATCGGGCTCGAGCGTGTCGCGGGAGCTGGCCCGCCACCGCGTCGGCGGGGTGTACTCGGTCCGGATCGCGCAACAACGCACCCGCGCGAACCGGGCCCGGCCCCAGCCGCGGAAGCTGGACCGGGCGCAGCACGCGGCGTTGCGGGCCGCCGTCATCGCGGGGTTGAAGCGGCACTGGTCCCCGCAGCAGATCCAGGGCGAGCTGGCGCTGCGCTACCCGCAGGATGAGTCCATGCGGATCTCTCACGAGACGATCTACCAGGCCCTGTACGTCCAGGGCCGCGGCAGCCTGCGGGCCGAGCTGGCCCGGGAGAAGGTGTTGCGGTCGGGCCGGACCCACCGGGTACCGGCCTCGAAGCTGGCCGCCCGGCCCCGGGGCAAGTCATGGGTCGGGGACGCCACGATCACCGCCCGCCCGGCCGAGGCCACCGACCGGGCCGTGCCCGGACACTGGGAAGGCGACCTGATCCTCGGTGCCGGGAACCGCACCGCCGCGATCACGCTGGTCGAGCGCACCACCCGGTACACGATGATCGCCCGGCTCCCGGCCCGGCACGACGCGGCCACGGTCACCGACCAGCTCAT
>NZ_JBFRGJ010000016.1:0-2590 GCF_052115265.1 Terrabacter sp. 2RAF25
AGGTTTCCTCCGCCACGGCCGCGACCATCGCCCCGGTGGTCGCCTGCCGGGCCACACGCTCCGCGCCGGGATTGCCCGACCGCGCCATTTCCTGAACCTTGCCGCCGGGGAACCCGGCCTCGGCCATCACCTGGCTGATCGACTTGTGGACCGACCCGCAGGAATCCTCGATCAGAGACGCCCAATCCCCTGACCGGAGCCCCGCTTGCAACGTGTTCAGGATGCCGTTGAAATCCCGCCTCAAGAGGCAGTCGAGATTGCCGCCCATAAGCAAGCCGAGAATGTCCTTCGGACCGGTCAGCGCCGCTTCAAGTTGTTGATTTCCACCCGGAACTGACCCGGGTTTTCCATCGAGAAGTGACCCACCTTTAGTCATGCGGCTGGGGTCATGTCCGGGTCAAGGCATGGGTGCCCTCCTTCTTCTTTCGTGTTGCAGCGGTGCTGGCCCTGAAGCGGAAGCTGTCGTTTCCTGTCTCCAGGATGTGACAGCGGTGGGTGAGGCGATCGAGCAGTGCGGTGGTCATCTTGGCRTCGCCGAAGACGCTGGCCCATTCGCTGAAGCTCAGGTTGGTGGTGATGACAACGCTGGTGCGTTCATAGAGCTTGCTCAGGAGATGGAAGAGCAGCGCACCGCCTGAGGCGCTGAAGGGCAGATAGCCCAGTTCGTCCAGGATCACGAGATCGAGCCGGGTCAGGCTTTCCGCGATCTGCCCGGCCTTGCCCCTGGCTTTCTCCTGCTCGAGCGCGTTGACGAGTTCGATGGTGGAGAAGAAGCGGACCCTTCGGCGATGGTGTTCGATGGCCTGGATGCCCAGGGCGGTTGCGACATGGGTCTTGCCGGTGCCCGGCCCGCCGATCAGCACGACGTTCTGTGCGCCGTCGATGAACTCGCAGCGGTGGAGCTGGCGCACCGTGGCTTCGTTGATCTCGCTTGCCGAGAAGTCGAAGCCCGCCAGATCCTTGTAGGCCGGGAAGCGCGCGGCCTTCATGTGATAGGCGATGGAGCGCACCTCGCGCTCGGCCAMCTCSGCCTTCAGGAGCTGYGTCAGGATCGGCACGGCCSCCTCGAAGACGGGCGCGCCCTGCTCGATAAGATCGGTGACGGCCTGGGCCATGCCATGCATCTTCAGGCTGCGCAGCATGATGACGACGGCGCCGCTGGCGGGATCATGACGCATGACGGCCTCCGCTGCTGCGGGCGCGCAGGTCGTCGTAGCGCTCGACATTGGCCTTCGGTTCGCGGCGCAGGAGCAACGCCTGYGGCGTATCGATGGTCGGGCTGTCGGTTGCCCTGCCGTCGATCAGCCGGTGCAGGATGTTCAGCACATGGGTCTTGGTCGCCACCCCATCGGACAGGGCCAGCTCGACCGCGGTCAGCACCGCCTGCTCGTCATGCTGCAGGACCAGGGCGAGGATATCGACCATCTCCCGATCTCCGCCGGGTCGTCGCAGCATCTGGTCCTGCAATCGCCTGAAGCCTGACGGCAGCTCCACAAAGGGGGCACCGTTCCGCAGCGCTCCAGGCTTGCGCTGGATCACCGTCAGGTAGTGGCGCCAGTCATAGATCGTGCGGGGCGGCAGATGATGGGAGCGCTGGATCAGCCGTTCATGCTCACAGAGAACCTGCCCTTCTGCGGCCACGACAAGCCGATCGGGGTAGACCCGGAGGCTGACCGGCCGGTTGGCGAAGGAGGCAGGCACGCTATAGCGGTTGCGCTCAAAGCTGATCAGGCAGGTGGGCGAGACGCGCTTGCTCTGCTCGACRAAGCCGTCAAAGGCCGGCGGCACCGGCATCAGCGCGGGCTGCTCCTCGGCCCAGGCATCGGCGAGGCTCCCGGCCAGACGGCCGTGCGGGATCTCCCGCCAAAGCTCCAGGCATCGCCGCTCGAGCCAGGCGTTCAGCGCGGCGAGGTCAGGGAAGTTCGGTATTGGTTGCCACAGGCGCGGCCGCGCGTCCTGCACGTTCTTCTCGACCTGCCCCTTCTCCCAGCCCGAGGCGGGATTGCAGAACTCCGGCTCGAAGACATAGTGGTTGGCCATGGCAAGAAAGCGCATGTTGATCTGGCGCTCCTTGCCCCTGCCGATGCGGTCCACCGCCGTCCGCATGTTGTCGTAGATCCCACGCTCCGGCACGCCGCCAAAGACGCGGAAGCCGTGCCAATGGGCGTCGAACAGCATCTCGTGGGTCTGCAGCAGATAGGCGCGCACCAGGAATGCCCGGCTGTGTGCCAGCTTGATATGCGCGACCTGCAGCTTGGTGCGCTCGCCGCCGATCACGGCATAGTCCTCACTCCAGTCGAACTGGAAAGCTTCACCCGGGCGGAAGGTCAGAGGAACGAACGTGCCGCGTCCCGTTGTCTGCTGTTCTCGCTGCCGCTCTGCRCGCCATTCACGGGCGAAGGCMGCAACCCGGTTGTAGGAGCCGGTAAACCCCARTGCGACCAGATCGGCATGGAGCTGCGTCARGGGGCGGCGCTGCTTGCGCGACTTCGAGGTCTCGGTCTTCAGCCAGCCTGCCAGCTTGTCGGCAAACGGGTCGAGCTTGCTGGGCCGCTCCGGCACCGAGAACTTCGGCTCGATCGTGCCCGCC
>NZ_JBFRGJ010000017.1:0-2464 GCF_052115265.1 Terrabacter sp. 2RAF25
GGGGGGTCGACAATGTGTGGTGCGGTCATCGTGATGATTCCGTTCGAGAGATCTGTGGAAGGTGAACTCGAAGGATCACGCGGTGGCCGCACCTACGTCCACGCTCGGGACGAATTCGACGACCGCGCTACACCACTATCAGGGACTCAACTGTCCGCGGACGGTACTGCCGGCGCTCGAGTGCGCCCGGCGCGTCACCCTGCGCGCTGGCGAGGAGCTGGGCTCGAGCGTGGACGGTGGCGTTCTCGGGGTCCTCGTGCCTACCTGCGAGCTTGGCTACGTCGGACGGGCGCATGTGACGGATAGGCCTCCGCCGGCGCCCTTTGGTGACCGCGCCTACACCCGCCGCTGACGCCTAGGTCCGCCCGTGGCGAGCCTTGTGGCGGCGGCGGAAACGGGTGAATGACCATGGGGCCTGCCTTCTCAAGGTGCCTAACTCAGACCCTTTACACCCTTGAGCGCCGCGTGTAGGTTGCCGATCACCTCCAGCCGAGTGGACCGCAAAGGGGCGGTTCTTCGACGGGACAGACAGGGGAATGAATACGAAACCAAGCCGCAGTGCGTTTCGCCGACGCCTGTGCGCATTTTCAGCAGTGGCGCTTTCCGCTTCGGTGATGGGCGTCGTCTGCGAGCGCTTACACCGATGGCAGCTGCAAGTGGAACTCCAGCACCCTCTACGTCGACTACATCGACACCAGCGGTGACTACCGGACGTCGTTCACCCAGGCGGCTGCCGACTATCGGAACAAGACCGACGCGAAGCTCTATCCGTCCTTGGCACAAGGCAACGCGTTCGGTGTCGAGAACTACTACTACGGCAAGAACGGGTGGGAGGGGTACACGACGTGGGCCTGCCTGAACTTCGGACGTAAGTCGTTCGCCGCCTCCCGGCTGAACATGTCGTACCTCGACACGGCGTCCACCGATCGCAAGAAGGTGGTGTGGCTGCACGAGCTGGGACATGGTCTCGGACTGGGACGCGTCACCCCGGTCGCCCGAGTCATGTACACGTCCGCCTCTGATGCGTACTACTCCGGGGGCGTCCGCACGCTCACGAGTGACGAAATCAGCGGCATCAACAGCTGGTACTGAGAACAGGGATAACGATGCAACTCACAAAGGTCTGGAAGTTCGCACCCTCTGTCATTCTTGGGATAGCCGTCATGGCTGGATGTTCCTCGTCGCCGGACTCCGGTGGGGTCACCGGCGGGGAGTTCACCCGCGCGAAGTTCTACGCGTCGGAAGGGGCGCTCAGGGCCGATAGCGAAGCTATCGTCGTGGCCCGGGTTCAGGCTCAGACGGTCGCGGACGACATCACCCCTGGTCTCGACTTCACGATTTCCGATGTTGAGGTTAGCCAAGTCAAGAAGGGAAAGGGGCTCGGCCTCAAGCCCGGGCAGGTCGTCAAGGTGCGCGAGACGGGCAAGTCTGGCGACGGCGGTGGGTGGAAGTACCTCGACGCCGGGGAGAGCTACCTGCTCTACCTGGTCACCTCGGGCCTCCCCGGCGACAAGGCGGACCAGTTCTACATCACTGGAGCGAACGTGGGCTCCTTCGTGCAGGTGCCTGGCCCCGGTGGGCCGTCCAAGTTCAAGCAGCTGAACCCGTCCACGGGTGACCGCCTTCCCGGGGAACTGAGCGCAGCGGAGGTGCCGTCCGAGTGACGTGAGCGGCGAAGGTTCGGTTGCGCTCGGGAACCGCCCGAGAGCATGAGGTAGGGAGAGGGGTGGGCCAGCATGGTCTCGAAGCTGACGTCCCGGGTCGTGTTGTCGATGGGCGCCGTCCTGGCGGCCGGGGCACTCCTCGGTGCGTGTGCGTCTTCGGGCGAGGGAAGCTGCGCTCTCCCTTCTCCCGAGCTCCGCCCTGCCGCGGCGGGTGCATCGCCACTCGCTGCGGAGGACCCCCTGCCGCTACGCCGGGGAAGCTCGGTCGTCGTCAACGTCGACTTCGCCGTTTCCTGCACCGATACCCGCCCGGGCGAAGAGGTGACGGCCGAGCCTGGGCGCCGTGCGGCGGTCACCGTCGAGATCGCGTCGGGCACCTACGTCAAACGACTGGCCACGGTCGACAGCGACATCTCGGGAAAGGTTTCTGCTCCCGTTGTCATCCCGACCGATGCCCCGACCGGGAAAACGGTGCTGCGCGTGTCCGGGGCGCTCGAGCGCGAGCTGCAACTCAGCTAAGATCCTCAACTGCCGAGACGGTGACGGCGGTGCGACATCCCCGTGTCGGCGACGTGGTCACGCGCTCGTGCCGGTGACGCTCTCGTCCTCGCCGACCTCGAGGTACAGCCCGGTCGCGTAGGTCGTCAACGTCCTCTCACTGCGCAGACTCTTCCTGCCGGCGTCGTTCCTGCGGCAGCGTGATCACGGTCCAGCGGGAGCGCCCGCTGGTGCACCTGGTCCCACCGGATCACAGCCCAACGTCCGCTGACTGCTGCCCTTCGGGGTAGAAGGTCCAGCAA
>NZ_JBFRGJ010000018.1:0-1587 GCF_052115265.1 Terrabacter sp. 2RAF25
GAAGAAGGGGGCAGTTGTCTGGCAGGAAATGCACGATGTTTACAAACTTGGGAAACCCCCTGCCCCTGCCTTCCAGACCCAGCGCAGCCCATCATGGGAAAGCTGCGTCATGTCTAACGGCGACAGGTCGATGTGACGCGCGGCCGACATTGGGGCTCCGAGTGCGAAAAGTACCGCAGCGCGCATTGGGCCAGCGTGAGTTATGGCGACTATCAGCCCCCCTTCGGTGGCGCGGACGCTGAGCCAGGTGCTCATACGCGTGTGAAGCGTGACGAAGGAGTCGCCGTCGTGGGGTGCGGTGGCGGGGTCAGAAATCCATGCCGCCAGCCCCTGCGGCTCCTCAGCCATCACGTCGGCAGGATCGCGACCCGCCCAGCGGCCGAAATTCGCCTCGGCCAATGCGATATCTGGCGTTGCGGAAAGGCCCATAGCCGCAGCAGTCTGCGTGGCGCGGCGGGAGGGGGCGGCAAAGACGCGCGGTCCCGCAGGCAGCGTCTGTGCCAGTGCCGCAGCGCGCTTCAGCGCGTGCGGAGGCGCGGGCTCGTCGCCTGGAAAGGTGACCCGAGCCGGAGCTGCTGCGCAGATCAACCAGATCCGTGTCAGCATGAGCTTCGGGCGCAAGCTTCCTTGACAGTATCGTGGCGGGACCGGAGGGTCATCATGATAGTCGTGTCTCGGGAAAGCCGGTGAAATTCCGGTGCGGTCGCGCCACTGTAACCGCCAATATTGCGGGAGCCAGACCCCGTGCACGCCTTCAGTCCTTTCACCCCGGACGCGTATCCGGAAGGAGATCGCCATGACCTACATCACTGCCGCCCCCGGCACTCACACAGCTCCGATCCCCCTGCGCGAGATCGCCCCATGGGCCATTTTTGCTGGGCTGATTGCGCTCCTGGCACTGTATTTTGTCAGCACCGAACAGGGCGCCGTTGCGGTGTTCGACGGGATGTACGTGCATGAATTCGTGCATGATGCCCGCCATCTCCTTGGCTTTCCCTGCCACTGACGGGAGGGGAACATGGGACGTCTTTTGCTGCTCGGCATGATTGCTGGGCTGATCGCGGGTCTTCTAGCCTTTGGGGTCGCGCGGGTCTGGGGTGAGCCCCCGGTCGCCGCTGCCATTGCCATCGAGGAGGCTCAGGCAGCGGCGGAGCATGTCGATGATGTTGCCGTCGGCACGGAACAGCCCGCCGCCCACACGCACGGGGGCGAAGATGAACTGGTCAGTCGTCCGACGCAGGCGGGGATCGGACTGTTCACTGGCATGATCGTTTTCGCGACCGCCCTCGGAGGGGTTTTCGCCTTAGTCTATGCTTGGGCGCACGGGCGTCTGTCGGACCTTAGCCCCCTGGCAACCGCTGGGGCGATTGCGGTCCTCGGCTATGTTTCTGTGACCTTGGTCCCGGGGCTGAAATACGCCGCCAACCCGCCTGCTGTCGGCAGCCCAGAGACGATCGGCATGCGCACTGGGCTGTACTTTCTGATGCTCGCAATCTCTATCGCCGGGATGGTGGCGGCGGTGGTTGTGGCGCGGCGCGTGACGGACCACCGGCTTGGCTGGCTGGCGGGCGGGGCAACCTACGCGGG
>NZ_JBFRGJ010000019.1:0-1494 GCF_052115265.1 Terrabacter sp. 2RAF25
ATCGTGTCCTTCCGTTGATTCGACTCGATCGGAATCGGACAAGGGTTGGCCGGCGGACACACCTCAGTCGAGGGCGTTCACCACGCTCCTATCAAGTCACGCCGGCCGACCCGGTCCCGAACGCCCTGGACACTTCAATTCCAGGCCAGYCCGCACAGGCGGCAAGCACTCGATGAGTCACCAGACGCTCAGAACCGAGCCTCCACCCAAACCGGGCGGCCCCACCAGACTCACACTGAGAGCACTCGACGGTCCTGCCCGGCTCGAGTGCTCGGTCTCGTGCGCCTGTGGGCGAGGGCGACGGCGAGGGCGGGAACCGGGTGCGCCGTTGCGCCATCTTTGTGGCATGACGAGCCACGGTGCCGTGCCCGACGACCTGATCCCTCCGCTCCGCCGCCTCGAGCTGGCGCGCGAGGACCTCGCCGAGCGAGCGCGACTGCACGACCAGCTGCGACGCGACAACCTCGCCCTCGACCGCGCCCTGGCGGCGCACCAGCACCGGCGTGACGAGCTGACCCGTGAGCAGCTGGATGTCGAACGCCTCGAGCGGGTGTCCGTCTTGCGCCTCTGGTCGTCGCTCCGGGGTACCCGTGAGGAGGACCTCGAGCGCGAGCGGGCCGAGGCAGACGCCGCGGATGCCGCCCTCACCGCGCACGCGAACGTGGTGGAGCACCTGCGCGACCGGCTTGCGGGCCTCTCGCGCCGCGCCGCCCAACTCGAGGGCGCCGACGCCGAGTACGTCGCGGCGCTCGAGGGGGTCGCGGGCAGCGGCGGCGCCGTCGACGAGGTCCACGTCCGCGAGGCCGTCGGCGAGCTGAACCGCCTTCGGGAGCTGCGCGAGGTCGAGCAGGCCCGGGTGGCGGGCCGGTCCGCCCTCCAGGCGCTCCTCGCCGCCAAGGAGAAGCTCGACAGTGCCGACGCCTGGTCGGGCTGGGACACCTTCGGCGGGGGCGGGATGCTCTCGTCGGCCTTCAAGCACGAAGCCCTCGACGAGGCCCGTCAGCGCATGGGTCTCGCGGCCGAGGCCCTCGACCGCTTCACCGGCGAGCTCGACGACATCCACGTGCCCGGCATCGCGCTTCCCGAGATCAGCGGCATGACGCGCGGCCTCGACATCTGGTGGGACAACATCTTCACCGACCTCGCCGTCCGCGACACGATCAAGAAGGCACTGCGCGACGTCCACGAGGCGCTCGACCGGGTCGAGCAGACCTTGGCCTCACTCGACCTGCGCCGCGAGCAGCTCGTCGGTCGGTCAGGTGGGTCGACCGCTTGATCGTTCTGCCGCTGGTGGGGTGATCGCCCCACCGGGTGCCGGACCATCGCGCACTGCACGACGTCGGTAGACGTCGGGAACTGAAGCTCCTATGTCAATGGTCAGGCGGCGGCTGCTGGTTTCAGGGGGTGGTCGGGGTTGGCGTGATGGCGGACGTGGTCCTCTGTCATGGCGTGGAAGATGACGTCGATGAGGTGACGTTTCAGGACCCGGAGGGC
>NZ_JBFRGJ010000020.1:0-1420 GCF_052115265.1 Terrabacter sp. 2RAF25
GGGTCAAGTCCCCGGTGGTGGTGTAGCGCTGCGTGATTCTTGGTGATGGTTACGCGGTGAGGGCGGGTAGGTCATCGGCTCCGATCTCGGGTTCGGTGGTGGGGACGAGGTTCATGCGGGAGCGGGCCAGGACGTCCAGTCCGAGGTAGCGGCGGCCTTCAGCCCATTCGTCGGTCTGCTCGGCCAGGACGGCTCCGACGAGGCGGACGATGGCCTCGCGGTTGGGGAAGATCCCGACGGCGTCGGTGCGGCGGCGGATCTCTTTGTTGAGCCGTTCGGTCGGGTTGTTCGACCAGATCTGGGTCCAGATCTCCTTGGGGAAGCCGGTGAAGGACAGCAGGTCCTCGCGGGCGCGGTCGAGGTGTTCGAAGACGGCGGGGAGCTTGTCCTGGACGTAGTCGAGCAGCCGGTCGAACTGGGCGTGGACGGCGGCTGCGTCGGGCTGGTCGTAGACCGAGTGCAGCATCGCCTTGACCGCGGGCCACATCGACTTCGGGGTCACTCCCATCAGATTGAAGGCGTAATGGGTGCGGCAGCGCTGCCACGCGGCGCCGGGGAGGTTGGCCGCGATGGCCTCGCGCAGCCCGGCGTGCGCGTCGGAGGTGACGAGCCGGACGCCGGTCAGGCCGCGGGCCACCAGGTCGGCGAAGAACTCGTTCCAGGCGGCACCGGTTTCCGCGGTAGCGACCCGCATGCCGAGCACTTCGCGGTGTCCGTCGCCGTTGACGCCGGTCGCGAGCAGCACGACGGCATTGACGACGCGGCCGCCCTCGCGGACCTTCATCGTGAGTGCGTCGGCGGTGACGAACGTGAAGGGGCCTGCCGCGCCGAGGGGTCGGTGGCGGAAGTCCTCGACGAGCTGGTCCAGGTCGGTGGCCATCCGCGACACCTGCGACTTCGACAGTGAGTCGATCCCGAGGGTCTTGACGAGCTTGTCCATGCGGCGGGTGCTGACGCCGGCGAGGTAGCAGTCGGCGACGACGGTGATCAGCGCGGACTCGGCCCTCTTGCGGCGCTCGAGGAGCCACTCGGGAAAGTAGGTGCCCTTGCGCAGCTTGGGAATCGCGACATCGAGGGTGCCCACCCGGGTGTCCAGGTCGCGGTGCCGGTAACCGTTGCGCTGGCTCGAGCGTCCGGGTGTCGGGCGACCCCACTCGGCGCCGACCACGGCGTCGGCATCCGCGGAGAGCAGGGCGTTGATGATCGACTGCAGCAACGAGCGCATCAGATCCGGCGAGGCCTCGGACAGTGCCTCGCCGAGCAGGCCGGCAGGGTCGACAATGTGTGGTGCGGTCATCGTGATGATTCCGTTCGAGAGATCTGTGGAAGGTGAACTCGAAGGATCACGCGGTGGCCGCACCTACGTCCACGCTCGGGACGAATTCGACGACCGCGCTACACCACTATCAGGGACTCAACT
>NZ_JBFRGJ010000021.1:0-1115 GCF_052115265.1 Terrabacter sp. 2RAF25
CGTTTCAGGACCCGGAGGGCGCCTTTGCGGGTGTCGTTACCGGCGCGGCGCCGCGCGAGGAGCTGTTGCGCGGGTGGGTGCATCCGCGCCTGGGTGACCGCGACGCGATGAACGGCGGCGTTGATCTGCCGGTTGCCGCCACGGTTGAGTCGGTGGCGTTCGCGGTTGCCGGTCCATACCGGGATGCAGGCGATCCCGGCGTGGGCGGCCAGCTGCGCGGAGCGGGTGAACCGCTCGATCCCGCCGACCTCGCCGAGCAGCTTGGCCGCGGTCAACGGCCCGACGCCGACGATGGCCAGCAGCGCGGGCGCGAGCGGGGTGACCCGGGCGGTGATCTGCTGCTCGAGCGCGCGGATCGCGATGGTCGTCTCGATGATCCCGGCCAACTGGTCCAGGGCGATCTGCCGGCGCACCGATCCTGGCAGCGCGGCCACCTCGGCGCGGACCCGCTCGATGCCGCGCAGCGAGGTCAGCACCGCGCATTGCTCCACCTCGGGGGCGAGCTCGACCAGGTGCCAGCGCACCCGGTTGATCTCCGCGGTGCGCCACGCCACGAGCTGCTCGCGCCGGTCCACCAGCAACCGCACCGCCAGCGCGTCCTCGTCCAGCCCGCCGGTCGGCAAACCGGGCTCGCGCAGGCAGGCCCGGGCCACCGCCAACGCGTCGATCGGGTCCGACTTGCCCCGCGAACGGGCACTGGCCCGCAGCGTCCCGGTCAGCCGCGGCGGGACCCGGACCACCTGCTCACCGGCACCAGTCAGGTCCCGCATCAACCGGCCCGCGACGTGCCGACAGTCCTCGACCGCCCACCGCCGCTGCCCGGGCAGGTGCCGAGCCCAGCGCAGCAGCGCCCGGTGTCCCTCGTCGGTGGCCGGGACCGTCCGGACGGCCAGCTGTACGCCGTGCTCGTCAACCGCGACCACCGTGTGCGTCTTCTTGTGCGGATCCACTCCGAGGACGACCATGATCGTGTCCTTCCGTTGATTCGACTCGATCGGAATCGGACAAGGGTTGGCCGGCGGACACACCTCAGTCGAGGGCGTTCACCACGCTCCTATCAAGTCACGCCGGCCGACCCGGTCCCGAACGCCCTGGACACTTCAATTCCAGGCCAG
>NZ_JBFRGJ010000022.1:0-1038 GCF_052115265.1 Terrabacter sp. 2RAF25
GTCGAACACGTGTTCTGCATATCTGCTTAGGTGAAGTCCGGTATGCCCGTTTCTGGTCGGAGGAGGTCCTTGAGCGGGTGTGGGCTGGTGTCGACGGCCTGCTCGAGGAGACGGTAGAAGAGCAGCCCGCGGGACTTGGCGTTGCGGCGGTTGAACCGGAATGTGTACTCGTCGAGGTAGTACGGCAGGTGCTGCTCTTCGACGCGGAAGTGCAGGGTGCCGATGAGCCAGCGCTTGAGCAGCGAGGCGACCAGGTGCACGCCCGGCAGGACGCTGGCCTTGTCCGGCGCGGAGTAGCCGAGGGTGAACTCGTGGCGATAGCCGAGGTCGGCGAGCCGGCGCAGGGTGCGGGCGCCGTCGGTGCGGATCGTGGACCCGGGCTCGATGACGGCGGCGGCGAAGTCGACCAGCTGCGTCGTGCCGGGATGTGCGGCCGCGGCGAGCCGGACCCGGCCCAGGCGGCGGGTTTCGTTGTGTTCTATGGCGATCATGACCGCCACCTTGTCCCCGTAGCCTGCGTGGCCGGCGGTGACGCCGCCGACCATCGTCTCGTCGAGCTCCACGATCCCGGACAGCTTGTCGCGCTCGGGGCGGACCATCGCGCGGCGCAGCTTGTGCATCCAGGCCCACGCCGTCTCGTAGGAGCCGAACCCGAGGACCCGCTGCAGCCCGAGTGCGGACAGCCCGTTCTTCTGCGAGGTCAGGAACCAGATCGCCGCGAACCAGGTCGACAACGGCGTCCGGGTCCGGTCGAAGATCGTGCCCGCCGTCACCGACGTCCGCCGCCCACACGCGCGGCACATCCACAATCCACCCGCCGTGCGCCAGAACTCCTGCTGCCCGCAATTGGGACACACGAACCCCTCCGGCCACCGCAGCCCGGCCAGGTACTCCAGGCAGGACTGGTTGTCCGGGAACCACTCCAGCAGCTGCTGGTACGTGGACGGGTAATCCACTCCCCGAACCGGATTCGCCGTCATCCACAAATCGTACTTCACCTAAGCAGATATGCAGAACACGTGTTCTACTGGAGGTGGT
>NZ_JBFRGJ010000023.1:0-1003 GCF_052115265.1 Terrabacter sp. 2RAF25
GCGTGGGTGGACGGCCATATCCATGCGTTCGCCTTCTTCGGGGCTGTGCCGCAGTCGATCGTCTACGACAACGACCGCTGCCTGGTGGCGAAGATCCTGCCCGACGGCACGCGCAAGCGGGCGGCGCTGTTCAGCGGCTTCCTGTCCCACTACCTGATCCGGGATCGCTATGGCCGGCCCGGCAAGGGCAATGACAAGGGCAGCGTCGAAGGACTGGTCGGCTACGCCCGGCGCAACTTCATGGTGCCGATCCCGCACTTTGCATCGTGGGACGAGTTCAACCTGTGGCTCGAGGAGCAGTGCCGTAAGCGCCAGAGCGACCGGCTGCGCGGCGAGAGCGAGACGATCGGCGAACGCTTGCTGCGCGATCTGGCGGCGATGCGGCCGCTGCCGGCATCGCCCTTCGAGGCCTGCGACCAGGCCAGCGGTCGGGTCTCCTCGCAGGCGCTGGTGCGCTACAGGACTAACGACTACTCCGTTCCGGTCGCCTTCGGCCACCAGGACGTTTGGATCCGTGGCTATGTCGACGCGGTGGTGATCGGCTGCGGCGGGGAGGTCATTGCCCGCCATCCGCGCAGCTATGAGCGCGAAGAGGTTGTCTTCGATCCGCTGCATTACCTGCCGCTGATCGAGCAGAAGATCAACGCGCTCGACCAGGCCGCACCGCTGCAGGGCTGGGAACTGCCGGAGGCGTTCACGACCCTGCGCCGCCTCATGGAAGCGCGGATGGGCAAACAGGGCCGGCGCGCCTATGTGCAGGTGCTGCGCCTGATGGAAAGCTTCGATCTGGCCGACCTGCACGCAGCCGTGAAGCAGGCGCTGCATCTGGGGGCCATCAGCTTCGATGCCGTGAAGCACCTCGTCCTGTGCCGGGCCGAGCGCAGGCCGCCCAGGCTGGACCTCGACATCTATCCCTATCTGCCCAGAGCCACTGTCGAGAAGACGTCGGCCAAGGCCTATATGCGCCTGCTGGACCGTGAGGAGGAACCGGCATGAGCAGCGA
>NZ_JBFRGJ010000024.1:0-813 GCF_052115265.1 Terrabacter sp. 2RAF25
GCCCGACTGGCATCACTGGAAGGGCGGCTACAACGACCGCTTTGCCCTGTGCCGGGGCATCCGGGCAGCGCAGGCTTAGAGCACCTAACAAAACCTTCTGATCTGGTTGAGGCAGATGAGGGCGCAGCCGAGGAGGACGAAGGCCTCGTGGATATCGGCGCGTCGCTCATAGCGGATTGTCAGTCGGCGGAAGCGGTTGAGCCAGGCAAGCGTGCGTTCGACGACCCAGCGGTGCCGGCCCAGTCTTTCGCTGCTGTCCCTTGTCCGCCGAGCAATGCGCGGCATGATCGCGCGGACGCGGCATTCGGTTCGGCAGCGGTGGCTGTCGTAAGCCTTGTCGGCGTGAAGCTTGTCGGGGCGCTTGCGAGGGCGGCCACGACCATGGCGCACGCCTGGCACGGCATCCAGAGTGGGTGCCAACATCTGGCTGTCATGGCGGTTGGCCGGGCTCAGGCGCACCCCGAGCGGGGTGCCCCGGCGATCGACCACAAGATGGCGCTTCGTGCCCGGTTTGCCGCGATCCGTTGGGTTCGGGCCTGTCTCGGCACCCCCCTTTTCGCGGCAACTGCGGCGCTATCAAGGGACGCTCGGCTCCAGTCCAGTTGTCCCGCATCCGAGAGGCGCTCCAGAAGAACGCGATGGAGCCCGGCCCAGACACCAGCTGCCTGCCAGTCACGAAGCCTGCGCCAGCAGGTCATGCCGGAGCATCCGAACTCACGGGGCAGCATCTCCCAGGGAATGCCGGACCGCAGAACGAAGATGATGCCGGCCAAGGCCAGCCGGTCATCGCATCGCGGGCGACCACCCTTCGGC
>NZ_JBFRGJ010000025.1:0-803 GCF_052115265.1 Terrabacter sp. 2RAF25
CGCTTCACCCGAGGACAGCGGATAGATGAACCGAGCTTTTTCCTATCAATCAGCGGCTTGCAGGCCCGCTTATCCAGTCCTGCCACATGGACTTGAACGCAGCGATGTTGAGCGTCTGTTGACCCGCTGCGGCGACGTGTTCGGGCTGAATCCTGCCACGATCCGCATTTTGCTGGTCATGATTCAGCACACCCGGCCTGCCGACTGGACCTCGCCAAGCACGGCACCTGTCTGCTTTGCCGCGCAGACTGTCATTGCCGAAGCGTGCTGCCGCAGCACAAGGGCGGTCCGTGCCGCCGAAACGCAACTCTCCAAAGCCGGGATCATCCTGCGCCGAGTTGGGGCAGGGGGCGCGCGTGGGCGATGGGGCCACTTCACCCTTGGATTGGATTTCTCGCCCTTGATCGAGCGGGTGGACGAGCTGGCCCGCGTCGAGGAAGAACGCCTCGCGTTGACCAAGCAGCGCACCATCCTCAAGAAGCAGGTTTCAGCCGCCCGCCGCCTTGCGCGATCCGCGATTGACGATCTGGCCCAGTCCTGCCCCGAGGCAGACGACTTGCCGGCGCTGCGGTTGATACTTGAAAGCTGGCCTCGCCGCTACGATGCCCTGCCTGTCCAGGCGCTCGAAGCAATGCTGCAACGGACCGAAGCTCTCTACAGAAAAGCCGTGTCCGCCCTCGAAATGCAGTCGAAAACTTCCGGCCTGTCGGCTGGTAAAGACCGGCCTCTACAAGAACAGATCGAAGATCAAATCTGTTCTTGTAACAGGGAACCGCAGGCGCAGACGCAGCAAGACCCACGGC
>NZ_JBFRGJ010000026.1:0-723 GCF_052115265.1 Terrabacter sp. 2RAF25
GTCCTGCGTCTCGCGGTTGGCCGATTGCAGCATCAGGAGCATGACGCAGAGGCTGCTCTCCACGTCCCGCGCATCGAGGCGGTCGGTTTTCTCCATGACCTTCACGCGCCCCGCCGCGGCGCGGTCGAGCGCCTGGCGGTARGGGTGCTGGCGGTCCTTCAGGCGCTTCAGCGTCTGCGAGTAGATCGCCTCGTTTGGCACGATCCASAGGACRAAGCCGGTGTTYCGGTCGAGATAGCGCCCCATGACGCGCGAGACCGCCRAGGCSGCAAGCCAGGTCTTGCCGCCGCCCGTGGGCACCTTCAGTACGACATTGGGCACGGGCCTGCCGCAGCCGTCGAAGCGGGGCGAGAAGGGAATGTCGGCACGCGAGGCGGGCAGCTTGCCTGCCGCTTCCAACCCTTTCCAGGCACCTTCCGCGAAATCGGGGATGGGGAGGCCAAGGCCGGGGTTCTGCGCCGCGAGGGCCGCCACCTGATCCGCGAGCGCCTTCTTCTCCTTCAGAAGATCGAGATAGGTGTCGAGCGTCGAGATCACGCGGTCCTGATAGTCGAGCTGGCGGAACATGGGTTCAGCTCCGGTCGATGCGGTAGAGCGCGAAGGGCAGGGGCACGAACTCCACGGGAATGTTCTGTTCGGACAGCATCTTCTGGCTGACGAACCGGGCCGGGGCAAAGACCAGGTGCCGTTCGTCCGGCGCGGCCGCGGCGAACGCCTTGGCGC
>NZ_JBFRGJ010000027.1:0-704 GCF_052115265.1 Terrabacter sp. 2RAF25
ATCCAGCACAGTCCGAGGGACGCAGTATGGCCGCCAAGCGCATAATCGGGCGTGATCGCGCGCGCCACCATCCCGGGGTCCTGTTCGACCCCGTCATCCAAGATCCTGTCCCAGTAGGCATAGGGCCAGCCGTAGAAGCCTCCGTCCTGGACGGAGGTCAGGTAATCCGGCGGCGTCTCGTCGCCCAAGCCGTCACGCTCGTTCACGACCGTCCACAGCGTTTGGGTCCTCGGCTCCCATGCCAGCCCGACAGGATTGCGCAGCCCCGAGGCAAAGATGCGCGCCCTCCCGGTCCGGAGGTCCAGTTCCCAGATGGCTGCGCGGCCCTCCTCCGCCTCCATGCCGTTGTCGCCGATATTGCTCAGGGATCCGACGCCGGCATAGATCCGCGTCCTGTCAGGAGAGACGATCAGGCTGCGGGTCCAATGCCCATTCGGCTTGAACGTGACCAGCCTGCGCCCGGTGCCGGTCAGCCGCGTCGCTCCCTCCTCGTAGGGGAAGGCGACGATCCCGTCGGTGTTGCCGACATAGAAGGTGCCTTCGACCAGCGCCATGCCGAAGGGCTGGTTCTGGCCATCCAGGAAGACTTCGCGCTGTTCTGCCTTGCCGTCCCCGTCCGCGTCACGCCAGAGCGTGATCCGGTTGGCGCTTGCGCCGATGGCGCCCGCGCGCCGCATGGTCGCCTGTGCGGCACGATCCAGCAG
>NZ_JBFRGJ010000028.1:0-683 GCF_052115265.1 Terrabacter sp. 2RAF25
TTCTGATTTTCCCAGCTTGCCGACCTGGCCGCTGGGGCGGCGTGGCAGGTGAGAGAGCTGCCCGTGCCACCTGGGCCGCCCCCGAGGCGTAGCGCCCGCCGGTCAGCTCACCGGGGCGGGGCCACGTCCGCTTCCAGCAGCATCCGCACATAGCGCGTGTAGGGGATGCCGCGGGCCTTGGCCTTGGCCTTCACCGCGTCGAGCAGCGCGGCGGGCAGGCGCATGTTCAGCGAAGCCGCCTTCGGCGCGAACTCGAACCGCATCGGCTTGAAGCCCGACAGGTCGTACTCGCTCAGGTCGGCCGTCTCCACGAACCGCTCCGCCTCGGCATCGCTGCGCAGGGACAGCATGGGCTTACCGGGTGCCTTCATGATGCGCGATCTCCTTCTGGTGCATGTAGCGGGCGCTGATGGGCCGCAGGCGGGTCTCTCCGTCGATCTGCCGCAGCATGAAGACCAGGAACACGTACCGGCCTGCTGCGGTCGTCCCGATGGCCCGCATCCGGGGTTCCTCGGGAAAGGGATCGGGCATCACCGCAGGCGTGCCCGACAGCACCTCCTCGATCTCCTCGCGGCTGACCCCGTGCTTGCCGCACTTCGGCCAGTTGCCCTCATCCCAGTCAAAGCCTGCGACCTGCATGAACGCTCAGAGATGATGTCTACACAAACGTAATGTAAGAGCCT
>NZ_JBFRGJ010000029.1:0-641 GCF_052115265.1 Terrabacter sp. 2RAF25
ATGTTTACACGCCCGGTTTCGGACCTGTCTGCCCTCTGCCGCACGTCTTCCGGGAACCTGTCCAGCGGTGTTTTTTCTACCCCTGTCCTGGGCCGCGCTCCGTTCCTTGGCGACTGCGCGCCCCCAGGACAGGGCTTACGGCGGTAACGTGATCGAGCCGCTGAGGAGGTCGCCGAAAAGGACGAGTTGAGCGAGAGGGCGCGTAGCAGGAAATGGACCCTGACAACGCACCCCGAAAGACCGTGGAGCGTCACCCCTTACTGCCAGCCTCGCTTCGTATGGCCGCAGGCGCGCGGAGCGGCCCGCTGACGGCGTTTAATCAGTTCCTAAGTATCTCGGAGCCCTGCGACAGATCTGCCCGTTAGCGGCCCGCTCCGGGTCTGCGATGCAAGGTGGAGCGATTCCCTTAACCACTGCTCTGTTCATCGCGTCTCTTCATCGTGCCGCAGCGTGGTGGGCTAGTTGGCTGTCTTCTGTCCTTCAGGTTTGGGGCTGGACGGGCGTGCTACGCCCTTCTTGTTCTAATGTTCTTATAGTTCAGGCGAAAATAATCTTTATTTAACAATACCTTGCATGCCTATAAGTGGGGTTTGGGGCCGCTTAAGTGGGGTTTGGGGCCGCTTAAGTGGGGTTTGGGGCCG
>NZ_JBFRGJ010000030.1:0-635 GCF_052115265.1 Terrabacter sp. 2RAF25
CGAGAGGGCCGGGGCACATGGTGCACCTGGATGTGAAGAAGATCGGGAAGATCCCAGACGGGGGCGGCTGGCGCRCCCACGGACGTGAMAGTGAAGCAGGCCGTGCTTCCAAGCGCGGGCCTGGCCGGCGGGTCGGCTACACCTAYCTGCACTCGGCGATCGACGGGTACACCCGCCTGGCCTACACCGAGGCGTTGGAGGACGAGCGGGCGGCCACGACCGTGAGCTTCTACTGCCGGGCGCGGGCGTTCTTCGCCGCCCACGGCATCCGGATCGACAGGGTGATCACGGACAACGGCAACAACTACCGGGCCGTGGACTTCACCCGGAAGGTGGTCTCGCTCGGGGGCCGGCACCACCGGATCCGACCCTACACCCCGCGTCACAACGGGAAGGTCGAGCGGTACAACCGGCTGATGGTCGATGAGGTCCTCTACGCCCGCCCCTAYACCTCAGAGMCRGCTCGGCGTGAGGCCCTKCAGGTGTGGGTGAAYCACTACAACTACCATCGGCCKCATACCTCCTGCGGRRAYGCYCCKCCGRCCTCGTTGGCMCCGGYSCGWGTCAACAACGTCATGCCCTCCTACAGCTAGGCTGGCAGGGTGACCTCCTCCGGCATCTCCCCGTCCCCGAAC
>NZ_JBFRGJ010000031.1:0-629 GCF_052115265.1 Terrabacter sp. 2RAF25
AGGCAGGAAAGATTCCCGGTCTTCAAGCACTGGAAAAAAGGGATTGGCTAAATCAAAGGAATCACGTGGAGTACATGCGAGTAGCGTAACGGTAGAACGTGTCTAAACCTAAGCCTGCAATCTGAACTACGCTCAGATAAGGTATTATGATCATCAAGGGGCTATGATTTTGCGAAATGTCGGACGGTTCGGATCAATCACTGTCGAGACGAAATACCAACCAGCAGAAAGCTAAGTCATGAAGCTTGACAAACGACAAGGTAATAAAGTCTTCGACAAGATTGTTCTAAGATCGGCTACGAAGATGAAAGCAGCGTTTCTGTTGATATGCGCCTTAGTGCCGCATTCCTCTGCGGCCGAAACAATGTTGCTTCCTTCCGAGTTTAAATCTCCAACTCAAGTGCCTGAACGGAAGATTGTAAGGTTTCCTAAGACCGATTTGTCTGTCCTAGGAAAGCTTTGTTTTATATCTGGATCGGGAGAGAAAGGAGAGCGTGGCTTTACTGCTAGATTTAGAACTAGTGAAAATATTTATAAAACTGAGGGCAATAAAAGAATCGAAGTTATAAACTATTCAGACGTCTCGCGATACGTTTTGTATAGAGAGCACTATGATGAGAGCCCTGCTG
>NZ_JBFRGJ010000032.1:0-627 GCF_052115265.1 Terrabacter sp. 2RAF25
TGTAGACCCCGCGCGCSACCTCRGCGGGCAGCACGGTCTTGGWYTGGTCATAGGCCCGRTCRGCGGCYACTTGCAGCGTCTTTCCCATAGGTGACTTTGGAAGTGTAAAATTGTCACCTGTCAATGCGCAATATCGGCCCAATATGTCACTCCATCGGCCCAATACGTCACCGCAGCGGCCCAATATGTCACTTATAAATGCGCAATGTCTTGATAACTCTTATGTATTTCCGCCTGAACTATAAGAACTTTAGAACAAGAATGGCGGCACCACTCTCTTGCCCTGTGGATAACTGCTCAGACAGCACCTCCGAGGGGGATCGAAGCGCCCGCTCGGGATGCCGGAAAGGGCTGAGAAACACTCGGCACCCTCGCCCTTCACCCAGACGCAGCCTCGGGTCGAAGAGTACGGCAGCGGCCTCCAGATGCGCACCGGAGTCCTGCACAGACCAAGCCACGGGCGAGGCAGGGACGGGCAGGCCGTGCGGAAGTCAGGACTCCCTCGCAGAGAGGGCCAAGAAGGGGCGAGGGAGTTCGCTTTTTGGGTTTTGTAGACACAAATCATTTCCTGCTACCTACCCACCCCCTTCTTCGCCCGCTCAGCCACCAGAACGAGCAGCTCACGTC
>NZ_JBFRGJ010000033.1:0-609 GCF_052115265.1 Terrabacter sp. 2RAF25
GTCGTCGACAATCAAGTGACGGGCCAGCAGAGGATGCGCAGCAACCGGTACGCCATCTAGAAGTCGTCGACAATCAAGTGACGGGCCAGCAGAGGATGCGCAGCAACCGGTACGCCATCTAGAAGACCCAGAATAGGCGAAAGTAACTCTCCCGCTTCTCCAGGTAGCCCCGCAGCCTCCGCGTCCTCGACCTCGATCGTGGTAGCGAGGCTTTGCGGACGGATGTGCATCACCGGGTCTAACCCTGCGATGCTGTTCTGAGATCGTTCGATAATCGCACGGATGGCGCGGACAGGAAGGTCTACAAGTAATGCATGATAAGCGATGTCCGGCAGTCGTGCTCGAGACACAACTTGTCCGCCCTGTGCTTCGACGGCTGCATAAACTTCGCGCTCTTGGATCCTAGACTGGGCGTCCGATGCTCTGTAGACGAGCTCGATTTCCAGCGGGACAAGTTCGGCATCATCCCGCCCCCAAATCTCGTCGCTTAAAAAACCGGCATCGTTTGGTTGTACGCGGTCTTGTGGTCCCCAAGGCCGGAGGTCCCTGAGCAGTTCGAAAACACCACGCCACGGAGTCTCGCCAGTCCTGAGGGGACCGGCGTTCCAG
>NZ_JBFRGJ010000034.1:0-569 GCF_052115265.1 Terrabacter sp. 2RAF25
CTTTGAAGGGCGAGGATGTTGCGCATTTGAAAGGCCGCTCTCCTGAGATTTTTGCAGTTGCCATGTCACGTCACCTTTAGGTGGCCTTCTAGCCAATTCTGCGCGTCATTTTCAATTACAAGACTCTTGAAACGTTTCGCTTACGCGTTAAAGGCGAATGTGCAGCAAACGGTGGTCTACCGGAGGTCGTCAGAACCATTCAATCTCCCGCGAGCTGCCCACGATTCCCTTTGTCAGGCGGCAGTCCAATCGTCCAGCTTCAGCCCCACCACGCGGCGAAACTCGCCCGTGTTATTGGTCACCAAGGTGAACCCCCGCGCCTTGGCCTGCCCCGCGATCAGTACGTCGTATGGGCCGATCGGTGTTCCGGCACGGGCAAGTTCCGCTCGGATCTCGCCCGCGACCCGCGCATCCTCCGGGTCAATGTCGAGGATCGGCAAATCCGAAAACAGCAGCCGCAGGGTTTCCAGATTGAAGGCGACCTTCTGGCTGCGATAGGCGCCGTACCACAATTCATGCGCCACGATGGCCGAGGCGGCGAGCGTACCCGGTTCGGCCGCCTCCACGCG
>NZ_JBFRGJ010000035.1:0-565 GCF_052115265.1 Terrabacter sp. 2RAF25
TCGCGGCACGCCCCTCCTCGGCCGCGTTGCAGTCGCCAAGGAACGGAGCGCGGCCGAGGAGGGGCGTGAAGGGCTCCCGTTGCACTGGCTCGCGGGGGGGGCTGAGCGGGGATCGACAGGGCCGARAACCGGGTKTGTAAACATTCSACAGTTCCTGCCACTTCCATCCCCTCCCTTTTCGGATCGGGTTCCTGCCCCGATGGGCCAGAGAGGGCGGCAAAATGGGAGGCGGCGAGGGAGTGAGGGGGCGCTCCCGCACGGGGATGCCCCTGAGGGGCTCTGGGAAGCCCGCTAAGGTGCCTCCTCGCATTTTCCGTCATCCCACAGCCTGAAGAACCGTGAGTCCCCTCAGCGGCCCGGAAAACAAGTTTGTGCGAAGAGGCGGGCGCTGGATGTCTGCAACTGAGTCTCGGCCGCAGCAATGTTCTTCCCGGCTTCTCATTTTTTGGTCCGGTTCCGGCTTGGCTCCCGGTTCGTTCCCTCGATCTGGCGACGGACAATCGCGACGTGAAGGGTTCCCTTGCTTGGCGCCCGGGTCGAGCTGGCTGCCGGGGAAGGCGGGAGG
>NZ_JBFRGJ010000036.1:0-560 GCF_052115265.1 Terrabacter sp. 2RAF25
GCTCTAGTACGCGCTGCACCTGCTTGGCGTGCCACGATCCGCCCCGCGCAGTAGGGATGCCTGCCCGGTTCAGTTCATCCGCTATGCCCTGCAAGGTCGCTCCGCTCTGGCGCAACGGCTGCACAATGCCAGCGAGCCTGTACGCCCGCGCTGCGGCGTTCGCCTGGACAGCAGCATTGCGCTTCATGGTCTTGTCCCGCAGCCCGCCCAGGCGCTTGCCCTTGGCCTTTGCAGCCGCAAGTGCGGCCTTGGTCCGCAGGCTGATAAAGGCGCGTTCCTGCTCCGCAAGTGCCGCGTAGATGTGGAGCTGGAAGTTGTCCGCGTGCGGCATCGACGCGACCCGCAGCTTGATCTTCGGATCATCCATCAGTGTGGCGATGAAGGACACCTTGCGGGACAGGCGGTCGAGCTTGCTGACCAGCAGCTCTGCCCCAGTCTTGCGGCACAGCGCCAGCGCCTCCGCGAGCTGTGGTCTGAGCACATCATTGCCCGATTGAACCTCGGTGAACTCTGCCAGCACCTCAAAGGCAGTCTCAACGTAGGTGGAGGTGGACAGAAAC
>NZ_JBFRGJ010000037.1:0-543 GCF_052115265.1 Terrabacter sp. 2RAF25
TTGTGGACCAGATCCCCGGCGTTCGTCAGCGCACGCCAGTTCAACCGCTCGCGCAGCAGCTCGGTGCACTGTGTGCCCTTGAAGKCATAGCCGTTGATRACCCGSCGCACCCGCTCCGCCGTCAGTCGATCAGCATAGYCTTCCATCTCKACCARGATGAAGCGCCGRTTGCCGCCGTCMCGCTKGTTRGCYTSAAGRACGGCATGGGCCGTGGTGCCGGAACCTGCAAAGGAATCTAAGATGAGAGCGTCGTCTGAAGTGGCGATGCTAATAACATCCTCTAGCAATCCCATAGGCTTGGGGAACGGAAACAAATCAGCTAGTCCTAATTTTCCAAGCTCAACCGTCCCTTGTTCCGTGATGTGCTTGCTATCGGACCATATCGTTTTAGCTTTTATGGTCTCCTTCCGATATTTTTCAAAAACCCGCCATTCTCCGTTTCGTGTTTTCGCTGCAAACAGGAATTCTGTTGATTGACTGTCTGTTCGCTTCTGGCTTCTATCTTTCCCCCATCGCCAGCAACTTTCGCCGCCTGTGCTATTC
>NZ_JBFRGJ010000038.1:0-539 GCF_052115265.1 Terrabacter sp. 2RAF25
GCCGCCCCTCCGGCCGCGACGGAAACCCCCGAGGCGGCCGAGCGCCCGGCCGATCCCGCCGCCGACACGGATGCGGGGCAGGAGGCCCCCGCCGCTGCGCCCCCGGGTTCCAGCCGGCCGCCGACGCACGAGGACGGGCAAAGCTCGGGCAGCCGCAGCGGCGCACTGGACCCGGCGCGCTTCCTGCGCACGACCTCGGCCAACGTGCAGGAGATCGGGTCCAACAACTGGACCATCGCGCCCTCGCGCACCGAAACGGGGCGGCCGATCCTGGCCAACGACCCGCACCGCGCGCATGGCGTGCCCTCGCTGCGCTATGTCGTGCACCTGAACTCGCCCGGCATGTCGGTCATCGGGGCGGGCGAACCCGCCCTGCCCGGCATTTCGATCGGCCACAACGGCAAGATCGCCTATGGCCTGACGATCTTCGCCGTCGATCAGGAAGACCTGTATGTCTACGAGCTGAACCCCGAGAACCCCGACCAGTACCGCTATAATGGCGAGTGGGTGGACATGGTGGTGATCGAGGACAGCATCAA
>NZ_JBFRGJ010000039.1:0-534 GCF_052115265.1 Terrabacter sp. 2RAF25
CCTTCAGGGTGGAGCCGGCGGGCATGACATTGCCGACGCGGCCGATGATCTGGAACTCGGCAAAGGTTTTCATAAGGTTTCTCCTTTTTTGCGGGATGGGTTCGGGTTGGAAAAGAGACCTCCGGCCAAGGCCGGTTCTCCACAGGCGGCTCGCCTCCCTTCGCTCCTGGGGGGCGCGTCCGGCTCGCCGCCTGCAAGCGCCGCAGGCGGCGTGGATAACCCTTTCGGACGTGAAACCGCCCTGATAGTGCCAAGCCAGCTTAAGCTGACGTAAGGTAAATCGCTGAAAATCGACTGTTTTCTGGTAACGGAATAGTCATTTCGATGTGCGGCGCGTTTGCCGTCAATCGCATTTTCGGCCCTTCCAATCGAGATTTTCCGATGAACGCCAGAAAGACCTACCAGCTTGATCTGACCGCAAGCGAATGGAGCATGATCCTGACGGTCCTTGGTGCCTATCAGCACAATGCGGCTTACCGCGATCTTCACGGCAAGATCTCCATGCTGGCGAAGTCCACAAGCGGCGTGTCAGAA
>NZ_JBFRGJ010000040.1:0-523 GCF_052115265.1 Terrabacter sp. 2RAF25
TGATAACGACGTCTCGGTAGCGTCGCTGACGGTGAAAACGGCAGCGGAGAAGACAAGAAATTTTTGCCGCATCGCCTATCAGACGCCGGAAACGGGCTCTACTCACTGCGCGCGAAGCTACGAGGACGCGCTAATCCTCGCCAATCTCGGTCATTTCCAGATCCAGGACGATGAGCATGCCGCGACAGCGGCTTGGGAGATGGCGCAGAGCTTCGGGAAATCCGAGGAAGCGATCCGCTTCGCAATCATGGAAGAAGAATGGAATGTGCCGCGGTATATCCGGGAGGGATTGATTTGGCTCTCCGAGCCTCCTCCTGCCCCTGAACCGCCACCGCTCTTGCCCGCCCATCCGGAAGAGGCCGCGGCATGACCAAGAGACCATCCCCCGCAGTGTTGGCGGCCCAAGAAGCCCAAACCCGCATTGAACAATGTCTGGAGAACGGGCAGAATTTCCGTCTCGAGGCTGGGGCGGGAGCCGGCAAGACATACTCGCTCGTCGCCGCCCTCCGGAAGATCATAGACG
>NZ_JBFRGJ010000041.1:0-494 GCF_052115265.1 Terrabacter sp. 2RAF25
GCCTTGGTTACCTTGTTCCGGAATTTCCGAACCAGACTCATGCTTTCTTCTGCCGGGAAATCGACGCGATCGAAGCCATGGGCGTTTCCGTGCGGCTGTACTCGACGCGCCGTCCGGCGCCGGGAGCCTGCCCTCATGCTTTTGCGGCAAGGATGACGGCACGCACGACCTATCTGTTTCCAGCGCCGGCCAAGGCGCTGGCATGGCTCGGGCGCCGGCCCGGGCGAGCGCTGAAGGCCGTTTCCTATGTGCTCGGCCTGCGCGAGACATCACTTGCCAGGCGCGCGCAGTTGATGGGGCTGCTGTCCTCGGCCGCGATGTTGGCCCAAGATGCGCAGGAAAACGGGATATCGCATCTGCATATTCATTCCTGTGCCAATGCTGCACACTTGGGGGCATTGGCCCATATCCTGAGCGGACTGCCCTTCAGCCTGACGCTGCATGGGGATCTCCCGGTCTATGGCACGGATCATCGGGCCAAGATGCAACATACG
>NZ_JBFRGJ010000042.1:0-488 GCF_052115265.1 Terrabacter sp. 2RAF25
GCCGTGCCCGGACACTGGGAAGGCGACCTGATCCTCGGTGCCGGGAACCGCACCGCCGCGATCACGCTGGTCGAGCGCACCACCCGGTACACGATGATCGCCCGGCTCCCGGCCCGGCACGACGCGGCCACGGTCACCGACCAGCTCATTGAGATGATCACAGCGCTACCCGCCCAACTGGCCAAGACGCTCACCTGGGACCAAGGCGCGGAGATGGCCGAGCACGCCCGGTTCACCMTCGCYGCCGGCTGCAACGTCTACTTCTGCGACCCRCACTCACCCTGGCAACGCGGCAGCAACGAGAACACCAACGGGCTGATCCGCGAGTTCTTCCCCAAAGGCACCGACTTCACCACCGTCACCGACGAACGCGTCACCGAGGTCGAACACCTGCTCAACACCAGACCCCGAGCCACCCTCGGCTTCCACACCCCGGCCGTTAGGCTCAACGAACTACTCACCGTTGCACACACGAGTTGAGACCGCCC
>NZ_JBFRGJ010000043.1:0-480 GCF_052115265.1 Terrabacter sp. 2RAF25
GCCTCACGCAAGGCGCGCAATTCGTCCTTCTCGCGGGCGCTAAGAGTGCGCTCCTCAGGGCGCAACAACGGGCTGTTCAGCCGCCGGGCGATCTGATTGAGGTTCGTCCCGATCCGGGTCAGCTCATTCTGCATCCCCCGGATCGCGGCGGCCGTGCCCTCGTCGGCGTGGAAAAACCCTGCCGGCCAGCGGATGAAAGCACGCAGGGCAGTTGACTTGTCCTTGACCCCAAGCCGCCCGATTGCCGCGTCGAACGCCTGAATATCCTGAACAGGGACGCGCGCCGTGACCATCGCGGTCTCCGTGCGGGCGGCTTCGCGCTCCAGCCGGACCCGCTTTGCGATGTTGCGGATCGTCTGTTCGCTCACTCCATACCGCTCGGCCAACTCCTTCGTGCCGGCGCCGCTCGCTCGTGCGCGGGCTACCTGGGACCGCTGCTCGGCGGTCAGGCGGCGCTTCCGGGCGCTCACTTTTTGAGGG
>NZ_JBFRGJ010000044.1:0-480 GCF_052115265.1 Terrabacter sp. 2RAF25
CTTCAAGCTCGCAAGATCGACCACCGCCACCTCATTGTCGCCGGAAAGCGACACGAAGGCGCGCCCCTTCCGGTCAGCCACGACATGGGCCGGATGCGCCCCGACTTCGACAGTGGCGACAGGCCTGGAGAGATCCTTCGCATCGATTATCGCCAAAAGTCCGGCGGCGGCAGCGGTGTCGGCATGGTCGTGCCCGCCCGTTGCGGGATCGCCGCTGGCAGGCGTGCCGACTGCCAACAGGGAACCTCCGTCCGGCGTCAGGTCGACGTTGTGGGGTGACACCGGGAGCGGCACCTTGGTCACCGAGCCCGTGGCAAGGTCGATGGCACTGAGGGTATTGCCGCCTTCGTCCGCGGACCAGGTGGTTCCCCCGGTCTGGCCGAAGTTCAGGGCTGCAGAGCCGCCCTTTTCCTTCAGCCACGTCTTCATTTCGGCGATCTCACGCTCCTGCGCCGCGATGATCTGTCCCGCCCATTCCTG
>NZ_JBFRGJ010000045.1:0-480 GCF_052115265.1 Terrabacter sp. 2RAF25
CTGTCGCGCGCATCATCGCCGGAAGGCAGGCGCGCAACTCAGGCCAGCGCAGCCGCTCGCCGCCGGTGAAATTCGCAAGCTTGCCGGTGCCCAGCCCCTCGATCACGACGAGGATTTCAGAAACGGCGAACAGGCCGATCGTCAGGACGGTGAAATCGATGCCGCCCAGCAGCTCGATCGAGTCGAAGGTGAAGCGTTCCACGCCAGAGCCGCCGTCGATCCCAACCATTGCCAGCAGCAGCCCCAGCGAGATCGCGATCCAGGTCTTGGCCATCCGGCCCTGCCCCATGGTGACCAGCAGCGCGAAGGCCAGCGTCATCAGCGCCACGTATTCGGCCGGACCGAAGCGGACGGCCAGCCGCGCCAGCGGCACGGCCAGGAAGGACAGCAGCACCACCGTCAGCGTGCCGCCGACGAAGCTGCCGATACCGCTGAGCGCCAGTGCCGCCGCGCCGCGGCCCTGCCGCGCCAGCGGATAGC
>NZ_JBFRGJ010000046.1:0-477 GCF_052115265.1 Terrabacter sp. 2RAF25
GATCAAGAACGCCGAGGCGCTTGAGCGTTTCGAGACGGTCGACACCCTGATCGTGGACAAGACCGGCACACTGACTGAGGGCAAGCCGCGCCTGGTCGCCGTGCTGCCCGAGGCGGGGCATGACGAAAACGCGATCCTGCGCCTTGCGGCATCGCTCGAACGCGGCTCGGAGCATCCGCTGGCCGAGGCGATCGTGCGCGGCGCCGAAGATCGTGGCGTGGAGATGGTCGAGGCCGGGGACTTCGAAGCCGTGACCGGCCAAGGGGTGCGCGGCATCGTGGACGGGCAGCCGGTGGCGCTTGGCAATATCCGGCTGCTGACGGACATGGGCCTCGATGTCGGCGTCCTGACCGCGCGTGCCGACGCGCGGCGCGACGAGGGCGAGACGGTGATGTTCGTCGTGGTGGACGGCGCCGTCGCCGGCATGGTCGCGGTCGCGGACCCGGTGAAGGAGACCACACCCGCAGCCCTGAAGGC
>NZ_JBFRGJ010000047.1:0-463 GCF_052115265.1 Terrabacter sp. 2RAF25
GGGTCTGGCGATCGCCAGCTACGCTAGCCCTGACAAGGGAGACAAGATGGTCAGCGCGAGCCATATTTTTTCTGCGTTTCAGTCTAAGAGTTCGCCGCTCCGAACGCAGCATATACGTACTCTACACAAGAGTGCCACGCGATGTAATCCTGTATGCTCGCCATGCGAGGGAGAGTCCGGAGGGGATAGAGCGAGGCCTAGGACGTGGTCGGTTCGGAGGCTCAGGACATTGGCCACAACAGCGGCATACGACACTGAAGCCAACACCGCCGCGACTACCATCACGCAGATCAGCAGGTCAGGTCATGCTGCCGCCTTGGTAAGCGCGTGGTCTCCCCACTGTGCTGCACAGGCCGCCGCCACACCCTCGAAGGTCCGCGACCTGAAGCGCCAGCGGTCCGGTCCCGGCGGTGCACGGTGGACGGCAGACCAGCGCTTGTGCTCCTCGGTTCCGGCCTTGGGC
>NZ_JBFRGJ010000048.1:0-459 GCF_052115265.1 Terrabacter sp. 2RAF25
GGTTAATACGCTACAGCAACGGCTTAACGCCGCGGCCGCTATGGATAAAAAATATGTTTCGCAACTGCAACAGGCCAGGGAAAACGCTGGCCAGCTTGAGCATGATGTTGCTGCTGGCCAGCGCAGGCTGCAGCTCGCCGCCAGCTGCCACAGCGCCTCCACGGCCCGCGCCGTCGGCGTGGCTGATGCAGCCGGCCCCCGACTTACTGACGCCGCTCAACGGTATTATTTCACTCTCAGAGAAAGAATAGCGACGGCCCGCATTCAGATAGCGGGATTACAGGATTATATTCGCCAGCAGTGTCAGCCTTAATAAGCGTTATATCCCGACGGATGAAATCTTTTCATCCGCTTTTCTGCTGCCTGCAATTTGCTTTTCATTGCAATAACTAACAGGAGGTGTGCTGGTGACGAATACCAGTAAAACAGCCGGCTGGCTGACGCCGCTTAATGACGAAC
>NZ_JBFRGJ010000049.1:0-450 GCF_052115265.1 Terrabacter sp. 2RAF25
GCCCTGAAGGCGCTGCACGAACTCGGCTTCCGCATCATCATGGCGACTGGTGACAACGAGCGCACGGCGAAGGCCGTGGCGGCGCGTCTCGGCATCGACGAGATCCGCGCCGACGTGCTGCCCCAAGACAAGGCGCGGATCATTGCCGATCTGCAGGCCGCCGGCCGCAAGGTGGCGATGGCGGGCGACGGGGTGAACGACGCGCCTGCGCTGGCGCAGGCCGATGTCGGCATCGCCATGGGTACCGGGGCCGATGTGGCGATCGAAAGCGCGGGCATCACGCTGGTCCGGGGCAACCTCGACGGTATTGTCCGCGCCCGCCGCCTCGCCCAGGCGACGATGCGCAATATCCGCCAGAACCTGTTCTTCGCCCTGATCTACAACGCGGCCGGGGTGCCCATCGCGGCCGGGCTGCTGTTTCCGTTTTTCGGCATCCTCATCAGCCCGATG
>NZ_JBFRGJ010000050.1:0-443 GCF_052115265.1 Terrabacter sp. 2RAF25
CACTCGATCTGGAACAACTGGATTGCGGAGGCCTGCGAACGCGCGCCACGCGGAAAAGTGGCCTCCCCAAGCATAAATTATCCGTGTTTTTGCCCTCTTACGTCGCGTAGCGCAGAACTGACCATGCGCGGCGCGCGCTCATTCTTCCAGTCAGATCCGGTTTTCCACGCCGCTCGCGGCGCGTGCAGGCGGCGAGCCGGACGCGCCCCCAAGAGCGAAGGAAGGCGAGCCGCCTGTGGGAAACCAGCCTCGGGCCGGATGCCTCTTTCCCGTCCGCACTACCCCATCAGCAACGGAGCAAGCCCATGAAAACCTTTGCCGAGTTCCAGATCATCGGCCGCGTCGGCAACGTCACGCCCGCCGGGCCGACGCTGAAGGTGTCGATTGCCGCCGACTACGGCCGCAAGAATGACAAGGGCGAGTGGGAAGGCCGCCCCTACTGG
>NZ_JBFRGJ010000051.1:0-437 GCF_052115265.1 Terrabacter sp. 2RAF25
GCCCCGCCAAAGGTGCTGATGGCTGCCAGCTTGGATGGGGTCACACCCTGACCGTAAATCGCCCAGAATGCCACCCAGGCGACGATGCCGCCCTGATAGGCCAGGGACAGCCAAAGAACCTGACCATAGCCGAGATCCACACAAGCCATGTCTGAGGGAATGATGCGGCGCGCCAATGCCTCTAGGACGAAAAGCGGCACCAGCAGGGTGGTCACGTTCATGCCGTATTGGGGCAGGTCGAAGGGCGCGAACAACAGCCCCTGCAGAAGCAGCCCCAGGGCCAGGCCGAACGCGGCAGGGGCCACGCCGAAGATCAGGAACAGTGTCGAGCCGAGAATGAGATGGACCTCGGACACGCCGACCGGAAAGTGAGGCAGTATCTCGAAGAACGAAAACACCAAGGCCGTGCTTGCAATGGCACGCCCGGTGAAGGAGGC
>NZ_JBFRGJ010000052.1:0-437 GCF_052115265.1 Terrabacter sp. 2RAF25
CTGCTGGACCATGCGGGCTTCACCGGCCGGTTCTGCCACGGGGACAGGCCCGGTCTGGCCGACTGCGCCCTGATTCCGCAGCTTTACAACGCGACGCGATGGGGCGTCGACTTCAGTCATCTTGCCCACATCAGCGCGGTGGCGCATGCCTGCGCCGACGAGCCGGCCTTTGCCGCCGCCGCGCCGGAGCGGTTCGATCCGGCGCGGGCCGCCGGAGAGCCACGCCTGCAGCCACAGGCTTGAAAAGGCGTCTTGGGCTTGCCGGACACGAACGGTCTCCGCGATCAGCGGCAGACCCGCCGGGGGCGAAGCCGGACATCCCTTCCTGCCGCTTTTCAGCGGCAGGAAGGATAGGACAGGCAGGGTGGCTCAGGCAGCCGGGACGGTGACCTGCATGGACGGCCGTTCCAGGCAATGGGAGTAGCTCACCTCTTAGG
>NZ_JBFRGJ010000053.1:0-431 GCF_052115265.1 Terrabacter sp. 2RAF25
GTCTGGATCAGTTCACGCCTAAAGATCTTGAAGAAGTTGCTAACGCAGGACACGAGGTGGGATCCCATGCGTTTGATCATATTAGCGCTCTAAGGCAGTCAGTCCGAGACTTCTCCACCTCAATTTCCAAGAATGCTGCCTTCCTCCAAAGCATTTTGCCTGGTAAGGAAATCGAGAGCTTTGCTTATCCATTCGGTAACGTCACACTATCTGCAAAGCTTAAGGTTTCGTCCAGATTCATAGGAGGGCGAGGCTTGGGACAACAACCTAACTCAGGGTGGATTGATTTCAGCCAAGTAGAAGCGGTAGGACTTGAGAAGGGTCGACGCGGTTTGCATGACTTTCCAACGCTGATTGAGAATACAGCCCAGAACCGTGGATGGCTGGTGATTTACACCCATGATGTCGGGAGCAACCCTTCGGATTGGGGG
>NZ_JBFRGJ010000054.1:0-430 GCF_052115265.1 Terrabacter sp. 2RAF25
CCCAGCGCGGATCGTAGCCCCGCATGGCCCCGCAATGAACATCGGCAAAGGCCGAAGCGGATGACGCGAGGCGCACAGAAGTCAGCGCGAGCGGGCCGGTGACCAGCGCGGCGATGGCCGCCCCGAGGTCCTGCCCTTTCCGCGCCTCGATCAACTCGCGCAAGAGCAGGAAGCCCACGTTGGAATAGGACCAGCCGGTGCCCGGCTCGAAGTCGAGCCGGTCCGCCTGCGCCCTCTCCCAGAGCTCGTTCTGGGACCAAGGTGTGTGCCCCCGCGCGACGGCCTCGTGGTAGGCCGGCAGGCGGCCGTAGTCCGGCACGCCCGAGCGGTTCTGAAGAAGGTGATGCGCGGAGAAGGGTTGGCCGGGCAGGCGCTCGTGGAGGTCGAGGCGCCCCTGCTCCCAGAGCCTCAGCACGCAGGCGGCCAGGAC
>NZ_JBFRGJ010000055.1:0-429 GCF_052115265.1 Terrabacter sp. 2RAF25
ACATTTCCTGCCATTAACACACATCCGAAAACAGCCTTCACAGATCAGGGGGATTCAGGGCCGCTCTCCGAGCCTGCCGAGTGGGGCTGCAAGGCAACGATCCGGGAGCAAGGGGCAGGGATGCCGTTCTGGCGAGGGCACCGGAGGGCCAAGCAGCAATGGCCCCTCAGAGCCACGGAGAGACCCCGTAGAGCCTGCTTTTGGGCGTTCGTCAGGCGGCTGAACTTGCGTCTTGGCATGTGTGAAGTATCCAACTTGGCAGTTGTGAAGTATCCAAGTTACATTTCCTGCCATTAACACACTCCGAGCCTGCCGAGTGGGGCTGCAAGGCAACGATCCGGGAGCAAGGGGCAGGGATGCCGTTCTGGCGAGGGCACCGGAGGGCCAAGCAGCAATGGCCCCTCAGAGCCACGGAGAGACCCCGTAGAG
>NZ_JBFRGJ010000056.1:0-429 GCF_052115265.1 Terrabacter sp. 2RAF25
GCCTTTCAGTCGTCGTCTGCAACCAGGAAGAGCGGATGGCAACAGGCATGAATCCTGCCCCGACCCAAGCGACTGCGAACCGGGCCACGGCCCGGCTGCGTGGCGTTGCCGGCCGAGGTGCGGCGGCCTCGATCCGCGACATCATTTCAAGCAGCGGAAGGTAAGACAGAGATGCCTATCGTGACCTATGCCGGGCTTTATCTTGGCAGACTTGCGGACATGGACCCGACGGAGGGCACTGGTTCTGCCAACGTGGCCGAGAATGCCCATATTGTCCTAGGGGGCAGGACCTTCGGCGCGACCGGCAGCCCGCTCTATGCACAAAGCACTCGCATCACGCTGAATGATACAAACAACGACGGGCAGGTACCATTCAACCAGAACACCGGCTCGACCGAGACGATTTCCTATCGGCTCGGAGACCAAAAC
>NZ_JBFRGJ010000057.1:0-428 GCF_052115265.1 Terrabacter sp. 2RAF25
CACCCGCGGCTCGACGATCTCGGGCCGGGGGGCCGGACGGCGCTCCTGGACCCGGGCGGTCTCCGTCGGGCGGGAGGCCGGCGTCGGGACCTGCGGGACCGCCGYGCGGGCGTCGCGGGGTGTCGTGCTCATGGGGTCACCTCACTGCGTTCGTCGCTGCGTGTCCGTCGCGGGGGCGTCGGACGGTCGTCGTTTGGATCCGTCGGGCGTCGGGGACCGTGGCCGCGTCGATGACGGATCGGGCCGGCGTGGCGGAGTCTGAGGTGGGGACACGGGCCGCCGGGTCCTTCGGGGTGGTCTCAGTATCGACAGCCGTGCGCCCCGTCCGCCATCGACCACCCGCCTGTCTCACAATGTGAGATAAAGCGTCACATCGTGAGACGACCGGGCGGTCGGGGTCGAATCCCGGGCCTGCGCCCACCCTAGTC
>NZ_JBFRGJ010000058.1:0-428 GCF_052115265.1 Terrabacter sp. 2RAF25
CTTCACGCTCAGCCTTCGGCAGGCTCGTGGCCGCGCCCCAGGCAGCCGCGAGCACGCGCAGGGCGGCATCCTGCTGCTCGGGGCTCTGTGGTCCACGCTGCACGGCCTCTTCCGTGCGGAAGAACTCGTGGTAGCGCGGCAGCTTCCCGACCATGGCGGCGCCGACCAGCGCCGCGGTGTTCCATGCGGTGCGGTTGCGCATGGCCATCTCGATCTTCATGCGCGCCAGGGCGGCGTGCATCTGGAGCGCATAGAGGCGCGGCGTCAGCGCCCAGAACCCATCGGGCGGGAACCCCGCCGCGATGTAGTTCCGGTAAAGCTGCGCCAAGGTCACTTCGCCCGGCGCCTCCGCGGGCGATGTCGCTTTCCCGCGGCTTCCACGGGCGTGTCGCCCTCGGCCGGCATGGAGGCCTCGATCGCCTTGCGGA
>NZ_JBFRGJ010000059.1:0-426 GCF_052115265.1 Terrabacter sp. 2RAF25
STTCTTGGACAGGTCGCCCCGSGCCACSGCSGTSGTSACMTCSGCGATGTTGCGRASCTGSCCCGTSAGGTTCGASGCCATSGMGTTCACGTTGTCGGTCAGGTCSYKCCAGGTGCCGGCGACSCCYTCSACCCGCGCCTGCCCGCCCAGCTTGCCCTCGGTCCCGACCTCGCGGGCGACCCGGCTGACCTCGGAGGCGAAGGACTTCAGCCGGTCCACCATGGTGTTGATGGCATCGGCCGTCTGCAGCAGGTCGCCCTTCAGCGGCCGGCCGGCGAGTTCCAGCGGCACCGATTGCGACAGGTCGCCCTCGGCCACGGCGCGGACGACGCGGGTGATCCCCTCGCCGTGCAGCATGCTGCCCTGGATCAGGCCGTTGACGGAATCCACCGCCTCGCGCCAGCCGCCCGTGGCGCCTTCCAGGTG
>NZ_JBFRGJ010000060.1:0-423 GCF_052115265.1 Terrabacter sp. 2RAF25
GTGCCAAGAGGCGAGCTTGGTTCTGTTTGGTGAGAACCGCCTCAAGTTGCTCTCGGGTTGCAGCGGATACTTCTTCAAACAGCTTTTCTTCCGTGGATCTAATATCTGCATCCAAGTTGTTTAACAAATGCTGGCGATAACCGATATCAACAATTTCTTTTAGCTTTTGTAGCTCTGCAAGCCTTTGTGAATTGGATGGTATCTGGGCGTAGCCCACCCTGAGATTATTCAGCACTTGGAAGTAGCTGTTCTCATTTATGGCTAACTCCCTTGTGCCAGTAATATATGCTCCGAACGCGATGGCTGTTCCAGAAATGCCGACTAACAGTCCTCCAAAACCAACGACCAGTAAGGTGGCGAGGGGATATTTTTCGCCCATCACACCCTCCCCAACGCAAAACCCTTGGCGATGTAGTTGCGCAC
>NZ_JBFRGJ010000061.1:0-418 GCF_052115265.1 Terrabacter sp. 2RAF25
TCTTACAACTCTGTGGAGACACAAACGCGTTTCTAGGCCGCTCGGCTGATGGGCGAAGAATTGTCAAAGTAGGGATGTCTGTTAGCCCGATATCCCGCAGGGATGCGTTCAATGCGGCATTGCCTGCAGGGGCATTCTCGTGGTCCGTCCTGCACTCAAACTCTCTAGATGGCCGTTCTCCTTATCCCTCTTCGAAACTCGGCCTCGTTGGTGAAGATGCCATGAAGGCGATTATGGCTGCTGAAGGCGAATGGCTGGGCGGTGAGTTCTATCTGGCCTCTGAGGAAATTATCGGTGCAGCATGGGCTGCAGGGATCAAGAAAGTTCAGGAATTTTCAGTTGCCTACTAAGTCCATCCCCTCGGTTTCCGTTACCTACACCCAGAACGGCAGCTCAACCCGCCCGAACGAGCTCGGCA
>NZ_JBFRGJ010000062.1:0-417 GCF_052115265.1 Terrabacter sp. 2RAF25
TCGCTGGTGCCACCAAGAGACGACATCAACAATCCTGCCAAGCTTTCGCTCGTTGAAATAAGAGCGTTTGTTACTAAGTTAAATTGCGCCCAATTTACCGAGAAGATTGCGACGAGTGATAATTTTATGATGGTTATGATCGTAGTGCGGAAATCCACCGCCCGATACTGCAAAATGCCATTCATCGCAACTAGGGCGACCGCCAACGTCGCCAGTAGACTTCCAATCACGCCAACTGGACTGGCAAGGACGCCAAAGTTGGTCTGACCCACGTTATCGAGATAACCGTCCACCGACCCAACCATCCAATCAACGATAGCCACTTAGGTATTTTCCTCGGCACAGATCTTGTTGGCTTCAGTGTTAAGAGCCGCGTTTCCATCGCTGATTGCTTGGTAAACGGTTGTCACTCCGTCC
>NZ_JBFRGJ010000063.1:0-412 GCF_052115265.1 Terrabacter sp. 2RAF25
GGGGTCCTGGGGTCCTCTGCCCGAATGCCCCAAAGGTCGGCAGTTTCGGTCTTGAACCGCACGCCAGCGCTGTTGCGCCCGCCTGCCAACAATTCGAAATCCAGGTGGTCCCATGCCTCCTTCGGGAGGTTGCCGCCTGCACGCCGTTTTGCCCATGTGAGCGCGGCATCCCTCGCTTTCTTGGCTGACTTTACGAAATCATCGCCGTCCAATTGCGCAGCTACACGGAGGATTTCAACATCGCGCACGGCCTGGGGCATGCGACGAGCAAGAGGCGTGAGGGCTTCGCTGAACGTCGTGGCCATCTGTTTACTCACTTTCGTCCGCGTCGCGATTTCGGCGCGGCGGCTCTGGCTTCGCGGATGCGGGCGAGGAGGGTTTCGGCGGGTTCGTCGTTGGAGTCTTGGGGGAC
>NZ_JBFRGJ010000064.1:0-407 GCF_052115265.1 Terrabacter sp. 2RAF25
GCTATGGATCGCGCTCGCAGTTCGAAAGCGAGGTCCGCTGGCGCTATCCGACCGACAGCCTCGATTCGAGCTGGTCGATGACGCCACTGGCCTCGGGCCACGGCATCATCACGCCCTCCGGCCTTCATTTCGAGCGCCATCATGGCGGGATCCCCAATATCGATCCTCTGACCCACAACCTGATCATCCACGGCATGGTGGACAAGCCCCTGCGCCTGTCGATGCACGACCTGCAGCGAATGCCCTCGGTCAGCCGCATCCATTTCATCGAATGCTCGGGCAACGGTCTGACGGAATGGGAAAAGCCGACCCTGAAGACGGTGCAGGGCACGCATGGGCTGACCTCGACCTCGGAGTGGACGGGGGTGCTGCTGTCCACGGTGCTGAAGGAGGCCGGTATCCAGGAC
>NZ_JBFRGJ010000065.1:0-401 GCF_052115265.1 Terrabacter sp. 2RAF25
CGCCGAGGACGTGAAGGACTGGCTGCTGACGGCAGGCGCCGAGGACGTGAAGGACTGGCTGCTGACGGCAGGCTTCGACCAGGCCGAAATCGCCATCAAGACCGCGCAGCAGAACGATCTGAACGATCCTGAGAACCAGGACCTGCTGTCGCCCACCAACCGCGTGCGCGCCATCATCACCAAGCAGGCCCTCCAGGAAGGCTGGGATTGCCCCTTCGCCTATGTGCTGTGCAGCCTGGCGGCCAGCACGAACCTCAAGGCCATGACGCAGCTTGTCGGCCGCATCCTCCGTCAGCCCGGCGCCATGAAAACCGGCGTGGACGCACTCGACGAGTGCCATGTCATCACCCACCATGCCGACACGGCGTCTGTCGTCAGCGCGATCAAGGAAGGTCTGGAAC
>NZ_JBFRGJ010000066.1:0-401 GCF_052115265.1 Terrabacter sp. 2RAF25
CCCATTGGATTGCCTTCACAGATTACGACTTGCTTCGGCGCCACAAGCGCGGCGAGATCGTCGAGGGCGACGTGCATCACCCCTTCCCAGAAGGCTCGGGTGGGCCTGCTCGGCGAGAGAGTAATCACCTGATCGAAGTCGTGACCGCTGAAATCTATGAAAGCCACGGACGTCGGGTCGGCATCGTACATCTCGCGGGACTTCCGCATCATCCCGATTGAGTGCGAAGCGATCCAGAGTTGAGAATTGCCGGGAAGCAGGCCGACGAGCTCGCCGAGGAGCGCCGCCTGTAGCCGCGTGTTCATGTGGGTTTCTGGTTCGTCGATGCAGTAGATTGCATCCGGATAACTGCGCCGTTTGACCACAAAATCGAGGATCAGGTCGAAAGCAGCCTTCTCACC
>NZ_JBFRGJ010000067.1:0-400 GCF_052115265.1 Terrabacter sp. 2RAF25
GAACGCGAGCGCGACCGGGAACGCGGGCAGATGCAGACCACTATCGATGACCTACGGACGCGTCTGGACCGGGCCGAGAGCCGCATTGCAGGGTTGTTGCCTGCACCTCCTGTTCGGCAGCGCAGGTGGCGGCTGTGGGGTAGAAATTGAAGGGCGTTTGGCTGCAGCTGATTTTTCCGAGCAGGATGTCCAAACAACCAGCAGGACGCCGGTGACAAGACGGTCGACCTGTATCAGTGGCTGACGATTGCACGCGAACGCTTCAAGGCCGCTGACGCCAACAAGGATGGCAAGATCGATGCCAGCGAACTCGACGCGGAAACAGGCACCGATCTCAAGGCAATGATCGCTCCAACGAATTGAGGTTTGGTCAGGCCGTTCTGGTGGCCTTCGATAGCAT
>NZ_JBFRGJ010000068.1:0-389 GCF_052115265.1 Terrabacter sp. 2RAF25
CAGAAAGGCGAGGTCGTCCTGCACGACTACTGGCGGTCGTCAGCGTCCTACCGGGTGCGGATCGCACTGGGGCTGAAAGGCGTCGCTTACCGGCGGACGACGGTCGATCTAGTCGCTGGCGGCCAGCAGGCGTCCCGCCACCTCGCCGTCAATCCGCAGGGGCTGGTTCCGGTGCTGGAGATCGACGGGCTGGTGCTGACCCAGTCGCTGGCGATCTTGGAATATCTCGAGGAAACCCGCCCTGCTGCCCCCCTGCTGCCGGCCGCTCCCGCCGCCCGCGCCCGTGTCCGGGCCATCGCGCTGGCCGTGGCCTGCGACATCCACCCGGTGTCGAATCTTTCCGTCCTGAAGCGGGTCGAGGATCTCGCCGGACCCGAGGCCCGCGCGGA
>NZ_JBFRGJ010000069.1:0-389 GCF_052115265.1 Terrabacter sp. 2RAF25
GGATGCGGCATGGCGTCCTCCGGAGTGCGCTTTAGAGTGCCCTGAATAGCCCTTTGAACAGCGCTGTTCAAGGAGTCTGTCGCTCCGTGCAGAGTCTGTTGGAGGGTGCGTCAGTCCTCCGTGGCAGCCCCCTCAGCCCCGACCCCACGACCACCAGCGGCGGCGTGGGGAGGTCAGGGAAGGTGCGGGATCGGTGGCCAGGACCGGAGCTGTCGTGAGCGGTGCCGGGGGTGGAATGAGCTTCAGGGTCTCGTCCARGATGCGCTTGCGCTCCTCGGCCAAAGCCTCGGCGACGGCGGCCCGCTGTGCGTTCTCGATCGCGCGCTTCTCGCTCTCCGCCGCCCGCTTTTCCGCCTCGGCCAAACTTTCCCGCAACGCCTCAACTTGTC
>NZ_JBFRGJ010000070.1:0-385 GCF_052115265.1 Terrabacter sp. 2RAF25
CCCCTGGCCGATGCGCTCGTCGCCATAGGAATACCAGGCGCCGGACTTCTCGACCACGCCGGCCTTGACGCCGAGGTCGATCAGCTCGCCGACCTTCGAGATGCCCTCGCCATACATGATGTCGAACTCGACCTGCTTGAAGGGCGGGGCGACCTTGTTCTTGACGACCTTGACCTTGGTCGAGTTGCCCACGACCTCGTCGCGGTCCTTGATCGAACCCGTGCGGCGGATGTCCAGACGCACCGAAGCGTAGAACTTGAGCGCGTTGCCGCCCGTCGTCGTCTCGGGGTTGCCGAACATGACGCCGATCTTCATCCGGATCTGGTTGATGAAGATCACCATGCAGTTCGACCGGCCGATGCTGGCGGTCAGCTTGCGCATCGCC
>NZ_JBFRGJ010000071.1:0-385 GCF_052115265.1 Terrabacter sp. 2RAF25
GGTTTCGGGTGTGTCGAGCAGGGGCGAGGGGGGCGTTGGCTCCTCGAAATCCCCTACCGGCTGCGGCAGGGCCGCGACCGTCCGAGGCGCGGCGGCATTCGGTGCCGGATCGGCTTCCTGGGCATGGGCAAGGGTGCAGGCCATCGCCATAAGCCCGCCAAGGGCGAGTTCACGCGTGAACATTCGTCACCTCCCCGCTGGCCGCGACATGCCAGCTCTGGATCGCGTTCAGGTGATAGACGGACTTGGTGCCGCGGACCTTGACCAGTTCGGCAAGGGTTGGCTGGACGTGGCCCGTCTCGTCGGTGCAGCGGCTCTGCAACACGGCCTCGGTGCCGTCCCAGATCCAGGGCAGGCGGAAGCGGGTGTGGCACTTGTCCAGCAC
>NZ_JBFRGJ010000072.1:0-382 GCF_052115265.1 Terrabacter sp. 2RAF25
GGTCAACGGCGAGCGCGTCACCTACCGCAGCCTGTCCGACATGCTGCGGATCAAGCGGATGATGGAGGCCGAGCTGGGGATCGATCTGCGGCCCGGCCGGTCGCGCCAGCACTACCCGGTTTTCCGGAAGGACTGACCCGATGAACATGCTGGACCGGGTGATCTCCGCGGTGGCACCGCGGTGGGGGATGGAGCGTGCCCGTGCCCGCGCGGTGACGGCGCATTACGATGCGGCTTCCCTCGGGCGCCGCGCCTCGACCATGAAGGCGACCCGGACGGACGCCGATGCAGCCGCACGGGCGCGGGCGCGGATGGCCTGGTATGCGCGCGACATGGTGCGCAACACGCCCTTCGCCACCCGCGCGCAGGCGGTCATCTGCAG
>NZ_JBFRGJ010000073.1:0-382 GCF_052115265.1 Terrabacter sp. 2RAF25
ATTACCCCACCAACTACCTAATCCAACGCGGGCCGATCCTTCTCCGATAAATCTTTCCCCCAAAGGGCGTATGCGGTATTACTCTCAGTTTCCCGAGGCTATTCCGCAGAGAAGGGCACGTTCCCACGCGTTACTCACCCGTCCGCCGCTCACCCCGAAGGGCGCGCTCGACTTGCATGTGTTARGCCTGCCGCCAGCGTTCGTTCTGAGCCAGGATCAAACTCTCAAGTTGAAAGGCTCAACGAGCCTATCCTTGACAGAAGAACCTCTGCACATCTGTCACCTGGACCTAACCAGGTAACCTTCTGTTCATCGTCCTCACTCGCGTGAAACCGACAAACAGTGAAGCTGACACTTCCATCATCGGGGCGAACCCCTAGGA
>NZ_JBFRGJ010000074.1:0-380 GCF_052115265.1 Terrabacter sp. 2RAF25
GTTGCAGCCTGTAGAGCAAGAAAATGATTTGCCTCGCGGCAGGGAGCGTACCCGAATTGACGTCAGCCTGATGGATGAGCTGGCTGACCTGCCAGCTACCGCGGAGAATATCATGACGTTCGAGCAGATGGCCGAGACAACCGACAGCATCTAGTCGATATGCTGCGGTTCTGATCGAAAAAGGAAAGCCCCGCTTGCGCGGGGCTTTCCGGTTTCTACCTGTTGCTTGCTATCAAGGACGGCCTTGGATGCGGTTAGACCGGGCCAACCGTGCCGCAGCCGAGGACGATGCTTGTGCCGCAGTTGCTGCCGTAGCAGCGGGTATGGCAGCGGCTCCAGCCCCGGTCCTGGCAGCACCCATCATGGACGCCACTCTTGTC
>NZ_JBFRGJ010000075.1:0-380 GCF_052115265.1 Terrabacter sp. 2RAF25
TCCAGAGAGTTTCCGACATTGACGGGGCTGACGAGGGCGCATAGCTGGCGCAAACCGCGCTAGGCAGAATTTCTCCCCGGTATTCTTGAGCTGCCCAACGCCTCGTGTGGGCAGAGAGCATGGGCGATCCGGCTTGGCTGCATAGTGGAAGCCCTCCTCTATCAGCCAGTTCCGGCACGCGTCCTCACCGGCGCCCGGGGGGGCACGGTTCAGCAAGGGGCAAGCCTGCGGCTCTCGTCAAGCCAGCCTTTGAGGCGATCTTTGCCAGTTCGGGAATGTCATAGCTATACCCCTTTCCCACCAGCAACAGCCACGATTGGCGGATGTAACAGTTCCCAAGAAGACGCTTCGGTGTGTTGTTGCGCAACTGCGCTCCAAGC
>NZ_JBFRGJ010000076.1:0-375 GCF_052115265.1 Terrabacter sp. 2RAF25
GCGGCAGGCCCAGCAGGATGTGCGGCAGGCCCAGCAGGATGTCGATCAGCAGGAAGATGGCCGCCGACAGGGCGGCTCCGGCAACGGCGGACTGCCACCAGCCGCCGCCCAGGGCGCGCGCGACRATGAACGACAGAAGCGTCGTCGCCAGCACGAAGCCCAGCGGGATCAGCAGCAGCGCCACCAGGAGCGAGGCCATGGCCACCAGCGCGACCAGCGGCCATCGCCCGCCCTCCCATTCGACATCGTGGGGGCGGACAACCAGCGCCGCCCCGGCCAGGAACATGACGCCCCCGATGATCATCGGGAACGCCTTGGGTCCGACCGGGTCCGAGGAAAAGGCGACCTGAAGCCCATGCGCGTGCCAGATCGCGC
>NZ_JBFRGJ010000077.1:0-373 GCF_052115265.1 Terrabacter sp. 2RAF25
CCGTGGACCAGCCGTTCCTGCTGCCGATCGAGGACGTGTTCTCGATCTCGGGCCGCGGCACGGTGGTGACCGGCCGGATCGAGCGCGGCGCCGTCAACGTGGGCGACGAGCTCGAGATCGTGGGCATCCGCGACACCAAGAAGACGACCTGCACGGGCGTCGAGATGTTCCGCAAGCTGCTGGACCGCGGCGAGGCGGGCGACAACATCGGCGCGCTGCTGCGCGGCGTGGACCGTGACGGCGTCGAGCGTGGCCAGGTGCTGTGCAAGCCGGGTTCGGTGAAGCCGCACACCAAGTTCGAGGCCGAGGCCTACATCCTGACCAAGGAGGAAGGCGGCCGCCACACGCCGTTCTTCGCCAACTACCGCCCGCA
>NZ_JBFRGJ010000078.1:0-369 GCF_052115265.1 Terrabacter sp. 2RAF25
GGAGAAGCAGGGCCGGTCGGTCCATGCCGTCACCTTCCGCTGGCGCTGGAAAGACCCGCACGACGCCGCAGATACCGCCAGAGAGAATGAACGCCACAGCGCCGTACGTCGCCGCCAGCAGGACACGGACGACGCCCCGCCCCTCCTTGCAGCAGAACCCCAGACGGAACCGGCTTTGGACTGGTGGCATGGCCTCACCCAAGCGGAGCGCGAGACTTGGGCGGACCGGGTCGGGCGCACCTTCAAGGCCGGAACCCTCACCGTACCTCGGCGCGAGACCGACCTTGCCCGCGCCGCCTTCTCCGCTCATGGACAAGGGGTTCTATCTGGAACCTCTGAATGACGCGGTGCGGAACCATGCCGGAACTC
>NZ_JBFRGJ010000079.1:0-363 GCF_052115265.1 Terrabacter sp. 2RAF25
GCCGAACGCTATGCGCGCACCGATGAGTTTTTGCAGGTACTGAAAAACAGCCTCACGGCCGAAGCGCCTTTCGACCATCAGGGCGAGCTTTATCAGGCTGAACAGGCTTTTTCCGCCGTCAAGCCGCTACAGCCGCAGCTGCCGGTCTATTTTGGCGGTTCCTCGCCGGAAGCGATTAGCGTGGCGGCAAAACATGCCGACGTTTTTGCACTGTGGGGCGAACCGCTGGCGGGCGCGGCCGAAACCGTGCGTGCGGTACGTGCCGCCGCCGCTCGCCATGGTCGACAGATCGGTTTTAATATCTCTTTCCGTCCGATTATCGCCGCGACCGAAAAAGAAGCCTGGGAAAAAGCGGAGTATATC
>NZ_JBFRGJ010000080.1:0-361 GCF_052115265.1 Terrabacter sp. 2RAF25
CACCCAATTAGCGACGTTAGGCGGCTAATACTGGCTTACGCCCTAGACACGCTTATAGGACGCTGTTCAATGGATCACTTCAGACATTTTTCAATCGCCCCAAAGATGGGGGTGTTTATGTCAGGAGGATCGAATGTGTACAGCTTACCGAACGGAAATAATAAAGCAGGCCTTGGAGATATATCATTAGGCTCTCGAACACTCATATCTAGAAACACTTCAAACATTTCGGGGCCGGCCCACTCGCCCTCCAACCCATCAGAACCTTTCGTCATGTATTCAATGCGATCAGGAATGAATACTCCATTAAAATAAAGCTTGCCTATAGCTACCTCATAGGTGTCAGCAGGGCTCTCATCAT
>NZ_JBFRGJ010000081.1:0-360 GCF_052115265.1 Terrabacter sp. 2RAF25
GCCTTAGCAGGCTGCTGAAAAAGCCTGCACGCGCCGGCTCGCCGAGGAAGATTTCCCGACACGATGCTGATATGCGCCGCGAGATCGAAGCTTTCGCGCACCTCTGGACGTTTTTTCCGTTCTGATGGACCTGATGTGGGCCGCGCGGAGTTTTTCAGCAGCCTGTTAGGCTGGCTCGCGGCGCAGCCGGTCGAGCGCCGACAGGAAGGCCGGGGCGTCCTCGCCCAGTTCCGCCATCAGCCTGGCCTGGAAGTCCTGCGCCACAACGGCAAGCCGGTCCATCAGCGCCTGCCCCTGGTTCGTCAGTTCCAGCGCCACCAGCCGGCGGTCCTGTCCATGCCCCGACTTGCGCACCAGCCC
>NZ_JBFRGJ010000082.1:0-358 GCF_052115265.1 Terrabacter sp. 2RAF25
CCACCGCCGAAACCCCCGACGCCGGGACTCCACCACGACCCAACACCTGCACCCGAGCCGTCCCAGCCGCGGCCACCGGACCCACGGCACCCAACCGCGACCGCGTGTCCAACACCCGCGCCGGCGCCAACGACACGAAYSMCCCCGCCACACTTACCGCGCCAGCGCGGTAGTACCCGGCCACGTCACCGACCAGCTGCACCGACCCCGTCGACCCGTTGCGYAACGCCACCCGACCGTTCGCACCGACCTTCACCACCACCAGGTTCGACACCGTCTGACCCGCCGCAAAGCTCACGTTTCTCGCCGCCGGAACCGCCGCCCCGTCCGSGAACACCGATACGAACCCTGCCGCCCG
>NZ_JBFRGJ010000083.1:0-358 GCF_052115265.1 Terrabacter sp. 2RAF25
TCTACAACCACACGCCCGCCAGCATCCGCGACGAGATCGCGCGGCTTTGCGGCGGCGACAACGAAACGCGGCGGAGCCACGCCGTCCACATCAGCCAGAAAGGCAATGTCTGGTATGCCGCCGTCCGCGTCGAGCCGAAGGAGGGACGCTTGCCCTCCGGCCATGATGCGACCGGCGATTATGAGACGGACGCCGCCGGCAGCTACACCTTTGCCGCCGTGTTCCTGACGAGCCGCGAAGCTGGCAAATGGGGCTACAAGGACATGGACGAGACGATGGGGCCGCGCGAAGCACACGCGCCCCTCAAGCTCATCGACCTGCTGTCGCCCACGACGAGCCAATCGGCGCAGGACTGGCG
>NZ_JBFRGJ010000084.1:0-354 GCF_052115265.1 Terrabacter sp. 2RAF25
CCCGAGGTGGCCGTGCCCGAACGCATAGGTCACGCGGGGCGTCGCCCGCGCGCGGCCGATGGCAGGCAGGCTGTCGGGCAGCGAGGGGCGGAAGCCCATCCATTGCACGCCACCCTCGGTCTTCAGCGCGGGCAGGAAGGCCTTCCCGAGGTGGCCGTGCCCGAACGCATAGGTCACGCGGGGCGTCGCCCGCGCGCGGCCGATGGCAGGCAGGCTGTCGGGCAGCGAGGGGCGGAAGCCCATCCATTGCACGCCACCCTCGGTCTTCAGCGCGGGCAGGAAGGCCTTGGCCTTCTTCAGCATCGCCTCGGACCGGTGGAAGTTCGGGGGCAGGTTCAGCCCGCCCAGTTCCAC
>NZ_JBFRGJ010000085.1:0-353 GCF_052115265.1 Terrabacter sp. 2RAF25
TAATAAGCCTCTTCCCGCACGTCCAGCAGCGCAGTTTCCTGGCGCTGGAGCAGGGCGTAGCGAATATCGCTGTAGTGACGTAAAGGCAGTGATTGCTTAGCCATGTGAGAGATCCCAAATATTTGGTAAAAAAGCGTTGTTATAGCCGGAGATAAACGGTTTTTCGCTGCCGTCCTCGTCATAAACGGCCCGTTTCACCGCGCCGATATTGCCGCCGTAAACGTGAATGCTGATGGAGGGGCGATCGGCAAAAGCGTTGCTGACGCGGTGGATATCACCCACCTCAGGCGAAACGGCCTCTACGTCGCCAGCATTCAGGCGAACGGGCTCGCCTTCGGGCCAGAGTGCGCCCT